>JAUMYL010000029.1 GCA_030528675.1 Peptostreptococcaceae bacterium
CTGACGGGGCGGATCGACGGGCTGAATCTGCTGGGGTTCTATCCGCTCCTGCTGAGGGCGATGCGGGAGGAGCTGAGATGAAAGCCCGTTGTACGAAGTGTAAAAAAAAAAACATTGGATTGTCAGTCTTCACGCGGATATTCGCGAGTATGTCTGTCCGCGGTGTGCAAAAACGCCCCTGCGGAGCAACCACTCCGGCAAGGGGCAAAGGAAAACATCGAAAGTAAGTATACCATAAAACGTTTCAAATTTCAAACAGGAGGCGATCCGGATGAAAGAAATCATCGAGCGTCTGGAGCACGATAAGGAATTTTTAATCGATTTACTGCAATCGTCTAACGAGGAACGGGCAAGGCTGACGGTGGAAAAGAATGCGCTGAGGGAGGAAATCGCCTCTCTCCGGGCGGAAATCGAAGAGGTAGAGCAAGGACACGAGGAAGAACTAAACGAGCTCAGAGAGGACTATGAGGAGCGGATTCGGGCGCTGGAAGAGGAGTATGAGGAGCAGATCCGGGCGTATTACCGGCCGATTCCATCGATGCAGCAACTGGGTCTGTCGATGCGGGATTTTATATAGGGGGACGCGATGAAAATATTTGAGAAGATTCGAAAGGTGCAGTCCGAGCTCAAGGCGCCGAAAGGACAGTATAACTGTTTTGGCAAATACAAATACAGAAGCTGCGAAGACATCGTTGAGGCGGTAAAGCCGCTGCTGTCGGTGGAAGGGCTTGTGCTGAGCTTATCCGATGAGATCGTCCTGATTGGGGAAAGATACTACATCAAGGCAACAGCGACACTCTTTGATGTGGAAGGCGAATCGCACAGCGTCTCTGCTTTCGCCAGAGAAGAGGAAAGCAAGAAAGGGATGGATGGATCGCAGGTGACCGGAGCGTCGAGTTCCTACGCTCGAAAATACGCTCTCAATGGACTGTTTGCCATCGATGATACCAAGGATTCGGACAGCACGAACACGCACGGAAAGAACCCGGAGGATGAAGCAAAGAACGGCGCTATGATCGCAGAGACAGAAGCGGCGAAGATCGACAAGAACAAGGTCAATGCGCTCACGAAACTGGCAAAAGAAAAAGGCGTCCCGGTGGAAAATATCGAAAGCGGATATGGCTGCCCACTGGCCGATCTGACCATGGCCCAGTGGGCGCAGGCGATGCGCAATCTTGAAAAGCGAGAGGCGAAGAAATGAGATCGGCAAGGACGAAGGCGCTGGACATTTCGAAGAAAGTCAAGGATAGGGTATGGGAAAGGGACGGCGGCGGCTGTATCTTCTGCGGCAGTCCTTCGGCGTTTCCCAATGCGCACTATATTCCAAGAAGTAAGGGCGGTCTGGGGATCGAAGAGAATGTGGTCACGGCCTGTTTGGAATGCCACCGGGCGATGGATCAGTCGCCGGAGAGAGAAGGGTATCTTTGGAGGGCAAGGAAGCATTTGGATCGGCAGTATCCGGGGTTTGAGGATGAAAGGCGGGTGTACCAAAAATGATGACGGAGGTGGTATGGGGTCAGTGGAGCGGAACGCGTCTGACGATGGAGTTTCCGAAGCACTCGATGGAGAAGCTGAAACAGTTTCAGCCGGGGGATCTCTGTACGGTGGAGATCCGGCGGCCGAAGGATAAGCGGTCGCTGGAACAAAACCGTCTCATTTGGCGGATCATCGGCCTCATCGACCGGAAGATCAACGGATATTTCTCGGATGAGATGAATCTCTATTGTTCTCTGATTCGGCAGGCGAAGATCAAGACGCACTATTTTGAGACTTTGGAAGCGGCCAAAGGACATCTGGAAGAGGTGTACCGGGTAGTGGAGGAAGTCGAGCGAAGGGTCAGCGAAAAGGGAACAAAGACGGTACTGTACCGGTGCTATATCGGAACGTCGAAATTTACCAAGGAAGAGATGAGTGATTTTATTGAAGTGCTCATCAACCGAGCATATCAAGAGGGAATTGATGTCCATCATTATGAGGACACATTGAGAGGAGGCGAAAAATGAAGAGAAAAGCAATTTCTAAAAAGCTGAGGTTTGAAGTATTTAAGCGAGACGCTTTCACTTGTCAATATTGCGGAAGAAAAGCTCCGGATGTTGTGCTGGAAGTGGATCACATCTCTCCGGTAAAAAACGGCGGGAAGAACGATATTTTGAATCTTGTCACTTCTTGCAGAGAGTGTAATTCAGGAAAAGGATGCCGAGAACTCTCTGAAAATCAGACTTTAGAGGCGCAAAGAAAACAACTAAAGGAGCTAAACGAGAAGAGAGAACAAATGAAATGGTTGGTGAAATGGAGAGAAGAAGTGAGGAAT
>JAUMYL010000003.1 GCA_030528675.1 Peptostreptococcaceae bacterium
ATATGCAGTTTTGAAGGTATGCTTTCCTTCATATGGCCGCGATAGAGAAGAGGATACACCTGTTCCCATCCCGAACACAGCAGTTAAGCTCTTCATCGCCGAGGGTACTTGGAGCGAAGGCTCCCGGGAGAGTAGGACGCCGCCAATTCTTGCACCGCTCGGTACGATATTTGATTGGACCGGGCGGTGTTTTATTTCCATTTTTTGAGAGTTGTTCGATTCAATGGGTATATTAAAAAATCATATTATTATCTTGCTGAAGATAAGAAATCCGGGAAGTGAATTTCGTATCTTCAACGGGTTATCACATCAGAAATTTGAAACGAACCCAAGGAGCCTTCATAATGAGCCATCTTTTCATTATCAATCCTTTTGCAGGAGACGGAAGTTATAAAAGGATAGAAGAAGTACTGCATAAGATTGTGAAGACGAGAGAAGACATTCTGATCGAGACCAGCCAGTATCCGGGGCATTGCAGTGAGATATTGAAAAATCACTGTAATAAAGATGTGCAGAGGATATATTCCGTAGGAGGAGATGGAAGTTTTCACGATCTGGTCAATTGCCTCGTCAGACAAAAACTCTCCGACCGAATATCTGTCGGCGTCATACCGAGCGGTTCAGGCAATGATTACATCAGGAATTTCACGAAGATCACAGAACTGTCAATGATCAAAAACTACTGGGAGTATATTCATGAACTTTTAGAGGCGGAGGTGCTGCCTGTCGATATAGGAAGAGTGAATGATGATTATTTCGTAAATGTGATGTCTGTCGGTTTTGATGCTCAGGTTATTGAAAACTCTTATTTGTTTAAGAAAAACATTTTCGTCCCGAACAAGTCATCCTATTTTTTAAGTGCAATTTACACCTTGATGAGATTAAAAAACTATTCTTGCGAGATTAGGACAAATACAGGAGAGAAATTCGAGAAATTCATGATGGTGTCGATTGGAAAGGGAAAATATTACGGAGGAGGAATGAAAGTTCTTCCTCATGCCGATACGATGGACGGTTTATTAGATATCTGTGTTGTAGATCCGCTGAAAAGAAGAGCGGTTTTTCCACTGATAAAGACTTTTATGGAAGGAAAGCACGAGAGGCTTTCTGCAGTTTCACTTCTAAAGTCACAGGGGCTTCAGATACGATCAAAAGAAAGAATCCCCTATCAGCTTGACGGAGAACTGAAAAAAGGAGATTATTGGGATATTGAGATTATGCCCAAAGCAATTTCTTTGATAAGGCCCCTGTAAAGTATAGATGATCTGACGATGCAGATTTTGAATAAAACGGAATCGTATCTCTTTGTAATACTCTGTATTGGCAGATGAAAGACTTTCGGAAAAGACAATGATTGGTGTTAAATTGGAGTAATATTATGAAAGAGTCAGGGAGGAAAGGATGCCATATGGGTAAGGTCTTTGTCTTTTCAGCAAAAAACTATGAGTACCTTGAAGTAAAAAACGCAGTATACGGAATCTTGAATGGAGCAAAGCTGAATAGAAAAATCTCTCTGGGCAAAAAGGCTGTCATAAAAGCGAACCTTTTGATGAAAAAATCTCCTGAAGATGCAGTGACCACGCATCCGGTTGTTATAAGAGCCATAGCGGAATATTTGATGGAGCTTGGAGCTCAGGTTTTGATCGCGGATTCTCCTGCAGGACCTTTTACGCCGGCTGCTCTAAAAGGTATCTATGAGGCCTGCGGAATGCTTCAGGCAGCTCGGAAAACGGGGGCGAAGCTCAATTATGACACGGATTATACTGAAGTGAACCACCCGGAAGCTTTTTGTCTGAAGAGATTCGACGTCATAAACCCGATATTGGAAGCGGACTATGTCATTTCTGCTGCGAAGCTGAAGACGCACGGGATGATGACTTTTACCGGAGCCGTAAAAAATCTTTTCGGCGTCATTCCGGGTCTCACGAAGGCGGAATATCATTTCAAGCTGTCGGATAAGGAGGTTTTTGCTCATCATCTGATAGATATTGAAAGATTTGTAAAACCGGTTTTTTCGATTATCGATGCTGTGGACTGCATGGAGGGCAACGGTCCCTCCAATGGAAAAAAAAGACATGTCGGCTTGATTTTAGGCGGAGAAAACGCTTATGAGACGGATTTTGCGGCGGCGGATATTGCCTCAATTTCTGCTGATCTGATTCCGGTACTGACCTTGGCGGAGAAGAGAGGTTTATTCTCTCGTGAAGAGGTTCAAGTCGAAGGCGAAAACTACCGTGACAGAAAGATTCCTCCCTTTCAGCTGCCAAATTCGATGGATATTGTGTTCGGAATGTCGAAGCTTCCAAGACCGTTGTCAAGATTTCTCTTGGGAAAATTGAAGTCCAAACCGAAATTCCTGCACGAAAAATGTATATCCTGCGGTCATTGTATACGAAACTGTCCGCCTCATATAATAGAGATGGATCGAAAAAACAAGCCGAATGCAGATTTACAGAGATGTATCAGCTGTTTTTGCTGTCATGAAGTCTGTCCCGCAGATGCGATTGAAATAAAAAGGCCATTTCTGTTAAGGCTGATGAAAAAACTGTAGCTGAATAAAAGTTGAGGTAATCATTTCAAGCGCAGGCGCTTTGAGAGGATTACTTTTTCTTTTTTTGATGATATAATGGAAGAATCAATTTGCAGGCAAAACGAGAAAAATGAAAATCAATGAAAGGAAGAAAAAGGATTTTTCAAACAGGTCTGTAGTCTGACGGCATCCGATGGATAATGAAGGAGATAAAGATGGTATGATTGATTTTTTGAGAGAACAGGGAGTTAAAGAAAAACTGATTGAAAATCTTATTTATTTCAGAAGTCAATATCCGGTTGACGAGGAACTGGGAAAGAGGATCCAAAAACCGAGATTTCGATATTTCGGGCGGGATATCTGGGAAATGTGCCTTGCATCTTTATTACAGGGAGAGCATTTGCTTATAAGCGGACCGAAAGCCACAGGAAAAAATGTGCTTGCAGAGAACCTGGCCTATGTCTTTCGCCGTCCGTCGTGGACAATCTCCTTTCACTCAGGGATCGACAGTTCATTTTTGATCGGAACGGACACTTTTGTCGATGATCGAGTCCAGCTGCGTAAGGGATCGGTCTATCAATGCGCCGAAGTTGGAGGTTTCGGTATTCTTGATGAGATCAATATGGCGAAAAATGATGCGGTTGCCGTCCTGCATTCCGTCCTGGATCACAGAAGAGTCATTGATGTTCCGGGGTATTCAAAGATCATACTCCACGAAGCGGCGCGGTTTATCGGAACGATGAATTACGGCTATGCGGGAACTAAGGAATTGAATGAAGCTCTGGTCTCTCGATTTATGGTCGTCGACATTCCGCTCATGAGCAAGGAAAAAATCCGGTTGATTTTAGGGGATGAATTTCCGGATATGCGGTCGGAATATATAGAACAGTTTTCGGGGCTTTTTATGGATTTGGAGCTGAAATCTCTCAATTCTGAAATCTCAACGAAAGCCGTCGACCTTAGAGGACTGATCGGAGCCATACGGAGCATCCAGATCGGTTTAGATCCCCATAGAGCTCTTCGTATGGGAATTGTCGGTAAAAGCTTTGACGAATTTGAACAGAGCATTATCTCCGATGTAATCCGTCTTCGTATTCCCACGGATGCACAGGCGGAAGATATCTTTCCATAACGGGCGGTGTGAGATGTTGAAGAAGAGCTTAAGCAGAGAAAGACAATTAAATATTATCTGGACCGTGGCGGAAAATTATAACTGCTGTCCGGAAGAGCTGCTCGCTTCAGAGTCAATGAAAGAGGATGCGGAGATTGTCAAGATATACAGGAGCGTTATTTTGGGGGCGGTTGACAGGATGTTGGACTTTGATAAGATAAATCGCTTCATCCAAAATCTACATCGTCAGACCGGTGACGGAGAACTTTTTGAAACGATCCTCCTGCTTTGTGCGGAAGAGCTGACGATCCCTTTTCTCTTAAAAGAGCGTTTTGGTGTGGCAAGCATTCGAAAGAAGGCCATTTCTTCATTGGGCAGGCATTATTTTTTTGCAAATCCGAAAAATCTTGCCAATGAAATTAGAAAAAGTTATTATATGGGCAAGATGGGAAAATCCTCTTCTGCAAATCGAAAGGTAAGGTTGCTTCTGGATGAGATGAAGAAAGTAGATTCTGTGAAAGATACCGAAAGCTTTCTTCGCTTCAACGAAGAGTTGTTCCGCCGTTTTTTTCATTCTGAGTTTTCTCTTCACGAATCGGAAGAAGGTTCTCAATTAGAGAAGAGGAGAAATCTTGCACAGAAGAGAATTGGTACCCTTGAAAAATCCGTTCTCTTCGATGACTCGATGGAAAAGATATCGGAGGAGTACACTTCTGCGGAATTCAGTTCCAATGTGACTTCGATGGATCAGGATATTCAGGAGGCTGCAAAAGAAAAGGAAGTTTCAGGCAACCTGGAAGATACTGCGGAAAGAGGACGGATAAAGGTGGAGTCAATCTATGGCAAAAGCAGTCTTTCGCAGTCGCTTGTCCGGCAAATGGAAAAAAATTTTGCAGTTGGAATCCATCAGGGACAAAAAATCCATATTACAAAAGGCAGTTTTTCAGCGGATAACAAAGACGAATACCGCATCGGAAAAATGGAGATTCAGAGAAAAAACACCACTGATTTTTTTCATGAGAATCTATTGGTTTACCGAAGAAATATCTTCCGGCTAAGAGATGTGTTTTTTCGAAGTCTCACACAGGAAGCTGAAATCTCCTATCAGAGATCTTCGGCCGGCAGACTCTATCCTTCCAAGGTCTGGAGAAGCACGAAGCTGTCGGACAGCGAGATTTTCGGCAAGAGCGGAAGAGAAGGAGGAATCTCTTTTGCTGTGGATATCCTTCTGGATGCCAGCGGTTCACAAATGGAAAGGCAGCCTTTGGTAGCTGTCCAAGGGTATCTTCTTGCTCAGGCGCTCTCTCTCTGCAGTATTCCGACCCGGGTGTGCAGCTTCAATAATTTTTTGGATTTTACGGTCATTCGGGTTTTCCGGGACTATGATGACGAAATCGGGAAAAATCAAGATATTTTCAGGTATGCCGCCATGGGAAGCAACCGAGACGGTCTGGCCCTTCGAATCATAAGTGACAGTCTGATACGGCGGGAAGAAGAATATAAGATCCTCATCGTTCTCAGTGACGGAAAACCGAATGACCTGCGCGTCCAATCCAAACAGAGTTTCGGAAAAAAAACGAAAGACTATACCGGGAAGGCGGCGGTGGACGATACCGCGATGGAGGTGAGAAGAGCGAGAATGAGCGGAATTTCGGTTTTGGGGGTCTTTACAGGAGATGAAGAGGATCTGGACGCCGAGAAGAGGATTTTTGGGAAAGATTTTGTCTATATTCATCGCATCGAACAATTTTCAGATGTCGTTGGGCATTTTTTGAAAAGACAAATTGCAAATATCACGGAAAATTGTTAGACTATGAACATAAATAAAAAATCATATACTGAAGGGGAGGAACTACCGTGCAGAACAAAAAAATTCTGGCAAATATTTTACTTCTCGTCACAGCTTTGATCTGGGGATCGGCTTTTGTCGCTCAGCGCGTCGGAATGGACTTCATCGGACCTTTTACTTTCAATTTTGCGCGATTCAGTCTGTCTACAATCGTATTGATTCCCATCATCTTTTTCATGCAGAAAAAAAGCGGCGATCAGAGCCGGGCGACTGATGAAAAAGTGTACGACAAAAAGACTTTTTTTATAGCGAGTCTCATCTGCGGAAGTTTTTTGTTTGCCGGGTCGAGCCTGCAGCAATTCGGTCTTGTCTTTACGACAGCCGGAAAATCTGCTTTTATTACGACTCTCTATATCCTTTTGGTTCCTATCATGGGGTTATTTTTTAAGCATAGAGTCAATCTTGGCGGATGGATCGCCGTTATCATGGGGACGGCCGGACTTTATTTTCTCTGCATCACAGAAAGTTTTACGATTGCAAAAGGAGATTTCATTGTTCTGATTGGCGCTTTCTTCTGGGCTTCCCATGTGCTGGCGATTGATCATTTTCTTCCGAGGGTCGATGCGGTCAAATTAGCGATGGCTCAGTTCGCGGTATGTTCATTTTACAGTTTTATCGCGATGCTCCTGTTTGAACATCCGAGCTTCAAGGATATTTTGGCAGCAGGGATACCTATTCTCTATGCCGGTGTCATGTCGGGAGGAGTGGGTTTTACCCTGCAGATACTCGGACAAAAATATACGACGCCGACTGTTGCATCGCTTCTGCTGAGCATGGAATCGGTCTTCGCCCTTGTTGCCGGTTTTCTTCTCCTGCATGAGAAGATGTCGGGAAGAGAGTTTTTCGGCTGTGTATTGATGTTTATTGCCATTGTCATATCACAGATCCCGGAGGATTTTTTTCGAAAAAAAAACAACATGGCAAATTGAAGACAAAATAGACAAGCTTCGAGAGTCATGAGACGAAGAGGAGGAACTTTCGTAAAAAAATTGAGAGGAGTAAGCCGCCTGGATCGGTGGACTTGGAAATCGTAAGAGGAAAGCTGTGAATTTTTGCGTGGAAACTGAAGAGACAGGATGATTTATTTTAGTAGAAAGAAAAGAGGGGATGCAGATGCAGGCGGGAGATAAGGCTGCAGAATTTATTCTTCCGAATCAAGAAGGCAGGGAAGTTCGATTATCGGATTTTATTGGAAAAAAATTGATTTTGTACTTTTTCCCGAAGGCCAATACAAAAGGATGTGCACAGGAAGCCGAGGATTTCAACCGTAACTTGGATCAACTTCGAAATTGCGGTGCCGAAGTTGTCGGGATAAGCAGGGACACAGTGAAAAAACAAAAAGAGTTTCATTCCAAATACGAACTTGCCTTTGATTTGCTCTGTGACGCTGAAGAAAAAGTTTGCATTTTGTATGATGTCATCAAGGAAAAAAGCATGTATGGGAAAAAATATATGGGCATTGAAAGAACTACTTTTATTTTGGATGAAAAAGGCCGGATAGAAAAGATCTTTCCGAAGGTGAAAGTAAAAGGACATATTGAAGAAGTCATATCATATTTTTGCAACCAAAGATAACATAACCGGATTATTGGTAAGGAGGAAAAAAGATGAAGTATTCTGAGAAATATATGGCGATAGAGCCGTCGGTTACCTTGGCGATCAGTGCAAAAGAGAAAAAAATGAAGTCTGAAGGGATTGATGTTATCGGATTCAGCGTAGGTGAGCCTGATTTTCAGACTCCGGACAATATTCGACAGGCGGCGATCGAGGCCATAGAGAAAAAACCGATCACTTACACCGCTTCCTCAGGACTTCCGCTCTTGAAAAGATCGATTGTTGAAAAACTCAGGAAAGATAATGATCTGCTCTATGATCCGGCGGAGATCGTCGTATCGAACGGAGCAAAACACTCGCTGCGCAATGCGATTGAGGCGATCAGCAATCCCGGAGACGAGATCATCGTTCCCGTCCCTTACTGGGTGAGTTATGTTGAACTGGTCAAAATGTCCGGCGCTCTTCCTGTCCTGGTGGAAGGAAAGGAAGAGAGCGATTTTAAGGTATCCGCCGAACAGATAAGGAAGGCCTGCACGGATAAAACGAAGGCGATTATACTCAATTCTCCCTCGAATCCGACGGGAGCCGTCTACAGTGAGAGAGAACTTCGTGAAATTGCTTCTCTGATAGTTGAAAAAGATCTGATCATCATTTCGGACGAAATTTATGAAAAATTGATCTATGAGGGAAAACATATCAGTATTGCATCTTTTTCTCCTGAAATCAAAGAGAGAACCATCCTGGTGAACGGGATGTCCAAAGCTTATGCGATGACGGGATGGAGGATCGGTTACACTGCTTCCAACAAAATTCTCGCGTCCATGATGGATAATATTCAAAGTCATGCGACTTCCAATCCCAATACGGTCGCCCAATACGCGAGCATTGAAGCTCTGGAAGGAAAACAGGATTCCCTTCTCTCTATGAAAAAGGAATTTCATGAGAGAAGAGATCTGATGGTCAAGGAGATAAATGACATTGACCTGCTCAGCTGCAATATCCCGAGCGGGGCCTTTTATGTGATGGTGAATATATCGAAGGTTTTGGGAAAAACTTTTGGAGGTAAGACGCTTCATACTTCGATAGATTTTGCAGACTATCTTCTTGATCAGGCTAAAGTTGCCGTAGTGCCGGGCATTGCCTTCGGAGCGGATCGTTATATCCGTCTCTCCTATGCCACCTCAAAGGAAAAAATCTCCGAAGGCGTTAAACGCATTCGTCAGGCTTTGTCCTAAGGAGGGGTGTGAATGTACAGCCTGTATCAGAGTCCGCTCAACGAGAGATATGCAAGCCGTGAAATGAGTTATATTTTTTCGGATGAAAACAGGTTTCAGACCTGGAGAAAACTTTGGATCGCTCTTGCAGAGGCTGAAAAGGAGCTCGGATTGCCAATCTCGGCGGATCAAATTGATGAAATGAAGAAGTATCAGGATCAGATCAATTTCGAAGAGGCAAAGCGGATAGAAAAAGAAATTCGGCATGATGTCATGTCCCATGTAAAAGCCTTCGGCATGCAGGCGCAGTCTGCGAAGGGGATCATCCATCTCGGAGCCACGAGCTGCTACGTCGGAGACAATACCGATCTGATCAATATGCGGAAGGCGCTTTCGCTCATCGAATACAAGCTGGCCTCTCTGATTAAAAATTTGGCGGTCTTTGCGGAAGAGTATAAATCTCTTCCGACTCTCGGCTTTACCCATTTTCAATCGGCGCAGCTGACTACCGTCGGGAAGCGGGCCGCTCTTTGGATCTACGATCTCATTTTGGATCTCGACGAACTCATCCATGTCAAAGAAGGGCTTCGAATGAGGGGGGTCAAAGGAACGACAGGAACGCAGGCCTCTTTTCTTGAACTCTTTGAAGGAGATCATGAAAAAGTCAGGAGGCTGGATGATCTCGTGTGCAGAAAAATGGGTTTTGACGGCTCCTATCCGGTCACCGGCCAGACCTATTCGAGGAAGGTCGACTACCGCGTTTTGTCCGTACTTTCAGGAATCGCTCAAAGCTTGCATAAGATGACGAATGATATTCGTTTGCTTCAGCATTTGAAAGAAATCGAAGAGCCCTTTGAAGAAAAACAGATCGGCTCTTCCGCTATGGCTTATAAACGTAACCCGATGCGGTCGGAAAGGATATCTTCCCTTGCGAAATACATCATCAATATTGCGCAGAATCCCGCCTGGGTCCATTCGACACAGTGGCTGGAAAGGACTTTGGACGATTCGGCAAACAGGAGACTCTCGATAGCTGAGGCGTTTTTGGCAGCGGATGCGGTTTTGGAAATAGCGATCAATGTGACAAAGGGACTTGTCGTCTATGAAAAGATGGTAAAAAGACATATTGAAGAAGAGCTTCCGTTCATGGCGACAGAATCTCTGATTATGGAAGGTGTCAAACAGGGAGGAGACCGTCAGGAAATTCATGAAGTCATTCGCAGATACTCTATGGAAGCCTCCCGAAATGTAAAACTGGAAGGGAAAGAAAACAATCTTCTCAGTCTGTTGAGTGAAGATCCCTGTTTCTCCATGGGTGAAGAACGCCTCAGGAAGGCTCTTGCTCCTGAAAATTTCATCGGAAGATCGAAAGAGCAGGTCGAAGAATTGCTGCGTGAAGAAGTGTATCCGAGACTTCGATCATATGATAATCTTCTGGAAGACGTCGAATTGAAAGTTTAATATTGGCACGAACCTTGCTTAACTAATTTAGGCAAGGTTTTTTTATTGAGAGGCGGATGAGATGGATTGTGCTTTGGATTTTTTCTCATCATGAAAAAACAAGTCGTAAAGGAGGGATATCATTGAAGTTTGAAAACCTGATCTATGAAGTATCCGGAAACATTGCCGTTGTGCGAATCAATAATCCGAAGTCGCTGAACGCCCTGAACCAAAGTGTACTGCTCGATTTGGAGGCAGCTTTTGAACATATCGGGACGGATGACTCCGTTGCAGCAGTTGTACTTACCGGCGAAGGAAAAGCCTTTGTCGCGGGAGCGGATATCAGTGCGATGAGCACGATGAATGCGGAAGAGGCGAGAAAATTTGCGTACTTAGGGTTGGATGTATTCCGCAAAATAGAGCTGCTTGAAAAACCTGTCATTGCGGCGGTCAACGGCTTTGCTCTCGGAGGAGGCTGTGAGCTTGCCATGGCCTGCGATATTCGTCTGGCAAGTGAAAAAGCAAAATTCGGTCAGCCGGAGGTCGGTCTTGGAATTACTCCGGGTTTCGCAGGGACGCAAAGACTGCCCAGATTGGTCGGCAGCGGGATTGCAAAGGAGCTGATCTTTACGGCGGACGTCATTGATGCGGCGGAAGCTTACCGTATCGGACTTGTCAATAAAGTCTATGCCCCCGAAGAATTGATGAATGAGGCGATGAAGCTTGCGGAGAAGATCGTTTCCAAGGGTCGGATTGCTGTCAGATATGCGAAGGCTGCGATCAACAGAGGTCTTGAGACCGATATGGATACGGCTTTGGAGGTCGAAAAAAATCTTTTTGCACTTTGTTTCTCGACTCAAGATCAAAAAGAGGGCATGAAAGCTTTTTTGGAAAAGAGACCGTCGGAGTTCAAGGGGAATTAACCGAGGTTTTGATTTTGGATGATATTCATTGAGTTAAGGAGGAAATGACGATGAAGATTTGTGTAATCGGTTCGGGAACGATGGCCAACGGTATCGTGCAGGCGTTTGCCGTTGCAGGTCATACGGTCGTGATGAAAGGCCGCAGACAGGAATCTGTAGACAAAGCTTATGCGACGATTGAAAAGAGTCTGGGAAAACTTGTAGAAAAATCGAAGATGTCGGATGAAGACAGAAAATCGTCTTTAAGCAGGATCGAAAAAAGTCTCGACATGAACAGTGTGAAGGATGCTGACCTGATCGTGGAAGCCCTTTCAGAAGATATGGATCTGAAAAAAGAGATCTTCAAAGAGCTTGATGAGATCTGCAAGCCGGAAGCGATTCTGGCGACCAATACTTCTTCTCTGTCGATCACTGAGATCGCATCCGCGACGAAAAGAGCGGACAAAGTGATCGGAATGCATTTCTTCAATCCGGTTCCGATGATGAAACTGGTGGAGATCATCAAAGGACAGATGACGTCGGAAGAGACCTTCGAAAAGATCTTCAAACTTTCGTCTGAGATCGGAAAGACCCCGGTCAAAGTTGACGAAGCTCCGGGATTTGTAGTCAATCGAATTCTTGTGCCGATGATCAATGAAGCTGTTGGAATCCTTGCGGACAGCGTGGCAAAAAAAGAAGATATCGATGAAGCGATGAAACTGGGCGCGAACCATCCGATTGGACCTCTTGCTCTTGCCGATCTGATCGGTCTGGACGTTTGCCTTGCGATCATGGAAGTGCTTTATCACGAGTTCGGTGACAGTAAATACAGACCGCATCCTCTGCTGAGAAAAATGGTCAGAGCAAATCTGCTTGGCAGAAAAACAGGAAAAGGATTCTATGATTATTCTAAATAGAGCCGACTGAATTTATTTTATCAAAATCTGTCTTGAATTACAGAAAGAAGGGAGTCATTCAAATGAAGAAAAGATTGAGAGAAGTTGTTATCGTCAGCGCCGTAAGAACACCGATCGGATCATTCGGCGGAAGCCTGGCAGGCGTATCTGCGATTGAGCTTGGAACTGTCGCAGCAAAAGCTGCGATCGAAAAAGCGGGAATCAAGCCGGAGCAGGTTGACAGTGCCATTATCGGAAATGTCTTGCCGGCAGGACTCGGACAGAACATTGCCAGACAGATTTCGGTCGGAGCGGGTCTTCCGGTGGAGACAAACGCCCTTTCCATCAACAAAGTGTGCGGTTCGGGACTTCGTGCCGTATCTATGGCGGCGCAGTTCATCATGCTGGGAGACGCTGAAGTCGTTCTGGTCGGAGGTACCGAGAGCATGAGCAATGCTCCTTTTGCAGCGAACGCCATGAGATGGGGAGCGAGAATGGGAAATACTCAAATGGTCGATACGATGATCAACGACGCTCTTACGGATGCTTTTAACGGATATCATATGGGAATCACAGCGGAAAATATTGCGGAGCAGTGGAAACTGACAAGAGAAATGCAGGATGAATTTGCATTGACGAGTCAGAATCGTGCGGAGAAAGCAATTACTGAAGGAAAATTTGCCGATGAAATCGTTCCTGTTGTCATCAAGTCGAGAAAAGGAGAGACTGTGGTCGACAAGGATGAATTCCCGAAGTTCGGCATGACGATCGAAAAACTCCAGAAATTAAAGCCGGCTTTCAAAAAAGACGGAACCGTAACTGCCGGAAACGCTTCTGGAATCAATGACGGAGCGGCAATGCTGATCGTGATGTCCAAAGAGAAAGCAGATGAACTGGGAATCCAGCCCCTGGCAACGATTATCGGGTACTCTTCCGCCGGAGTGGATCCGTCAATCATGGGATACGGTCCGGTTCCTGCGACGAGAAAAGCTCTTGAAAACGCGGGTCTTAAAGTTGAAGACCTCGATTTGATCGAAGCGAACGAAGCCTTTGCGGCACAATCTCTCTCTGTCGTGAAAGATCTCGGACTCAATCCGGAGATCGTCAATGTGAACGGTGGAGCGATTGCTTTAGGTCACCCGGTGGGGGCTTCCGGAGCGAGGATCCTCGTGACACTTCTTCATGAGATGAAAAAGAGAGATGCGAAAAAAGGACTTGCGACTCTCTGCATCGGCGGTGGAATGGGAACCGCTTTGGTTGTAGAAAGATAAGGATTGGAAGAAAGTGTAAACTTTATGGACACGAGAATTTTGGTGTTCATAAAGTTTACATCTATGTTTAGAGTATAGATCACCAAAGGATTGACAGATTCGAGATAACGAAGTGTAAGAAAAAAGAACAGTTTATGAAAATCAAATTTGATCAGCAGCCTGAACCGAAGAAAGAATGATATAAAAAAGATGGCACTAAAATTGCTTATTTAGACTCGCATATGTTAATGCATTAATTAACAAAGGAGGAAAGAAGTTATGGAGTTCGGTTTTTCAAGAGAACATACTCTGCTCAGACAGATGTATAGAGAGTTTGCAGAAAATGAGGTGAAGTCTCTCGCAGCAGAGATCGATGAAGAAGAAAGATTTCCGGTTGAAACGGTAGAAAAACTTGCAAAAGCAGGTTTTATGGGGATTCCTTTCCCGAAGAAATATGGTGGAGAAGGTGGAGACAATTTAGGTTATGCGATGGCTGTTGAGGAACTCTCCCGCGTATGTGCAACCACCGGTGTTATCGTGTCTGCACATACTTCTCTCGGGGCTCATCCGATTTTTGAGTTCGGAACAGAGGAGCAGAAACAGAAATTCCTTGTTCCGATGGCTAAAGGAGAACATCTGGGCGCGTTCGGTCTGACAGAGCCCAATGCGGGGACTGATGCAAGCTCTCAGCAGACGACGGCTGTCTTGGATGGAGACTCCTATATCTTGAACGGTTCGAAGATTTTTATCACAAATGCCGGTTATGCGAAGACATATGTGATTATGGCGATGACGGACAAGTCAAAGGGAACGAAAGGAATTTCAGCTTTCATCGTTGATGCGGATACTCCGGGATTCAGTGTGGGGCCGAAAGAGAAAAAACTCGGTATTCGAGGTTCTGCAACCTGTGAACTGATCTTTGAAGACTGCCGCATTCCAAAAGAAAATCTTCTCGGAAAAGAAGGAATCGGTTTTAGGGTCGCAATGAAGACCCTGGACGGAGGTCGTATAGGGATCGCTTCTCAGGCTCTCGGAATCGCTCAGGGAGCTCTCGATGAGACGATTGCCTATGTAAAAGAGAGAAAGCAGTTCGGAAGGCCGCTGGCAGCTTTCCAAAACACCCAGTTCCAGTTGGCGGATATGGCGGCGAAAATCGAAGCTTCAAGACTGCTGGTATATAGAGCGGCTTACAATAAAGACAACGGACTTCCCTATTCTTATGAGGCTGCGATGGCAAAACTCTTTGCAGCGGAAACAGCTATGGAAGTAACCACGAAGGCGGTTCAGCTCCATGGAGGATATGGATATACGAGAGATTATCCGGTAGAGCGCATGATGAGAGACGCCAAGATAACAGAAATTTACGAAGGAACATCAGAAGTGCAGAGAATGGTTATTTCTGCGAATCTGCTTAAGTAAAGGGAGGGGTATCAAGATGAAAATAGTGGTTTGTATCAAACAGGTTCCCGATACAACAGAGGTAAAACTGGATCCGAAAACGGGAACATTGATCCGAGAAGGGGTTCCGTCGATTATTAATCCGGATGACAAGAGCGGGCTGGAAGCGGCTCTCCAGGTAAAGGATCAGAACGGAGCGGAAGTCATCGTACTCACAATGGGACCTCCGCAGGCGGATGAAGCACTGAGAGAGGCTCTTGCGATGGGGGCCGACAGAGCGATCCTGCTGACGGACAGAGCTTTTGCAGGTGCGGATACCTGGGCGACTTCTTCCGCAATTGCAGGTGCGCTTCGCAAGATCGATTTTGATGTTGTAATCGCCGGAAGACAGGCCATAGACGGAGATACCGCTCAGGTAGGCCCGCAGATAGCGGAGCATCTTCACCTGCCGTCGGTCACTTATGTGGATGACCTTGAACTTGGCGACGGATCAATTATTGTAAAGCGTGCTTTCGAAGACGGACATCACAAAATTAAGATTAAAACTCCATGTCTGATCACAACGCTTAAGGAGATGAATGAATCGAGGTATATGAGGGTATCCGGTATCTATGACGCCTATAAAGATGATAAGGTGGAAGTTTGGTCCGTCGCGGATATCGAAGTGGATCCTGAAAATCTCGGTCTCAAAGGCTCTCCGACCAAGGTGAAAAAATCTTTCACCAAAGGTGCAAAAACTGCCGGGAAAGTGTTCGACGTCGATGCGAAAGAAGCGGCGAAAATCATCGTGGATAAATTAAAAGAAACCTATATCATATAGCGGGGAGGGAAATTTATGAATCTTTCAGAGTACAAAGGTGTTTTAGTATATATTGAACAGAGAAACAAAGAGATTCAAAAAGTATCCATAGAGCTCTTGGGAAAAGGAAGAGAGCTTGCAGACAAATTGGGAGTGCAGCTCAAAGCTGTCCTGATCGGACATGAAGTGGAAGGTCTTGCAAAGGAGCTCATCTATCACGGAGCTGAGGAAGTCGTTGTTGTCGATCATCCGGTGCTGGAACATTTTTCGAATGAAGCTTATACGAAATCATTTACGGCTGCGATTGAGTCTGTAAAACCGGAGATCGTGCTGGTCGGAGCGACCTCGATCGGAAGAGACATCGGTCCGAGGACTTCGGCAAGGATTCATACAGGTCTGACTGCAGACTGTACGAGTCTGGATATTGACGAAGAGACCAAAAATCTGCTGATGACTCGTCCGGCTTTTGGCGGAAATATCATGGCAACTATCGTTTGTCCCGATTTCAGACCCCAGATGTCGACCGTGCGTCCCGGAGTTATGATCAAACCGGACAGAGATACGAGCAGAACCGGAAAAGTGACAAAGCTGGATGCAGGACTTTCCGATGCGGACATGAACATTGAAATCCTGGAAATCGTAAAAGAAGATAAGAAAAAAGTGAACATTGAAGACGCGAAAGTTCTCGTATCTGCAGGACGCGGTATGGGTTCCAAGGAAAATATCTCCATTCTGGAGCCTCTTGCGGAAGAACTTGGCGGAGAAATCTCAGGATCTCGTGCAACGATTGACAGCGGATGGCTGCCAAAAGATCATCAGGTGGGACAAACCGGGAAAACCGTTCGCCCCGACCTTTATCTCGCCTGCGGAATCTCAGGAGCCATTCAGCATCTTGCAGGAATGGAAGAATCCGAGCTGATCATTGCGATTAATAAAAATCCGGATGCTCCTATTTTTGAAGTTGCAGATCTTGGAATCGTCGGAGATGTTTCCAAGGTCGTTCCTCTCGTTATCGAGGAACTTAAAAAGGCAAAGGCGGAAAGCAAATAATATAGAGTATTTAAGATTGGAAGAAGATCGGAATTTTCCAAACGAAGGTTTGAGGATTCCGGTCTTTTTGCATGATCAAAGATTTTTATCCTATGCCGGCAGCAGTTGAGAATCCTGTATTTATAATAAACTTCCGGCTCGACAAGAAGACCATTCTTATGATATGATAGAAACAAGATTTTTATTTTCATTGAATACATATTTCAAATGTATTTTTTCTCGATATGTAATTGATGCATGAGAAGATGGGTTTTCCCGCCGTCAGAACGTATATATTTGTGAGAACAAAATAAGGAAGAACGAAAAGGATGCAGAGAGCCCGTAGAGCAGAAGAGTGATAGAATTTTGCCCGGAAGGACTAAGTCTGTCAAAGTCAAAGACCGATATAATAAAAACAGACAGAAAACGGAAATGCGGAAATATAGATGAGAGAATTCAGGTATAGTTGATTGGAGGTTTGATGGATGAATATTGATAATAAAGTATGGGAGGTTCTCTGTTCAGAAGAAGAGATAAAAGAGAGAGTCCGAGCACTGGGGAAGCAGATCACCGAAGATTATAAAAACAAAAATTTGCTCGTTGTTTCTCTTCTGAAAGGGAGCTTTATTTTTGCGGCGGATCTGGTTCGGGAGATCAGTCTGCCTGTCAAGATGAGTTTCATGACGACTTCGAGTTACGGAAAGGATACATCTTCCAGCGGTATTGTTGAAATACTTGCGGATCTGGAGGGAGACGTCAATGCCTATGACGTCCTGATTATCGATGATATCATAGATTCCGGACATACCATGCGCCATGTAATCGACCATCTGCGCTCAAAAAATCCTGAGAGCATCGCATCCTGCGTACTTTTGGACAAACCGAGCAGACGGGCGGTGCAAATTGAAGCCGATTATGTCGGTTTCGTCATTGAAGACAAATTTGTCGTCGGATACGGTCTCAATTACGGCGATTATTACCGTAATATTCCTTATGTATTTGCGGTGACGGATCAGGATCGTTCCGGATGATGAAAAAGATTTTTATCTGATGGAATTTTCTATATAATCTTGCTTTTCACAGAAGGATTTGTTAAAATGATAATGGTTAGTTGCATCTAATCTCATTTTAACAATTTTTTTTTGGAAAGGGCATGGTGTTGTATGAAAAAGAAGAAAGTTTTGTTTTATTTTTTGGCATTGTCAATGATGTTCAACGTAAGCTCGATCTCTTTCTCCGAAACGAAAAAGGAAGTATCTGCTGTTGCGAAGATGGAAACGGAAGTAATATCCGCCTATAGTGATGGAAGATTCCCCGGGTTTTCCGCCGATTTTCGAATTTTAGACAAAGAGAAGAACCAAAGGCAGGGCAGTATGACTGTAGTCGGCATCAAAAACGGAAAAATTGACAATATGAGGACTCGTTATCTCAATGGAAAGCAGCTGATGAGAGACGCTTATCCCGAATATCTCAAAGAGTATGAGCAGGCGATCATTGAGAAAGGTCTCGATAAAGTAGGAGAGCTTGAAGGACATGAGGAAGAGGGGCGTATCGTCCGCGGTCTGGTCGAAGATGCACTTAAGCGTTCGGCAGGCTATGAGAAGGAATTCAACCAGGCTTATGAAAAATCGGAGAGCCTTAATGATGGAACTTACATAGGAAAGCACCATGGTTTCTACCCCATGGAAGAGTTTATGGTAAAAGTCGTTGTAAAGGATAATTTGATCGAGGAAGTGCAACTGCTCAATAAGGCGGACGACAACTATGTTCACGGAGATAAATACTTCGGGAACGGAAAGTTTATCGGTGATATGAAAGGACGAGCCGATGCGGGAACGGACGTCGTTGCCGGAGCGACTTTCAGCAGCAGAGGCGTTCAACGCGCAGTGGAGAGCGCTCTTCAGCAGGCAAAAGGCTATACGGATTTGAGATTTCCCGGATTCTCTCCGGATTATATGAATGTGGACAAGGAGAAGGAAGTATCTTCTATTGCCGTTAAGGAAGGGCGATTCCAGAGAAACGGCAGTTTTGTTATGGTAAATATCAAAGATTCAAAGATAGACTCGGTAAGCGTCAGAGTCATCGACGGAAAGGTGATCGACCGAAAGAACTATACAGCTGAAACAGAATATATCAAAGCGCTTCAGCAGGAAATCAAAGAAAAAGGAATCGAAAACGCTCAGCCGGTGAAAGGACATGAGAAAGAAAGTGAAATGATCATCGCTGCGGTCGTAGATGCTCTGATCCGAAGTGCGAATTTCGAAAAAGAATTTGAATCCGTATTGGACAAAGAAAAGAAATTGACTCTCGGAATCTATGAAGGAGAGCATAACGGTTTTTATCCGATGGAGAAATTCAAAGTGAAAGTGGAAGTCAGAAACGGAAAAATATTCAAGATTGATATTCTTGAGCATGCAGATGATAATTATATTCGAGTGGATAAAGACGATAAGGCTGAAACCGCGAAAAAATTCAAAGAGATGGTCAAAAGTCTTGAGGGTCGCTCGGATGTGAAGGTAGATACAGTTGCAGGCGCCACTTTCAGCAGTAAGGGTTTTCAGGCCGCCGTGGAAAATGCGCTTAAGAAAGCCCAGTAAATAAATCAATATTTGAAGCTTGAGCTGTCGGGATTTTATTTCCGGCAGCTTTTCTATGTATAAATATTTTAGATTCTTCTCTTAAAAGCGTATATTATTTTGACTTTGCAAAATAAATATGATACGATTAGAGTATAGTATTGGCAATTGTATTACAAATTTATTTTATTCACATTTATTACAGAGGAGGTAGACTATGTTATTTCAGACGACACAGGAGCACGAGGAGCTGAGAGCCAAGATTCGTGCTCTTGCTGAAGAAGAGCTGCGCCCGATCACTTTTACCTTGGATCAGAACAATGAATTTCCTATGGAATTCATCAAAAAACTCGGTAAAATGGGATTTATGGGTATTCCGTATCCGAAAGAATACGGGGGCGCCGGGCTCGATGCGATCAGCTATGCAATCGCGGTAGAGGAGCTTTCTCGTGTGGACGGAGGTACCGGAGTTATCCTCTCCGCCCATGTTTCTTTGGGAGCCTATCCGATCTTCGCTTATGGTACCGAAGAGCAAAAACAGAAGTATCTTGTTCCGCTGGCAAAAGGCGAGAAGATCGGCGCTTTCGGTCTGACGGAACCGGAAGCCGGAAGTGATGCAGGCGGTACAGAGACGACGGCTGAGCTGCAAGGAGATTACTATTTGCTCAACGGAGGGAAGATCTTCATCACAAATGCGGATAAGGCCGACACCTATGTTGTGTTTGCCGTGACGACGCCGGATATCGGAGTGAAAGGGATCAGCGCTTTTATTGTCGAGAAAGGATGGGAAGGTTTTACTTTCGGAGATCATTACGATAAGCTCGGCATCCGTTCCTCTTCGACAGCGGAATTGATCTTTAACGACGTCAAGGTACCTAAGGAAAATCTCCTCGGAAAAGAAGGTCAGGGTTTTAAGATCGCAATGTCGACCTTGGACGGCGGGCGAATCGGGATTGCGGCTCAGGCTCTTGGAATTGCACAGGGAGCTTATGAGAATGCGCTGGAATATTCAAAAGAGAGGATTCAGTTCGGCAAACCGATCTGTCAGCAGCAGGTCATCTCCTTCAAGCTTGCGGACATGGCGACGAAACTTCGTACATCGAGGCTTCTCATCTACAGTGCCGCGGATTTGAAAGAAAATCATCAACCCTACGGAATGGAATCTGCAATGGCAAAACAGTATGCTTCCGATCGATGTCTTGAAATCGTCAACGACGCACTGCAGATCTTCGGAGGAAACGGATACCTCAAGGGAATGGAAGTGGAAAGAGCCTATAGAGATGCGAAGATCACGACGATTTACGAAGGCACCAATGAAATTCAGCGCGTGGTCATCGCTTCCCATATTATCGGAAAAATGCCGAAAGAAGAAGCCGGAGGAGCCGTTAAAAAGAAAGCGGGTCCGATCACGGGCGTCCGCAAAAAGATGATTTTCAAGGACGGAGACAGCAAACAGAAAGTAACGAACCTTGTTGAAGCACTGAAAAAAGACGGATACGATTTCACGGTCGGCATTGATATAGATACTCCAATCGCCCAGGCAGAGCGTGTTGTAAGTGCCGGAAAAGGGATCGGCGAGAAAAAAAATATGAAGCTGATTGAAAAATTGGCTGTTCAGGCGGGAGCTGCCGTCGGTTCATCAAGGCCGGTTGCGGAGACCCTCAAATATCTTCCGCTTAACCGCTATGTGGGAATGTCCGGGCAGAAATTTAAGGGAAATCTCTATATTGCCTGCGGTATTTCCGGAGCAGGGCAGCATCTGAAAGGAATCAAAGACGCGGCAACGATTGTTGCAATCAATAAAAATGCAAACGCTCCTATATTCAAAAACTGTGACTACGGAATCGTCGGAGATCTCATGGAGATTCTGCCGCTGCTGACGGAAGCTCTCGATACCGGAGAGGCGAAAAAACCGGCTCCGCCGATGAAGAAGATGAAAAGATCCAAACCGAAAAAGACTGCGCCCAGTTACGGTCTTTATGTATGCAACGGCTGCGGTTATGAGTATGATGCTTCGAAAGGAGACGAAGCCGGCGAAGTAAAACCGGGAACCCAGTTTAAGAACCTGCCGGATGAGTGGATCTGTCCGGAGTGCGGAGAAGAAAAAGAACAGTTCATAGAAGCTTGATCGAAAGGTCTGATCAATTGCAGATGAAAACGAAAAGGAGGATTTCATTATGTATTGTGTCCGCAAAGTAACAGATGATTTGTACTGGGTCGGAGGGAACGACCACCGTCTGTCATTGTTTGAAAATATTCACCCGATTCCTCGCGGTGTCTCTTATAATTCCTATCTCTTGCTGGACGAGAAGACCGTTCTCTTCGACACGGTCGACTGGTCTGTATGCAGAGAGTTTCTTTCGAACGTCGAGTCGGTGCTCAATGGAAAAAAACTCGATTACCTTGTCGTAAATCATATGGAACCGGATCATGGAGGTTCGATTGAAGAGATCCTGATTCGATATCCGGATATCACGATTATCAGTACCGAAAAATCTTTCCTTCTGATGAGACAGTTCCAGTTTGATATTGACAAAGTGAAGCTGGAAGAGGTGAAAGAAGGCGATGTCAAGAGTTTCGGGAAACATACGCTCACTTTCATCGAAGCACCGATGGTGCATTGGCCGGAAGCAATGGTGACTTTTGATACGACCAACGGAGTGCTCTTCTCGGCAGATGCCTTCGGATCTTTCGGTGCTTTAGACGGAAAACTCTTCAATGATGAAGTAAATTTTGATCGTGACTGGATCGATGATGCAAGACGATATTACACCAATATCGTCGGAAAATATGGACCTTTTGTTCAGGCGCTTCTGAAAAAAGCCTCTTCCATCGTCAAAGATATCAAATTTATCTGTCCTCTGCACGGACCGGTTTGGAGAAATGATTTTGATTACCTTCTTGACAAATACGACAAATGGAGCCGATATGAGCCGGAAGAAAAGGGTGTTATGATCGCCTATGCCTCAATGTACGGAAATACCGAGTATGCGGCGCAGGCACTGGCAACGAGGCTCGTTGAAAAAGGAATGAAGAACGTTGTGGTTTATGATGTGTCAAACACTCATGTGTCTCAGTTGATTTCAGAGACTTTCCGTCTCAGTCATATCGTGCTCGCCTGCGTGACCTACAACCTGGGAATCTATCCCGTGATGCACAACTATCTGATGGATATGAAAGCCTTGAATCTCCAAAAACGTACTTTCGCACTTGTAGAGAACGGATCTTGGGCTCCGAAATCCGGGGATCTCATGTATGATTTCCTGGACAACGAAATGAAGATGATGGATATTTTGGATGACCGGCTCAGTTTGAGTTCATCGATCTCGGAGCAAAATTCCGGTGATCTTGATTCTCTGGCGGAAAGCATCATTGAATCAATGAAAGAGTAATATCAAACAACGGAAAGTGCCGCTTGGACAGTGTCTGAGGGCACTTTTTTCCGCAAATTGACAGTATGAATTCCTGTTGGTATATTGACAGGAATTTTTTTATAGACTAAAATAGATAGACAGTCGGTCTAATAAAATTAGGAGGGATGAAAATGAGAATCATAAAAAAGGCGGATATTCGAAAAAATGAAATCTTGGATGCAGCGGAAGAATTATTTACAGAGCACGGATTTGACAAGACGAGTACGAATATGATTCTGGAAAAAGCGGGGATTGCGCGTGGAACTCTGTATTATCATTTCAAATCAAAAGAAGAAATCATGGACGCTCTGATAGAGAGGATGCACAACGATATACTCGCTGCAGTTCGAGAAAAAGCCGAGATGAGAGGAGTTTCGATATATGAAAGGCTGCAGGCGGCTTTTGCGGTGATGAGCGTCAAAGAGAGCCGTCCTTCTCTTGTGGAACATATAAATAAGCCTCAAAACGCCTTGATGCATCAAAAAGTAGAAGAGGCCATGATGAGGGATCTGCCGCCGATTATAGCAGAGATCGTCGCAGACGGGATCAAGGAAAATATTTTTGACACAAAATATCCCTTAGAAGCGGTAGAGGCTATCTTCTGCTATACGAATTTTCTGTTTTCACAAGAGGAGCCCAAGCGGACAAAGGAAGAGAAGATATTTAAGTCCTCTGCGCTGATCTATCAAATGGAAAGACTTTTAGGGGCGAAGGAAGGAAGTTTGTCGTATATGATGAATTTGACTGAAAATTGAAAGGGAGGGTACGATGTCTGACAGGAAGGCTTTTCAAAAATTTTTAATTTTGTGGTTCGGAGAGCTGATCTCTTCTGTCGGTAGCGGTCTGAGCTCATTCGGTCTTGGGATCCATGTATTTCAAAAGACCGGTTTGGCGACGTCAACGGCCCTGATCACCTTGCTGGCTTTTCTTCCGACTCTGCTTTTCACCCCCTTGGCAGGCGTTTTGGCAGATCGTCATGATCGAAGGATACTGATGATCATCGGAGAAGGATTTTCCGCCCTCGGCTTATTTTACATCCTTCAGTGCATGAGAAATGGAGGGGCGGATCTTCTGCAAATCGGAATCGGCGTCGCCTTCAGCTCGGTGTTCGTATCTCTGATCGAGCCGTCCTATAAGGCGACAGTGTCGGATCTGCTGCCTCCGGAAGACTATACGAAAGCAAGCGGTATGATGCAGCTTGCCGCTTCCTCAAAATACCTCGTCTCACCGGCGCTTGCCGGTTTTTTGATGAAGCGTCTTTCACTTCAGTGGCTCCTTATTTTTGATATCGGAACGATCCTGATCACTGTATTTACGATCGTTATTGTTCGCAAGGGCGTCATAAATTCAAAGGTCCTCAGTAAGGAATCTCTTTGGGAGGCTTTTCGGGAAGGACGGAAAGAGCTTCAGAAGAATAAAGGAGTCCTTGCTCTCACGATAACGGCAGTCGTGATGACCTTTGCTCTGGGCTTTTTTCAAACCCTTTCCACGCCAATGCTTCTCGCTTTTACGGACAGCGAAAAACTCGGGATCATTCTTAGTCTGTCGGCTGTTGGAATGCTGTGTTCATCTCTTGGGCTCGGTATTTTTCCGATCCGAAGGACTCATCTTCGAAAACTCTCACTCTCTCTCATCGTTGCGGGAGTATGTATGGCAGGGTTCGGCGCGGGAACGAGGCTGGTTCCGCTTTGTATTTTCGGATTCCTGTTTTTCTCGATGCTGCCGATTGCAAATGCCAATATTGATTATTTAGTTCGGATAAATATTGATAATGAAGTTCAGGGGAGAGTATGGAGCTTGATCGGAGTGATTTCACAGAGCGGATATATTGCGGCCTACGCTGTTTCGGGGATTCTTGCTGACAGAGTGTTTACACCGATGTTCACGAAAAGCGGACTTCTCTTTGATTCTGTCGGAGCGGTCATCGGAAGAGGCGAAGGGCGCGGAAGCGGATTTCTGATCATTCTTGCAGGTTTTCTGCTCTGCATGATGGCTCTTGTGCTCCCTAAAGTCCGATCGGTATCTGCCTTAGAGAAAAAATAGGCAGAAAAAAGCTGCCGGCAGTCATTCTTCGGCAGCTTTTTCAAGGATTGAAAATTTATTCATGAAGGATGTATTTATCCAATTTTTCCGCAACTTCTTTCGGCATGCTGGATGAGATGATCAGTTCGATCTCGTGTTTTTCCGTCACTTTTTCGGCCACCTCGAAGAATTCGGCAATCCCCATATCCATCGGATAGATGATCTTATCCAAACCGTCTATAAAAATCTTCTGAATATCATAGTTTTCGCTGAGCATTCCACAGATAAAGCCGTAGATAGAGTTGGAGGTGCTCAGATTGAAGTCTTCCGTAGAAACGAATCGTATGTCACGATGCAGCTGATGCATATGTTTTGTGCTTGATTCGATGTATACAATTTCTCCTTTCTTATCGTTTAAGGACTCATTTGCCATATTGACCATGATTTTTGACTTTCCGCTTCCCGCTTCACCGACGAGTAATTTAATCATTGGAATTGCCTCCTTCGTTGTTTTGATATTAAGATTATATCCTACTCTTCTCTATTTAACCAAAATTTTTGGAAAAAGAAAAGAGTTTAGTAAAGATTGTTGTATCTTTTTATATGTTTTTTTCTCCGGCGTCTTTTATCAGATGAAAGCCGAAAGATGACGAACAGGGTGATAATCAAAAGGATGACACAGAGAGCAATACCGCTGACAATGATCTTGTTTTCTATGACCCATTGTCTGAAATATTTCACTGTAAATATGGATTCGAGATCATTGGAAGCGTATAGAGGAACCTGAATGGTCTCGCCTGCGAAGCTGAGCTTGAGTTCACCGATCTTGCTGTCTTTCAAAACCGGAAGCTTGAATTCGTCCATGAGGACTTCCGTCTGTGCCTGAGGTTTCTCTGTCTTATTGTAGACGACGGTGTGCTCATCTTGAGCATAGTATTCGAGGAAACCGGGCACCGTGTGTTTCATTTCAAGCTTTCCCAACACCTTGTTTTTTTCGATGACGGTTTTTGAAACATAGTGTTCGAATCCGTAGTCCAAGATCAGTCTCGAGTCTCGATACATCTCAAAACCGTTTGCAAGATAGACGAGAGAAATCAGCTCAATGCCGTTTTTGACTCCGGAAGAGACCAGACAGTTTTTGGCTTCCGGAGTATAACCGGTCTTGACACCGTTAATCACATCATATTTGATCGGAATATATTCGTCGTTGATAATCAATTTGCTTTCATCCCACAGGAAACGGTTGGTATTGAGAAAATATCTTTTTTCAGGCGTCTGTTCCGTCTCATCAAAAGTGACGCGGACTGTGGAAACAAGCTCGCGAAAAACTTCCGATTTCATGGCTTCTTGAGAAATGAGAGCCATATCTCGGGCAGTCGTATAATGATTTTCATCGTGGAGTCCGTTCGGATTGACGAAGTTGGTGTTTTTGCAGCCTAACTTTTTCGCTTCCTCATTCATGAGTTCAGAAAATTTGTTGACGTCTCCCGAAATCTCTCGCGCAAGGAGAACCGCGGCGTCATTTGCGGATTTTATCATCAAGCCCTGTAGAAGTTCCTTAACTGTAAACCTTTCGCCGGGAAGAAGGTACATTGCGCTTCCGTCCGCCTGACCGATATTGGTCGGGACGATGATCTCCTTGTTCAGATCCAGTCTTTCTATTGCAAGAATCGCGGTCATCACCTTGGTCGTTGATGCGGGAAACACTTTTGCATCAGGATTTTTTTCGTAGAGCACCTTGCCGCTTTTCGCTTCGATCAGCAGGGCGGATTCCGCACCTATTTCAGGGAAAGAAGCATGTGCGGAAGCGCAGTGCGGGATCAAGAGCCGCATGATCAGCATCAGCAACAGAAAGAGGATATTTCGTTTCACCGTATTTTGCATACAAACCTCCGATTTATAAACTTGATACAAACAGTATAGCATAATCGAATAAAAAAATGAAATATCGGAATCGGCAAATCATATAAATAAAAGCCCTTTTATTACAGAGTGCAGACAAACTTCGAAAATCAAGAGGCCGCGCGGATTCTCTTTCAGAAAAATCGGACGCGCTTGCCGGAGATTTTGACCGCGGGGAGTACCATCCTGCCGCTTTCACGCTAAAATCAGCGTCCTACTGATTTTTTCAAAATCTCAGCGACTCGTTCCTCTCGATTTTTTCACGAAAGTTCATCCTCTTCGTCTCATGATTTTCGGAGCTTGCCTGCTTTGTCTTCGATCTGAAAAAATTTTGAAATTTTTTTATTTTTTCCGGCTCCAAAAGCCGCGGTTTTGATATAATGGGATTGTGAAAGAAGGAGTTTTGTCAGCGCATGATCTGTCTTCTTTCCCGAATGACGGGATTGGGGAAAGGCGGACCGGAAAGACCATAAAAAAACGGAGGTGCATGATGAAATTCAGGCAGGATAAAAATCTCGTAATCGCAGTTTCACTTTCTATAGCCCTTCTGATAGCGATTGCCTATAATATTTATTCTGAAAGAAGAGAGTATGTTATTTCGGCAACAGAAGGAAAAACGGACGCAGAGGTTTTGAGGGAGAAGGAGGAAATTGCTTTCGAAGAGTGGATGCAGGAGAGTCCCGGGATCAAGACTCCTGAAGAAATATCGGAGACAGTGACAGTCTATGTCAGCGGAGCGGTCAAAGAGGCCAAAGTCCTCACTCTGCAAAACGGGAAACGCCTTGTCGATGCGGTCGAACTTTGCGGAGGCCTCACCGAAGAGGCGGACCTCAATCGGGCAAATCTCTCGTTGAAACTGAAAGAAGAGGGCCATTATGTCATTCCGAGGATCGGTGAATCCTCTCCTTCCCCCGGGAATCCCATTCTTCCCCGGGAGGGTTCTTCCGGTGAAGGTCTTCTGAATATCAATACGGCGACTTCGGAACAGCTGCAAACTTTGCCGGGGATAGGAAAAGTCCTTGCGGAGAGGATTCTTGAAAAGAGGACGGAGACAGGAGGATTTCAGTCGGCGGAAGATCTGCTGTCCGTCTCCGGTATCGGAGAGAAGAAATTCGAGGATATCAAAGAGAAGATCCGAGTTGAATGAAACGGTGAAAAAAATGATTATGCAGTCAAAAACTGGGGAATTATTGATAGATAGAAGGATTATTACACTGAAGGATGATATAAAGGAGAATGATACCTATGGATAAGAGAAAAGGAATTATCACTATGCAGGGAAATCCGCTGACTTTGGCGGGAAAAGAAATCAAAGTCGGCGATGCGGCGCCGGATTTTACGGTGCTTGCTCAGGACCTGACGCCGGTGAAATTCAGCGACGAGAGAGGAAAAGTAAGGATCATCAGTATCGTTCCCTCTTTGGATACGGGAATCTGCGACTTGCAGACGACTTCATTCAATGAGAGAGCTGCAGGGCTTGGAGAAGATATCTCCATTTGGACCGTCAGCGTCGATCTGCCGTTTGCACAGGCGAGATTCTGTACGGGAAAGGGGATCGATAAAGTAAAAGTCGTTTCGGATCACAAAGACCTTGACTTCGGAAAAGCCTACGGTTTTGTTATCGACGAACTCCGTCTTCTTGCGAGGGGAATTGTCGTGGTCGATCAAAATGATAAAGTGGCCTATGTTGAGTATGTAAAAGAAGTGGCGTCTCATCCGGACTATGACAGGGCGATTGAAGCCGCTAAAAAATTAGTCTAATTTTTTCGATTGAAAGAAAAACGAGAAGACCACGATTGTCTATTGAGATAGTCGTGGTTTTGTATTATAGTTAGAAGAGCATAAAAATTCTTTGAGTGAAAAACGAGAAAAGTTTTCTTAAAAAATGAGGAAAGTTTTTCGTGACAAATCGGCTGTCGAAATTATGGACGTCAGAGAGAATCGATGGGCGCTTTGTAAAAACGACAGGATTCGAATGAAAGACAGGAAAGAAGGGAAAAAGATGAGTGAAAAGCAAAAACGACTTACTCAGATGACAGCTTCATCCGGCTGAGCCGCAAAGATCGGGCCAAAGGATTTGGCGATTGCTTTGGAGAATATTCCGCAAATCTTCCATCCGGATCTCATCGTAGGATACGAGCATTCGGACGATGCGGCTGTTTTCCGACTGGATGATCGGAAAGCTCTGATTCAGACTCTGGACTTTTTCACTCCGGTCGTCGATGATCCGTATACTTTCGGGAAGATTGCAGCGGCAAATTCCCTCTCGGATATTTACGCGATGGGCGGTAAACCGATTCTTGCCATGAATATTGTCTGTTTTCCAAGTTGCCTTGATATGAAGGTTCTCGGAGAAATCCTCAGAGGCGGTCAGGAAAAAGTGGCGGAATCAGGGGCTCTCTTGGTGGGCGGTCATTCCGTGGAGGATAATGAGCCGAAATACGGTCTGTCCGTCAGCGGAATCGTCTCGCCGGACAAAGTGCTTAAAAACTGCGGGGCCAAGGTCGGCGACGCACTGATTTTAACAAAGCCCCTCGGAACGGGAATCCTTAATACGGCCTACAAAGGAGGTATTCTGGAAAAGGAGCACTACGCGAAGGCGGTAGAGGTCATGGAACATCTCAACAAATATGCGGCGATGACTTTTGAATATTTCAATATACATGCGGCAACAGATATCACAGGGTTCGGTCTCATCGGACATCTGACAGAGATGGCGAAAGGATCGGAAGTCAGCTTCGTCATCGACGCTGCTTCCGTTCCGGTGATCCCGGGGACGCTGGAATATGCGAGGATGGGAATCATACCCGGGGGGATGCACCGCAACAGAGAATATTTCGAGAAGGAAGTATCAAAAGCAAATCCTTCGATAGAAGAGGTTCTTCTGGATCTTCTTTATGATCCTCAGACGTCCGGCGGTCTCCTCCTAAGCCTTCCTGCACAGGAAGCGGAGGATATGATCCTGAAGCTTAAGGAGTTTGGAGCTCTCTCTTATTCGAAAATAGGAAAAGTGACTGAAAAGCGGGAAAAATATATTGTATTGGAGTAGATGCTCTTGTCAAAACAAAATGCAGAAGAAAAAAATCTTTTGATGAGGAATATTCCTTCGGTCGATCTGATTTTGAACCGAGAAAATATACGAAGTCTCATGGAGGAAAACGGGAAAGAGGAGATTACCGATATCGTCCGCGAAGTGCTCCGTCAGATACGGGAAGAGATCGTTTCGGGAGTCCTGCGGTCGGAAGAAGAAGTTTCGGCAGGAAAAGTCGAAGAAATGACAGTGGAGCGCCTACGTCTTCTCTCTTTGAAAAAACTTCAAAAAACGATCAATGCGACGGGAGTCGTCATTCATACAAATCTGGGGAGAGCACCGCTTTCTGAAACAGTTGTCAGGAATTCTCTGAAAACGATCCAAAATTACAGCAATCTCGAGTATGATCTGGAAAGCGGAGGCAGAGGCTCAAGACACGATTATCTCAGGGAATTGATCATACGGCTTACGGGAGCTGAGGATGCGATTGTTGTCAACAATAATGCCGCAGCCGTCTTACTGATTCTTTCGACCTTTGCGAAGGATAAGGAGGTCATCGTGTCTCGGGGAGAGCTCGTTGAGATCGGAGGCTCCTTCAGGATTCCCTCCGTCATGAGTCAGGGCGGAGCGCGCCTTATTGAGGTCGGTACGACGAATAAGACACATGAGGAGGATTATGAGCAGGCGATCAATGAAGATACGGCTCTTTTGATGAAGATTCACACAAGCAATTATGATATCGTCGGTTTTACAAAATCGGTGGGAATCGAGAATCTCAAGAAGATCAGTGAGAAGCACGGGATTCCTCTTGTGGAAGATTTGGGAAGCGGAGTTTTAGTCGATTTGAGAAAATACGGGATCCGCTATGAGCCGACTGTTCAGGACTCGGTAAGAAAAGGGGCGGACATCGTATCCTTCAGCGGAGATAAACTGCTGGGAGGACCTCAGGCGGGCGTTATTATCGGGAAAAAAGAATACATCGCCAGAATGAAAAAAAATCAGCTTTTGAGGGCGCTTCGGGTGGACAAGGTCATTATCTCTCTGCTGTATCAGACTTTCCTGTCTTATTTCGATGAAGAGCTCATGAAGAAGAATATTCCGGTCATGCAGATGCTCTCCCTCGAAAGGGATACAATTTATCAGCGGGCGGAAAAGCTGAGATCCCTGCTCCATTCTCCGGAAAAAGATTTTCAGGTGGAAATCTGTCCCTGTAAATCTCAGGTTGGAGGAGGTTCTCTTCCGACGGAAGAGATGGAAAGCTGGGGAATCTTTATCTCGTCGCCGACGGGAAAACTGCCGTATTTGGAAAGGGAGCTCCGGCTTTCAGAAGAACATATCATATCGAGAATCCAAAACGACAGATTGATTCTTGATATGAGAACGGTCTTTGACGAAGATATCGTCAGGATCGCAGACTGCCTCAACGGAATATGGGGAGGAAACCAATGGGAAAAAATATAATCATCGGCACCGCAGGTCATATCGATCACGGCAAGACGACACTTATCAAAGCTTTGACCGGATCGGATACCGACCGGCTCAAGGAAGAGAAAAAGCGAGGAATCTCCATTGATCTCGGTTTTACGAGCTTCCGGATAAATGAGAAAAAAAGTGTCGGCATCATCGATGTTCCCGGACATGAAAAATTTTTGAAAAACATGCTGGCCGGAGTGGCCGGGATGGATCTGGTTCTTCTTGTGGTCTCTGCGGAAGAGGGAGTGATGCCTCAGACCAGAGAACATCTGGACATCCTCAATCTCATCGGCATTAAAAGGGGACTTGTCGTCATTACCAAAGCGGACAAAGTTGAGGAAGATTTTCTGTCGATCGTTCAGGAAGATATCCTTGAAGAAATCAAAGGAAGTTTTTTGGAAGAAGCGGAAGTATTGACGGTAGATTCGATTTCCGGGCGAGGCATGGAAGAACTCATAAAAAAGATAGATCGTCTGACCGAAGAGTTTGAAGACAAGAATCTGACAGCTCCGCCAAGGTTGTTCGTCGACAGAGCGTTTTCCGTCAAAGGATTCGGAACGGTCGTTACAGGAACACTGATAGAAGGAAGACTTTCCCTCGATGAGGAGATCCATATCTATCCTGAAAAGATTCCGACAAAAGTGCGGGGGATACAGGTTCACTCTCAAAGTTCCGCTCAGGCCTTCGCGGGGCAAAGAGTGGCTCTGAACTTGGCAGGCGTCACTCTGTCCCAGGTAAAGCGGGGAGATATCCTCTGCGGTTCTCCGAAACTTCCGGTCTCCATGATGATTGATGCAAAAATTACCGTGTTACCCTCTGCGGTAAAAGATCTTGAACATTGGGATCGAGTCAGGGTCTATCACGGAGCTCGGGAAATCATCGGCAGAATCGTCCCTTTGGAATCACCGGTACTGAAAAGAGGCGAATCCGGTTTTGTCCAGATCCGCCTTGAAGAAAGCATAGCGACAAAAGAAACGGACCATATCGTCCTGAGGCTTTATTCTCCGATGCAGACTGTAGGCGGAGGCCTCATCCTGGATGCGAATCCGAAGAAACACAATATCGGAAGCGCCGGAGTGATCGAACATCTGCGCCTTCGTCAGGAAGGAAACATCGGTGAGAAAATTGAAAACTGCATCCTGAGAAATCCTTTTTTGATCACTAAAGCCAAGGTGACGGAGATTCTCGGAATCGGCGAAGAAGTATTTTTATCGGAATGGATCGCTTTGATCGAAGAAGGAAAAATACTGGAACTGAACAATCTTCTGATTCATAGAGAGAATCTGTCGGATCTGACTGCAAGGATTCAGAAGACCCTTTCAGCCTACCATAAAAAATATCCCTATCGCAGAGGAGTCGGCAAAGAAGAACTCCGAAACAAGATATCCAAAACGATAAAACCGAAGGAATTTGATATGATCCTGCAAAGCGCCGAGGATAGATCGGAAGTGGAGATCAGGGACAACTTCGTCTTCGCAAAAGGTTTTTCCGTCATCTATGAAGGCGAGGCGCTCAAGATCAAAAATGAGATTGAGAAACATTATGCAGGAAATTATACGCCGCCTGCTCCAAGTCGATTGATCGGGAGCGATCCTCTGAAAAATGAAGTTTTTCATTCTCTGCTCGGAAGAAGCCTCGTCTTTCTTGAAGAAGATATGGTTTATGATGCAAAAATCGTCGAGGAATTCAAATTAAAGACGATGGAATTTTTAGAGAGAAATGGGAGAATCTCCATTCAGGAATTCAAGGAGATATTCGGTCTGAGCAGAAAATATATGATCGCGATATTCGAATATCTCGACCGAGAGAAGATAACGAAGAGAAGCGGTGATTACAGGATAAAATACTGAATATTCATATGAAAGAATCTGATATATAATTCGGAAAGGATGGAAAAAATGTTTCGATTCCTTATTGTAGATGATGAACCGCTTTTGGTGAAAGGAATAAAATTTTCTCTGGAAGAAGACGGACATCAGGTGGATACTGCTTATAGCGGAGATGAGGCGCTCAACAAGATTCTTGGCAATGAATATGACTTGATCCTGCTTGATCTCATGCTTCCGAAAATCGACGGTTTCGAAATTTGCAAGCAGGTGAGAAAGGTCTCTGAAGTGCCGATCATCTTCCTGAGTGCAAGAGGGGAAGACATCAGTAAAATCAAAGGTTTGGACATAGGCGCGGACGATTATATCACAAAACCCTTCAATATTGTTGAGCTCAAAGCGAGAATAAACGCGGTAATACGAAGAACCAATTCTCCAAGCAAATTTGTTGCGGATAAAGTCTTCAGTGATTTTGTCATCAATCCGATAGGAAGGAAATTTTATCGTGGCGACCGGGAAATTAATCTGACCTCCAAGGAGTTTGATCTGCTGCTGGTTTTCCTCAACAGTCCAAACAAAGTTTTTTCGAGAGAAGAACTGCTCAATCTCATATGGGGACATGAACATTACGGAGATTACAGGACGGTTGACGTCCATATACGAAAACTTCGAGAAAAAATAGAAAAAGATCCCTCGAATCCGTCTTATATCATGACGAAATGGGGTGAGGGTTATTATTACTCCACTCAGGAAATATAGGCTGTTTCTCCTTGTCCTCATCATGGATGCTGTTCTGTTGAGAGAGTATCTGTCATATGATCTTCAAAAAGAAGTTTTGTCAGGAGGACAGCTGATACTTCTTCTGATCAGTTTCTTTCTGACCCTGCTTCTTTTTCTGGAGGGTAGATATTATTCCGAAATGATTCAAATCACCGAACGGATTCTCCATAAAACTCACCTTCCGACTGCCGGAAGAAAAATTAAATCTCATTCGGATTTGATTCGCAGCCTGAGTCGGATTTACCTCCAGCTGGAGAGTCTTGAGAGTCAGAAAGACGCCTTTATCTCCGACGTCTCTCATGAGCTTCGCACTCCCGTCAGTACGATGAAAATTCTTGCAGAAAGCATGAACTGTTCGAACTCCCAGGATATTTGTCAGTACAAAGAGTTTTTTTCCGATATTATCAACGAACTGAATCGGATGAATGATGTAATTTCAGATCTTTTGGAATCGGTTAATCTGGATCCGAGTCAGTATATCGTCGATCGAAAGCCCATCTATCTCAATTATCTCTGTGAAATTGCGATCAAGAACATAAGACCTATGGCGTCCGCGAAGGGAATCGAACTGAAATTTGTGGAAGACGCGGATATACAGGCGCCTTTGGACGCGCTCAAGATCGAGAGAGTCATTCGAAATCTCATCGAGAACTCGATCAAATACAGTGACAGCGGATCGAAGATCTTTGTCAGGATATTTTTAAGTTCGGATTATGCGGGAATTTCTGTAAGGGATCAGGGGTGCGGGATTCCTGCAGCCGATAAGGATAAAATCTTTGAGCGCTTTTACAGGGTCAATAAAGACAGGAGCAGAGTCAGCGGAGGATGCGGACTGGGACTTTACATGGTAAAGAATATCATAGATATGCACGAAGGAACCATTGAGGTGCAAAGCGAAGAGAATAAAGGAAGCCTTTTCACGGTCAGACTGCCGCTCAAATAAATTTCGACATAAAATGCAAAAAAATTAGAATTTCCTATGAAAAGATGTCGAAATTGTGATATAATGCTTAGGATGAATTGAATGGGAGTAGATGGTGGCTGGTGTTGCCTGTAGTCTTCAAAACTATTATAAGGGGTTAGTAGCTTCTTGGGTGGGTTCGATTCCCACATACTCCCGCCAATATGACAAAATCAATATATTTAGGGGGTTCCGAAATGAATGTATTAGTAATCAACTGCGGAAGTTCATCACTGAAATACCAGTTTATTGATATGAGCTCGGAAAATGTATTGGCGAAAGGTCTTGTAGAGAGGATTTCAATCGAGGGTTCGATTTTGACCCATCAAACGGCCGGAAAAGATAAAATCAAGATACAGGAGCCGATGAGAGATCATAAAGTGGCGCTGAAACTCGTTCTTGACGCACTGATGAATAAAGATTATGGTGCGATCAAGGATATCAGTGAGATCTCTGCAGTGGGTCATCGTGTGGTTCACGGTGGAGAAGCTTTTGCAAATTCGGCAGTCATCGATGACAATGTCATTCGTGCCTTGGAAGACTGCATAGAGCTTGCACCGCTCCACAATCCGCCGAACCTGATCGGAATCCGGGCTTGTGCGGAGATTCTGCCGAATGTTCCTATGGTTGGCGTATTTGATACCGCCTTCCATCAGACGATGCCGAAGTCTTCCTACTTATATGGAATCCCTTATGAATATTATGAAAAATACAAAATCAGAAGATACGGCTTTCATGGGACTTCCCATATGTATGTGTCCCAAAAAGCTTCGGAAATGCTCGGCAAAAAACCGGAAGATCTCAATATAATCACCTGCCACCTCGGAAACGGCGCCAGCGTGACCGCAGTCGAAAAAGGAAAATCCGTCGATACTTCCATGGGATTCACTCCGCTGGAAGGGCTGATCATGGGAACGCGCTGCGGGGATATGGATCCTGCAATCGTCACTTTTCTCATGGAGAAAGAAAATCTGACTCCTGCGCAGGTCAATGACCTTATGAACAAGAACTCCGGCGTTTTCGGACTTTCGGGAGTGAGCTCCGATTTCAGAGATATCGAGCAGGCGGAGTCACAGGGAGATGAAAAAGCAAAAATCGCTTTGGAGACTTACTACAAGCGTGTGAAAAAATATATCGGAGCCTATATGGCTGAGATGGGACATGTGGATGCGATCGTCTTTACTGCGGGGCTGGGTGAAAATTCGAAAGAAGCCCGCTTTGAGATCTGTAAGGGGATGGAGTCGATCGGAATCAAGGTCGATCCTCAGAAAAACGATGTGCGGGGAGAAGAGAGAATTATTTCCTCTGATGATTCCAAGATTAAAGTCCTGACTATCCCGACCAATGAAGAGCTGATGATAGCGAAAGACACTCTTCGTCTCGTACAAAAATAATTCTCTTTCTGTTCTCGGACGTCGGCTTTTGCTTGACAAACAGAAATAAGATTTGTATAATAGGCATTGTTTTATTAATGGGGGTGTGTTTTTGTGGAGATATCCGTTCGTGAGTTATCTGTCGGAAACAAGTCCCTGATGAGTTTCACCCATGAGCTTCCCATAAGCTCATGGACGATGAATGAACGAGAGTTTTCTTTTCTTTCCAATCCTCTTATCGAGGGAAATCTCAGGAGAAGAGACGGTCGGATCTATGGAGAATTTGTCGTTAAAATCTCTTTGAAAGAGGACTGTTCCCGTTGTCTGATGCCGGCGTCCTCCGACTATATCTGTGAGATCAGAGGCTATCTGATGCAGGAAGAAGAAGAGACCGATGATCTGGATGACGATATCATCCTTGTTGAAGATTTTGCTTTGCGGCTTGAACACATTTTGGATCTTGCGCTTTTGGAGGATTTGCCTGCAAAAGTGATCTGCAGCGAAGACTGCAGAGGTCTTTGTCCAGACTGTGGAGCGAATTTGAATCAGACACAGTGTTCTTGTGAAGCTTCCGCCCCGAGGATCGATTCGAGGCTGGAGCGGTTGAGAGAACTGATGTAATAAGATGAAAAATCAAGGGATAAAGGAGGTGCTTTAGATGGCAGTACCTAAGAGAAAAACAGCAAAATCAGCGACTCGTTCCAGAAGAGCTGCAAACATGAAAGTTGCGGCGATAAACACGGTGGAGTGCCCGCAGTGCCATGAGCAGAAATTACCGCATATTGTTTGCCCTGAGTGTGGGTATTACAAAGGTAGAGAAGTGGTAGCGAAGTAAAGCATATTCATTGAGCATACAGTGCAGTCTGTATGCTCTTTTGCTATCTGTCAGGAGGAGAAAAGTTCGATGAAGGTTCTGTTGGACGCCATGGGAGGCGATCATGCGCCTCTTTCAAATATAGAAGGCGCTATATCCGCGGTTTCAGAGCTGGGGGTGGAAGTCATTCTGCTGGGAGACGAAGAGCTTCTTTGGCCCCATCTGAAAAAAAAGGGGGAGATCAAAAATCCTAAAATCAGTGTTTGCCACTGCAGCCAGCAAATTACAATGGATGAAAAACCGGTACAGGCGATCCGGTCAAAAAAGGACTCATCCCTCGTAAAAGGGCTCGGCATGCTTAAAAATAAAGAAGCCGACGCTTTTGTATCGGCAGGAAGCACCGGAGCTCTGCTTGCAGGAGGCTTGTTTCTCGTCGGACGAATCAAAGGAATCGACCGTCCGGCGCTGACAGGAGTCTATCCGACTTCAAAAGGAGGAAGCGTTCTTTTGGATATCGGGGCAAACGCCGACTGCAAACCGAAAAATTTTGATGAATTTGCGATGATGGGATCTGTCTATGCCTCTGCCGTTCTGGGGAGAAAAAATCCCAAGGTTGCACTGATCAATATAGGCGCGGAAGAAGAAAAAGGAAATGAGCTGTATAAAGAAGCTCATCAACTGATGAAACAAAGTGAGAATTATTGTTTCGTCGGTAATCTTGAGGCAAGAGAAGTTCCAAAAGGTGAAGTCGACGTTATGGTCTGTGACGGATTCACGGGAAATATTATTTTGAAACTGACGGAGGGCGTCGCAAAGACACTCTTTTCAGAAATTAAATCCGTCTTCATGTCAAATTTTCTCAATAAACTTGCGGGCGCGGCAGTCAGTTCTTCCTTCAGGAGACTGAAAAATCATTTGGATTCGGATGAGTACGGCGGCGCTCCGCTTCTGGGAGTTAACGGAGTCGTTATCAAGGCGCACGGGAGTTCCGGAGGCAAGGCGATCAAAAATGCGATCCGTCAGGCGAAGCTTTTTCATGAGAGCCGTTCACTTGAGAAAATCATTGATTATGCAAATAATAAGATGATTTAGTATATTTTATGGAAGATATTTGATATAATTTATATAGTTGGAACAATCATAGGAGGTGTCTTTTTTGAATAACAAAGATTTCGGACAGGTAAAGATATCTGAAGACGTCATTGCGACAATCGCCAGTTTGGCCACCTGCGAAGTAGAAGGCGTCAGCCAGATGCTTGGAAGTTTTACAGGTAATCTTTCCGAGATTTTGGGAAAGAAAAATTTTTCGAAAGGCGTAAAAGTTCAAGTAACGGATAATCAGGTAGATATCGACGCGCATGTATATATAGAGTACGGAAGTATTATTCCGAAAATATCGGAAAAAATACAGGAAAATGTCAAAAATACAGTGGAAAATATGACCGGCCTTAAAGTCAGCAGCGTCAATGTGCATGTCCAGGGAATCGTTACCAAGCAGGAGAAAAGCCAAGAGCAACGATAGTGTAGAGGGTTTTTCGTACCCTCTATTTTTCTATTATTGGGGAGAATGAAGGAAATTATGAACAGAAAAGACTTGAGAGACTTTGCGGTAAAGATGCTCTATGAAATGGATATCCATAAATCTTTTTGCAGGGAGAATGTAAAAAATTTTATAAACAACCATGAAATCCATACAAAAGATTCTTATCTTTTAGACGTCGCCGACCAATTTTTACAACACAAAGAAGGAATTGACGACCTCATAGAAAAAAACAGCAAGTCGTGGGCACTGAACCGAATCGCAAAGATCGATCTGAGTATTCTCCGGGTCAGTTTTACCGAAATTCTCTATTTGAATGATATTCCCGCTCAGGTTTCGGTCAATGAGGCTGTGGAGCTTGCCAAAAAATATGGTGATGAGAAATCTTATCAATTTATAAACGGGATTTTGGGAAATCTTTTGAGAGTACGGGAATATGAAGATAAAGACCTTCACAGTCAGTGAATTAAATTATTATATAGGGAAGTTGATTAGCAGCAACCCGCTGTTTTTTCATGTCAGTGTACAGGGTGAAGTTGTCAATTTGAAGAAGACCGGTTACGGGTACACTTTTTTCTCTCTGAAGGATCAGGAGTCGAAGATCCGCTGCCTCATCACCCACTCAGAATCCTTGAAGGAACCGGCAGAGGGAGATTTCATCTCACTGAAAGGTAAAATCCATGTTTACGAAAAAAACGGGACCTATTCGATTTTAGTCAAAGAATTTGAAAAAGTCGGCAGAGGAACAGCCTATGAGAACTATTTGCAGGTGAAAGAAGAACTGGGAGATTTAGGCTATTTTGATGCAAAATATAAAAAGGCGCTTCCGATTTTTCCGAAAATGATTGGGATTATAACTTCGGCAAGCGGCGCTGTCATAGAAGACCTCATTTCCATCATCAGCAGGCGGTATCCTCTCGTACATTTGAAAATCTTTGATGTGAAAGTGCAGGGAGAGACGGCTGTAAGCGAGGTCATTCGGGGAATAGGGTATTTTCAAAATGAAGATGAGGTCGACTTGATTATTCTTGCGCGGGGAGGGGGATCCTATGACGAGCTGAGTATATTCAATTCCAGAGAATTGGCAGAGGCGATTTTCCATTGTTTCATTCCCGTCGTCTCTGCGATCGGACATGAGAATGATCATTTCATCAGTGATATGGTTGCAGACGTAAGAGCGCCGACGCCCTCTGCGGCTGCAGAACTTTGCGTTCCTGAGTTGGATCGGATCCTGAAGAGATGCGATGAGTCGGCGGACAGGATCGGATATATACTCGGACAAAAACTGCGATCCGCCGATATGCGGCTTCAGTTTTGCTGCAGGAGAATGAAGGTCAGTACGCCTGAGAAACAGGTGTTTGAAAAAAGGCGTTCTTTGGAAATAATTTTTGAGAAAATAAATCGGCAGATGCACAGATGTATTTCTTCGAAAAGGGAGCTTTCCGATATTCGGTATCTGAAACTTTCCGCGCTCAATCCGGCAAATATTCTCCAAAGAGGGTATGCCGTTGTGGAAAAGAGCGGAATCAGGGTAAGGGATATTCGATCTCTTGCTGTGGGAGATCTCATCAAGGCCCATCTTTTCGATTCGTTTTTTGAGGCGGAGATCGTGCAGATTGTCGATTTGAAGGAGAGCGGCAGTGAAAAAAAATGAAGCGGGAATCGAAAGTCTTTTGGGGAAGCTTGAAGATATCGTCTTGCAGATGGAGGGAGAAGGACTCAGCCTTGATGAGAGTCTGCAAAAATACGAAGAAGGAATCAAATTGTACCGCGAATGCCGAAAGATCATCGAACAGGCGGAGCTCAAAGTCGAGAGGATACAGAGAGAGATCGAAAAGGAGGGAGAACGGGAAAATGAACTTTCATGAGAGACTGCAGGCGGACAAGGAAATGGTGGAGAGACGTCTTTCGAATCTTCTGCCGCCTCAAAATCAGAAGAACAAAAGAGTGATCGAATCTATGGACTACAGCCTGAAGGTCGGTGGAAAGAGGCTTCGTCCGATCTTGTTTTTGGAGACGCTTCGTCTTTTTGAAAAACCTTTTGAAGACTTTTCAGATCTCGCATGTACCTTGGAGCTGATTCATACTTATTCTCTGATCCATGACGATCTTCCGGCGATGGACGACGATGTGCTGCGAAGGGGAAAACCGACGAACCACATCGTTTTCGGAGAAGCTTGTGCGATCTTGGCAGGAGACGGTCTCTTAAACCATGCCTATGAATTGATGTTCCGATTCCTGCAAAAAAACTTTTCGGAGGCAGCTCTTTCCGCTTGCGTTGAAATTGCGAAGGCCGCCGGAATTTTCGGGCTGTTAGGAGGACAGATCGTCGATATCGACTCTGAAAAGAAAGAGATCGATTTTGAGACGATGGAGTATATACATCGGCACAAGACAGGAGCTTTAATAGAGGCTTCGATGGTTTCGGCCGCGCTGCTGTCACAGATCGAAAGGGAAGAGCTGAAGATCATTCGGGATTATGCGAGAAATTTAGGTTTGCTTTTTCAAATTACCGATGACATTCTTGATGAGACGGGAGATGAGATACTCCTGGGAAAAAATGTCGGGAAGGACGGAAAGTTGGGAAAAGCAACCTATCCGAAATTTTTCGGAACGGAAAAATCGAAAGAGATCGCAAAAGAAATCGCAGCGTCCTGTGTGGAAAGCATTCGCTGCTTGAACAGGGAGACGGACTTTTTCGAAAATTTCTCTGAATATATTTTGAATAGGAAAAAGTAAAGGACAGACAGATGAATTTTTTTGACGGACTCTACCACAATAAAGTATTTGTGATCAGTTTTGTTTCCTGGTTTTCTGCGCAGCTTCTGAAAGTTGTCCTGACCCTGTTCACCCAAAAAAAACTTGATTTTTCAAGATTCGTGGGTTCGGGAGGAATGCCCAGTTCCCACTCCTCTTTTGTGACAGGTCTTGCTTCATCAATGGGAATTCTCCAAGGTTTTGATTCTCCGGAATTCGCGCTTGCTCTCGTATTCGCGTTGATCGTCATGTATGACGCCGCAGGCGTGCGGATGGCGGTCGGGAAACAGGCGCGGATCCTCAATGCGATTGTTGACGATTTTCAAAAGCATCGCAAACACGCTTTCAATGAGAAAAGACTCAAAGAACTCGTCGGACATACCCCGGTCGAAGTTTTTGCAGGCGCGATTTTAGGTATCGTAATCGCAAATATTCTTTCAAAATAGAAAAAATTGAGGAAAACAGGCATGCTATTAAAGAGAATTGATAGTGTAAAAGATTTTAAGAAGCTGAAAGAAGCACAGATGACGCAACTGGCACAAGAGATTCGGTCATTTTTAATCGAAAAAGTCTCTCGGACAGGAGGACATCTGGCTTCCAATTTAGGCGTCGTTGAATTGACGATGGCTCTTCACCGTATTTTTGATACAGAGAAAGATAAGTTGATATTTGATGTGGGACATCAGTCCTATGTGCACAAGATATTGACCGGAAGAAAGGCAGATTTTCAAAGTCTGAGACAGCTGGACGGACTTTGCGGATTTCCGAAGAGAAGTGAAAGTTTGCACGACTGCTTCGGTACGGGGCACAGTTCAACTTCGATATCTGCAGGATTGGGCATGGCCCTTGCAAGGGATCTCAAAGGAGAAGATCATGAAATCATTTGTGTGATCGGAGACGGCGCTCTGACGGGAGGTCTTGCATTCGAAGCTCTGAATCATCTCGGAAGCACAAAGACGAACATGCTGGTTGTCCTCAACGACAACGAGATGTCCATCTGCCCCAATGTGGGCGGCCTCTCGAACTATCTCTGCAAGATTCGAATGGGAGAAATCTATCGCTCAACGGTGAGAAAAATCGTCAGTACCGTCGGTTCCATACCTTTGATCGGAAAAAAAACTGTAGATACCGCAATAAAATGGAAGAATAAAATGAAGCATATCTTTATCCCGGGGGCTTATTTTGAAGAGATGGGGATCAAGTATTTCGGACCTGTGGACGGACATGACTATAAGACTCTCGTCAGTGTGCTCAAGGAACTAAGGAAGATTCAGGGACCGAAAATCCTTCATGTGCTGACGGAAAAGGGAAAAGGATACGGCTATGCAGAGGAGAATCCAAGCGCTTATCATGGAGTAGGCCCTTTCGATAAACATCTCGGAGTGACGCAAAACAAAGTTCTCACCTATTCCGATGCAGTGGGAGCGGAACTGAATGAGCTCTTCAAGCGGGAAGAAGACACGGTTGTCATTACGGCGGCAATGGTCAAAGGTACCGGCCTTGATCTTCTGGTCAAAAATCATCCGGCAAAAGTGATCGATGTGGGGATAGCGGAATCTCATGCGGTTACCTTGGCGGCGGGTTTTGCTTCAGCGGGGATGAAGCCTTATTTTGCCGTATATTCTACTTTTTTACAGAGGGGGTATGACCAGATCGTCCATGACGTCTGTATCCAAAAGCTCCCTGTAAAATTTCTGATCGATCGCGCCGGCATAGTGGGAGAAGACGGAGAAACGCATCAGGGACTTCTGGATTTGAGTTATCTGATTCCGATTCCGAACATGACGATTTTAGCTCCGAAAGACAGGAGCGAACTGCTTCGCATGATCCGATTCAGCCACGATTTTTCAGGTCCTGTAGCGATTCGCTACCCCAGAGGAAAAGCCGTCGATCTTTCCTCTGCTTCTGAGGAAGAAGATCTGCTGAAATGGGAAGTGATATCAGAGGGAGACGACGGATCCATTCTCGCCTGCGGAAAAATGGTGGAAACCGCTTTCAAGACCGGAGCAATGCTTAGAGAAAGGGGAATCCGTCTGCAGATCATCAATGCACGCTGCATCAAACCCCTTGATGAGTCGATGATGAGTCATCTTTGCAAAAAAAGTGAACGAATATATACCCTGGAAGACAACTTTATTAACGGAGGATTTGGTAACTTTGTATCAAAATTTCTCCTTGAACGAGGATATCAGGGAAGAATACTCAGTTTCGGTTTTCCCGATCAATTTATTGAACATGGAAAGGCCGAGGCGCTTTACGAGAGATACGGACTTTCAGAGGAAGCTCTTGCGCAGAGGATATATCAGGATATGAAAAAGGAAGACGAGGCCGAAGCGGAGATATGAAAAAGAGAATTGACGTCCTTTTAGTGGAAGACGGCCGCTTCGCATCAAGAGAAAAAGCCAAGGCGAATATCATGGCAGGAAGAGTTTTTGCGGACGGTCTGCTTGTAGACAAGCCGGGCACGATGGTCGACGAAGGGGTTTTTCTGACGATTAAACCGGCGGATCAGACATATGTCAGCCGAGGCGGATTCAAACTGGAAAAAGCGGTGAATCTCTTTGCTCTCGATTTACAGGGGAAGATCTGCATGGATATCGGCGCTTCGACCGGAGGTTTTACCGACTGCATGCTTCAAAACGGAGCGCTGAAAGTGTATGCGGTCGACGTCGGGTACGGGCAGCTCGACTGGAAACTGCGAAATGATGATCGCGTCGTATGTATGGAGAGAACGAACATTCGGCATCTGAATCCGGAGAAGATCGCCGAGAAAATCGATTTCTTCAGTGTCGACGTCTCCTTTATATCTCTGAAGTTGGTCATCCCTGTAATCAAGAGCCTGATACACTCCGGCTCTGAAGCCGTGCTACTCATAAAACCGCAGTTTGAAGCCGGGAAAGAAGAGGCGAGCAAGAACGGCGGCGTCATCAAGGATCAGAACACGCAAAAGCGTGTTATTGATGAAATCATGGCCTTCTGTATTCAGTCGGATTTTGAGATCGCAAACCTGTCCTATTCTCCAATTAAGGGTCCTAAGGGAAATATTGAATTTCTTCTCTATATTCGGTCGAAAAAAAGTTCGGATTTTCCAAAGATCGATATAGGATCCGTTGTGGATGAAGCGCATGCCGAACTGCAGAAAAAATAAGTATATTGGGTGGAAACGATGCTGAAAGAGTTATATATTCAGGACTTTGCTTTGATTGACGAGCTGAGGATCAATTTCGTCAGCGGTTTTAATGTGTTTACCGGGGAGACCGGAGCTGGAAAATCCATCATTATGGACGCCTTGTCCTTTGTACTTGGAAAACGAGCAGATCGAAGCTTTATCAGAAAAGAAAAACAAAGATCGACGATTGAGGCTGTCTTCTTTTTTTCGACGGAAAATCAGAGACTTGCAGATTTTTTTGAAGGAGAAGGACTGGATTTTAATGAAGGAACGGTTTTTCTGAGAAGAGAGATCTATGACGATGGACACAGTACTTCCCGGATCAACGGAAGGATGGTCACGATATCAATTTTGAAAAAACTGGCTTCCGGACTGATTTCTCTTCATGAGCAAAACGAGTTCGATGAGATTATACTCAAGGAAAATCAGCTTTCCGTTTTGGACGAGTTCATCGGCATGAATGCTGAGCATTGCTATTTGGAGTATGATCGCAGGTACAGAGAGTACAGAGAACTGAAAAAACAGTTGCGGGAACTTGAGGAATCCTATATCTCTTCGGATGTCAATCGGGAGCTTGATATTCTGGCATATCAGATACGAGAGATAAAAGAAGCGAAAAACTTTCTTAAAAAGGCGGATCAGATCGAGCATGAGATCGGAAAGCTTGAAAAATCTGAAGAAATCTCCAAAACCATATATTTTGCCTATGAAAAACTCTACTCAGGAAAAGGTACTGTTCTGGACGAATTGAATGAGATACAGAGAAGGTTTCAGCCTTTTGAACAGCTGGATGAAAAAATTGACGCCTGGCTCACTTCCCTTCGGGAAGCCTTTTATCTCCTGGAGGATCTGGCAAGAAATATCAAGTCCGGCATGGATTATTTCGTCTATGATGAGAGTCTTCTGGAGAGTCTATCCGAGCAGAGCGACCTTGTCAACAAAATCTTTTCAAAATACGGACAGAACTATGAGGAAGTCCTGAAATTTTATCAAGAGATATCCAAACGAAGGGAATTTCTCCTGCATCTGGACGAGAACAAAGAAAAACTTCTCAGGAAAAAACAGAATCTTGAAGCTGAAATGAAGACTCTGGCCGAAAAAATTTCTCAGTGCCGAAGAGAGGGAGCTTCTCGATTTGAAAAACTGATTGCGGAAGAATTGAAAAGTCTTGACATGACGAATTCGGTCTTTCGTATCGATTTTTCACAGGACTCTCAGTTCCTGCCGAGCGGAAGGGACGAAATATGCTTCATGATCTCCTTCAACAAGGGAGAACAGCTGAAGCCTTTCAGTAAAGTTGCTTCAGGAGGTGAGATCTCAAGATTTGTTCTCTCACTGAAAAGAGTCACGGCCTCCAATGACCGCATAGAGACGATGGTTTTTGATGAGATAGACAGCGGTATCAGTGGGGCTGCGGCCCATGCAGTCGGCAGAAAGCTCAAGGAGATTTCCAAAGAAAAACAAGTAATCTGCATCACCCACCTGCCACAAGTCGCTGCAAACGGAGATTTTCATTATCTTGTTGCAAAGCATGAAGATGAAAAGGGAACCACAACGAAAGTCAAGCTGCTCAAAGCTGAATCCAGGGTCAATGAGATCAGCAAGATGATCAGCGGCAATGAGATCACCGCCACTTCTCTCAATTATGCAAGAGAACTTGTCGAGGACGCCAAAAGACTTTCCAATTCTTCCATTATCCATTATACTAATAAGAGATGAGGAATCCGGCGGCAAAAGCTGTATATTATCGAAATAGAAAAATATTGACATGGAGGTGTGTATACGGATGGTAAAAGATAATTTGCCAGAACAAACGGTCTCAACGAGAGATATTTATACCGGCAAAATCATTACTGTAAAAGTATCTACCGTAGAAATAAGAGATCAAAGGTATTCGCAGAGAGAGATCGTCTATCATCCCGGCGGATCCTGCATTGCTGCAGTCAATGAAAACAATAAGATTGTCCTGGTCAAACAGTTTCGCAAGCCTATCGAAAAATTCACAATCGAGCTTCCTGCAGGCAAACTGGAACTTGGAGAAGATCCGAAAGAGTGCGTCAAGCGAGAGCTTTTCGAAGAGACCGGCCATATCTTAACGGAACTGCGTTTTATAAAGCATATCTACACATCCCCGGGCATCAGCAATGAAAAGCTTCACTTCTACTTTGGAAAGGTAAGTCCCAAGGATGAACCGATGCAGTCGGATGACGAGATCACCGAAGTGATTGAAGTCACAATCGACGAGGCGATCTCCATGATCAAAAGCGGAGAAATCACCGATGCAAAGACGATTATAGGCGTCTACTGGCTGAAGGTGAATTATTTTGACTAAGGAAAGACTGCAGCTTCTTTTTGAAGCTTGGATAAAAAAACAGATTCTTTCCTCCTCCAGCAAGGAATCTTATGTTCGGGATATTAAAATTTTTTTTCGCGAGTATCTCTCGGGAGAGTCGGATCTTTTTATAGACAAACATACTGCGGAGAGCTTCATCAATGCGAAGGAGATTTCTTTCTCCACGAGAAAAAGGCGTTTCGTCTCTCTGCGCAGGCTATATGCCTTCAGTCAGGAAGAATCACTTTTTTTTATGGAAGGAGAGTTTTCACTATTGCCCTCCCCGAATCAAAGAAGGGCGTCTGAGACCGATTTGCTTTCCGGGAGAGAAATTCAGCGTCTCTTCGAACTCAAGGTCGAATTCTCTTTTTCCGCTTATCGGGATAAGGCGATTTTCGAGACGATGTATCTCACCGGAATGAGATTGAATGAATTGACGGAGATTCGATGCCGGGATGTGAATATTTCACTGGGTTATTTGAGTTTTCGTCGTGGAGATTCCATGGTGACGATACCGGTTCATCAGGAGTGTAACAAGGCTTTGATTGATTACATATCTCATTTCAGAAAAAATGAAGAGGGATCCGAGGAGTATTTATTTGTAAACCGAAGCAAGGGAAAACTCTCCAGGCAGACCGTCTGGAAAATCGTCTCTTCCTTTGCAAGGAGATGTTATCCTGAAAAGCTGATTACGCCTTATAGCCTCAGAAAATCGTTCGCAATACAGATGGCTGAAAACGGAGCCAGCTATGAACATATTTCCAAGGTATTCGGAATCAAAGACGTCTCTTTTCTTCTGGAATACAATGATCAGAATATAAATAATTACAGCGATTTTTACAAATATCATCCTCAAAATCGAAAAAATTGATGAAAGGAGGATTTTTATTGAAAACGATAGATATTATCAAGAAAAAGAGAGACGGAAGAGAACTGACGAAGGAGGAAATTGATTTTTTCATCCGAGGATATACGGCGGGAGAGATTCCGGATTATCAGGCCTCCGCTTTGATGATGGCTGTTTTCTTTCAAAAGATGACAAAGGAAGAGACTCTGCATCTGACGCGGGCAATGGTTGACTCGGGAGAGATGATAGATCTCCGGGCGATTCATGGAATCAAAGTTGACAAACATTCGACGGGAGGAGTCGGCGACAAGACGACGATAGCTCTTGCTCCGATTGTTGCCGCTTTGGGTGCGCCGGTGGCAAAGATGTCGGGAAGAGGGCTCGGCCATACAGGAGGAACTCTGGATAAACTCGAATCGATTCCGGGTTTTTCAGTCGATCTGGATAAAGAAAAATTTACGAATTTTGTCAATAAGTATAAGATCGCCGTCGCAGGTCAGACGGCTCAAATTGCTCCTGCGGATAAAAAACTCTATGCACTTCGGGATGTGACCGGCACCGTAGACAATATCTCCTTGATCGCCGGAAGCATCATGAGCAAAAAATTGGCTTCAGGAGCCGATGCAATCGTTCTCGATGTAAAAACGGGAAGCGGTGCCTTTATGAAGACTTTAGAAGATTCGAAAGCGCTTGCAAAAGAAATGGTAGATATCGGAAACGGAATGGGAAAAGAGACGGTCGCTCTGATTACGGATATGAGTCAGCCTCTTGGTTATGCGGTAGGGAATTCGCTCGAAGTGATTGAAGCGATAGAAACTCTTAAAGGGAAAGGCCCGAAAGACTTTTACGGGCTCTGCCGTGAACTGGGTGCACAGATGCTTCTTCTTGCGAAGAAAGCGTCTTCAAGAGAAGAGGCCTTTGAGATGATTCAATCGGTAATTGATGATAAAAGCGCCCTGGAAAAACTCAGAGAAATGATAGAGATTCAAGGAGGAGATCCCGCCGTTCTGGAGGATTATTCTCTTTTTCCGACCGCAGATTTTCAAGAGGAGGTATATTTGGAAAAAAGCGGATTTGTCGGATCAATACAGGCGGAAGAAATCGGAATGGCCGCTTTGACTCTCGGAGCGGGTCGTGAGACGAAAGAAGCTTTGATTGACCTGAGCGTCGGTATTGTCCTTCACAAAAAAGTGGGGGACGAAGTGGACGCATCCTCCTCCGTTGCGACGATCTATTATAACGACAAGCAGAAGGCGGAGGATGCGCAGCGGCAGATTCGAGAGGCTTATGAAATCACGAAGCAAAAGCCGCAAGCTCCGACACTCGTCCATGGACTTGTTTCCAAAGATAAAAATTAAAATAAAACAGGAGTTTTTCATGAAAAAGCAATTAAAAAAAGGGGTCAAGATTTTTTTTCTCATATTTTTGATTTTCTTCTCTCTTCCTTTTGTCGCGTACCGATATTATGAGACGATGCTGAAGAGCGCATCTCCTGAATCGGAAGAGATTGTTTCCGTGGAAATCCCTATGGGAACTTCTCTCAGGAAGGCGGCTTCGCTTCTCAAAGAGAGTAAACTGATCAAGAATGAAAAAGTATTTTTGATTTTTGCAAAACTCAATGATCTGGAGCAGATCAAATCAGGAAATTACAGTTTTCGCAGAAGCGATGATGTTGAAGGGCTCTTGCTGAAACTGAATTCCGGAGCCAAGCCTATCGGACAGAAAGTGACGATCCCGGAAGGATTTGAGCGGATCAATATTGCAGAAAAACTCGCTTCCATGAATCTCATCGATCAAGAAAAGTTTCTCGCTTTGACAGAAGACAAATCCGGTTTTACGGAAAAATATCCCTTTTTGGCAGAGGAGGATATTCGTTCTCTGGAAGGCTATCTCTATCCGGATACCTATTATATTGCAAAAGGAATGGATGAACATGCGATTATCGAGGTTTTTTTAGACCGATTCCGGCAAGTTTATGAGGAAAACAGCCTTGGACAGGAGCTGGAGAAAAAAAATCTGAGCCTGAACGAATTCATCACGATGGCTTCCGTTGTGGAAAGGGAGGCCGTGCTGGACGAAGAGCGTCCGACAATAGCAGGGGTCTTCTATAACCGCCTCAATGTCAATATGCCTTTGCAGTCCTGTGCAACGGTTCAGTACATCCTCAAGGAGCGAAAGCCTGTGCTCTCTGCCGCGGATATCAAGATCGAATCGCCGTATAACACCTATCTGCATCAGGGTCTTCCTCCAACACCGATTGCCTCGCCGGGGATCAAATCGATTCAGGCGACACTCTATCCGGAAAAGACCGATTATATCTATTTTGTTGCAAGAGGCGATGGAGGGCATGAGTTTTCCCTCACTTATGAGGAGCATCTCAAGGCAAGAAGTAAGTATATCGGAAATTAAAAAATACCCCGGGAAGGAGTCAAGGCTATGGCTCCTTGCTCGGGATATTTTTTGCTGTAAAATCTCAAAGGATCCTCTTTTTTCGACGATTGATTCCATACAGGAATTGTGCTATAGTATATATTAGCCTGTAGCAACCGAGAAATTTTCAGGATTTTGCCGAAGACAGCTTTTTTCGGATCCTGAGTATGGCATAACTTATGAACACAACCGAATACAGGGCGGCGCTCAGATAGTTCTTTCTGTTCTCGAAGCCCAGTGATATCATCATGATCTGGAAGTAGATCAGAAAATAAAACAGATAGGAAAGGGATTGGAGCTTCTTCCAGGATTTAGCCTTCATCTTCTTTCGAACCGTTCTGAATGAAGTGACGAATAAGGGGATCATAATCGCGACGGCAAGGATACCTGAAAGACTGATGCAAAGCGATGTGGTTTTGAAGTTTGACGCCGGTGCGCTCCAGACTTTAAGCAGGTTGTTCAAAGAGTAGTAACCATAGACTACATTATGAGGGATAATGAACAGACAGCCGATAATCGAAAGTTCCGCCCGGACAGAGAGCAGCTTTTTAGTCAGCGGCTTTCGACTGTTTAAGGCGCCGGTATACATGACGACAGCGATGAAAGCGGTTCCGAGAATCCCTCGTGAGAAGATACTCTCCGCCTGTTGTATAAGACCTTGCAGTCGAATTTTCTGAGAGATCAGATAGATCTGAGACCCGATGTCCGCTATGGCAATCAGAAAGGCGACGGCGTAGAGTTTTACACTGTTTTTACGGATGAAATCGGTTTTTAAGTAAGCAAGAAGCAACACGAAAACAAAAAAAATGATGAAATACATATGAACCTCCTATGAAATAAAATCAATATATCATATCAATAACTAATTATACTTGAATGAGATATTATGTCAATGAGGATTTTTGAAAAGATCTTTGGGAATGCGGTGTTGCATAGAAGGTGGAAGATATTCGAAAAAAGAATGGTTGTCCATGCATAATGCATTTTGAAACATATCGAAAGAAAAAAGAGAAAGGATGGATATTAAATGAAGTATGGAAAGACAAAAAAATTTGCCGCCGTCTTGATGGCTGCAGCTCTCTGTATGGGCGGATGCGCCGAGAAATCGGAACAAATTCCGGCTGCGGAGGAGGCAAAAACCCCAGAATCAGCAGTTTCTGAAGAAAGCGAAGAAAAAGAAGAGGAGAGCGCTGAAGAGAAGTCTGCGGAGGAGAACAAGGAAGAAGAAAAGACTGAAAAAACTTCCGAAGAAAAAGCTTCAGCACCAAAAGAAGAAGTGCAGGGAGAGCCTGTAGCAGCAGAGCCGAAAAAAGAAGAGGAAAAAAAGCAGGAAGCTCAGGTCAGTGAAAAGAAAGAAGAAGCTCCTGCCCCGGCGCCTGCGGCGCCCTCTTCAAAATACAAAGACGGAAGCTACACCGGAAGCGGAGCGGGGTACAACGGCGACGTCACGGTAAGTCTTACGATCCAGTCGGACAAAATCACAGCTGTAAATGTGACTTCTCATGCGGATGATGATATCTATATGGAGGATGCGAAGGCGGTAATTTCAAAAATTCTCTCGGCACAGTCCGCTGATGTGGATTCCGTATCGGGAGCAACATATTCATCAGAAGGGATTAAAAATGCTGTGAGAGCGGCGCTGCAGCAGGCGAAGAACTGATACCAAACATCGTATCCATATTCAGCACAGGTTGCCACGGAATGAGCAGGAACAAAAAACGCCTTCCTGTTCATTCCTGAAATTATGCAATTTCAAAAGGTGATTCGTATAATTTTTTCAGTGAAAAATGCCGGAAGAGGAATCAGCAGGTCAGGCACTGCTTTCTGTCAACTGAAAATGCACAACCGAAAATCAGAGAGAGACATCGACTAAATATATTGTTCTGACCCGAAAAAATGGGTATTATAGGCTTAGCGAAAAGGGGATGGCAGTATTGGACGTCTCTTTTTGCGTTTTTGGAAATCTGTGACTCCTAAGAATATTGACAATTTTCTGATACTATTATCAGTCAATAACTCTATAGAGTTTCAAAGAAGGTGACAAAAGATGAAAAGAGAAGATTTTGTCTCGTACCGGCAGGTGGAAGAGTTTACTCTGAATTTCAAAAAAAAACGCTCCGAATTTTTCGCAAAGCTTGAGGAGTCGGCGGCTCGTCGACATATCCCGATCATACAAAGCGACGTCGCTGATTATTTGAGATTTCACTTAGTCCTGCAGAAGCCGAAAGATATTTTGGAAATAGGAACGGCAATCGGATACTCGGCTCTTTGGATGGCGGACGCTCTGCAGGGCAACTGCAGCATAGACAGTCTTGAGATCAACGAGACAATCGCAGAAGAGGCGAGACAGAATATTTCGGATTACGGATATGGGGATCGAATTCGTATTTTTCTCGGCGACGCTGCGCAAACCTTGACAAAAATTCGAAAAAGCTATGATTTTGTGTTCATTGACGCCGCCAAAGGGCATTATCGGGAGTTTTGGGATCTTGCAGTGCCGAAAATGAACGCTGGAGGCGTCATTCTTTGTGACAATGTCTTTGTAAGAGGCTTAGTCTGTCTTCCGCTTTCCGAAGTTCCGAGGAAACATCGTACACATACGAGGAATATGAAGGTATTTTTAGAGTATCTGTCGCAGGAGACAAAGGCGGAGACCGTCATTTTGCCTGTCGGAGACGGGCTTTCCATAAGCTATATGAAGTGAGGGTGATCAGTTGAAAAAAGTGGAACTGCTGGCTCCGGCCGGCGATTTGGAAAAATTGAAGATGGCGATCCTCTATGGAGCGGATGCAGTCTATATCGGAGGAGAGAGATTCGGACTGCGAGCCGCGTCAAAAAACTTCACTCCGGAGGAGATGAAAGAAGGAATTGATTTTGTTCATGCACGGGGGAAAAAGGTCTATGTGACCTGTAATATCATTCCGCATAATGAGGATCTGGAGGGTGTGGAAGAATATCTGACACATCTGCAGGATATCGGCGTCGACGCGCTCATCATAGCGGATCCCGCTTTTTTGATGATTGCCAAGGAAGTCGTCCCGAATATGGAGCTTCATCTGAGCACTCAGGCAAATACGACGAATTACAGAAGTGCGGAGTTTTGGTACCATCAGGGAATTCAGCGCGTCGTAACCGCAAGAGAACTCTCTTTGGAAGAGCTGTCCGAAATTCGACGGCGGATTCCGGAAGACATGGAGATTGAGACTTTCGTTCATGGAGCGATGTGCATTTCCTACTCCGGGCGATGTCTGATCAGTAATTATATGACTTCCCGAGACGCCAACAAAGGCGAATGTGCTCAGCCCTGCCGCTGGAATTACTCTCTGGTCGAAGAGAAAAGACCCGGTGAATATTATCCTGTCGAGCAGGATGAACGGGGAACTTACTTCTTTAACTCCAAGGATCTTTGTCTGATCGAATATATTCCGGATCTGATCAAAGCGGGAGTCGACAGTCTGAAGATCGAAGGACGGATCAAGACGGCCTACTATGTTGCAACAGTCGTTCGAGCCTATCGTCTCGCTATTGATTCCTATTATGAAAAAGGAGAGGATTGGAAGATGGACCCTTCATGGATGCAGGAACTGACAAAAGTCAGCTATCGTGACTTCACGACCGCATTCATCGAGAGCGATGATACTTCTCAGGCCCAAAATTACGGCTCCGGTTCATATATTCGAAATTACGACTTTATCGGCGTCGTTCGGTCGTATGATGAGAATCGAGGGCTCGCCCTTGTAGAACAGCGCAATAAGTTTTCGGTCGGAGAAGAGATCGAGATTATCGGGCCCGACAGAAATGAAGTGATTTATTCTCAAGTAGAGGCTATTTTTGATACGGAAGGCAAAGCTCTTCCGGAGTCGAATGTACCGAAGCAGAAAGTGTTTGTAAAGTTTGAAGAACCTGTAAAAGAGCATTATCTGATTCGAAGGGCAATCGTGACGGAATCAAAGGTATAAACTCTACAAAAGGCTGCCTGAAAAATGAGGCAGCCTTTTGTAGAGTTAGGAAATCATCTTATATTCTTTTGCAGGGATGACGCTTATCTTGACATCAGTATATGAAAGCTCCTTTTTTAATTGGAAAATAACACTGTCTTTCTCGTCTGAAAGTCTCGTCTGTCCCATAATGATATGAGTAATCGAATTATTGATCGCAAAATCGACGAGAGTTTCTTTGATATTGTCGGATTTGAGGATCGAGACGCTGGCCCCGTACTCTTTGGACTGTTCAAACAAGTATTCTAAGGCTTCCGCCGCTTCGGGATTTTCGATCACCTTAGCATTTTTTACGGCGATATGCAGGACAAAAATCTCGGCGCTGGATGCTTTTGAAAGTTCTAAGCCCTTCTGTATCAATCTTTCACAAGTTTTTTGTTCGGTGACACAAACCATGATTTTTTCTGTTTTCATTCGATTTTCTCCTTGTCAAAGCATATATTTGATTCATACCACGAAAGCTATTTTGTAAACGCTTCTCAATTAACCGACAAATTTTCCCATCTTGGCGCAAAAAATGATATAATAGAAAGGAAATTGATGATTGGAGGAACGGATGAAGCGAGATGAACTAATCAAAGTGTCGGAGGAGGACGTCCTTCGGCAGCAGGTTTTTATAAATCATTTAAGAGAGTTTTTTGGAGAAGCAGCTGAAAACAAAAAAAGAACGAAAAAATTTTTTATTCAGACTTATGGATGTCAGATGAATGAACATGATTCGGAGACGATATCCGGAATGTTTGAACTGATGGGTCTTTCTGAGACTCTGGAGCCGGAAGAAGCGGATCTCATCATATACAATACCTGTGCAGTCCGTGAGAATGCAGAGCTCAAGGTCTACGGAAATCTTCATATCCTCAAGAAATTCAAGGAAAAGAATCCGGATCTCATCATTGCCGTCTGCGGATGCATGATGCAGCAGCCTCATGTGATCGAAGAAATAAAGAAAAGATACGCCCATGTGAACCTGGTATTCGGAACACATAATCTGTACAGGCTTCCGCAGATGCTGCACAGCGTCGTTTCGGACAGCACAGAGACGCTTATTGACGTCTGGGATATTGACGGGAGGATCGTCGAAGGACTTCCCAGCAGCAGAAAATACGATATAAAATCTTTTGTCAATATCATGTACGGGTGTAATAATTTCTGCACCTACTGTATCGTTCCATTTACAAGAGGACGGGAAAGGAGCAGGCTTGCGGAAGACATCATTAAGGAGGTTGAAGAACTGACAGAAAACGGAGTCAGGGAAATCACCCTGTTGGGACAAAATGTCAACTCCTATGGGAATCACTTCGAGCCAAAATACAGCTTTGCCGATCTGCTGCGGGATCTCAATAAATTGGACAAACTGGAGAGAATACGCTTCATGACGCCTCACCCCAAAGATATTTCTGATGATCTGATCGACGCAATCGCCGAATTGGACAAGGTCTGTGAGAGCATCCATCTTCCTCTGCAGTCCGGCAGTTCGAGAGTGCTTCGAGCAATGAACCGCAATTATACGAAAGAGGACTATCTGAAGATCATAGATAAAATAAAAGCGAAGATCAAAGGAGTTTCTCTTACAACGGATATCATGATCGGTTTTCCCGGGGAGACGGAGGAAGATTTCCAGGATACTCTCGATGTGGTCAAAAAGGTCAGGTATGACTCGGCTTTCACTTTCATCTATTCCGTGCGCAAAGGTACTGTTGCAGAGAAAATGCAGGAGCATATACCCGAAGAGATCAAAAAGGACAGGTTCAATCGCCTGCTTGAAGTGGTCAATAAGATATCCGCTGAGAAAAATCATGAGTATAACAACCGCATCGTCGAAGTACTGGTCGAAGGCGTCAGCAAAAAAGATTCTTCGAAGTGGATGGGAAGGACGAGAGAAAACAAACTTGTCAATTTTTCCGGAACGGCGAAGATCGGCGAGATCGTCCGTGTTCAGATTACCGATCCCAAGTCTTTTTCGCTCAACGGAAGACAAGTTGATATCGAATAAGAAGAGGAAGAGGTTCTTATGCAAAAACTGACTCCGATGATGGAGCAATACATGGAAATAAAAAAACAACATCAGGACTGCATTTTGTTTTTTCGTCTCGGAGATTTCTATGAGATGTTTTTTGAAGATGCTCTGACAGCCTCTGCCATTTTGGATATTACGCTGACGGGAAAGTCTTGCGGGATGGAAGAAAGAGCGCCGATGTGCGGGGTTCCTTACCACAGTGCGGACTATTATATACAAAAGCTGATCCTTGCGGGCAAGAAGGTCGCGATCTGTGAACAGGTGGAAAATCCCGCCGAAGCAAAGGGAATCGTTAAACGTGAGGTCATCCGAATCATCACGCCGGGTACCGTCCTTGACGAGGCCGTCATTCCGAAAAACAGAAATAATTATCTGATGGGCCTCAGGGCCGAAAAAGAAAAAAACTCAGAAAAGGACGCGCTCTTTGATCTTTCCTTTATGGATGTTTCGACCGGGGATGTCTCTGTGATGAAGATTCCCTTGGATGAATTTGCGGATATCTTTCATAAGGTGAGTCCGGTGGAGCTGATTTGGGATTTCCAGGCAGAGCGGCTGCTCAGAGAAGGAAAGGTCAAAAATGCGGGACTGATCCTGCAGCAGATAAAAGAAAAAAATATTGCGGTCAATTATCCTTTGGAAGGATATGAAAAATCGGAAAGAGCTTCTGACGTTCCTCTTTCCCTTCAGTTTCTTCATCAATATATAGAGCATACTCAAAAATCCGCCCATCTTCCGGAAAAACCGGAGGAAAAAAAAGAGCCTTCCATGGTCTTGGATCAGTTTACCTTTCGTAATCTGGAACTGATTGAGACTCTCCGGGGAGGAAAAGAAAAAGGCTCCCTGCTCTGGGTGCTCGATCAAACCCATACTCCGATGGGAGCCCGTATGCTGAAGTCCTGGGTCGAATATCCTCTCGTAAAAAGAGAGGATATCGAAGAGCGTCTGGAAAAGGTCGATATTTTTTACCGCAATCACGAACTGTCTCGAGATCTGTCCTCCGTTCTCAAAGAGATTCATGATATCGAGAGAATATGCACCAAACTGATCTATGACAGTTCAAAGCATCAAGATCTGATAAAACTGAAACATTCACTGGCAGTCCTTCCTCTGATGAAATCGTTGCTTTCTGAGCACGGACTTGGAAAACTCTCCGAAGAAAGCGAAGATTTCGAAGATCTTCACTGTTTGATCGATCAGGCCATCGAAGAGCCGGAAGACTATAAGGCGAAAAATCTTCATATCATTCGCTCCTCCTATCATAAGGGACTCAAAGAGCTGCGGGACATCATCGAACACTCCTCGGACATCATCCTGCAGATCGAGCAGAAGGAGCGCGATAAAACGGGAATAAAAACGCTCAAGATCGGGTACAATAAAGTTTTTGGCTACTATATAGAGATTACGAAGGCAGGGCTGAAAAATCTGAAGGAGCTTCCTGTCGGATATATTCGCAAACAGACTCTCGCCTCTGCGGAGAGGTATATCAATGAAGAACTCAAGACACTGGAAGAAAAAATCCTGAGTGCAAAAGAGGAAGCGGATGCTCTGGAGCAGTCTCTCTACGCGCAGGTGAGGGAGCGTGTCCGCAATCGTTCCAAATCTCTGATGCAGCTTGCCAAAACCATAGGAAAAGTCGACTGCTTTCATTCTCTTGCAAAAGTCGCTTTTGAAAACGGGTATTCAAGACCTCTCATTTCAGAAGATGAGGAACTGGTAATCGTCGGCGGAAGGCATCCGGTCGTCGAAAAAATGCTCCCGCAAGAGAACTTCGTCCCCAATGATTCTCGGATCGAAAAAAACAAGATCCATATCATCACAGGTCCCAATATGGCGGGAAAGTCGACTTATATGAGGCAGCTTGCCCTCATTGTTCTCATGGCCCATATGGGGAGTTTTGTACCTTGTATCAGGGCAAAAATCGGGCTGATCGACAAAGTGTTTACAAGAGTCGGGGCGAGCGACGATCTCAGCCGGGGGCAGAGTACCTTTATGGTGGAGATGTCGGAGGTCTCAAATATCCTGAAAAATGCGACTTCAAAAAGCCTGATCCTTCTTGATGAGATCGGAAGAGGAACCAGTACGTATGACGGTATGAGCATCGCTTACTCCATCATTGAATACCTTCAGGAGAAAATAAAGGCAAAGGCCCTCGTATCGACTCATTATCATGAGATCACTTCGCTGGAAGAGAAACATTCTTCCATAGAGAACTACTGTATGGCTGTGGAAGAGGAAAAAGGAGAGATCCGTTTCCTTCGTAAAGTCATTCCCGGAAAATCGGACAAGAGTTACGGCATCCATGTCGCCAAATTAGCGGATCTTCCCGATGAAGTCATCGACAAGGCCTATAAGATTCTTTACAAACTCGAAAAGGATCATACAGTCAAACTTCGGGATTCCTTCGGTATGATTGAACTTTATGAAAAAACTGAGAGCGCCTCCCAGCTCTCTTTCGACCAGATCGCCCATCAGGAGGTCTTTGATCTCATTCGAAATATGGATCTCAATGAGACGACGCCTATGAAAGCACTGAATTTCCTTTGTGAGATCAAGAATAAAGTGAGGTGACAGGAAATGGGTCCAAAGAGGATTTTTCTGCTTGATGATAAAACCGTCAGCCTGATTGCGGCTGGGGAGGTCGTCGAAAGTCCGGCGTCTATCATCAAAGAACTGATCGAAAACTCTATTGATGCGGAGTCCAAATCCATCGTGATCGAAATACGAGATGGAGGAAAATCTTATATCAGAGTGACTGACGATGGATGCGGCGTCGCGGAAGAGGATGCGGAACTCGCTTTCCAAAGGCATACGACGAGTAAGATGAAGAGTTTTTCGGATTTTGATCATTTGATGACCAACGGTTTCCGAGGAGAAGCGCTCGGAAGCATCTGCGCAGTCTCCAAGGCACAGATGATAACCAAGACTCAGGACAGTCTATATGGAATCCATCTCTTTTGGGAGGGTGGAAAGCTTCTGCAGAGACGGAAAACAGGAGCCAAAGACGGAACGACGATGATTGTAGAAGATATCTTTTTTAATACACCGGCTCGCAGGAAATTTCTGAAATCCGCTCAGGCAGAGACTGCAAAGATCACGGATATCGTCATGAAACTTTCGCTTGCCAATCCTTCCGTAAAATTCAAATATATCAACAATAACAAGGTTATGTTATCTACAGTCGGCAACGGCTCTGTTTTAGACACAATTTACTCACTCTATTCAAAAGATTTGATGAGTGCCATGATCGAAATAGATAAAAAGATCGGAGATGTTCGACTGAAAGGATATATAGGGCACAACACACTCATGTTTTCGAGCCGAAGATATCAGCATATCTTTGTCAACGGAAGAGTCATTCGGGGCAGAGAGCTCGGCTTTGCGGCGGAAGAGGCTTACAGTGCTTTTATTCCTTCCGGAAATTACCCGGGATTTGTACTGGATATACAGGTGCCTCCGTCGGTCGTCGATGTCAACATCCATCCGAACAAATTAGATATCAAATTTGACAGGGAACTGCAGATTCCGAAGATCATTGAACAGATGATCCGAGACTGCTTGAACGAGCTTGTGATGATCCCGAAAGCCCGAATCGTTCCCAGCGAAAAGAAAAAAAACGACGAGATGAGGGTCGAAAATATTTTTATAGAGGATATTCTTCGATCAAAGGAAAAAACGGCGGCAGATCAGGAACTGACTTTCAGGAGTTCTCAGGGGAAAAGTGCGGGAGCGGGAAATGGGAACGAAATTTTTTACAGTTCTTCTCCTTCAGCGCCGTTTCAGGTGAGAGAGACCTTTTCTTCTGAAACTGAAAAAGAGAAAAGCACTTTCGATCCTTTTCTGATTTCCGAAACGGAAGATATCTCTTATCGATTGGATTTTGATTACCGGGATCTGAAACAGATCGGCGTCCTTTTTGAGACTTATTTTGTCGCTCAGCACAAAAGTTCTATGTATTTGGTCGATCAGCATGCCGCACATGAGCGGATTCTCTTTGAAAAATATATGAAAGCGCTGAAGAAAGACGAGATATCGGCCCAAACTCTTCTGATTCCTTCGAAAGTGCGTTTGCCTCTTACGCTTGCCGGTATGGAGGATGAGATCATCTTTTATCTTCAAAAAAAAGGATTTGAGGTCGATCTTTTCGGGGAGAACGAACTGATGATTCGTGCAGTTCCGACGATGTTCACCATAGAACAGGGCAGGGCTTTTATCGAAGAGGTGATCGATATCAAGGCTCAGGATACGAAAAAAGCGGTTTTGCTCAATGACCGTACGGCGATGAAGGCCTGTAAAGCGGCCATAAAAGCGAATGACCGTCTTCATCCGGAGGAAATCGACGTCATACTGAGAGAGCTGGACGCCTGCAGAAACAAATATGCCTGCCCCCACGGACGTCCGGTCATTGTCGAGATTTCGAAATATGAGATTGAAAAGATGTTTAAGAGAGTGTTAAAATAATGGAGACTACCGAAAAAAAATTTATTATTATTGCCGGACCGACAGCCGTCGGAAAGACGGCAGTATCTGTTGAGCTCGCCAAGAAACTGAAGGGAGAGATCATCTCCGCCGACTCCATGCAGATCTATAAAGGGATGGATATCGGGACGGCGAAAATATCTTCTGATGAGATGCAAGGGATCCGTCATCATCTGATTGATATTGCAGAGCCGGATGAGGAGTTTACAGCGGCGCATTACAGTACAGAAGCGAAGAAGAAAATTGCATCGGCCCTCTCCCGAGGAAAGACGCCGATCATTGTCGGCGGTACCGGGCTTTATATCAATACTCTACTTTACGAGATGGATTTTAATGTATCGGAGCCGGACAGAGAATTTCGAAGACAGATGGAGGCGCTTCGGGTGGAGAAAGGAAAGGACTTTCTCTACGGACTTTTGCAGAAAAAGTCGCCTGAGACGGCAAAAATCCTGCATCCGAACAATTATAAACGCGTCATTCGCGCACTGGAGATACTCAGCCAGAAAGAGACTGTAGACTCCTTTGCCGCGCTGAGAAAACCCGCCATGAAAGGAGACTGTGCGGTCTATGTCCTTTCCATGGACAGAGCGATTCTCTATGAACGGATTGACCGCCGTGTGTCTATGATGATACAGGAGGGACTCGAAGGGGAGGTTCGCAGACTTCTGGAAAGGGGATTTTCGGAAGAACTGCCGTCAATGAAAGGTATCGGCTATCGCCAGATGATTCAATATATTCGGGGAGAGATCAGTTTGGAACAGGCCGCAGAGATGATCCGTCGCGACAGCAGACGGTACGCGAAAAGACAGCTCACCTGGTTCAGAAGATATCCCGAGGCGATATGGATAGATGTTCTGCAGAAGGATATCACTGAGATTGTAGACTGGATAGAAATTGATTTTTATAAAAACAGATCATAGGAGGTTCCTCATGAAAACATCAGTGAATATTCAAGATCAGGTTCTCAACCAAGCCCGAAAGGACAAGATACTGCTGACGATTTTTCTCGTCAACGGCGTTCAGATCAAGGGCTTTATTCGAGGATTTGACAATTATGTACTTTTGATTGAAGTGGACGGAAAACAAAATATTATTTATAAACATGCGATCTCAACGATCATTCCATCGAGACCGATTTCGATGAGAACGGAAGAAGAGCCTGATAAAAAAGAAGAATAATCTCTACTATGCGGGAGGATTTTATTTGAGACAACTTATGAAAAAATATTATTCCGCTTTCGGAATATCGGAGAGGGTTTATGATCTTTCTCTGAAGATCGAAGACCTTCTTCATGACCGATTTGTTCATCTGGAAAGGATTAAAGAAATCAATCAGCTCAAAGTCCTGCAAGCGATGCAGGAGATGAGACTCAGTGATATCCATTTCCACTCCTCCACCGGTTATGGATATAATGACATTGGAAGAGAAAAATTAGAAGAGATCTATGCCGAAGTTTTCTCTGCAGAGGCGGCACTTGTTCGTCCTACAATTGTAAACGGGACACATGCGCTCACTCTTTGCCTGCAGGCTCTGCTTGGCCCCGGAGACAGAATGCTCTCCGTTTCAGGAAAGCCCTACGACACGCTGGATCAGGTGATCGGAATCAAGGAGCATCCTCTTTCTCTCATACGCCTTGGTGTGGAATACGATTCGATCTCTCTGACGGAGGAGGGTTTTTTTAATTTTGAAAAGATAGAGGAGTATCTCAGGAAGTACTCTGTCAAAATGGTCTATATTCAGCGTTCCAAAGGATACGCAAGACGGCGAAGCCTCACAATCCCTGATATCAAGAAGCTTGCAGAGAGAGTCCGATCTTGCGCTCCCTCTGCCGTCATCATGGTCGACAACTGCTATGGAGAGTTTATCGATATAGAGGAGCCGACGGATGTGGGGGCAGACATCATGGCGGGTTCCCTGATCAAAAACCCGGGAGGCGGACTTGCGATCACGGGGGGATATATAGCGGGCAAGAGAGAGCTTGTCGAAAGGGTCGCCGAAAGATTGACCTCTCCGGGAATAGGCAGAGAATGCGGATTGACCTTCGGTACGACGAGACTGACACTCCAAGGACTTTTTTTCGCTCCGCAGGTTGTAAACTCTGCGCTCAAGGGAGCGATTTTCTGCTCGAAACTTTTTATGGAGTCCGGACGAGACGTCTTTCCTCTATGGAATGAAGAGCGTTCAGACATCATCCAAGCTGTCGGTCTCGATTCGGAAGAAGAAATCATCGCTTTCTGCAGAGGAGTGCAGGCGGCGGCTCCGGTCGACTCCTTTGTATATCCTGAGCCTTGGGAAATGCCCGGGTATGACAGCAAGGTGATTATGGCGGCAGGGGCTTTTATTCAAGGTTCGTCGATTGAACTCAGCGCCGATGCTCCGATAAGAGAACCGTATACGGTGTATTTTCAAGGCGGGCTGACTTATGAGCATTCGAAGACAGGAGCGTTGGCGGCCTATCAGAATGTAAAAAATCTGAACAGATAAGGGAGAAATCTATGACAAGTGAGATAAGCAGGGAAATGCTCTATACATTAAAGAAAGAAAATCACAGTATGGAAGAGATTAAAGAGGTGCTTCGTTCAAATCCGCAGATAAAATTTGTCTCTTTGGTGGGGATCGATCTGCGGGGAAACGGAACGGATGAGAGAATTCCGGTCGAGATCATGCTGGAAGATATCGATAAATTTTTCCGCCTGGGGATACAGACAGACGGCTCTTCCGTTGTGCTCCACAATATCGCTACTTTAGATGATGCGAAGGTCATCATCTTTCCGGATATGGACTGTAATTGGCATGTGGATTACAACTTTTCTCATATCGATTCAGAGACGCAGCTGCCCGTCGGTACATTGCGAATCCCTTCTTTTCTGATACATAACAACAAAAAGGTCTGTTCCCGTTCCGTTCTGAAAAAAGCGGTCCGACGTTTTGATAAAATCGGCGCTGAGATCATAAATCGTTATGCTTCACTTCGTGAGGAGATGGGAATCGGAGATAAAAAAGTCATTCGTCTGCATCTGACTTCTGCAACCGAATTGGAATTTTGGGTCCAGACGCCGGAAGATAAAGCCGATGAGGAAAAACTTTCCACCTCACAGACCCTGAAAGAACAGTATTGGAAAAGAACGGAAGGCAGCGTACGCACAGCGATGGAGGAAACTCTGCTTCTGCTTCAGAAATACTCTTTTGAACCGGAAATGGGCCATAAAGAAGTCGGAGGAGTCCGATCTAAAATCACGCTTTCCGGCAAACTGACACATATTATGGAGCAGCTGGAGATCGACTGGAAGTATTCAGATGCTCTTCAAGCAGCGGACAACGAACATTTTATCAAAAACCTCGTACTGGATGTGTTCAACAGTTACGGATTGGAAGTAACTTTCCTTGCAAAGCCGGTTGAAGGAGTCGCCGGAAGCGGGGAACATACCCATATCGGTGCCGTGGCGGAGCTCGACACCGGAGAAAAAGTAAATATTTTTTCGCATAAAGACTATCAAAACAACTATATGACCTCTCTGGGTTTTGCTTCCTTGATGGGAATTTTAAGAAATTATGAGATTATCAACCCTTTTGTCACCTCGACCAATGATGCGATGAATCGTTTGAAACCGGGTTTTGAAGCTCCGGTATGCATCGTATCATCCCTCGGTCAGAGTCCTGTGATTCCCTCGAGGAACCGTTCGATTCTGATCGGTCTGATCAAAGACAATGAAAATCTTATGGCGACCCGCTTCGAACTTCGATCGACCAATGCGGGCTCAAATACTTATCTGGTGCTGGCAGCCTGTTTTCAGGCGATGGTTCACGGGATAGAAGCGTTATGCGGAAAATATCCTCCGGAAATTTTGGAAAAAGAACTCTGTAAAAAATTCGGAGAAAAAGGAATCTATCTTGAGAGAAATCGTGAATATCGCAGCGAGAAAAATGTATTTGATTATTATTCTCAGGAGGAAAGAAACAGACTCTTCGGTATTCCGCCGGAAACCGTTTATGAAAATGTCTCCGCACTGGAGACCCATAAGGATAAAATTTCAATTCTTCTCGAAGGAAATGTATTTTCATCTGCAATTATCGACTCTTATAAGAGATCGACAATCGACATCTGGGTCAATGAACTCAGAGGCCGCATTATCGAAGATAATATGGAACTTGTGCGAAACTGCAGAAAGATCCATGAGGGAGAAATCTCCGATTTGGATATCGTAAATTGGAGTCGTATCAATAGTCTGCGCTGGGAATTGATGAAAGACAGTGTTGATAAAAAATCTTTGTTTACAAACCTTCGAAACGTGATCGCTTCAGAAAATTACGAACAGGCATCCGAATATCAAAAACTGATGGCGAAAAAAATAAAATATCTGAAAGAACTGTATCTCTCGTACAAGAAAAATCTGTTTTAGAAGTAAAAAATACTCCCGCAGATGAGTTTTGCTCATAGCGCGGGAGTGTATTTTTTTCTATAGGAATCAATAGTGACGCATCAAGCCTTTGCTGACGCCGAGAATACTGATTTTTTCGGGATAGATGGGTTCATAAAATTGATTTTCGGGCTGAAGGCGGATTCTTCCACCTTCTTCACGGAAAAAACGCTTGACGGTCGCGTACTCTTCATCGATAAGTGCCGCAACGATATCTCCGTTTCGTGCGTAGGAAGTCTGTTCAAAAATAATCAGATCTTTGTCCAAAATACCGGCATCGATCATGCTGTCTCCTTTGACCTTCAGGATAAAGTAAGACCCGTTCCTGTACCAACCGGAAGGAAGGGGGATCATTTCTTCAATTTGTTCAACCGCCAGAATCGGACTGCCGGCCGTAATTTCTCCCACAAGAGGGATCGCAATGACCTGATCCGCGATAGAAGGTTCTCCGGACTCATCCTGATGCAGAAGCTCGATGGCTCTTGTTTTGCTGGAATCTCTCTTGATATAGCCGCACTCTTCGAGTTTGTTCAAATAGGAATGAACCGTAGACGTCGACTTTAATCCGACTGCGGAACAGATCTCTCTGACAGAAGGGGGATAGCCTTTCATTTTTAATTCATTGCTTATATAAGAAAGTATCGCTTGTTGTTTCTCGTTGAGATCCGAATACATAGATCTGTACTCCCTTCCAAAAAAATTTCATCTTGTACTTAATTATAACATACGTTCTCTAAAAATCAAACATTTGTTCATTTTGTTCTTGACTAAGAACATTTGTTCTATTATAATATTAAAAAGAACATTTGTTCTCTTTTGCTATCAAAAGAATGGAGAGTGAACTCAATGAACAAAAATCTCGAAATCTATCACTTGCGCAATCAACAGACAAACCGTCGACGAAGAATGAAAAGGAAGCTAAAACTCAAAAAAATTAACATAACCTTATTATTGTTATTTATTTTTGTGCTGCTTTCATTTCATACGATCCGATCCTTTTCTGACAACAAAAAAGCAGCTGAATTTCAGATTAAAACCTACCTCGTTCGTTCCGGAGATACTCTCTGGGATATCGCCATGAAGTATAAATCTCCGGAAGAGGATCCGCGAGAGTATATCCACAATCTCATGCAGCTGAATGAAATGACCAGTTCTGAAATCTATTCGGGTCAAAATCTCGAGATACAGATACCGATAGAATAAAAGCGACAAATAACTCATTTTTTCTCGGGTTTTTCCTCTTCACTCCACTCGAATTTCTCAATGATTTCTTTTTTCAAATTTTTTCGATGTGCGGAGTAAAGCTGTGTGGTCGTCACATTGTCATGGTCCAGCAGGCTCTGCACATCATAGATCGAAAAACCTCTTTCGATCAAATTGCTTGCTGCAGTCGCCCGAAGTTTATGAGGGCTGTAGCCGCTTTTTCGACCGGTTCCCATTGCAATTGAAGTATATTTTTTAACGAGCTCACGGATGGATTTCATTTCCATCCGTTTGTTCTGCATCGAAAGAAACAAGGCGTCCTCCTGTTGCTTGTCCAGAATACTGTCTTTTGCTCTTTCGTTTTCGATATAGTCCAAAAGAGCGTTCTTGGTCGTCTGGTTCAATGGCATGACAGATTCTTTTCCTCGTTTGCGATATATAATGAATTCATTTCTTGAGTAATTAAAAGAAGAAAGGTTCAGCTGCTGGATTTCGGATAGACGCAGACCGTAAGTGACAAAGAACAGGATCAGTGCTTTGTCTCTTTTTTTCGTCTTTTTCCAATACTTCATTTCCCGATCTGTCAATCCTCTGCCGGTGGAAACGATCTCGAGCAGAAGGCGAACTTCCTCTTCATCCAATTTTTTGATCGCATCGGGCTGAGGCTTTGGGAGTTTGATTGGATTGAAACCATCCGTGATATTCTCTGCGAACTGCTCATTACGATGCAGATACTTAAATAAGGAAGAAAGTGAAGATTTTTTTCTTGCCAGGGAACGATTGTCATTTTGGAAAATATAATCCTGCTGATGGATCTCCTTGTGGTAACTCGTGCAGTAATCTCCGATATAACGGTTAATATCTCGCGATTTCAGAAGGGAAAAGCTCTCTGAGTCGATATCTCGAATATCGGCAAATTTTTCAAATCGTAGATCCTCCGATATCAAATACTGAAGAAAGTAGGCGGTATCTTCGAGATAAGCCAATCTTGAAGACAAGGCGACCGCAGATTTCAGATAGATGAAATAATCCTTCAAAAAAAACGGCATCTTTTTTTCGAGAGCAATACATTTATCCGCCAGTTTCATTTCTTTTTCTAAAATATTGTCCGGCTTGGAAGACTTGTTGTGAAGTTTCGGCATAATTTCTCCTCCATGAAACTATTCCCAAAATATACATTTAAAGAATAGTTTGAATTAAAGAACGAACAAAAAATTAGTAGTATTTTTCTTTTGTTTCCGTTTGTAGGTTTTCGATTTTTTCATCCATTTTGTTTATCTCTAATCGTAAATTATCAATCTTTTGTTCCGCTTTCTTCAACTGCACTAAAATCATTTCTATAGCATCCATTGTTCATTCCTCCTTTAGTTTCTTATTATATCATAGTTTTCAGCAGCTGCGCAATCTTCGTGTGACCGGAAGTCTTTTGTTCATTTTTCACTCTTGATGTCATCCATATTCTTGACAACTATTTTTTATATACTAAAAATAAACAGCGTTCGATTTGATCGGAGGGATAAAGATGAAGAAAATGCTCAATATTTCAATTTATTATGCAGCAGTTGCCATGATAAGCGGCGTCTTTTACCGTGAATTCACAAAACTTCAGGGGTTTTGTCGATTTTTATGATGCTTATACGAGGCGTTACTCAGGTTAAGGATTTGGAATTGTCATGAGTTCTCAACGCTTCGAACAGCGGAATAGCGGGTATCGGTCATATTCTGGCGTCGAACGGTCTTATATTTAGATTAAATGCTGAAAGAGATCGAAATAAAAGGAACGGTTTTCCTTATGCAAAGAACCGTCCCTTTCAGAAGATCATTTTTTTCAACAAAAGCTATTAAAATTTAAAGTTCGAAATCTTTTAATTCCTGAATGTTCTTTTGAAGTCGTGAATTTAATTTTTCAAGATCGACATCCAATTTCCTCAACACATCCAAAGCATACTCGCGAGCGCCGTTTTTTAGCTCACGCGATTTTTCTTCTGCTCTGCGGATAATCTCAGCGGCATTCTCATTTGCCTTTTTCGTGATCTCACTGTCGCTGACTCTCTGTTTGATATACTCTTCACACTCCTGAATCATTTTTTCGGATTCCAGAGTGGCGGCATCCAAGATCTTTTGTTTTTCCTTATTGATCCAGTTTGCCTGTTTCATCTCATCGGGAAAGCCGATTCGGATATCTCGGATCAGCTCAAGAGCTCTCGACTTATCAACGATCACCTTGTTGCCGAAGGGCATTTTAGAGCTTTCCTCAATCATATCTTCCAGATGTTCCAAAAGTTTCAACGCTTCCATATGTTCCAGCACCTTCATGGCTTCCATCTCGTTGCTCATCTCAATTCCCCTCTCTCAGCTTTTCTTTTATCTTGATTATAGCATATTCCGGGATCAATGAATCAATATTTCCGCCAAATCTTGCAACTTCTTTTACAAGACTGGAACTGATATAGGAATGTTCCGCTTTTGTCGTAAAAAATACGGTTTCGACTTCTTCATAGAGTTTTCGGTTCATCTGCGCCATCTGCATCTCGAATTCGAAGTCTGAAATGGCCCGCAGACCTCGGACAATCGCGGTGACATGATTTTCCCGACAATAGTGAACTAAGAGTCCGGAAAAACTTCTGCAGCTGACATTTTTCATCCCGGAGATCTCTTTTTGAATGATATCCAATCGTTCTTCAACGCTGAAGAGTGATTTTTTGTTTTCATTGATCAAGACTGCAACCGTCAGGTGATCAAAGACTTTCGCAGCTCTTTGAATGACGTCCAAATGTCCGTAGGTGATCGGGTCAAAACTCCCCGGGTATACCGCAATTTTATTCACTGGAATTCGTCCTTTCATAGAAAGAAAGTTTTGTAATGGAATAGACCCTTTCATCGCATCGTCTGAAATATGAAATTTCTTCAGGAAGGATCCTCTGAATATCCGTTTCGATGATAAGCAGTCCACTCTCTGAGAGAAGAGCGTTTTCCGACAAATCAAGGCAAAAATCTTCAATATGTGAAAATCCATAGGGAGGATCCATAAAAATAATGTCAAAAACGATTTGCCTCATCTTGATTTTTTGAATCCATGTATTTCTATCTGATTCTATCATTAGATAGCGGTCTTTGTCAAACGAGCATAAAGCTAAATTTTCACGAAGCAGACGGGCGTCTTTATCTGTAAATATCACGAGATCCGCTCCTCTTGAAAGCGCTTCAATGCCAATCGCCCCGCTTCCGGAAAACAGATCCAAAAATCGGGATCGATAAACCCTTCGTCCCAAAATATTAAACAGAGATTCTTTAACACGATCCGCCGTGGGACGAATATGATTATTTTTTGGAGACTTTAATTTCTTTCCTCTTGCCGTTCCGGAAATCACACGCATAAAATATCCTCCTGCATGACGGAGCTTCGATATTCCTCCATCAGGTGAAAGACGTCTTCGTAGGCGTCAAGGCTGTTGATCTTGTTTCGAAGAGAAGCGCTTCCCTGCATCCCTTTAAGATACCAGCCCAAATGTTTTCTCATTTCACGAATCACTTTATATTCCTCTTTCATGCTTAAAGCAAGCCGGTAATGTTCCAAAGCCGTATCGATTCTCTCTGTAACCGATATCTCTTTCGGAAGAACATTGTTTTTCATATAATGAAGGATCTGACGGAAGATAAAGGGATTCCCTTGAGCGCCCCTTCCGATCATCAGAGAGTCCGCCCTGGTCTGCTGAAGAATTTCAAGGGCGTCTTTTGCCGAAAAGATATCGCCGTTTGCGAAAACGGGGATCGACAACACAGATTTTACTTCGGCGATAATCTTCCAATCCGCTTTTCCCGAATAATACTGCTCTCGGGTTCTTCCGTGAATGGCGACCGCATCCGCTCCCGCTTCCTGCATTTTAAGGGCAAAGTCGACGGCATTGACCTGAGATTCATTCCATCCTTTGCGGAATTTAACAGTGACAGGAAGATCCGTCGAGCTTTTCATCGAACGAATGATTTCCGCGGCAATCTCCGGGGTTTTCATCAGGGCGCTGCCCTCTCCTCCCTTGACAACTTTGGGGACAGGGCAGCCCATATTGACATCAATGGCGGCAAATCTTCCCATCGAAGAGAGAATTTCAGCCGCTTTTGCCATATAGACAGGCTCATTGCCGAAAATTTGAACTATGACGGGATGCTCTTGCGGATGCACCCGGAGCATGGCATGGGTATTTTTATCGTTAAAACAGACGGCTTTTGCATTGATCATCTCCGTATACAGGAGATCCGCCCCGTGCTTTTTGCAGATCAGACGAAACGGAAGGTCTGTGACTCCTGCCATCGGAGCCAGTGCAATCCTTCCGCGAAAATCAAAATTTTTACTCATTTCAGAATTCCTTTTCCCTGATATCGGAAACTCGATGACAGCTCTTTTGATATCAATAGGCGATTAAATATACACCGTAATGAAGATGAATCGGTGAACAATATTCTTTTCTCCACTATTATATTTCCCTGTTTCTTTCGTAAATGATCCGAAGACCGTCCAAAGTCAAGGTCTTGTCGATAATATCAACGATTTTTGTCTCAGCGCAGATCAAAGACGCCAGACCGCCGGTTGCGACGACCATCCCTTCTCCCTCGCCGAGGGCGTTCATTTCATCTTTCATTTTGGAGACGATATTTTCTAAAAGTCCGGCGTAACCGAAGACGATACCCGATTGCATTGCCCATGTCGTGTTTTTTCCGATGATTCCCTTCGGCCTCATGATTTCGACGCGAGGCAGCTTAGATGCTCTTTGGAAAAGAGCTTCGCTGGAAATAACGATACCGGGAGCGATCGCGCCGCCCAGATACTCTCCTTTTCTGGTCACTGCACAAAATGTGGTTGCTGTGCCGAAGTCTATCAATATCAAAGGGCCGCCGTATTTTTCAAGGCCTGCCACCGCATTGACAATACGGTCCGCACCTACCTGCTGCGGATTTTCATATTTGATATTGATCCCTGTCTTTACGCCCGGTCCGACGATGATCGGGAGTTTTCCGCAGTATTTGAGCGTGAAATTTTCGAGAGTATGCATGACTTCGGGGACGACAGAGGATATGATCACATCTTCGATGTCGCTTAGAAAAATGTCTTCATATTCAAAAAGCTGACGAATAATGATCCCATACTCGTCCGAGGTTTTCGACTGATCTGTACCGATTCGAAAACTCTTGACAAGTTCTTTGCCCTTGAATGCTCCCAATACGATATTTGTATTTCCAACATCGAAGACTAAAAGCATAATACACCTCTTTTTTTAATATTGAAGAAAGGGCTGTACACATCTGTTCAGCCCTTTTTATAGCTAAATACACTATAGATGAGCAGAACACTCATCTGATTTTTTTTATACCGGAAACGACCGCGCTGACGATGATCGCAGCCACTGTCATCTCAGGTATTCCGTTGGTCACTGCAATGCCTGCAATCGTTTTTGCAGCCGATTCCGTCGACAGCCCCGCCGCCTTGACGAACCGGTCTGCGTACAGGATATAGATCATACCAAGGACGCCGGCCGTATTGATCATAGTCCCCAAAACTCCGGTAAGGGCATAGGACGCCGTTTCATTCCTGAGCAGTTTGCGGCTTAGTTCATACACATAGAATGAGCCGATTCCGATCAGTATCCTCGGCAGTATCGAGACCAAGGGGTTGATAAACACAAAGGACACGGGTGTCGGCGTCGTAATGGCGGTGATCAGGGAAGATATCCCGAATATCAGTCCTACTAAAGCACCGACGACCGGACCTTCGACAATCGCTCCGATAATAACCGGAATATGCAGGATCGTCACTCTGAGCATTCCTATGGGGATGAATCCGAGCTGGGTGATCCCCAATACGACGGAAATTGCTCCAAGCATGGCGGTTACCGCCATATGTCTTACCGAAAAACTCTTCTTTCTCTCTAACATGAGACACCTCCGTTCCGGCTCGCAAGGATGCCGGACATTATCAAAAAATTTGAACAGATTGATGGTTGTTCAGCTTCACATGGAATGCCGACGCCACCAAAGATATTATATGATAATTTTTCATTTTTTTCTATCCCTATTTTTGAATAGTGGGTGATTTCTATGAATTTCTTTTGAAACATCTGCACTACTGGACTGAACAATATATTTTTTTGCGATACCTGCCGGATACATGATATAATAAAATCCAAAGCATCTTTTGCCGAAATTCCCTTGAATTTTTATTATTCAATATCTGCCGCGCAGCTCCAGTTTTCAAAAGAAACGGCAGAGAGAAGAACAACCGGAGGAAAGTGAGAAAAGATTTCCGATGAAAAACATCCGAGAAGAACTTACATCTATGCGGGACGCTGAAAACCGTGATTTTTTGAAAAAGCTGATTCCGACTGTTTCTGAAGATCGGATTTTAGGAATACGCACTCCGATTCTTCGCAAATATGCCAAAGAGCTCCATAATACCCGGAAGGCTCCAGCCGAAGATTTTTTGAGAGATCTGCCTCATTTTTATTTTGATGAAAACAATCTCCACGCCTTTCTGATTGAGCAGGTCAAAGATTATCATCGAGCAATGGAGCTGACGGAAGCCTTTCTTCCCTTCATAGATAATTGGGCAACCTGCGACAGTTTTTCCCCGAAAATATTCAAAAAATACCCTGATGAGATTTACCGATATGTTCTTCAATGGATCAAGTCGGAGGCAACCTATATCCGCCGCTTTGCCATCGGTCTGCTGCTTTCTTGGTATCTGGACGAACACTTTGATTCGAAACATCTTCTCCTTGCAGCGGGAGCGGATTCGGATGAATACTATGTGAAAATGATGATCGCATGGTATTTCAGCACGGCTCTCGTCAAACAGTACGATGCGGCGATTGCTTTCTTTACGGAACGCCGACTCGATAAATGGACGCACAACAAGGCTCTTCAGAAAGCGGTCGAAAGCCGAAGGATCTCTGAAGAGAAAAAAATCTATCTCAAAAGCTTAAAGGTAAAAAAATAGCGGTATGCTGTGTCTCATCTCAATAATCATTATTTTAAGGAGGTTTTTGCTATGGATTACAAAAAGATCTATCAGGAAAAATGTATTTCCGCTGAAGAGGCTGCAAAGCTGGTTCGTTCAGGAGACTGGGTCGATATGGGCTTTGGTCCTTCGCAATGCGTGGATTTTGACAGAGCTCTCGCCAAGAGAGCCTCTGAACTGGAGGACGTCAAGATCCGCGGCGGGGTGGAGCTTTGGACGCCGGAGGTATTGAAAGCGGATCCTGAAGCAGAGCGCTTCATCTGGAACACCTGGCATGCAGGTTCCTCTTCAAGAAAAATCATCAACCGAAAAAAAGCCTATTACACCCCTATTCGATACTCGGAACTTCCAAGATATTACAGAGAGAATATAGCCCCTATTCGGGTTGCCTGCGTTCAGACGGCCCCGATGGATGAACACGGCTATTTCAACTTCGGTCTCACCGCTTCCCATCTGTATGCAATGCTGGAGCGTTCGGAGATCTTCATTGTGGAAGTCAACAAAAATATGCCGCGCTGCCTTGGAGGGAAAGAACATGTCGTTCACATATCTCAGGTCAATCATATTATTGAAGGAAGCAATTCTCCTATGGCGGCTCTGCCAGAGGGAAAGTTCAGCGAGCTGGATCTGGCCGTAGGAAAATTGATCGTGGAAGAGATCAGGGACGGTGCTTGCCTGCAGCTTGGGATCGGAGGGATGCCAAATGCGGTCGGTTCAATCATCGCGCAGTCGGATCTGAAAGATCTTGGAGTTCATACCGAGATGTATGTCGATTCTTTCGTCGATATGACGCTGAACGGAAATATCACCGGAGCGAGAAAAAATATCGATCGATTCCGTCAGACCTATGCGTTTGCTGCCGGAACGCAGAAGATGTACGACTTTCTCAATGACAATCCGCAGCTGATGGCCACGCCTGTAGACTATACCAATGACATTAGGGTCATCGTCTCTTTGGACAATTTCATCTCCATCAACAATGCGGTGGACGTCGATTTGTTCGGTCAGGTGAGCTCGGAGACTTCCGGAGTTCGTCATATCAGCGGTTCAGGAGGACAGCAGGACTTTGTCTTGGGCGCTTATCTCTCCAAAGGAGGAAAAAGTTTCATCTGTCTTGCATCGACCTATCAGGACAAGGACGGGAATCTCAAGTCCAGGATTCGGCCGACGCTTGAAACGGGAAGCATTGTTACCGTGACGAGAACCAATACACAATATGTCGTAACGGAATATGGAAAAGTGAATCTCAAAGGAATGAGCACTTGGGAGCGTGCAGAACAGCTGATAGGGATCGCCCATCCGGATTTTCGCAACGAATTAATCAAAGAGGCCGAAGCCATTGGAATCTGGAGAAGAAGCAACAAATAAGGAGGAGAGAGGATTGGATAAAAGGAAAGATATTTTTACTGTCCGTTTGATTCTGATCACTTTGTTGTTGAGTCTGTCCTTAGTATCGAAAATCTTTGCGGATGGTGTGTCCGATGATTATTTCCGTATTTTGGATCAATATCTCTTTTTTACACCTTCTGCCACAGAAAGCGAAAGTATATTTTCGAAGGCAAATCATGAACTTGTCAGTCAAAAGACTGTCCTTGGCAATGAGAGACTGCTTACGGAATTTTCCTATCTGATAGACGGAAAGAAAATCGGCTTGATAACGAATCACACCGGAGTCAATTCTAAAATGGAAAGGACAGCCGATATTTTATTTCGATATCCCAGTGCACAGCTGACCTCGATCTATTCTCCGGAACATGGTCTGGACGGAAAAGCGACAGCCGGCGCCTATGTCGAATCCTATACGGAACCTGCTATGAAACTGCCCGTCTACAGTCTCTATGGAAAGACGAGGAAGCCTTCTTCTTCCATGCTTAAAGATGTGGATATCCTCCTGTTCGATATGCAGGATATCGGATCCCGCACCTATACCTATATGTCCACCTTGAATTACTGTATGGTCGCAGCAAAGGAAAACGGAAAGAAACTGATCGTTCTTGACAGACCGAATCCTGTCGGCGGCGTTCATGTCGAAGGTTATGTGCTCGAAGACAAATACAAAACCTTTGTCGGCGTGGATAATCTGCCGATGGCACACGGAATGACGGCAGGCGAACTCGCTTCCTATTTCAATCGAAAGATCGGCTGCGACCTGACTGTCATATCAATGAAGAACTATACTCGGTCAATGGTGTGGCAGGATACAGGACTTCCTTTCGTCCAGACCTCGCCAAACATTCCCAACATCGAATCCGCTTTCTGTTACATGGCAACCGGAATCGGCGACGGAACAGGTCTCGGACAGGGAGATAAATTTACCTGGGTCGGAGGCAAAGGATTTAACAGCGAGCGTTTAGCCTCGGCTCTCAATGCCTATCAGCTTCCGGGAATCTCTTTCATACCGCAGTCCAAAGGAGAGCGCGGAGGAGTCAAGCTCAAGATTACAGACTATCGAAAATTTAATCCGGCCCGTACCGGTTTTTACATCTTGGCAGCTGCGAATCTTCAAAAACCTCTGAATGTTCCGGTAGAAAAGAAGGGCGTTATTCCGATGTTTGAAAAAAATATGGGAGGAAACCGATTCGGCAAAGATCTTCTTGCGAAAAAAACTCCGCAGCAGATCGAAGAATCTTACCGCAATGAATTGGAACAGTTCAAACAGCTCAGGGAAAAATATCTCATCTATCCTTGATGTTTCTGATGAAAAAAGAATTCCTGTAATCATAAAAATAAAAGGGACTCGTGATTGTTTGCACGATCCCTTTTACTTTTATGATTCTTCCTTATCCTGTTTTTTTCTTTTTTTGACACATTCTGTCAACAGATACTCGATCTGTCCATTGATAGACCGAAATTCATCTTCCGCCCAAGCCGACAATTCATTATATAATTTTGATGACAGGCGAAGAGGAATTTGTTTTTTCGTTTCTGTGCTTTTCTTTTTGTCTTCTCCGATCTCCGCCATCCTCCTTCCTTGATTCTCATCAATACAGACTTCCACTGTTAACGACCGGTTGCGGGTCTTTGCTGCCGCAAAGCACGACGAGGAGATTGCTGACCATGGCGGCCTTTCTTTCGTTGTCAAGTTCGACGATCTCATCTTCGGCCAGCTGCTTCAGAGCCATATCGACCATACCTACGGCTCCCTCCACAATCATTTTTCGAGCGTCTATAACAGCGGCGGCCTGTTGACGCTGGAGCATTGCCGCGGCAATTTCCTGAGCATAGGACAGATGAGTGATTCTCGCTTCCAAAATTTCAAGCCCCGCGACGTCAACACGCTCTTGAATCAATTTTATCAGCTGTTTTGCGATTTCCTGGCTGCTTCCTCGAAGAGAGTGTTCGTCTCCACTTGAGGATATATCATAGGGATAGAGCCTCACTACATCGCGAAGAGCGGAATCGCATTGAATCGAGAGAAATTCTTTGTAATCGTCTACATTAAATACCGCTTTTGCAGTATTTTGAACCCTCCAAATGACAACGATGCCGATGATAATCGGATTTCCCAGCAAATCATTTATCTTTTGTTTCTCATTGTTAAGCGTCATATTTTTCAGGGAGATCTTCTTGGAGTTCATCAAGCGGATATTTGGATTTTTTAGTTTCACTCCTCCGGATGCAAGATTGTCATCCTCTGAAAACTGTAGGAAATTTTTGCTCGAAGGATTGATGGAGACACAAAAGGGATTGACAAAAAAGATACCCGGCTCCCTTAATGTCCCATAGTATTTTCCGAATAGAGTCAATACGAGGGCTTCATTGGGATTCAGTATCTTAATCCCACAGAAGAGAATCGGTCCGGCTGCCATCATTAAGACGAGAAAGATCAAGCTGAAAATAAAGTACGTTTCGATAAACTGTGATGTCTCAGTCGCATAATTTGCAGCTTCAGGAATCATCTCCGCTTTTTTAGATACCGCATAGATAAAATTGAAAATCGACGCGATGATCAAAAAGATGTTCAAGATCAGTACAACAAGACCGTTCGGCGCATGAAGCACCTTTTCCTGTTCCATTTTTCTTTCTTTTGTTTTTTCCATTTCTATTCCCTCCATTCTTTTTGATATCAAAATGATATCCTTTTGATTTAATATACCATCGGGAGGAAAAACTGTCAAGAGGAAATCAGATCATTCTCTTCTCTATGCGGCTCAATATGAACGGTGATGATCGTGTCTCTTCCAAACCGCATCCTGAGTTTTTCTTCTACTTTTGTTGCAATATCGTGTGCTTTGTCGATCCGAAGATCCGGTTGTACATGAATGAATACTTCAATCACGACACGATTGCCCAAACGACGGCTTCTCAGTTCATGATAATAAAGTACGCCTGTACAGGATTCGATCAGTCTTTGGATTTCTTCTTTCTCATCTTTGTCGAGAGAAACCTCCATAAGCTCGCTGACAGAGGGACGTAAAATATCATAGGCCACTTTGAATATCATAAGGCTGACTAAAACGCAAGCAAGAGGATCAAGCACTGTCCATTGGTCGCCGAGCAGGATTGCTCCGCCAATACCTATGAAACTGCCCAAGGAAGACAGAGCATCTGAGCGATGATGCCATGCATTTGCCGTAATGGATGCGCTGTTCAGTTTTTTTCCCGCCCTGACAGTGTATTGATAGAGCCCTTCTTTCGACAAAATCGAGAGGACCGCTGCTGCCAGAGCGATCTTCCCCGGCTGTGGAGGAGGATTTCCCTGCAAAGTTTTCCAAATCTGAAGACAGCCGCTTTTAAATATTTCAAGACCGACATGGAAAAGAAAAATACTTATGACAAGGGCTGCCAAGGTCTCAAATTTTCCATGTCCGTAATTGTGATTTTCATCTTCCGGTTTTTCAGTGATGCGAAAACCGACCATGACGACAACATCGGTCAGAAGATCGGAAAGAGAATGGACTCCGTCTGCGATCATCGCTCCGCTTTTCCCGACAATTCCTGCAACGATCTTGACTGCAGTGAGAACGATATTGACCAGAGAACCGATAAGAGTCACTTTTTTTGCCTGTCGGCTTCTGTTGAAATTTTCATCCATCATTTTTTCTCCTTTTTTGATCTGTTCTTGTATTTGAAATCATCTTTCAAAAAATCTCCAAATGCAAAAGAAACCTGAGAAATGAATGATAGATTCATTTCTCAGGTTCTTTCCTGTATTCATGCAGTTCATTAATATCAGAACAGGAAACCGTCCGTCATCGTTTCACATACTCTTTCACTGCACGCTCTATTTTTCGCTGAGCATCCTTTTTTGCAAGACTCTCTCTTTTGTCGTAATTTTTCTTTCCTTTAACCAGAGCCAACTGGACTTTCACCTTGCCTTTTTTGAGATACATGGACAAGGGAATCAGAGAATACCCTTTTTGAGCGACTTCTCCGATCAGTTTTTTTATCTCCGATTTGTGCATCAGCAATTTGCGTACTCGAAGAGGATCTACATTAAAAATGTTCCCTTGTTCATAGGGACTGATATGCACCTGTTTCAGGAGAATCTCTCCATTGTCGATGGTCGCATATCCCTCTCCAAGATTGACTTTTCCGGCTCGGATGGACTTTACTTCCGTACCCTTGAGTGCGATTCCCGCCTCATAGGTCTCGAGAATTTCGTAGTTAAACCGAGCCTTTCTATTCGTTGCGACTGTTTTTGTATTTTCCATTATTCACTGTCCTTTGATTCCGGACAGGCTAAGCGCGAAGTCTTTTTGCCATCTCTTTTGCGATTTCGGCGCAGCCCTCCAGATCTTCTGCCGAAGGCGAGCATTTCGCTTCGACAATATGATCGATCAAGTCATATTTGCATTCGGCGGCGAATTCTTTGAGCGCCTTTACAGCGCCTCCGCTCCAGCTGTAGCATCCGAAAACACCTAAAATATGATTTTGGAGATTGTTCATCTTTATCGTGTTGACAAGGTGGTTCATCGGAGGGAAGAGCACATTGTTATAAGTACAGCTTCCGAGGATCAGTCCCTTATACTTCCAAATTTCATTGAGAAGGTGTGAAGTATGTGTTTTGGAAACATCATAGAGTTTAATGTTTTTGATTCCCTCTTCCGCAAGCACTCTGCCGATTGCTTCCGCCATGATTGAAGTATTGCCGTACATGGAACCGTAAACGATCACGACGCCTTCTTCCGTATCGTAACTGCTCCATTTGTCATAGAGTTCAATGATTCTTTGAGGATGGCTTCTCCAGACCGGGCCGTGTACAGGGCAAATCATTGAGATATCAAGGGCTGAAAGTTTTTTGATTGCCGCCTGAACTTGCTTGCTGTGCTTTCCTACGATATTCGAATAATATCTTCTTGTCTCGGATTCATAAAAATCCCAGTTGATCTCATCGTCAAAAATCGGTCCGTCCAGAGCTCCGAATCCCCCAAAAGCATCTTGGGAAAACAAGGTTTTCGTCTTTGATTCATAGCTTACCATCGATTCCGGCCAATGCACCATCGGAGTCATGTAGAAAGTCAGCTGTTTGTCTCCGAGATCCAAGACATCACCTTCTTTAATTTCAATGAAGTTTTTCTCAATTCCGTAAAACTCTTTGAGAAAATCCTTCGTTTTCTTGTTGCCTACAAGCTGCACTTCCGGATAAGAACAGATGACGGATTGAATCGACCCGGAATGATCCGGTTCCATATGATGAATTACAAGGTAATCCAGTTTTTTTCCTTGAAGGATACTTTCCAGTTTCACCAAAAAACTGTCGACTTTTGTGATCTTTACAGTATCCATGAGGCAGTTTTTTTCTCCGGTCAGAAGGTAGGAGTTGTAAGTAACGCCATTGTCCAAGGGCCACAGGTTTTCAAACAATGTCGTCTCTCTGTCATTGACTCCTATATAATGGATATCCTCTGTAATTTTAACTGATAAAGTATTCATTTTGACCTCCTATAAGAATTATGGTTTCGTTTTTCGAGCCGTATCAAGCTATCTTTTTCTGATATTTACTATATCATAATCCCTGTTTTTTTGCTATAGAGAATCCTATTTTTCTTAAAGGGGTGTACGGTGATTTTGCTCTGTTTGAGTATGACATGCAGTTGTGAATCAAAAGGAAAAATAAAGGTTTTCAGGCAAGTGAAAAATTGATTTCCCGAAGCTCAAGGCTCACACTCTCAAGACGCACTTTGAGCCTGTCTCCCATCAGAAATTTCCTTTTGGTATGTTCACCGACCATCTGATAGTTGACAGGATCAAAACTGTAGTAGTCATCCGTGAGTTCATGCAGACGAATCAATCCCTCGACCGTATTCTCGAGCATAACGAAAATTCCAAACGAAGTCAGGGAAGAGATCGTTGCTTCATAGATCTGCCCGACAAACTCCATCATATACTCCGCCTTCTTGAGATCCTCCACCTGTCTCTGAGCTTCATCCGCCTCTCTTTCACTGACAGAGGACTGATATGCAACCTCTTCCACCACTTTTCGAAAATGCTCCGCTCTGTCAGAGGAAAGGGGATTTGCGAGAGATTCTTTGACGATCCTGTGGATTTGAAGATCCGGATATCTTCGAATCGGCGAGGTGAAATGACAATAATATTTGGAAGCAAGCCCGAAATGCCCCGAGCAGACAGGGCTGTATCTTGCCTGTCTCAAAGATCGAAGCATCAGTTTGGCGATGACGGCTGCCTCTTGCTTTCCTTTGATCTCCTGGAGAAGTTTTTGCAGCTCTTTTGGATGCATATCGTCGGATCGATCTTTCAGATGATAGCCAAAACCTGCTATAAAACGCATAAACTCGCTCATGCGCTCTGCATCCGGCGTATCGTGAGTTCTGTAAATAAAGGGAGATTCCGACCAAAAAAACTGTTCTGCAACAGTTTCATTTGCAAGGATCATAAATTCCTCGATCATTCTGTTTGCAGTTCGCCTTTCTTCTTTTTCAACACAGAGGACTTTTCCTTCCGAGTTCGTCACTATTTTGCTTTCGGGAAAATCAAAATCTACACTCCCTCTTTTCTTCCTTTTGTCTCTCAAAATAGATGCAAGCTCCTGACAAATACGAAGATTCTTCTGTATCTGAAAGTCCGAAATACTGTCGGAAACCTCATCGTGCTCAAGAAAATCAGAGACCTGATCATAAACGAGCCTCGCCTTTGAAGAAATGACGGATTCTCGTATTTCATGCCGGATGACATTCCCTCTCTGATCCACTTCCATCAGACAGGAAAGCGTCAACCGCTCTTCTTTCGGCTGCAAAGAACAGATCTCGTTGGACAAAGCTTCCGGAAGCATTGGAAGCACCTGATCAACGAGGTAAACGGAAGTACCTCGTTTTTTCGCTTCTTCATCGAGTACCCCTCCTTCTTTGACATAATGCGCCACATCTGCGATATGAACGCCGAGCTGATAATTCCCCTCTTCGGTTTTCTTTATGGAGATCGCGTCGTCAAAGTCTTTGGAATCCCATCCGTCTATCGTATAGATCAGTTCGTTTCGAAGATCTGTTCTCCTCTGCAGTTCTTTTTCCGTAATTTCAGCAGAAATCCTCTCCGCTTCGGACAGTACCTTTTTGGGAAACATTTCGGAAAGTTTTTTCTGTCGAATGACGGAAAGAGTGCCTATTTTAGGATCTCCTTTCCGTCCGAGAATCTCCGTAATTTTTCCTTCCGCATTTCTCCCCTTCTTCGGATATTCGATTATTTTGCAGACAACGACGTCCCCGGTTTTGGCCTTGCCGGCAAATTTTTTGGAAATGAAGACGTCCTCGATCAATTTACGGTCTTCCGGAATGACAAAACCGAAATTTTTGCTGCTTTCGTAGGTACCGACGACCGATGAAATCACACGCTCAATGATTTTTATGACTTCTCCTTCGAATTTTGAAAGAGTTTTTTCACTGCGTAATTTTCGAACGATCACTTTGTCCCCGTTCATCGCTCCGCTGACTGCATGGGCTGGAATGAAGATATCTTCTTCTTCATTTTCTGTTTCCAAAAAGCCGAACCCTTTCGGATGTATGGTAAGACGCCCGACATGAAGGTTCATTTTTTCTGGAATTCCATATTTTTCCTTTTTCGTTCTGTAAATGAGTCCTTCTTCCTGCATTTGATCAAGTATATTGCCTATGATCGTTCGTTCGCTTCTATTCGAGGAGAAGACTTTGATCAGTTCATCCCTCCCTAAAGGGCGATAACTTTCTTCCTTCATCAGATGCAGAATATGATCTTTGATATTTCCCATAATTCCTCCTCATTTCCACATATTTCTTTTATGTTTTCGTCAAAAATGAAAATGGTTCCTTCCGACAGGCGTCGGAAAGAACCATTGACCGTTATTATTTTCCTAACATCGAAAGCAGGATTCCACCATATTGTACAAATACAGGAGCGAATACCAGAGACACGATTGTCATCAGCTTAATGAGAATATTGATGGAGGGACCGGAAGTATCCTTAAAGGGATCCCCTACCGTATCTCCTACGACTGCAGCCTTATGAGGCTCAGAGCCTTTTCCGCCGTGCTGACCGGATTCAATGTATTTCTTTGCATTATCCCAAGCTCCGCCCGCATTGGCCATCATGATCGCCATCAGTACGCCCGTTACGAGAGCTCCGCCGAGCAATCCGCCAAGCGCTTCCGTACCAAGGAGAAGTCCTACAGCAATGGGAGAGAGGACCGCCATGACGCCCGGAACAATCATCTGTTTCAAGGCTGCCGCTGTCGAAATATCAACGCATTTAGCATAATCCGGCTTCGCTTTTCCTTCCATGATTCCCGGAATCTGTCTGAACTGTCTTCTCACTTCTTCTATCATTTCAAAGGCAGCTTTTCCGACAGCTTCCATCGTCATTGCGGAAAAAAGGAAGGGAAGCATTCCGCCTATGAACATTCCTGCAATCACTTCAGGATTGGTCAAACTGATGGAAGAAAGCTGAGTCGCCGCCGTGTAGGAAGCAAAGAGCGCAAGAGCGGTCAACGCTGCCGAACCGATTGCAAATCCTTTTCCGATAGCGGCCGTCGTATTTCCTACAGAGTCAAGTTTATCCGTAATTTTTCGCACCTCTTTGGGGAGCTCGCACATTTCCGCGATTCCTCCCGCGTTGTCCGCGATGGGACCGTAAGCGTCTACGGCAACCGTCATCCCTGTCGTAGCGAGCATTCCGACGGCTGCAAGTGCAATCCCGTACAGTCCGGCAGCCACATAAGCGCCGATGATCGCGATTGCGGTGAGGATCAAGGGCCACATCGTCGATTCCATTCCTACGGCAAGTCCTGAAATAATTGTCGTCGCCGGTCCGGTCTCTGACTGAGAAGCGATTTTTTTCACATGCTTGTAGTCTGCGGAAGTATAGATTTCAGTGATCTGTCCGATAGCCATTCCCACGATCAAACCGATGATGATCGCCCAGAGACCTGAAAGGTTGCCCAAAAAGTATTTGGACAGGAAGAAGGCGCTTACCACTGTAATGATTCCCGCCACATAGGTTCCCATTTTCAGCGCTTTCTGCGGATCGGAATTCTCATCTCCTTTTACAAAGAAAGAGCCGATGATCGAGCCGATGATCCCCGCAGCGGAAACTGCAAGGGGGAAGATCGCTCCGTTAAGTCCATAAGACTCTCCCGCAGGAGAAGTTGCAAGAAGGCCAAGTGTGATTGCCGCGATGATCGAACCGACATACGATTCAAAGAGGTCTGCACCCATTCCCGCCACGTCGCCGACATTATCACCGACATTATCCGCGATAACAGCCGGATTCCTCGGATCGTCTTCCGGAATACCCGCTTCCACTTTACCGACAAGGTCGGCTCCCACATCGGCCGCCTTTGTGTAAATTCCTCCTCCGACACGACCGAAGAGAGCCAGAGAAGAAGCTCCCAGTCCGAATCCTGTAAGGATGCTTGCCACATTTGAAGGTTCATGCCCCATCGAGGACAAAACGATATACAAAACGCTCAGTCCCAGCATTCCAAGTCCGACAACAGCCATTCCCATGACCGCTCCGCCTGAAAAGGCTACAGAGAGAGCTTTGTTCATCCCTCCGATTTTCGCTGCGTTTGCTGTGCGGACATTCGCTTTAGTGGCTACCTGCATTCCGAAGAATCCCGCTAAAGTCGAAAATATCGCTCCCACCAGAAAACAAACGGCCGTCAGCATATTGATTCCGGCGGCTAAGATTACAAATAAAACGACGATAAAGATGACGAGAACTTTATATTCTCTCATAAGGAAAGCCATGGCTCCCTCGTGAATATAAGTCGAAATCTCTTTCATTCTGTCGGTTCCGACATTTACTTTATTGATATTTCCGACAAGATACAATGCAAAAGCCAATGCAAGAACTCCGACTAAAGGAGCCCATATCACATTATTCATCTTCTGTCCCTCCTTCGTTTACAAATTTTAGTTTTGAATGGCCACGAGGACTACAGCCAGAACCATAAAAAGTATGGCGCATACTGTGGTCATTTTTTTAAAAACGACGTCCAGTCCCCTGGCTTTATTCCCCATAAGCTGTTCCGCTCCGCCCGTGATTGTTCCCGAAAAACCGGCGCTCTTTCCGGATTGGAGAAGCACGCTCGCTATGAGACCCAGGCTCACCAATATTTCAATCACCATCAATGCAGTTTTCATTGATTCACCTCCCGATACCAGAATCATTCTCCCCGAATACATCTTTTGTTGTCGTTAACCGGATGTCCCTATCCTGCTTCGATGTATCCATGCAACAATAAATATTCTAACATACGGATTTTCTAAAATCAACAGTCAAAATAAACTAAGAAGACGCTTTCTTCGGAGACTTCGATACTTCGAAAAAAGAGGAGTCAAACGCATCTTTTTCAGTTTGCATTCTTTCCATTTCCAATATATAATGTAAAATACAAACTGAAAAATATTTAGGAGGTCAGCCTGATGAAATTTATTATCGCCTTGGTACTGTCTATTTTTGTTGCACTTTTTGCCCTGCAGAATTCAGAGCAGGTTCAAGTGTCGATTTTATTTTACACTTTCACGCCTTCTTTGGCGGTCGTTATATTGAGTTCCGCTGTCCTTGGCGCAATCATCGCTTTCATGCTCGGATTGGTAAAGCAATTTTCCCTCAGTCGGCATCTTCGCGAAAAGAAAAAATCAATTGCAAAATTGGAATCCGAGCTGGATATGGTTAAGACACAGCTTAATGATGCGGAGACCAAACTTTCAAACGAGATCCCTCCCGCCTCTCCCCTTCTTGGTGAAAGGCGAAACTCTTCCGATCTTTCCCTCCCCTCTGAAGAATTCACGGAGCCTTCGACGGAATCTGAAAGTGAATCGAATTTTATGGCTTAATAAAAAACCCGAGAGCGGCTTGAGAATACCTGTATCCTCTCCGCCTCGGGTTTTATTTTGCACCTATAAGATCGCTTCCAGTCGGCGAAGAAAGATTTTCCGAAACTCTGAAAACTCGCCGAGTCCTTTAAGTATACACTCCGTCTGATAGCCTTTAGCCTCAATCAACGACTTCCATGAATCCTCTTCCTCCGAAGCCATGTCATTTGTCGCATGATCTCCAGCAACGACCATAAAGGGAAGGAGTTTTATCTTCTTGTACGAAGTGGATTCAATCTCTTCAAACAGGTCTTCCAGTTCCGGATATCCTTCGACTGTACCGATGTACATATCCTTCGTCCGATCATCTTTCTCCAGAAAATGTCTCAGCATGATATAGCCCGCATTTGCACTGTGGTCACTGCCGTGTCCCATACAAAAGAGAGCCTCCCCCGCCTGAAGAGATTCAACCTCAGCCATGGCGGCGACGACTTCACGATAATCCTCCGTTGAATACAAAAGAGGTCTTGCCAGTCGCATCACTCGAAAATCATTTTTGTACTGACGCATCGCTTCAATAATTTTATGATATTCATGTCCTGCAATGATATGGAGAGAAGAGATATACACCTCCTCGATACCTTCATTCCTCATTGCTTCAAAAGCCTGACCCATATCATAAATATCCAGTCCTTCGTTTTCTTTGATGCGCTTTCGAACCAAGTTGGAAGTGAAAACTCTGTGCACGGAGTAATCGTTCCCGTATTTTTCCCGAACCATATTTTCGAGAGCTTCTATGGTTTTTTTTCGGGTCTCAATGTAAGTTGTTCCAAAGCTGACTACCAATATAGCTTTTTTCATATCTTCCCCCTTTTAATTTTTCTATAAATTGTCGAAGCCTCAAACTATATAAGGCGGATTATCTAAAGTTCCAGAATGTTTTTCGGATGTATCTTCAGGATGAGAGTTTCGATCCTCTTGTCATTGACCTTGATCGCTTTGAGTTCCACCTTGTCGAAAACTGCGGAACTCTGTTCATTTTCATCTAAATTCGGCAATTTTCCCAGCTCTCTGAGCAAAAGTCCTCCAACAGTATCATTGAAGTCGGTCGGAAGATCGATTTCCAAAATCTCGTTCACTTCGGCAATATTGGTGAAACCGTCCATTTTATAGAGATTGTCTCCAATTTTTTGGATCTCGTCGATCATTTCTTCTTCATCATCCTCATCGGAAATATCACCGACGATTTCCTCCATGAGATCCTCGATTGTAACGATTCCTGAAAAACCGCCGTATTCATCAATAACCATCGCAATATGCGAGCGAAGTTTTTTCATTTCGAAGAGGATCTCATCAATACTTTTGTATTCATTGACAAAGAAGGGCTCTCTCATAATTCCTCTGAGATGAATATGGTCGAGACTCCCCTTGCGTATCTGAGCAAAAAGATCCTTGATGTGAAGCACGCCTATGATATTGTCGATATCTTTCTCATAAACGGGCACTCTCGAATAGCGTTCTTCAATGATTCTGTCGATGATTTCATGATTTTCATCTTCAATATTGACAGCAAAAACTGAAGTTCTGGGAATCATGACGTCTTTTGCCTTGGTCTCAAACAGACGAAGAACCCCTTGAATCATGTCTTTCTCAGCTTCGGAAATCCTCCCGTCCGTCTCCTTCTCTTCAACGATATGGATAATTTCCTCCTTGGATAAATGATCCGTGTCTTCCGTCGACTCCGATTTGCCAAAAAGTCTTCTCATGAATCCACTTCCTTCGCTTTTTACTTTTGCAGGTGTCTTGAGCAGCTCCCATAAATTACTCCCGACGCCGTCGTCCATTTTGAAATTCCCTCCTAAAAAACAATCATTCATCTTTGTTTTCCAATTCTATTATACCATCAGAAAGGCAATTTAGACCATCCTTTTTTACAGCTTTTGGTTTTCGGCGGCGGCAAGGCGAATCGTCACGGTCGTCCCTTCTCCAATCGTGCTTTCAATTTCCATCTGCGCCTCATGCAGCTTGAGGATCTCATCGACAATCGAAAGACCAAGGCCGCTTCCGGGAAGATTCTGACTGCCTTTGAAAAATTTTTCCGATACTCTGGGAAGATAGTATTTGGGTATTCCGATCCCTGTGTCAATCACCTGAATAATGACTTCTTTCTCTTTTCCTTCAGCTTTTACCAGAATCCTGCCGCCCGGAGGCGTAAATTTGATCGAATTGCTGATCAGGTTGATGAAGACCTGTCTCATTTTATTGACATCGCCCATGACCAATATATCTTCTCCGGTATATTCCATACGAAGATCCAAATTGACGGCCTTCGGAGCAAACTGCATACAGACGTCTTCCAAGAGCTCTTTGGGGCTCATCAGTTTTTTGCTGATTCTCATCTTCCTTGATTCGAGCCGTGAAAAATCAAGCAGCTCCTCCACCATACCGCTGAGACGCTCGGCTTCCGAAGCGATGATATAAAGCCCCGTTTCGATCTCCTGATGCTCTTTGATCACTTTGTCGAGAAGAAGCGTCTCGCTCCAGCCTTTGATCGAAGTCAGCGGCGTCCGCAGTTCATGAGAGATCGAAGAGACGAAATCCTTTTTCATTTTCTCGGTCCTTCGAATTTCGTCAGACATAAAATTTATTGTATCTGCAAGCAAGCCCACTTCGTCGTCATAGATTTTTCTCGCTTTAATCTCGAAATTTCCCATCGCCATATTTTTTGCGACTGCATTCAATGCAAAGAGGGGATTGACAATAGTCCTTGAGACGATAAAGGCCATCAAAATAAAAAATATACTAACGACAGCCCCTAAGATCAGGCCTCGAAGAATATAACTGCGAACCTCTCTATGAACCTTTTCGACAGAGACCGTATAGCGAATGACTCCTTCAATCCGGTTTCTCGCCATCAGGGGTCTTGAAACCGACATGATCCGTTCCCCGCTGATCTCGCTGCGCCCTCGGTATACTGTAAGTTTATTCTGAAAGGCATCGATGATATCGGGATAACTCAGTTCTCTATCGTCTGAAAAACCGTTGGAGTCCATGATCACTGAATGATTTTTTTTATCGATGATCTGGAGATAAAACTTGTCGTCGATCGTAGGGATATAACTTTCGAAGAGCCATTTGGACTTATATGTGATATCGCTGTTTTCCAAGGTACGGTTGATCAGATCGGATGATATCGAGGCGCGGTCTTTCAATATCTGCTCGACTCCTCCAAAGTAATGGTTCTTAACGAAGGACACAAAAAGAAACTCCAAGATAATGACGGCCATGATGACAATAGCTCCGAAATTCAGAATGATGCGGCTTCGTATCCCTGATCTAAATCTCATGATTTTCCCACCTGTATCCGTGTCCCCATACGGTTTTCAAATAGACGGGGTTTGCGGGATCCGCCTCGATTTTTTTTCGAATCCGCCTCATATTGACGTCAACCACCTTGAGATCGCCAAAATAATTTTTTCCCCAGATCTCGTTGAGAATCTGATCACGGCTCAGGGATCTTCCGATATTTTTCATAAAGTATTCAAGAATATCAAACTCTTTAGGCGTCAGCTCGACTTCCTCCGAATTCTTGAAAAAGCTTCTTTCTGAAAGATTGATCCTGAAAGGGCCGCAGCGTATTTCCTCGAAAGCGTTTGAGACAGTATTTCCAATCGAGAGCCTTCTTATCAGAGAGCGGATTCTCGCAATGAGCTCCGTCGGGCTGAAAGGCTTGCTTATATAGTCGTCTGCACCGAATTCGAGACCAAGAACCTTGTCATGCTCCTGGGTTTTCGCAGTCAGCATGATGATACCCATCTCCGGTTTTTGACTGCGAAAAACTTTCAATACTTCAAAGCCGTCAATGCCGGGCAACATCACATCCAAAATTGCAATCCGGATATCCGATTCTTTCCCAAAACGCTCGATGGCTTCTTCTCCCGTCTCTGTCTCAATGACTTGATATCCTTCTCTCTTCAGATTGAGAACGATAAAGCTGCGGATAGAATATTCATCTTCCAAAACCAGTATTTTCATTTGACAGCCTCCCCCTTTATTCTTTTTAATCTATCCCACTGAGATCAATATATTTTGACAGATCAAGGATCTGTGTTCTCATCTCAAGATAATTCAGTTTTTCGGGATCCTCCAAGTCCTTTGAGTAATCGAAGACTCTGCCCATGACTAACTGATTTTGAGTCTCTCCAAGAAGCTGCAGTTCGTCTTGATCCTCTTTCGCAGCTTCCTTTTCCATCAGGAAAATTTCGAATAACGGCCAGCTTTCTTTCGAAGGTGTGTAGTAATTGCAGATCAATCGCGTATCTTGATCCAATCGCTTTATATCGTATTTGTAGATGAAATTTTGAGGAACATTAAAAATGAGTCCGATGCTTTCATTATAGTAGATTTGTTTAGCAAAGTGAACGCTTCCATCTTTTTTTATTTTATAATAACTTACAGCGTAGTCACCGTTCATCTTTTCATAGTCAATTTCCAGATCGTCAGGAGGTGCATAAGGATAACCGATCTCGCAGAAGCCATCCTCGTCGACGTCACTGCTTCGGATCAGATAATACTTGTCTTTGAGTTTCTGATTGAATTTTTCTTCATACGATCTCAATTTTTTCTGTTCTAAAAAAAAGATATCTGTATAGCCCGAATGGATCTGCGTATACGAATCGACAAAGATCGCTTTCGTATCATCATAGATTCGTCCAATCCGGATATAATAGGCTTCCTTGAACTCCTCAAAAATAATCTCATCTAAAAGTATGCTTTTTTGATTCTCGATGTTAAAAAGGCGGATCCGGCTCTCCGAAAAATCATCTTCTCGAAAGAGTACGGCTATTTCAAAAGACATATCGTTGTCCATATCCGCAATATCCATGGATTCATAGGGCGTCTGCACGATTTTCCGCAGCTGCTGATCTTGAAAGGAAAAAATACTGAGCTCAGAGATATTGGAGACATAGGCTCCGATAATGATCTCTTTTTGCATATCATTGTTGAGATCTTCAACCTGATAGCGGAGAATATCGCCGGCGTCAAGGGGAATATCGCAAAGCTTATGCCAATTTTCACCTTTTTCCTGGAGGAGGATCGCCTGAATGAACTTGCTCTTATTTTCTTTGTAAAAGAAAATAAACTCAAAGATCCCGTCAGAATCCAGATCAATTTTGGAAAAGGAATCTTGAAGCACCTTTTCATTTTTCGAAATCGTAATCAGACTGGATCCTTCCGGCAAAAATTGATCGACGGCGTCTTTGATGCTTCGGTGTTCGATATTGAGAGCAGGCTGTTCCAGAAGTTCATCCGGAGTCGCGATTTTGCTGCAGCCGGAAGTCAAAAGTATGAAAAACAGAAAAATGACGAAAAAGAGAAGTCTATGCATGGGATTCCTCCAAAATTAACTTGAAAGAAAAACGAACCGGGAATAAAAAATCTTTTAAGTCTCGCCGCTGCATTTGTTGACAGAGAAACGCTCTTTGAACATATGGATGAAAAGCGCGGTGGAACACAGATAGAAAAATACCGTGAAATAGTATGGAGCGTTGTAGCTGATATTTTTCATCAAATAGCCTCCAACGGCAATCCCGACTCCCCGAGTGATATTTCCGAACAGAGTCATGAGTCCCGAGAGGTTTGCCCGATCCAGCGGATGAACCATCTCCATGCCCAAATTTTGAAGCAGAGGATTGACCATATTCATCAGTGAGGAACGCATAAAGAAAGAGAGGGCGACAATATAAATACCGCTCGGAAAGGCAATCGAAAGAAGAAAGGGTATCGAAAGCAGCTGACAGGCTACAACGGACTTGTGAACGCCGAGCTTTTTCGCGATCAAAGGAATCAGAAGACCTCCGAGGACACATCCGAACTGCGCAAAAGCCATGACGCTTCCAACGACAGCGTCTTCGATATGAAGAGAGTATTTCAGATACACGCTGAAAAAGGGAACGACCATCCCTGCGCCCATTCCGACGGTTGCATTGAACAAGAGGAATCTTCTCGCTTTTTTTCCGTCTTTCAGTATATTTTTATAGCCGAGAAGAGATTCTTTAAGCCCTCTTCTCGAAGTTCTTCTGTTTTCTTTGACAAATCGCATGGGAATCATCGATAAAAGAGCGAGAACGACCCCCATCAGAAGCACCAGAACCAAGGAAGTGTCATAGGAGAGATGTCTCCTTAAAATCTTTGAAAGCATCCCGCCTCCGAGATTTGAGAGCATCCAGCCTAAATTGAAGGCTGTGAAATTCATACTGAATACGAAAACTCTTTCATCGGGACCGGAGTTTTCCGAAAGAAACATCGACTCTCCAGTGGTCTTCAGAGAAAGACCAAACCCCATCAGTATCCCTGAAAGAACGATCAAAGCGGGTGATTTGCTGACGATCATCAGAGCCATTCCCGTCGCCATAGAGACGGAAGAGACAAGGAAATTCTTCTTTCTTCCGATTCTGCCGATCACATAGGCTCCAAAGATCGAGAAAAATCCGAGTGAAAGAGTATTCATCGAAAGAATCAGTCCGACAAAGGCCTCATCAAATCCTCTTTCTTTGAGAAATATCCCGGTGAACGTGTTAAATATCCCCGAATTGAAAGATACCAAAAGGTTAAAGATAATATAGAAAAACGCGTTGGAATTGATTTTCCGATTCATGATTCTTCCCCTAACCCCTTTTCTACCGAGGATACATAAATTTGAGAACAGCCGACAGAAGTTCGTCGCCGTACAGACTGACACAAAAAGCCGAGATACAAATATAAGGTCCGAAAGGGATCTCCTGCTGAAGCTTCAGTTTCTTGCCCGCAGCCTTCAGAATCAGGATAAAAGCAAGTCCGATGTAGAAAGAAAGCACGGCGATCAAAACGGCAAACTTCCATCCGGTCACCCAGCCGATGGCGCCCATGAGAAGAATATCGCCTGAGCCGAAAGCCTCGCGCTTATAAGCGGCTTTTGCCGCAAAATAGATCGCCGCATAAATAAGCGTCCCTGCCAGAAGTCCCAACAAATTATCTTTCATCGACTGTCCGAGAGCGGAAGCAAAAGAAGCAAGACCGATGTCCGAGACGCTTTCCATCTTCCAAATTCGTCCTGTGAGCAAAAAGATCGTCGACAGCGCCGAAAAACCGTAGATCACTTCATCGCAAATGATCATATGATCCAAGTCGATCATCGTGCTGATAATCAGCATCGAGTAAAAAGAGCAGTACAGAAAAAACTCCGCTGTCATGCCGAAATGCCTGTAGGCAATCAGAAAGAGAAGAGCGGTTAAAAGTTCGATCAGAGGGTAACGTAGAGAGATAGAACAGCCGCAGTAGCGACATTTTCCCCGCAAAAAGATCCAACTGAACAGGGGCGCCAGATCCTTCGCTCGGAGAGATGTATGACAATTAGGACAAAAGGAACGCCCTTTTGCGATATTGAGTTCCAACGGCAGACGGTAAATGATGACATTATAGAAACTGCCGAACAAAAGTCCGTAGATAAACACAACTCCTCCGATAAACCACTCCATTTTATCCCCTCCAAAATTCAGTTAAAATTTCTTTTAATTGCTTAGTTCCACTAACTTTTTCATAATGCCGCCATTCATCGGGTATGAGGACATTCGTCCGCGGATCCGTGAACCGGTCGTCGATCAGAAAGAGAAATCCCCTGTCATCCATGCTGCGAATGACCCTTCCTCCGGCCTGCATCACCTTGTTCATTCCAAGATAACGGTAAGCATAGTCAAATCCGTCCATTCCTCTTTGTTCGAAATACTCCCTCATCAGCTCTCTCTCAAAAGAAAGTTTCGGAAGTCCGATTGAAACGACGATGACTCCGGACAGTCGTTCCCCTTTGAGATCGACGGCTTCGGAAAAAGCGCCTCCCAGTACTGCAAAAGCCAGCGTCGATTCCTCGGGATTCTCTCTGAAGCGGCTGAGGAAATGCAGCCTGTCCTCCTCGGAAAAACCTCTGTCCTGGATCAGGGTGAGTACGTTCGGACACAAAGTCCGGAAGGTATCAAAGGTTTCTGTCATGTATTCATAAGAGGGAAAAAAGGCGATATAATTTCCTTTTTTCGGCGAAACGGCAGTTCGTATTCTCTCGGCAATCAGGTGCAGGCTTTGCTTCCTATGGATATAACGCGTCGAGACAGAACTGTCGATCAGCACTTTGAACTTCTCTTTCGCAAAAGGAGAAGGCAGTTTCAGATAGATCGAATCTTCCTTTCCCCCTATCATCTCGACATAGTAGATCGCCGGCGTCAAAGTAGCGGAAAAAGCGATCAGTGCGGTACATCTGCAAAGGCCCTCCTGAATCTGGGGCTTCGGATTCAAACAAAAAAGCCGAACCTCCGTCTCATTTTTTTCCTGCCTTATGATCGTTCTGTAATTTTCACCGAAAAATTCAAACACTTTTTCAAAACTGCAGCAGGAAAAATACAGTTCCATAAGCTCGTTGTAGAAGGGGTACTGTTTCATCTGCCTCTCCTCAGAAAAACAGAGATCACAAAGTTCCCGAAAGGCACAGACGTCTTTGCGAAGTTTTTCAGGAGCTTCCGGCGTCGAAAAAACCTCCTGCCCTTCTCCTCGGATCATCAGAAAATTTCTGTTGATCGTCCCGACAGCTCTCATCATATCGCGAAATACTTTCGGCAGATACGGCTTTTCATTAAAAAATCCTCGAACTTGTCGGCGAAGACTGAGAAATTGCGATTTGCAGATCGAGGCGGAAAACATATCGCGAGCCCGATCAATAAAATTATGGGCTTCGTCCATCAAAAAGATATAGCGGCCCTGTTCTTCATCAAAGAATCTTTTCAAATAGGCGGAAGGATCAAAAACATAATTGTAGTCTCCGACGATGATATCCGCATACAGAGAGAGATCCAGAGAAAATTCAAAGGGACAGACCTTATGAGATTCGCTGTACTTTCTTATCGTCTGGAGATCCATTTCCTTTCTATTTTCTAAAATATCCAAAATCGCCGAATATATTCGGTCAAAATGCCCTTTTGCATATTGACAGCTCTCCATATCGCATTTCCCGTAGGGACAGATCTTTTCCTTTGCAGTGAGGAACACAGTTCGAAGACTGAGTTTTCTTTCGCGCAGCAGCTTCATCGCCTCAAAGACGGATTCTTTATTCGTCCCTTTGGAGGTCAGGTAAAATATCCTGTCATTGTCTTGATAAATCAGGGATTTTATTGCCGGAAAAAGGACAGAGACGGTTTTTCCGGTTCCCGTGGGAGCTTTGACAAAAAGTCTCTTCTTATCTCTGATCGCCCGATAGACGTCCTGAGTCATCTTCTTCTGCCCGGGTCTGTAATCTGCAAAGGGAAAGTTCAGATCCGCAATGCTCTGATCTCTTTGCCTGCGAAGCGATCCGACAAACTCCAGAAAATCACAATAAAATCCGACGATGTAAGATATGAAGGCCGCGAGCTCTTCGATCTCGAAGAGATGTTCATAACTGAATATCGAATCATCACGCAGATTGTAATAAGTCACTCGAACTCCGATCTTCCTGAGTTTTTTCTTTTTTGCGTAGATATACGCATAAAACTTCGCCTGTGCAAGATGCAGAGAATCTTCGTCAGGTCTGTCCGACTCAGTGAAACAGCTTTTGATCTCATCAATAAAGAACACTTCGCCGTCTTTTCCGAGGCCGTCGGCTCGCCCGCTTACCAACAGTCGAATACTGCCATGGGAAAACTCCTCTTTCAAGGAAACCTCGGTCTGAAGATATCTTCCCTGCTGATCCTGCAGTTTTTTATGCACTTTTGCCCCCTCTTCCATTCTTGAGGGGGAAAACTGCGATGAAGTAAGATCTCCGCTTCGCAGGACAAATTCTACAAGACGCCGAACAGATATTCTGTACTCCGTCAATCGAAGACCTCCTTTTTCTTCTGCTTTTAAGAAAAAAAGACCGTATCATCAATGACATAGAGATCCTGACATTTTTTTTCAGCCTCCTGATTCTCCATATCGACGATTTTCAGGTGACTTTTTGTTCCGCTCTCCTGCGGATAGATCACTCCGATTACAAGGTAGCGATTCCCGTAGATATCGTAAAAATACTCTCGGCGTCCTTTGTGTCTCGGATAAGAAAAGCGCTCGATCCGCTCAGGGCGAGATCCTACCATGGAGGTGACGTCCGGTTCATACACGACGATGCGGTCATCCGTCTCGACGATCTCATATATATGCTTTCCTTCGAAGGAGAGGAGCGTATTGGAATCGACGTCCATGATTTTTTTCTTTTCCAAACTTCTCTTATCAATTTCGAAGATCTCATCCTTTCCGATCATCAGCCGATCTGCAAATTCTTTGCTTGTACGGAGAATATGCTCATACTTCGATTTTTTATAGTATATTTTCTCTTCACTTTCACCGATCGTCCTCAGGATTCCCTCTTCATAAATCTCGTCAAGCACTTGATAACGGTAATTGTAAGCACCGACCTTCGCAAGACGGATGAAGTTTTCCAGTGGAAGGAGATTCAGGCGGTTTGTATATACGAAGCTTTCATCACTGTCTTCCGGTATCTTCATAAGCAGTTCGAGATCATCCGACATCAGAAACTCCATTTCCTCATCCTCCGAGAGATAGATCTCTTCGAGAAAAAGATAGTTGACTTCTTCACCTATAATGCAGCGTTTCCCCCCTGTAATGCGAAAAGGAAGATTTCGGATCGGAAAACAGGTCCGCCGAGAGACGTCGACAAGAAAGACCCGATCATAATCGGGAATACCGTCCTGCGGATTCCTCGGAATCAGCGTAAACAGAAAGTAGTTCTGACAGAGGACTTCCATTCCCGCATATTCATATTCGTCCGTATAAAACTCATAGGAAGCGATGGAATAACTTTTTTGTGTGCAGGTATCCAATCGAAAAAAATACAGCATCGTCATCGAGATGGAAAACACTTTAATGCAGTAATACAGTTCGGACATCTTTTGCATCGCAAGCACATCTTCATAGGCGGAAGGCACTTCGATCTCAACGGCGGCTCCGTGTGCGTCTGCAAATCCTCTGTCTGCAGCAGACAAATCGTCCTTTTCAATATCATAGATATAAATCCCCTCGCTCCAGGATTCATCAAGACCTTCGACGATTTTCTCCAAATATGCATATCTTTCCGTCACTTTGACAGGCCGATACTGTATTTTCGGAATTTCCTGCCCCTTGATCAGCTTGTTCAAATCAATAAATCGCAATCTTTTATCCTCCGTAGCTCTTTTTGCCTTTTTATTATACCTCAACAAAAGGCTTCTGTCGAATCTTCAATAATAATTCCTATGATAAAATCAAGGTGCATAATGAAGAGAAATTTTGGTATAATTACAGATAGAAAGGAAGGTCGATCATGAACTTTAATGAATGGATTCGAAAAATAAAAGAAAAGTTGACAAAAAAGAGAATTCTTTTGATTGTAACCTTTGTATCCCTGTTTCTTCTCTATATCGTTGTTTTGAAACTGTCGATGAAACTTCAGTTCAAAGAAAAGGAAATGTCAAATTATGTTCCTTATAACGATTTTGTAGAAATGCTTGAGAATAAGCAGGTTGAATTTGTCGTTTTGAGGTCGTCGGACAGCCAGATACAATTTTTTCCGACAGCGGGGTACCTCAAGTCAAAAGATATCGACCCCGGATCCCGCTATGACCAGATCCTGTCCAAGCTGACTTCATCCAAAGAGACTTCTGTCAGTGAATCAGAGCTTCCGGCTGACGGAAAATTGAAATTTGTCACCGAAAATCCGGATTATCCTGAATTTCGTTCCGAGCTTCTCAGGAAGGGCATACGGGTTTTCGGTCTGAAATCCTCTATTTCCGTCGCTTATATACTATTATCTGTCCTTCAGATGCTGCTTCCGATTTTTATCATCATCGGTTTTCTCATCTATTTCCAGAGAGGAATGGAGCCGAAAGACGCCGATATGGTCACGGATATACCGGATACCGATTTCAATAATATCGCAGGCTATTCCACACTGAAAAACGATTCCAAGTTCATTTTGGATTTCCTGAAGAATCCCGGCCGATATACCGAAATTGGAGCGAGGCTTCCCAACGGAGTGATCTTCTACGGTCCTCCGGGAACGGGAAAGACTCTGATGGCAAAAGCGATTGCGGGAGAGGCGAATGTACCTTTCTTCAAAGCGAACGGTTCCGACTTTGTCGAACTCTATGTGGGACTGGGTGCTCGCCGCGTACGAAAACTCTATAAGACAGCGAAGAAAAATGCTCCCTGCATCGTCTTCATCGACGAGATTGACTCGATAGGCGGAGCAAGAGGGCAATTCAGAGGAAGTACGGAAGATGACAAGACGCTGACCGCGCTTCTCAATGAATTGGACGGTTTCAGCGGAAACGAAGGCGTCATTACGATTGCGGCGACAAACCGCCTTCAGGATCTCGATCCCGCCCTTGTGCGTCCGGGCCGCTTCGACCGCCAGCTGGCCGTTCCTCTGCCGGATAAGGAAGAGCGTCTTGCGATCCTCGAACTTTATACGAAAAACAAAAAGATTTCCGAAGAGGTCTCGATTCAAAAGCTTTCGGAAAAGACCATCGGATTCAGTCCTTCGGAGCTTGAAAATCTTCTCAATGAAGCGGCGATAAAAGCCGTCTCCAAAGGACACGAACAGATAAAACAGGAAGATATTGATGACGCGTATCTTCGAATCATTATAAAGGGAGATAAAAAAGAACCCAAGGAAAAAAATCTTGAACATGACCGCATCGTCGCCTACCATGAGGCCGGACATGCGATCATCGGTCATGTGCTTGGCAAGCCGATCATTGAAGTCAGCATCATTCCGACGACATCGGGTGCCGGAGGCTACACCCTCAATCAGCCGAAAGAAGGTCTCCAAAGCCGCGGTGATATGAAAAATGAAGTTCGTATGCTCTACGGCGGACGAGCGGCTGAGAGCATCATCGCAAAGAATGAAGATGATGTGACAACCGGAGCCGTATCGGATATCGAGCAGGCAACGGAAATCATCTCTCGGATCATCTCAACCTGGGGAATGAACGACAGCATTATCAACCTGAATGTCCTCGGCATGAACGAACCGAGCGAAAACTATATCGAAGAAGCGAAAAAATTGGCACAGGAACTCTTCGAGGATTCGAAGGAGATTTTGCTGAAACATCGCACGGCTCTGGACCGATTGGCAGAGAGACTGATTGAAAAGAGGATTGTCGACTCAAAGGGATTTTTGGATATCTTCAATGAGACGGATATCAAAGAGTCTGCCGTGAGTCAAGAAATACAGGACAGCAAAGAAAATCTTCCTCTGACAGAGGATACAATCGCCTGATTTTCATGGTTGACTTCATTTCTTCCGAATCTCGAGGTTTTAGCGAAAAAGGAGGCTCCTATGAAAAAAGTTTATCTCTTTCTCATCATCGGAATCTTGATCACCTCTCTTGCCGCCTGCTCTCCCCCAAAGAATGAACCTGCCGGGGGAACGGAAACAAAGACGGCGGCGGACTTGAAAAAAGAAAAAGAAACGGACTCAAATGAGACGACGGAAACAGATGAAAATACAGAAGAGACTGAAGAGGAGAAGAATGTAGAAGGCGGGACAGAGTCTTTCTTCCCCTCCTATCCCGAAGATCAGCCGGAAAATATTTCAATCGCCTTTATTTCCGCGTTTCAGGGAAACGAAAAAATGCAGGAGATCATGGACTCTTATCCGAGTGCGGAACGACTTGTCTATGAGCCGGAGGGCTATGAGGCGATGAACGAAGGTCTGATCCTTGCAGTCAACGACAATACGAAGGTGGAAATGGTCCATGTCGACGGATGGGATGAGAAGACTGCTTCCCTGAAGCTTGGAGAAGTCGTCTTCGAACGCAGTTTGAATCAGGGACAGGCATTGATCATCCGCTATTTTGAAAATGAGACCATCCCTCCGTCTATCTTACGGATCAGCAATGAAGACAGTGGAAAACAGATGCTCTTTGATCTTGGTTACGACGGAAGCGGAATGTATACCGACGAGCATGGGATCACTCGATATCTCGGATTTTATCAAAAACAGGAAGATATCGGGGAGACAGAAGACTCCTTGTATCGTTTTGCTGAAGGAATCCGTCAATACACAGAAGAAGTATATCAACACACGAAAGAAAAATAAACATAGGAAAGAGCTCTTCGAAACTCTCTACCTGCGGAGTTTGTCGAACAACTCTTTTTATTTGACTGCTTGATCCCCTTTTCCGAGTAACCGGTTCTTCATCTTGAGAAAAATCTCCGGTTCCGGATAAGAAAATTCCATATATTCTTTTTTTACCGGATGCACAAATCCGATCAATCCGGCGTGAAGCATTTGCCCTTCCGCCTTGATTTTCGGAGATGAAGGCCCGTAAATCCTGTCTCCGATAAGCGGATATCCGCTGTATGCCATATGCACCCGTATCTGATGAGTCCTTCCCGTTTCAAGTATCGCCGCCGCATATGAGGTTTCTGCCGATCTTTCCAAGACCTCGATATGCGTTACCGCGGACTTTCCATCCGCAACCACGGCCATTTTGAGACGGTCTTTGGGATTTCTTCCGATGGGTGCATCGACCGTAAACCGATCTTTTTTCAATGCTCCGAAACAAAGAAAGGTATAACGCCGACGAATAGAATGCTCCTTGAGCTGGTTTGAAAGACTTTGATGGGCAAAATCTGTCTTTGCGACCATTAAAAGGCCGGAAGTATCCTTATCGATTCTATGAACGATCCCGGGCCTTATAACGCCGTTGATGGAAGAGAGTTTTCCCCGCATATGGTAAAGCAAGGCGTTAACAAGAGTATCTCTGTAATTCCCGGGAGCCGGATGGACAACCATGCCCCTTTCCTTATAGACAACCGCCATATCCGAATCCTCGTACAGGATCATCAAAGGAAGGTTTTGTGCCTCCGTTTTCAAAATCTCCGCAGGCGGAATCAGAATCTCGATTTCATCTTCTTCACAAATTCGGTAGCTTGCTTTTTCATTTTTTCCGTTAACCATGACTTTTTTGTCCCTGATCAGCGACTGTATATAGCTTCGAGACTTGTCAGCGATCTGCTGCGTGAGAAAGACGTCCAGTCTGAGATCTTCCTCTTCGGAAAACACGCGGTATCTTCGAATATCCGATGATTGCAGACTCATTTTCTTTTCTCCAAAACTGTATCATCTTTCAGAATGAGGATTCCAAGTATAACTCCTCCCAAAACGACACAGATGTCGGCAAAGTTGAAGATATAAGACCAAATTCCCCGAAAATCCAGCATATCCACGACATAACCGAGCCAAAGACGGTCAATGAGATTCCCGACAGCCCCCGAAGTGATAACGATTAAGGTCGTTTTCCAAGAAGCGGTCAAATGGGGATTCTTCCAAAAAAAATACAAAACTGCAAAGAGAATGAAAAAAGTGATGAGAGCAAAAGCCTTGCTGCCTCCCTGAAATGCGCCGAAGGCGGCTCCCCTGTTCTGTACATAGGTCAGATGAAAGAAATCCGGTATCAGAGGGATGCTTTCGAAGACCTCCATTTGGCTGCGGACAAGGTATTTGCTGTATTGATCGATTGTAAGAAGCAAGATTCCTATCAGAAGATACATAGATCCGATCCTTTCAAAAAATATAGAATACGGAGACAGAACAGCCCGGTATCCTGCCTCCGCCCGGCATCATAGCTCATACGGAGTTGTAGTAAATTTTAGGAGAATCTCTTTATTCCTCATATCGAACGAAGCCGATTTTTCGATAGACTTTTTCAAGCATTCGGCTTGCCCTTCTCCTCGCCTGTTTTGCTCCGTCCAGATATATTTTTTCAAGATAGTCTCTGTTTTTCATCAGATAGTCATATTTCTCCCTCAGTGGTCTCAAACCCTCGACAACCACTTCCGCCGTGTCTTTCTTGAAGTCGCCGTAGCCTTTTCCCTCATAACGGGCAACGACGTCCTGTGGAGTATCTCCGCTGATCGCCGCATAAATGCTGATCAGATTCTTAAGCCCCTTTTGCTGATCATTATAAGCGACGATCCCCAGAGAATCCGTCACGGCTCTCTTGATCTTATTGATGGTCTGCTCTTCGGATTCAATCAAAAAGATGGACTCATTCTCATTTTCGCAGGACTTGGACATTTTGGACTCCGGATTCTGAAGACTCATGATGCGAGCTCCCTCTTTAGGTATAAAGCCCTCCGGCACCACAAAGGTATCACTGTACCTTCCGTTGAATCTCTGAGCCAGATCTCTCGCAAGTTCCAAATGCTGGCGCTGATCTTCTCCGACAGGGACAAGATCTGTACTGTAAAGCAGAATATCCGCAGCCATCAGCACCGGATAGGTAAATAAAGCGGCATTGAGATTCTCGGCCTTTTTTCTTGATTTTTCCTTAAATTGGGTCATACGATTCAACTCTCCCATATAGGTGAGTGAGTTCAAAACCCATGTCAGTTCCGCATGTGCGGGAACATGAGATTGAATGAAGAAGGTATTTTTATCCGGGGCAAGACCGGAGGCAATATACTGAGCAAGAACCTCGATGCTCTTCTTTCGAAGTTCTGCGGCCACTTGCGGAACTGTGATTGCGTGCATATCTACCACACAATAAAAACAGTCATACTCATCCTGAAAATTTGACCAGTTTCGAATAGCTCCCAGATAATTCCCCAAAGTTAATTGCCCTGAAGGTTGTACTCCGCTGAAAATCGTTTTTTTCTTCAGTTTTTCTGACGTCACTTTCCTTTTCCTCCTTCGCAGTTTTATTGTTGAATGTCATTTTTTAACATTTCCAGGATCAGTTTTTTCGAGTTCATCGCAGCAATCTGCTCAAAATGACTGAAGTTTTCCATCGCTTCTCCGTTTGCCTTATCACTCATCGAACGAATAACTAAAAACGGAATTTGATTCAGGAAGCAGACATGAGCCATCGCGCCCCCCTCCATTTCCGCGCAGAGCGCCTGAAACTCCTTTCTGATTTCTTCACGAAGCTGCCTGTCGCTGACAAAGATATCGCCGGTCGCAATTCTTCCCTTATGTATCCTGAGATCGGAAAGATGAGCGCCTGCACTTTCAGCAAGCGAAATTAAAAAATCCGAAGCATTGAAGATACTTGTTTCCATCTGAGGAATCCTGCCTTTCGGATAACCGAAGCCCCGTACGTCAAAATCATGCTCGACCAGATCCGTGGAGAGAATAATATCTCCGATCTCCAATTCGTCCGAAAGAGCTCCCGCCACTCCGATATTGACGATGCAGTCCGAATAAAAGTGATCGATCATCAACTGCGTACACATAGCGGCGTTCACTTTTCCGATACCGCATCGAACGACGACGACTTTTTTTCCCTCCAAAACTCCTTGATAAAACTCTAAACCTGCATATTTTGAGATTTTAAGATCCTGCATACTTTCTTTAAGAAGACGAACTTCCGTCTCCATCGCACCGATGATCCCCCAAGTCTTCATTCCGATTACTCCCATCCGCTTTATGATTCTGTTTAGATTGAAAGAAGGCAAAAACTCTCATTTTTTCATAAGGTCAGTATATCACAAAATTTCTCAAAAACAAAATAAAATGAGATACCGTTCCCGATACGATATCTCATCTTACGAAATTAAGGTACAACTTCGCTTCTTTCTATTCAGTTGTCGATAAAATTCTTTTTCGATGATAGACCTCCAAACTCCCGATCGAGTCTTTCCCGTTTCGAGATATGATTTTACTTCGAGGCTTTCTTGCTTCTTTCCTTCTTACTTCTTTCTCTCTGTTTCCCGTTCCGTATAGAGCGAAGTCTACAGGGTTGGTGAAACGACTTTCATCATTCTCTCCATCTCGCATGGGAATGACCATTTTCTTGCTCAGTCGGCTCATAATGTCCGATATTCGTTGTCCCTTAACTTCTTATTCACATTATACCACATTTTTTTTATTTTGAAACAAAAATTTTCAGAAAATTTAATTTTTTTATAAAAAATTTCTCGTCAAATGGAAGGGAGGTCGCCAAAGATTCGGCAGGCGACCTCTCGTCCTTTTCAAAGCATATTTTTAATTTCTACAGATAACAGAAGATCAAAGACGGATCCTCCTTTTCGAAATGTCTTATTTGATCAGGCTTTCGTCTGTCTTTAAGGCTTTTAACAGGGCAAAACAGGAGAAGACCATGACAATCGCAAAGGGGAATGCCGCGGCAATCGAAGCTGTCTGGAGGAATTTGAGTCCTCCCGCAATCATCAGACTGAACGCCATCAGAGACTGAATGCAGCCCCAGATGATTTTCTTCGTTGTGGAGGGATTGAGATCCCCTTCCGAGGAAAGCATACCGAGAACGAAGGTGGCCGAGTCTGCGGAAGTGACAAAGAAAGTACAGAGCAGTACGACAGTGACCATCGAGATCAAGGTTCCGAAATTCATATGTTTCATCACGACAAAGAATGCCGTTTCCGTCATCGCGATTGCTTCCGACGCCACATCAAGTCCTGTGTTTACACCGATTGTTCCGAATATGGCGAACCAGAGGAAAGAGCCCAGCGCGGGAACGAGGCTGACTCCGATGATGAACTCTCTGATCGTTCGCCCTCGCGAAATTCTTGCTATAAAGACGCCGACAAAGGGAGCCCAGGCGATCCACCATGCCCAGTAAAATACTCTCCAGCCGCTGTAAAACCAGGAATTCTCTCCGAAGGGATCCAAGCGAAGACTCTCTGTGATCATATTGCCGAAATACTCTCCCATACCGTTCGTCAACGCATTGAGTATCTGTATGGTCGGTCCGATCAAAAAGGCGAGCAGCATGACGATTCCGGCAAGCGCGATATTCGCATTTGAAAGAAATTTGATTCCCTTGTCAAGACCGGTCACGGCCGACGCCATGAACAGAATGGTCACGACGACGATGATGACAATATTGACAAAATTATTGACCGGAATTCCGAACAGATAGTTCAGTCCTCCATTGATCTGGAGTACGCCAAGTCCAAGAGAAGTCGCGACTCCGGCTACTGTCGCAAAAATCGCAAGTATGTCGATCAGTTTTCCAAGGGACGTCTGAGACGCATCCTCACCAAGCAGAGGGATGAAGATACTGCTGATGAGACCGGGCTTGTTCTTTCGAAACTGCATATACGCCAGAGCGAGAGCAATGACGGAATAGTTTGCCCATGGATGGATTCCCCAGTGGAAGAAAGAAGTATATATTGCGAAATTGGCAGCTTCAGGAGTCCCCGGCTGTGCCCCGAGAGGAGCTACAAAGTGGTTGAGAGGCTCCGCAACTCCCCAAAATACAAGCCCGATCCCCATTCCTGCGGAAAACAGCATCGCAAACCAGGAGATATAACTGTATTCCGGTCGGGAATCGTCCGGACCCAATCGAATGTTCCCGAATTTGCTGCAGGCGATATAGGCCATAAATACGACAAAGAAAAACATCGCCAGCAGATAAAACCAGCCGAAATTCGTTGTCAGATAGTTAAAGACTGCATTTGCCGCATTCCCGAAAGTCTCGGGGGATAAAATCCCCCACATCGATATAAGGAATACGACAACCAAAGAAATCGTAAAAACGGAGTTATTCTTATTCTGCATGGAACTCTGTGTTGGTTTCATTGTGTCGACTCACCTTTCTCTTATATTTTCACTTTGAATACAGTCTGCTCTTTGATAGGTGTAGTCAACGCATCCAGTGCCACTCCGACTCTGTGATGTCTGAGTTTGAACTGCTGTTCTTTTGTAGTGGCGGGGTCTCCGAGCGGATAGGGAATCGAAATTGTCGGAACCATCCTGTTTGCTCCTACCGTCATAGCAACAGGAATGAGGTTTGCCATCTGGACAATCGTGATGCCCGCTTTTTCAATTTCTTTTACCATCGTTGCACCGCAACGTGTACAAGTACCTCAGGTCGAGGTCATAATAACAGCTTTCACTCCGGCATCTAAAAGCTCCTTCGCGATCTCTTTACCCATTCGGGAAGCCTCGGCCTGAGTGGTTCCGGTTCCGACTGTCGAATAGAAATATTTGTAAACGCCTTTGATCTTACCTTCTTTCTGATAAGCTCTCAGTGCATCGAGAGGTACGATAACATCCGGATCCGCATTGGCTGCGGCAGGGTCAAATCCCGCGTGGATTGTCATATACTCACCCTGTCTGAGATCTTCAAGAGCGGATACTTCATATTTGCCCCATTTAGTCGCCGAAGCGGACTGAATTCTGTCCGGATTGCCCACCGGTACGATACCTCCGGATGTGACGACAGCGACCTCTGCCTCTGCCAGTTCTTCGGCGGTCAGGGCCGGAGCGATCGGAACAAGATCCGACGGGGGAATGGGAAGCTCGCTGACAAAAGGCTGTCCGGATACTTTTTTGAGAAGCATGTCGATAACTCGATCTGCCGCATTGACAGAAGGCTCCGTCCAGATCTGCTTTCGAATTCCTCTTGGGAAATATCCTTCTTCATCTGCCGAAAGAAGAGTCTCTCCTTTTACGATCTTTTTCCCGTAGTCCGCCATCGCCTTGATGTCTTTTCTCATTGCCGCGGCGCTGGCTCCGCCTTTGAAAATCGGGAACTCTTTCTTGAACATCTCGACACCCGGGTTTTCATCGTTCATCGACGTCAGCACCGGTATGCCGAATTTTTCTTTGACCGCCTTGCAGATATTCCCGCAGGCGGAACCGTATCTTCCTGCACGAAAAGCCGGTCCGGCAAAGAAAATATCCAGCTGCTTGCCTTCAAGGAAACTCATAATCATGTCAATCGCTTCTTCTTGATTCGAACCCATAAAGTTGTCTCCGCAGATGATCGTATGCGTGATCTCGATCTCACCTTGAAGCTGTTTCGAGAGTTCGAGTGCCGGTCCGACAAGTCCTTCCCGGATCTCCGGTTTGAAATCGGCGAGTTCCTCCCCTCCGATCTGTCCGAAAAATTGGTTGATATATAAAATTCCTTTTTTCATTCCAAGCACCTCCTTAATATTCTACCATTGTCTTTGTCGACCATCCCGCAACTCTGTCACCGCAGAACATCGCATTATTTTCCATGATGATCGACCCGTCCTCTTTCACGGAAGCGCCGAGAATCTCATCATTGCTCCATCCGCCGGACAGACCGTCTCTTGCGAGAGATTCCAGTTCCCCGATCACAATCTCCATAGGAGGCAGTTTGATCAATTCCGAGACATTTCCGCAGGATACGATTGCATTTGCTTTTTCATGCAGGGTAACAAGAGGCTGAGAGGCTCCGTCTCTTCCGGTGCACTCGTTGGTAAGTCCTATCGTCTTCACGCCCGCTTCTTCCAATGCGACAATGCAGGCGATAAAATCGGCGTCCGGATTTCCGTAGCCTTCTTCTGCGACGATCGCCGAATCTGCTCCGAGCGATTTTGCCATCTGCGCCACAAAAAGTGCCGCTCTGTTCTTCTGTTCCAGGGCAACATTGAGGTTTGACATGATGATTCCGAGGAAGTTCAGAGTTTTTCCATGCTCCTGATACAGTCGTCGGATCATCGGGAAATTCTGGAAGTCATAGGTTGACCATTTTGAAGAGCAAGGCATGAAGGATCCCGAAATAATCCCTCCGTCAAGCACTTCATTCGGGTGCATGAAGGTCGGAAGCATATGGTTGGCATCCCAACCATAGACCAAATCATTATAACCCATTTCCTCCATCTGAGACTGGGGCTGCATTACAAAAACTACGCTGGGAAGAGCATTGGTCTCACTGTCTCTCTTCGTTACAGGAGCAAGCTCAAACACTTCGGTTTCATCCGGATGAAGCTGAGCGACCGTCGCTCCGAGATATTCCGCAAGACGCATCCCCGCCCAACGGAGTGCTCTGTTCTTTTTCTGCTGTTCATTTTTTTCGAAGTCTTCATTGGTATCTCCAACGAGACAGATATTGAGCAGTTCCGAGAACAAGGTATACTTTGCTCCCTCTCCGCTCATGTCGATCAGTCCGTCTTGGAATCCCCCCCAATGTTTTCCAACAACTAAAACGTTTGCATTTTTCAGAGCATAAGTCGTTCCGTTTCCTGTCTGCATCAAATCTCCGGTCACACCCGGGAAAACCGGTCCGCCGCCTACCCGATATCTCGGCTCAATCGCTTCCTTTACGGGGACGATTCGTATAGGGTCTCCCGGCTTCGCCAGTACGATATCCGCCTCAGTGATATCTTCGTCTTCCATGACTACCTTCAGTGCTTCCTCTTTATTGATGTACAGAATTCCGTCCCGGTATTGCGTGCTTTCGCCGAAACACACATCCTTCACATAAAAATTACCTAATTCTAACTTCATATTCTCACTCCTTTAACAATATGTTTCCACAGAGACAACAACTCGTTTTGTTAAAAAATTGTTGTTGCTCTCATGATACTATAACTATAGTTATAATGTCAATATGTTCAAAAAATAATCGCGATTATTTTTTGTCGCCTTTTCGTTAAGATGCTTTCCGATATGGTATAATGGATTTTCAGGATTGGAGGAGAATGAGATGATTAAAAATGAGATATCCAAAAAGACGATTCAGAGACGCAGAATCATGCGTTATTTTATTGAGGCAACTTACGAAATCATAGAAGAGGAAGGACTCGAGGCTCTAACAATTCGAAAGATCTCCGATAAGGCCGGCTATAACAGCGCGACTCTGTATAATTATTTCAGCAGTTTAGATAATCTGATCGCTTTTTCTTCCCTTTGTTACCTGAAAAATTATTCAGAAGATTTACAAAGTTATATTGAGGGGCATGAAAGCAGTTTGGACAAATATTTTAGGGTTTGGAAATGTTTCTGTATCCATTCTTTCCGAAATCCCGATATCTATCACAAAATCTTTTTCAAAGAGCTGAGCAGTTCTCTTTCGACTTCGATCAGAGAATACTACAGCATTTTTCCGGAGTATCTGCAGGCAAATGAAATACAGGAGTTTCGTGAAATGTTACGAGGTGAGACAATAAACGACAGGACTCGAGCTTCTCTCGAGTCCTGTATAAGAGATGGATTTTTTGCAAAAGAAGACGAACAGAATATCGTGGAGATATCAATCCTGATCTATGAGGGGATGCTCGATAAAATCCGAAACGGCATTTGGAAAAGAGGCATCGAAGAAGCGTCCGAAAAAGTGATTTATCATATGCGCAGGTCTTTGCAGTCCTATCTTCTGTCTTAATGCGGGGCTTTTGTCTTTGTTTTGAAAGAACAGGAACTTTTCAAAGATAAAAATCTCCTCTACAGCGTTTCCGGCTTCGGATAATCGACTCCGAAAGTCTCGACACTCATCGTTTCGATCTTCTGCTCCTCAATCGGTCTGTCTGCAGAACCCGTTTTTACATTCTCGATCATATCGACAAACTCCATACCTTCAACAACTTTTCCGAAGGCGGCGTAACTGCCGTCAAGATGCGGGCTGCTTCCGCTCATGATGAAAAACTGTGAACCTGCAGAGTCCGGATGTCCCGATCTCGCCATCGAGATGACGCCTTTCTCATGCTTTAGATTATTCGCAAAACCGTTTGCTTGAAATTCTCCTTTTATACGGTATCCGGGGCCTCCCGTTCCGCTGCCGGTCGGATCGCCTCCCTGAACCATGAATCCCCGAATCACACGGTGGAAAATCAACCCGTCGTAATATCCTCTTGCGGCCAAAGACAGAAAGTTATGGACTGTGTTGGGCGCAATTTCCGGATAAAGCTCTATTTTCACAATTCCTTTTCCTTCCAATACCATTGTCACTATGGGGTTTTGATTCATCTGTGCACTCTCCTTTTTCATTTGACGGTCTCTTCCAAGTTCATGCAGAGATGATGCAGCTCAGATTCAACCGATTTATCTTACAATATAACAAAGACCTTTCATTCAGTCAATCTCTAAAATCACATCTATTCCGAAAATCCAAAAAAGGGAAAGACCCGGGTAGGGCGTCCCGAGTCTTCTGAGGGTTTTCTATATCATATCTTAGGAGTATGATTGTAGTGTATTTCACCTACAAACATATGATAACAAATCTCAGGAGGAAAATAGTTACAAAAATCTTACACGAGATTTACAATTTTGTCATCTATATCCTCCGAATGCGAGCTGCATTGAAAATTGCAATCAGAGCAACGCCCACATCGGCGAAGACCGCCTCCCACATTGAGGCAAGACCGAAAGCTCCGAAGAACAAAACGACGATTTTTATCACGAAGGTGAAATAGATGTTCTGCCATACGACTTGGATCGTCTTTTTGGATATGCTGATCGCATCCGCTATCTTAGCAGGTTCATCCGTCATAATGACAACATCTGCAGCTTCAATCGCGGCGTCGCTTCCGAGACCGCCCATCGCGATACCGACGTCCGCTCTTGCCAGCACCGGAGCGTCGTTCATCCCGTCTCCGCTGAAGATGACTTTACCTTGATCTTTACATTCAAGCATGATCCTTTCAAGTTCCTGCATCTTATCTCCCGGCAGCAGATCGCTTTTGTAGTCGTCCAGTTCGAGTTCGTCCGCCACCTCTTTGGCAGTATGCTCGCTGTCCCCGGTCAGCATAATCACTTTTTTAATTCCAAGTTCTTTCAATCGTTCAATGGAGGATCTCGCATCCTCTTTGATTTTATCATAAATACAGAGACAGCCGAGATATTTGCCTTCTCCTGCAATGTGGACGACGGTTCCTCTGCTCTCAAAGACGCTTTCTATTCCCTGCTCCTGCATCAGTTTTCGATTTCCCGCAAAAACTCTTTCGCCCGCAATCTCGGCAGAGACTCCTTTTCCTTCGATCTCCGCATAATCATCTATGATCTCACGATCAATCGACCCTCCATAACAATTGATGATGGAAAGGGCAATCGGATGATTTGAATAAGATTCGGCATGAGCGGCGATTTTGAGGAGCTCGCTTTCCGAAATCCCTTCGCCGGTTTTTATCTCCTGAACGGAGAATACTCCTTCCGTCAGAGTTCCTGTCTTATCAAAAACCGCTATCCCTGCATCCTTCATAGATTCAAGGCAATAGCCTCCTTTAACGAGAATCCCGTGTCCGGAAGCCGCTCCGATTCCTCCGAAAAATCCGAGGGGGATCGACACAACGAGTGCACAGGGACAGGATACGACGAGAAATACAAGAGCTCGATACACCCATTTTGCGAAGTTCATATCGGTAAGCAGAGGAGGCAGGACTGCAAGCAAAAGAGCGACGACGACGACGACCGGCGTATAGTATCTCGCAAATTTTGTGATAAAACGCTCGGTACGCGCCTTCTTTTCGGTTGCGTATTCCACCATTTCAAGTATTTTGGATGCGGTGGATTCACTGAAGATCTTCTCCACTCGAATTTCGACAGGAGCATTTTTGTTGATATATCCGGAAAGCACGCGATCTCCCTCACCCATAGGGCGGGGAACGGACTCTCCGGTGAGATTTGCCGTATCGAACTGCGTGTCTCCCTTTATGATGATTCCGTCCAAAGGTACCTTCTCACCCGGCTTGACAATAATGATATCCCCGATTTTCACGATTTCAGGATTCACTTTTTCGACGGAAAGCATCGCCTTCAGATTCGCATAATCCGGTCTGATATCCATAAGGTTTTTGATTGAGGTACGAGATTTCGACACCGCGATATCCTGAAAGAGTTCTCCCACCGAATAGAAGAGCATGACAGCGACGCCTTCGGCATACTCGCCGATAGCAAAAGCTCCGAGAGTCGCTATCGTCATCAAAAAATTCTCATCGAAAACTTCTCCCTTTCGGATATTGAGAAAAGCTGTCTGCAACACTTCTTTGCCGACGAAAAGGTACGCCGAAGCGAAGACAAAAATCCGAATCCCCCAATTTAAGGGAAGAAAAATTCCGGCGATCATCAGAACAAAAGCACGAAGGATTTTCGAAAGCTCTTTTCTATGTTCCTCCTCAAAAAGCTCCTGCACTGCATTCTCACTTTCATTTTCCGCAACAAGAGTTGCTTTCGGTTCGATCTCCCTGCAAAGCGCCTTCAGTTTTCGAATGACGTCTTTTTCATCATATTCCTTATTGATCTGCACTTTGACCTTTGCCATCGCGTAATTGACCGTGATCTCATCGACCCCGGGTATCTTGGAGGCTTTTTCCTCAAAAATTCTGCTGCAGTTGGCGCATATTGATCCTTCGATAGTGAATGTCACTTTCCTCACCTCTCTTCTAAGTGAACCATTCCCATATTGAATATCCTATCCACATGTTCATCATCGAGTGAATAATATACTGTTTTTCCCTCTTTTCTGTATTTGACAAGTCTCGCCTGCTTCAGAAAACGAAGCTGATGAGAAATGGCAGATTGTGTCATCTCAAGTACGGCTGCTATATCGCAGACACACATCTCCGCTTTCATCAGAACATAGAGAATCTTTATCCTTGTCGTATCGCCGAATACCTTGAAAAATTCGGCTAAATCATAGAGTTTTTCGTCGACGGGCATATCTTTTTTCACCTCGGCGACAATATCCTCATGAACCTGTTCACATCCACATTTGATAAACTTTTCCGTCTTTGACATAAGATCCTCCTTCTATAAATGTTCATATGAACATGTATTCATATGTTGTATTTTTATTGTAGTCCTTTTTTTCAAAAAATGCAAGAAGAGCAGAGAAAATTTTTCAAAAAAATCCTCCATCCCATTGACGAGAAAGAGGAAGTGTTTTTCATGTCCCTAATTATTATAGTAGAGGCTTTCGGATGCAAACTCTGAATCACAGGTGATATCGATCCCCAAGTTTTGGAAGATCTGTTCATCGTTTGCAGGCAATATCGTCGTTGAATGCGCCTGACATCCTCTGAGCATCGACAGTTTCCGAAGCGCCACTTCCGCCATCGGATTTGTCGCCGCAGAGATACTGAGTGCAATCAAAATATCTTCGCTGTTGAGATAGGAATTCGCCTGTCCTTTCAGTGAATTTTTCAGGCTGAGAATCGGCTCGAGGATCACCGGAGAGATCAAATGAATATCGTCCGCGATATTTGCATGATGCTTTATAGCGTTGAGAATAGCGGCGGCGGCGGCGCTCATGACGTCGGAAGACTTTCCGGTCAGGATCGTCCCGCCTGAGAGTTCGATAGCCAGGGCGCTACAGATTTTATTTGTATTTTGAAGTTCTTTTTTGAGTTTACTCATCCGCTCTCTTGCCGGATGAACGACGCTGCGATCTTCAGGACGCAGACCCATTTCCTCCATGATCAGCTTGATCCGCTCTAAAGTCTCGATTTCCGCATGTCCTTTCTTGTATTCGCAGCCGACTTTGAAATATCGGCGGATGATTTCCTGCAGAGAAGCTTCCTGCACAGCTTCGTCGTCGACAATGCCGAAACCTACTCGATTGACCCCCATATCCGTCGGCGATTTGTAGATTGACTCCTTACCCGTAATTTTTTCGATGATTCTTTTCAATACGGGAAAAGCTTCTATATCCCGGTTGTAATTGACGGCGACTTTTTCATAAGCGTCCAGATGAAAAGGATCGATCATATTGATATCCTGCAGATCGACGGTAGCCGCTTCATAGGCGATATTCAGAGGGTGTTTAAGCGGCATGTTCCATACCGGAAAAGTCTCAAATTTCGAATAGCCGGCGATCCTTCCCATCTTGCTTTCGTGATACATCTGGCAGAGACAGGTCGCAAGCTTTCCGCTTCCGGGACCCGGAGCCGTGACGACGACCAGCGGTTTCGTCGTGTCGATATAAGGGTTTTTTCCGTAGCCTTCATCGCTAACAATGGTGTCGACGTCTGTCGGATATCCTTTTGTCGCCTGATGCTCATAGACCTTAATCCCCCTTCTTCTCAGTTTGTTCATGAAGACATTCGTCGCGGGACGATCCTCGTAACGCGTGATGACGACACTGTTGACGTCCAGTTCATAAGCGCGCAGATCATCAATCAGCCTCAGGACGTCCATATCGTAAGTTATGCCGAAGTCTCCGCGAATCTTATTGCGCTCGATGTCGCCGGAATAAACGCAGATAATCACTTCGACTTTATCTTTTAATTTTTTCAGCAGTTTTATTTTTGCGTTTTCGTCGAATCCGGGAAGCACTCTTTTGGCATGAAGGTCAAACAGCAGTTTTCCTCCAAATTCCAGATAGAGCTTGTCATAATTGTTGACTCTTTCAAGAATATACTGCGATTGTTCTTCCAAATATTTTTGGGCGTCAAACCCCGTTTTCATTTTATTACCTCCCACAAATTCCACTTTTATGATAAAATATCCTATAACAAAACAATATTATCACATATATTTTGGAACTTGTAAACTTGCAATTATTCTCCGCATCTGCGGATTGATTTTAATATTTTTTGAAGTTAACCGGAGGACTTCATGAGCAATCGTCGTCTAATCACTAATACAATCTTCCTATGCGGCCTCTACTTTTCTTATACGATGAACCAAATTTTCGGCCAAGATCTCCATGCGGATGCTCTTTCGATGTTCATTTCTTTGTTTTCTTTGCTTTTCATTCGCTCATCTCTTCGATATCTCTCTGAAAACAAGAGATTTTGGATGACCTTGCTCTCTTTTTCCTCGATTTCTTTTTTTATAGATCTGCTTTGGCTCTTGAAGAATCATCTCCTACGAAAGTTGAATGCGGCGCCTTTCCAAAAAATTCTTTTTCTGGCGGATAAATATCTGCCGAATTTAGAATTTTTATATGTCCTGACAAGCATTTTTTTTGCTGTTTCTGTTACAGTATACATCTTCCGTCGGTTATCCGAACAAAATCAAATCCAGACTCTGCTTGATATACTTTGCACCTTGGCCATCGCGGCTGTTTTTTTACGGTCGGCTTTTTTCGGGGAATCAAGCTTCTTTTCAGGGATATTCGATTTTCTTTCACACGAAATCGTCTATCTCTTTCTTGACTTCTATATTGTTATAGGGATGCTTTCCTTTCTGACCCTACAGAAAAAAGAATATCTTCCCGCAGGTCTTCTCGTATCGGTAGCGACGATCGTCACCTTCTATATTTCAGACATTCTTCTGACCTATCTTGGAATCTTTTTCCATTTCCCGCCGGTGATAACCGATTACGCTTACTACCTGATGACGATTCTTTTTGCGATCTGCTCTCTCATGACGACGGCCCATCCGAAACTGAAATGGCGTACAGCGCTGCTCCTTCACCCTTTCAACAAGATCGAAATATCTATTTTGCTTTTGTTGTTTCTTTCGATGCTTTATATGTACTCGATCTTCAGCATGAAAGCGCTGATATTTTGTATTGTCGTCGTCATGATCCGTAATATCACTTCCTCCTATATCAATATGGGACTGCGGCACGAGGATACTCTCCAGAGAGAGCGGGAGTTAAAAATTCAGCTGGATAAGGAGGTTCAGGCAAAAACCGCAGCGCTTCTCGAGACAAATAAACAGCTTTTTAAGCTTGCGAACAGTGATATGCTTACCGGTCTTTTCAATCGCTTTTATCTTGTGGAGCAGATGGAGCGTCTGATCTCTCAGAGCAGATATTTCGCGCTTTTTCTCATAGATATTGATTCTTTCCGCTCAATCAACGATATCTACGGTCATGATGCGGGAGACAGTATTCTTATGGAATGCGGAAGACGCCTCAGCGAATCTTTCTCCTCCTATTCGACCCCCTTTCGCCTCAGCGCGGATGAATTTTGTCTGCTTACGGAGTCAAAGAGCGCTTACGATGAGCTGGCGGATACCGCTCTGCTGATCATGAACACATTAAAGGCGCCGATTCACTTTCTGCGCTACAGTTTGCAGATCGATACGACAGTCGGTATAGCCCGCTTTCCCATTGACGGATTAAGCCCGCTTGATGTACTGCGCTACGCAGATATCGCCAAAAAGACGGCAAAAGAGTACTCTTCCGATTTCAAATTCTGCATGGTTGACTCGAAACTCAAAAAGAAAGTTGAACGAGAGAGAGAACTGGAGCTTATGCTCAGGCAAATAAGCTTCTCATCCGAGCTGAAACTTTTTTATCAGCCGGTCTTCTCCGTACCGGAAAACAAACTGATCGGAATGGAATCTCTCATACGCTGGTTCAGCAAAGATCAGGGTCTTATTTCCCCCGGTGAATTTATTCCTGTTGCCGAAAAATCAGATCTGATCGGAGGGATCGAAAATTATGTTTTGGAATCGACCTTCGCTCAAATTAAAAAGTGGAACCGGTTTGTCAATCTCAAAGTGAGCGTCAATATCGCTCCGCAGCAGTTTGAACACAGCAATTTCATTCAGACACTGACAAGACTGGTTGAAAAATTTCAAATAGAGACTTCCTGGATCGATCTTGAGATTACCGAGCGAGCCGCCATCTTTCCGTCTCAGCAGACACGCAAGACGCTTGATGATATTCATCGACTGGGTTTCAACATTTCCATTGATGATTTCGGCACCGGATACTCTTCACTCGATTTCATCAATCAATTTTATGTTGACCGGATCAAGATCGCGAAAGAACTGATCGACGATATTGAGACAGATTCCGCCAGCCGCTCCTTGGTGAAAGCGATCATCATGATGGCCCAGGGAATGGAGGTCAAGACGGTAGCGGAAGGCGTCGAAACACAGGCTCAGTATGAAGTCCTCCGAGATCTCGGCTGCTATTCGATTCAAGGATATCTTTTAGGAAAGCCTCTCTCCACGGAAGAATTTGAAGAGAGATTTTCCATAGGAGGCCGTCAGTCATGAAATTAAAACGAATATTTATTTGTATCCTGCTTTTTGGATCGGCTCTTTCTTCCTTCATCTTTTCAAGGATAAACCTGCCGTTTATCAGCATATTTTTCAATGCACTGACAGCTTTTTCTTCCGCTACAACCATCCATACGCAGGTTCTGGTACATCCAAAATCAGGAAAGGTATCCCGACATTTCAATCTCTGGATATACTGTTTTCTGGCGAGCGTATTCTTCGGTATTTCCCAGTTAATACGGGGATTGGACAGACATTTTCAATTTCTTGAGCGATCATCCGATATATTTTTTATTCAGGGATCGTATTTTTTGAGTGGATTCTGCATCTGCCTGCTGTCGATTTCTCTCATTCTCTCCTTGAAACCGAACACCGAATCTTCGGCGATGTCTGCTGGGATGTTTCTTCTGTATATCCTCTTTCTTCTGGTCTTCGTCATGACGATTTTTTGGGACAAAGCCGTGTTTGTGTTCGAAAACAATCTTCACTACACAAGTTACTTCATCATCGCAATGGACGTCATCATACTGATCGCAGCCGTGATCTTTCTTTTTTCCACTGCGTTCTCGCCGGTTCAGACGCATTTGAAACTCATCTTCCTCGGAGTCTCTTTGTTTCTCGTGCGGGATATCGGATCTTTATATATTGAGACGCCTTTTTTCTTGAAACTCGATCCGCATCAATCAATATTCGGTTTTCCTTTCGTTCTTTTTGCAGTCGCTTCTTTGCAGAAAGTTTCTGAAACGGATTCGTTTTCTTCTTTGAGCGGAAAAGAAAGCCGAAATGTTTACTTCATGCAAACTTTAATCGTACTCCCTCTGCTGTTTTATCCCATACTCTCGGGAAAAGTCATTCCTACTTTGATCGGAGGCGGCCTTATAGCTTTCTATCTGCTGATCGGAAGCATCGCAAGAAACAATGTCTCCGGTTATCGTTTTATCGAAATGGAAAAGCGCATCAACCACGCCCTCGACGAACTCGTCAAACAGAGAACCGCTGAACTGACGCAGCTCAATATGGCCTTAGAAAGACAATCTCTGATCGATCCCCTTACCGGAATCTACAACAGAAGACATTATATTCAAAGTCTGGATACAGTGATCGGAAGAGGGATTTTTTTTCATATCATTGCTGTCAGCATCAACCGTCTCCGCCTCATAGGAGATACCTACGGACATACTATCGGAGATTTTATTGTACAGACGGCCGCCTCAAGGATCAGTGAGGTTCTGCTCGAAAAAGACAGTCTCTTTTATATAGCCAATAACGAGTTTGCCGTCCTAAGCCCGGGCTCCGTCAACAAAGCGGAGCTGAACAGATATCTCGCACAGATCATGTCAAAGGTCGGAGAACCGATCGAAATTCACTCTTATCAGTTCATCATGGAGGTTAGCATCAGTGTAATCCCTCATCCGAAATATGCGGATACCCGAGAAAATCTGATGAAATATTCTGAGATGGCGCTTCGCCGAGCAAAAAAAGACTTTATGCCAAGCTGTATTTTTTTCGATGATGAGATGAAACAGGAGATCGACAGGCGAAAAAGGCTCGACCTTGCTTTTCGGTCGGTCGATCCGGAAAAAGAGATGGAGGTTCTGTATCAGCCTCAGTTTGACATTAGCGCAAAACGACTTATCGGTATGGAGAGTTTTCTCGTTTGGAATCATCCGACGGAAGGTCCGATTTACCTGAGTGAATTACTTTCTTTGATCGAAGGCTACGATTTTATATTTTCGGTAGGCTCTTATGCCTTAAATAAAATTTTTACCGATATACGACAATGGAACGAAAAATATGAAGCTGAACTTAAAGTCTCGATCAATATTCCTGCAAAGCAGCTTCGATATCCTTTCTTTTTGCGTGATTTCATCTATAAGATGGATCAGGCGGATATCTCTCCGAAATGGATCGAACTTGAGGTCAGCGAAAACACTGTGATGCTTTCTTTTGATTATATCGTTGACTTTTTTAAGGAAATTGCGGCAAGCGGAATCTGTGTTTCAATGGATGAGTTTGGAGAAGGGTATTCTTCACTGAGTGCGATCAAGCAGCTCAATATTCATCGGCTCAAGATCTCTGAAAGTCTGACACGAAACATCCTGACCGAAAAAGGACGGACGATTGTCCGCGCTATCGTCATGATGGCGGAAGGACTTGGACTGGAAGTCATGGCGGACGACGTTAACTCCAAGGAAGAACTGATGGCTCTGAGTAAGCTCGGCTGCAGCAAGATCCAAGGGAATTGTCTGGGAGTTCCCGTCAGCGCAAAGGTATTTGAAATGCTTTATCTGCAAAACGAAAATCTCAAAAAATAGCGTTGACATTTCTGCCTGATTGTGAGATAATTCTAAAAAATGAATACTGATCCGAGATTAGGAAGAGTAGTCCTCGGTTGGACGCCACAGAGAGCCTCCGCAGGTGAGAGTGAGGTGCGGACGCTTTGGATGAATGGTCCTATGAGATGCAAGGTGAACATTATAGTAGCCGAGCCGTATCCCTGCGTTACAAGGGTAGGATATCGGGAGTTTGCTCCCCGTATCTGAATCGAGATGGAGAGCTGTGTTTCAGTTTTCCAAAAAGGATGGTACCGCGAACCTGCCTGTTCGCTCCTTTGCACCCTGTGCAGAGGAGCGGGCAGGCTTTTCTATTGCAAATTTTATAAATCCGAAGGAGGAATCACTGTGAAACATTATGTTATGACCGCCCTGATGCTTGCGATGGGATGGGTGCTGCACGCCGCAGTCCCCGGCGTTTTCGGAATGAAATTCGATCTGCTTCTCGTATTTATGATCTTGGCTATCGTTCTTTATCCCACTTTGAAAAATGCGTTTCTCGCCGGAGTCGGAGGCGGCGTCCTCACTGCCCTCACGACGACTTTCCCCGGAGGACAGATTCCGAATTTTATCGACAAGGCGATGACGGCAATGATCATCCTTATTCTTTTTCGTCTTCTTTCCGGCGTCTCAAGCGAAAAAACGAAGACGATCCTGCTGAGCTGCGTTGGAACGCTGATCAGCGGAAGTATCTTTCTGACCGCGGCTCTGCTGATCGTCGGTCTTCCGGCGCCTTTTTTCGTGCTCTTCACCGGAGTCGTCCTGCCGACCTGTCTTGGAAATACGCTGATTTCCGTCGTCGTCTACAAAGCCTGTCGCCTCGCTCTCAAACAGACTTCTCTGCGCTCCTGAAACCATCGCAAAAGCCCGATCCCATCACAAAGCAAAAGAGGATCGGGCTTTTATCGTTATTTTCATCCAAAACTCAGCTTATCTCAAGAGTGATCTGAGGATTTTCTGCTTTTAGATCCTCAAGAAGCTCCAGAAAAGACTCCGCATATTCTCCCATGGATCGGATCATATCTTCCCGGTGGATCAGTCGGATCAGCAGTTCATCCGATTCGGAAGAAAGCAGATCCCACAGAGCATCGAGATTTTCTCCATAGTAATCCGGGAGATCCAGCTGTATTTTGATCCTGCAGTGCAGATGCTCTTTGCTTGCAATCTCTCTCCCGTCCAAAAATAAAATCATTTTTGCTGCGCCTCCTGTTCGCGGCTTCATTTCCCGTATCAGTACAACTGTTCGAAGGTCTCGTAGTGATCGCCGGTATAGTAGATCAGACCGTCATTGGAAAAGACGATCCTCTTGGCGTTTCGGAATCCGCCTTCGAAGTCGATATCACATTCGCGCCATTTTCGCCCGGAGGCCGAAGGGAGTTTTTTCTCCCGATTGCCGAAAAAGTCTCCTCCAATGCTCTTTCCTTTGGCAACCTCGTCAAGATTTCCCTTTTTTGCATTCCATCCGAGAGCCTCGGCTTCTTTTTTCGTGATGAAATTTTCAGGAAGTTTTCCGAACTGACGGATATAAAGAGCCACCTCTTCTTTGGATGTGTACTCTCCGTCTTCCCGCACCGAAAGCGTCCTCTCCCGATCCCGATTTTCTTCCTTCGAGAGATTTTCCGGCTCCTCTTCCGGCAATATCTCTTCGATTTCCTCCTGCGGAGAATCTGTCGGTAAATCCTCTTCCATAAACGCAGCGGGATTCGTCTCTTCTTCCGTAATCTCTTCAACGAGCAGCTCCGAGCTGTCCTCTAAGCGGATATCATCCTTGGGCGAACATCCGGAAATCAGTACAAGTAGAATCAGCAGAAGAGAAATCCATTTCATCCTTTGTTTCTTCATACGATCTACCCCCTATTATCGGGACTCTTATAAATAAGAAAATAAATTCCCGCTACGAGGACCGCCCCTCCTATGAGATTGCCGAGGGTGACCGGCAGCAGATTCCGCACGAAAAAGCTCTGCCAGTTCAGTTGGGCGAGTACTTCGGATGAAAGTCCGGAGGCCCGTACCCAATCCGGGTTTGTCTTTGCAAGAATCCCCGCAGGGATATAGTACATATTGGCGATGCTGTGCTCGAATCCCGAAGTGATGAAGAGCCAGATCGGAAAATAAGCGCCAAACATCTTTCCGATGAGATCTTTGGAACCGTAGGACATCCATACGGCAAGGCAGACGAGCCAATTACAGAGGACGCCTAAATAAAAAGCTTTTTTGAAACTGAGAGATACTTTGTAAGAGGCGATCTTTATCGTCATTGCACCCAAAAGATGCCCTCCGCTGTCAAACAGTCCGCTGTGGACCATCAGATAGGCGATCAGCAGGGAGCCGATAAAATTACCGATATATACGAGAACCCAATTGCGCAGCATCTCGGACATTTTTATCTTTCGGTCAAGAAGAGCCCCCGTCATCAGAGTATTTCCGGTAAACAGCTCCGCCCCGGCCGTTACGACAAGGATCAGACCGACGGGAAAGATCGCTCCGGCCACAAATTTTCCAAGACCGTAAGTTTCCGGTCTTGACAGCAGATTGAAAGCAGCCATGTTCGATCCCTCACTTGCAAAGGCGATGAACGCTCCGGCCAAAAATCCGAGCAGAAGCATTTGCACAGGCTGAAGTTTGGCTTTTTTTACACCGGTTTCTATCGTATAGTCCATAAGCTCCGCAGGAGTCAGAAAATTATTGTTCATCATTCACCTCAAATTTCACAAAAAAATTCTTACAGCAGCGAGACTTTCGCCCTTAGGAAAAAGTCCCGCCGCAAGATAGTCAGACCGCAATCTGCCTCAACTGAGAAGTTGCCAAATAGTATTCGAATATTCTACAGGGTCTTCAATCGGGAGACCTTCGATCAAAAGAGCCTGATCATAGAGAAGCTCCGTATAGCGTTTCGTCAGATCTCTATCCTGGGCAAAAGAAGACTGCAATTTTTCAAACAGAGGATGTCCGGTATTGATCTCCAGCACCTTTTCTGCCTGAACATCGCCCGCACCGGGCATCATCCTGAGCGTCTTCTCCATTTCTATGCTCAGTTCACCCTCTGCAGAAAGGCAGACCGGATGATTCTTCAGTCTCGAAGAAGCTTTGACCGCCTTGACTTTCTCTCCGAGCACCTCTTTCATATAAGCAAAGAGATCTTTATTTTCCTGATCCGCCGTCTCTTCTTCCTTACCGTCCTTTTCTTCTATGCCCAGATCCGATCCGGATACCGAGCGAAACTCCTTTTCATCATAACTTCGGAGCATTTTGATTGCAAACTCGTCAACCTCATCAGTGAAATAGAGGATCTCATAGCCCAGATCCGACAACCGTTCGGTCTGCGGGAGCCTGGCAATGCGCTCCTTAGACTCTCCGCTTGCATAGTAGATGTATTTTTGCTCCTCTTTCATTCGGGAAATGTATTCTTTGAGTGTGACCGGCTTTTTCTCGACCGAGGAGTAAAACATCAGCAGATCCTGCAAAATCTCTTTATTTGCTCCGAAATCACTGTAGACACCGTATTTGATCTGTCTCCCGAAACTTTCATAGAATTCCTCGTATTTTTCACGGTCATTCTCCATCATCAGGAGCAGTTCCGATTTGATCTTCTCACGGATCCTCTTTGCGATGACTTTGAGCTGCCGGTCATGCTGGAGAAGTTCCCTGGAAATATTGAGGGAGAGATCTTCCGAATCGACCATTCCTTTGACAAAACTGAAATAATCCGGCAGCAGCTCCGCGCATTTATTCATGATCAGGACACCGCTGGCGTAGAGTTCGAGTCCTTTTTCATACTCCTTGGTGTAAAAGTCAAACGGTGTCTTCTGTGGGATATACAGTACCGCCTGATAGCGTACCGCGCCGTCCGCACTGATGTGGATATGACGGAGCGGTTTGTCAAAGCCATAATGCTTTTCCGAGTAAAAATTGTCATAGTCTTCATCCGTGAGCTCCGACTTATTTTTTCTCCACATCGGAACCATGCTGTTGATGATCTTATCTTCCAGAATCTCTTCCCACTCCTCGGGATTATCTTCTTTCGGACGGCTGGACGGCATCTCCATACGAATCGGATAACGGATGAAGTCCGAATACTTCTTGATAATGCTCCTTAGGCGATAGACATCGAGAAATTCATCGTAATTTTCTTCTTCCGTGTTTTCTTTGATCTTCAAGATGATCTGCGTTCCCGGTTCTTCTTTTTGCGTCTCTTCTATTGTATAGCCCTCCGCTCCCGAAGATTCCCATCTGTAGGCAGTCTGAGATCCAAACTCCCTGCTGATGACCGTAACGGTGTCCGACACCATAAAGGCCGAATAAAAACCGACGCCGAACTGGCCGATGATATCAATCTCTTCCCTGACTTCATTTTCCTGTTTGAAATGAAGGGAACCACTCTTGGCGATTACCCCCAGATTTTCTTCCAGCTCCCTGCGGCTCATACCGATCCCGGTATCCGTTACTTTGAGCAGACGAGCTTCTTTCTCCGCCTCAATACGAATATAATAGTCTTCTTTGTTAAAACGAATGTTTTCATCTGTGAGAGCTTTATAATAAAGCTTGTCAATCGCATCGCTCGCATTTGAGATCAACTCTCTGAGAAAAATCTCCTTATGCGTATAAATGGAATGAATCATCAGATCCAACAGACGCTTCGATTCCGCTTTGAATTCATGTCTCTCCATTGTCATCCTCTCCTTATGATTTGAATTGATTTGGCCGGTCCTGCACATCGGACAGGCGTGGGGTATTTCAAAGTTATCTTCAGAAAGACTCCATATAAGGTATGATCTCATGATGGGAAGCAAGGATCGTCTTTCCGGTCGCCTCAAGAATCTCCCTGTTTTGATGTCCCTTGGCAATCAGAAGACAATGCGCTCCGCTGCCGGCTGCGACCTCGCAGTCATGGACCGTGTCTCCGATAAAAAGAACCTGCTCCGGATTGATTCCCTTTCTTTCAATCCAATTTTTTGCAAGATATGCCTTGGACGCCGCGTAGATATCGTCGATTCCGAGCACCTCTTCCACCCGTTCATCCAGCTGAAAGCCTGCCACCTGTCGGATCAGGTTATTCTTTTCCGAGGCGGAAAGAATAATTTGTCCGATTCCTTTTTTCGCCAGTTCATCCATGACTTCCGCAACACCTTCATGCAGGCTGCATTCTTCATGTTTTTGATCATAGACCTCCAAAAATCGCTCGGCGACTTTCGAAAAATCCGGACTCTCGACGTCGAAGCCCAGTTTTTGATAATAGTCCCGAACAGGAAAACAGAAATGCTCCTTATATTCCCTTCGTGAGAGAGGCTCCCTGAGACGATGTTCCGACAGCAGCACATTCATCGTATCCACGGCGCAGTCCACATCGTCGACCAGAGTCCCGTTCCAATCCCACACCACATATTTGATCTTCTCCATACTCCCGTTCCTTTCCAAATCTTTCTATTTTTCTAATCCTCCCATTTCGATCCCTTATCACTGTTTTCGGAGCGGATCTTTCCCCCAAAATATATTGTGACGCTTTTCAAAGGATCTCCGAAAAGATCCCGTTTACCATGGTACCCAAGGAGATCTCTTTCAAGCAGATTATCCTCTACTGTCATTCGTTCTATACTCATCGGGCATAAATCTGATAGTGTCCGGATTTTCCAATCGCTTTAATAGACTGTATTACTATCGCTGTAAGAGTTTTATACCCTTTTTCATCAAATGCGGCTACATCCTCAGCGTCGCCTTGATCCGGTTCGGATAGAGGACCAGGTCGATCGCATCGTTGATGTTGTTGCAAACGATGTCGGAGGCGTAGATCGCTTTTGCAGCGCAGCCTTCATCTCCGATAACCGCCACGGAGAGGATGCTCTCTTCAAACATTTCTACATCGTTGTTTCCGTTTCCAATCGTCACGGTCTCTTTGGAGCCGATCTTGTCAAGGATCTCTCTCTTACTGAGGGCGGCATTCTCCTTGTCAAAGACTTCAAGCTGCACAGGCAGGTCTCTGCACTGCTCTTTTGCCTCGCCGTAAGTATCCGCTGTCAGGATAAATATGGCGATTCCCTGTTCATGGAGACGATTGAGTCTTTCAGCGATCCCTTCCTTAAGTTTTCCATCCGCTGCGATAGTCCCGTTGAAATCTAATACAATATTTTCAATGTTCATCGTCCCTTTTCCGGGTATGCTTATTTTTATCATGGAAGACACTCCGTTTCTTTATATTTTGAATATGGTTTTCCTCATTATATCATGATTTGAGGAATGAATACAAAGAATGTGCTCAAAATCGGAATCAAACACTGCTTCACAATAAAACCTTGTGATTTCGGAATCAAAACGGAGAAGGACAAGGCTTTGTTGTGCAGGCGCTATGAGGAAGCGCGACAGAAAAAACAGAGAGATCTCTCCTGAGAGCCTTTCATCGGTCTTCACTGAGAAGGAGATCCATGATACAGAAAGCGGCCGCGCTTTCAAGGACCGGAAGAAGACGGGGCACAATCGAAGGGTCATGCCGTCCTTCGATGTGAAGAGTCGTAGTTCTCATGCTGTCGATATCGACGGTGCGCTGTTCTCTTGCTATTGAAGCGGGAGGCTTGACCGCACAGCGAAAAACGACGGGCATTCCGTTAGTGATCCCACCGATGATCCCTCCGCTGCGATTGCTTTCATGGGTAATCAGGGAGAGTTTTTCGGAAAGAGAGAGCTTTTCCGGCTCGATCTCCTCTTCCACCCTCATGATATCATTCGCTTCGGAGCCTTTCATCCGAGCGATATCGAAACCCGCGCCGAATTCGATCCCTTTGACTGCCGGAATCGAAAAGCAAAGGGACGCCAGCCTGCTTTCAACCGAGCTGAAAAATCCTCCGCCCACGCCGGCCTCGATCCCGAAAATGCCGCATTCGACGACTCCTCCGATAGAATCCTTCGTCTGCTGTGCGGACAGGATCTCTTTTTCCATCGCCTGAGCCGATGCATCACTGAGAGTCGGAAGCAGATCGGTCTGCAGACGGTTTTGAAAAGCCGAAAGAAAATTCGTATCGAGACAGCGATCCAGTCCGATGGAAGCGAAGGAATGATCCCGCGCCTGACCGAGGGACAGAATATGAGCGAAAATCATGATTCCCCTCTCTTTGAGCATCTGCAGGGCGATCCCTCCCGCAAAATGAAGCGGAGCCGTGATTCTTCCGGAGAAACCTCCGCTCCCGCGATGATCTTGAAAACCTTTATATTTTGCATAGGCGGTGTAGTCGGCATGCCCCGGACGCAGCAGGCGCCGCAGTTTTTCGTAGTCCGCAGATCGGGCGTCCTGATTTTCGATTATGAAGCCGAGAGGAGTTCCTGTCGACTTTCCCTTCATACATCCGCTGAGGATCTCCACCTTGTCTCTTTCGGCCCTCTGTGTCGTAAGAGAGCTCTTGCCGGGAGCTCGCCTCTTCATATGCAGAGAGAGCGCTTCCTCGTCGATAAAAGTTCCCGCCGGAAGACCTTCTATGATTCCGCCGATCGCTCTTGCGTGAGATTCTCCGAAAATAGTCAGCTTCAGTTTTTCCCCATAAGTATAGTTCATCGTTTCTCTCCCTTTAGAAGATTTTCCGCCGCCTGTTCCGGAAAGACGCTGTTAATGTAAATTCCGGTTCCCAGTTCAAACCCTGCATTTCCCGAAATGCGGGGGTTGATCTCAAAATGATAGTGATAAAATTCTTCGCAGCCCGCCATGCTCTTAGGGAGCGCATGGAGATAGAAATTGTAGGGAAAATCTCCAAGAACCCTATTCATCATCCCGAAGATCCTGTACAGAATGGAGGAAAGCGCCTGAATCTCTGTTTCCTCCTCGAAAAAAGCAAGATGTTTTTTCGGGATGATCCAGACCTCGTATTTATATTTGGGCGCATAGGGACAGATGGCCGCAAAACTTTCATTTTCGAAAACGAGACGCTCTCTTTTGGAGATTTCGACCTTCAGGATATCACAATAAGGACATTTTCCGGATTTTTCATAATAAGAGCCTGAACCTTCCACTTCGTAACGGACAAAATCCGGTATGCTGTTGAGACCGATCAGTTGAGAATGCGGATGATAGAGAGAGGCTCCCGCAAGTCTCTGATAATTTTTGAAAAAGCTGACAAAATCGACTTTTTCATCCTCGATCATCTGAGCGTACCGCTGATACATCATGCGGATCATCTTTTCAAAATGCTCTTTCGACATGGAAAAGTAATTGTCGTTGTGCAGCGGAGACTCTATGATGACGTCATGGTATCCAATCGCACTGTACTTCTGAAAAAGCAGGTTTGTCTTGATTCTTTTGACGGAGGCTTCTTCCCGGATCGCCGGAAATTTGTTCGGTACGATCCGCACTTCCCAGTCGCCTTCCCCGGGATAGCTCATCCTCTGAGGAGGCGTAATTTCTTCATTTCCCCGACAAAAAGGACACTGCGGATCAAAATCTTCTCTCTTTTCCATATCCAAAAAGAGTTTTTTGACATTCTTGGTCCAGAGATCGCTGGGTCGTAGCTCTCTCTCCTTTGCAAAAATAACCTGTCTTTTCGTGATCGGGTCAATTCGGATCTCGGACAAAGGCAAAACCTCCTTTTCTTATGATATGCTCAATGCCGGACTGTAGAGGGTCAATAAGGATCTTTCACAATCAATCTTTCCCTGCGCCCTTGGACTGTACTTTCTCTACACTAAGGTCTTCACCCATTTCCTGGATAAGACCCTCGGCACTCCCACCAAAGTCTTGAAGAGCTCCTCCGAGGATATCATCAGCATGACAAGATGGATTGGGAGCTTCAATACAACAGCTCCGAGAAAGGCCATCGGGACGCCGATTCCCCATACCGAACCCATCTCAAGAAACATCGCGTATTTTGTATCTCCCCCGCTCCTGAGGATTCCGACGATCAGCGCGGCGTTAAAAGTCATCAGCGGCAAAAAGGCGGATTTGATCGTCAGCATCTTCCGCACGCTCCCGGTGAGACTCTCATTGACAGAGAACACGCCGAGTATCCACGGAGTCGACAGATAGATCATCATCCCAATGAAAGCGCCTGTCACAAAGGTCAGGCGGAGAAATTTTCCGGAGTAGGCGACCGCTTCTTCTGTATCTCCTTCTCCGAGCTTATTGCCGAGCATGACTCCGCAGGCGTTTGCAAGCCCGAAGCTGAACACCATGAAGAGATTGGAGACGACATTGGAAACCTGAACGGCCGCAATAGCGGATTTGCCGATCCGGGAGTAAGCGACCGAGTACATGACGATACCTGCCGACCAGGCAATCTCATTTAATACCACGGGAAGAGCCGTGTTTTTGTATCGTCTCATGAAAGCTCTGTCAAAGCTCATCAGTTCTGAAAAACTTCCTGCAAGAGGACTTCTGCTTGCATAGATCATAAAACTCATAAGGAAGAATTCGAAGAATCGAGCGACCAGAGTGCCCATTGCCGCTCCTCGTACGCCCATCGGCTCAAAACCGAGCTTTCCGAAGATCAGGATATAGTTGAGAATCGCGTTGATAAGTAGCGCAGCCGCACTGATCAGCATCGGCATTGCCGCTTTCTGCACACTCCTTGACGAAAAACTGTAGGCAAAAGTGCAGGCCGTAACGATATAACTGAATCCGACAATCCGAAGATAACCGACGCCGAGCCTTGTCACTTCTTCATCGGCACGAAACGCCTGCATGACGATCCCCGGAAAAAACACCGCGATCAGAGAAAAGAAACTCGAACAGAGCACGACGGCACTGAGAATGAATCCCATCGCTGAACGGATACGGGCGATATCTTTACGCCCCCAGTACTGGGCTATAAAGATCGAGCCTCCGGAGCAGATTCCGAAACAGACGAGGTTGAACAAAAAAAACAGCTGATTGGCGATTCCGACCGCTTCCAGTGCATTTTCCCCCAACTTTCCGATCATAACGGTATCGACCATATTCAGTGAAGCGGTGATCAGATTCTGCATGGCGACAGGAACGGCGATCATCAAAAGGGTCTTGTAGAAATCTTTCTTATCGGTCTTCATAAATTCCTCTTTCTCCTGCTTTCGAGAAAAGAGTGAAGCAAAGCAAGGATTCCTGCTATCCCCGCTCCGTTTCACTCCATCTTTCAGCATCTCATTGTACAGTATTTTATTTCGTATCTATCAGAAAGAATTTGCAGTCTTCTTTCGCTTCAACAGGAAAGATCCCGGACGACGTCGTACGCAGACTGTCCCGTTTGAAAAGCAGTTCTTCTCCTACCTGAAGTTCTCCTTCCAGGATAAAGATCAGCATCCCTCTCCCTCGTAGAGACTCAAACTCCAAGGTTTTTCCTTTTTCTAAAAAAGAGAGATAAAAGTTTACATCCTGCCCGATCTTTCCGGCTGCAGCTTTTTTCTGCGAAAAAGCTAAAAACAGCCGATTTCGTATCTCTTCTTCCGAAGGAGATACAATGCAGTGAAAGGGCTCCGCTCCGAATTTGGAGGGCGTGAACCAAAACTGCAGAAACGAGGTCCTGCCATCGGGAAGATTGTTGATCTCGCTGTGCAAAGTCGCCTCTCCGTAAGAGAGTATCTGCATTTCTCCTTCTTTAAGAGAAACTCTTCCGCTGAGCTGGTCGTTGAATACTTCAAGCTCTCCTTTTTCCACATAAGTAATCACTTCAATATCCGAAGTCGGATGGATATTAAATCCTCTTGCAGGAGCAAATTCTTCATCGTTAAGGACTAACAAACTGCAGAAACAGTCCTGGTCTTCGTCATAATAATCCTGAAAGGAAAAACTCCGATATCCTCTCATCCATCCTCTGTCTATGTAATTTCGATCTTTTGCTCGAACAATTATCATGAAACCACACTCCAAACGGATTATTCATGCTCAGCCTGTTTTTTCTTCTCTCCTTAGTATACCCCAAACTTCGGTGAATCTTCAATCCTGGGAAAAAATCTCAAGATGAAAATCCGGATCTGTTCTGAAAGATCACCGAGAGCAAAAACACACTGAGGAAAAAATCAAAACAGGGCTTCCGCAAACTCCTCGGCTCGTATTCCGTAGATGTTTCCCAAAGACGGCGTATTTTTCAATTTTTCCATGACGGATTTTTTTTCATAGGGACAGCCGATCAAAAGACTGCAGACACTTTCGATATCAATATCTCCGAAAAAGTCGCCGTATATTTTGAGATGACGGATGACGCCCTTGTCCACATCCAGATGCGTCTGTATCGTACCCCCGGTAAAATGCTTTTTAAGATTGATGCTGCAGGCCGGCGACTCGCCGAATATTTTGTCCCAGTTATCGAATTCCAACTTCTCAATCTCCTGTATCCGCTTCATCTCTCCTTCGTTCAATTCATAGATCGACCCCTGATCCGCCAAGATTCTCTGCACCATGATCTGTTTGAACTCCTCCATCGACATCTTTGACGGAAGATGCTCGGACAGGTTTGTCACCCGCTCTCTTACGGATTGAATCCCTTTGGATATGATCTTATATTCATCCACCGTCGTAGAGCGAACCATCTCTTCAATATTCGTGTCAAAAAGTATCGATCCGTGATGGAGAGTCTTTCCGTTTTTCATATACTGTGCATTTCCGGAAAATTTTCTTCCGCCGACGACAAGGTCATTGCGTCCGTTGAAATCCACATCTGCGCCAAGACTGCGAATCGCTTCGACGACCGGTTCAATAAACCGTGCGAAGTCTATTTTTCCGTCGCTTTTCGGAGTGATGAAGGTAAACTGCCAGCTTCCCATATCGGTGTATATCGTTCCGCCTCCGGATTTTCGGCGGACGATCTGCAGGTTGTGCTCTCTTGCATAATCGAGGTTGATCTCATTATAAGTATTTTGGAAACGCCCTACCATAAGAGTTGGAGTCGTCCTCCAAAACATAAAGACCATATCGTCGATTTCCTTCTCCGTCATCAGGTAGTATTCCAGAGCGAAATTGTAAAAGGGACTGTTTGAACGGCTTTCAATATAAATCATCGGCTATGCTCCTTTTCTCTGCAGGCTCCAAAAGCAGATTCCGCCTGATATGAACTTCTGACAAGAGGCGCGCTCGCTACGAAAGAGAAGCCTTTTTCCAATCCGATCTTTCTGTATTTTTCAAACTGCTCCGGTCTGACATATTCAACAACCGGAAGATGCTCTCTGCTCGGACGCAGATATTGACCGATCGTCAGGATATCGCATCCGGTTTCGAGTACATCATCCATCAGCTGAAAGACCTCTTCTTCTTTTTCTCCAAGTCCCACCATCATTCCGGTTTTTGTCAGTATGCCTCCTCCGGAATCTTTGCAGTATTTCAGGACATGGAGGGAACGCTCATACCTCGCCTGAGGACGGACCGTATCGTAGAGGGATCGAACCGTCTCCATATTGTGATTGAGAATATCCGGCCTTGATTCGAGCACGACGTCCAGACTCTCCTCTCTTCCGAGCAGATCCGGGATCAAAAGCTCTATCGTTACCTGAGGATTCATTTCCCGAACCGTTCGCGTCACTTCCGCGAAATGCTCCGCGCCTCCGTGAGGCAGATCGTCTCTTGTCACGCTCGTGATGACGACGTGTTTGAGATTGAGGTTGCGAACAGCAAGAGCGACATTCTCCGGTTCATTTCTGTCGAGCGGCTCCGGCAGTCCGTGAACGACATTGCAGAATCTGCAATTTCTCGTACACTGACTGCCCATGATCATGAAGGTTGCCGTCCGTTTGGCGTAGCATTCTCCCATGTTCGGGCAGTTGGCTTCCTTGCAGACGGTGTTGAGACTGAGGTTGTTCATCAAATGTCTCACTTCCCGCGCATTTTCTATCGCAATCGCCGTGCGCTGCTGTGCGAACATCGAGCGCAGCCACTCCGGTTTTCTCTCCATATTTTTTTTCTGTGTTTTCATCTGTATACACCTGCCATTTTCTGTATAGTACAAACTGTATGGGATCCGCGCAGATCATTCGAGGCTCCTCTGCTTCCTCTTCATTTCGGCATATTGCCTCTATTGCATATAGTCCGTGACGTCATTCCCCTGAATCATTCCGGTCTTCGCTCCGATATATTATCTCTGTTGCTCACCTGTCTGTCGTCCTTTTGAAAATACCGATATCCCGCAGCTATCGTCACGCCGTTTTCAGCAAATCTTTCAGTGATCAGACTGCCGCCGCTTGCGATATAAGCACAGGGTTCTGCTACCGCCGGAACTCCGGTGATGCTGCGCACGAACTCCGAGCCGCTGAAGGCTCCGACTCGGCGAATACAGTCTCCGATCTCTTCGGCGGTATATGTGTAAAAATCTGCATTCAGCCTCTCGGCGAGAGCGATCAGACCTTCTTCATCTTTTTTCAGATCGATGCTGACGATATCCGACACCGCCTCCTCTGAGAAACCGTACATCTTCATGAACTCTTCGAAAACTTCGGCGATAACTGCATAGGGCGTATTTTTTCGACAGCCCATACCGAGTATCAGTCTTTTGGGAATGATCCTTTCTATTTTCTCGTCATCCTTCTCCGGAAACCGAATGCCGATATACAGGAGCGGAGCCTTCGGAAAACTTCGCAAAAGCTTTCTTTGCTCAAGGAGATTCATCTTATCCAGAAGGGTAAAACCGCGCAGGTCGAGCCTTTCCTTTCTCACCTGTTCATCTCGGATCAAAAATACTTTTTCCCGCTGCGCCAGAGCGAGATTGACCGCCTTGTAGAGATCTCTCTGCTCGTTTCGGTACGCCTTGAGATCTCGCGCAATCAGATCCAGAGCTCCCGCCTCATTGACGTCGGTCGCCGTCGTAATGACGGCCTGACAATTAAGGAGCTTTTCCAATCTTACCGCCAGTTCGTTGGCGCCCGCCACATGGCCGCCGACAAGGCTGACTGCATACCGCAGGCGTTCATCCATGACGACAACCGCCGGATCGAGAGTTTTGTCTTTCAGAAGCTGCGCCATGCTTCGCACGACGATGCCCGCCGCCATGATGAAGATGAGCTGATGATGGCTCTGATACGCATGGGAGACGATCTTTGAAAATTTCTCCTCATAAAAATACACTTTTGCATCGTTTTGTCTGTCTTCAAGCTTTTTAGGCGCGTAGACGACCGCTTCTTCTCCATCCTTCAGTAAGAGGGAGCGAAGAAACTTCGCATTTTGCAAAGCATTTTTAGTCAGGACGAGAATGCCTGTACTCATGCTGAAACTCCTTATGATATAGTTTGGAATTATAGTAGTCTTCACCCAAAAAGTCACCGACCAGAATAAGAGCGGTCTTACGAATTTTAGCCTCTTTTACTTTCTGTGCAATATCTTCCAGTGTCCCAAAGACCACTTTTTCTTCGGGCCAGGTCGCTTTATAAATCACACAGCAGGGGGTTGTATTCTTATATCCGCCTTCGGTCAGCTCTCTGACGACTTCATGGATCCCCTGTACGGAAAGAAAAATCGCCATCGAAGTATTGTGGGAAGCGAAGGAGCGCAGGCTCTCTTTTTCCGGAACGGGCGTACGGCCCGCCATCCTTGTTATGATGAGACTTTGAGAAATTTCCGGCACCGTGTACTCCACCTGAAGAGCGGAAGCCGCTCCGAGGAAGGAGCTGACTCCCGGAACGAGTTCATATCCGATCTTCAGCTTGTCCAGTTCCTCCATCTGCTCTCTTACGGAACCGTAGATCGAGAAATCTCCGGTCTGAAGGCGCACGACTTTTTTATTTTCCCGCACGCCTCTTTCCATGACGGCAATGATCTCCTCCAGATCCATCGACGCGGAATCAAAGATCTCACATCCCTCTCTGCAGTATTCAAGAAGAGCCGGATTGACGAGAGAGCCCGCATAGATGACGATATCTGCCTCGGAAAGTCTCTTGTATCCCTTGAGCGTGATCAGTTCCGGATCGCCGGGACCCGCTCCTACAAAACAGATTTTCATTGATTTTTCCACCCTTTATTTATCAATATCGTTGTAAAATAGGAGACGTCTTCCTCCCGAACCTCGTCGAACTGCCTGTATACCTTCTTGTTTTCTTTGGAAGAATTGCTGACGATCACCGAATGATTTTCCAGATTCTCTTCTCGGATCATCGAGATCACTTCATGAAAATTCTTATAGACTTTCATGATGACAAGAGAGTTTTCCTCCCGGATATACCTCCTCAGCCTCTGGGAACCGATCGTCGCCGGCACGATGACCAGCGGATCTTCTCCCTCGACCAGAGGAAAGTTTTCACCGGAGGCAATGTCTAAAAAAGAAGCAATGCCGGGCAAGGTCTTTACATTGATCTTATCTCTCAGCAATTTCAAAAGATAGATATAAGTACTGTAGACCATCGGATCTCCTATCGTCACGAATCCGACGTCTTTTCCTTCCCTGACATCCGCTTCGATCTCGGAGGCAATGGATCTCCAGGCTTCATTGAGCTCTTTTGTATCGTAATTCATCGGAAAGTGACGGTCTTTGATCAAAATACCCTCTCTCAGATATTCTTTGACGATCGTATGGGCTACGCTTCCGCTTTCCTTTTTCGCCTTGGGTACATAGAGTATATCAAGATTTTGAAGGGTATCGACCGCCCCCACCGTCACAGCCTTCGGATCGCCGACTCCGACTCCGATCCCGTAAAATGTAGCCATCCTTTCTATTTCCTCCTTGTTGTTCGTATGATAAAAGCGGGATTATGAGGTTTGAAATAAGTGTAGGGACCCAGATCCGACAATTTGCTGATGCTGCAGAGTGAGCCTTCAATCTTCCCAAATCCCTCAATGCTTTCGATGGACTCGACCGAGCGCTGAAAATTTTCCAGGGTGATAAAATTCATTACGAGGATCCCCTCTTCTTCAAGATGCTCATAGGCCCATTCGATCACCTGCCTCGGATTTCCTTTCGTACCTCCGATAAAGATACGGTCGAATCGTCCTTTGATCTCGGAGCTCGGCGCTTTGTCATGAATGATTTTTATCCGTTCGTCAAGACCCATTTTTTTCCTGTTTTCCAAAGAGAGCAAAAAAGCATCTTCGTCACATTCCACCGCAGTGACATGAAGGTGCGGATTCATTGCCGCCGCTTCAATGCTGACGCTGCCGGTTCCCGACCCGATATCAAGAAGGTTTTTTGCAAAAGCCAGTTCCAGATATCCCAATGAGAGATAACGGATCTCTTCCTTCGTCATCGGCACATCTTTTTCACGCTTAAACATTTCATCTTTCATCATATCCATCCTTTACCACAATGACTACGCACATATCATACTGTTTATTCTTATCGATTTCGGAAGATTTGCAGATCGTTATCACTTCGTTTTCATAGGACAGGTTTTCTCCGATCACCATCATCGGATCTTCTCCGATCATCAGAAACAAATCGGCTATATAGGCCGGACCTTTCTCCTTATCGGTCAAAAAGGCGATTTTGTCCATCGCCGTCACTTTTTCAATCTGAATCTCCTTGCCGTGACAGGAGGTGATATAGACCTCATTCATCGGAATCTTCGCCTTGGAAAACAGATATTGCACCGAACTGATCCCGGAAATGATCTCGATATCCTCGCCTTCAAAAAGTTCTCCGATGTATTTGGCAATTCCGTAAAGAGAGGGTTCTCCGCTGGCAAGCACGCTGATCTCGAGTTCAGTGAAACTCTTGCGATCCCCCATCAAATGGTCTTTGAGCTCATCCAACCTTGTATAAACGACTTTTTTGCCTTTAATAACAAGGGATTCCAGTGCTTCGATCTGCCTTTCATACCCGTAGACGATATGTGAATTCTCCAGTACCGTCCTCGCTTCCTGTGTCATATAGCGGATATTTCCGGGACCGATCCCGACGATTCTAAGCATAATTCTCTCCTCCTCTTCTTCCTCTTCACTCTTCTCCCTTCAGCTCTTGGATCAAAGCATCCGCTCCCCTGCTTTTGCAGATAATCCGATCCTGAAGATCAAACATGATCACTTCAACCGAAGATTCTTTATAAGTATGGATGAAGGCTCTTTCCGCAGCTTTGTCCGCAAGGATTTGAAACACTCTCTGATAACCGCTTTCTTCGATGCAGGCGATGCTCTCTTCAGCGGTGATGCAGTCCATCACCTTTTCAATCAGAGAAGTCGGAGCACCGAGCAGAGCAAGATTTGAGGCGATGATCTCATTTTTCGCATCGGCAACATGAGAATGAGTGTGAAAAATTCCTCCGGAGAGTTTGACCAATTTTCCTATATGGCCTCCCAGAAGAACCCTTCGCACGCCAAGAGAAGCGCCTTCTCTGAGCATATAGCCGACAAAATTGCTGCAAATACAGACTCTCTCCTGCGGAACACCAAGACGCATCAGGGATTTTTCCCCCATATTCCCGAAAGTATAGGCGAGAATCTCCGAACATTTCATCTTCAGCTCTTCGCGCAGGGATCTCTTGAAAGCCTCTTCACTCATCGGTTCGACGATTCCCGTCGTTCCCAGTATAGAAATCCCGCCTTCGATCCCAAGCCTCGGATTGAAAGTCTTCTCCGCGATGCGCTCTCCGTCTTCGACGGAAATCTCGACCTGAACCGCTTTATCGCCGCTGATCTCCCGCACCGAAGACTCTATCAGCTCCAAGGGCTTCGGATTGATCGCAGGTCTTCCCGGAGGGATCTTCAGCCCCTTCCTCGTGATTCTGCCGACTCCGCTCCCTCCCGTAATATTTACGCCTTCTCCTTCAAAAAAAGACACTTTTGAGACGACGATACATCCGTTGGTCGCGTCTTTGTCGTCGCCGCCAAATTTTTCGACGGAGCAGACGGCGCTTTGTCCTTCCATTCTTATGCTGCGGATGAGAATCTTGAGCGTCTGACCGGAAAAGAGCCGTATATCGACGGTATCTTCCGCTTCGCCGTTCAGGAGGTAGAGCGCTGCCGCCTTGCTCGCGGCCGCAGCGGCGGTGCCTGTCGTAAATCCCCTGCGCAGTTTTTTTCCGTCCACATGGACAAAACCCAGTTGTTCTTCATAAAAATCCATATCCATCATCCGTTCAGCCGCGCCATTGTCTTTCATCTCCATAGATCTTCATGACCGTCTCAATCTCTGCCCGCAATATGATACAATACCGCATTGACTATTGCCGCGGCGATATTGCTGCCGCCCTTTCTTCCGAGAGCCGCCACATGAGGAATCTCCTGCTTGGAGAGGATCTCTTTGGACTCTGCGGCTCCAACAAAGCCCACCGGTACGCCGATGATGGCCCTTACCGAGCTGTTTCCTCTCTGAATCTCTTCGATGGCCTGAAAGAGAAAGGTAGGAGCATTTCCAATGACGAGAATCTTTTCTCCCTCTTCTTCAAGCATTCGGAGAACGGAAGCCATCGACCTTGTGATCCCTCTTTCCTTGGCGATCTGAGCGGTTATCGGATCGGATACATAGCAGCGCCCCTGAATCCCTGTCTTGGACATTGCGGATTTATTGATTCCGGACAAAGCCATATTCGTATCCGTATATATCGTCGCTTTATTTTCGACCGCAGACAGTATGGCCTGCCGGAAATCCTCACTGATCCTCAGATTTTTCAGATAGTCGAAATCCGCGGAGGTATGGATGCAGCGTTTGATGATCGCCTCTTCAAAACTGTCTCTGAAAGAAAAGCCTCCGAATTCATCATCAATGATATTCTGAATGATCTTAAAACTCTCTTCTTCGATCTGATACGGATTTTTTATATACTCCATTTTTACATTCCCTCCAACTTTGAATTCCACCTTCGATGATCGGCAGACAGAAGATCCGTCCGTACTCCCGGGTGATTTTTGCGGAGGAAAAAGCTTCTGAAAAGCGCCTTGAATCTTCCTCTTCATCAATCAGTATGCCGACGACACAGCCGCTGTGGGCAATATTCACCCCATAAGCCTTCAGTCTGTCAGCGATCTCGAAAATCTCCTCCAGCCTCGGCTTTTCAAGGAGCTGCTGATTCAGTACGGCACTCTTTCTCAAACTATTTCCTACCAATTTACTATCATTTTCTTTTATACCCTCTTCTAAATCTTCCAATATCTTTTTGTAAAAAATAATATTCTTATTCTTATATTCCAAATATTCGGGTCGCTTTCTCATTCCAATCGTCTCGACTTTTGCAGCGGACTCAAGCACGAGGACCTTCTTTCCTTTCAACTTGCCGATTGTTCGGATCTTGCGCCCGGACAGAGGATCGATCAGGGTCAGACGCCTGAAAAAGATAGAGTCCGTCGGCTCGATAGAAGCGGCAAATTTTGCGGCGAGTTCCGGCTCGACAGCAAGACCCAGATAGGCCGCAGCAGCACCGATGACGGCGCCGATATCCGCCGATGAGCTCGACATGCCTTTTCCCCTTGGAATATTCGAGATGATCGAAAGATTCAGGGAAGAGAGATGCTTTTCTTCACCGAAGTATCGCAAGACCCTTTCCAACGCCTGATATGATTTTTCATACCGCCGCATCTTCAGTTTTGGTTCTCCCCGCCTCAGACAGGCCTTTGAATACAAAGGAATATTATAAGAGGTCAGAAACTCTCCTTCTTCTGTTTTTCCCTGTATCAGCTCTCCGCAGGATGCAGGGCAGATACCGATATATTCCACGATTGATCCACCTTGTATCTCTCAATATGAATTCGAACTCACCGGCAGTCAGATGCAAATTTCAAATACTCTTTGATCGCCTCAGAGAGAGCGTCGTTCTTCGCTCTCTCTTTAACTGCAATGCGAAGATATCTCTCGTCGAGACCCCGAAAATCTGTGCAGCTGCGGACGAGAAAGCCCTTTTGCTGCAGAAGAAAAGTTTTCATGCTCTCGCTGCTGATCCCTCTCTCAAATTCCAAAAGCAGGTAGTTCGCCCTCCCCTCGGAGATCTTTTTCACCCGCTCGATCTCGCCGTAGAGCAAGTGCAGTCTCAGACTCTCTTCTTCATAATAGGACTGGGTCTTCTTTCGGAAGATCTCCAGATGAGACCTTCCCCCTTCGGCAAAGAGCTCTATGGCCGCCTGTTCCGCCAGACAGTTGACACTCCAGGGCTCTTTATATTCCCAAAGCTGTGATATCATCGCCCTATTTGAACTGAGTAGAAAACCCAGACGCAGACCGGTCATCGCAGGGTATTTCGTCAGCGCTTTGAGCAGACTGAGATTTTGAGAGTCCTCTATCCGCGGCGTCAGAGAGAAGTCCTCATTCCGCTGAAAATCGAGGAAGGTCTCATCCACGAGCAGGTGGGTTCCTCTTTGTCCGCAGATTTCAAGCAGCTTTTCTAAAGAGCGAATCTCAGCGGTCGGATTGTTGGGGTTGCAGATAATCAGCAGATCCGGAAACTTTTTTCCCTCCGGAATCTCTCCCCTGATGATCCCGTCGATCTCCTCAAATGAAAAATGAATCACAGTCTTTCCCGCTATCCTCGCCGCTCTCTCATACTCGCAAAAAGTCGGATTGACGATTCCAACGCTCAAAAAATCGGGCAGCCTGTTGATCAAATAGATCAGTTCGCTCGCACCGTTTCCCGGGACGATATGTTCCTTCTTGACGGAATAATGTGAAGCTGCCGACTGTCTGAGTTTTCGGTAAGACAGATCCGGATAAAGAGAAAGTCTTTTTTTCGCCTGCAAAAAAATCTTGTCATAATCCAGATCCGGAAGAAAAATATTGACATTCGAACTGAAATCCGTGATATCGCTCTCCGATATTCCTGTCTTTTCCGCAGAATCAAGGACGTCCGCACCGTGCACTCTGCCCATCTCTTCACCCTTTCTTCGCTCTTCGATCTATTATTACCGATCATCCGTTGACGACAATCCTGTATATCTCGGAAAATAAAGGCGAAAGCATTCCCCGCTCTCTGTTTCAGCACCGATTCGTTCATATTTTGAGGGTCGCTGTGACCAGACAACCAAGCAGAAGCGCAAATACTGCAGATCCCATCATCAGGCGGCAGGTTCTTACGATGTCGCTCGGACAGATTTCTCTTTTTTTATCGCCGATGACCGGTTTGTAGACGCTTTGTCCGAAATAGACATTCGTACCGCCCAGACAAATGCCGAGGGCTCCGGCGACGGCAGCTTCCGGATATGCACAGTTGGGACTTTTGTGATTCTTCCGATCCCGAATGCCGATCCGAAGAGAAGCTTTCCAGTCTTCTTTGAGCAATGCAGCAGAAAACGCAAAAAAAAGAATCGACAGTCTGGCCGGTATCCAATTAAGGATATCATCGAATTTTGCAGAGAAAAAACCTAAATTCAGATATTTTTCATTTTTGTACCCCACCATGGAGTCAAGAGTATTGGCGGCCTTATATGCGATGGCGGCGGGAGCTCCGCCGATCAATGCGAAAAACAGGGGAGATAAAAAACCGTCCACCGTATTCTCGGCCACCGTCTCGACTACGGCGCGGATGATCTCTTTTTTGCCGAGCCGCTCCGTGTCTCTTCCAACGATATAGGACAGAGCCTTCCTTGACTCCTCCAAATTTCCGGTTTCCAAGATATGATAAATCTTCATCGCTTCATCTTTGAGGCATTTCGTCGAAAAAGCCGTATAGATTATCACTGCCTCGGCCGCAAGGCGCAGAAAGGGATGCGCAAGCTCTGCGAAGCGCACAAGGAGGAAAGTCAGCGCAAAACTGAGACCCACCGTCAAAATACAAAGGAGAAAACCTGCAAACTTCAAGCCTCTTTCCGTCATAAACAATCTTCGGAGGATTTTCTCCGTCTTCGAAATAAAATCTCCGATATATCGCACAGGATGAGGAAAATCATAAGGATCCCCGAAGATCATATCAAGAAGAAAGGCCGCAAGAATACTATAGACCGTCACGATAAGCCTCCATCATACGGCAAAAATGGCAGGCGATCTCAGGATCCGAACAGAAATGCAGATGCAGATAGGAGGCAAGAGTGTTATTTCGCTGATATCCTCCGGTCCAGCGGTCCACTGAGCCGTCGTATTTTTTCTTCTCAATCCGATACACAGTCTCCTCCTTCGTTTCAAAGACGGAATGATGAAACTCATGTCCCCGTATCTCTGTTCCGGCCCTGCCTAACACCCCGTCTCTCCCAATGACCGCCGTACAGTAACCGAATCGCTTGAGCCCTGTGGTCATCCTGCTGAGGCCTTCAAAAATACCGACCATCTCATAGGATCCTTGTTCAGAAATCAAAGAGCTTCCAAGGTACATGAGCCCTCCGCATTCCGCGTAGATCGGCATTCCTCCCTCGGACAGCCTTTTGATCTCTTTCCGGATCTCTTCGTTGGATTCAAGCTCCTCTGCAAAGAGCTCCGGATAGCCGCCTCCGATATAGATCCCGTGACAGTCGGGCAGCCGCCGATCTTTCAGAGGACTGAAATAAAAAAGCTCGACTTCCATTTCCCGCAGCAGATCCAGCGAGTCTTCATAGTAGAAATGAAAGGCCTTATCCATCGCTACTGCAAGCCGCAGACCTTTGTAGGATCTTATTTTTCTCTCCCCCGCTTCGATCTCTTCCGCTTGCTCCGCGATCCGCAGCAATTTTTCCATATCCAGATATTTTTCTGCAAGATCCGCCATCTTCTGCACTTTTTCCTCCGAGCTTTCCATCTCCTCCTGAGGGATCAGGCCGAGATGCCTTGAGCCGAGAGAGATCTCCGCATCTTTGGGAAAGCGTCCGAGAACAGGGATTTTTGTATCTCTCTCGATCACTTTTTTCAAGATCTGAAAATGATTTTCCGTGCCGACATGATTTAAGATAAAACCTTCGATGCGGACGTCTTTGTCATAGTTTACAAAACCTTGTGCTATCGCGCCCGCCGAAGCCGCCATCCCCTTGCAGTCCATGACGAGGATGACCGGCAGTCCGAGTATTTTGGAGACAGAAGCCGAAGAACTGTAATCGCCGTCCGCCTGATAACCGTCGAAGAGTCCCATGACTCCCTCGACAAGAGAGATATCCGACGACTGAGCATCTTTTCCGTAGAGATAGCGAAGTTCTTCCCTTCCCAAAATAAATTCATCCAAATTTTTGGACGACTGACCGGCCGCCAGCTTATGGTATGTCGTATCAACATAGTCGGGCCCGACTTTATAGGGCCTGATTCGATATCCTCTGTTTCGGAGCGCCCGAAGTATTCCGCAGCTTATCGTCGTCTTTCCGGTGCCGCTGTTGGTTGCGGCTATCATCAAACCTCTCATGCATCCTCCCACTCTTTATCTGCTTTTCATATAGTCATAGATATTGTCAAAATCCGACTGGGCATAGTCGTAGAGGATCGGCGTGAAAGTCAGCAGCTCTTTCTCAAGGATCAGTCCGTCGATCCGGCCGAGTATTTCAACCCCTCTTTCGAACATCGCATCTTCGAGAGCGACAAAGATCAGCTCCTTTTCCTTGAGCAGATAGACCCCGGCAAGGTCGTCACTGATGCGGTACTCCGGATTCCTGACATGTGCGTTGTCTTTCTTAAACTCCGTAAATAGTACGCAGTGTTCAAAGGGTACGCGAAACAGAGAGGGGATCTCTTTCATCAGCTGCTGCGAAACATCTCTTTTCTCACATCGAAAAATAGCCAGACGCTCATTTCTCCGTATGTCAGGCAGCGCCTCTGAAGCCTGAAGAAGCTCTCTCTTACTGCCCATCAAACTGCGAAAATAAAATCTTCCTTCAAAAAGGATGCGAAATCCCAATTTCAGTCGATAATAGCCGTCCTTTCCTTCGACGACGGCAATCGCCGAGTAGGTGTCCTCCCGAATTTTCGAAACGCTGTTTTTCAGAAGAGTACTTTCTTCGTCGGTAAAAAAATCAAAACTTTCTTCGTCATAATAAGAGAAATATCTGAGCATCGGAATATCTCTGGCAATGAAACGCATGGTCAGATAGTTGATAAATTCCGTCTCATCCGCTATGTTCTCCGAGATTTTGCCGATCAGTTCTTCTTGAGACAAAGAGATATCCCGTTTGAGAAAACTTCCATACTCGCCGATCGGTTCCGGCAACGCCCGGTTGTTTCTGATATTGAGCTTGCCGAACTCATAAAGAAGATTAAAGCTTTCTTTGCGGGTCAGTTTCACGATACCGCTTCCAAGCCCTCCCATCAGCCGCTGTCGTTCTTTTCGAATCTGCTCTTCCCCGGCGTCCCAAAGTCCGAGATAGTCTGCAATACCGTCGCCCTCCGCATCCAAAAGAAAAAATTGATCCAACTTTTTTTCTTCGGACACCCACTGCATATGCATGCCGATACTGCCCATCAATCTGGATTTTGTCGCCATTGAAAATATAAACTTCAAACTCTCTTCCCCCAACAAAATCTTCTACGGATAACCCTCTGAAATCACAGAATCTCTCTTCACCCTTCCATTATACTATTCTTCACCCAAACGGAAAAGAGCAAAGTTTCCCGATCATATCGGCAGCTTCGCTCTCTCTATCCTTAATTTTCCGATATTCTATTTTTTATTTTACTTTGCTTCATCGAGAACTTTTTGAACGATTTCCTTGGAAGGCACCCCTTCGAAGGCTTTTGCCGAGTCGATATAAAAAGTCGGCACATAGTAGAAATCCACTCCGACAAGCTTATCTTTCTGCCTGTCGATATCGATCATCTCAATATCGAGTTTTTTGTATTCAGGATTTTCCTCAAGAAGTTCGTTCAGCCAACCTTTTGCATTGACGCAGTGGGGACACCAGGATGCGTGAAACAGTCTTATTTTTTTCATTGTCATTCTCCTTTGGATTATAATTTAAAGAAATTCATTTTTTCCCGCATCTCTCCTGTCAATCTTTCGAGATCATGAGCCGAAGCTGAGAGTTCCTGCGCCATTGATGTCGTTTCCTCTGAAGCGGAAAGGATCGTCTGTGTCGATGAGGAGACACTTTCCGACATCTTTTCCAGTTCGATGATCTCCTCCAGAATCTGATCCTTATCTTGGTTAATCCGAGTCGAAATATTCCCTGTACTTTGTATCATCGGGCGTATTTTTTCGACGGCGAGGACGATGCTTTGGAAGGATTCCATGGAAATATTGATATTGTTCTTCTGGGCGTCCATTTCCCGATTTACGCTTTGAGTCGAAGCGACCATTTCATTCGCATCCGCTGAAACCTTCTGTATGATCTCATTGATTTCCTGAGAGGCATTTTTGCTCCTTTCGGCAAGCTGACGAATCTCATCGGCAACCACTGCAAACCCTCTTCCGGACTCTCCGGCTCTCGCAGCTTCTATCGCAGCGTTGAGTGCAAGGAGATTCGTCTGTTCGGATATTGAATTGATCAGACCTGTGATCTCATTGACCTGACCGATATTTTCCTCCATCGAATAGATCTTTTTGATCAGGCCTTCAAAATTTCTGTCCATTTTCTCGAAAGAATCGATCAAGGCGCCCATCTTGGAATCACTCTGCAAGGCGAGGCTCCCGATCCCGTCTGCCGATTCTCCCACCTCGTCCATGGAAGATTTCATCTCATCAACGGAATGTCCGAAACTCTCGATCCTCTTTGCAATGGATCTGAGATTCTCAAACTGCGTCTTCGTATGGAGAGTGACGTCAGAGATTGAGTTGACCATATTTTCAGAAGAATGACTCATCTGCTGCGAAAATACGGAAAGATTTTTCGAGTGTTCATCAATCTTGTCAGAGTCCCTGATGAATCCTTCAATGATGCCCTTAAGCTGAGACTGCATCTTGGAAAGAGATTTTCCGATCTCGCCAAGTTCATCCCTGTTCCTCAGATCTTTCTCCTCCAGACGGATGTCAAGAGATCCCTCCGATACCCGATTGGAAAACTCACTGTATCTTCCGGCTCTTTTTCCATAATTTCCAGCTACCCAAACATTCAGGCCGCTGACAAGCAAAATCGACAGAAGACCGACGAGCGCAAACTGGTTCATGAGATTTGAAAGATCTTTATACATATCTTTCTGATTGATCTGCATCCCGACGATCCAATTTGTTTCAGGCACCCTGTTGTGATAGAGGAAATAGTTTTCTTTGCCGACCGAAAACTCCTCTTTCGAGCCTTCTGTATGGGAAAGCATCGTTTTTGCAGCGGAAACAAAGGATTCATTTCCTTCTTCACTCACTTTGATCTTCATGATCTTTTCTTCCGATACATCGGAGAGGTACATGCCGTTTTTATCTATCAGAAAAGCCTTGTTCTCATCGCTGATGCTCTGAGCGACGACGATCTGCTGAATACTTCCCAGATGGACGTCTACAGTCACAACGCCGAGCATACTGCCCGCGTCGGAATAAAAAGGATAAGAAATCGTCACCATCGGCGTCCCGGAAACGGCGTCCGTATAGACCTCGGTCCATCCGCCCTCAGGATTTGATCCGACTTTATACCACTCGCTTTCCCAAATGTCAAAATCACTGACCGTATATTCGTCGCTGTAGACGATTTTCTCTCCCTCTCTGAAGACATAGGGCGCATATTTCTCTCGTTCTCCAAAAGCGAAAGGAGCAAACCAAAGACCCATACCCGCCGTCTCCGGATACATCTCCGTATAGGAGAGGAGCATTTTTTCATAATCTTTCTCCTGCAGACTCTCAAACGAGGTTTCTATGCTCGTCGCCATACTTTTGGCAATGGCCTTCTCTCTCTGCAAAACGGTATTGACCTGATTCGTCATCTCGATAATATGCTCATTCATTTTAGAGTCGATCTGTTCCTCAATGATACTCCCCGAATAGATATATCCTATCGCGGATATGAGGATGATACTCACAATCACGACCGGAAGAGTAGAGATTAGCATTTTGAAGGCCATACTGCTTCGAAGATTAAATGATCCTTTCATTCTCGTCCCCCTAAAACTGATAAAAATAGATTCACCCTGTTATATTTATATTTTTTCTGTAAGAAGCAGCAAGGAAAAATCCTTGCTGCCTGTTTCCGTACACTTTCATTATACAACCGAACACTCTATGAAATGACGCTGTATTCTTCAAGATAAGCGATTTCCTGAAAATCACTGAAAAAAGCTGAGGCGTCCGCCTGCCGGGTAAAGAAATAAATCAGAGCAAGGACGATAAGGACAGCCAGAATAATCAGCCCTATCTTCACGATGCTCTTCGGATAATCTCCATGAATCGTTCCGGTCTCTCCGTTGATCAGCACCTGAAACGTCTTCCCTTTGTATGCATAGGCCGTCGAATATAACGGAAGCAGGATATGCTTATAGGTCTCTCTGCTGTATTGGGGAGACATGTGAATATCTCGGACTCGGTCGTACCTCGCAAGCACTTCGCTCCTTATCATGGCTTCCGTTCTCCCGTCCATCTCGCTCCTCGCTTCCGAATGCGCCCGTCCGAACTCTATCGTATGCACCTCAGCCGCAAATCCTGAGATATAAGCCGGAGAATAACTGACGAGAGCTTTTGTATTGAAATTCCCGATAGCTCTCAGAAGATCCGGACGCAGAGTCTCCGAGGCCCGAATCAGGACGTCGTCGAAAAAAGCTTCCACTCTTCCCGACACAGGGTACCATTCCGTCTCCGTACGATATTTTGTATTTCCGTCGCTGTCCGTATATTCGACTTGATAGTCATTCCCCCCCATCGCCGAATAGGGAGAACTCATCTGAGCGTCAAAGGTCCAGTACGGAAGATAGATACCCATCATCCTGTCTTGTTGATACAGCCTCTTTAATTCATTCGGAGCAAGTCCTCTCTTGCGGATCCATTCTCTGAAGATCTCCGCGGCTTTGTTCTTATCGATCTGAAAAGGACGAAGTCCGTCAGGAAGGATGGAAGAAAGCTGTCTTTGTGCCAGAACGATACTCGAACCGCAGTACGGACAGCTGACGGCGGATGATCGTTCATCAAGCTCAATTTGAGCTCCGCAGCCGCTGCATTCCATCGTTGATGAATGTTTTTCCTGAGCCGAAACCTTTGTGGACTCATATTCGTGCAGTGCATGCTCTCTTGTTGTCCTCTCATCGACAATCTCTTGACAGCTTCCACAGTTGGGGCATTTCAGCGTCTGGGATCTCGTATCGAAAATCATCGTACCGCCGCATGAATCACAACGATGAACTATTTTCTCTTCAGACATATCATCACCTCCGATACTGCCGATATCAAAATTGAATGACCTATTTGTTCAGTTCCGCTTTCAGAGCTTCTAATTCCGCATCGACGGCCGAAGTGCTGACACTGTACTTTTCCGTGAGCTTCGAAATATCCGAATCTTCGGCGGATCGGTTCAGCTCGCTCATCGCTCCGGCCTCGTCCAGCATTCGATTCGCTTTTTCTTCCATTCTGGAAAAGGCGGACATATTTCCGCTGGCACTGCTGACGCTCGTTCCGATTTTGCTCATATTCTGCTGTGTCTTGGCGACCGCCACTTTGGCTTTAATCTCACTTTTTTTCGCCTGAAGCGCCTGGATATCCTGCACGAGTTTATCGTACATACCGCGCATCTTCTGTGCATTTCCTGCAGCAGTCTCATAGATTTTTTCGAGACTTTCCTTCTTGGTCGCCAAAGAAGTCTTCGTCTCCAGGAATTTTCTCGCATCCCCTTCATTCCCCGATTCCAAAGCTCTCTTTGCATATTCCTGCATCTTGTCAATATCCGCAATGCAGGCGTCGAGCTCTCTCTTTGCTCTTGTTTCTTCAGCCATTACGGCGGCGGTTTCTTCTTTGACTTCCTGCAGATCTTTTTCCATATTTCTGAGATACTGATCAACCATCTTTGCCGGATCCTCCACCTTATCAAGCAGCGCATTTACATTGGCGGACATGATATCCTTGAATCTCCCTAAAATATTAGCCATGACGATCTCCTTTCTCACAAATAAAAAAACGGATATTCTATTTCTACCACCTTAGAACTCAATAAAACATCAGAATGAAAAAAAATGACGACTATTGAAATATTTTCCTGCAAAGACTACAGCCTGTCGGCGTATCGGCGACGCCTCCAAGAGCAGTCTCACGAAGCTCAAAGGGAAGCATTTTTCCGACTTTGTACATGGCGGATACCGTCTCGTCAAAGGGGATCAGACTCGGGATCCCCGCCAGAGATATTTCCGCGCTGATGAGAGCATTCGCCGCTCCCATCGCATTTCTTTTCTGACAGGGAGCTTCAACAAGTCCTGCGATGGGATCACAGACAAGCCCCATGATGTTCTTGAGAGCGGTTCCGGCAGCGCTGAGACATTGTTCCGCCGAACCTCCCATCAGCTCACAGACTGCAGAGGCCGCCATCGCCGCAGCCGCTCCGGTCTCGGCCTGACAGCCGCCTTCAGCACCGGATACCGTCGCGTTCTTCACGATGATGATCCCGACAGCTGCGGCGTTGAAAAGAGCCGCTTCCATCTCTTCATCCGAAAAATTATACTCTTCCTGAATCATCGTCAGTACCCCGGGAAGGATCCCGCAGGAACCGGCCGTAGGCGCGGCGACGATCAGACCCATGGAGGCATTGACTTCCAAAACCCCCATCGCGTAGGCGATTGCTTTTGACGTCGGATTGCCGCAGAGATTTCTTCCTGCTTCCCGCTGTGAAGCAAGCTTTTTTGCCTCTCCGCCGATCAGCCCTCCCATCGAACGAATATCCTTCGATAAGGACTTATGCACCGCTCTCTTCATGACTTGAAAAGATTCCTTCATCAGCCTGAACATTTCTTCCTCGCCGAGATCGAAATTCTGAGACTCGATCTCCATCATTATCTGTGAAATACTTTTCTTATGAGTTTGACAAAGCTGAAGAAGCTCTTCTCCTGTATTAAAATTCATAATCATTCCTCCGGCCTCTTTATTGAGTGTACTTTCTATTTGAAATCAACCAGGAAAGCATCTTCAATATGAGGGTTCATGCGAATATCTTCCAGCACTTCTTCCGATACTCTCTCATCCAGTTCAAGGATTGTAAATGCTTTGGCTCCGGCGGCTTCACGAAACATACTCATAAAAGCGATATTTACATTTCTCCTGGTAAAACAGCTGGCGATATGGGAGACGATTCCCGGCACATCTTCCTGCTGAATGATGATACTGGTATATTCACCGGTAAATTTCACGGAAATTCCGTTGATCTGACGAATCAGAATACTTCCCCCTCCGATGGATTCTCCTACGAGAGAAAGGTCGCGATGTTTTCCTTTGATATCTATCCTTACGGTGTTCGGATGCATCCCGACGTCCATGACCCCCGGAACAAAAGAGTATCTTATCCCCTGTTTATCTGCAATTTCATAGGCGTCCCGAATCCGTTCGTCGTAAGTCTGAAAACCCATGATTCCTCCAAGAAGAGCTCTGTCGGTACCGTGTCCCCGATAAGTCTTCTCAAAAGATCCGTAGAGAGTAAAACAGACTTCCTCGATCTCATCTTTGAATATCTTATGAGCGACAAGAGCGATACGCAGAGCTCCTGCCGTATGTGAACTGGAGGGACCGACCATGATCGGTCCGATAATATCAAAAACACTGATGTTTTTCATTTTCATCCACAGCGTATCCCGCAATACGCCCTCTCCTTTTCCGATTTACAGAGACTGCTTACCGGAGATCCTCTATCTCTACATAAGGAGCATCTTTCCAAAGCCGCTCGAGATTATAGAAGGCTCTCTCTTCATTTTTGAAGATATGAACGATGAAATCTCCATAGTCAAGCAGTATCCAACTTGCGCTGTCCTCTCCTTCTCTCGCCCGCACTTCGAGTCCGTTTTCCGAGAGCACCTTGTCAATATTGTCGGAAATCGCCTTAGTGAGTCTCTCATTCGAAGCGCTGCCGATGATGAAATAATCGGCAAGAGAAGAAATCTTCCGCAAATCAATGACCTTAATGTCTTCCGCTGACTTTTCATCCATCGCCGAACAGGCCAATTTCACATAATTTTCTACCGTCATATTCCCTCCTAATTAAAATCTTTTCCGATCACTACCATAATATCCGCCTTGTAGGTCTTGAGCTTTTGGCTGTCTTCCACCAACTGCCCGGCTCCAAGTGCAGACTGCACCGATTCCGCAAAGCTTCTGTTTTCTCCGTAGTAGATGAGTGTGTTTGCATAGTTGAAATTGTCGGCATTGGAAACCCTGTTCACCTTGATGTCCGAAATCTTCAGCAAATCAGAGGCCTTTTTCGCAACGCCGTTTCTTCCACTGCCGTTCTGAACGATGACAGTCTGCGGCTTTTCTTCCACAGGAGGCTGCTCGGGTTTCGCTTCTTCCGGCTTCTTTTCTTCGGGATTTTCGACTGATTTTTCCGGCTCGGTTTTCCCGCCCTGAGCTCTCTCCCCTCCATCCTGAGACTGTGCGTTTTCTGTCTCAGTTTCCACATCCCGATAGTCTGCGGCAAGGAGATAGGCGATATCTTCTCTCATTTTTGGCTCGTCAACAATGAAATAGGAGATGGCCCCGATATACTTTCCTTCCCCCGGCACCGTCATCTTGCGGAGTTTGTTCGGATCCAGCTTGATCCCGTCTTTTGCCAGCTCAAGCATATCTTTGAGACTCATATCCGTATCGACATAGGTGTAAAGTGTTTCGATATGAGTTGGAACCTTGGAAATATAGGAGGGACTGAGAAGCTTTTTCATCACTCTCTGGACGAAATCCTGCTGCACTCCGACACGCACGAGATCGGGATTTCCGGAATATCCTCGAAAGCGAAGGTATTCCATCGCTTTCTGTCCGTCAAGCACCTGTCTCCCCTTCTTTACATTAATCAAAAGAGGCGGCGTCGCATAGGGGTCTTTATAATACATATTCTGTTTGACATCTACTTCAATACCGTCAAGGTTGTCGACTGTCTTGAACAGAGCCTGATAGTCGACCCTCACATAGTGGTGGATCGGTATCTGCAGAAAATCCTTAACGGCCTTGATCGACAGATCGACTCCGCCGTAGGCATGGGCATGATTGATCTTGTCGAGCCCATGGTTTCGGATATTGACCCGGCTGTCTCTCGGGATAGAAAATATAAATGCCGTATTCGTCTTGGGATCCATGCTGAAGAGGATCATCGTATCTGTTCGGGTTTGATTTTTCGCTCCGTCAAGGGTGTCCACTCCGAGCAGAAGGATGTTCACTCTCTCTTTTTTTACTTTCTCCTCCAGCTCCTCTATTTTCTGTTCCTTGACTTCTTCGGCCTTCTGCTCGTCCTCTCTGTCCAAATACCATTTCAATCCCGCTCCAAATGCGACGGAAAAGAGCAGAAAGGAGATCAGAAAGACCTTAATAAACTGCTTCATCGCTCATACACCTCTGTTTTTATTTGCCTTATCAAGCTATTTCTTGCTTCTATCGTATCTATATGAATCGGCTGATTTTTTTCGATCAGACGCCGCAGCGTCCCTTCCATCGCAAAGAGCAGAGCTCTGTCGATATCCTCTTTTGCCAGCCTGCGAATCTCCTCGGCTCCCGGAAAATCGCGCCCTTCCTCGATATAATCAGCCAAGGCGATCACCTTTTCGAGAAGAGACATCTGTTTTCTCCCTGTCGTGTGATATTCGACTGCATGAAGGATATCCTCGTCATAGACGCCATATTCCTTTTCGGCAATATATCTTGCGATCCTTCCGTGCATCAGCTCTCGGTTCCCATAAGAGATCTCATCAAAAACGATGCCATACCTGCTGATATAGTCCTCATATTCCTGCAAATTCATATTTTTGCAGTAATCGTGAAAAAGCGCCGCGATCTCTGCGCTTTCGACGTCCGCACCGTATCTTCCGGCAAGTTCTTTCGCAGCCTTCACGACGCCCAAAGTATGTTGATATCGTTTAGGAGAAAGAATCTCGCTGAGTTTCTTTCGAATCTCAGCCTTATTTATACAGACCTTTTTCATCAATATACACTCTCACATCTTCTCTGACTACATATCTTATACTTATATCATCTCTTACACACTGCCTTATCTTTGTTGATGAAATATCGACAAAAGGAGTGTCCAGCCTCAGAATATGCTCTTTGAATTTGGAGATCCCGGATTTGATTTGATATCTCGCCTCTTCTCCTCGAATCGCAACGACAAAATCCGCATAAGAAAACAATTCCTCATAGTCTTTCCATGTCGTGATCGAGTCCATCGCATCCGCCCCCGTGATGAAAAACATCCGGTCTTCCGGGTATCGCCGCCGCATCTCTCTGAGCGTATCTATCGTGTAGGTCTCTCCCTGCCTTCGAATCTCCATATCCGATACGAAAAAAGCCGGATTATCGGCTATGGAAAGTTCGATCATTCGAAGCCGGTGCTTCGCCGAAGAAACCTTCCTCTTGTTTTTATGCGGGGGATCTCCTACCGGGATAAAGATGATCTCATCCAAGTAAAACATCATCCTTGCAGCTTCCGCAATGATCAAATGTCCCAGATGTATCGGGTCAAAAGTCCCCCCCATGATTCCGATTCTCTTTGCGTTCATCATCCACCTTCGATATACTCCTGTAAGAGCCTCATATAAGCATAAGCCGCATCCGAAATCAAAGCTCGAAGACAGTTTTTCGAAGAGGACGCCCTCCCTCCAAGGTATTTGACCTCACCGAAAGACAGAAAGAGTCCTCGTTTTCCGCTTCAACGAAAAAGATCCTCCTGAAAAACGATCTCCGCATCTTCGCCTCTAAAAACAGTTTCTGCAGAATTTTTTCCGACTGCTCTAATTTTCCTGAATATTGTGGTAGACATTCTGCACATCGTCATCATCTTCAAGCATATCCATGAGTTTCTCCATGCTTTTCTGATTCGATTCGTCTATGCTGCAATAAGTCTGAGGAATCATCGTCACATCCGCGGAAGCAAATTGATATCCCTTCGCAGAGAGAACCTCCTTCACACTGCCGAACTGATCTGGCTCGGTCAGAATGACAAAGCAGTCCTCTTCCGTAATGAAATCCTCCGCCCCGGCTTCCAGAGCCGTCTCCATCAGATCCTCTTCCGAAACGGCATCCGTATTCTCTATGATCATCTGCCCCTTTCGGTCGAACATAAAGCTCACACATCCTGCAGTTCCCAGATTTCCGCCATTTTTGTCGAAATAATGTCTCATATTTCCTGCCGTGCGATTTTTGTTGTCCGTCAGGGCTTCAACGATGACGGCAACCCCGCCGGGACCATAGCCTTCATAGGCTATGCTCTCGTAATTGTCATGCTCTCCGCCCCCGACTCCTTTTTTAATCGCCCGGTCTATATTATCGTTGGGCATATTTTCACTTTTCGCCTTGTCGATGGCATTTTTGAGCGCCGCGTTATATTCAGGATCTCCTCCCCCCTGCTTTGCCGCAACGGAAATCAGACGAGCATACTTCGTAAAGATCTTCGCTCTCTGAGAATCCATCTTGCCTTTTTTATTGATAATATTTCCTATTCGTCCCAAAAAAATCCTCCTTACAATCATCTGTCAAAGATTTAGAGAAAATTCACCTTAAAAATTCTAACATAATTAAGAAATTAAGTAAACTCAAAATTGGAGCGGCCTTGCAGGAAGATCTCTCTTTAATTTTCTCCCAAAATCGCATATACACAGGCTTCATGAACAACGCTCATATCCGCTTCCTCCGCTTTTCGGAGGACTTCTTCATCCCAAGTCCCGGGCTGAAACCAAAGATTGCGGATCCCCAGTTCTTTCGCTTCATCAATCACCTGCAGGCTGATCTTCGGATTGACGATCACATCAATGCAGTCCACAGATCCCTCGATCTCTGCAAGAGAGGATACGACCTTGATGCCGCCGATGTCCTGACCAGCGTATTTTTTGTTGATTCCGACGATTTCATAGCCGTGCTCCAGCATGCGCAGAGGAATTTTATATCCGAACTTACTCTCATCCGGACTGATCCCATAGACAGCCCATCTCTTTTTCGAGAGCATCTCCTCGATATTTTTTTGCATTTTCTCACTGATATTTTTCAGCTCCATATCTTTTCTCCTTCTTGTATTCAGAGCAGCAACTGCTCATGATAAAAATCCAAATACCGTTCCTCTTTTTTTTCCACGGAAATATTGCCCATCATCAAATCCGTATAGTAGGCAATATAATTTTCCACTTCTTCTCTTGGAGAGAAGACATCTATGCTCACCTTTTCGGAAAATTCGGCAGCTCCATGAGCAATCCCTCTGGCCGCCAAATCTCTTTGGAGTTTGCCGATAAAGCTGTAATCAACGGTTATTTGAAGAGGAATAAAAATTCTCCTGCAAAGAATTCCGGAAGACTTGACTGCAGCCGCCGCACATTTCGTATAGGCTCTGACAAGTCCGCCCGCTCCAAGTTTGATTCCGCCGAAATATCTGGTGACGACAAGAACCGCATTGGTAATCCCTTCTTTTTTCAGCACCTCCAAAACAGGAATCCCCGCGGTTCCCGAAGGTTCTCCGTCATCGGAATATCTCTGTATCTCAGAATTTTCTCCGAAAATATAGGCCCATACATTGTGCGTGGCGTCGTAATGACCTTTGCTGATCGTTTTTATGAATTCCGACGCCTCGTTTTCCGTTTCCACCCCTTTTCCATAACCGATAAACCTTGATTTTTCAATTAAGATCTCTTCCTTCGAAGATCGGTAAAGGGTATTATACTCCTTCAATATCAATCTCTCTCTTTCCTTTTCTGCCCTTTACAGCTTCAATAGCTTTTTCTGCCGCACGAAGGACATAATCTTCTTCCTGTTTATTTTTACGCAAAAACTCAAGCATGAAAAGCTGATCTTCCTCTGCAAGCTTCCCGAAGGCAATCACCGCATACTGGCGAACCTGCGCTTTTTTGTCTCTGAATCCCTGTACCACATAAGGCAGAAATTCGGCGCTGCCGGATTTACCCATTGAAGAATAACAAATGCGTCTCATATTGCCATGGGGATGTTTACAGTAAAACTTCAGTTTATCATAAAGCGAAGGTATCTTTTTTTCTCCCGCCGTCCACAAAATGACCATCAGATCTTCCATCTGACAGTTCGATTCCGCCGCCTGAATCATCACAGAAATAAGCCTTCTTTCCTCGTCTTCCGAAAGCGCCTGCAGATACGTCTCCCTTTCTTCTCTGCTCATCGAAAGATACTTTTCTAAAAGCGGTCTTTTTGCATTTTTTTCGTTTTTTTGCATTTGTTGTTTTTTAGACAGGAACAGATGCTCTTTGACCTTCGTCTCGGACAGCCCCCTTATCCTGGCTATCTGAGGTACGGTCTTCCCTTCCCGATGCAAGAGAAAAGTAATTCTCTCTTCCGACAGTTCTCTGATATTTTCCCATTCTCTGCGAAGGGCTTCCTCTTGAGAAAAACACTCTTCCCTTTTTCTCATTACTGTTCTTTTCCTGCGATGTATTCATGATACCTTCCGTAATCGACTTCGTCCAGATCCACCTCAAAATATGCGCCGTCCTCGCGGTATTCTTCCTCAAAATGATATTTTTGGTGCAGAAGACTGACGATCTCTCCTTTGGTATAAGGGATCTTGAGCTCCACTTTTTTCCTTCTGCTCAATATCATTTTCTCGATCATTCCGACGAAAATTTCCATATTATACCCCGTTGCAGCTGAAATAAAAACAAAAGGATCCTTCGGTTTATATTCAAGCTCATAGGAGACCTTATCCGCCTTGTTGAAGACATAGAGCATCGGTTTGTCCTCAACGCCGAGTTCTCTGAGCACGCTGAGGGTCGTCTCTATCTGAAGCTGCAGATGTTCATTGGAAGCATCGACAACATGTACGAGAGCGTCGGCAAATCTCACCTCTTCCAAAGTCGCTTTGAAAGCCTCGATCAAATCATGGGGAAGCTCCGAAACGAAACCGACCGTATCCGTGATCAGATACTCCTGCTTGCATGGAAGCACCGCCTTGCGAAGAGAGACGTCCAAGGTCGCAAAGAGCATATCCTTTGCAAAGACGGCCTTGTCCTCGGAATAGTCCCGGTGCGTCTTTATCAGTTCATTCATTATCGTCGATTTCCCCGCATTGGTATATCCTACGAGCGCAATGATCGGAAGATTGGATTTCAGCCTCTGTGAACGCTGGATCTCACGATTTTTTGAAATTTCTTTGAGTTCTCTGCGAATATCGTTGATCCGTTCTCGAATATGTCTTTTATCCGTTTCCAATTTTTTTTCACCGGGTCCTCTCGTCCCTATTCCTCCTCCGGTTCGAGACATCGCAATCCCTTCTCCGGTCAGTCTCGGCAGGCGGTATTTATGCTGGGCGAGCTCCACCTGCAATTTACCTTCCTTAGACAAGGCTCTCCCGGCAAAAATATCCAGTATCAGCGCCGTCCGATCTATGACGCTCACGCCGATCAGCTCTTCGAGATTTCGTATCTGCGCTCCTGAAAGTTCCTCATTAAAAACAACGATATCCGCCCCCAGATTCTCCGCATAGGCTTTGATCTCTTCCGCCTTTCCTTTCCCTATGTAATAGGCGGCGTCATAACTGTCTTTATTTTGAACGATACTGCCCAGCACTTCGCCGCCTGCTGCGACGGCAAGTTCTTCCAGCTCCTTCATACTCTCGTAGATATTTGTACTGCTTCCTGATTTCTGCCGATTGGTCACATTGAGCCCCGCCAAAATCATCTTCTCTCTCTGTCCGGCCCCTTCTCCTGAAATGACTTTAAGAGAAGGCATATCCGTTCTTCTGTTTTCCATCTGATTTTCCACCCCGTTTCTTACATCCATTATACCTCATTTCAGCTCTTTATGAAAAGTATCTTTATCGCCTGTCCTGTGTATTCAATTGAAAAAATGGGTATATTGGGATAGATTTATGTTATAATTGAATACGAATCTATATGTTAAGGAGGTCATCAACGGTATGAGTCATATAAGCCCTTCGAATTCTGCTTCTCCAAACGGAAGAAAGAGGAAGAGACGAAAAGGCGCCGGCGTCATCAAAGTTTTGCTTTTGATCATATTATTGCTGGGAGTGATCGCTTCCGCTGTCGCTTTCGGCTTGGTTTTTGCAGTCATTCAGTCCGCCCCTCCAATCAATATCAGCGATATTGAAACTCTTCTTGATGAAAGCTCTTTCATCTACGATACGGAAGGACAGCTCGTCGAAAAAGTCCACAGTGCGGACAGTTATCGTTCCGTCGTCCCGATGGAACAGATTCCCGTACATCTTCAGGAAGCTGTTGTCGCCATCGAAGACGAACGTTTTTACGAGCATAATGGGATCGACTTCAAAAGAGTCGTCGGAGCCATTTATTACGATCTAAAGACGAGGAGCCTCGCTCAGGGAGCGTCGACGATCACGATGCAGCTGGCAAAAAACCTCTATACTTCGTCGAAAAAAGACTTCACTCGAAAGATAAAGGACGCATACTACGCTGTTGAAATCGAAAAACAGATGAGCAAAGAACAGATCCTTCACGCTTACTTGAATTCCATCGCCTTGGGAAGAGGAACCAACGGCGTCGAAGCGGCTGCTCAGACTTATTTTTCAAAACCCGTCTCGGAGCTCAATTTGGCAGAGTCCGCGATGATAGCGGGAATCACGAAATATCCCTCGAAATTCTCGCCTTATGTGACGGAAAAAATATCTCCAGAGGAGGAGGTCGCTCCTTTGGAAATCGCCGTCATCGCCATCAAAGACGCGCCGATACCCACCGAGGAAGAACTCGCAATCTATGACAAGCTCTTTGCTGCAGGCAAGGTGGATAAATTCACCCACAACCTTCTGAAAAAAGGCGACGTCTTTGCACGAAAAGCTGTACTGAATTCCGAATCGAAAATCCGTCAGGAGGTCGTTCTCCGCAAAATGTTCGAACTCGGAAAAATTACCCAGCTTGAATACGACGAAGCCGTAAATGCTCCGATCATAATCAAATTGGGTAAAAAGAAGGAACAAGGCATCTCGACCTATTTTATAGATAAACTGAAGCGAGATGTGATAGACGCTTTCGCCGAAAAAGGCTATACGGAAGACGAGGCCGTCAGTATGCTTTATAACGGAGGCCTGCGCATTTACTCGACTCTCGATACGCGAATGCAGAAGATCCTCGAACGCCAATTCGAAAATGCGGGCAATTTCAAAGGAGCTTTTGTCGATGAGAACGGACTCGCCCAGCCTCAGGGAGCCATGGTCATCATGGAGAACTCCACCGGTGCTGTGCGAGCGCTTATCGGCGGAAGAGGCATCGGTGGAGACCGGATCTATAACCGAGCCCTGAATCCGAGGCAGCCCGGATCTTCCATCAAACCGATCGCGGTCTATCTTCCCGCCATGATGGCCGGCAAGATCAACGCGGCGACCATCATCAACGACACTCCCCGTCCCGATGGCAAAGGCGGATACTGGCCAAAAAACGTGGGGCGTTATTTCGGACCCTCTCCGATCCGTACGATGATCGAGCACTCTTCAAACGTCGCTGCGGTTCGTGTTGCGGAAACCTTTGAGGGAAGTGAAAGAGCCGGCATCAATGCAATCATAAAAAACCTTCAGAATCTCGGCATCTCGACGCTTGTCACGAGAAATCAGAACTCGAGAGTCAACGATGAAAACCTCTCCCTCGTGCTCGGAGGAATGACCAAAGGAGTGACGCCTTTGGATATCACTTCCGCCTATACGGTCTTTTCCAACCACGGCGCAGTCAATGCTCCTGTCTTTTTTACCCGCATTGAAAATGCCAATGGAGATGTGTTGATCGAGAATACGCCCCATACAAAACGCATCACGGATCCGCAGACCGCTTATATCATGACGGATATTCTTCGTACGGCCGTCCTTCGAGGAAGCGGAACGGCCGCTCAGCTCCCGAATATGCCGGTTGCCGGAAAAACAGGAACGACCAACGACCAAAAAGACGTCTGGTTTGTCGGGTTTACTCCCTATTTCACCGGCGGAACCTGGATCGGAACAGACATGCCGACCCCTCTTGCCGACGGCAGCACCATGTCTGCAAAACTCTGGCGGGAAGTAATGAAGGAAGTACATGAAGGTTATGAAAACAAACCTTTTGAAAGACCGGAAGGAATCGTCGAAATCAATGTCTGCGTCCACAGTGGAAAGCTTCCGCTGGCGACCTGCACGGTAAAGACCGAGATCTTCAAGGCGGGAACAGAGCCTACCGAACACTGCTCCAGTCACGGCGCTCCTTCTTCCCCTCTCGAAGCGCCGATTGATGATGATCTTTTCATCCCCCCGGTGATTGATGACACGAATCCGCCGACAACACCCCAGCACCCTCCTGTTGATCCGGCTCCTCCAACCCAGCCCTCCATTCCGGATATCCCCGATATTCCGGACATACCGGACACTCCTCCTCCCGGGGATGACAGTCCGGTTCTCCCCGGGACGGAAGAACCGGAGCCGGAAGTCCCGGTCATCCTTTAAGATCTTTATACTTGATCTTAGATTGGGACATTCACTCTAAGAACACTTTTTGAAAATAAAAAGGACTGACTACACAGTCCTGAAAAAACAAAAATGGCTAATTTCAACGAAACGTTGAAATTAGCCATTTTTCAATTCCCGATCTCTCTTAAAAAACCTATGTTTGGGTTCGCCTCTTTTATAATATTTGTTGTCGCTTTATTATTTTGCATAAAGACCATGGCACTCTACTCTGTAACTGTATGAGGTCGTATTCGTCGCCGCACCGCATCTGTTGCATCTGTAAGATTTATAACCGGCGTTTTGTAAATATAATCGACTCCGGCAGGTCTATGACTGCAAAGTTCATATCTCTCGTATTCTTCGACGCCGTATTGAGTATTGATTACTGCAAAATTACCAATTCCACAGTAAGGACAAGTTTCCCCTCTAAGCACCTCATCGTTTTTACTTAATTCTTTCAGTCTTTGGGCGCAGATGTTGATATCCCTTTCACCGCAAAGAGCAAAATTCATATCCGTCTTATTGTGATGATTGGTCGAATGATGACCTGCCATCGAAACAGTTTGAGATATAATGACAAGCAGTAGAGATATCAGCAAAAATAAAACGATTCTCCTTTTCATCAAAAATACCTCCTCTTCGTACAATTATAGTGAACGCAAAAATTATTTTCACTTTGCAAAATCCCTCTTCTGCAAAATGGAATCGGGATACATTTCGAAAGTGCAGATATTTATGTCGTTTGCTATAAAACTGCATAAACCCTTTTACTTCTATATATTGATTTTTGTTTATACCCCTGAAAAAACATCTTAAACCATCCTGCGAATAGTAGTTTTTCACTTATTGGCACGCAGCTTAGAATAAGGACTTAGGAATAACTCCATACTATGAACAAACCGCCGGAAATCATGTTTGGAAAGATCCCTGCATAATTTCCGGCGGTTTGCCTGCAAAACTCAAAGAGCGATTTCATTCTTATGCTGCGCTATCTTCAGACAGCCATCTCGGCAATCTTTTCTTTTATGAAGTCCATGATCGGCATTCCCTCGACATGAAGGACATTTTCTTCCGCAGCGAAAATCTTGAAGAAGTTGATATAAAGCCTGTCTCCTTTGATGAGATACGTATCTGTATGTCCCGGGAAGAAACAGATTTCGACGCTCTCTTTGCCGAACTGAGGAAAATCTTCTCTGATCGCGGAAAGATTCAGTACTTTCAGCGGCGTCAGCATCTGATTCATCATCCCCATATCTTCCAGCATCCACATATTGTTGTTCCAGAACTTTCTTTCTTTTTTGTTTGTACTGTTCAGCAGCTCGCGATTGGATATCGCGCTGAGGACGAGGCGTACCGATTCCGCTTTGAACTCTCCATCATAGACAGCCTTCATCTCTTCTTTTTCCGAAATACTGATGATGTACTGTTCCCCTACTTTTTCGCGATCTTTGGTCGCCTGCCAGAAATACAGCATGGACTCCAACACTTCCAGATTGACCTTAATATTTTTTAACATGACAGCCTCCTTAAATATAGTCAAATTTTTCAAGCCTGATCGGTTTTTTTCATTCCCAGCGAATGACGAGGATATCTCCTGCGCGGAGAGGATCCGTATAGACTGCCGGTCGCCCGTTATGCAGCGTCAGCAATTTTCCCTGAGAACGGCTGCGATCAAATGAAATGAAATCAAAAATATCGACAAAGATGAACTCCTTCTTTTCTCCCTGAAGTTCCACCGGTTTTCCGTTGCACAAAACCGTGATCCTCCGTAGCGGAACAGGAGGATTTGCCGAGATGCTCTCTGTTCCTGTCTTTGATCCTCTCAGTTCGATCTCAATTTTATCGGAGGGCGCCGCCTCTGTTTCCATCTCTGCGGGTTCTCCGTTTCTATAGAAAAAGCAGTCTTCCGCCGGCGTCTTAAGATACTCCGCGATTTTGTCCATTCGATCCAGCCGAATATAACGAATCTCATCTCCTTCCCGCAGGAGATATTCGAGGGTTTTTTCTTCTCCGTTGACCTCGGCGGACAAAACATAGGGGAGAATTTTTTCGTTAACCTGCAGGTTTTTTTTGAAATCTTCGAGCTCAGACAGCAGGATCTCTGCATCCTTTCCCTGAACTGCCGCCTCTATGCGAATCTCATCTCCGTCCTCGATCTTCGATTCGAGATTTCCGGATTTTCCATTGAGGAAGATCTTCGCTTCTTCTCCGTATCCGCCGAAAAAAGTCTTTTGCCTCCCGTTGATCTTAACGGAAAGGGACTTTCCTTTCCGGGGAATCAAATCTCTCGGATTGTATCCGGAGAGGATCAGCGCATCACTGACCTTCATTTCGGAAGAGCGAAACATGCGTACGGACTTCCCGTTTACCTTGACGTCCATGAAATCATTTTTTTGGTTTTTTGCAGAAGCGGCCATGATACCGATCGGCGTCACGCACTCGGGACCTTTGAGCCCCACTCCTCCTTTTGACAGATGATTGAGATGTTCCGCACCTTTGATGACGACTCTTTCTTTCGGCAGTTCAAGCTTCTGAGCGACTTTTTCTCCAAGTCTCGGTATCTGAGAGCCTCCTCCTATCATGAAGACGGCGCTTGGAGATTTTCCGTTCTGCAGCAGGATGTTTTCTGCGATGTTATTTGCGACCACATCAATGGAAGAGTCGATCAGGTCGAGAATCTCCTCTGTTTTTTTCTCCACCTTCATGCCGACAATATCATAAAACACCTGATGTTCTTCCTTGTTCAAATTGCATTTCAAAATCTCCGCCGCATCAAAATCCAGGAGAAAAGACGTCGCAATACACTCGGTTATCTCGTCGCCTGCTGTCGGCGCCATCGCGTAGGCTGTGACAGAGCCTTCTTTCGTGATCGCAATATCCGAGGTGCCGGCTCCGATATCGACGAGAGCAAGGTTGAGCAATCTCGCAGCTGTCGGTACCGCAACCTCGATTGCGGCTATCGGTTCCAGTGTCATATAGGACACTTCCAATCCTATTTTCTCCATGACCGCTTCAAGACTGTCAACGACGATCTGCGGGAGAAAGGTTCCAATGACGTCGGCGCTTAATTTCTTTCCTTTATGACCGACGGGGTTCGTGATCATCGCATCATCCAAAAAATAATTGACCACCGTATGACCGACATTGTAATAGGCGGTCTGCTCTGACGACTCTTGAGCTAAACGCTTCTGCGCCTGCTGAATGATTTCGATCTCAAGACTTTTGATGATGTTTTTGTCTATCGTCACATGTTCGTCGATTTCGACAGGACTATGCAAGCGAAGGGTCTTCAGAGAGCGGCCTGCAGCTGCGATAGCAACTCTTTGGAGCGCGTATCCGCTTTTTTCTTCCAGAGTTTCTTTCACATATCGAACGCAATCCGCCACCTGCTCAATATCATGGATCTGACCATCGATCATCGCACGTTTTTTATGAAATTCCATCACGGAATGATCGATGAAGATCTCCTCCTGCTCCATCCTTCCGAGGATTCCCATCACGCTCCTCGTTCCGATATCCAAGGCAAAAAATACATCGTTCGGCTGTGGGTTTTTTTTATTCATCTTTCGCCCTCTCCTGTCTTTCGGCTTTGATTCAAAGAAGTTTACGATCTATTATATCACAAAACTTTTGAAATATCAGTCTGATTGCTTGATATCTCGGACGGAAAACTATATACTATTCAGGAACGATGAACAAAGGGGGCTCCTGTATATGGATTTTCGGCAATTAGAGTCATTTATCTCCATTGCAAAGAACAAAAGCTTTTCCAAAGCGGCGAAAGAGCTCTACCTCACCCAGCCGACGATCAGCAATCACATGCAAAATCTGGAGAAGGATCTGAGAACAACTCTGATCAATCGAAGCAACAAACAGATCGAACTGACCAAAGCGGGGGAGATCTTTTACGCCTATGCACTCGACATCCTCTCACTCAAAGAAAAAGCTCATTTTTCTCTTGGGGAATACATCGGGAAAATTGAGGGAACGATTGAAATCTATGCGAGCACGATTCCGGAGCAATATCTTCTGCCCGGCCTGCTCAGAGATTTTTCCGGCGAATATCCCGAGGTTCGCTACCGCGTCAATCATTTGGATTCTTTCGGGATTCTTTCGGCCATTCAGGAAAATAAGATCGATTACGGTTTCGTCGGAACCTATCTGAGGGATTCTGCACTCGAGTATCTTCCTCTAATGGAAGATGAACTCGTCTTGATCGCTCCCAAAGATTTTCCCGACAGAGAAATCCATTCCCAATCACTCCTTCATCTTCCTCTGATCCTGCGGGAGGAAGGGTCGGGCACAAGAAATATTCTCGCTGCCGAGCTCAAGAAGAAAAAAATCGACATCAGAAATCTTCATATTTCGGCGTACTGCGAGAATACTTCCACCACGAAAAATCTTGTCGAGGAAGGCTTCGCCTGCGCCATCGTATCCAAGCATTCAATAAAAAAAGAACTGCAGATGCAGTCCTTAAAATCATTCTCGATAACCGATCTGAACCTGCGCAGGAATTTTTATCTGGTCTACGCAAAATCGAGCGTTCTCCCTCCGTTGGAGATGAGTTTCATCAATTTTATCCGCTCGAAATTCGATATATGAAAAAGGCTCCACAAGCCTCGTGCAGGACTTGGATCCTTGATCAATATCTCCTGGCAAACAGATATCGGCTGTCAAAATACTTGGAACTCAGGGATGAAAGAATCACTCCAGTCTTTTGGTCAGCCGCGTGAATGAACTTATCCTCACCGACATAGATTCCCACATGAGTCACTTTCTCCGGTCGATATCCGTTTGTCTCTTCCATCAGCACATCCGTAAATATCGGAAGGTCAAATACGCCGACCTCGGTCTCATCTTTTGCATTTTTCCTTTCTTCCTTGTTCTTAGGCGCAGTCAGAGCCGTTCTCGTATCGAAAAAGACAAGATCTCCGGTTTGCAGGTCTTCTCTGCGGATCAAAATTCCTTTTTCTCCCTGCTGGGCTGAAGTTCTCGGTATCTTTTTCCCGACTTTATTAAATATATGCACCATCAGCCCGGAACAGTCAAAAGAATCCGGACCCACCGCCCCATATACATAGGGCTTGCCCATCTCCATAGAAGCATAGCGAACGACGTCATTCGACTCCACATATCGCTCCAGTCCCTTAAGAGACTTGGGGATATCCGGTGAAAAACTGTCGATTTCTACTTTCGGCTCAGAAACGGGTTCGACTAAAATATCCGAAAGCAAGTCAAAATATTCCTCATCTCGGGGCAAAAGCACTTCTTCGGCATGAGCGACCGGAGCAAAACCGATGATCCCGCTGCATACGAAGGATATTATCTTTTTGTTGAAATTCAATGTCATCACCTCATTATTAGAATTGCATCAGCTCAAGAAGAACGTCCGGATCCCGAACTGTGATCTTCTTGCCCTGCATATCCAAGCAGCCTTCTTCTTTCATCTTTATCAATTCTCTGGATAGAGAAGGCCTCTCTGCACCGATGAGCTCAGAAAATTTTTGTTTTGTCATCTGAAAAACGATCTCACCGTTTTGCGCCTTCACGCCTCTGCTGAAAATAATATAAGCGATTTTTTGGCGAATATTCTTCAAGGACAGAAGATTCAAACGATCATTAAGAATCAAGATCTTGTTCGAAAGAATTTGAATAAACCGTTCTCCAAGATTTGGAAAAGCAAGATACATTTTGAGCAGATTTTCCTTGGTTATATAGAATACATCGGTTTTTTCCGCCGATTCTATAGTAACGGGAAATTTTCGAGCATCCGAAAACAGAATCGCTTCCGCAAACATATCTCCGGCAGGAATTTTTGCAAGCATGACACGCTTCCCGGAATGGATCCCTTTGTATAATTCGACAGCACCCGAGAGCACAATTCCAAGACAGTTGCAGGGATCGTCTTCCATAAAGAGGATCTCCTCTTTGTCATAACTCTGTATTCGATAATCCGTCACATCCAAAATCTTCTGCAGCTCTTCTTCCGACAACTCGCCGAATAAAAATGTCTGCAGGAGCTGAGGCAGAAACTTTTCCTTCATTGATTTTTCCTTTTATTCTTCCGATGATAAAAACACTTCTTTCATTCGATCTATCTTTCTGATCAAAGGCTGAACTTCCTGAAAGAGTTTGGCAGTGTTAAGCAGGAACATAACGAATGATACTGCTACGATACCCCCGAAAACCAACAGTAAAACAGGACCCAAACGCATACCGATCCTCCTCTCTTTCGTCTCAAACCGCATCAAAATGTACATTTTCACCTGCATCTTCCGAAAAAATCGTCCTCAAATTATTTTATTTTCATAATTTTTTCTTCATAACTTGGATATTTCTATCTTTTTGTGCAAGTAGTGGGCGGTCTTAAATTCCGTTTCACGGTTTTTCAGTTCTCAAAAGGAATGCGATCTGCATTCTGAGACCATTATATCATTTTATCCCCACTCTTCGCAACGAGCATCATTTCCAAAATTTTTAGATTCCTTTCAAAGGAGTTCAAAAATCGGCACAAATCGGCTTCTGAACGAAGAGGCAGCCGGCAAGCTTCAAAAGTCATGAGAACCAAGATGAGAAATTTTCATAAAAATCAATCAAGCGCTGAACATTTTATAAAAATATGTTATAATCAAAATGAATTTTAGGAAATACCAAACAATTATAGATGGGGAGATACCAACCATGAAAAAGACTGTCATTTTTTCCTTTTTACTGAGCCTTTCTCTTCTTGCAGGCTGCAGTACGCCCGCTTCTCCTGAACAATCCTCCGAAGAAACGCCGAAGGAAACCCTGCAGGAAACGCCCCCTCCTCCTGAGATCTTAAGTCCTGAAAAGCTGGAAGAGATCCAAGCTGATGAGAGCGGCGAAGTTATGGTTCTCATGTATCACAACATCGGTGAAGAAGAAGCTACTTGGACCAGAACGCCGGACAATTTCCGCCGGGATCTGCAGACACTCTATGATAAAGGCTTTCGCTGCATTTCACTCGAAGATTATGTGAAAGGGAATATCACGACCAAGGCGGGCTTCACTCCGGTCGTGCTGACCTTTGATGACGGACGCGAAAACAACTTTCGCTATATCACGGAAAACGGAAACAAAGTGATCGATCCGAGCTGTGCTGTCGCGATCATGGAGGAGTTCAAGGCCGCTCATCCCGACTTCGATATGACCGCTTCTTTCTTTCTCAACGGACTCGCATTCGGACAGAAAGATGAGGAAAAAGAAAAAATCGATTTTCTCATAAATAATGGATATTCCATCGGAAACCATACGATGTCGCATCCAAGTTTGCGAAAACTTGATGCGCAGGAGATTCAAAAAGAAATCGCGTCTTTGAAAGCACGATTTGAGACCCTATGTCCGAATGCCGATATCAACACTCTTGCTCTTCCTTTTGGAGAGAAACCCAAGGGAGATGATTTCGTTCTGACTTATAAAGGGCAGTATGAAGATACTGCTTACGAAAATATTGCGGTCCTTCTGGTCGGTTGGGATCCCTATCTTTCTCCCTATGATGTGAATTTCGACTTTGCCAATATTCACAGAGTTCGTGCAAGCGAGACAAATGTAGAAAATGTCGGCCTTTACAATTGGCTCAACGCCTATGATAAAGGAAGCAAACTCCGATTCATCAGTGACGGAAATCCCACCGTCGTCTCCGTCCCCTCGGCAAAGGCGGAAAAAATCGATCCGGAAAAACTGGGCGGCAGAGAGCTGATCACATATTAAACAGGTTCTTTATGCAAACGAGGTGTCCTTTATGATTACAAACCGAAGATTCGAGCGTTTTTCCTATCAGCTGAAAATGAAAGTGGATAAATTTTACAAACAGGATCATATTGAGCTTCAGGATATGGAGGCGGAAATTGATATCTATGATATCTCCAAACGCGGTCTCGGCTTTCGGTCCTCCTCCGATCTTCCGGTGGATTTTTACTTCAATGCGAACATCATCTTCGATGAGGAGCGCCACTTCTTCTGTGTATTGAAGATCGTACGGAAAGATGTTCTCGAAGACGGATTTTCCTATGGCTGTGAATTTGTCGGTCTTGCAGAGACCCTCGCCGTCATGATTGAAGAATACAACAAACCTGCAGGAGCACTCTCGTAGGAGTTCCTGCAGGTTTGCGCCGATTCTTGTAAGAAACGGATATCACCTGATTCTTGTAAGAAACGGATATCACCTGATTCTTGTTAGAAACGGATATCACCTGACGATCAGTGCGTCGAGCGCTTTCATATCCTTTCCTTTCAGTACAAAGGGATTGATATCCATTTCCGACACATGATCTTCCAGCAGCTTGACAATATCCAAGAATCGGATAATCACATCCGTCAGTCTTTCCAGATCGACCGGACAGAGATTTCTGTACCCCTCGAACAACTTCGATATCCTCAGCTGTTTCAATTTCTCCAACACCTTTTCCCTTCCGGCCTCCGGAAGCAGAATTATCTTATCATTCAGCACCTCCGTCAGTACGCCTCCCGTCCCTATGACGGCCAAGGCTCCAAATATCGGATCTGTTTTCATTCCGAAAATCATTTCGATATCGAAACTCGTCATTTCACTGATCAGGCATGGACCGGGCAGCTTTTTCTGCATATCCAGATAAGCCTGCTCCAATTCTTCCATATTTTTGATGTTTAGACGAACCCCTCCGACATCGCTCTTATGCAGAATACCTTCTTTAGCGGTTTTCAGCACGAAGGGACAGTTCAGCTGATCCTGTATTTTTCTCAACTCTTCCACAGAATTGACTTCTACGGATTTGTTTATCGGAAATCCCAGTTTTTCGAGCAGTTCCAAGGATTCCTTTTCCAGAAGTGTCTCTGAAGAAGAAAGTTTTGCGAGAGAAGATTCCTCCGGCAGAATTTTCCTATTCTCCCTTTCCTCATATCTGAAATCCCTGTAACCCAGATAGTTTTTGACAGATTTGAGTGCAGGAGTCGTCTCTGTCAAGACAGGCGCCTCAAATGAATTAACTTTCTCTGTCAGCTTTGTACGCCGAGTCCCGCCGAAATTCGTCAGAAATGCGGCCGGTTTTCCGGTTTTGTCTTTTCCGTGGGCCAAAGCCGAAATACAGCCCTCAGAAAGATAGTATCCGTCCCTGAGATCCTGAGAAACGATTCCTATCGCTACATTTTCATCGCTCATCATGATCTCAAGAGATTCCTGAAAAATCTTCTCAAAATCGATTCCCGTTCCCCAAGGATCAAGAGGATTCTCGGCTTTTTGTCCGTATTCCTGAACAGTCTGCAGTTTTTCTATCGTCGATTCAGAGAGCTGCGCAAATTCCAGACCGACAAATTCCGCCACATCCGCCAGCAGGTTTCGCTCTCCTCCGGAATCTGCTATGGCAGCAACTTTTCCTTTCGGAATCTCCGGATAACAGCTGAACAACAGCAGGGTGTTCGCCATCTCATTCAGACTGTCGACCCGTATCACTCCATAATGCTCAAAGACGGCCTGAATGACATCATCATCTCCGGCGAGACCTCCGGTATGGCTCTTTGCAAACTCTGCACCCAACTTCGATTTTCCTACCTTCATCAAAACGACAGGAATCTTTTTCTGAGCTGCAATCCGAAGAGCCTGTCTGAATTTTTCGGGCTTGAGGACGGATTCCATATAAATGCCGAGAACTTTTGTTTCTTCCTGCTCCAGAGCATAGAGCATATAATCGGACAAACTGGTCACCTGACCCGTACCTGTCGTGATCATCAGACTGAACGAGAGCTGAGGCTCATTGTGTCCTATGGTGCTGAATGCAGATCCGGACTGAGAGATAAATGCGATATTCCCTTTTTTCTCCTCATCCGGAGCATCAAAGCCACAGACCCGAAGTCCCAGGGTATTATTGTAAAAGCCCATGGCATTATGCCCCATTACAGGAATTTTTGCGTCTTTGCATTTTTTGACGATGCGAGCTTCCAATTTCTCCTCGTCTTTCTTTCCCTCTTCCTCTTCCAGTACGCAGTTCGCAAAAATAACCAGGGATTTCGCATTTGCTGCAATCGCAAGATCAATCTGCTCCTCGACACGCTTGGCGGCCACACAGAGAATCACCGTATCCACCGGCTTTCCGATTGCATCTAAATTCGGGTATACCTTATATCCCAAGATTTCATCGTATTTGGGATTGATCAGATAGACTTCTCCCTGATATCCGCTTTTTTTGAGCATTTTAATCGTATCAAATCCCAAAGAGCCTTCCTTGTTCGACGCTCCGATCAAGGCAATACTTGTCGGGCTGATCAGTGAATCTAATTTCATCATACTATCCCCTGTCCTCTATTTGTCCATTGTCTCTTGAAAAAATCTCCGCCTTTTTGAATTGCGTCCTGTGCATCTTTCATCATTTTGGAATAATGCAGGAATCCATGGAGCGCACCTTGATATTCGACATATTCGGAAGTCACATTTTTCATTTTCAACACCTCATGGAGGACTTTGCTGTCGTCCAGCAAAGGATCCATATCCGAGGCAACGATGAAGCAGGGTGGAATTCGATCACCCAAATCGGATTCCAAAATATTGTAGTAAAGAGATGCTGACTTGTGAAGATCGCCTAAATACATTTTCTCATAAAATCTCAAATCTTCTTCTGCAAGTCCGTCCCAGCTTCCGCCCAGAAGTTTTCTCGACACCGAATCCCTGAGCCCGTACATTCCATAATAGAGAAGCATGGCTCTGAAAGGAGAAATGGATTCCCCCTTATCCCTGAGGCAGAGATAGATTCCCATCGAGAGATTTGCACCTCCTGAATCTCCGGCAAAAGCCAGAACATCTGCATTTATCTTGTACGAAGCTGCATGCTTCATCAGATGCAAAACGACATCCGTGCATTCTTCGAGGGCCTGAGGAAACTTCGCTTCAGGTGAGAGAGAATAGTCTATTCCTGCAACGACCGCCTCAGAATACTTCGCAAGCATTCTCATAATTCGATCGTGTGTATCGTTATTGCCGACTACCATTCCTCCCCCATGAATGAAAAAAATACAGGGATAGGATTCCTGAGCGCCATAATAATTGAGTCTCACGGAAACATTTCCGTGACGGGTGGGAACCGATATATCGGAAACCTCTTCCATCTGCGGTCCGCCTTCATTCCAATACTTGCGTTCTTTAATATAATTTTCCCGGATTTCCTGATATGAGAGTCCTTCTGTTGAAAAGGCATCTTTCGACATTTCCTCCTGAAAAGCGAGAACTTTTTTCATTTCTTCACTTAAAAATGAAGGCACATCCAATTTATTATTTTTGTTCATCTCGTCCCTCCGCAGATCCTTCCGGCTCTTTTTCAACGAACAGTCTGACATTCCAACCCAAAAAAGCAATCAGGAAAAAAATCATTAATTTTTCTACCGCTGCATAAACACCTGTCGTATAATATGTGAAGAAACCTTCCGTCATAGCGGCCACTCCTTTCTATTTATCATACACCTTTTTTCAGATCATGTAAAAATTTGTCAATTTTTTCATCCCTTACCGAACCTGCAATCCCTCCTGCATATACTTTACGAGAGGTTCCAGGAAAAACTCAATGATGCGCCTTTTTCCCGTTTTGACCTCTACGGTTACTGCCATTCCGGCTGAGAGAGGCTCTTGCCGCCCTTCTACAAGAAGATGATCCTTTTCCGGAGAGATTCGAATCTTATACAGAAGACCCATCTTTTCATCCTCGACGGCGTCCGGGCTGACATTTTGGACGATCCCCTTGATTGTACCGTATTTCTGAAAGGAGAACGTGTCAATTTTGATGCGCGCTTCCTGTCCGACATGAACAAATCCGATGTCCTTGTTCGGAAGCATCGCTTCGATCAAAAGAGGCGTATTTTCAGGAACAATACTCATCACAGGCTGTGCCGGCGTAACAACACCTCCGATCGTCGTAGGATGAATCCCCTGAATCACCCCCTGCACCGGTGAATATAGGATTCTGTCCGCAATTTTTGTACGTGCCTTTTCCAGTTCAGACTGCAGCTGCTCAATTTGCTTCTGTTTTTCAATTCTCTGCTGCATAAGCCCTTCTTCATAAGCGCTTTGATTCTTCGCTTGGTTGGTGATCGACTCTTGCAGCTTGATCTCCGCCTTGCGAAGCTGAATCTCCTGCAAAATCAGATCTTGCTTACCCCTCTCCCACTGTTCTTTGGCCTGCTGCCAATTCAGCAAAGACATCTGTTTCTCCTGGGCCGCTTTTGTCTGTTGGAGAAGATATTCCTGTCTCATTAAGGCAAGGGCATCTTCTTTTTCCTTCCAAGCCTGACGGGCAATAGCACCTGCCTGTTCCAGATTCCGATATCGCTTCTCCTCTTCTTCAAGAATGGCTATCTGTCTGCGAATTTTCTCCAGACTCACGCTCTCTATTCCGGGCCGTTCCCGGAGATCACGCATAATTTTTTCCCGCTCCTCCAAAACAGGAAGGGATTCTCTCATCTGCTCTAATCTCGCTCTTTCCATCGACATCTGCTCTTTTGCCTCCTCTGAGAGCAATTCGAGCAGTTTTCTATTCTCTTCATAATTTTCCCTTTGAGAGATACTCTTTTGGATCAAGCTTTCCTCTATCTCCTTCGGCAATTCAATTTTTTGCAAAGAGATTTCCCCTTCCTGAACAAAGTCTTTTTCAAGAAGGGTTTTTTCAGCGACAGCGATACGAAGAGAGGTCTCCAGTGTTTTTTCATCCACTTGCTGCAAAGTCGTGTCAAATTCAATAAGGCGCTGACCTTTTTTCACTCGCTCCCCTTCCGTGACAAAGATTCCTGTGATGACACCTTCCTGCTGAGGCTGAATGATCTGCAGGCGTCCGTCCGGAATCAGTTTTCCCCGCGCGACGGCCACTTCGTCGACTTTTCCTATACTCGCCCATAAGACGGCGAGAACGACAAAAATAAAAATTCCGCGGATTATCTTTTGACCGGCCGGCGAGCAAGGATTGTCGGCAATTTCCAAAGCGCTTGGCAAAAATTGATAATAGAGCTCAGATTTTTCCGAATCCTTTTTCCTCTGTCGTTTCTTTTGGAAGCTTCTCCACAGATTTTTCATGAGGGCATTCCCCTTTCCTGTTGTTCATGAAGATAATGATACAACCCTCTGCGGGAAAGAAGATCCTGCGGTGTTCCATACTCGATCAGCATCCCCTTGTCAATGGCTAAGATCCGGTGCGCATCTTTAAGAGTTGACAGGCGATGCGCAATAATCAGCACCGTTCGCCCTTGACAAATCTGCTTGAGATTTCTCTGAATAATGCTCTCGGACTCATAGTCCAATGCCGAAGTTGCTTCATCAAAAATCAGTATCCTCGGATCCGCTAAAAGAGCTCTTGCAATCGCAATCCGCTGTTTTTGTCCGCCGGAAAGCCCTGTACCGTTTTCCCCGACCATCGTGTCATATCCGTTCGGCAGCCCGAGAATAAACTCGTGTGCTCCGGCGATCTTTGCCGATCGAATGATATCTTCCATAGCGGCAGAAGGGTGATGAATGGCAATATTCTCACGTACACTGGCATAAAAGAGGAAATTTTCCTGCAGGACGACTCCAATTTGACGCCTCAGCCAGGCAGGATCCGCTAAAGCGAGATCGACACCGTCAATGAGAATTTTTCCGCTCTGCGGTATATACAGACGCTGAACCAACTTGGACAGAGTTGATTTACCACTGCCCGACCGTCCGACAATCCCGACAACCGTGCCTTTCGGAATCTCGAAAGAAAGATCCCTCAGCACGTCATCTGCCTCTGATTGATAACGAAAACGAACTTTCTCGAAACGAATCGTCCCCTCGATCGGAGGAAGAGCTACCTTGGACGGATCAATGCTGGGCTCAGGTTTGGTATGAAAGATGTCCCCCAAGCGCTGCATCGAGAGCCCCGTCTGCTGAAAATCCTGCCACATCTGCACAAGACGAAGCACCGGGGTACTGACCTTCGAAGAAAGCATCCGAAAGGCAATCAGCTGTCCGACCGAAAGCTTGGATTCCATGACCAGACGAGCACCCATCCACAGGATGAGCAGATCAAAACTCTTCTGAATGAACTGTGCGACGGCGCCGGCGTCAGCCGAAAGAATCCCCGTGCGAAACGACGAACGGATATAATTCGCAATGAGTTCTTCCCATTTACGCTGCATTCGGGGCTCCAAAGCAAAAGATTTCACAGTCTGCACCCCGTGGATAGACTCCACCAGGTAGGATTGCTGCCTGGCTCCATGAAAAAATCTCTCCTGAAGCCGTTCCTGAAACAAGGGGGTCACAAGAGCGGACAGCAGGGCAAACAGCGGCAGCGACATCAGAACGATAAAAGTCAAATTCCTGCTGTAAAACATCATCACCGCCAAATACAAAAAGAGAAAGAGCAGATCCAAAACCAGGGTCAACGGGGAGCCGGTAAGAAACTGCCGAATGTTCTCCAGCTCACGAACGCGTGCAATCGTGTCTCCGGCACGCCGCACCTCAAAATAACGAAAAGGAAGAGAAAACAAATGCCCGAATAAACGCGCACCCAGCATCACATCCATCCCGCAGGTTGCATGGGCGAAAACCCGTGCCCTTGCCATGGATAAAACAGTTTCAAACACTAAGATACAAAATAAACCCACCGACAGAACGTCCAAAGTCGTCAAAGAGTGATGTACGAGAACCTTGTCGATGACCACCTGCATCATCATCGGAGAAAACAGTCCCAGCACCTGCATGGTAAAAGCGGCCAGCAGAACCCGGAGCAACGGTTTTTTATACTTGAGAATATCCGGAATAAACCAGCGAAATCCGAAACGCTCGTTCGTTTTTTTCCAAAAACGTTTTTGAAAAAGGAGAACGCGGCCGCAATAAACAGACTCCATCTCCTCAAAGGATACTCTCCGAGGCGTATTTTCCTTTGGATACACCACAAGGAAACCCTCCTCGTCCGCCCTGGCCACCACTAAAAATTCTCCGTCTTGCAGACAAGCGATCAATGGATAGACAAGATTTGCAAGTTTTTGTACACCAACATCGGCAGCCTTTGCCTTGAGTCCGATTGCCTTTGCACTTCGCAGCAGATCTATCTCCCGTATTTTTCCACTGACAGCAAAAGCATGACGGATCTGCTCCGGCCTCACTTGAATCTCATGAAAGTGAGCAATCATCAAAAAACAGGAAAGACCGGAGTCGACAGCCGGATCCGGAGATTCATGGGAGAGATCCTCTCTCCCATGTGATTCCTTAGGATCCGTTCTTGAATCTTTTTCCGATTGAAAATCCCTTTCCTGCCTTTTCATCAAGATACCCCTTCCTTCGTCCAGAACATGAGCTGCAGCTGCGGTGTCTCCACCGGTTTATGCGCTTCCCTCTGCCTGTCGATCGAATCCTGAGGCGTTGCTCCCGCCAAAGTGTCAATCAAGTGAAGATTTTGAAGAGCCGCCTTGATTTCTGCGTCCTTCCAGATCACCCCGTCCCCAAATTCAATCTCTTCGATCTTTCCGAGCTTATCAAATTGATTCCTGATATGAATCCTTTCTCCGCTCTGAGAAATCGTCAGATAAAGATCATTTTGTTTACGTAAAACAGAGATCTCCCCGGAAAGAATATCTGTCAGAACGAGACGATCCCTGTTTCCGTCCGCTCCCTTGTCATGGATGATGTCATTGCCGTCTCCCTTTTTATACACATAGGTGTCCGCGCCGTCTCCGCCTTCCAGATAGTCGTCTCCTGAGCCGCCCTCCAGGATATCTTTGCCGGCCTGCCCATAGAGTCTGTCATCTCCTTCTTCTCCGTAAAGCAGGTCATTTCCCTCGTTTCCATAAAGTCTGTCGCTGCCGCTTCCTCCATAGATCCTATCTTCTTTCTTTCCTCCGCTTAGAGTGTCATCTCCGCCATATCCATAGATATGATTTCGTACATCATAGCAGGCAATCCTGTCCGCTTCCTTTGTTCCTTCCTTGACATAGATCTGATTCATCCAGTCACCTTCTCTCCAGATCGTTCCGTCAGCGAAAACCAGTCTCTCGATTTTCCCGGTCGGGTCAAACTGATTCCTAATGCGGATGACATCGCCGGTCTCTTTGATTTTGATGTACATATCCGTCCTGCTTCGGCCAAGCTGTATGTCTTCCGCTTTCAGATCCGCAAAGCGAAGCTGATCCACATTGGGCAGGCTGCTGTTGTCAAAGATGGTATCATTGCCGTCTCCTTTTTTATACACATAGGTATCCGCGCCGTCTCCGCCTTCCAGATAGTCGTCTCCTGCTCCGCCTTCCAGACTGTCACTGTTTTCCTTGCCGTAGAGAAAATCATTTCCGACCCCTCCGTCAAGAAGGTCATCGCCAAGATAACCATACAGCTTGTCATTTCCTTCTCCTCCATAGAGGCTGTCCGCTTTTTCTCCTCCTTTCAGGCTGTCATCTCCACCATAGCCATAGATATGATTTTTGACATTATAGCCGGTGATACTGTCGGCTTCCTGTGTTCCTTCATAGACGTAGGTCTGTCTCATCCATCCATTTTCCGCCCAGATCGTGCCGTCAGCGAAAACCAGTCTTTCGATTTTTCCGGTCGGGCCGAACTGATTCTTGATACGGATGAGATCTCCGGTCTCCTTGATTTTGATGTACATATCCGTTTTATTTCGACCAAGTTGTATGTCTTCCGCTTTCAGATCCGCAAAGCGAAGCTGATCCGCATTGGGCTGATCGCTGTTGTCAAAGATGGTATCGCTGCCGTCTCCTTTTTTATACACATAGGTATCCGCGCCGTCTCCGCCTTCCAGATAGTCATCTCCTGAGCCGCCTTCCAGACTGTCACTGTTTTCCTTGCCGTAAAGAAAGTCATTGCCGGCTCCTCCGTCAAGAAGGTCATTGCCTTCGTTCCCATAGAGTCTGTCGTCTCCCTCTTCGCCATAGAGGAGATCCTTGCCGTCATTGCCATAGAGTCTGTCATTTCCCTTTCCGCCATAAATCGTATCATTTCGTTTTCCGCCGCTCAGTCGGTCGTCTCCTCCATAGCCGTAGATATGGTTGAGGACATCGTAAGAACTGAAGTTGTCCGCTTCCTCCGTTCCTTCTCTGACATAGACCTGATTCATCCAGTCACTTTCTTTCCAGATTGTCCCATCGGCAAAAGAAAAGGTCTCGATCTTTCCATCCGCGCCGAATTGATTCCTGATGCGGATGATCTCTCCTGTTTCCTTGATTTTGACATACAGATCCGTCTTGTTTCGGCTCAGCTGGATCTCCTCCGGACTCAAATCCTCGAACCGCAGCTGATCCGATCCTTTTTCGGCACTTCTGTCAAAGATGATGTCATTTCCGTCTCCTTTTCTGTACACATAGATGTCTGAGCCGTCACCGCCTTCGAGAGAATCCGATCCTTTTCCTCCGTCCAAAAGGTCTTTGCCTCCTTTGCCGTAGATCTTGTCTTCCCCGTCTCCTCCATAGAGCTCGTCATTTTTCTGTCCGCCCTGAAGAGTATCGTTTCCCGCCTTCCCATACATGAGCTGCGGGGTATCCGAAGGCGCTTTCAGATAATCGTCCCCCTCGGTTCCTTCCCGATAAAAAGGCTGATTCATCAGCTGGTTTGCCCCCCATACGGCGCCATTGGCAAACTCAATCGCTTCGATCTTGCCTTTTTGCCTGAAGTGATCGCGGACTCGGATGCTGCCCTCCTGTCCTTTGAAGGTGATGAGAAGATCATTTTTATCCTGGCTGAGGATCACTTCCTCCGGCTGGATATCCTGAAGCAGGATGCGATCCGTTTCCGCCTTTTCCGAATTGTCATAAATGACATCGTTGCCGTCCCCTTTTCGATACAGATACAGATCCGATCCTCCTCCTCCTTCCAGGAGATCATTCCCTTTTCCTCCGCAGAGGACATCCGAATGGAATCCGCCGCGAACCGTATCGTCGCCTCCGCGTCCATAGAGATATTTTCGCCCGCTGACGGCCTTGATAGTATCATTTTCATTCCCGGCAAAAACATGGGTTTTCATACTCCAATAAAGCTCGATCTTCTCCGCTCGGTCACCAAAATGGATCTTGTCTGCATGAAGGTGTGCGATCCGCTTGGCATACTCGGGAGAACGCTCGACAAAATGCTCCATATACTGTGCATAAAAGAAGCCTCTCTTTGTATTCTTTGTCATCAGATACCTTGCAAAATCCTCCGCCAGAGCGAGCCCTCTGTTCTCATCCTGCGCGATCATCCCCTCGATATATTCAATGGCTTCCTTAAGATCCCTCACCGTCAAAGAAGCTTCCGTTTCCGGTCGGAATTTGCGCAGCATCTCCGGCATATGCTCCGATTGCTCATAGAGCAGAGCATAGACCTGTTCCCGTACCTCCGCAAAGGCCTGATTCAAAATGTTCTCGATCTGTTGTACCCTCTCCCAGTGACCCGGTCCTTCCTGGTAGGAAATTGCCGTCAGTTGTTCCAGGACATGGAGTTTCCGAGCATCAAAGAAATAATGATTTTGGACTTCCGGATCGATCAAATGTGCCTTCGTCCAATGAAGGATGAGATCCTCCGTGATCTTCGTCCTGCGCACGGGATCCTCTTCCTGCACGAACTGCAGCAGAAGAGATTTCAACTGCTGTGTTTCATCCCGCACAATCGCCTGATGCAGTGAATGGATATTGGCGATGCCTTCGATATCCGGCAAAGCCGCGATCTCCTCGGGCACAGGCAGAATCTCTTTAGGGAGTGTCTCTACATTCCTCATCATGAACAAATATTCCGACACAATGCCCGAGCTTCCGTCCGACTTGAGATACTCTCCTTCTCGAAGCTTGAGATTGCCTTTTTCATCCGACTGTCCCACCTCCTGACTCTCTGTTCGGATCGCCTCGATCTGATAGTCACTCAGATGAAACAATTCGTTTTTCGTCGAGCGTCCGTCCCGGTTGAGATCCCGCCAGATCTGAAGTTTGGCAAAGTCCGCATCTTTGGCGTCGACCCGTCCGTCCTTGTTTGTATCCAGCTCGGCGAGCGCCTCATATCCGCTGGCCGAATACCGTCCGTCTGCCAGGAGCGTTCGATCTCCGAAGAGTTCCTCCCCGGAGTCAATGCTTCCGTTTCCGTCACGATCCATAACCAAAAATCCGTCGTCCGGAGACAGCCATCCGCTTTTTTCAGCAAATCCGTCATTTCCAAAGTCAAAATGGATTCCTTCATCCACAGAGATCGTCTCGACCCCGTCCCCGTCCAGATCGAGAAGGAGAGGATCTCGGTACATACTCTGACTCATCTGATTGATGCTTTCGATGGATCGGATGGAAAATTTCGGATTGATGGAACGCTTGGCCTTCTGGATATGTCCCTTGAGTTTTTTAAACTCTTCCAAGGAGAGAGGCTTTTTCTCGTCGTCCACCTTGAACCACTCGATCGCACCTTGTCCTCTATGTGCTCCTCCTTTGATCGTCACCATCTGCGCTTTATCTTTCCTTTGTACATAGACCTGCAGATCTTTCCCGGACTCTTTGACAAAAATATCCTCCTTGCGGATCCCTTTGAGCTCCAGGGTATCCTCTCCTCCATAGTCGATCAGGGTGTCATAGCCGTCGCCGGGGCGGTACACATAGGTCGTCCTGCCCTTGCCTCCACAGAGTACATCATCTCCCTGTCTTCCCTCTAAAATCTGTTCCCCTGCCTCTTTTCCAAGAAGGAGATTGTCATTTTCATCGCCCTTTATTACACTTTTTTGCTCGTCATAAATGAGCCACTTATCCACAGTAATTGATTTCTTGTCCGCCGTGTTCAGTGTCGCAATATTCCCCAGGCTCCCCTCTTTTCTCCCGAGTTTCACATCGGTAATCCTGATGGAATCCCCGGTATTCTTCCCATCTCCTGCATCAAAATGAAGACGGATGTCTTTGCCGACGACTTCGGCTCGGATATCCTTTTGATTGTAGTCTCGAATATCTAAGATGTCATCTCCATAAAGATACCCCTTTAGGGTACGATGATCGGTATGAATCGTGTCGGCGCCGTCTCCTTTTTTGTAGATATAGGTATCCTCGCCTTTCCCTCCATATAAATCATCCTTTCCTTTTTCGCCCTGCAGTTCATCCTTCCCTTCTCCGCCGTAAAGTTTGTCGTTTCCCGTTCCGCCATAGAGGAAGTCGTTTCCATTTTCTCCATAGAGGAAATCGTCGCCCTCATCTCCGAATAAGTGATCCATTTCCTCTCCGCCGTAGAGTGTGTCTTTTCCTTCCTCGCCATGGAGAATATCCCCTCCAAACATACCGTAAAGGACATCGTCTCCTTTCCCGCCTTTGATGACATCATCGACCTCTCCTGCCGGCTTATCCTTATCCTTTTCCTTTTCCTCCTCGATCAACTGTTCTCCATAGATGATATCATTGCCGGATCCGCCGTCCAGTTTATCCGCTCCGTACCCTCCTATGATCACATCGTTGCCGCCTTCTCCCTTTATTTCATTTTTTCCCCCTTCCAAGACCACAATATAATTATCCTGTCTCCCTCCGGAAATAAGGTTTTTCTTCTTTGCATCTGCAATAATCACTCTAAGGTCAGTCCGATTGCTTTCTCGATAATCGATTGAGTTTACCAAATTCGGGATGTGAAACAATTGCTGAGACTTCCTGAGAAGTTCCTCAAAATATTCCTTCTCATTACTCCCATCTTCTTTTGACAACACATCCGATATCATTCCGGTTGCCAGAGTATAGGCAAATCCAATTGGATTTAGAATCTTAAAAAAACCGCTCAAAAAACTGATTCCCAGCCCAATCCCATTAACAATCAAACTCTCCTTTTCAGAGAACCCCTTGTTGACCTGCATTTCACTTGCTAATTCCGAAATTTTCGTAAGCTGCATGATCATCTCATCCCGAAGAGAGTCGATCCTTTGACCTTCCTGTTGATGCATAGCCCAATCCACCAAATACCCTGCGGCGGATTCTGTTCCTTTAAATAATTTTTCCTTCAGACCGTCTAAATTTTTAATATATTCCGCCGCAGCCGGAATTTTTCCTATAATATGCTCTTTAGCCTCTTTTGTAAAGAAACCTCTCTGTGCCGAAATACCGATATTTATGATGGATTTTTCCGTATCGGAAAGACCATGATAATATTTCTTTTTGAAAAAAGAAAGGGTGATTAAGTTACGGTCAAACTTTTCTTTGCTTTCCGGTTTGTCTACTCTTCCCCGTGTTTCTCCATTATTTTTGTAAATTCCGACCAAAAGACCGGAATAATTGGATGTGAAGTTATAGCTTTGAAAATACTTCTTTATGAGTTTTTGCATACCGGATCGGAACTCTGCAATATTGGCTCCCTCTTTTAACTTCCTATTTGGCAGATCTCCCTGTAAAAGATTGTTCAAAATATGTTCCTTGGTGACCGCCTCTTCGAAAATTCTGAATCGTTTTCTCACAATCTCTTTGTTATTTTTCACCTTCCCCTCACTGTCCAAAGAGGATTCCTGCCTGTCATACCGATCAAAGAGTTTTTGAATTTGTCCAATATATAATTTTGTCAAAAGCCTTGCTCTTCCAACCTCTGGAAAAGCGAGTGTGTAATATTTTTCGATATGTTGATGAATTTTTTCCTCATATAACTCCCTTTCTTGATAGACATCCACGTCATCTCCCATAGTGAATGAAGTTGCCTGCTCACGATACTCATTCTGCGGATAAAGCTTGGTCATCAGCTGATTGGGACTGACCAGCTTATTTTTAACTAATTCCCTTTTATTTTCAATTTGTTGCTTTAAATATTGCAGAGCATCCTGCACTTCCGCCAGCGGTGTCCGCAGAACATCGCTTTTTATGATCTCTCGCAATTCTCCATCTATCAAAAGTTCACCAAGTCCGTTTATAATACGCATCCTTCTTCTCCTTTCTCATCCAATGGTTATTCCAATACAACAATCTCTTCCCCGGTCTTCTCCGCGAAGATATCCAGATAGAGAAATCCCTCCGTCTCGGAGCGGATATCGTAGCTGTTGGAAAATACATTGCCAAAATCCACCGCCGGATTGTCCGACCGCTCGGTCAGCGGATGCCTTCGGAAGAGATCCTTGACGACTTTCTTCCCGTACTCGTCGATCAGAAAGCTATGAATTCGCAAATTTCTGCCTCCCAACGCCGGATTTTCCACTGCCTGCTCCAAATTGCGGCGACGAATCCCGGCTATGGGATCCAGGTTTTCGATTACGCGCTTTACCTTCTCGATATCCACGCTCTTCTGCGGCGTGTTCAGCACAAGGAAGTTCAGGTACACTTCTCCGGTATAATCTCTGGACAGGAAGTTTTCTTCTGTATATCCTTCTTTGCCGAAGGGATAGGGATCTTTGAAGGTATTGACCGGCTGCCCGATGTTAAAGGTCATCGACACACGCTCGGTCTGCACAAAGCAAAGCACATCTTCCGCCAGTCCTTCTTCTTCCAGCAGCGGCCGGATCTTCTCATTGAGCAGATACTGGTAGTATAGGCCGAGAAAATGATCATACCCTTCCGGATCGTTGGGATTGTTTAAGTAGTAATCGTGCAGGGAGTCGAAAAAAACATCCGGATGCGCTACCGGTGCGTACCAGTCGGTACCTAAGGCGAAAAACTCCATATTGTATTTTTTCTGCAGCGCATACAGATTGTCTCGAAGGGTGTATTCCAAAGTTTCATCATCCTCAGTGATCGGATGCTTCGGGTACTCCCTTCCTCCGGGATAGGGCTTGTCGGTCATGCCGGACTTCACAAAAGAAATGGGGGGCTCTCCCAGCTGATAGTTGTAGCCGCTGTCATAATAGGTCTTCATCAGGTAGCCGGAGAGGACTCTCTTGGGCTCTCCTTTGAGATAGAGAAAGAGATTCTCCTGTTTGTTCATCTCTTCGAGGGGATATTTCTTGAGGAGCGTCCGCGGATACTCGTTGACCCAGATCTCGATAAAGTCGACGCCCTCTTTCACATACTCCTGCGCCAGTTTTTCGAACAGCATGTATTCGGGCATGTCCTCCTCCGCATAGGGCTCTTTTTTCGGGTTCTTGCGAAAACCGAAAAACTGCCCTTTGAGGCTCATCATGTTCTCTCCGGGGGATTGCAAAATCTCGGAGAGGGTCTTTTCCCCCTTGGCGTAGGCCTGCACCTCGGAGTTGACAAACTCCGCCTCCATGCGCAGGATATAGGGCTCCGGAAAGACTTTGTCCATTTGGGCTTTCAGGTAGAGGTTGTACTCTTCGTTTAGTTTTTTCTTTGCCTCTGAAAGGTCGGCAAAATAACGCCCCTCTGCGAAATGGCGCTGATATTTGTCTTTGAAACGGCGAATATTGTCTTGGACCACTTTCTGATCGTATTCTTTCCCCATCCGCTCCAGATCCATCCCTTCGATGGTCGGATACTGAGGCCTGACCGCCTCGCAGGCGGACAGCGGGAGCAGGAGTGAAAGGAGCACGACCGTCAGCGTGATCATTGTCCTTGTTTGTCTGTGAACCATAAAAATCCTCCTCTTCTCATTTCCTCTCTCGGTTTCAGGATACTGCTGCATATCCGCAGCCTCGGATGAACTATGCCGCGGACGACTGTTGCTTTTCTGATGTTTCATCCGATCAAAAGATCTCCGCACAAGGTGAGTCATGTTGTGAATGACTCTTTCTTTCGGTTGGTGTGTTTGCAAACGCTTTCTTTAGAGATATCTTCTACTTTCTTTTCATGATGTCTCTTCTTGATTGTCTTCTCTGCAATCGCTCTTTCGATGCTCTCGGATGAACCTCTCTTTTCGAATTTCTTTTCGGACTCTTTTCCCGAGCCCTCTTCTTTCACACCTCCTCTGTTTTTTTGATTTTTGTCCCTTTCTTCTCCGCTTTGACAAGCTGTCCGTTTTTTTAGTTACTAACAGTATACCACAGGAAGGAATCTTTGTAATCCCTTTCACAAAAACTGATTTGGATTCTGTTCTCTCCCAAGAGAAGCTCTTCTTTTCCGCCTTTATTTCTCTTTTTTATCCGACGGTTCTTCGAGTACGACGCTCTCCTCCCCGGTCTTCTCGGCGAAGATATCCAGATAGAGAAATCCTTCCGTCTCGGTACGCACACTGTAGATGTCGGAAAAGGCGGTGTAAAAATTCGGAGCCGGGTTGTCTTCCCGCTCGGTCAGCGGATGCCTGCGGAAAAGGTCTTTGACAACGGCCTTGTCATAGGCGGACAGCCGGTAGGTATGGATTTCCGTGATGCGCAGGCCCGGAATCGGATGGATCTTTCGCCGCTCGTTGCGCCCCGGGACCCCCATGAGGCGCCGGGTCTCTTCGATGACCTTCTGCAGTTTTTCGGGAGGAATCGTCTTGCCGGGCTCTTCCAGCAGGATGAAGTTGGCATAGACGGTTCCGGTGTACCCGTCGCCGAGGAAGTAGGCTTCATCAAAGCCTTCTTCTCCAAAGGGATACTCTTCCTGATTCGTATTGACGGGATAGAAGGGATTGGGGTCGAAATGCGGCTGGGTCTGCACAAAATACAGCACATCCTCCTGCAGACCTTCTTTTTTGAGCAGCTCGTCCAGATAACGGTTGAGCAGGTACTGGTAGTAGAGTCCTGCAAAATAATCCCAGCCCTCCGGATTCCGGTCGCGATGAAATACAAGGTAATCATGGATGGATTTGAAAAACATTTCGGGGTATTTCACCGGAGCATAATATTCTTCGCCCAGGTGAAAGAACTCCATCCGGTATTTTTTCTTCAGATAGTAAAGATTATCTCTTCTTCGGTACTCCAAGGTGTAGTCTTCGTCTTTGACGAAGGGCGGATTCTGAATCTCCTCCCAGGCATTGGCACGGCCGGGATAGGGTTTATCCGTCATTCCGGAAGAAAAACGAATGATCGGCGGCTCTCCGAACTTATAGACATAGCCTCCGTCATAATAGGTTTTCATGCAGTATCCCGACATGAGTTTTTTGTCTTCGTCCTTGAGGTAGAGAAAGAGATTTTCCTGCCGCTGCATCTCTTCAAAGGGATATTTTTTGAAAATCGCCTGCGGGTATTCATTGAACCAGATCTCGATAAAGTCGACGCCCGCCGCCACATATTCCTGGCTGAGCTGCTCCAAAAAGGTATGTTCCGGCGTTTCTTCGTCGGTGTAGGCATCATTTTTCGGGTTCTTTCGAAAGCCGAAAAACTGCCCCTTGAGGCTCATCATGTTCTCTCCGGGGGATTGCAAAATCTCGGAGAGGGTCTTTTCCCCCTTGGCGTAGGCCTGCACCTCGGAGTTGACAAACTCCGCCTCCATGCGCAGGATATAGGGCTCCGGAAAGACTTTGTCCATTTGGGCTTTCAGGTAGAGGTTGTACTCTTCGTTTAGTTTTTTCTTTGCCTCTGAAAGGTCGGCAAAATAACGCCCCTCTGCGAAATGGCGCTGATATTTGTCTTTGAAACGGCGAATATTGTCTTGGACCACTTTCTGATCGTATTCTTTCCCCATCCGCTCCAGATCCATCCCTTCGATGGTCGGATACTGAGGCCTGACCGCCTCGCAGGCGGACAGCGGGAGCAGGAGTGAAAGGAGCACGACCGTCAGCGTGATCATTGTCCTTGTTTGTCTGTGAACCATAAAAATCCTCCTCTTCTCATTTCCTCTCTCGGTTTCAGGATACGGTTGCGTATCCGAAGCCTCGGATGAACTATGCTGTGAACGATTTTTTGTAATCTCTTTCATAAAAACTGATTTGGATTCTTTTCTCTCCCAAGAGAAGCTCTTCTTTTCCGCCTTTATTTCTCTTTTTTATCCGACGGTTCTTCGAGTACGACGCTCTCCTCCCCGGTCTTCTCCGCGAAGATGTCCAGGTAGAGAAATCCTTCCGTCTCGGAGCGGATATCGTAGCTGTTGGAAAATACATTGCCAAAATCCACCGCCGGATTGTCCGACCGCTCGGTCAGCGGATGCCTTCGGAAGAGATCCTTGACGACTTTCTTCCCGTACTCGTCGATCAGAAAGCTGTGAATTCGCAAATTTCTGCCTCCCAACGCCGGATTTTCCACCGCCTGCTCCAAATTGCGGCGGCGAATCCCGGCGATGGGGTCCAGTTTTTCGATCACGCGCTTTACCTTCTCGATATCCACCTTCTTCTGCGGCGTGTTCAGCACGAGGAAGTTCAGGTACACCTCTCCGGTATAATCTCTGGACAGGAAGTTTTCTTCTGTATATCCTTCTTTGCCGAAGGGATAGGGATCTTTGAAGGTATTGACCGGCTGCCCGATGTTAAAGGTCATCGACACACGCTCGGTCTGCACAAAGCAAAGCACATCTTCCGCCAGTCCTTCTTCTTCCAGTAGCGGCCGAATCTTCTCATTGAGCAGATACTGGTAGTACAGACCGAGAAAATGATCATACCCTTCCGGATCGTTGGGATTGTTCAAACAATAATCGTGCAGAGAGTCGAAAAAAACATCCGGATGCGCTACTGGTGCGTACCAGTTCGTACTTAAGGCGAAAAACTCCATATTGTATTTTTTCTGCAACGCATACAGATTGTCTCGAAGAGTGTATTCCAAAGTTTCATCATCCTCAGTGAATGGATACTTCGGATACTCCCTTCCACCGGGATAGGGCTTTTTCGGAACTCTATCCTCGAATCGCACAATCGGAGGTTCCCCCAACTGATAGTAATACCCGCTGTCGTAATAGGTGGCCATAAAAAAACCGCTCATAATTTTCTTCGGATAATCTTTCAAATACAGTGAGATATTCTCTTGTTGCCGGATCTCTTCCAGCGGATACTGGGCAAAGACATCATACGAGTATTCATTGAACCAAATCTGCAGGAAATCCAAACCGCCGTCGATATACTCTCTGCTGATTTTTTTGAGAAAAGCGAATTCCGGCACTTCAGCCGATCGATAATCCTCTGCGACCTCCTTGCGAAAGCCAAAAAACTCTCCCTTGAGGCTTAGGATATTTTCTCCGGGGAATTGCAAAATCTCGGAGAGGGTCTTTTCCCCCTTGGCGTAGGCCTGCACTTCGGAGTTGACAAACTCCGCCTCCATGCGCAGGATATAGGGCTCCGGAAAGACTTTGTCCATTTGGGCTTTCAGGTAGAGGTTGTACTCTTCGTTTAGTTTTTTCTTTGCCTCTGAAAGGTCGGCAAAATAACGCCCCTCTGCGAAATGGCGCTGATATTTGTCTTTGAAACGGCGAATATTGTCTTGGACCACTTTCTGATCGTATTCTTTCCCCATCCGCTCCAGATCCATCCCTTCGATGGTCGGATGCTGAGGCCTGACCGCCTCGCAGCCGGACAGCGGGAGCAGGAGTGAAAGGAGCACGACCGTCCCTGCGATCATTGTCCTTGTTTTTTTAGGAACCATAAGACCCTCCTCTTCTACAGTTTCTATTTTCTCTCTTCCGTCCTTGGCGTCGGATTTTTCAATTCATCCAGTTTTAATCTTCTCAAAAATGCAGTCGTTGTCAGAATGAAGAAAAACAAATAGGGATAGGACATCGTTGTAGCCAGAGAACGGATCCCCTCCAATGCCGCATTTCCTCCCAGTGTTGTCGCAAAAATGCCTGTCAGGGCAATGGCACTCATAAGTACACACCAAACGGCGCATCTCAGCGGAGTCGCATCTTTTCCTATTCTGTCCGTCATTCTGCTCAAGGACAGCGCCGCACTGGTTACGGTCGTCGAAAGAAAGAATATCAGCAGTACCACGGTAAAGAGCGTGGTCAGTTTGGAAAAGGGCAAAGTTCTCAGTAAAGCAAAAAACGTTTTGTCTGCACTTGTGAGTGCAAGATTTCCCACTTCTCCGCTTCCTTCAATGACATCCAGAAGAGCCACCCCTCCAAAGGTGCAGTGCCAAAGGAGCATGAAAATCACCGGTATCGTCATCGTCGCAAAGGCGAAGGAGCGCAGGGAGCGTCCCTTGGATATCGAAGCTATAAACACTCCCATAAAAGGTGTCCACGCAATCCACCACATGTTGTTCGAGACATCCCAAGTGACAGAATAGCCGGGATCTTTTGCAAATATAAACATATCGAAGCTTCTTGGAAGAAGACCGGTAACAATGGAACCCAACGTCTGAACGAATTGTTCGAAAATATATCTTGTAGGTCCGAAGACCATAGCGAAGACCATAATGCCGATCGCCATGTAGATATTGACATTTCCGATAATGTTCATTCCTTTTCCGACGATTTTAGTCGTTGAAGCGAATAAGCATACAATCATAAGTATCGCCAAAATAATATAAGGCAAGGCCGAAATCGCGCCTTCTCCGATTTCGAAGGCGTCTTTTATCCCTGTTGTGATCTGAACCGCTCCAAGACCCATAGTCGCAGCAATCGTCATCGCAGAGCATACACAGGCAAGTATATTAATCAAATGTCCCAAAGGACGCGTCCACTTCTTCCCTTTGAACGCATAGGGGAGCACATCGCCGGGAAGATATTTTGAATTGTGCTTAAATACAAAATATCCCATCACCAGTCCTGCAACACTGAAAATACCCCAAACGGAAATCCCCCAGTGATAAATCGCCGTCGTCATCGCCTCTTTTGCGGCAAGCATCGTCGATGCGGCTTCTGTTGAATTCGGTGCCAGAAAATAAGCATATAACGGCTCATTGATGCCGAAGTAAACAATTCCGATTCCTATAGAAGCTGTAAAGAGCATTGCAAGCCATGAAAAAAGGGAGTATTCCGGTTTTGCATCCTGTCCCCCGATGATGAGATGTCCGTATTTAGAAGACAGAGCTAAACACAGAAGGAGAGCTACACAAGCGGTCGGAATCAGCATGGCACACCAGCCATACTCCAAAGCGAAAACCGTCTGGACAGAGGTCAGAGCCTTCGACAGCTGCTGCGGCTTCATCATAGAGAGAATCGAAAAAATTGCCGTAATTCCTGCAGAAAGAACAAATACAGGCGTTAATACATTCTGCCATTTCTTTTCCAATTATATCCCTCCGATCTTTGATGCTCCTCTCTAAGAATTTAGCGGAAGCGCCCAAAAAACAATCATCAGAACCGAAACCAAAACTCCGCATCCTACCAGAATATTTCCATACAGTCTGTCTCTCTTATATTCTTCCGCAGAGACCTCAGATTCCGGTATGATATGCATTTTGTTGAAATACTCTTTCTCGACTTCCGTGACGGAAGATTTCCTGCTTCCAAGCCAGATAAAAAGAAGGTTCAGGTAAATACCGATAAAGAAGGGATGGAAAATTCCACTTAGGGACAAGGCGGTATATTTGTTTATCATCCCTCCGACAAGATGGCCGATAAATCCCATCAACATTCCGTAAAATGCCCCTTTTTCAGTGATTTTACCGCTCCAAACGGAGGCAAAAGCCACCGGTCCCCAAGACGCAGCTATGATCGTGCTCGCAAACCACGAAATGACACGAATCGCAGGAGGATTAAAATAGGCAAGAAGCAGAGCGAGGAATGAGAATGCAAGCATGATCCATCGGCTGAACCACAATCGTTTCTTGTCTGTCTCAAATTTGAAACTGTAGACGTCATTTGTGAGACTGAAACCCGTAACTGACAGGAAGGTGGAAGCGGAAGACAGTCCCGCCGCCATGATCCCGGTCAGGACGAGAACCCCCACTATCTTCGGCATGACATTGAAGGCCGCCCAAATCAGGACTTTTTCATTCGGTTCGATACTTGGATTGATCAAAAGCATTGAGATCGCTATAAGGTAGAGGAAGGTCAGAAAAATAACCGTACAGATCGCCGCCAAGGCGCCGGAGCGGAAAGTGACATGCTCATTTTTTGCCATGAGGTTACGGCTGGCCTGCCAAGGGCTGACAGAGACGGTGACCAGCCACACCAATCCGATGGTAACCATGTAAGACATACTCTGATAGATCGTTCCCCCGTCCAAGTTTCCATGATATTTCAGGAGTCCTGCCGGGGCGTCGGCGCTGGCCATCAGGTTCGGAATCAAATTCGCAAGTCCTCCGGCTTCTTTGAAGATGAAAGGTCCTGCGATGATTGTCGCTCCCAGAAAAATCAAAAACATGATTGTATCTGTGAGAATCACGCCGGAAGAACCGGAGTAAAAAGTGAAGGAGGTAAAGCAAATCCAAGATATGATCAGACATATCAGTTTATCCATTCCGGTCAGTTCTTGCATCAGCAAAGTCGTTCCTTGAAGGACAGCAAGCAGATAGGCAGTCATAGATATTACCGTCGTAACTCCAGCTAAACGCTGTATTCTTTTGCTGTTGAAACGATCTCCGAAATACTGGGGCATCGTTATGACTTCCATTCTCCGAATGTAGCGTCCAAACAAAAGCGGGCCGAAGATATAGCCTGCAGCACAGAGGGCATTGATCATGATCATGGCCGTGATATGTCCGGTGTAGCACCAGCCGGTATCTCCCATAAAACCGTTGGTGCTGAGCATCGAAGCAAAAAGGGTTCCGGTGATCAGGATCGTGGGCGCGTTCCTTCCGCTGACATAGTAATCATCGACATTTTTTACAGATTTTCCCGCATAATTTCCCACTGCAATATAAACCAAAATACTGATGACGACTCCTATTGCATAGATATTCATACAAAGTCACGCTCCCCTTCAATAAATTTCAAAATATTAAAAAGAGGTTTCCGCTTTTATGATATGCTTATAGAATTTATTTTTTCATTACTCTGTTTTCTTCTTTCGTCAAATACCTGTTCAGAAACAAACCGACAAAAACCATCCATGCACCGATAAATAATGAAAATAATATCTCGCCCATCCTGTCCTCCTTTCAAGCCCTTTCGAATCCGATCCGCTTATACTTCACTCGAAAGGGCTTAGCTATGAAAAATACTCTGCTCTTTCCCAGACCATCAGAGAGAAAGTCTGTCTTTTTGTGTCTCCCTGTCTTGTTTCAGGATTTTTCCTGAAGCATAATTATATTTTTCCAGCGCTTCCATGATGGAGACGAGGCAGTTATCTCTCAGCTGCTCCATCTCGCGGAAATTGATTCCCGCAGACTGCTCGTCCGTGCCTTCCACCATTTTATCGATCAGTTCGTCGGTCAGTTCCGGAGCTTCGAGTTTTGTCCAAGGCAGTTTGAGCGCCGGTCCGAACTGCGCCATAAAATGTCTCATCCCCTTGTGCCCTCCGGCAAGCCAGTAGGTGAGGTTCGTACCCATGAAAGCCCATCGGAGACCTGCGCCGTAAATAATGGCATCATCCAGTTCCTGTGTCGTTGCCACATTGTCATTGATCAAATGCAAAATCTCTCTCCAAAGAGCTTCCAACAGACGATCTGCGAGGAATCCGTCAATTTCCACCCGCACTTTCAGCGGCTTCATTCCGATCATTGAGTAAAAGTCGGCCGCCGTGTCAATCGCTTCTTTCGAAGTCTTTTCACCGCCTACCACCTCAACGAGAGGAAGGAGGTATACGGGATTGAAGGGATGCGCGACAACAAGTCTTTCCGGATTCACCATATCTTTTTGCAGTCTCGACGGAAGAAGTCCCGAAGTGCTTGAGCCGATGATCGCATTGGGTTTCGCATATTTTGCAATTTCTTCCAAGACGGGCTTTTTGACGCTTTCCACTTCCGAAACGCTCTCTTGGATATAATCCGCATCTTTGGCGGCTTCTTCCACTGTAGCGACAAATTTAAAGCTTCCCCTTTTTTCCGGCGGAACCTTAACGACTCTCTGCAGAGCCGCCTCCGAATTTTCAAGGACTTCACGAATCAATTTTTCCGCATTTTGTCCCGGATCGGTCGCAATGACATCAAGTCCCCTGTGGATGCATCTGGCGGCCCATCCTGCACCGATCACACCGGTTCCTACAATCGCTACGGTTTTGATACTGTTTTTATCTATCAGCATAACGGCCTCTCTTTCTCTCTATTTTCCAAAAAGTGAACTTTGACTTTATTTCTTTCTCGGCAAATTAAGTTTCTTTCTGGCTTCTTCGACGCTGAGGATCTTCGATCCCATTCTCTCGATGATCTCTCTTGCATTTGATACGAGATCTTCATTGGTCGCAAGCTTTCCTTTGCCCAAGTAAATATTGTCTTCAAGACCGACGCGGATATTTCCGCCGAGAAGAACCGCCTGAGCCACCATAGGCATCTGCAATCTTCCGATTCCGAAAGAAGACCAGATGCTTCCTTTCGGAAGAGCATTTCTCATCGTCATCATGATTTCCGTCGTTGCCTCGGCACCGTAAGGAATTCCCAGACAAAGCTGAAATACCGGATCCACCAGAAGGCCTTCTTTGAGAAGCTGTTTTGCCTGCCAAACATGCCCAAGCTCCATGCATTCGACTTCCGGCTTTACCTTTGCTTCCATGAGACCCTTCGCCGTTTCTCGAAGCATGTCCATTGTTGCGATATAAGCCGTTGTCGCATAATTCATCGAACCGCAGTCAAGTGTTGAAATATCCGGTCTGATCTTGACGATATGCGCTATTCTTTCAGCCGGAGTGATCATATCCGTTCCCGGTCCCCCGACAGCCGGATTTTTTTCATCCGGTACAAAATCCGCACCCATTCCGGCCGTGATATTCAAAATGACATCGACATCCGCATCACGAATCAGTTTCGCAGTTTCTTCGTAAAGATCATGATCTCTGCTCCAAAGCTTCGTTTCAGGATTTCTGACATGAACATGTACGACTGCTGCTCCGGCTTTGCAGGCCTTGATCGCCGAATCTGCAATCTGCTGAGGTGTGACCGGTACGAAATCACTTTTGAGAGCCGAATCTCCGGAACCGGTGACAGCGCAAGTAATGATAACTTCTTGATTCATAAATAACCCTCCTGTTTATATAAAAATACTATAGCAAATACCGAAGCCATCTTGATTTTTCGAATCTTTTTCATGGAAAGAATATCTTACAAAAGAGAATAAAAAAATACGCCATGGCTATGGAATTTGCTGCAAAAATGAAATGCCGAATCAAATAAAAAGCTGCTTCGCCCAATCGAAAAGTCCCGTAGTGACCGTTTGATTTTCAAAATCGACTCGTATTACAAAGGTTTTCATTACAACTTAAAAATTTTGTGGATATACCGAAGAACCAAAAAGCGATTTAGTAAGGATGGTTCAAACAAAAGGCTCAGTGAACAAAATGTCACAACCCGGTTGCTTAAACAAAGAAGATATATTTTGAAAAAAGATTCATAAATGAAAATAATTGTCTATATTATAACATCTCTCAATCAAAACTTCAATCTGTCATTTGGAAAATAGAAAATAAAAAATCCCCAACGGCAGCATTGATTGGCCGGTCGAGGATTTTGAAGAAAATTATATCGCCCCGTCAATCAATTATAACCATGAAAATTGATTGACGCGGTTTTTTTCAAACTTTCTAATTTTTTAGAAGTTCAAGTTCCGCCTTTCCATTGGAAAATATGGTCATACCCTCTTTGACTTCAATCTTTCCTCCCGCTTCTTCAATCATGAGGATACCGGCGTCCACATCCCAAGGATTGGGTGCAGGCGTCGAATAGACCAAAAGGTCGGTCCTTCCGGAAGCAATATACGCCAGATCGATACAGGCCGCTCCGAACTGTTTCGTGCGAAGAGTCCTCGGTGAACTGTGATTCAAAATCTGAAGTAATTTTTCATTCCCCCTTGCCTGAATATCCGCAGTCTTTCCACAGTTGAAATCACCCAGTCCGATGATCAGCTCCTCCGTATGAACCCTGTCGGAAACGGAGATTTTCTTCCCGTTGAGATAGGCGCCTTTTCCCTTAAGCGCCGTATACATCTCTCCCAAGACAGGCATATAGTGGACACCTGCTATGGTCTCCCCTTTTTCCTTCACCGAGAGAATCACGCCGAAAAAAGGAATCCCATAGGAAAAATTGATCGTCCCGTCCAGCGGGTCGATTGTCCACTGATAAGGAGAGGTCTTTTTCGATTCTCCGGATTCTTCGGCGATGATGCCGTGAAGCGGATACCTCTTTCGAATCTCTTCGATAATCAACTTTTCTGAACCATAATCCGCTTCGGTCACAAGATCTTTGGGTCCCTTTTTTTTCATCGAAAAGCCCGAGTAAAACATCTCTTTGAGATATTCTCCGGCCTGCCTTGCAATTTCTTCCGCTTCTGCAAGCAGAATATCATGGTCGATCCTTGCTTGATTCATCATCTTTCCTCCTGTATTTGTGATGCTCCGTTTCCGGACAAAGGGATTTTTCCGCGAAAACCCTCTGCCTTCTCCGGATCATTTCAAATCCTACAGGAAATTATATCATATCCGAGCGTTTTTTTGATATAATCAAAAAAACGGACTCCTCAATTTCTTGTGATCGAACAGTCCGCATCAGGAGGGATTCACCTTGCTCAAGCTCATAGGACTTCTTTTCATGCTCATGGACAGCATCGGCATCGCATTTTTCCCGGATCTTCTGATCCTCCGTCTTGTCGGAAGGCTCGCCTTTCCGATCTTTGCCTTCTGCGTTGCGGAGACAGTCAAAAAGGGGGAAAATATCGACGGTTTTATCAACCGTCTCTTCACTTTGGCCCTCCTCTCTCAGTTTCCTTATCTCTTCTTTCGTCCGGATGTCCGTCTCGAAGGATTCTCTCCGCTGAAGGCACTGCTTTACTCCTATCTCCCGGGACTGCGCGGGATCCCGGGCCTCATGCAGCCTATCCCGCCCGCCATAGAAAACAGTCCCGGACTCAACGCCTGCTTTACCCTTGCGATGGCGGTCGTCGCAATCAAATTTCTGCGGCAAACCAGAGAAGAAAAAAAGGATAAGGGAAAAACCCTGATCCTTTTTGCACTGATCTTGATGATACTCTGGAGCGCTTATTTTCTCCGTGTGGATTTTGGAGCCTACGGCGTCGCAATGGTTCTGCTGTTTTATAATCATCCGATTCGTGAAAAGGGCCTCTTTGCAAAAATGCTGATGATACTTCCCCTGCTCGTCAACCTCCTCTCGATGCTGATCCAATCGCTCACAGTGGCTGCCCTTCCGATAGTCCGTCTCTTGGAGGAAGTCAGACCGGACATTCTGCCTGCTTGGATTTATGCCCTCGCCTACCCCCTCCACTTCATCGTGATCGGACTGATCCTGCACCAGGGTCTGCCCTTTTGATTCTACGCAAGGAATTTCCTCAGATCCTCCTCGACGCTGCCTATACCTGCGATACCGAAATTCTTCACGAGAACTTCTGCAACATTCGGCGTAAGAAAAGCCGGCAGAGTCGGTCCGAGGTGGATATTTTTCACACCGAGGTAGAGAAGAGCAAGGAGGACGATCACGGCTTTCTGCTCATACCAGGCAATATTGTACACGATCGGCAGATCATTGATATCTTCAAGCCCGAAGACCTCCTTGAGTTTCATGGCGATCACCGCAAGAGAGTAGGAATCGTTGCACTGTCCCGCATCCAGAACTCTCGGAATTCCACCGATATCTCCAAGTTCCAGTTTGTTATAGCGATACTTCGCACATCCGGCTGTCAGGATGACCGTATCTTTCGGCAGAGCCTCAGCGAACTCCGTATAATAGCTTCTCTCCTTGAATCTTCCGTCACAGCCTCCCATGACGAAGAATTTCCTGATCGCTCCGGATTTCACGGCGTCGACGACTTTGTCCGCCAGCGCAAGCACCTGATGATGAGCGAAGCCTCCGACGATCTCTCCCTCTTCCAGCTGCACCGGAGGAGCACAGGTCTTCGCCTGCTCTACAATCGCCGAAAAATCTTTCGCCTTCCCTTCCTCTCTGTCCGGAATATGCTTTGCTCCCGGATAGCCTGCCGCTCCCGTCGTGTAGAGACGATCCAGATAAGTGTTGTTTGATTTCAGTGGAACGATGCAGTTCGTCGTAAAGAGAATCGGTCCGTTGAAAGACTCAAACTCCGGATTTTGACTCCACCAGGATCCCCCGTAATTCCCGACAAAATGCTCATATTTTTTGAATTTGGGATAGTAATGTGCAGGAAGCATCTCGCCGTGAGTGTAGACGTCCACCCCGCTGCCTGCGGTCTGCTCCAGCAGTTCTTCCATATCTTTGAGGTCATGACCCGATATGAGAATCCCGGGATTGTTTCTCGTTCCGATATTGACCTTCGTAATCTCCGGATTGCCGTAGGAAGAAGTATTCGCCTTGTCCAAAAGCGCCATCGCCTTCACTCCGTACTCTCCCGTTTTCAGTGTAAAAGCAGTCAGTTCTTCTCCGGTCAGATTCTTTGTAGTCACTGCAAGCGCTTCTTCGATAAAAAAGTCCAGTTCCTCATCCTGATACCCTAAATTGTGCGCATGATGACAGTACGCCGCCAGTCCTTTGAGACCGAAGAGGATCAAGGAACGCAGAGCTCTCACATCTTCGTCTTCAATTGCCGTAAAAGCCGCTTCCGCTTCAAAATCTCTCATTTCTTCTGCGGTTCTTGGCATAAATCTCGCCTCCGGCTCCGGAAGCTGTTCTCCCAGCTGCTCACGAAGAGCTTCCCTTACGCTCAGCGCTTCCTGAACTTTTTTTACGATTACTTCTTCATCAAAATTGGCATTCGTAATGGTCATGAAAAGGCCCTCCACAAGGAGCAGACTCACTTTCGGATCGACCTTTTTCCCTCTTGCGCGAAGCTCCTGCGCGTAGAGAGAAACTCCTTTCAACGCATACAGAAGTACATCCATTCGATTGGAAAGACTGTCTTTTTTTCCACAGACCCCTACGCTCGTGCAGGCGATTCCTCTCGCCGCTTCCTGACATTGATTGCAATACATAAAAACACCTCCCTGATCTTTGACAGCATATGTTCTCATTTACAGCTTCCATTTTACACGAAAAAAAACATCGGTGCGGTAACCGATGTTACAGAAAAGAAAAAAATCAAAATAAATAATATCACCATCTGTCAGTCATTTCTCTCAGCTTTCCAGATCCTGAATACTCATAGTAAAGAACTCCTTCAGGAAATGACATTCAAAAAGAGGCTTGCGGAAACGATATTCCCAAGCCTCTTCTTATTTGTACCTGTTCTAAAAAATCATATAGATCCAATGAGCCGCAATTCCTGCGACCAGTCCTCCCATAGTATGAGACAGGATCGCCTTTCCGATCAGATTCGGATAACCGAGACCGTCCATCATTGCGACATGAGTGGAGAGATATCCGCTCCAACACATGCAGACCGCCGTAAACACCGCAAGATCATTCCCGCTTGCCAAACCGTTTTTCACCATTTCCGGAATCAATCCGATCGCAGCGCCTGCAGCGCCGAGAGAGGTGATGGGAACGGCGATGCACTCCGGACTTGTGAAACCGAAGAGCGGTTTCAGTATGAAGTTCAGTTTCTCTCCGACATAAGGAAGAAAACGAATCCCCTCAAAAGCGCTTCCCGTATAGGCGCCGCCCTCTCCGGGACCGTTTGTCAGTATCAGTACGAAGGTGCAGATCAGAAGCACTCCGGGAATAATCGCAATCCCCATATCGACGCCGATCTTTCCTCCGTCGAGCATCGCATTGAGGAATCTCGTCATAAAACTTCCTTCGCGAACGATTCTCTCTCTGCTGACAGCTGTTGTATCGGTCAGCCTGTCCAAACTGTCTTCTCCGATCTCTTTCCTGCAGAAATAAAGCATCATTCTCACGCTGACGATACTGCCGCAGATCGCTCCGATGTTTCCGATCACGGCGGAACGAATGAAGCTTTCTCCTGAAGGAGAAGGAATGGCCATGATGAAGGTCGACACGATCAGACCCATTCCAAATGAAGTTCCGAGATTTGTCAGAGCGGGAATCTGGAACTTCCTGAAAAATTTCAGAAAGTTTTTCTCATGTGCCAAAGTCAAAATTGCCGGATTATCGGACAGATAACAGGTCAGAATCCCCAGCGCCGAAGACCCCGGCAGGCCGTAAAGAGGCTTCATAAAGACCGAAAGCAGACGATTGAGCAGGGCGACTACGCCAAATTCCGAAAAAAGAGAGGATACGGCTCCCGCAAGGACCGCAATCGCCATGATATAAAATACGGTATCCATCAGCAGGCGATATCCCGTCGACATAACGGTGTTGATCGTGTTGACGAGCCCCATCGTCTGAGCGATATAATACCAAATGGCAAAAAATCCCGCCAAAAATACAAAAGTCTCCTTGCTGATCGCTTTTTTGGTCCTGTTCATAGATCCTCCTACAATTATAGAATGATTTAACAAAATATAACGAAAAAATTTCACAACTTCATCATATCAGACCTCTACATAAAAGTAAATGAAAACCTCTTGACAAGGCGGAAAAAGTATCTTATCATTATGCTATTGCAGATAAATACCGGCAAAGATTGAAATTAGTAGACGTCAAGTCTCTTTCAGAGAGCGGGAGCCTCGGCTGAAAACTCCCGCAAGACGGACAGCGTCGAACCGATTCATGAGCTCCCGGCAAAACCGGGCGGCTGGACTCGTTATCGTCCGGAAAGATGATGCGCCCGCATCAATTAGAGTGGTACCGCGAAATCCCTTCGTCTCTATGTCAGAGAAGGGATTTTTTTATTATTGAAAACAGGAGGACATTATGGGCAAGAAAAAGAACAATGAAGAATTTGTTAAGGACATCACCAATATGGAAGACGATTTTGCGCAATGGTATACGGATATCATCCGCAAAACCGAGCTGGTGGACTATTCCCCCGTCAAAGGATTCATGGTGATCCGACCCTACGGCTATGAGATCTGGGAAAACATTCAGGCTTTTGCCGACCGACGCTTCAAGGAGACCGGACATAAAAACTGCTATTTCCCTCTTTTAATTCCGGAAAGCCTGCTCAATCTCGAAAAAAATCATGTTGAAGGCTTTGCTCCTGAGGTCGCTTGGGTGACACACGGCGGCAGTGAAAAACTGGCTGAACGACTCTGTGTTCGGCCCACTTCGGAGACCGTCATCTGCTCGATGTACTCCAAATGGCTGACCTCTTACCGCGAACTCCCCTATCTCTACAATCAATGGTGTTCCGTCGTACGATGGGAAAAATCCACCCGTCCTTTTTTGAGAACTTCGGAGTTTTTGTGGCAGGAAGGACACACTCTCCATGAAACCGCTGAAGAAGCGCAGGCAGAGACTCTTCAAATGCTTTCCATCTATAAAGAAGTCGCCGAGGATCTGCTTGCCATGCCGGTCATCGACGGACGAAAATCCGACCGTGAACGCTTTGCCGGAGCCGAAGCGACCTACACCATCGAGGCGATGATGCATGACGGAAAAGCTCTGCAGTCCGGAACTTCACACAATCTGGCACAACATTTCACCAAGGCCTTCGATATCACCTATCAGGGACGAACCGGCGAATTAGAGCATCCCTACCACACCTCTTGGGGAATCTCGACCCGCCTGATCGGAGGACTGATCATGGTCCATGGAGACAACCGCGGACTCGTCCTCCCTCCGAAAGTCGCTCCGATTCAGGCAGTGATCGTGCCGATCGCTCAAAACAAACCCGGCGTTCTCGAAAAAGCCGGAGAGCTCTTCGATTCGCTGAAAAAATCCGGTATCCGCGTCCATCTGGACGACGACGCCAACAACTCTCCGGGCTGGAAATTCAACCAATACGAGATGAAAGGCGTTCCTCTTCGCATTGAAATCGGACCTCGGGACATCGAAAACGGCGTCGTTATGATGGCAAGAAGAGATACCTTGGAAAAAGAGAGCTATCCTATCGAAAATCTTGCCCAGACCGTCTCCTCTCTTTTGGAAAATATCCATCAAACCATGTTTGAAAAAGCAAAGACCCGCCGAGAAGAGAAGACTTTCACCTTTAAAGACTATGAGGAATTCAAGGAAAAGCTCGCTCAGGTGCAGGGATTCGGAAAAGGGATGTGGTGCGGGGAAGAGTCCTGCGAAGCCAAAGTGAAAGAAGATACCGCCGCGACGATCCGCTGCATCCCCTTTGAACAGGAAAATCTGGGAGACGTCTGCCAGTTTTGCGGAAAACCCGCAAAACATATGGTCTACATCGCAAAAGCTTACTAAGATGCAGATGTATCCCGCTAAAAAAGCTGTCCGGAAAATTTCGGACAGCTTCAGACTGAAGACAAAGCGGACAAACTTCAAAATTCATGAGACGAAAATGATGAACTTTCGTGAAAAAATCGAGAGGAGCGAGCCGCTGAAATTTCAGAAAAATCAGCAGGACGCTGATTTTAGAGCGAAAGCGGCAGGACGCCGTTTTGAGCTCGGTCGAAATTTCCGGCAAGCAAGTCCGATTTTTCCGAAAGAGAATCCGTGCCGGCGAATGATTTTTGAAGTTTGTCTGCAATCTGAAGCTGTCCGGAAAATTTCGGACAGCTTTTTTTCTACTTATTTTTTATCGTCGACGATATAGATTTTCGGATTCATCTTTTTTGCAAGCTTGAGCGCTCCCCGGCAGCTGTTGGCGTCCATCACAAAGGTTCTTCCGACGATATCCTTCCCGATGTGAAGCAGGACATTGGGATCTGCCTTTCGGTAATCCGTATGCAATGTCGTAATCTCGCTCCAGAGCCAGTAATTATGTGTCGTGTAGCCGAAAAGACGGTATTGGATATCAACGCCCTTCTCCGATATCTTGTGTTCTTTCTCGAAGAAGGCCGCCAGGACGACGAATACGGCGATCAGAAGATAGAAATACCTCTTTCTCTGTATCTCGATGAAGAGCATGATGAAAGCAAGGATGATGACAGCCGCCTTCATCCAGGGATCTCTTTGTTTTACGATTCCTCTGTATTCCATCAACCGCTATGCTCCGGCACGAATATTTTCCAGAGCTTTCAGCGCAACTGCGCGGGCTTCCTCAGGCGCGCCCGGCACACGACCCTGCTTGAGCTTTCGGAAGATCGTCGTATAGCTTCCGTCCGCATAGAGGATATTCGCTCCCATCCTCGCCGTGATCAGCGCGTAGATCGGGTTGATCAGATTCATGAAGCAATAGGGGATATAGGCGAAAGTCGATACACCCAGAATACTGGAATGATAGGCTCCGCAGGAAGACCAAGGAACCAGAGGCGACCAGAGAGTACCTCCGTCTTCCAGAGTTCTGGAAAGCATATTTCGCGCAAGTCCCAGCTCGTCAAATTTCTCTTTGTACATACTGCTCGGGATGATCAGTCCCAGATACTGGTCGCACATCGTCGTGATGCAGAAGATTCCTGTCAGCATCGTCGTCAGAATCAGCTGGAAAGGAGTTTTGACTTTTTTGATCATATGTCCGAGAACCGATTCAACCGATCCGATCTTCTGGAGGATTCCACCGAAAGCCACGGCAACGATCACCAGGTTGTTCGTCCAGAGCATCCGATCCATACCGCCTCGGTTCATCAGCTTGTCGGCAAGCTCATTTCCGGTTTCTGCCGAGTATCCGTAATGAAGCATCGAGATACAGTCGGAAAAATTCGCACCTTGGAAGATTACCGCGAAGATGCAGCCGACTGCGGATATCAGAAGAACCGCAGGGATCGCAGGCATCCTCATCACCGCAACGACAACGATCAGGATCATCGGGATCAGCAGAACCGGACTCATATACTGATAGTGATCGAGAATCGCATTGGAAAGACCGTCCGCCACAGCCGGATCATAATTTGCCGAGCTTTGAATCGACAAAATCGCGTAGAGGATGATCGCGATAACCAAACTCGGAAAAGTCGTCGTCACCATCGCCCGCACATGATCGAAAAGACCTGTCTGAGCAGCCCCCGCGGCAAGATTCGTCGAGTCGGAGAGCGGGGAGAACTTATCTCCGCAGCAGGCTCCGGAGAGAATCATTCCGGCCACAAGACCCGGGTTCATTCCCATCGTATCTCCCATCGCCATAAAAGCAATCCCGAGCGTCGCGGACACCGTCCAAGCCGAACCGAGAGCGATTCCCACAACTGCACACAGAATGCAGGCCAGAGGCAGAAACATCTGCGGTGTAATAATCTTGAGTCCATAGTATACGACCGCCGGGATCGTTCCCGCGTACTCGAACGATCCGATCAGACAGCCGACGAATAAAATGATGATAATGGCTTCCAAAGACATACTTACCGAGTCGAGTGCTCCTGCAAGCATATCCTGATAAGACCAGCCGCAGAGCCTTCCGACGATCATCGCGACAGCGCAGGCGATAACCACCGGAATATGGGGATCCTGCTCCCATTGGAACACATAATTCGAGATCATGATCGCAAGGAGCACGATGATCGGAAGAAGAGCTTCCAGTTTGTTGGGTAAACGTATAGTTTTTGATTGTTCTGACATTCTTTTCCTCCTTTGATTCACCAAAATGAAATATGTATGCGTTTTCTCGATTGCTATTCAATAGCATAACGATTTCTTTTTTGCTTGTCAAGCGCTTCTCAAAAAGCCCCGGCGCTTCCTCAGGAAAAAATGAATGGATATCGGTTCATAGGGATGCAGAATGAAGACAAAGCGAACAAGCTTCAAAAGTCATGAGACAAAGAGGAAGAACCTTCGTGCAAAATCAAGATCGGTTCGCACCGATGACGCTATGGTTTCGAAAAAGAGTCTGTCCTTCGGATGATTTTTTAAGTTCCTTCATACAGTCTATTTGACAACCCCTGTTGATTTTCGTTAAAATAAGTATATGGAAACAGTTTATCCAATTTTGAGCCGAGAGGAGGCGCAAACATGAGAGACTGGAAAAAAAGATTGATCGTTGCAGGGATTCTGTTCGTCGTCTGTGTGATCATTCTGATCGCCCGAATCTTATCCTACAAAGAAGAAGCGGTGCAGATGTCCCAAGGGACAGTCGTGAGCTCCGAGCAGGAAATGAAGACCGCTCTGGAGAAAGATGGCGTCATCTATGCCAAAGGAATCATCAGCGGAAGCCTCAATATGGACGAAATCACTTTGAATCATGAGATCCTCTCTGCGGATCCCGCCGATATTCTTGAGGGACAGGCTCCCTTCTTTCCCGGAAAATACATGGGATTTGGAGCAAAAGTCGGAAACTATGAATACATCAAAGAACGATACGAAAGCAATCGGGTTCTCGAGCATCATTTCTATTCGAAAGAGGAGTTTTTCATCCATGCGGACAAAGTTGAAGTGTTCGGCATGGATTTTGATGTTCGGGAAAGCAAAAAACTCTTCGAAAATCTGGGCGTACTCAAACAAGAGGTCGGCAGCGGATCCTTCACCCGTGATCCGAAGACCGGAGCAACGGTTCCGACTTTTGAAATGCCGGAAGAAAAATACTTCAGAGGATTCGAGCTCTATGCCTACCCCTCCGAAGTCGAAGGAGCGCTGAAATGCGTCGTGGAAAACGGGGAGATCCTACCCGGAGAAACCGTGATTTTTCCGGCTGCAGAGCTTGAGCTCATCGAAGATCTCGCCGAGACGGGAACGATGGATTATGCAACGGAGATTGGCGCTTTCGTAATTTTTTGGATCGTCCTGACGCTGATCGCCTGGTTCGTCATGAGGCTCTTCGGCTTGTGATGAACACAGTTTTTTCCGATTTTTGATTTATGTAACGCCAAACATTTTATACCATTAAAATTCATTCTAACGATTCCAGAGTCATCCGCATAAAACCCCATCTTATCTCATAAAGCGTGCTCCTTTCACCGATCTGGTGCGATCAAGGAACACGCTTTATGATCCTGTAAACTCCTCTAATCATGCCGGAAACGAAAAGTATAGATTTGTGTCTTTCCCTGAAGCTCGACTGTCAACACCCGATCCCTCAGTTCCTTCTTGCATACATGCAGTTTTCCGAGCGGAGGAAGAGTATAACTCTCGCCTTCCCGAAAACGAATCACCGCCATAGGATCTGTCCGACCCTCATATCGAGGTCTTCGAAGGCGAAAATTCCGAATATCGAAGAGATAGCCGATCACAGCTTCTTCTTCCGACTGTGCAGCCTCCCTCTTCGTTTCATGGAACAGCTTTCCTCCATTTTCAGAAAATCCGGCCAGCAGGGAGCGTTCGCTTTCCATCAGAGCGGGTGAAGAATACAGCCTTTCCAGCATCCTCTCACTCCAGTTTTTCTCAGAAGCTTCCTGCATGAGCGCAACTTTCGCCTTTTGGAAGGCGATCAGCTCTTTTTTATCTCCGGCAGGTGGATTGTAAGAAATCAGAGACGCTTTCGGATCGGTCTGCGTCAATAGGTCGATGAGCAGATTCAAAGCGATTTTTTCACTGGCTTCCGGCTCTCTCCCTCTCATTTGGAAAAACAGACGCTCCAGTTCAGAGACAATGACCGCTCTGTCCCGATTGACAAAAATAACAGGAGCCCCTGCCGCAATCAGACTCCTGTTATTGAAAGGTTCTCCATAGTATTTCATCAGAAGAAATTCGTCCCTGAGACGATCCGTATCCAGTCTTACCTGCATGGTTTCCGCGTCGGGTCTCAGACATCTCAGCACGGCAAGAAAGATCTGCCTCCGGCTTGAAGAAAGCAGAAATTTCGTCTTCCTCAAAATCTCTTCCCGCGTCAGAAGTCTCATTACATTTGCTCCGGCGCCTGCATACCGAGAAGATCCAAGGCGTTTTTGACACCGATTCGCGTCGCTTCAACCAGCGCGAGTCTCGCTTTCTTTTCTTCCTCTTCTGCAGAGAGGATCGGGTTGTCGTGATAGAATTTGTTGAAAGCCTGTGCGAGATCCAGCACAAAACGAGTGACATGGTGCGGCTCATAGCGATCCGCCGCGCGCCGTATCACCTCTTCAAAAGTTCCGAGCACACGAACGACTTCCATCGCGTCCTTATTGTCCGCGATAAAACGATAGTCGATATTCGCATCGATCTTCATCCCGGCCTTGCGGATCAGAGAGCATGCCCGCGCATGGGTATACTGAACATAAGGACCGGTCTCTCCTTCAAAGCTGAGGGTTCGCTCCCAGGAAAAGGTATAGTCCTTGATTCGGCTGTTGGAGAGTTCCTGGAATACGACGGCGCCGACGCCGATCTGTTTCGAAAGCTCATCAATATTCGGCAGGTTCGGATTCTTTTGCAGGATGACCTCTTTCGTCTTGCGAATCGCCTGATTGAGGACATCTTCGAGAAATACGACGCGGCCTTTTCGGGTGGAGAGGGTTCCATCCTCCAGCGAGACCATTCCGAACTGCACATGGACGCAGCCTTTTGCAGCTTCAAAACCCATCATGTCCAAAATCTGAATCCACTGCTTGAAATGCAGAGCCTGCTGCGAACCTACCACATAGATGTTTTTGTAAAAATCATAAGTACGACTTCGATAAATCGCCGCAGCAAGATCCCGCGTGATATAGAGCGTCGAGCCGTCACTCTTTTTAATCAGAGAAGGCGGCATTCCGTAAGGCTCCAGATCGACGATCTGCGCACCTCTGGATTCCTGAAGGAGCTTCTTTGCTTCCAGGATCTCGATCACTTCCGGCATCTTGTCCGAGTAAAAACTTTCGCCGGCAAAGGAATCAAAACGAATCCCGAGCATATCATACACTCTTGAAAACTCCTCCAAAGAGACTTCCCGGAAGAAGGACCAGAGTTTATACGCTTCTTCATCCCCCTCTTCCAGTTTATGGAACCATTCCCTCGCCTGATCTTCCATTTCCGGATGGTTTTGCGCCTCATCGTGAAAGCGAACATAAAGCTTGAGCAGCGCCGGGATCGGATCCGCCTTTACTTCTGCTTCATCCCCCCAGGCCTTATAAGCGACAATCAGTTTTCCGAACTGGGTTCCGTAGTCTCCGAGATGATTGATCGCAGTCGTCGGATAACCGAGAAAACGATAAATCCGGTACAGGGAATGTCCGATCACCGTAGTGCGAATATGTCCGATATGGAAGGGCTTGGCGATGTTCGGAGAAGAAAATTCGACAATGATATTTTTTCCTTTTCCGATCTCCATCCTTCCGAAATCATCCCTCTTTTCGATGGCGGATCGTATGACTTTCGACGCGGTCAGCGTCCTGTCAATGAAAAAGTTCAGATAGCCTCCCACACCCTTGATCTCAGAAAGAAAATCCGGTTTTTCAATCTTACCCGCCAACTCCGCGGCGATCAGCGGAGGCGCCTTCCGGTAGTTCTTCGCCAATTTGAAACAGGGAAAGGCAAAGTCCCCCATTTCAGAATTCGGAGGAACTTCGATGAGATTTTGTATTTCTTCTGTGGAAAACTCTTCGATCAAAGGTACCAGCAGATCTCTGATTTGCTCTCTAAAGTCCATAAACTCCTCCTATGATTTTTTTGACTGACACAGTTTACAAATACCTCTCAGAGTGATATCTTGCTCCATCGTCTCAAATCCTTCCAGAGAATGATGAATCACAAGATCTTCTTCCAGATCAAAATCATAAATCTCCTTACAGGACAGGCAGATAAAATGTCCGTGACCACGGGAGACAATATCGTATCTCGCCTCGTGACCGTCTACCGAAAAACTTCGGACGATGCCGTTCTCGGAAAACAGATTTAATGTATTATAGACCGTAGTCTTCGAAAGCGACGGGATCTCATCGATCAGATCCACATAAATATCGTTGACCGTCGGATGATTCATATTCTCGACCAGTCGCTCCAAGATCCTCACTCGCTGATAAGACGGTTTGATTCCTCTTTCCACAAGGAAACGGCTGATGTCCTTTATGTGGAGATTCTTCATCTTCATTGCAATTCCCCTTTAACTACAGAATATATCTTGTTTTTCATTATATCATCTCGTGTTTTTTTTGTAAAATCAATTTCTTTCCAGCTTAACGGCATGAGCGCCCAGTTCATAATAGCTTTCAAAAAACACATTCGCCTCGACACGCGTCTCTCCGCGCAGCGGATCCATGACGAAAAGACTGCTTCCGTCAAAACCGTTGAGAAGGACGCAATGGGAGTTCACGGGAACTTCGAGACGACGATCCGTTCCTTCTCTGTACCATCCGGGGACTTTCCTGACCGGCGCGAAATCTACGGTCGTCCAGACGATAACAGGATTTCCCTTTTGTACCTCGTCAATGAGCTTTTCTCTCCTGAGACCGCTGATATCGACGGCTCTGTCGAAGATCTTTTCCGCTTCGAAAAATGAATTGGCCGCCCGTACAATCGGCCCGGCATTGCAGTACCATCCGGAGATCTTGGAAGGATCTCCGGCATAGGCCTCATTCGGATCGGGTCCGTAGTTTCTACCGCCTTTTTTCACAAAATCCGCTTTAGGCAGATGTTCATCCGCCAGCTTCAGCATATCCGCCTCATATCCATAGTAATTAAGGAGGCTGACAAGGGCCGCCGTCTCACAGCCCTGCGGAAGCAGAGGATACTGAAGGATCTGCGGCGCCTCGATCCAAAAACTCTCCTGCGTATGACTTGTTTTCTCTTTTGCCCGGCGGCTCTCGTCTTCCTGAGAAAGTTTCTCTTTTTTCGATTTTCCCTCTGAGATTTCCGCCTGATCTATTTCCATCTTTTTTCTTTCTGTTTCTTCTTTTTCCTGTTCCTTCAGTTTAAGCTCATAGAGCTCCTGCTCCGCCTGACTCATCGTATACAGATGAAACGACGAGACGACAATCATTGACATCGAGAGCACCAGCAGCAGAAAAACTCCGGCTTTGCATAAGAATCCTTTCATAACGCCCTTTTTTATCTCTCCTCTATAAAAAATTTTTCATACCAGACGAGAAAAACATAGACTGTCCAAAGATAACGAGCGTGGTTGGCCTTGCCTTCACGATGTTCTTTGAGATAACGCTCAAGTTCCTCCGTCCTGAAAAACTCTTTCGCATAGTCCGTATTAAATTTTTCTCTGAGCAGATTATTGTATTTCTCCTTTGCGAGCCAGTAGCGGATCGGTACCGGAAAACCTACTTTGGTTCGATTCGCATAGGCGGGGGGCAGCACTTCCAGCGCCGCTTTCCGCAAAGCGTATTTTGTGTTTTCCGAGTTGAGCTTGTACTCGGAAGGGATGTTCATGCCGAGTTCTATGACTTTTTTATCGAGAAAAGGAACTCTGAGCTCGATGCAGTGCGCCATGCTCATCTTGTCCGCCTTGAGCAGGATATCTCCCGGAAGCCAGAGATGAAAATCAAGATACTGCATCTTGGTCAGTTCATCCTCTCCTTTGACCCGATCATAGATCGACCGGGTAATTTCCTGCACCGAGGGTCCCTTTCGGTATTCCGGCTGCAGGAGAGCAAGCGCGTCCTCCTCGGAAAAGACCTTGGCGTGACCGATGAAAGTTTCCTCGACCGTCCGACCTCCTTTAACGACAAAATCGGTCAGGCGGTTGTACGGGAGTTTCTCCGAAATTCCCTTCAAAGCCCTCCTGAGCGCAAAAGGCAGTTTTTCATACCGAAGCTGATTGTCCGATTTTCTATACCAGTGATAGCCTGCAAAGATCTCGTCGGCTCCCTCTCCGGAAAGAACGACGGTCACGTGCTCCCGTGCCAGCTGCGCCAGAAAGTACAACGGCACCGAAGAAGGGTTGGACTGCGGCTCGTCCATATGGTACTGGATCGTCGGCAGCATTTCAAAACACTCGTCGGCGGAGACCATCCTGCGATGGTTTTCGATTCCGAGCATCTCAGAGAGTTCCTTCGCCAGATGGGTCTCGTTGAAGACCTCCTCATGCTCCTGAAAGCCGACGGAAAAAGTCTTTTCCGGTTTCAGCAGAGCCGCAAGATAGCTGGAGTCGATCCCCCCGGAGAGAAAAGATCCCACCTTAACATCCGAGACCGCATGGCATCGCACCGATTCCTCTACCGTCTCCTTGATCCTCCGTACATAATGTTCCAGAGACTTCTTTTCTTCTCCCTCATCCTCTGAAGCAACGGGCACTTCCCAGTAGGCTTTGATCTCGATACGCTCCTGCGTCGCCTCCATATAATGTCCGGGCTTCAGCTTATAGACCCCTTTGAAAAAAGTCTCATCGAGGACGGAATATTGAAAGGTCAGATAAGGACGAAGCGCCTCTTTGTTCATCTCCTTCCGAAAGGCGGGATGCTTGAGGAAGGATTTGATCTCGGAGCCGAAAATCAAACTTGCGTCCGTCGTGTTCTGCGTATAGTAAAAAGGCTTGATCCCGAAGATATCCCGGGCCGCGAACAGTTTTTTCTTCCCGTTGTCCCAGATGACGAAGGAAAACATCCCTCGAAGCTTTTCCAGCAGTTTCACACCATACTCCTCGTATCCGTGAACAAGCACCTCACTGTCCGTTTTCGTCTTGAACTGATGCCCTTTCTTGATCAGCTCTTCCCTCAGCTCCTGAAAATTATAAATCTCTCCGTTAAACATCAGTACGAGACTTTTGTCTTCGTTGTATATCGGCTGCCCTGAGCTCTCTGCGATATCAATGATCGACAGACGGCGAAAACCGAAGGCGACGTCTTCATCCGTGTAGATTCCTTCGCTGTTCGGACCTCTGTGAAGGATCGTATTCAGCATTTCCCTCACGGTCTCTTTTTTATCGATCCCGCTCTCTTTGTTTCGATTCAAAAAACCCACATAACCGCACATCGCATTCCCCTCCCTTTTCGAAACAAATTACTTTTATTTATACCAAAAATGCCGCCTCCTATGCAGTTCTTCACAAAGAAAAGGAAAATATCTTCCTTTTCTTCCCGGACTTGAGCGGCAGTTCCAAAAACAGCTTTCGGGTAGCGGTTACAGCTCCGCTTGGACAGAACATCTTCAAGTCGTTGTATTTTCAAAGATTCCCACAGCGAAACCGGTCTCAGGATTTGAATTCGACAATCGTCACTCCGACTCCGCCTTCTCCATAGATACCGTCTCTGTAAGACTTGACATTTTTATTTTTTTTAAGAAAAGCCCGAACCATATTTTTGACGACCAGAGTCCCGACTCCGTGAATAACTGTCACTCTCGGCACTCCGGACAAATAGGCGTTGTCGATATACTTGTCCAGTTCAACTCTTGCGGTTTCACCGTCCATTCCGCGCAGATCGATTTCGGTCTGTATCTCCTGAGCCTTTCTCTTCATGATCTTCCCGGCTCCGCTGGACTGAATATCGTCTTTTTTCTCCCGCGACTCTTCAAGCGCTGCAATCGGAAGATTCATCTTCATAACGCCGATCTGCACGAGAGCCTCTTTTTTATGCTCATCGACGGCGACGACCGTGCCTTCCTTGGAAAAGCTCGGCACATAGACGGCGTCCCCGGCTTTAATTCCTCTTACGGGAGTTTTGACCGCCTTTTCTTTGATCAGCTCCTCCGGCTTGACCCCGTATCTGTCCATCGCTTCGCGCAAAGCCCCTCGTATCCGATCCGACTTTTGATGTATGTCCTGACGGTCCGCATGCTTCATGAGATCCCGAAGTTCCTTCAGCGCGCGATCTGTGGATTCTTTCGCCTCTCGAACGAGCATCCGCGCCTCTTTTTTCGCCTCTTCAAGAATTTTTGCCTTCTGCTCTTCGAGCCTTGTCTCCCGATTGTCCAGCTTTTGCTTCAAAAACCTCGCTTCCTCAAAGATTTTCTCCGCCTCAAGACGGTCGTTTTCACTCTTTTTTCGATTCTCGTCGATCTCTCTCAAGATATCTTCCATTGCCACATCGTCCGCTTGCAGGTAATAGCCGGCCGCTTCTATGATCTCTTCACTGAGCCCCAGTTTTTTCGATATCTCAAAAGCATTGGATTTTCCCGGTATTCCTATCAGCAGACGATAGGTGGGACTCAGCGTCTTTATATCGAACTCCACCGAAGCATTTTCGACCTGCTCCGTCGTCAGCGCATAGTGTTTCAGCTCACTGTAATGTGTTGTGGCAATCGTTCGAATACCGCGTTTCCGCAGATTCTCAAGAATTGCGGTCGCCAGAGCCGCCCCTTCCAGAGGATCCGTACCCGCTCCCAGCTCATCGAAAAGCACGAGACAGCCCTCTTCGACCTTTTGAAAAATATCGACGATATGCGTCATATGAGATGAAAAGGTGGAAAGACTCTGTTCAATGCTCTGCTCGTCGCCGATATCCGCAAAGATCCCCCGAAAAACGCAGACCGAACTCCCATAGTCCGCCGGAATATGAAGACCGCTCTGAGCCATAAGACAGAGCAGACCCACCGTCTTGAGGCTGACCGTCTTTCCTCCCGTATTCGGACCGGTAATCACGAGACTGGTGTAATCTTTTCCCACAGACAGATTGAGCGGAACGACCCTGTCTTTCGGAATCATCGGATGCCGCGCATGTTTGAGATCGACAAAACCCTGCTCATTGAGGAAAGGCTCCTGCCCTTTCATCGAGACCGAGAGCTTTCCTTTTGCCATGATAAAGTCTATCCGGGCCATGATCTTCTCATTCGTCGCAATCGAGACCGCCTCCGCGCCGACCGCCGCCGAAAGCTCCGTCAGTATCCTTTCGATCTCCTGCATCTCTTTTCCTTTTTCCTGACGGAGTTTGTTGTTCATCTCGACGATGACCATGGGCTCGATAAAGAGCGTCGCCCCCGAAGAGGAAGAATCATGAACGATTCCCGGCACATGGGAGCGGTTTTCCGCTTTGACCGGAAGAACGAACCGCTCCTGACGCATCGTCACAATAGACTCCTGCAGGTATTTCACATAAGCGGAGGAAGAAGTCATCGACTGCAGCTTGCTCCTTATCTGCTCCTTGAGAGTCGCTATGCTCCTTCTGATCCTTCTAAGCTCAGGACTTGCATTGTCCGAGATCTCTTCCTCCGAAAGGATCGCCATTTCGATCTCTTCCTCAACGGATCTCAGAGACGTCAGCTGATCACTGAGGGACTGCAGGATCGGCGTCTGTTCCGAAGACTTGAGAAAATTCTTTATCCTGGAACAGGTTCGCAGCGTATCCCCTATTCGCAGCAGATGGATCGGGTCCAGCACTCCGCCCAGTTCGGCCCGCTTCGCGTATTCCGCCACCTCGTGAATCGGCCCCATCGGCAGCTGTCCTTTCGTCAGTATGATCTGCTGGGCTTCACTCGTCTCAGCAAGCCTGCTCTTTATCTCTTCCATCTCACTGCAGGGCGCCAACGCCCCCGCAATCGACTTTCCCACGGAAGACATACAGTATTCCGTAAGTCGCTCAATCATATGATCGAACTCCAAAATTCGCAGAGTTTTTCTTTCCAATATCTCTCACCGTCCCTATTAGCTATACTTGTTCCTTTTGCTCGCGCAAACTCTTCAGCCGCTTCTCCAGTTTATCAATATCTTTCTGCTCCTTTGCACTCATCAGCAGTTCCTTAGACTTCAGATAGACTTGCTCCGCCTTCTCCACATCTTTTTTCGCCGCCCGGTAGTACACCTCATTGATCTTGAGCAAAGCGTTCAGCTCCTTGCTGGCGATCTTCTTCGTCATCGGGAGGATCTTTCCGGAAAACTCTTCATAGACTTCGATTCCCTTTTCTTCTTCTCCGAGATTGAAATACACATAGGCAAGATCCAGCTGATATACAAAAAGATTCTGTATATGCAGACGCCTTGTGTCAATATTCTCCATGATCTCTCTCGCACTCTCATAGTCTTCGAGATTGCAGTAAGCCGCTCCGATATTGATCTTCGCGATTTCACGCACAGAAGGATTTTTGATGATCTGAAGCTGTTTTTCCGCCTCTTCGATATATCGTTTCGGTTCCGTCTTCGCCAGAGGCGTCAGAGCATTGAGCGCCCGATATTTTTTCCTTGCAAAAAACAGATTGATCATCAGGACCCCGAAGATAAAAATCGGCGCAAAGATGAAATACATCCTCAGAAAATCTTGATCCGTCACCTGCGGGAAAAAATTCTTCCGCAGCATCGTCGCCAAAACCCCGATGATTCCCCCGAACAAAAACACCCGAAACCATCGCTTAAGTTGTCTGTTCATGCTTTTCTTCTCCTTTTTCACTCAATCTCCGTCACCTCACGCAGCGCTCTGACGATCTCCTTTTCTTCCTCTTGGAGAAATTCCAGACGAAAACGCCTGTACCCTTCTCGGATTCTTTCCCTTATCTGCCCGGAGCTGAGCTTTCTGGGAGTCATCGGATAGATGACGGACTTGCAGCCGACCTCCCTGCGGAAGCGAAAACTCTCTCCTTTTCGGTTCCGGATAAAGGTCTGAGGAAGCTGACAGGAAGTCTTCATGCAGTTTCCGTCCCTGTCCTTATGCGGACAGTACTCGGTAGTCATCAGCCTCGGATAAAGATAGACCGGCAGTTCGACCATCGAGGGCTTTTCAATGAAACAATGACGATCCGACTCCGAATAGAGACTTTCAATGGACATCGTCGTCTCGATTCCCCTCCGATGATAGAAATTGTGAGAAAGGCTGTTGTAAAGATTCAGCTGATAGTCGACGATCAGACATTTTTCCGGATATTTCCAGACCGCTCCCATGGAAGAGCTCATAAAAATCTCCGCCTCTTCAATCTGCTTTTCAATCAGATTCATATCGCTCTGTTTCATGACGGAAGGCAGACAAAAGACGGCCTGCAGGCCCCGCTCCCGGATCTGAGCGCAGAGAGTGAGGCTGTCCGTATAGATCCTGTCGATTCGAGAATCTCCGATCCGGCAGACCGCTTCAAGCTGTTGACGATTTTGGAGGCGTACGGAAAAGCGCAGCTCTTTCCGTTCCTCGGCCGCCGTCCGCTTCTCCCCTCCGTACACCGGCAGCATTGCCCTGCTCCTGCGAAAACGGGAGACTTTTTTCTCGATCAGGCGCTCCAAACCCTCCCTCCGAAGTTGGTTCAAAATCTTGAGAGGAAGATGAATCCCTTCGTCCATCTCAATCCGCATCTCCCGGATACGAAAAGGATAATCTCCGACCTTAGATATCTGCTCCCTGACCTTTTCCTCCGTCAACGAAAGATTGGACGCCGCTTCCATCCTATGGGCGATCTCCGTCTCCGCACTGTCCCCGCTCTCTCCTTCCGAAACGAGGCGGAAACGGATCAAGGGATATTCCCCTTTTCGGAGACGGACGAAAACGTCGATCGGGAGTTTCTTTTCCCTCTCCATCTCCTTTTCGATCCGATTCATCAACGCCTGATCATAGGTCTTGTATAAGATCCTTCCGCGCTCTTCCGGCTTCGGTCGGTCGATCTCGACGATCTCTCCTGCCGCCGCAGATTCACAGATCTTTTCTCCCTTGAGTATCCTTCCGACCTTTTCTCCAAGACTGAGGCCGTCTCCCTTATGAAGCTCGTCATAAAGTTCTATTTTGAGCCTCTTCTTCTTTCTATCCCATCCCAAAACCTTTGCGGCCTTCGTTCCCCGAGGTTTTTGAAACTGTGTGTTGATGACGGCCTGTCCCTGCTCTCCAAGGAGATACCCTCCGGTAAAAGAGCGGTTGAAGACCTTGTACAGCTCCGAGGACAAGCACTTCAGCTCCGTATCATCGCCTTTCTCCATCGCCCTCCTATAATTCCGTGTGACGAGATAAACATATTCCTTTCTCTTCATCCTGCCCTCGATCTTAAGAGAATCGATGCCGGATGCAATGAGCCGCTCAATGGACGCAAGAGTGTTCATATCCTTCGGACTCAGGAAATATTTCCCCATATCCGTCCTTTTGCTCTCATACTCTTCTCTGCAGGGCTGGGCGCAGGCGCCGCGGTTTCCCGAGCGTCCCCCGTTCATCGAGCTGAAATAACATTTCCCGCTGTAAGACAAACAGAGGGCTCCGTGAACGAAAGCCTCCACTTCCAGTCCGCTCTCTCTTTTGATGGTTTCGATCTCCGACAGATCAAGCTCACGAGAGACGACGACCCTGCTCATGCCGATCTCTCTGAGAAAAAGAGCATCCCAGACCGTATTTGTCGTCATCTGCGTCGAGGCGTGAAGCTCCAGATCCGGAAAATATTCGGCTATCTTTGCAGTCATTCCGATATCTTGGAGAATCAGAGCGGAGACTCCCATCTCATAGAGTTCCCCGATATAGGAGATGAATTCTTCGATTTCGCTGTCCTTGATCAGCGTATTGACGGCGATATAGACTTTGACATCTCGAAGATTGCAGTAATCGACATACTCTCTCAGCTCATCCTGTGAGAAATTTCCCGCATAGGCTCTTGCCGAAAACTTGCTTCCGCCAAGATAGACCGCATCCGCTCCGGCACTGACCGCAGCGACCAGCGCCTCCTTATTCCCCGCAGGAGAAAGCAGTTCGGGCAAACTCATCGCTTGTCTCCGGATTTTTCTTCCAGTTCGATCACCTTGAGCTGTAGCTCATAGAGCCTGTTTTGAGCATCATTGACCAGTTCCTCCGCCTCTTTGACACTCTTCTCCTTTTCATCCAGCCTCTTCAACATCTCTTCCGCTTCCTTTTCCTTCGCTTTTATCTTCTCGTCGAACTCCGCCCTCTTCTTATCAAAATCTCGTATCTCCTGCTCTTTCAATATCAGATTTTTTTCAAGCTCCGCCACGCGACTTTTCATTCCTTCGAGTTCTTTTATCGGAAGCTTCATATTCCGATCCATCTCTCCGTTTTTCTGCACTTCCGCATAATACTCTTCCGCAATATTGACCGCCGTAAGTATCGCTATCGTACCGGGACTGAGTCTCGGGTTCATGCTTCTCAGCTCTTCATATTTTTCATCGACATGCGCCGCCACCTGAAGAATATATTCTCTTTTATGCTCTCCCGTAATCGTGTACTCCTGATTTGCTATCTTGACCGTTACTCGATTCATAACTGACCTCCCTCGCCCGTCTCCCAAGATTCCATATCTTATTTTCTGTCTCCTATTTTATCATAGATTCGGCAGGAGCGGAAGAATCATTGCCTTGTCCCGCGTTTTGCGTGCTGTAGATTTTCAAGGGAATGACAGGGTATCCCACACATCAAGAAGAAGATGTCGAAAGACGTCATGAACCGATCTGCAATAAAAATAAATTTATGTATAAGAACTTTTTTATAAAGATTACAATACAATTCTTCTTGTGATATACTTATGCTAACTTAAATTGACAGACGGAATACAAAGACCGCGAAGAAACGGACAACAATCAAAAAACGAGGAGGTGCAGCGGAAAAAAATCTCAAAATTTCCATTTTGAAAAGCGAGAACGGGAGGTCTAAAAATTTGAAGATTTCCATAGAAGGAGGAGGAGTGAGAGTATGAAACAAAATGGAATCTTTTCACCGGGAAGAAAAGAAAGGAAGCAAAAAAATGCCAGTTTCAGGAGGGAGTTTCTGCTGTCCGGGCTGATTCTCCTGCTGCTGAGCGGCTGCGGCGCCGGGGCGGGCTCAGGCGACT
>JAUMYL010000012.1 GCA_030528675.1 Peptostreptococcaceae bacterium
GTGGACTTTGTCGTGGGAGCGACCAAATTGAGCAAAGAGGAAGTGCTGCAAATCCAAAAGCAGAGTAGATGAAAGAAACAAAGGCCCCAGAAAATGTTTAGGGTTTCGAACGCCCTATGAGATTTATTATTCAACTGTATTGCATTTGCCTTGACAATTCAAGGAAGAAAAAACGAATTTCAGAGATGAAGTTCGTTTTTTTATGAATCAGGGTATATAAAGAGAGAATTATCACATTTTTGAGGAGGAATTCAGATGGAGAGATTCATTCCCCTGTCCGTACCCAATCTCAAAGGAAATGAACTTCGCTATGTCATGGAGGCGGTGAAGAGCGAATGGGTATCAACGGGAGGGAGTTATATCAGAGAATTTGAGCGGGCGCTGGCAGACTATCTCCGGCAAGAAAATACCGTCGCTCTGCAGAGCGGAACCGCGGGACTCCATCTCGCCCTGCAGATGGCGGGCGTGCGAAGAGAAACTCTGGTGCTCGTGCCGACCCTGACCTTTATCGCGGCGGTCAATCCCGTCCGCTACCTCGGAGCGGAGCCGATTTTCATGGACTGCGACGACAGCCTCTGCATGGATCCGGACAAGCTGGAGAGGTTTTGCCGGGAGGAATGCCGTATCGAAGGAGAGACTCTCATCCACAAAAAGACCGGCAAAGAGATCCCGGCACTCGTCATCGTTCATGTCTTCGGCAATATGGCGGATATGGAAAAGCTGATCGACATCGCAGAAAGATATCATCTGTGCGTGATCGAAGATGCGACCGAGGCGCTGGGCAGCGGCATCCTTGAGGGCAGATATGCGGGACGCTTTGCGGGGACGATGGGAGACTTCGGAGTCTACTCTTTCAACGGGAACAAGATCATCACCACCGGAGGAGGAGGCGTCGTCGTGTCCGCGCATCCCGAAAAACTTGCAAAAATCCGCTATCTTTCCACTCAGGCGAAAGACGACGAGCTCTATTATATCCACGACGAGGTCGGATATAACTACCGCATGACCAACCTGCAAGCGGCTCTTGGAGTCGCTCAACTGGAGCAGCTCGAGGATTTCATCCGGATCAAAAAACAAAACTATGAGCACTACCGCAGGGAGCTCGAGAGCATGGAGGGTCTTGAACTCCTCTCCTTCCGAGCGGGGATCAGGCCTAATTACTGGTTTTATGCCCTTTATATCAAAGAGAGCTATGGAAGAACCCGCGATGAGCTGCTCCGTCATCTTGCGGAACAGAAGATCCAGACCCGCCCGATCTGGGGTCTGATCCACGAGCAAAAACCTTATAGAGACTGCGAAGCCTACCGGATCGAAAAAGCTCCTCATTACTATGAAACCCTGCTCAATATCCCCTGCAGCAGCAATCTGTCTTCTGAGGAGGTCGAGAGGGTGATAAAGAATCTTAAATAGATGAAGATAAAAAGACTTGAATATAGAGTTTTTATCTCTAAAAATATAAATTAAAACGAGAGATATATATAAAACAAAAATAATAAAGAGAAAAAAACTCGAAATAAGAAGAAAAATATTGACGAAAAAAGAGAGGAGAAGTATCATGAGTTATATAGTAAAGGAGGCGAAAGCATGCTGATAAAGGCGAGTATAGAGAACTTCAAGTCTTTTAATAAAAGAGCCGAGTTGAATCTTATCTCATCCAGTAAAATTCAATCTCATTCGGATCATAAAGTCAAAATTAAGCAAACCACTCTCCTGAAAAATAGTGTAATCTATGGAGCAAACGCTTCGGGGAAGTCCAATTTGATAGAGTTTTTTCACTTTTTCAAATGGACTGTCAGTAGAGGTCTGCCAATCGAATCCAGAGAGTTTTTCAGCAGAATAGAAGAAGAAAATCGTGATAGAGACAGTGAGTTCGAAATTCAATTTGCAATAGATGATAAATTTTATGCATATGGATTTACAAGCAGGCTGCAAGAGGGAACGATCACAGGGGAATGGTTGTATGAGCTGAAACAGGATGGGAATGCGGGGATGGTCTTTCAATGGGAAAGAAATAAAAAACCTGAACTGGGATCACAAATAAAACTTGGCAAAGATGAGAGAAAGCGGTTTGAAGTGTATGCAGAAGATTATCTCTCATCCGTAGAAACACTGTTTCTGACAGAGATGAACAGGAACAAGAAGTATTCGCAAAAATCGAAATTGCTTTTTTTCAGTGAAATATATGATTGGATTACCAATAATATTGTAGTGATTACACCGAATACGAAAATAGCGAATTTTCAATACTATTATGATCAAGAATCCCTTGTTAGAGTCAATGAGCTGATCCGAGAGTTTGATACAGGAATATCCGAGGTATGCATAAAAAATATTGATCTGGAGGAAATGAGAGCTTCCATACCGAGAGAGATTTATGAAGATATTGTCAGTGAAATAGAAAAAAGCATGAAAGAAGAAGCTGCTGTGCAGATGACGATGAGAAGCCAGACCGATTTTTTTAATATTGTATTACAAAAAAATGAAGAATTGGAAGTATCTACCATTTGTATGAAACATGGAAGATCAAAGTTTGACTTTAGATTTGAAGAGGAATCGGACGGCACCAGAAGAGTATTTGAGTTAATGGATATGCTCCTGTCTAAAAAAGATAATGTCGTATATATCGTGGACGAGTTGGAAAGGAGTCTCCATCCAAAGTTAACAGAACGTTTTTTAGAGTTGTTTATGAAAATACACCAAAGAGATAAGGCGCAACTTATTTTTTCTACTCATGAAGCGAGTATTATGGATACAGACTTGTTTAGAAGAGATGAGGTCTGGTTTGTAGAGAGGGACATCAATAACAATAGTAATATATATTCTTTGGACAGATTCAAGGAAAGATATGATAAAAAGCTCAGTAAAGCTTATCTGGATGGGCGGTATGGTGCAGTTCCGATATTCAAATCATTTGAGTTTGCGGATGGTGAATGACTATGGGGACAAGGTTGTATTCCGGTTGGGATAAAAGAACTTCAGATGATCAAAGGGAGATCGAACCATGTAGAAAGTACATTTTCGTGTGTGAAGGGGTCAATACGGAAGTATATTATTTCAAGAAACTGATTGATTTGCGAAAAGAACTGGGAATTCATCCCTTAATAGACATTACGGTTTTAGATAGAACGGATGAAGACAGATCGAACTCGTACCCGAAGCAATTATTTGAGTATGCGAGACAGTGTAAGGCTGATGAGCATAGATTCGATAAGGATTATGACGATAAAATTATTGTTGTATTTGATGCGGATATATTTGAATTCCGTTCAGATCAGTATGGGGATATAGTAAAAAAGGGAGAAGAGGAGTCTTTTGTGCTTGGCGTGACGAATCCCTGTTTCGAAATTTTCTTGCTGCTGTATTTTGAAAATTCCTATAAAGAGCTGATTGAGCCTGATTTGACAGAATTTTTGAAACCTGAAAACTTGAAGAGCAAAGGATTGGCATATCGAAAGTTGTTTGAAAAAACGAAAATCAATTCAAAAACAAACGAAAAGATTGGTGATTTGGCAGAATATGTGAAAATAGCGATAGAAGAGGAAAAGTTTCTGAATCAGGATATCCATTGCTGTAAAGGAAATATCACCAGCAATATCGGGAAGATCATCGAAGCGATCCTTTCAGAAAAAGTAGAACAGAATGGATGAGGAACGAGGATGAGGACAAAGCATTATGTAAATGATCTCCAGTTAAAAAATAAAAAAATCAGAAAAACTATAAAGCTTTTACTTTTCTGCACGATATACATGTTGTAAGCAGAGAAGAGCTGATTCGGGGCGGAGCCTGACTGACGGCCGCGGGCGGGATCCGGCGGAAGAGTGAATCTCGGAACAATAAAAAAGGGCAAGGACGCCCGTAAAATTCAAGGAGGAAGAATCATGATTATCAACAACAATTTGATGTCGATGAACGCGCACAGAGCGATGGGAGTCAATGCAGGCGGAATGGGAAAATCCGTGGAGAAGCTGTCCACAGGACAGAGAGTCAACCGTGCGGCGGATGACGCGGCGGGACTGTATATCTCTGAGAAGATGAGAACCCAGGTACGCGGTCTCAATCAGGCGGCTCGAAACGCGCAGGACGGAGTTTCCATGGTGCAGACGGCAGAGGGCGCTCTCGATGAAGTCCATGCAATGCTGCAGAGGATGAGAGAGCTGGTTGTACAGGGAGCCAACGACACCAATAAGACCGAAGACCGAACGGCGATTCAGGCGGAGATCGACCAGCTCGGAAGCGAGATTCAGGCGATCTCGAAAAAGACCGAGTTCAACAAACAGGTACTGCTGGACGGTACTCTGAGCGCCGGAAAATCTCTTCAGGTCGGAGCGAATATGGGACAGAAACTGGCGGTGTCGATTACGGCAATGACCGCTTCTGGAATAGGTTTAGGCTCAAAAGCTACTAGCTTGACGCATCATGTGAAGGTAAACGCGACTTCTGCGGCGAGCAAAGCATTGTCGACAGTTGATGCGGCAATCGCAAAGGTCTCCGATCAGCGTTCGAAATTGGGTGCCCTGCAGAACCGCTTGGAGCACACCCTCAAGAACCTGAACAATGCGGCGGAAAACACCCAGGCGGCGGAGTCCCGCATTCGCGATACGGACATGGCGAAAGAAATGAGCAAATTCACCAGAGATAATATCTTGGCGCAGGCTTCGCAGGCGATGCTGGCTCAGGCGAACCAGCTGCCGCAGCAGGTGCTGCAGTTGCTTCGATAAGATAATCTTTGGAATTTCAGGTCAGGATAGCTGTTCCTGTTTATCGGAGCAGAGAGTCTGAGACGGCAGAAAATCTGCTGAAAAGTGAGTGAAAGGTCAAATGTACAGGGCAAGGACGCCCGTAAAATTCAAGGAGGAAGAATCATGATTATCAACAACAATTTGATGTCGATGAACGCACACAGAGCGATGGGAGTCAATGCAGGCGGAATGGGAAAATCCGTGGAGAAGCTCTCCACAGGACAGAGAGTCAACCGTGCGGCGGATGATGCGGCGGGACTGTATATCTCTGAGAAGATGAGAACCCAGGTGCGGGGTCTCAATCAGGCGGCTCGAAACGCGCAGGACGGAGTTTCCATGGTTCAGACGGCAGAGGGCGCTCTCGATGAAGTTCATGCAATGCTGCAGAGGATGAGAGAACTGGTCGTACAGGGAGCCAACGACACCAATAAGACCGAAGACCGAGCGGCGATCCAGGCGGAGATCGACCAGCTTGGAAATGAGATTCAGGCAATCTCGAAAAAGACCGAGTTCAACAAGCAGGTGTTGCTGGACGGTACTCTGAGCGACGGAAAATCCCTTCAGGTCGGTGCGAATATGGGACAGACACTGGCGGTGTCAATCACGGCAATGACCGCTTCCGGAATAGAAATTGGAGATGCGGCGACAAGTACGACAAAGAATGTGAAAGTAGCAGAGGTATCATTAGCAAGCAAAGCTCTTTCGACGGTCGATGCGGCAATCGCAAAGGTCTCCGATCAGCGTTCGAAATTGGGCGCTCTGCAGAACCGCTTGGAGCACACTCTCAAGAACCTGAACAATGCGGCGGAAAACACCCAGGCGGCGGAGTCTCGTATTCGTGACACGGATATGGCAAAAGAGATGAGCAAATTCACCAGAGATAATATCCTGGCGCAGGCTTCACAGGCGATGCTGGCTCAGGCGAACCAGCTTCCGCAGCAGGTGCTGCAGTTGCTCCGATAAGCATAGTTTATTTTACGAAACCACAGAGTCTCTCTGTGGTTTTTTTCTGAACAGATATAAAAAGGGGGATCGGATCTTGATAGTTTGTCATCGAGTGCCGCTGAAAAAAGGATCGGGCTATACTTTACAGATTGAAAGATCGAAAGGAGAGTCGAGGACAAAAAAATACCTCAGCAGTATCTACAATCCACAGGAAGAGGCTGAAAAATGGGCGCAGGAAGCGTTTGAGCCTGAGGCGAGAGCCTATGCGGTCTATGGAATCGGCGCGCTGTATCATATCGAAGCTCTTTGCCGAAAGATCAGCCAGCAGAAAAAAACGATAAAATTGATTTTGATCGAGCCGTTTGAGGAAGTGAGAAAAGTGATGGAGGAGGAGCCGCGCCTGCAAAATCTTCTGAAAGAAGATTTCGTCCGCCGGATCTCTTCTTTGGAGGAAGTCGATCTGCGCGGACAGATCGGAAGCTTTCTGACCGCGGAAGAGATAAAGACGATGAAGGCTCTTGTCTATCCCTCGTATCAGGGATTGGATCTGTCGTTGGAGAGACTTTTTCTTCAGGTGGTCAAGAATCTCAAAGTACAGACCATTCTGACAAGAAACACCTTGTATTATTTCAAAGACTGTTTTCCGGAGAACCTGATCCGCAACGCGAAGTACCTCCTCCACGCTCCCCGGATCGAAACAATAGAGAATCTCTTTCCCGGGCGTACGGCAGTCGTTGTCTCCGCAGGCCCCTCCCTTGAAAAAAATATAGAGGTTCTCAAAGAGTATCGGGATCAAGTGTTGATTATCTCAGGAGGCCGAAGTCTCAAAGCTCTTCTCAAAAGAGGAATTGAGCCTCATTTTGTCTGCAGCGTGGATTCGCATGAGATCAATCATCGGCTGTATCAGTCCATGGAAATTTTGGACTGCGGCTTTCCGCTGGTCTGCTCCTGGGGGAATCATTATGGAATCGTCAGGGACTATCAGGGAGAAAAGATATTTTTCAATGATTCCGGACTTTCCGATCTGGATAGGAGACTGTTCGGAGAAAGAGTAGGTTCTCTGACCGTGGGTCTTACGGTGGCGAGTCTTCAGGTAAGCCTTGCGGAGCTGCTGGGCTGCGGTACGATCCTCTTTATCGGACAGGATATGGCGTACGCGGAAGGTCGTCAGTACGGGGAAGATACAGCCAGCTCCATTGATAAAAAAACAGAAGAGGGAGGTTTTTTTGAAGTCAGGGGGAATGTACAGGACAAGGTCCGAACGAACTACGAACTGGATTCTTTTCGGGTGTACCTTGAAGGACAGATTCGAGGGATGAAAGGCTGCAAGTTTATCAATGCGACAGAGGGCGGCGCTTATATGAAGGGTACGGAGGTGAGGTCTCTGAAGGAAGCGCTGGATGCTCACGCCGGAGAAAAGGAGGAGTTTCACGGTCTCATTGAAAAAGCATTGATAAAGCGCAAAGATGAGAGAAAGAAGGAGGGCTTTGCACAAAATCTCCGGGATATGCTTGAGGATGCGAAGAAACTGGAGTCTTATGGAAAAGAAGGGTTGAAGCTGTCCATGAGGGTCTCGCTCGACTTTCACAAGAACAAACCGATCCTGAAGAAACTGGAAGCGATTGACGAGAAGATCGGGTCGGTCAAAGAGAGCACGGAGCTGTCGAATTATTTCATCCAGGAAGAGCTCCATCTGCTCGGTGAAAAGACGGCGGAAGAACTGAAGGATAAAGAGATCATAGCGCAGACTCGTCTGCTGTATCGTTCGATCATGCAGGCGGGTGAAAAGATGAGAGTGCTTTTGGAATCGGAGCTGAAAAATTTGGAGGGTTTTGGCTATTGAAAGAGTCTGAGAAAGCCGATATATAAACCGGAGGAAAAAGTTGCAGAAGGAGGTATATTTGTGAGAGTGGAACAAATGACCGGAGCAGGGACGCCATATGGGAACGCGTCGTCGCCGAAGCCTGTCAAAGAGCCTGCCGCAGAATTGCCGCGGGAAGTTTTCGTGCAGGTAGGCAGTGAAAATATAAAAATCGGGGAATATCCGGCGGATTCGCAGGTGCGCGTCGAAGAGTCGGTGGAGCATCTCAACCGGGAACTCAAGAGCATGGAGACGAATCTGCGTTTCAGTATCCATAAGAAAACGAAGCAGATCATGGTGAAAATCATAGATACAAATACGGATGAAGTCATACGGGAGATCCCCTCGGAAAAAGTGCTTGATATGGTCGCGGCGATGATGGAGAGAGCCGGGCTGTTTATGGATAAAAGAGGATAGAAGGCTCTTTCTGAAAGGAGAACAAAATGCTCAACAGTACGAATTTTATGAGGATCGGCGGTCTTGCCTCCGGCATGGATACCGAGAGTATGGTCAAGCAGTTGATGAAAGCCGAGCGCCTCAAAATGGATCGGTGGACGCAGAAAAAAACCTACGGGACTTGGCAGCAGGAAGCCTATCGTGAAATCAATAAGACTTTGGCGAACTATATGCTCGAATCGAGAAAGAAAATGGGCTTGGACGTCGATTATTTCGGGAATGTAAAACCGGACGCCAAGGACAGGATGACTTGGTTGAAGCAGGCGGCGTCCTCCAACGAACAGGCTTTTTCCGTGCAGGCTTCGGCAGGAGCCATGACCGGAGATTTTCAGCTTCGGATCGAACAGGTGGCGACCTCCGCTTCCGTTTCGAGCAGCAGTGATACGGGATATACACAGACGACAAGAATCTCCGAAGTAATGGGGATCTCCGAGAGTGATTCCGCCGTCATTTCGATCAACGGAAAGAGTATTGAGTTGAAGGGGTCGGACAATTTAAGAGACGCGGCGAGAAAAATCCGGCAGGAAACCGGGATCTATACAAATTTTGACTCCGGATCGAAGCGGATGTTTTTGAATACGGCGAAAACGGGAAGCGAGGCCAAAATAGAATGGGGAGCGGACGCCGAGACGGCGCGGTTTCTGTCAGAGCTGAAGCTTGGAAGCGGAGATACCGTCACCGGTCAAAACGCTCGCATCCAGATCAACGGCGGAGCGGCAATCGAGTATCAGAGCAACCATATCGAAGTCAACGGGCTCTCCATCACTTTGAAAGCAAAGACTTCTTCCGTGGAAAATATCCATGTGAGTCTGGATGTGGACGGGGCGTACAAGAAGGTGAAAGAATGGGTCGACGACTATAACAGGCTCATCGACAGCCTGTCTCAGAAACTGAACGAAAAGCAGTACAAAGATTACCAGCCTTTGACGCCGGAGCAAAAAGAAGCTCTCAAAGAAAATGATATCAAGCTTTGGGAAGAAAAGGCGAAGTCGGGGCTTCTGGCAAAGGATCGGATACTGAGTCAAATGCTGCAGCAGATGCGAGCCGGAGTGTATGAGAAAGTCGAAGGAGGAGCGGCCGGATACGATATCGGCATTACGACCGGAAACTATAAGGACGGCGGAAAGCTGAAAGTGGATGAAAATCGGTTCAAAAAAGCGCTTCAGGAAGAACCGGAAAAAGTAATGCAGACGCTTTTCGGAGCCTCGGAGATTTCCAAAAAAGAGATCGAAAAAAATGATACGCCTCAGGTGAGAGCGGAAAAGCTCGCTTCAAACAAGCGGCGTCATATGGAAAACGGAATTTTTGTCCGGGCTTTTGAGCATATGACCGAAGGAATGGAGAAAATTGTCGTCAAGGCGGGGCCCGGCAACGAGTCCGCTTTATTGAGAAATGTCAAGGGAACGATCCTGCAGAAGTACGCGACTTCCTTCGGTTCGAGAAACGAGATTGATCAAAGTCTTACGGAGATCGGAAAGCGTATAGATAACGAGAATCGAAGACTGTCCTTCCTGGAATCGAAATATTGGAAACAATTCTCGGAGATGGAAAAGGCGCTCCAGCAGATGCAGTCCCAGAGCGGATGGCTGGCGCAGCAGTTCGGCGGAAAGTAAAAAGATTTAGGAGGATACGGATTTGGCGGTAAACAACCCCTATGCAAAATATAAGGAGCAGTCAATTACAACGGCGACGCCGGAAGAGCTGACCCTGATGCTCTTTAACGGCTGTATCAAATTCATGAATCTGGCGGACGTCTATATGGACGAGAAGGATTATGAAAAGATCAATCTCAATCTTCAAAAAGCGCAGAATATTATCACCGAGCTGAATGTCACTTTGAATATGGATATTCCTCTTTCACAAAATTTGCGTCAGCTGTATGAGTATATCTATGAGAAGCTTGTGGAAGCCAATATGGAAAAAGACAAAAGTCGCCTGACGGAAGCGAAGGAGCTGGTCGGCGAACTGCGTGACGCTTGGAAGGAAGCGATGGCCTTGGCAAGAAAGGGAAATTAAATGATAGAGCAGATACGGGATCTGATAGAGAGCCTCATTGCACTCAACACGCAAAAAATTGATTTACTGGAAGAGATTCTCGATCATACAAAGCAGCAGCAGGTCTTAATATCCTCAAACAGTCTGAATTCTCTAATGGAGATCGTCAAACGCAAACAGGAAGTCATGGACAGAATCGACGATATAGACAGAAATTTTTATTTGAGTTTTGTGCAGTTGAAGGAATGCCTTGGAGTGGAAAGCATAGAGGAGATCGATCCCCTGGCGCATCCGGAGATCCTTCGGCTGAAATCGACGGTGAATCTCGTGATGAGAAGTTTGGAAGCCATCGAGGAGCTTGACCGGAGAAATCTCAAAGAGGTGCAATCGGAGATTGACAAGGTGAAGGAGAGTATGCGCAGCGTTCAGGAACAGAAGAAGATCTCGAAAGGATATGGAACGGGAAATTCGGCGTATGCGGCGGATTCACAAGGATTTTATATTGACGGAAAAAAATAAAAAAGGATCGTGATGGATTTGGAAAGAGAAGCTTTAGAGTTGAAGCGAAGTCTGGCCGAATATCTGGAAAAAATGGTGCAAGCTCTCCCAAGTATCATTTCAGATTATCGGTTTGGAAAAGAAGATAAGGCAAACGAACAGATGCTGCTGCTTGTGGAAGGATTGATCTGGACTTGCGACGCTGTCAATCTGACCAAAGATTATCACGGAATCTCTTTAGTAAGTATGCGGGAACTTCTGGAAGAACTGAACGAGGCCTTGGCGAACGGGGATAAGGTGTTGACCGCCGACCTGCTGGAATATGAGATGATGCCTAAGATCAATGAATGGAGAGAGCAGATCCTGACGGAAAAAAACGATGTTTGTTGAGCAGCAGGACCGAAAAGGAAATACAACGCTGAGAGTAAAGGTCGAAAACGTCGGTCTGCAGAAGGAACTGTATATTTCCGGCAGGTATGACGCAAAGAAGGAAGGTCGGGATTTTGCAGAGTATCACAGAGATCGTTTGAAAAGGAACAATATTTTATACGGTCTCGGTCTGGGGTACCATGTGACCCCGCTGCTTGCGGATCTGGAAGGCCGAAGCCTGTATGTATTTGAAAACAGGGTCGATATCTGCACCTTTGCAAGAGAAAAAGGGTTTTATCGGGAACTGGAAGGGCGAAAGGATGTACGCCTTATTGTCAGCGCTGATGAAAGAGAGATACTGCAAAAGATGCAGGATCTGCTAAGGAGGGAAGAGATGTATTTTTTCGCCTATCCCCCTTTGGTGGACGCCATTCATGAAAAAAACTCTCCCGACCTGAAATATATTCTGGAAAGTTTGAAATTTATCTCTTCAAACAGCGAGAACTCCATGAGACAGATGCAGGAGAACCAAGACAAAAATCGAGGGCTCAAAGACAGAGGGGCGGAGTTCTTTTTCGGGCGCTTTGAAGGCAGAACCGCTCTGCTCGTTTCGGCCGGTCCCGGTCTTAGAGACGCGCTTCCTCATTTGAAGGAGCTGAGTGAGAGCTGTTTGATCGTCGCGGTGGGAAGAGCGGTAAAGGCCCTGCTGGCAGAGGGTATCTTTCCGGATTTTGTGACGGTGATCGATCCGTCGGATCTGGTCGATGAACAATTTCGAGGCTGTGAAAAACTGAGCTGCCCCCTCCTTTATCTGAGTACGGCGTCGCATATCGCGGTTCGAAATTATCGAGGGCCTCGTTATATTTTTTATAATGATCCAAAGCTGGTCTCGGATTCGGATTTTCTCATCCCGACCAAAGGCTCGGTTGCGACGGCGGCATTCAGCTTGATACTGAGATTCGGCTGCAGCAGGCTCGTCTTTGTCGGACAGGATCTCGCCTATGTCGACGGGCAAAATTATTTGGAAAGCCTGTACTATGATTTGCAGGAAAGAAGTTCATATTATCGTTCCTCTCGCAAGGTGCTTGATGTTTCGGGCAACTATATCGACACCACCTTGGAATACCTTTCCTATAAAAGATGGTTTGAAGAACAGATCCGAAACCATCCGCAGATTGAATTTTACAACGCCTCAAAAGGAGCGCATATTGAGGGAACAAAAGTGATCGAATGTTCGGATCTCATCAGAAGAAAAGCAGGTGATGGAATTTGTATGTGAGAGACTTACTGGTTGCTGAAGAGCAGAGTATGATCGAGTCGATGCAAAGGCTGGATGAAGCGGCAAAAAAAATATTGTTTGTCGTCTCCGGAGATCGTCTGCTGGCTTCGATCACGGACGGAGATATCAGGCGCTGGATCCTGAAAAAAGGGAGCTTGGACGCAAAGGTGCGGGATATCGCCAACTATCGGCCGAAGTATCTGCATGAGAAGGATCGGGGAGCAGCTCGGGAATTTATGATGAAGCACTCGATTGAAGCCCTGCCGCTTGTAAACGATGACAGAGAGATCCGGGATATCGTCTTTTTGAACGAATGGGAACTCCCGCCGAAGCAACGACTGAATATCCCCGCCGTCATCATGGCGGGAGGAGCAGGTACGAGGCTGTATCCCTATACGAAGGTTCTTCCGAAGCCGCTGATTCCCATCGGAGAGATCCCCATCGCAGAACATATCATGAACCGTTTTTTTGATTTTGGGATCGAACAGTTTCATTTGATCGTCAACCATAAGAAGAATATGATAAAAGCATATTTTACCGAAACGGAAAGACCATACTCGATCTTCTATGCGGAAGAGGAGCGGCCGCTGGGAACCGGCGGAGGTCTGTATCTCTTGAAAGATAAGATCCATACCACATTTATTCTATCCAACTGTGATATTCTGATTGATGAAGATTACGGAAAAATCGTCGATTTTCATAAAAAGGAGAAAAATTTTATCACTTTGATCTGCTCATTGAAAAAAATTCAGATCCCCTATGGGATCGTGGAGATTGATGAAAAGGGAGAAATTGAGGAGATGAAGGAGAAGCCGAATTTTTCTTTTTTTACAAATACGGGAGTCTATATAGTGGAGCCGGAAGTGATCCGAGAGATCAAGAGAGAGTGTGCGGTCGGATTTCCCGATATCATATCCGAATATAAAGAAAAGGGAAAGAAAATCGGGATTTATCCGATCAGTGAGAACAGTTGGATGGATATGGGACAACCGGAAGAAATGGAAAAAATGAGGATACGGCTGGAATCGCCTGTCCATGGAAGGAGATGAGAAGTTCTTCTATGAGGTACTGCAAGAAATGCGTGATGCCGGATACCCGTCCGGGGATATTTTTCGATGAGGAAGGGATATGTCAGGCCTGCCGTGCGGAAGAAGCGAAAGATACAATCAACTGGGAAAATCGTTTCGAAGAACTCAGGCAGATATGCGGCAAATATCGGGGTATGAACGGTGACGAACCGGACTGCATGATCGCGGTCAGCGGGGGAAAGGACAGTCACTTTCAGGTCCATGTGATGAAGGAGCTGATGGATATGAACCCGATCTTGGTTTCCGTAGAGGATAATTTTACGATGACCGAGGCGGGAAAGCACAATATCCGGAATATCTCTGAGCGTTTCGGCTGCAACATCATCAGTCTGAGACCGAACCGAAATCTCCAGAGGAAGCTCATGCGCAAGACCTTTGAAAAATACGGGAAGCCGACTTGGTATATAGATCGCCTGATCTACACCTATCCGATGCATATGGCGCTGAAATTCGGCACGCCTCTGCTGGTCTACGGTGAAAATGTCAGCTATGAATACGGAGGGACGGATCGCGAAGAGACTTACAGTGCGAGAGATCAGCTCAATAACGGCGTCGCCTCGGATATTCCATGGGAAGAGCTTCTTGACGAGCAGATCGGGATGAAGGATCTGTTTTTCTGTCAGGCGCCGAGCAAAGAGCAGATTGAATCGGATTTGGATCCGATTTATATCAGCTACTATCTTCGGTGGAGCAGTTACTCCAATTATATCTTTGCAAAGAGAAATGGCTTTCATGACCTGTCCGGCGAATGGGATCGTCTGCATCATGCGGAAAACTTTGACCAAGTGGACTCCAAGGGCTACCTCGTGCATCCGTGGATGAAATATCCGAAATTCGGTCATGCGGCTGCGACGGATTACGCTTCGAAGTTTATCCGTTACGGTCTGACGAGCCGGGAGGAGGCGATAGAGCTTGTAAGAGAGAAGGATCATAATATCGACCCGCAGGCCGTGGAGGATTTCTGCTCTTTTGCAGGATATACGGAAACAGAATTCTGGAAGATCGTCGACAGATTTTACAATCGGGATATTTTCGAAAAAGATATCTTTGGACAGTGGAAACTCAAGGAAGCGATCCGGTGATGAAAAAATTGATTCTGGTCGGCGCCGGAGGACATTGCAGATCCGTGATCGACTCCATTCGTTCTGCTGATGAATTTTTCATAGAAGGTATCTTGGATCTTCCCGAGCGAGTGGGAAGTTTTGTCGACGGCGTTGAGGTGATCGGCGTAGATGCGCAGATGAAAGCATATTTTAATAAGGGGATTAAATATGCTTTTTTGTCGTTGGGGAGCACAGGAAATATCTGCCTGAGAACTCATTTGTACGGACAGATGCTCAGGAGCGGCTTTGAGATCCCGAGTATTGTGGACGCCACCGCCGTCCTTGCACGGAATGTCAGGATGGGACGCGGAGTGTTCGTCGGAAAAAAAGCGGTCGTCAATGCGGGGACCTGTATCGGAGAAGCCGCCATCGTCAACACGGCGGCGGTGATAGAGCATGATTGTTCTGTCGGAGATTTTGCCCATATTGCACCCGGCGCAGTCCTTTGCGGAGGGGTGAAGGTCGGCTTTGGAAGCCATATCGGGGCGGGTTCCGTCATCATTCAGGGAGTGCATATCGGAAAGCGGAGTCTGATCGGCGCGGGGGCGGTGGTGCTCTCGTCGATTGAGGCGCACAGCCTCGCTTACGGAAATCCGTGCAAGGTCGCAGAGAAAATAGAGGAGAGAAAGCGGAGGATAGGAGAGAAGGATGAATAGAGTCTTTATCATAGCGGAGGCCGGTGTCAATCACAACGGGAGCATCGAACTGGCAAAGAGACTGATCGACGAAGCCGCCCGGGTCGGGGCGGATGCGGTCAAGTTTCAGAGTTTTAAGGCGGAAAGGCTCGTCACCGAAGCCGCCCGGAAAGCGGAGTATCAGAAAGAGACGACGGGAAAGACGGAAAGTCAGTTTGAGATGCTGAAAAAGTTGGAGCTGGATTATGGAAAACATCGGGAGCTAATGGACTATGCCGAAAAGAAAAAGATCCTTTTTCTGTCGTCTCCTTTTGACCTTGAAAGCATCGACCTGCTCGATGAACTGGGGCTTTCCCTCTTCAAAATTCCATCGGGAGAGATTACGAATTATCCTTATCTTGTGAAAATTGCCCGTCTGAAGAAAAAAGCGATCTTATCGACGGGGATGGCGGATCTGGGCGAGGTGGAGGATGCAATCGAGGTTCTCGAAAGCAACGGCTGTGAGGATATCACGATTCTCCACTGCAATACCGAGTATCCGACGCCGATGGCGGACGTCAATCTGCTTGCGATGAAGACGATGAAGCGGGCCTTCGGTCTTCCGGTCGGATATTCGGATCATACGTTGGGCGTCGAGATACCGATAGCGGCTGCGGCAATGGGAGCGACTGTCATCGAAAAGCATTTCACCTTAGATCAGAGGATGCCCGGCCCCGATCACAGAGCGAGTCTGGAACCGCGGGAGTTTGCAGCTATGGTTCTTGCGATTCGAAATATTGAACTGGCGATGGGAGACGGACGAAAGAAGGCTTCGCCGTCTGAGGCGAAGAATAAGAAGATCGTCCGGAAAAGTATTGTGGCCTCTTGCGATATCAAGGCGGGGGAGCTTTTGACCGAAGAGAATGTAACGGTCAAGCGCCCGGGAGAAGGACTTTCTCCCATGCTCTGGAATGAAATCATCGGGAGGAAGGCTGTCAAAGACTTTAAGAAAGATGAGTGTATCGAATGAAAGGGAAAAAAGTTTGCGTCGTGACCGGGACGAGAGCGGAGTACGGTCTGTTGCGTCCGTTAATGGAAAGGCTGAGACAGGATCCCGCGCTGCATCTTCAGGTCGCGGCCACCGGGATGCATTTATCGCCGGAATTCGGCTGTACTTACAGGGAGATCGAAAAAGACGGATTTGTGATTGATGAAAAAGTCGAGACGCTCTTAAGTTCGGATACGAAGACGGCAGTCGCCAAATCCATGGGTCTGGGAATGATCGGTTTTGCCGACGCATTCAGCCGCCTGTCTCCCGATGTGATCGTTCTGCTCGGTGATCGCTATGAGATCTTTGCGGCGGCGGCGGCGGCGATGATCCTCAATCTGCCTCTTGCTCATATCCATGGAGGAGAGTCCACCTTCGGTCTGGTGGATGAAGCGATCCGTCACGGGATCACCAAGATGAGTTATCTGCATTTCGCCTCCGCGGAAGGATACAGGCAGAGGATCATCCAGCTGGGAGAATCGCCGGAGAGGGTTTTTTGTGTTGGAGCCCTCGGTATCGAAAATATCAGGAGTTTGTCCCTTCTTTCAAAAGGAGAACTTGAGCGGGAGGTCGGTTTCAGGATATCGGAAAAGACCGCAGTGGTCACCTTCCATCCGCTTACCCTCGGATCGGACTCTTCGGAAAGGCAGTTTGCGGGATTGCTGGAAGCTTTGGACAGCTTTGAAGATATGAATTTCATATTCACAAAGGCGAATGCGGATGCGGAGGGAAGAGTCATCCATTCGATGATAGATGATTTTGTGAGAAAAAATCCGGAGAGATCGGTCGCTTTTACCTCGATGGGTCAGAAAAGATATCTTTCCGCTCTACGATACGCGGGAATGGTCATCGGCAACTCCTCCAGCGGAATCATTGAAGCACCGAGCTTTTCCCTTCCCACTGTCAATATCGGAGATCGGCAGAGCGGAAGGATCCGGGCGAAGACTGTCATAGACTGTGGGATCGGAGTTCAGGAAATTCGCGGGGCGATCAAAAAAGCGAAAGGAAAGGAGTTTCGGAAGATGCTTTCGGAAGCGGTCAATCCTTATGAAAAAGAAGGGACTTCCTTACAGATTTTTGAGAAAATCAAGGAATTTTTGCTTTCGGACACCATGGATCTCAGAAAGCGATTTTATGATATTGCCTTGGAGAAACAATCATGAGAATATTTTTTATCGGAAATGTTTTTTCGTCGAAGGTCTTTCTGGAGACGCTGATCTCTTTGAAAAGTGAGATCGTCGGCGTTCTCAGTCTCGAAGATACCGGTTTCAACTCGGATTACAAAGATTTGAGCGAACTCTGTCAAGAAGAGGGCGTCGACTTTTGCAAGGTCTCTTCCATCGGAGACCCTTTCGCTCTATCTTTTGTAAGAGAGAAGCAGCCTGATATCATATACTGTTTCGGTTTTTCGCAGCTGCTGCCTCGTGAGATCCTCAGGATCCCAAGGATGGGAACCGTGGGATATCATCCGGCGGCTCTGCCGAACAATCGAGGCCGGCATCCGATCATCTGGGCGCTGGCTTTGGGTCTTTCCAAAACAGCTTCGACTTTTTTCTGGATCGACGAGGGAGTGGATACCGGAAGCATTCTGTCCCAGGAGGAAGTGGAGATCCTCTATGAAGACGACGCCGCATCCTTATACGAAAAGCTGCTCTGCAAAGGCAGGGAGCAGGTGGCGGAATTTACGAAGCATTTGAGTGCAGGGGAGCTGAAAGGAAATGAGGCGAAGGAGGATAAGGGCAAGGATAAAGTATCTTTTTCTCAGGGGAATGTTTGGAGAAAACGGGGAGCCGAGGATGGACGAATCGACTTTCGGATGAGTTCCGGCGCGATCTATAATCTGGTCAGGGCACTGACCCGGCCGTATGCGGGAGCGCATTTCCGTTTTCAGGGACGCGACGTCAAAGTGTGGAAGGTCGAAGAAGTCCCTATCGACGGGATGGAAAATATAGAGCCGGGGAAGGTGCTGGCCGTGTACTCGAAGAAATCATTTTTGGTAAAATGCCATGGAGGCTGTGTTCGGGTATTGGACTGTGACGAGCTGGAGCTCAAGGAAGGAGAGTATATCCTGTGAATCGGATCATGGTGGTGTCTCCGCATCCGGATGATGAAACTCTGGGCGCGGGAGGCAGCCTGTTGAAATACAGGAATCAGGGAAAGGACATTTTTTGGCTCAATATCACGAATATGTCGGAAGACTACGGCTATGCTCAGGAGAGAGTCGGCAAGAGAAATGACGAGATTCGGCTCGTCAATGAGCGGTATGGATTCAGAGATTTTTTGAATCTGGAACTGGAGCCCGCTGGATTGGAAAAATACACTTTCTCTGAGGTATATCCGAGAATTGCGGATTTTCTTCTTGAGGTGAAACCGGATACGCTGATCCTGCCGAATCCTTCCGATGCTCATACGGATCACGAAGCCGTATTTCGATGGATGAGCCCTTTCACAAAGAGCTTTCGATATCCTTTCGTTCAAAAGGTTCTCGTGATGGAGATTTTGTCCGAGACAGAGTTTTCGATGGGGAATACCGGGTTTAAGCCGAATTATTTTGTCGACGTCAGTGATTTTATGGATGAGAAGATCGAGATGATGAAACTGTATGAGAGTGAAGTCGGCTCAGGCAATTTTCCGAGAAGCGAACGGAACATAAGGGCACTGGGAACTCTGCGCGGCAGTATGTCGGATCGTTTTTATGCCGAAGGCTTTCAGCTTTTGAAGTATGTGGAAAAATGATCCCGCGCAAAAGGCAAAAGATGGGAACCCTCCGCGGTTTAATACCGAAACCTTATGGAAGCGCACCGCCGGAAGCCATATCAAAATCAATGTTAAAACGAAAAATCAGGGGTTTTGTCAGATGGCAATTCAGATAGGTGATAGTATAAAGATTCGACGCGGAGGGAATGGAAATAGAGAGAACTGAAATATTTGTGGTAAAAAGAGAACATGAGCCGGAGGAGATGATCTTAGATGGAGCGGGCGGAGAACTTGAGGCAGGAGAAACTCTATGACCGGAAATATGAACAGGGCTACGGCATAAGGTATCCGGAAAGTCATATCATACGGATATACAACTATCTGGAGAGAAAGTACCGGCTCTCTGAGCGAGAAGACAGGACGCTCCTTGATTTCGGCTGCGGGAACGGAACTCATTCGGTTTTTTTCGAGGAAAAGGGATTTCGCTGCTATGGGGTGGATATTTCCAAAAGAGCAATCGAGCAGTACAATAAAAATCTGAACCGCTCTTCGGATAAGAGGATCAGGGAGGATCAGGGCGATATACGAGGATTTCATATCGAGGAAGAAGCGTCCATGCGGCTGCCGGAAGGACTTCGATTTGATATCATACTTGCGAATCAGTCTCTTTACTATATAAGCGACCGGAGGCTGCAGGACAGACTGGGCGAATTCGATATGCTCCTGAAAGAAGAGGGCGTTGTCGTATTCACGATGATGAGCGAGGCAAATTACTATTTTTCGCATATTGTCAAAGGCCATGAAAAAAACGGAATGTCCCTGGTCAGACTTCGCGGGAGATTGAATGAGGATGCGTATATCAACTTCGTCAAAGATGAAAAAGAGCTTGAAAAAAAGTTTGCTCGATTTGAAAAAGATCGGATCGGTATCTATGATTTCACGATGGAGGAAGGCTCAAGTCAGCACTATTACTTCGTTGGAAGGAAAAAGAGATTTTTTTTGGGGGGGGGGGGGCGAACTCTTAATTGGAGATTCGGCGAACACATGACGCGTTTTATTTGCAGGAAGAAAGGAAAGACGATCCAAAGGAATATTTCAAATTTATCCTGCGGAGGTTTTCGAAGCTGGAGGGATCGGAGAGCCGTGCGAGAATCATGGATGTGGGCTGCGCCACAGGAGATTTTTTGTATTATTTAGCGCAGAATTTTCCGAAGGCTGAGCTCTATGGGATAGATCGCCTTCCGATATTGCTGGAAAAAGCGAAGAGAGTCAATCCGGGAGCGAGATTTTTCGAAGGGGATATTTTTTCAGGTGAGATCTTCGGCGAAAAGGGAGAGAATATACGAGCGGATTTTCACGGAAGTTTCGATTATATTTTCATGCTGGGCGTACACAGTATCTTTGATGAGATCAAAATAGTGATAGAGAATCTGAAGTATCTGATGAGAGATGGAGGAAAAATCTATATTTTCGGGATCTTTAATCCCTGTGAGATCGATGTGCTCATAAAGAGCCGCTCCTCTTACAGTGACGGAGAATGGGAGAGCGGGTGGAATCTGTTTTCGCTGGCAACGGCGGTTCGGACGACGGATGAGCTTGGTCTTTACTGCAAGGTCGAACCTTTCAGGATCACTATAGATATTCCTGAAAATCTTTCGGATCCGCTGAGGAGCTATACTTTTCTCAGAATGGACGGAGAGAGAGAAGTTGTCAACGGCCTTCAACTCCTCCATAAATTTTATCTTCTGGAAATCGGATATAAATAGAAAGGGTAAAATGTATGAGTAAGGTATTGGCAGTGATTCCGGCGCGCTTAGGATCTAAGGGACTGCCTCGAAAAAATATTCGTCCGCTTTGCGGAAAACCGATGATCGCATATACGATCGAGGCGGCGCTCTCCGTTTCGGCGGTCGACAGGGTCGTCGTATCTACGGAAAGTGAAGAGATCGCGAATATATCTGTGGAGTACGGAGCGCAGGTCCCTTTTTTGAGACCGAAGGAGCTGGCGGAGGATCACACGCCGGGCGTCGATCCGATCCTTTACACCCACGAGACTTTCGAAAAGACAGAGAAGGAAGAATACGAGTATATCCTTCTGCTCCAACCGACTTCTCCGCTGCGGACGAAGAAGCATATCGAAGAAGCGATTGAAATCTTCCTTCGCAGCAAGGAGAGTTTTGACAGTCTGGTATCCGTCGTTCCCTTGGAGCATCCCATTGAATGGAATCGCCGCATCGGACCTCAAGGGAAGCTGGAGGATTTTATATCTTATTCGAAACAGGAGATCTATGCGAGGCAGAGAACGGAGTGTCTTTATCGTCTTAACGGAGCTATATATATCGCAAAAAAGAGGGCTCTTTACAAAACTCGAAACTTCGAGACGGAAAGGACGCTTGCCTATGTGATGGATCGGCGCTCGAGTGTGGACATCGATACTCTCGAAGATTTCGAATATGCGGAGTTTCTGTTGAAACAAAACAAAATATCGAATACAGATTGTAATCTTAACTCAATGAAGGAGGGAAAGTATGAATGTCACTGATTTTCTGGAAGGTTTGGAGAGGCTTGGTGTCGATTTTTATACCGGTGTACCGGATTCCAAGCTGAAAGCACTCTGTGATGCTCTTTCGGAGAGATACGGAACGGATACTGTTAAACATCGCATCGCGACAAATGAGGGCATAGCAACAGCTTTAGCTGCAGGATATCATCTGTCGAGCGACAGGATAGGATGTGTTTATCTGCAAAACAGCGGATTAGGAAATATCATCAATCCGATTGCTTCGCTGCTCAGCGAGGAAGTCTATGGGATACCCTGTGTTTTTGTCATCGGATGGAGAGGGGAGCCGGATCTTCACGACGAGCCCCAGCATCTTTTTCAGGGAAAGGTGACCCTTGATCTGCTTCGCGTCATGGACGTCCCGTATCAAGTGTTGGACAGGGAATCCTCCTGCGAGGAGTTTGAGGAAGCTCTGGGACGCTTTGGAAAGTCTTTGGAAAAAGGCAAGTCCGTCGCCTTTGTCATGAGAGCGGAGGCTTTGTCTCATGAATCCAGGATGAAGTATGAGAATCCATATTCTGTCCGTCGCGAAGAGATTTTAGAAATTCTTGCAGACGAGGTTGAAAGCGATATTTTGGTTGCCACAACGGGGAAAACCTCACGAGAGCTTTTTGAGATCAGAGAGCGCAAGGGTCAGGCTCATAAACAGGACTTTTTGACGGTGGGCTCTATGGGACATTCTTCTTCTATTGCTTTACAGATTGCTTTGAAAAAACCCGCAATGAAGGTCTGGTGCATCGACGGAGACGGAGCTCTGCTGATGCATATGGGTGCAATGGCCCTCATAGGTTCCTCGAAGGCAGAAAACTTCGTTCATCTGGTCATCAATAATCAGGCCCATGAATCCGTCGGAGGGCAGCCCACAATCGCGGATCGTATTGATCTGCTCAAGATCGCCGAGGGATGTGGATATCGTGAAGTCCTCCGCCTGCAAAGTCCGGAGGAGATCAGGGAAGCTTTCGGCAAGGTTTCAGATAAGAAAGGTCCCGTTTTCATCGAGATCAAGTCGGCGATCGGATCACGAAAGGATCTTGGAAGACCAACCCAGTCGACGAAAGAGAATAAAAGAGAGTTGATGGATTATCTGAAGGGATGTGTGTAAGATGAAGACGCTGATTCTGAACTCCGGAACGGGCAGCCGTATGGGAGAACTCACGGCAAAACAGCCTAAATGCCTGAGCGTTCTCCGGGAAAAAGAAACTATTCTGAGCAGACAGCTGCATATCTTATCTGCTTGCGGGGTGCGGGATATCATACTTACGACGGGTCAATATCATCAAGAACTCATTGAGTATGTGAAAGGCTTGGATTTGCCTGTGCGATGCTCCTATGTGAACAATCCTCTTTATGCACAGACAAATTATATTTATTCCATCTATCTGGCGAAGGGAGAGCTGGATGGAGACTGCTTGCTGATGCACGGAGATTTGGTGTTTGATGAAAAACTGCTTCGCAGGATCCTGTCGTCGGAAGAGAGCGTGATGGCGGTCAATTTTGAGCAGGAAATCAATGAAAAGGATTTTAAGGTGGAGCTGCACGGGTTGCGGATTAAGAAAATCGGAGTCGAGCTTCGAAAGCAGGTACGGATGGCGCAGCCTTTGTATAAGATCTGTCGGGATCAATGGAATATTTGGATTCACAGCATTGAATCATACTGTAAGAGAGGTCTGACGAAGGAGTATGCGGAAACGGCGTTTAATGATGTTTCCGATCATTGTGAACTTAGAGCTTTGTCAATGGACGACCAATTGTGTATGGAGGTCGATACGCCGGAAGATCTTTCTTTCGTGAGAAAAATCTTGGGTAAAGAATAAGTCGAAACAAGTAAAGATGATTTTATAAATAAAGCGAGTTTTAAGGGGCTTGGCTGCAGCTTTTGCGGAGGATCGAAAGATGGCAGAAGAGCAGACGGAAAAGGAGAAACGAATGAGTCAAAAAACGGTGTATATGAGTTTCAGTACCGATCTGATTCACGGGGGTCATACTGCGATCATAAAAAAAGCGGCCTCCCATGGGGAGTTGATCATCGGCGTGCTTACAGATGATGTCGTAGCAAGCTATAAAAGGTATCCGGTGTTGAAATTTGAAGAGAGAGTCAAGTTGATGGAAAGTATTAAAGGAGTACATCGAGTGGTACCGCAGACTACCTTGAGCTACGCCGAAAATCTGCGGAGAATAAAGCCTGATTATGTGGTGCATGCCGATAACTGGAGAACCGGCCTGCAAAAGCCGATTCGAGAAGAGGTGCTTACAGTACTTGCAGAGTATGGAGGGCAGCTGATCGAGTATCCCTACAGTGAAAACGAAGAGTATGAAAAACTGGAGAAAATGCAGAGGGAGCAGCTTTCGATGCCCGACCTTAGGAGAAGGCGACTCAAGGAGCTGCTGGATATGAAACCTCTGCTTCGGGTCATTGAGGCGCACAGCGGAATCACTGGTCTGATCGCGGAGAAAACGACGGTATTGAAAGAGGGAAAAACATATCAGTTTGACGCGATGTGGAGCTCCAGTCTCTGTGATTCGACGGCAAAAGGGAAACCGGATATTGAGCTGCTGGATATGTCCGCGCGTTTCTCGGGAATCAACGACATCATGGAAGTAACGACGAAACCTATCATAGTCGACGGAGATACCGGAGGAATTACGGAACATTTTGTCTATAATATCAGAACCTTGGAACGAATGGGGGTATCCGCAGTCATTATTGAAGATAAGACCGGACTGAAAAAGAATTCTCTTTTTGGAACTGAGGTGGAACAGACGCAGGACAGCATCGAAAATTTCTGCCAGAAAATTTCCTCCGGCAAAGCTGCGCTGAAGACCAAGGATTTCTTTTTGATCGCACGCATTGAAAGCCTTATTTTGGAAAAAGGAATGGATGACGCACTGAAAAGAGCCTTTGCTTATGTCAAAGCGGGGGCCAACGGGATTATGATTCACTCGAGAAAGAAAGACCCTGCGGAAATTTTTGAATTTTGTACTCGCTTTAGACAGGCTGACCCTTCAACCCCTATCGTCGTAGTGCCGACCTCTTTTAACATGGTTACGGAAGAAGAATTTGAAAAAATAGGGGTCAATATCGTGATTTATGCCAATCAGCTCAGCCGCAGCGGATTTCCCGCGATGCAGAAGGTTGCGGAGGTGATTTTGGAAAATGGAAGGGCGAAAGAGGCGGATGAGTTGTGTATGCCTTTTCAGGAGATTATTCGTTTGATTCCGGAGGAATAAACATGATCAAAGATCTTGCGTTTTGTGCATCAGAGATCTTGTGGGGGAGTTTGGGGCGGCTGTGCGAGCATCTCTTATCCTCAAAAGGGGTATCCACCGTGCTTTTGCTCAGCCGATCGGCAATGGAGCGATGGGGAATGCAGGATTTTGTCCGTCAGCTTCGAGAAGGTTCTTTGTCTGAGGGCTCCTCTTTTGTTTTAATTGACAAGATACCTGCCAATCCGAGACCGGAAGATCTGTGGGAGATTTTGAAAAAACTGGAAAACACTCCGATCCGTCGGATCATTGCTTTTGGCGGAGGAAGTTCGATAGATCTTGCAAAGGGAATCAAGGCGTTTCACGATCCCGGGCGGAATGAATGGACAAAGAAGGAAGCGATGGCCGAGAAGATAAGGAAAAGAGAATATGTTCCTTCGAAAGATATCCATATAACGGCGGTTCCTTCGACTGCGGGAACGGGGTCGGAGCTGACGCAATGGGCGACCTTCTGGGATATGAAGAAGGGCAAAAAGTACTCGATTGACCATGCGGATCTCAGACCGGATACGGCGTATATCGTGCCGGAGCTTACATGGTCGATGAGCCGGAAGATAACTTTGTCGACAGGGCTGGATGCTTTATGTCAGGCGATAGAGGCATATTGGTCGGTGCGGACTTCTCCCGTTGTTCAGGAACTGGCTTATCGAGCGATAGAGCTGATCTTTCAGAACTTGCCGCGGGTGTTGAAAGAACCCGATGACAGGGATTTCAGGGAGAAAATGTGCAGAGCCTCGATATTGACGGCGATGGCCTTTTCCAAGACGCGTACGACAGCCTGTCATTCGATCTCCTATCCTTTGACGATGAGGTATGGGATTTTGCACGGAATGGCGGTCGCTATGACAGTGGATGCGATAAGCAAGATCAATCGCGGACATTTTCCCGGTTCGGAAGAACTGTTTGCGCTGTTTGATCGGTACGGAGGGCTGAAATCCTTCCTGGAAAAGGCGGCGGAGGGTGTCTTGCCCCTGCGTCTGTCGCAGTACGGTGTTTTGGAAGAAGAATTGTCGGATATTGCCAAAGAATCTTTTACACAAGGGCGGATGGACAATAATCCCGTGATTTTGACGGAAGAGGAAGTGTATCAGGTCTTATATTCGATCCGGTAAAGGTCGTCGGCACTTTGTATAGTGAGTGGAGTGCAAGAGGGGGATGGAGATTGAACGAATTACGGAATGAAATTATCAGTGTGTTTGAAAAAAATGAATTGGATCGATTTTCCGACCTGATCGAAGAATATGAACAGAAGTTTCCCTATGATCTGGAGATTTTCACTTGGAAGGGCGCCTATCATTTTTGCAAAATGGAATGGGAAGAGGCGGAACGCTTTTTCCTTGAAGGGATTCGAATCAATCCTTACCACTATGATCTGAATTTCAATTTGGCGTTGCTCTATGAACAAACGGGAAGATATTTCCTGGCCTATGAATATTATTCCAAATCAAATTATCTGCAGGAAGGTCGCTGCGGAGATATAGAGAGTATCTTGAATCTCCTGATTGAAAAGATGCAAAAGAAGAGTGAAGAGCTGACCGATGAAGAGGAGATAGCCAAGTTTCATAAGGAATTGGAGGATTTCAATCGAGATTTTGAGAAGAATCTTCGGGACGGCTTCGGTATGAAATGTATCTCTCCCTGGGGATGGGAGATGGAGATTCCGTTCATCGGCGAGTTTTTGCCCTCAAGGAAAGAGTACTATGTCGCCAATTATAATCGGATCGGGATTATGAATTCCCGAGCGAAGACTTATGACTCGGTTGAGATTCGCAAGGCGGTTTCATATCGAGATCACTGCAGACTCTATTTTGAGGAAGAGCATTTGATTCCCGTTGCCATAGATGAAAGCGGCTTCATCGAAATAGAGCATAACGGGATACCGTATAAGATGTATCAGTTTGGGAAGACTTATCACTACTATAGGCTGAGCGGAGCAATTCGGATCAAAGCGGCAGATCGGAGTCCCGTAATAGTCGGAGAGCCTGTGGTCTATAGAAAACAACCTCAAAGAAAGAGTCTTGTCCTCAGTTTGTTTATTGACGGATTGACCCAAGCTTTCCTGAATGAAAATGATTTTTCGGAATGTATGCCAAACACATACCGGTATTTTTCGAAAGGTATTCACTGCGTCAGAGCGTATTCGACCGGAGAGTGGACCTATCCCAGTCTGGCCTCCTATTTTACGGGAGTATATCATCAAACCCACAAAATGTTTTTGCCTGTCATTGATCAGTCTCTGCCGGAGGGGTATAAAATTCTTGGAGAGTATATGAAGGAGGCAGGTTTCACCACGGGGACTTTCAGCGGAAACTGGCGTACAAATCCGGATTATGGGTATATCCGAGGAATGGATAAGACAGTGACCGGTACTTACGGAGAGAGATTTTCGGTGAGAGAGATTGTCGCGGAGCTGATAGATAATATGGATGCGATGAAAGAGACGAATCAGTATTATTATGTGAACATCATGGAATTACATGACGTCGCCGACGAGTACAAGCTGCCGCTGCAGGTTCAAACCGCGCTTTCCCTGAAAGAACTCCGGCAGGATATGAAGAATGACTCCACTTCAGTGAAGCAGGTGTTCAGCGAAGAAAAAGAAGCCCGATACAGAGAACAGATGAAGTATGTGGATAAGTATTTGGGAATTTTATTCGAGCATATCAGGAAAACTTTCTCGGATCAGGAAGTGTTGGTGACGCTCTTCTCAGATCACGGACAAGGGTTTTTGATACATGAAGGCGAATTTTTTCTCGATGATAAAAGAACGCAGGTGCCTTTGCTGATAAACGACGGCGGGAAAGAGCTTCGCATCTGTGAGGAACCGATCTCTGCCGTCGACTATTTGCCGATTATGGGAAGCTTGGTCGGATTTGAAGTCGAGATGAAATCCATAGACGGAATCCTTCCGAAATATTTTGGAGGCGAGTCTGAACGAGACTTTACTGTAAGTGAAAATCTATTTCCGGGGGATACCTACAAGATCGCTCTGAGAAGCAAGAAGGATGTATTTTACTTCGAGAGCAAAGAAGAGGTAGAATATGACGGACGGGTTTTACTGGATGAATTTGATGTAAAACTTATGGATATAGATGGAAACCCTATCTTTGATGCAGACAGGGAAAAGCGCTATATAGATTTTGTGATGGATCATATGAGATATTTCAGGATTTACAGATAGCGACACGTTGGAAGACCGTGACTGAGAAGAATCAGGATGATTCTATAAAACATCTGGAAAATGAGTGTATTATTAGTTAAGAGTGTTGTTTAGAGGTTGCTTTATGGCGAAAGAATATTCCTTTGAAACCTATGCTCACCCGAGTATTTATGAAGCGAAAGAGAGGAAATTGAAGATCTATTTTTGTGAACCCGATGCAGGCGTCGATGAACAGACGGGAGTTTTGCTGTTTATTCCCGGCTTCGGAGGAAATGCAAATTCAAAGATATACAGAAAGATGAGACGTCAATTCGCAGATAAGCATAATCTCGTAACGGTACAGTGCGATTACTTTGGCTGGGAGTTCATGCAGAATACGAATAATGTTTCTTTTGACCAAGAGGAGCTGAGAAGCCTTTTCAGTCCGGAGGAACAGGAATACATTTTTCGGGATGAGGAATATCTGCCGCGTTTAATGGAGATGACGAAGGGAAAAAATTATATTTTGTCTTCGAAAGCGGATATTGACGAAGAACTTTCGAATTTCAACGATATGGGGATCATGCAGGCATTGGATAACCTCAGTGCGGTTACCACAGTCTTAGAGGTGATTCGAGATAATGGTCATAAGATTGATGAGAGCAGAGTAATCATTGCTGGTGATTCCCACGGAGGTTATTTGGGCTATCTGTGCAATGCGTTTGCCCCCGGACTGTTTTCTCTTCTCATTGACAACTCCGCCTGGATTTATCCGGTCTATCTGCTTGAAAAAAGAAAGCTCTACTTTCCTTTGGGAAACGGAGCTGTGATGAAGATCCATTTTGACTATTTGGGACGTCGCATCGAAATGGATGAAGAAATGCTTTATCTGCCCTCTCTTTATGGGAAATTTTTCAATCGCTGCAAGATCATCAGCTATCATGGAATGGATGATGAATTGATTTTATATGAGGATAAAGAACTCTTTGCAAGGAGAGTCCCTCTTTGCAATTTGAATAAGATCACTGAGTCGCAGGTGGATGGATTGAGATTCAAGTCGACGAGGCATGGATTGGACGCTGATTTCATGGAACTTTTTGAGTTTGCGTTGGATGCTGCAGGAGAACCGGATAAGGATAAAAAAATTGAGCTGCCAAGCTTTGAGTATAAAACTCAGAGATATCGGTATATTTTTGATTACAGCCATTCTGTTCCCATTCTCAAAGTGGAATGAGTTTTTCAACAGAGATGATTCAAAGCAGTCATTTTTGTCTATAAATAAAAGAAGATCATTTACAAGGAGGAAGCCCATGTTAGTAAAAGAGGTACTTGGAAGAAGAGACAAGCTGAAAAATTATTCCTACGGTCTCAAGCGCTCGATCAATTATTTCGAGAAGGTGCTCAACGATAAGGAGTTGGCGGCGGATCTGCAGGAGCTGCATATGGAGATCCAAAAGGAGCTGGAGGATATCAGCAAGGCGCTCGTCACTTTTGAAGATATGGAAATGTAGCAAAACGGAAAAAGAACACAGTAAAAAGGCTGTCCGAAGATTTATATGGACAGCCTTTGACATTGCGTAAAGCCGATATTTCAAAATCCTATCAAACAATAAAGCAAAGCCGGTAAACTGCGGATCTTGTAAAAGAAGCCGCAAAGTCTTAAATTCCCGTCCTGAATCAAAGAACGATTCAAGACGCCTGCTTATTTCGGTGGAATCATCTCTCATCATCTCCTGTCGCAATCATACAGAGAAAACGACTGAACAATCTATAGATTCACTTGTGACGGATAGGAACATGAGTCTCCTTCCATCAGTCGTGTTATTTATATGTATACCACGAAAAAAAAGATCCAAACAAAATTTTTGAAAAAACTGAAAATTCATCAGACTGAAGACAAAGCAAACAAGATTTGAGAGTCGAAAGACGAAGAAGATGAGCTTTCGTGAACAAATCGAGAAGAGCGAGCCGATAAAATTTTGAAAAAATCGGCAGGACGCTGATTTTAGAGGGAAAGCGGCAGGACGGTACTCCCCTCAGTCAAAATTTTCGGCGAGTAAATCCGATTTTTCCAAAAGTAAGTCCGCGCCGTCGAAGGATTTTTGAAGTTTGTCTGCAATCTGCACTTTTGAAAGAGAGGTTCTTCGGGATGAAAGCATCTCCGTCGGACAGCCTGTCAGCCGTCTGCCGGACAATATACAGAAAGCGTTTTTTCTGATATAATTTGAAGGAAGAGAAAGGAGAAGCTATGAGACTGAAAGGTGCAAACAAAAAGGTATGGACGATGCTGAGCGTCGTGCTGCTGATGGCGATGCTGTTCTTCGGCCATCTGGTCAATTTTCTTTCGGATTTCCAGTGGTTTTCGGAGATCGGTTACTCGCCGGTCTTCATCAAGCAGGTCTTTTCGAGACTCTATCTCGGCGTGCCGTTTTTTGTCGTATTTTTTACTTTTATCTATATTTACCTTCGGAGGATCAAGAGACATTACTACCTGCATATGCATGTGGTGGCCGATGCGAAGGAGGAAAAGAGCGTCAATCGTGTCCTGATGCTCCTTTCGATTGCAATCGCCCTCCTGTTCTCTCTGATCCTCGCCTCGAATTTCTGGATGGAGATCCTGCAGTTCATCCATTCGACTTCTTTCGATATTCGGGAGCCGATCTTCGGCAAGGATGTTTCTTTCTATGTATTCACCCTGCCCCTCGTACATCAGGTCTTCAGCTATATGCTCGTGCTGATGTTCTTCCTTTTGCTGGCGACGGTTGCAATGTATATGACTCTTGCCGTGATCCGGCCGCCGGCGGATCAGGAGGAGAGATCCAACGTCCGCAGGCTCCGGTCGGGATATATTTCTCCCGAGACGGGAAGAAAGATCAAGAATCTCGCCTTCGGACATATCATGGTCATTGCGGCGGTGTTTTTCCTTGTGCTGGGGTTGAGGATCTATCTGCTGAGTTTTTCTCTTCTCTATTCTCCACGAGGTGCGGCTTTCGGAGCGGGATATACGGACATCCACGTCAGTCTTTGGGTGTATCGCATCCAGATGGCGGTCTGTCTGCTGTCCGCCCTGCTATCCGTCCTTGCGATCTACCGCAGGAAGCCGAAGCTTGCAGCGGTGGGGCCGATCCTGCTGATTGGAATCTATCTGCTCGGGATGGGGGCGGAGATCTTCGTGCAGGGGATCATCGTATCGCCCAATGAGCTGGAAAAGGAGCGTCCTTATATCGAGTACGGCATCGAATATACGAGGAGGGCTTACGGGCTTGATCAAGTGGAGGTGACGGAGTTTGCCGCCGAAGACAGCCTGAATTATGAGCAGATCCTCGAAAATGAAGAGACGATTCAAAACATCAGTCTCAATGATTATCGTCCCACAAGAGAGGCCTTCAACCAGCTGCAGGGACTGCGGGGATATTATAATTTCCACGATGTGGATATCGACCGCTATATGCTCGACGGAAAGCTGACGCAGGTCTTTCTCTCGGTGCGGGAGCTGGACAAGAGCCGTCTGGATGACAATGCGAAAAACTGGATCAATGAAAAACTGAAATATACACACGGCTACGGTCTGACGATGGCACCGGTCAACCGAGTCACCTCAGCAGGACAGCCACAGATGCTGATAAGGAATGTGCCGCCGGTGTCGGATGATCCGAGTCTTGTGATCACAAGGCCCCAAATCTACTTCGGCGAGATGACGGACGACTATGTCATCACGAATTCCAAGGAGAAGGAATTTGACTATCCGGCGGGAGAGAGTCTGGAAACGACGAACTATGAGGGCAGTGCGGGAATCCGCCTGTCTCTCCCGAACCGCCTGCTCTACGCCCTGAAAGAAGGGAATCTCAAGCTCTTGATTTCCGGGAGCATCACGGGGGAGAGCCGGATCCTGATTCACCGAAATATTCTGCGCCGCGCCCGACGCATAGCGCCTTTCCTCTCCTATGATGAAGATCCCTATGCGGTGCTGATCGACGGAAAGATCTTCTATATTATCGACGCTTTCACGACGACTTCCTACTATCCCTATTCGGAGCCGATGCAGGAGCAGGAGATCAACTACATGCGCAATTCGGTCAAGCTGATCGTCGATGCCTACAACGGAAGTATCGACTATTATATCAGCGATCCGAGCGATCCGATCGCCAAGACCTATCAGAAGATCTTCCCGGGTCTTTTCCGAGATATCGGAGAAATGCCGGAGGCTTTCCGTGCGCATCTGCGCTATCCTCAGAAGTATTTCGACCTGCAGTCTTTGATGTACCGTCAGTATCATATGACACAGCCGGAGATGTTTTACAATCGGGAGGATCAGTGGGAGATCGCCATGCAGAACTACGGCGGTCAGCATGCGCCGATGGAGTCGCTGTATTTCACCTTTAAGCTGCCCGGGGAAGAGAGAGCGGAGTTCGTGCTCAGTATTCCCTACACGCCGAACAAAAAGCAGAATATGACCGCCTTTCTCGTCGGGCGAAACGACGGGGAAAACTACGGCAGGCTGCGTCTGTACAAATTCCCGAAAAACAGGACGGTTGCGGGGATCGAGCAGGTGGAGGCGAAGATCAGCAACGATGATATGATCTCCAAGGATCTCTCTCTTTGGGACAGCAGGGGCTCCCAGGTGATCCGCGGCAATATGCTGACGATCCCGATCAATGATTCCCTCCTCTATATCGAGCCACTCTATATGCGGGCGGATTCGGAAAATGCGATCCCCGAGGTTCGAAGGATCATCGCCTACTACAATGACGAGGTGGTGATGGAGGACAGTCTCGACAAGGCGCTGATGCAGCTCTTCGGAGGTTCTCCGAAGGATAGAAAGTTTGTTGAGGGAGCGGGAGAGAAACGTCTGCAGCCGGGTTCCTCGGATGAAGACCTCAGCCTGCAGGAACAGGTACGCCGCGCCAACGAACTTTATGAACAGGCGCAGGAAGCGCTCCGACAGGGGAGTCTGCGCGAGTATGAGGAGCGTATTCATCAGCTGGGAGACTTGCTCAAAAATATGGAAAAGGACGGTTTGTAAGATGGATTCTTTCGGCGCAGGCTCCAAAGAGGGAAGGGAGAGATCAAATGAATAATGAAAATGTGACGGAGGCGGCGAAGGAGCAGCTGACGGAAGTCGTGCATGAAGGGATCAATCTGATCGAAATTTTTAAGGATTTTGTCGAAAAACACGGATTCAAGGTGCTTTCGGGTCTGATTCTGCTCTTTGTCGGAATCTTTCTGGCAAAAAAGATACGGGGTCTGATCCGAAAGATGATGGGAAAAGCGGCGGTCGACGCCTCGGCGATCAGTTTTCTGTCGCAGATTCTTTATTTCGCGATGCTCGTAATCATCGGGATCAATGCACTCGGCATCATGGGTTTTCCGACTTCCTCCCTTGTTGCGGCGGTCGGCGGTTTCGGAATCGCCTTGGGGCTTGCCCTGCAGGGAAACCTGTCCAACCTCGCCTCCGGTATCCTGATCCTGATCTTCAAGCCTTTTCGGGTCGGGGATTTTATCGAGGCCTATGAGGCGACAGGGACCGTCCATGAGATCCAGATGATGAGTACGATTCTCTATACTCTCGATTTCAAGAAGATCATCGTACCCAATTCGAAACTGACTTCGGAAAATGTCATCAATTTTTCTTCTTCCGATGAGAGGCGAATCTCTTTCGTTTTCGAGATCGACTATGAGAGCGATTACAGGAAGGCTCTGTCTCTGCTGGAAGAGATTTTCCGAAAGGAAGAGAAGATCATGGATGACCCGGCACCCCTCGTTGCAATCAAGAATTTTTCGGCGCAGGGTCTTCAGATCGCAGCGATCCCTTGGGTGAAAAATGAGGATTACTGGGAAGTCTATTACCGCGTCATGGGGCAGGTCAAGGAGGCTTTTGACGAGGCGGGCATCGAACGCCCGATGCAGAAATTCATTCTCCCGAAATAGAAATGTATCACAGCAAGCCGCAGGAAAAAAATTGCCTGCGGCTTATTGCTGCAGATAAATCTCGAAAATTCTTCGACGGCGCGGACGCTCTTTCGGAAAAATCGGACTTACTTGCCGGAAATTTTGACCGCATTCAAAACGGCGTCCTGCCGCTTTCATGCTAAAATCAGCGTCCTGCTGATTTTTCTGAAATTTCAGCGGCTCGCTCCTCTCGATTTTTTCACGAAAGTTCCTCATCTTCGTCTCAGAATTTTCGAAGCCTGTCCGCTTTGCATTGGTTCTGAGGCCGCGGGAAAAATTGCCTGAGGCTTATTTTTTCTCGACGAATGGAGGCTCTCAACTGGAAAAATCCATTCGAAAAATTTTTATTTTTTTCTAAAAAAAGCTATTGCCAAAATTGAAAAAAGAGCGTATATTATCATATAGAAAAACAAATAAAAATGTATGAAATACAAAATGATATATCATGAGAAGAGTTGAAATTTCAATGATTAACCTTTTGTTTTTGAGGTATCATTTTAATTGTGGAGGCGTATTCTCACATCCCATATGAGAATACAAAAGCTTCGGATAGTGGAGTTTCGCCGCAGGCAGTCCGCGGAGAAATTGCGGGAGAGTCAAAGGCGGCATAAAATTTTAAGGAGGGTATCAAAATGGCAGGAAAATCACTGAAAGGCACGAAAACTTTGGGAAATTTGATGAAGGCTTTTGCGGGAGAGTCTCAGGCGCGCAACCGCTATAATTTTTATGAAAAGGTTGCAAGAAAAGAAGGCTACAACAAGATTGCGGAGACCTTTGCGGAGACGGCGCACAATGAGCATATCCATGCCCGTGTTTTCTTTGATCATTTGATCGCAGGCATGGAAGGCGAAGAGTTTCCGATCCCGGTACATGTGGATGCGGAATATCCTGTGGGCAAGGAAGACACCCTGTTCAACCTCAAAGCGGCGGCAATGGGGGAGAACGAGGAGTGGACGACCCTCTATCCCGAGTTTGCAAAGATCGCGGAAGAGGAAGGCTTTCCGAAGGTAGCGGCCTCTTTCCGCATGATCGCAGGTATCGAAAAACACCATGACGAGCGCTATATGGATCTGTACAACAAGGTAAAGGAAGGAAAGATCTTCAAAAAGGAAGAAAAGACGCTCTGGCAGTGTATGGCCTGCGGTTTCCTCTTTGAAGGAACCGCCGCTCCGGAAAAATGTCCTGTCTGTCAGGAACCCAAATCCCATTTCATGGTCGTATGTGAAAAATATTAAGAGTTTTCCATAGAGTCAAAGCCCGTCTCGGCAGTCAAAGAGGCGGGCTTTTTTCTGTCCGCCGAAAAGAGGACAGGAAGAATAGTAATGACAATGTATTGATATTAAACGAAAATATCGTTATAATATAATTAAGAATGGAGGTGGCTATTGTGGCAATGACAAATCTGAATATCCGAACAGACAAGGAAATTAAAGAGCAGGCTGAGGCGATATTCTCTGAACTGGGACTGAATATGACAACAGCGATCAATATTTTTCTAAGGACAGCGGTTCGTGAAAACGGCATTCCCTTCGATTTAAGATTGGATCTTCTTAATAACAGGACGATAGCAGCGATTGAAGAAGGAAGAAGGATTGCCTATGATGACAGCGTAAAAGGATATTCGAATATGGAAGATTTGAAAAGAGCACTGGAAGTATGAAGTACGAAGTAAAATTTACAACCCAATTTAAGAAAGATTTGAAACTTGCGAAAAAACAAAACAGGAATTTGGATGAATTGTTTGAGGTGATTGATTTGCTTGCGCGAGGGAAAAGTCTTGAGGAACGATACAGAGATCATCACTTATCGGGAAAATATAAAGGAACGCGGGAATGTCATATAGAACCGGATTGGCTTTTGGTGTATGAATACAGAAATGACGTACTTGTACTTATGCTCTACAGACTCGGCTCTCATGCGGAATTATTCAGAAAATAAAAATGAAAAATTCCTCTTGACAGATATGAAAAAACTCGCTATGATAGTAGTCAATCTATAAAAACCGTATAATCTGACAGGGAAGAGAAGAGTATTTCCGAAAGAGCATATACAGAGAGTCCGGAAAGGTGAGAGCGGACGATGTGAGGTCGGGAGGAAGATGGTCTTGGAGTCAGGCAGGCTGAGGATTTTTTCTAAGGTTTGCCCGGGAGCTGCCCGTTACAGCGGCGCGGTATAAGGCGAAATTTTTCGTCCGTACCGGCAGAGGCCTGCTCAGTGATGAGCCGGTGAAAAAAGGTGGTAACACGGGAAGAGTACCCGTCCTTTGGATGAGAGATCCGAGGGACGGTTTTTTTTATGTTCCGACGGATCGGAGAGGGTATTCGTAGGGAGCACCATCCGGAATCGCAGAATTTCAGGAATGGACAGGAAAGTGGAAGGATTTCCCTGAATAGAGGAATAGCAGGGCTTTCCTGCGCCTTCCATGGGAATCTGTGACGAATAGGAATAAGGTGTTTCGTAGAAGGTATTTATACGAAACTCTGTATGAAATGCCATCCGATATTCCGACCTGTTTTTCAATGAAATGTCGGATGACCGATCAGGGGTAGATTTTATCGAAGGACATTTTGAACAGGTATTAGTATCAATAAGAAACGGAGAACAGGAGAGAAAAGCTTTGATTGTTTTGGAAAATATCAGCGTGCATTTTCAAAAAGAGAACAAAGAAGTATTTCATGCGGTGCGGGAGGTGAGTCTCAGGGTGGAAAAGGGCGAGATCTGCGGGATCGTCGGCTTCAGCGGAGCGGGCAAGAGCACGCTGATCCGTACGATGAACCTTCTGCAGAGGCCCAGCGGCGGCAGCGTCCGTATCGACGGGGAGGAAATCACGAAGCTTTCGGAAAAGGAGCTGCGCAGGGTGCGCAAGGACGTCGGAATGATCTTCCAGCATTTTTATCTGATGAATTCGAGGAATGTCCGCCGGAATATCGCTTACCCTCTTGAGGGCAGCGGGATGAAAAAGCCGGAGATCGAAAAGAGGGTCGATGAGCTGCTGCATCTCGTCGGACTGACGGATAAGGGAGAGGCCTATCCTTCCCAGCTGTCAGGAGGGCAGAAGCAGCGGGTCGCGATTGCAAGAGCTCTTGCGAGCCATCCGAAGATCCTGCTCTGCGACGAGGCGACTTCGGCGCTTGATCCGAAGACGACCCGTTCGATCCTCCGCCTCCTGCAGTCCCTCAATCAGAGGCTTGGGATCACGATTGTCCTGATCACCCATCAGATGGAGGTGGTCAAGCAGATCTGCACGAAGGTCGCAGTCATGGAGGGAGGACGGGTCGTTGAGGAAGGAAGGCTCTTTGACATCTTCAGCCGGCCGCAGCACCGGACGACGAGAAGTTTTGTCAGTGAAGTCACGCATTCGGCCCAGGCACTGGAGACGATATACACCCATCATCTACAGAGCTTCGGAGCGAAAAACGAGTTTCCCGCAAAGCTCAGCTATACCGGAGAGAGTGCGGAAAAACCGATCATATCGGAGCTGTATAGCCGTTTTTCCGTCAAGGTCAACATCCTCTTCGGAAATATGGAGGTGTTGCAGGGCAAGCCTTACGGAAACCTGATCGTCATTTTCTCCGGCGAGGAGAGTTCCCTGCGCCGGGCGCTTGCGTTTTTAGATGAACAGGGAGTGCGGGTGGAGCGGCTGGACAAAGGAAGGCCGGCGGACTTGGAAAAACCGGTGCAGGAGTGAGGAACTCATGCTAACACCTGATTGAAGCGCCGAAACCGGAAACCATATCCATGTTAAAAGGATCCATCAGGCGTTTTTTCAGAGGACAATTCAGGTAAGTCATAGTATCGGATAGGAGAAAGTGCTCCCTGAAGGTCAAAACAGCAACAGGAAAGAGGGATTTAAGAATGAAGGAATTTTTTGCAAACTCGATTGCGATCAAAGAACAATTTTTCATAGAGACGCTTGCGACGCTGTATATGGTCGGCGTCACGGCCCTGATTTCAGGTATACTCGGTACGGCACTGGGCGTCATGCTGCTGGTGACCGGTGAGGGAGGGCTGCTTGAGAATCGGAGTTTGTATCATATCTTGGACAAGATCGTCAATTTCTTCCGCTCCGTGCCTTTTATCATCCTGCTGGCGATCATCGCTCCCTTCACGAGGTGGATCGTCGGCACGACGATAGGCAACCACGCCGCGATTGTTCCGCTGACGGCGGGAACCCTTCCTTTTTTCGCAAGACAGGTGCAAAACGCACTGCTGGAAGTGGACAAAGGCATTATCGAGGCGGCAAGATCCATGGGTTCTTCGCCTGCGGAGATCATCTTCAAAGTCTATCTGCGGGAGGGTCTTCCCGGGATCATCCGGGCGGGCAGTGTGACGATCATCAGTCTGATCGGGCTTTCCGCCATGGCGGGAGCGATTGGAGCCGGAGGGATCGGCAAGCTGGCGATCACCCAAGGGTACAACCAGTTTCATCAGGACGTCACCCTCCTTTCGACACTGATCATCCTGATTTTGGTATTCATCAGCCAAATGATCGGCGACTGGATCGTCAAAAAGATCAGTCACTGAAGTTTTAAGGGCGGGAATTCTTCGAAGGCGGTACGGCGTTGGCCGGTGTGCGAGGCGGTTTTGGCGTCCGATTTCGAATAGAGATAAAAATTCCAAAGGAAAGTATAATTATTTTATGACAAGAGGAGGAAATAAGAAATGAAGAAGTTCAGTAAGCTTACGGCGTTGGCTTTGGCAGGTCTTTTGGTGCTGACGGGATGCGGCGCTCCGAAATCTCAGGAGTCTGAGAGCAAGGCGATCCGGGTGGGTCTCATCGGTCCGAATCTCGATGAATGGGAGTATATGAAGGAAAAGATGGCGAAGCAGGGCATCGCGATTGAGATCGTCGAGTTCACGGATTACAACCAGCCCAATGAGGCTCTGACCAACAAGGATATCGACCTTAACGCCTTCCAGCACTATATCTTTTTGGAGGCCTATAATGAAGACCGGGGAGGCAAACTCGTAGCCATCGGAGACACCTTCATCGCTCCGCTGGGCGTCTATTCGCAGAAGATCAAAGACGTCAGCGAGATCAAAGAGGGAGACGCTGTTGCGATCCCCAACGATCCGACCAACGGAGGACGGGCGCTGATCCTGCTGCAGACTGCGGGACTGATCAAGGTCGACGAGGCGGCGGGGCTGCGGCCGACGATCCATCAGATCACGGAAAATCCGCTGAATCTCAAAATCCAGGAACTGGACGCTTCTCAGACCGCCAGAGCTCTTCCGGACGTTGCGGTTTCCGTCATCAACAATGACATGGCGGTCAACGCGGGGATGATTCCGACGCAGGACGCTATCTTCCTCGAGCCGGTCAACGACAGCTCCAAGCCTTATATCAATCTGATCGCCGCAAGAGAGGAAGACAAGGACAACGAGACCTTTCGGGCAATCGTCAAAGCCTATCAGGAGGAGGACACGGCGAAGGTGATCGAAGAAGTGAGCAAGGGAAGCAAGATCCCGGCTTGGAAATAGGAGAAAGGGAGATGCGGATCAACAATTATATCGCTTCTTCCGGACTTTGTTCCCGAAGAGCCGCCGACGGGCTGATTCAAGAGGGGAAAGTCAGGATCAACGGCGTGATCGCAAAACTCGGCGACAGCGTTTCTGAGGAAGATCGGGTCGAAGTGGAGGGCAGGAGGATTCGCCCGAAGCAAAGCAAAGTGTATATCGCGCTCAACAAACCCCGGGGCGTCGTCTGTACGGCGGAGAAAAGCGTTAAAAACAACATCGTCGACTATATCGGCCACGAAGAGCGGATCTTCCCCATCGGGCGGCTGGACAAAGACTCGGAAGGGCTGATCCTGCTGACTAACGACGGGGATATCGTCAACAAGGTTCTGCGCGCCGAGCATGGGCATGAAAAAGAATACATCGTCAGCCTCGACAGGAAGATGGAGCCGGAGTTCATCCTGCGCATGCGAAAAGGCGTGCGGATCTTCAATCCGGTCAGGAACAAATACACGAAGACCCTGCCCTGTCCCGTCGAGAAGATCAACGACTATACCTTTCGGATCATCCTGTCTCAGGGCCTGAACCGGCAGATCCGAAGGATGTGCGAGGTGCTGGGCTACAAGGTCGTTCGCCTGCGCCGGGTACGCATCATGCACATTCGCCTCAAAGGCATCGCACCGGGAGCCTGGAGGAATCTGACCAAAGAAGAGGTTCGCGGGATCAAGCGGACGAAAAGCCTGAAAGACGCCCCGCAGGAAAATGGAGCGAGAGAACGATAAAATTTTGGAAGGCGGGATCTCTCGGAGCAGGGATCAAGCAGGTTCCGTTCGAAAGAGAGGCTGCGCCGCCGAATGATTTTCGGACTTTGTACGCGTTCGCAAGGGTATGACTTCAGAGAGATAATGATTTGAACTTTTTTGAAAAAAAGCTCATTTGTTGATAATAATTGAGAAAGAAAGGAAAAGTATCATGGAAAAAACTTCGCAGTATCTGTCACCGGAAACTTTGTGCATCCATGGGGGCTATGAGCCGAAAAACGGCGAACCGCGGGTGCTGCCGATCGCCCAGTCCACGACCTATAAATACGATGAAGCCGACGAAGTCGGCAAGCTCTTTGACCTGGAGGCGGAGGGGCATATGTACAGCCGCATCAGCAACCCGACTGTCGATGCCTTTGAAAAGAAAATCGCCGCTCTCGAAGGGGGAGCGGCCGCTCTGGCAACCTCTTCGGGACAGGCTGCCAATATGCTGGCGGTGCTGACGATCTGTAACAGCGGGGAGCATTTTATCTCCCTGTCCAACCTCTATGGCGGCACCCACACCCTTTTTACTTCGACCCTGAAGAAATTCGGCGTCTCGGTGAGCTTTGTCAGCCCGAATGCCAAAGAAGAAGAGATTGCGGCCGCGATCCGTCCGCAGACGAAGCTGATCTTCGGTGAGAGCATCGGAAACCCGGGACTGGATGTCATGGACATCGAATACGTCTCCTCCGTCGCTCACAAATACGGACTGCCTCTGATCATTGACAATACCTTCCCGACCCCTTACCTCTGTCGTCCCATCGACTTCGGCGCCGACATCGTCACCCATTCCACCACCAAGTATCTCGACGGTCATGCGGTCGCGGTAGGCGGAATCATCGTGGACAGCGGAAAGTTCGATTGGAACAGCGGCAGATTTCCCCATCTGACGGAAAAAGATCCCAGCTACCATGGACTGAGTTATACGGAAAAATTCGGAAATCTCGCCTATATCACCAAGGCAAGAGTTGCCTTCCTGCGCGATATGGGGACGACCATGAGTCCGATGAGCGCATTTTTGACGAATTTGGGAACAGAGACCCTCGCTCTGCGCATGGACAGACACAGCAGCAATGCTCTGCGTCTTGCGCAGTTCCTCGAGAAGCATGAAAAAGTCACTTGGGTCAACTATCCGCTGCTTCCCGGCAATCCCAACTATGAAAAAGCGAAAAAATACCTGCCCAAAGGAGCGAGCGGCGTCGTGTCCTTCGGCGTCAAAGGAGGAGCGCAGGCGGGCAAGAAATTCATCGACAGTGTGCGTCTGGCGAGCCTTGTTGTCCATCTGGGGGATCTGAGAACCCATGTGCTCCATCCGGCGAGCATGACGCACCGTCAGCTGAATGATGAGCAGCAGGTCGCCGCCGGCGTGCGTCCCGACGGAATCCGTCTTTCCGTCGGCATCGAGTCGGTAGAAGATCTGATTGCGGATCTGGATCAGGCGCTGCGTGCCTGAATATCGTAAAAAGAAAGAAGAGGTGGTCGCATGCCTATCATTTTACCGCAGGATCTGCCTGCAAAATCGACCCTTTCCAAAGAGAATATCTTCGTCATGGACAAACAGCGGGCTTCCCATCAGGATATCCGTCCGCTCAAGATCGGCGTCGTCAATCTGATGCCGGATAAGATCACGACGGAAACTCAGCTGCTGCGGATGCTCTCCAACTCGCCTCTTCAGGTGGAGATCGACCTGATCCGCATGAAGAGCCACCGCAGCAAGAACGCAAGTCCGGAGCATCTTCAGAAATTCTATACGACCTTCGAGGAAGTCAAAGAACGAAAATTTGACGGACTGATCATCACGGGGGCACCGATTGAGAAACTTGATTTTGAAGAAGTGTTTTACTGGGAAGAGCTCAAAGAGATTATGGACTATGCCAGAGAAAAAGTCTATTCGACCCTCTTCATCTGCTGGGCGTCTCAGGCGGGACTCTACCATTACTACGGCGTACCCAAACATGAGAGAAAGGAAAAACTCTTCGGCGTTTTCGAGACGGAGGTCGTGCAGGAAGGGCCGCTGACGAGAGGTTTCGACCACTTTTTCTATGCGCCCCAGTCCCGCTACACCTACTGCAGAGAAGAAGATGTGGAAAAGATAGAAGATCTCGTTGTCGTCGCGAAATCTCAGGAGGCGGGCCTGCATATCGTCGCCTCCAAAGACAACCGGCTTGTCTTCGTTTCAGGACATGGAGAGTACGACGACGAGACGCTCGACAGAGAGTACCGCCGAGACGTCTCCAAGGGTCTGGCGACGGCAAAGCCGCTGCATTACTACCGGGATGAGGAAAACGCTCGGGATATCATCGTGCGGTGGAAATCCCACGGTCATATGTTCTTTGCAAACTGGCTCAATTACTGCGTCTATCAGGAGACCCCCTACGATATCGAGAAAATCGAGCGCAAGGTCGTCGCAAAGTTCGGCGGCAGTTCTCTGGCGGACGGCGTCCAGATCTCGAAGGCCAAGGAGATCATCCGGGCGGACGGAGGCCGCAGTCATATCGTCGTCTCCGCCCCCGGCAAGAGGAGCGGGGACGATGAAAAGATCACGGATATCCTCGACAAATGCCATGCGATCCAGCAGGAGAGAAAGAGGATCGAAAGCATCCGCAGAGAGCTTGCGGAGAGGGAAGAAAGCGCGAGGCAGGAGCTGGAAAAGACCGTCAATATCATCGAGGAGCGCTTCGAGGAAATCTGCCGCAGCCTCTTGATTGAAGGAAAGGCGAAAAGAGAGATTCAAAAAACCAAGGAGCAGATCAAACAGTCCCAGGACAGAGATTATATCCTCAGCCGGGGAGAATATCTCAATGCGATCATCCTTGCGGAATACCTTGGTTATGAGTTTGTCGACGCTCAGGATCTGATCTTCTTCCATGAAGACGGCAGTCTCGACCAAAAGAGAACCGATGAAGCGATCCGCAAGCATATCGACAAGGATAAAAAAGTCGTCGTTCCGGGATTTTACGGAATTGATGAAAACGGAAAGATCCGCACCTTCCAGCGGGGCGGCTCCGATATCACGGGTTCGCTTCTTGCGAGCGTCCTCGGTGCGGACGTCTACGAAAATTGGACCGATGTCAGCGGCGTCATGACGGAAGATCCGAACAAATCCAAAGAAGCCAGAACCATCCACGAGATGAGCTACGACGAACTGCTGAAGATCACAAGAGAAGGTGCCCAGGTCTACCATCCGGATGCCATCGCCCCCGTACAGAGCGCGAACATTCCGATCCGGATCAAAAACACCAACCGTCCGGAAGAAGAGGGAACCCTCGTCACCGCAAAGACGGAGTGATATTTATTATACATGGAGAGCGCAGGCTCTCTTTTTTTGTCTATACTTAAAATACAGCCTATTGACGAAATTAAAAGCGCACATTATAATGTACATATATGGAGGTGAAGAAAATGCTGAATATCAATATTACAAACTTCAGAAAAGATATCTTTCGAATATTGGAGCAGACCATCCGGTTTAATGAGCCGGTCAATATCAGCACAAAGGATGGAAATGCCGTAATTATCAGTGAAGAAGATTACAATGGACTGATGGAAACACTGTATCTTTCTTCCATTCCGGCTATGAAAGAAAAAATTGCAGAGGGGCTGCATACTCCGCTGGATGAATGTCTGTCCGAAGATGAGGTGCAATGGTAGTGTATTCGATCGTCTATACGAAAAAAGCAGCCGGCGATATACCGAAGCTAAAGGCTGCAAAACTGGATAAAAAAGCAAAGGCTCTGATAGAACTCATCCGAGAGGATCCATACCGGACACCGCCTTCTTATGAAAAACTTCAAGGTGATTTGCAGGGGGCATATTCCCGGCGCATCAATATTAAGCATCGCCTTGTATATGAGATTTTGGAAGAAAAACAGACTGTCAAGATTATCAGTCTGTGGACTCATTATGATTTTTAATGATTTTCGAGACTTGTCTGTTTGGTATCCATATGGAAGAGAGCGAAGGCTCTCTTTTTTTGGTTGTAATTCTACAAATGTAAAATATTTTTGTTCCGCCAAACAGAGTGATTGCAAAGCCTCTAAAAAAGATGAGAATTTTTTTCAAAAAAGCGGTTGACAAAAAAGATCGACAGTTGTAGAATAAGCTCAAGACAAATGTAGAATGAAAAAAGGAGATCGAAAAAGGCATTCTGCATTTGTTTTCATCCGGGATCGGAAGGGAAGCTGACGACAAGCCGGCAGTCAGACATTCCGATTCGAAGGGATGAGGTCAAAAAAAGTCCGAAAAGACGAATCAAAATTAATGAAAAGGAATTTACCAAGGAGGAATTGAGATTGAAATTGAAAAAAGTATTTGCGGCAGTGACGGCAGGGGCGATGATGCTCACTTTGGCAGCGGGATCGATCAACGCGTCGGCAAGTCCGGCAAGAAGAGGCTTCATCGGCGAGGCGAAAGCAAAACAGATCGCTCTCAAGCACGCGGGTCTCAAAGAGAAGGAAGTGTCCTTCGTAAGGGTCGCCCTTGGCATGGATGACGGAAGATATGAGTATGACGTTGAGTTTTACAAGGGAAATGTGGAATATGATTACGAGCTGGACGCAAAGACGGGACGAATCTTGGAAGTGGATAAAGATATCGAGAATTTTATAGTTCCGGGCAAAAAACCGTCGAATCCGACAAACCCGGGTCTGGTCACTCTGGATCAGGGAAAATCCATTGCTCTCAAGCATGCAGGACTACAGGCTTCTCAGGTGCAGTTCACCAAAGCGAAGCTGGAAAGAGACGACGGAAGACAGATCTATGATATCGAGTTCCGGGCGGGATATGAAGAGTATGGATATGAGATCGATGCGAAGACCGGAAAGATCCTCGACTTTGATTATGATATGGAAGATGACTGGAATGACTGGGACGACGACAATGACTGGGACTGGGACGAGGACTGGGACGACTGATTCGTAAGCGAAAAGGATATGAACAAGAAGGCTCTCTGCAGTGCAGAGAGCTCTTTTCGTCTGAGCAAAAAAGTTTTTGGAGGATTAAATCCTGCGGCAGAGGGTATGATAGACGAAAGAAGATCCTCATAAAAATTGATTGACAAAAAAAGAAGACATTTGTAGAATAAAAAAAGACAGGTGTAGAATGGGGAGATCATGGATGAGAAAAAATATGAAACGGCTGCCGGATGCGGAATTCACAGTCATGAAAGCCATCTGGAATTCCAAAGCGCCGGTTACGACCCATGCGATCATGGAGCATTTGAACGACGATATTACATGGAAGCCGCAGACTCTGCTGACGATGCTGGCCCGTCTGACGGAAAAGGGATTTCTCTGCAGCGAGCGCGTCGGCCGGGAGCGATGTTATACGCCGATCATTTTGGAGAAAGACTATCTTGAGGTTGAGACGGGGAGTTTTTTGCAGCGTTATGCCGGAAATTCCCTTGGCAAGCTGGTCAAGACTTTGTATGCGGAAGGAGATATGACGCAGGAAGATCTCGACGAACTGCGTGAATGGCTTGCAGAAAGGAAGTAAAAGATGGATTTCTTAATGGTATTGCTGACGACCAGCCTGATCATGTCCGTGATGATGCTGGGGTTGTTCCTTTTGTCTTCATCCTCCTCGGGGCAGAAACTGAGCGCGCAGACCAGATATGCGATGTGGATCATCCTGCTTGTCGGACTGGCGGTTCCTTTTCGGCCTCTTTTAGGGGATGGACTGATCCGGCTGAATGCGCCGATGTATGAGATTTCGTCTTTGCCGGATGGCGGAGAGCGAATTTCGGAGACGGATACAAATGTCAATGAGAAAAAGGAGAGTCTTCCTCCACGCACTCGCCCTTCCTCGGAAGAAGGCTCGGGGGAGATTTCCGTGCTGCTCAGCAAGCGGCTTTCGATCCGCAGTCTCCTGTTTGCGGTTTGGGCTGCCGGCGCGCTGGTTTTGTCTGCAAAGCATATTTTAGAGTATAGAGAGTTTCAGCGCATTATCAAACGATGGGGAAAATCCGTTTCAGATCCGCAGGTGCTGGAGACTTTTGAGTGGGTCAAGGCGAAAATGGGTCTGGAAAATAAAAAGATCGGTCTGATTCGCTGCGGCACGATCAGCACGCCGATGCTGACCGGTCTTTTCCAACCGATGGTCCTGCTTCCGGAAAAGCCGATCGCCGACGATGAGATGGAGCTGATTCTCGAACATGAACTGACCCATTACAAACATAAGGATCTCCTGATCAATCTGATCGGGATCGTCGCTCTTTGTCTCCATTGGTTCAATCCCTTTATATACCTCTGTCTTCCGGTGATTTACGGCGACGGAGAATCCTATTGCGACGAGTCGGTATTGAAGAATAAGGATGTGGAGTATCGGCGTTTTTACGGGGAAGTCATCATCAGTATGATTGAGACGAGTCCAAGCAGGCAGGTGGCTTTGTCGACCTGTTTTTACACGAAAAAAATCAATCTTAAAAAGAGACTGCTCCATATCATGGAGTCCGGAAAGAAGAGAAAGAGCCTTTCGATTTCTTCTGTCGCGCTGATCTTCGCTCTGACGATTGTCTCCGGCTCCGTGATCGTGTTTGCCGCGCCTCAGACGCAGGGAGTGATCGACGAGAACAAAGCCGTGAAGATCGCCCTTGACAATGCGGGGCTCTCTGTGGATGCCGTCGCCTTGGATGAGGTGGAGCTCGACGGGAACGGCGCGCGTCCGGTCTATGAGGTGGACTTCCATGAAGGAAACGCGGAGTACAGCTATACAATCGACACGGTCACCGGAAGAGTCCTTCGCTCGGAAAAAGAGAAGAAAGAAAAGGAAAGGGCCGAAGAAGAGCAGGAAAGAGAGAAGAGATTTCAGGGCATAGAAAATAAGACCTCTGAGAAAACGAAGGCGCCGGATTCGTCCGGAATCCGGAACCAAGAGGAAGAAGAAAGCAGGCTCGAGAGGCCCTCTTCCTCGGAGGCAAGACAAACCGATGAAGCCGCCGCGGGAAAGACGAAAGACGAGGATGAGGACGACGAGGAAGACGAAGAGGAAGATGACGATTTGGACGAGGAGGATGACAACTGATTTGGACAACCATTCTTTTGAATCCTGGAATCTGAAGAAAGAAAGATCATCTTGAATTTCATGGAAAATAGATCGGAATATCGAAGGGTATTTCGAGCGGGGTTTCGTATGAGAGTCGGAAAAAAGACCTCCCGCCGCAGAGCGAGAACGCTTCTGTGGCGGGAGGTCTTTTTTGAACTGCGGTGGGGATTGATGAAATTATCTTTGTACCAGTCCTTCTTGGTCGGCTTCAAGCAGGTGAACTGTGAAGTTCGGATCCAGTGCATGGAGGGATTTTTGGATCTTCGCAAGGGCGGTTTCTCCTTCTTCTTGTGTAAAGACGCCGATCAGGGTAGAACCGGAGCCGCTGATAAATTCCCCGAGAGAACCTTCCTGCTGCAGCAGATCGAAGATTCGCGCCGCGTCGGGCATCAAGGGAAGGCGGTAGGGGTGATGGATCGCATCTTCAAAGGCGGTGCGCAGAAGAGCGTAGTCTCTTTTGTACAGAGCGTTGACGAGAAGCGCCGTGCGCGCGGCGTTGTGTATGCAGTCGGCTCTCGCGTATTTTGCGGGAAGCGCGCGCCGGCTTTCTTCCGTGGAGATCCGGTAGGGGGGGATCACCGCCATAAAACGCAGCTCCGAGGGAAGATCAATTTGCGATATGAGGGGAGGACGGCCTTCTTGGAGGATCGTGACACTCAGTCCGCCGTAGACGGCGGGAATGACATTGTCGGGATGCCCTTCGATCAGGCAGGCCTGTTTTGCGATTTTTTCTTTGTCCGGAGGTTCTCCGAGAAGCAGACAGGCGGCGGCCAGCCCGCTGACGATGGCGGCGGAACTGCTGCCCAGACCGCGGCAGATCGGGATGCGGCAGGGGCGGACGTGGATCGCGGCGTTCGGGAGAGGGAGAGATCGCGAGGCGAAGACTTGGCGGACGCTTTGATAGATCAGGTTCTCCTCGTCGGAGAGCCGGTCGTTCTCGTCTTCCCAAGTGAAATAGAGAGGTCTGCTCGCCGGCTTCACGTCCATTTCATTGTAGAGGTTCAGTGCGATTCCGATTGCGTCAAACCCGGGGCCGAGATTGGCGGAAGTGGCCGGAACGGAGATTGTATACATCAAAGGCGCCTCCTTTTACCGAGATTTTGAAAGAATGAACTCTTCGATTCGTTTGTAATCGGCTGTGAGCCGGACTTCCTCATGAGGACTCAGCAGCACAATCTCGCTGTCTTTGAGTCCGTTGCCGGTCAGGACGCAGACGATGCGGCCGTTTTTCGGAAGGAGTCCCTGCTCCTTCGATAGGATCAGACCCGCTATGCTGATGCAGGAGGCGGGCTCGGCGAAGATCCCCTCGAGGCGGGCCAGAAGGGACTGGGCCTTGAGGATATCTTCATCCCGGATGCGGTCGATCTGTCCTTTGGATTCGGCAAGGGCCTGCAGGGCTTTGTCGGAGCTTGCGGGATTGCCGATGCGGATGGCGGTGGCGATTGTTTCGGGCTCTTCCACAGGATGACCGAGTACGAGGGGTGCCGCGCCATAGGCCTGATAGCCCATGAGGACGGGCAGGGAGCGGCTGAGTCCGCAGCCGAGGTATTCTTTGAATCCTTTCCAATAGGCGGTGATGTTTCCGGCGTTGCCCACCGGAAGAAAGAGGCGATCCGGAGCGTCTCCCAATTCGTCGCAGATCTCGAAGGAGGCGGTTTTCTGTCCTTCGATACGATGAGGGTTGAGGGAGTTGACCATGGTGATCGGGTGTCTTTCAGAGATCTCTCGAACCATCCGCAGCGCCGCGTCAAAATTTCCGTCGATGGCGATGATGCAGGCTCCGTAGGCGATTGCTTGGGCCAGTTTGCCTTTGGCGATCTTTCCGTCCGGGATGATTACATAGGCCTGAAGACCGGCTCTTGCCGCATAGGCGGCGGCCGAAGCGGAAGTATTGCCGGTGGAGGCGCAGATGACCGCCCGGCTGCCTTCTTCCACCGCTTTGGTGACGGCGAGGGTCATACCGCGGTCCTTGAAGGAGCCCGTCGGGTTCAGCCCTTCGAATTTGAGGTAGATCTCTCCGGAAAAACGAAGGTGCTCTTCAAGATGAAAAGCGCGGATCAGGGGGGTCCTTCCCTCGGAGAGGCTGATGACAGGAGTATCTTCCTTTATATCGAAAAACTTGCGGTAGCGGTGGATCAATCCTGCATACATAAAAATGACCTCCTGTTGAATACAGATGTATTTTATTGAAGAATAAAATGATTATAACATATCGGGCGGTGATTGTATAGGGGAAGAAAAAGAAAAAAGCATTCCGGCCGATACTTCGGCAAAATGCTTTTCATACTAAAACTTTATTGAAGCGCCGCCGCCGAAAACTATATCCATGTTAAAACGACAAATCAGGCGTTTTGCCAGATGACAATTCAGACAGGGAATCGTATGATACCGATCATCTTTTGAAATTGCATGATTTCAGGAATGAACCGAAAAGAGGAGCAGTTTCTGAAAAACGGAGGATCGGTGAAGCTTTCCGGTTTATTCCATCATGGCATGGGCTGAATACGGATCAGATCTTGGGCAGAGGAGTTCTTTTTTTGCGGCGACGAAGACCTCATTTTGAAGGGAAGATCTGGTGGAAAAGTTTTCCGATCTCCTGCGCATCCATCGCCGGGTAGAAATAATTTCCCTGAATCTCGTCACAGCCCTGTTCCTTGAGAAAATCAAACTGTTCCTTCGTCTCGACCCCTTCGGCGATCACCCGGAAATTGAGGTTTTTCCCAAGGTCGATGATGGATTTCGTGACGCCCCGATCCTTGGCGTTTTCGCGGATTCCGTGGATGAACTGCAGGTCGATTTTCAGACGATGCAGAGGCAGATGCTTGAGCGAGCTCAGAGAAGAATAACGGGTGCCGAAGTCATCCATCGAGAGGAAGACTCCGAGGCTGCGGATCGCCTGCAGCGTCAGGGGCAGATCCTTGTTTTCCTCAAGGTCCGAGCTTTCGAGGATCTCAAGTTCGAGAAAACGAGGCGCAAGAGAGGCCTTCTCAAGACTATCCTTGAGTTGATGGATAAAACGGCGGTCTTTGAGCTGCTGCAGTGAGATATGGACGGCCAGCGGGATCTCAAGGCCGAACCGGTCGATCCACTCCTTCATCTGTCGGCAGGCGGCGTCGAGCATCCAGTTTCCGATCGGTCGTATCAGTCCGGTCTCTTCGGCGAGGGGGATGAAGATATCCGGAGATATCTCTCCGAGTCTGTGTTCATTCCAGCGCAGCAGCGCTTCAATGCCTGTGATGCGTCCGTCTTTTACAGATACCTGAGGCTGATAGTGCAGAGCGAGTTCTTTCTTCTCTAAGGCCTGATGCAGAGAGGAAGTGAGCTCCATTTTGCGGGATATATCCTTCTTCATGCGGTCGGAGCAGAAGCGGTATTGATTTTTTCCGGAGTTCTTGGATTCGTACATTGCAAGATCCGAGTTTTTGATCAGGGTCTCCGCGTCTTCCCCGTCTGTGGGATAGACGGCGACGCCGAAGCTTGCGGTGATGAAAAATTCCCGGTCGCAGTGCCGGACGGGCTGCCGGAAGATATCCATGATCTGTTCGCAGAATTCCCGAATCTCATCGAGGCTGCCGACATTGTGGAGCATGAGGGAGAATTCGTCTCCGCCGAACCGTGATATCATCGACTTACCGAAAGACTGCCGGCCGATCTGCCCGGCGATAAAGACCAGCAGCTCGTCGCCGCCGTTGTGTCCGATTGTGTCGTTGACATACTGGAAATTGTCGATATCCACGCTGATGACGCCTAAGATCGAAGAGTCCCGCTTCGCCAGAAGGATATATTTTTCCAGCTGTTTTGTGAACAAAGCGCGGTTGGGAAGCTTCGTCAGATCGTCGTAATACGCCATAAAATTGATGGAATCCGCCGCCTGCATCTTGGTCAGCGCATCGGAGAGGATGCTTGAGAGGAGGATCAAAAGCTCTCCATGTTTTTCAAAGAGATCCTCGGGTTTTGAAGATTCAAGGCCCAGACAGCCGATTGTCTTCCCCCGGCTCTTGATCGGAAGCAAAAGCTGGGAGCGTATACCGCCTTCACGGAGCAGGTCGCGCATGAGATCTGTCTCTGGAAGAGCCTCGATATCTTTGGTATTCACGGTCCTGCCCTCAAGAATGCTTTCGAAGAGCCGGGGAAATTCGGATACGAAAAATTTTCGCCGATAGTTTTTGATCGGCTCGATCCCTTCGGCGCAGCTCTCATTCGAGAGATAAAAGGATCGGTCGTTTTCAGACAGGGAGAAAAAATAGCTTCTTTGCGCGCCGGTATAGGATAGGATATCCTCCAGCATCTCATCGGTTTTCGACGAAAAATTGATCTGATTGATACTGATGAAAGAGGCATAGATATCTGAAATCGTCTTTTGAAAGAGCAGTCGCGAATTGTTTTCCCGGAGCTTCTCGATGTAGATCCGATTGACATGGATCGCAAGGAGAAGACTGAGAAGCGAAAGGGCGATGCGCAGGATGTAGTTTGCTCCGTCGACATGGACGACAAGGTAGGGTGCCCGCAGGTAGGAGGCGATCTGCGCGGCGATTGCGGTCAGACTGATCGCGACGATCATGAATCGGTAGTTCATGATGATGGAAAGATAGAGCAGTGCCGCGGGAAAGACCCAGACGGTGACCGCCGCGGAATTTGAGAAGCTCAGTGTCGCAAAAAAGATGCAGAGGCAGATCGCCGCGGTGATCAGAATGTCTCTGAGCAGCTCGGAGAGCGGCAGGGTTCGAAGGATGGCGATGGAAAAGGCGACAGCAAAAAACAGCACGCAGGAAGAAAGCGCGGGCAGAGGATCGTAGCGTTTGACAAAACAGAGGCTGCCAAAGAGAATCAGCCCGTAAAACAGGAAGAAACAGATCAGGTAAAAATAGATCTTTTTCTTTCTCGAAAGGCTGAGGATCTCTCTCATGACGAAGGGATCTTCCTCCGCGGACTGCATCAGGTCGTATTTTTTGATCGCATAGAAGAACGCGGCCATCGGGATCGTCATGAAAAGCACGGAAGACTGGGGCGTCAGGATGCGAAAAAGCCAAAAGAGAAGGCGGTCGGACAGTAAAGAGACGACGGTCATCAGAAAAAAGGCGGAATTGATCAGGATCGCCTGTTTTTTCTTCCTGACATCCTTGGTCTGTAAAGCGAAATGGGCGAGGGCGGCGATACCGATCGCTGCGGATATGCCGAAAAAGAAGCTGAAATAGATCAGACCCGGATCTGAAAGCAGGCCGCTGCGCGAACGGATATCCGTCCAGCCGAAGGGAGCATAGACATACTCATAGCGCCGGGAGGAATCTTTGGCGAAAAAAAAGAAATACTGATTGATCAGTGCGGGAAGATAAAGAAGCAGATAGGCGAGAGGGCGTCGGAGCAGCTTTTCTTTCTGAGTGAGGATCAGCGCGAAATGGAGGATCAGAGAATAAAAAAAGCTCCAGCCGAAGGAGGCGATTTTTCCCCAGAAGAGCGCCTGAGGGGGATTTTTGCCGAAATTTTGCATGGAAAAACAGAAACTCCATATACAAAGGGACAGACAGATCAGGCTGAAAATCCGATTCGGAGTTTCTTTTCGGTTGAGAGAAAATACATAGATCCCCAGCGACAGATAGATCAGGAAGACAAAGTAGTAGGCAAGGGATATCACCATAGGCAGAGTAAACATCGGACGCTCCTCGAACAATTATATGGAATCGGCAGATCCATCGAGTTTTTTAATTCTTTCTTTATATCGTTATTATATCATATCTCGACCTTCCCACAAGAAAAATCAAAGGAAGGGGCGGCTGTTCCAATGAGAAAATCGCAAAAAACAGAATGAGGAAACAAAAGAACCCTTTCTCTTGTCCGAAAATTTATCGGAGGGCGGGAGGGATATTCTCACGGAGGATCTTTGTCACTTCTTCCGCGGGCGTCGGCGCATAGAAATAATAGCCTTGGATCTCATCGCAGCCGAAATCCCTCAGGAAAGAGAGCTGTTCTTCGGTCTCGACGCCTTCGCCGATCACAAGAAGGCCGAGATTTTTCGAGAGGTCGATGATTGATTTTGCAATGCCTTGGTTTTTTGTATCCTCTGCGATACCCCGGACGAACTGCATGTCGATCTTCATCTTGTCGACCGGAAGATTTTTCAGCCGGCTGAGGGAAGAGTATTTTGTACCGAAGTCGTCGATGGCGATCCGAAGCCCCAGATTTTTCAGTTCATGCAGAGTCTGTAGAATATAAGAATCCGTCTGCAGTTCTTCGCTTTCCGTAATCTCGATCTCAAGCAGACGGGGAGGAAGACCGGTCTCCTGCAGAGCTGCCTTGACGAGATCGACGAGGTTTGGATCTTTGAACTGCCGTACCGAGAGATTGACGGCCATCGTAAGGCTTTGCCCGAACTGATCTTCCCATAGTTTTGCCTGTCTGCAGGCCGTGAAGAGCGCCCATTTTCCGATGGAGTGGATCAATCCGCTGTCCTCGGCGATCGGAATGAAAATGCCGGGCGAGACCATGCCGATGTAAGGGTGCTTCCAGCGCAGAAGACTTTCAAATCCGACGATCTCTCCGCTGCGTGTGTTGACTTGGGGCTGATAGTACAGGTGAAGCTCTTCTCTCTCCAGAGCGCGATGGAGAAGATTGGTCAGTTTGATCTTCTCGAGAACGAGCCTTTTTATCGGCTCCGAGCAGAAAGTACTTTGATTTTTTCCGAGGCGCTTGGACTCGTACACGGCGGCGTCGGCGTTCTTGATCAGAGTAGGCGCGTCCCTGCCGTCGACAGGATAGACAGAGACGCCCAGACTGACGTCGATGAAAAATTCCTTATCCTTCATGAAAATGGGCAGGCGGAAAGAATCAAGGATCCTCTGGGCGATCTCTTCGACCTCTTCTTTTGTCTGTACGGAAGAGAGTACAAGGAGGAACTCGTCCCCGCCGAAGCGTACGGCAAAGTCTCTCTCGTCGGAAAGAGTCTGCTGAAGTATCGCGGCGATCTTGCGCAGCAGAAGGTTGCCCTCGGAATGACCGATCGTCTCGTTGATATGTTTGAAAGAGTCGATATCGAGAAACAAGATCGCTTTCATCGAGGAGGAACCCTCGCTTTCCCTGAGGGTTTTCTCCAGACGCTGATTGAGGTAAAAGCGGTTGGGAAGCCCCGTCGTCTGATCGTAATAGGCCATATGGTGGACGCTTTTTTCAAAAGCGATGCGTTCGAAGGCGTCGGAAAGCAGATTGGAAAGCATACGAAGCATATTCTGACAGCTTCCGCTCCGATTTTTGGCGATTTTTCCGAAATCGACGCCGAGAAAACCGATAGGACCGTTTTCATTGTTGATGGAGACGCTCATGATTGATTGGATCTTCCGGCGGTTGAAAAGTGCCTTTTCTGCGGAAGCTTCCTCCGTGAGCTGCGCGACGTCCGGGATATAGACGAAATCGCCGGAGAGGATCCGCTCCCTCCACCAAGGGTAATCCGAAGTTCGGATCGCATCTATGAGGCCGATTGCGGGCCGTATCCCCGGAGCGCACCATTCATAGCGGTAATCCATCGACTTTTTGTCCGGAGAGAACAAAAAGATATAGACCCGGTCGCTGTGGAAATAGTGACCGGCAACTTCCAGAAGATCGCCGATCTTGTTCTCGACGTCTTCCGTGCTGGAGGTCAGAAATTTTTCAGAGACAGAAGAGATCTCTTTTTGGAAATTCATCTCCTGTTCATTGTCGATCAGCTTGTCCGCGTAAAGGCGCCGTATATGGAGGGCGATGAAGAGAATCCCCCCGAAAAAACTGATCCGAAGCCAGTAATCCGTCCCGTCGATGAAGATATTGCCTGCGGGAGTCGAGAAGGTGATGAACAGATGGGTCGTCAGTGTGGAAAGTCCGATCATGAGGATCAGTCCGCGCTTGTCGAGAAGGACGGAAAGCAAAAGCAGACCGAAGGGAAAGGCGCCGACGGTGACACTGCTGTATTTTGAAAAATGAAGGGTGATGAAAGGGATCGCTATACAGATCAGGCAGGCGGAGATCAGATCTTTGACGTCCGGAGAGAGGTCGATCTTGTGGATGAAAGCCAGACAGATCCCGAAGACCATCGCGACTCCACTGAAAAAGAGCTGTGGAGCCAGATTAAAGCGCGCGCCGAAGTACTGAGAGATGAAGCTGGTAAAAGAGAGCAGGATGAAGAAAGAGGCTATGTACTGGTAGAGAGAGGCCTTTTTGAACTCATCAAGGATCTGCTCCGGTGCTTCTCTGGAGAAGGTCCTCGGAAGCAAAAAACGATGTTTCCGAAGGATGTAAAAGATCGCCAGCAGAGGAATCAGCGTGTTCAGCACGCTCAGGTGAGGGAGGAGCGACTTTGGAGAGTAGAGGATCGAAAGTTCGAAAAAAGTGCCGAGGGCGAGTGCAAAGAGCAGAGAAAATCCCAGCAGGCGACATTGAAAACATTCCGAAGAGCCTTTGCGCCTGCTTCCATAGCGATAAATAAAGTACAGGGCCGCCGCTGAATACCCTATGTAATAGAGATAGAAGAAGGAGACGGGAAAGATATCCCTGGAAGGGTGCAGCAGGGTGAAGCTCAAAAATCCGAGGGAGGTGCGCAGCAGATGATAGGATTCGGAAGCGCCGTCTCGGATCAGAAACAGATAGATCGTCAGCAGGGCCGGAAAATAAACCGGAACATAGAGATAGGGCCTTCGCGCGAAGAAGTCTCTGTTTGTCATAATCAGCGTGAAATGGAGCAAAAAAGCGTAGAGGGTCCCCCAACCGAGAGAAGACAGACGGATCCAGAAGAATTCCTGATCAATCGTGTATGAGGAAGTGGCGATTGAGAGTGAAAAACCCCATATGGAGACCGAAAGGCAGATCAAAAAAAACAGCCTGTTCAGTCGTTCTCTCGGCTGAATATATAAAATGAACAATCCCATGAGAAAAGAGAGGGAAAAGGCGGAAAAATAGATCAGCGCCATCACAAGGGTCGGTGTGCTCATTGTCAGAACCTCGAATCATCATAATCGTATCTCTGAATAACTATTGTAACATAAAATGTGAAATAATGAACGCCTGAATTGAAATCAGGCGCAGACTGAAGACAAAGCGGACAAACTTCAAAATTCATGAGCCGGCGAATGATTTTTGAAGTTTGTCTACAGTTTCAGCAGGGCTTGTACCTGCGTTTTGCTTTTTGCCTTCAAGACTTCTTCTGCGAAACCATGGAGGCTGTTTTTATCGAGGCGGGCGATGAGGGCCCGTATTTTCGGGATCATCGAAGGAGGCATCGAGAGCTCGTCCAGTCCCAGACCGATCCAGAAGGGGAGCAGGGAGAGATCGAAGCCGGATTCGCCGCAGACGCTGGTCCAAAGTCCGTTTTGTTTCGCAGCACGAACCGCCTGCGCGGCGAGACGGAGCACGCCGGGCTGGAAGCTGCTGCAAAGGGAAGACAGGGAGCTGCTCAGGCGGTCGGCGGCAAGGCAGTACTGGGTCAGATCGTTCGTTCCGATGCTGAAAAAATCACAGTCCTCGACAAACGCCTCCGCCATGACGGCGGAATGAGGCGTCTCAATCGTGATCCCCACTTCGATCTTTTCGGCATAGGAAGCTCCTTCACGCTGCAGCTCATCTCTGAGAAGGTCGAGGAGAGCCTTAACGGAAAGGAGTTCTTCCCAGCTTGCGATCATCGGAAACATCAGCGCAAGATTCCCGTGGACAGAGGCCCGCAGCAACGCTCGCAGCTGAGGTTTTATCAGCTGCGGCTGTTCGATGAAATAGCGCATGGCCCTCAGACCCAAGGCGGGATTGGGTTCTTTCGGAAGAGAGAGGTAAGGAAGGGCTTTGTCGCCGCCGATATCGAGGGTTCGGATGACGACCCTGTGTTTTCGAAAGGAGGAGAGGACACGGCTGTAGACTTCGTACTGCTCTTCTTCGGAAGGAGCGGCGCTTCGATCCATGAATAAAAATTCCGTACGAAAGAGACCGACGCCTTCGGCTCCCGCAGCAAGCGCCTCTGCGACGCCGGATTCCTCCCCGATATTTGCGGCAAGACGCAGGGAATTTCCGCAGGCGGTCACCGTCCTGCGGGAAGCAAAAGAAGAAAAAGAGTCTTTTTCGCGGAGCTCGTTCGCATGCCGCGCCGCGTAGGCGGAGAGGGTCCGTTCATCGGGAAAAAAGACCAAGCTGCCCAGACCGCCGTCCATGACAAGAGGAAGCCCCGATTCGGAAGGAAGATCCGCGACGCCGACGATGGCGGGAATTCCCAGCGCTCTTGCCATGATGGAGACATGTCCCGTGGCTGCTCCGTATTTCGTGATGAATCCTTTGATCTTGGCGGGATTAAGGCCGGCGATATCGCTGGGAAACAGTTCGTCGCAGAGGAGGATCGCATCGGAGGGGAGGCGGTCGATCAGATTTTTTGACTTGCCTTCCAGTTTGAACAGGAGGCGGCGGGCCACATCTTTAAGATCCTGCGCCCGTTCTCGGAGATATTCATTTTCAAGCCGCCGGATCTTTCGGATCTCTTCGTCAAAACTCAGCAGGACGGCGTTGAAAGCATTCTTGCCGCTCTCGATCTTCTCTTTCAGGCAAGAGAGAAGACAGGGATCTTCGAGCATCAACAGATGAGCGTCGAAAATACAGGCCTCTTCCTCGCGGAGATGTTCTCTTGCGAAGAGAGCGCTTTTTCGGACGTCCTGACAGACGTCTTCAATCGCCTTTTCAAGCCGTCTTTTTTCGAAACGGGCGTCGGTCTTCGGGAATTCTTTGAGGGAAAACCGCTCGGCGGAGCAGTGAACGCTTTTTCCGTATGCGGCGCCCGGGGAAGCGGGGACGCCGAAATATTCTCTCATGAGGATCCCTCCCTGATTTCATCGGAGCAGACTCGCCGCTTCGCGATCAATGATGCAGATGACCTGAGAATGCAGCTGCAGAATGCTCGCGGGAAGCTGCGGGCGGATCGCTCCCCGGAGGGCTTCATGCACGGCCTTCGCCTTTGAGGCGCCGGAAGCCAGCAGCAAGATCTTCTCCGCTTTGAAGATGCTTCCGACGCCCATGGTCATCGCCCTGCGGGGAACTTCGTCTCTGCTGCCGAAGAATCGGGCATTCGCCTCTATGGTCGACTCCTCCAGGTCTACGATATGGGTCGCCGCCGTGAATTTGTCATCCGGCTCATTGAAGCCGATATGTCCGTTTACGCCGATGCCGAGAACCTGCAGGTCGATACCTCCGGCCTGCGCGATCTCTTTTTCATACGCAAGGCAGGAAAGCTCGGGATCTTTTCCGTCGGTCTCAGGCAGACGCCGCCGGGTCGGCGGGAGGTTGACCTTGGAAAAGAGATGACGCTCCATATAGAAATGATAACTTTGAGGGTGATCCGAAGAGAGTCCGAGATATTCATCGAGGTTGAAGCAGGTCGCCCGACTGAAGTCCAGACCCTCCTGCTCATACATGCGGACGAGATGTGCATACATGCCTTCGGGTGTGCTTCCCGTGGCAAGTCCCAGTACGGAAGAAGGTTTCAAAAGGAGCTGAGCCGCAAGAAACCGAGCCGCGACAAGACTCATTTCCTCATAATCATTGACCGTGATGATACGCACAAAAATACCTCCTTACTTTCTAAAAAGATCGCAGCGAAAGAGACGATCCTCGGCCCTTGTGGGACGAATGGACCGGGACGCTTTCGGCGCAGGTTCTCAGAATATTTCCTCATACGGACTATTGTATCATATTTTGCGGCGCAGGGAGCGAGAGAGTTGAGAAGTTTGCGATAAAAATCCTCTCTTTCCCTTGAATTTCGGGGCGGACTGTCATATACTCTTTTCAAAAGGCGGTTCGCCGTCGGAGGATCGCAGGGAAGGGGGAAAAGAGGCAGTGAACAGAGAGGTTGATTTTGAAAAGGAACTGGAAAGATGGATTCTGGAGAAAAAGAAGAGCGGCTTTCGCCAAAAGCCGCTGGAGGAGTTTCGAAACAAGGACAGAAATTTTGAGTATGACTATGAGGAAGACCCCTATGAGCCGATCTACGAGGAGGAGCGGTAGACCTACAGGATATAGGATACGAATATATGAAGCGCCGTATCCGTATGCGCTGCGGCGGAATGAACAGAAAAGCGGGATCTTCGCAGGGCCTTCGGCATCAGCCTTCGATCTGCTGTTTTATCATGGCGGCGATCCGCCTTGCCGAGTGTTCCTTTTTGAAAAGGCGCATATTGCTTCGTATCCGCTCAAGTTTGTCCGGAAAGTCATAGAAGTTTTTCAGCAGAGTCTCAAGGCCGGCGTTGTAGGTCGGGCGCACTGCAAGTCCGCTGTTGAGAAGAAAGTCGAGATTGTCTTTTTCCTGTCCCGGAATGTAAAAAGGCACGATCATCGGCAGCTCTTTGAGGAGGCATTCGGTGACGGTCAGTCCTCCGGGTTTTGTGACGATGCAGTCGCTCATCGACATCAGATAGTTCATCTTGTCCGTGAAGCCCAGCAGAGCGACGGTCTTGCTGTGCGGACGTCCGGTGAGAAAACCTTCGATCTTTTGATGCAGCGAGCGGTTGCGTCCGCAGACGAGGATGATCTGGATATCTTCGGGGATCGACAGAAGCTGTTTGAGGACGTCTAAAATGTTTCCGGCGCCGAAGCTGCCGCCCATCAGCAGAACCGTGAATTTGTCCTTGAGACCGAGGTTGTGCTTGAGGATCGCGGGATCGACCGGCTCCAGAAAACTTTTTTCGATGGGGATGCCGCAGGAAGAGATGCGGTGTTCCGGGACGCCGAGCGACTCCAGTATCGACTGCACATACTCGTCCCCGACGATATAGCGGTCGATATGATCGGCGATATGGGCGTGATGAACGCCGAAGTCCGTGATGATGGAAAACAGCGGAAGGCGAAGGCTTCCGCGCGCCTTGAGATTGGAGACCGCCATGACCGGGAAAGGATGGGTCCCGATGACGAGGTCTGGCTTTTCCATCGAGATCAGCATCTTGAGTTTTTTCATCATATAGGTGATGACGGGGTTGATATCCAGACCCTTGCGCATCAGGTTGCTGTCGTGCAGACGGTAGATCCTTCCGTAGGCGAGGGGAGTGTAGAGGGCGGACGTCTCATAGCCCTTGGAAATCAAGGCGTCGACGGTCTTATGGACGGCCTTGAGAGAATCGACGATACGGCTGTCGATATTGAGAGCCTGCAGTTCTTCGGTCAGCGCTCTGGCCGCGCGGTTGTGCCCGCCGCCCGTCGAAGCGGACAGGATCAAAACTTTCTTCTTCATAGATGTATTCCTCCGAAAGATTACGGAAATTTTCAAGCAGTTTTCGAATCTGTATATAATATTACAGACTATAAATTCATTATACGAGCTTTGTCTGCAATGCGCAATATGTTTTGAAGGGAGGATTTTCTGTTTCCCTGTGTCAAACTTCGCTGTTACAAAGCCGGATCTTATGGTATACTTAGCTGGTAAAGCACAGGAAAATTCGGGAAGGAGCGAAGTGGATTGGAGATCAAAAAAAATTGGAACACCTTGGTTTTGCTCTTGATCGCCTTTGTCATGTACAAGGCGGTGGACAATCACAAGTATTTTCTGGAGAGGCTGAGTTTTTTTTTCGGACTGATATCTCCCTTTCTCTGGGCTTTTTGCATCGCCTATCTGCTCAATCCCCTCATGACGCTGATCCAGAAAATGGATAAGAAGGTGGGCCGTTTTGGAGCCGCCGCCCTCATATATATCGTCTTTATCGGGATCATCACGATCTTGCTGACGGTGATCACGCCGGTCATCGTCAGGAATATCACGGAGATCATCGAAAATCTGCCCCGATATATCCGTGAAGCGGAGACCTTTATTACCGACAATATTCAAAAACTGGAAATCCTCGATCGGGTCGGGGCGACGGAGTATATCGACAACAACCTGGAAAACATCTTCAACAAGATGCTTTCCTTTATGAATCTGACGCTTTCCGGCGTGATCTCCAGCATCATCGGTATCACTTCCGGCGTGGCGAAGATGATTCTTGCGGTCATGATTTCTTTTTATATGCTGATGGACAAAGAGCGGTTTGCTCACGGCGTCAAACGCACGATCCATGCGTTTTTCGGCAAGGAAAAGGCGGAAAAATTCATTGATTTTGCAGCGGAGGTGGACGAGGTCTTCAAAAATTTCCTCGTCGGAAAGCTGATCGACTCGACGATCATCGGTATCCTCTGCTATATCGGAATGTCGCTGCTCAAGGTTCGATTTTCGGTGCTGATCAGCATCATCATCGGCGTGACCAATATGATTCCTTACTTCGGCCCTTTTATCGGCGCCGTGCCTGCAATCATCATCACGCTGTTCATCGATCCGGTCCAGGCGATCTGGGTCTCCCTCTTCATACTGGCTTTGCAGCAATTCGACGGACTGATTCTCGGACCGAAGATCCTCGGGGACAAAGTTGGGGTTTCGCCTTTTTACATCATGCTGGCCATCGTTGTCGGAGGAGGTTTTTTCGGGCCGATGGGGATGCTGCTCGGGGTGCCCGTACTCAAATCGCTCATGATCCTCTGGGATCGGCTCATGAAAGATATGCTGCGCAAAAAAGGAATCACGATGGAGAGTCCGGATCAGATCGAACAGATAAAAGAAGGGTGAGAAAGCCCTTTTCCGCAACGGCTCATAAGAGAGAAGGAGGAAGAAAATGCAGAACGTCAGGGAAATTTATTTGGCAGGAGGCTGTTTTTGGGGGCTTGAGGCCTATATGCAGAGAACGGAAGGCGTCCTCGACGCAGTATGCGGCTATGCGAACGGCAAGTTCGAACACCCGACCTATCAGGAGGTCTGCACGGGAGAGACCGGCTTTGCGGAGACGGTTCGCGTGCAGTATGACCCGCAGCGGACAGAGCTGTATACTCTGCTTCGGCACTTCATGCGCGTCATTGATCCGACGAGTCTCAACCGTCAGGGAATGGATATCGGAAGCCAGTACCGGACCGGTATCTATTATACCGATACCGCCGACAGAGCGGTCGCTGACCGGATCATCGAAGAGGCGAAGGCGAAGTATGAAAAAGAGATCCTTGTGGAAGTGACGCCCCTGCAGAACTTTTACGAGGCGGAAGAATACCATCAGAACTATCTGGAGAAGAACCCGCAGGGCTACTGTCATATCGACCTTTCTCTGGCGGAGAAGCCGCTGGAAGGCTAAAGTTTCTATTGATGGAGACGTCGTATTTCAGAAAAATCAGCACTGTCTATTATTCTTCCTCTGTACATTTTATCTGTAAACAAAGACAATAATTCAGTATATTACTATATCTTAGTTTCTGTCTTGTTGATCAAGACAGTAGACTGTTTGATCAATCAGATATTTACAAAAATAGGGAAAATGAAATAGAGAAAGCTAAAAAAGCCCTCGCTTAAATTTTCAGACTGCAGACAAACCGACCCTCATCAGAAGATTGGAGTCCAATCCGTGAGGGTCGGTATTTTTTCGAGGAAATTTTCCACTTTTTTTCTACAGAAAATGTGAGCGCAGGAGGGTTATACAGAACTTATCCACATTATCCACAGAAAAAAGAGAAGGGATCTGTGGATAAGTAGGGGGAAAAGTCTCGAAGTTCTCCTCTCTTTCCTGCCGCTTTCGCTCTAAAATCAGAGTCCTGCTGATTTTTCTGAAATTTCAGCGGCTCGCTCCTCTCGATTTTTTCACGAAAGTTCCTCCTCTTCGGCTCATGAATTTTGAAGTTTGCCCGCTTTGTCTTCAGTCTGAGATTTTTTCGGCTGAAAAAATCAAGAGCGGGTTTTGAAGGGAGGAGCGCTTCATGATTTGCCGTTTTGGATTTTATATGGTAGAATATAAAAGAATCGGGAAAGCGTTTTGTTTCCGGTCGCGGTATCACAAATATATCAAGTGAAGGGAGAGACTTGCATGAAAGTTCTTATCACAGGGAAAAATATCGAAATTACCGATGCTATCCGCAGTCAAACGGAAGCAAAACTCTCCAAGTTAGACAAGTATTTCCATCAGGAAGTCGATGCAAAGGTGGCGGTGAGCGTCATTAAAAACAATCAGAAGATTGAGGTGACGATTCCGACGGGAAGGACGGTCATCCGTGCGGAAGCGACGGACTCGGATCTTTACAATGCCGTGGATACGGTGGTGGATAAATTGGGAAGACAGCTTCGCAAGCATAAGACGAAGCTGATGAACAAAGGGCATGACACGATCCGATTCGAAAATATCGAAGGCTATGTGCCGGCGTCGGACGAGCCGGATGAGCAGGCAAAGATCGTAAAACGCAAGAAGTTTGAGATGAGGCCGATGACTGAAGACGAGGCTATTTTGCAGATGGAGCTTCTCGGACATAATTTCTTCGCTTTCACTCATGCGGACACCGATACCATCGCGGTTCTCTACAAGAGAAAAGACGGTCAATACGGGATCTTGGAAGCCGAATAGACCTTTGCCGTCCAAAATTCAAATTGAAAATAAGCGAACATTTGCCCGAATACGATCCGTGAAAATTGTCACGAAGATGTTTTCGGGCATTTCTGTTCGGGTAGAAATAGAAGAGAGGGCGACTTTCGCCTTCGAAACGATATCGCTGAAGAAAGGGGATTGTTATGGGACTGCATGAATCGGGAGAAAACTATCTGGAGACGATCTTGATACTGGAAAATGAGACGGGTTTCGTGCGTTCGGTGGACATTGCGGAGCGGCTGAATTTTTCAAAGCCTTCTGTCAGCCGGGCAATGGGGATTTTGAAAGCGGACGGCTATATCACCGTCGAGCAGGGAGGACGCATCGTCCTGACGGATTCCGGCCGCAGAGAGGCCGAGCGTATCTATGAGAGGCATATCATCCTGACGAAATACCTGATCTCGATCGGCGTCGATGAAGCGACCGCCGCGAAGGACGCCTGTCGAATGGAGCATGTGATCAGTGCGGAGACCTTTGATCGAATGAAACATCAGATGGAGATCTGTAAGATGTTTCATTAAACCGTCATATGAAATTAAACCGTCATATGAAAATGAAATTCCGCTTTAATTGAAAAATATTATTAAATGTTCTTGACATTCATCAATTCCCTTTGATAGAATATGCTTAGGTTAGCTTTTGCTAAGGGCATATTTTTTTATTGGAGGAGGTAGTATGAGTGTCGTAATTATCGGCGGAAATGACCGTATGGTTTGTCAGTACAAAGAGATATGCAAGTCGTATAAATGCAAGGCGAAAGTGTTTACGCAGATGGAAGGAGATATCAAAGACCGAATCGGCAACCCCGAGCTGCTCATTCTCTTTACCAATGTCGTATCCCATAAGATGATCAATGCCGCAGTGCAGAAAGCCAAGACCTGCAACGCCTGTATCGTTCGTTCCCACAGCTGCAGTTCCTGCGCGCTGAAAAATATTCTCGAAAATCATTTTTGCGGGAAGAACAAGCCCTGCTGCGCCGAGGGCAAAGGATGCTGCAAGAAGATGCGGCAGATGGCGGAAGCGGCGAATTACGATAGAGACTTTGCTTAAGAGCGGGAGTTTTGCGATGATGCTGGAAGAATTCGAACGGATGCTGGCTTATCACTGCGCGCCGACATTATCGGGCATCAAAAGCGGAAACATCTTCTCGATCAGACATCAGGACAGGACGGAGATTCGGGAGATAGCGGATACATATAATACAAAGCTGAGGCGTTTCGGAATATATATTGAGCTGCTCTGTCTCTGTGAAAACAGAGCGGTCGTCTATGCCTACCGCAGGTCGGCGCTGCTTGCGGAGCTTTCTGAGGAGAAAATGCGTCGCTTTTTGGCGAGCAAAGGATATGAGGTGCAGCAGGATATCGAGAGCCTGCTGGTCAGATTGAAAGCAAGGATGAACAGTAAAGAGGATTTTCCTCATGAGATCGGAGCTTTTTTGGGGTATCCCCTCGAAGACATTGTTGATTTCATCCGCTGTCGAGGCAAGGATTTCAAATTGAACGGCTATTGGAAGGTCTATCATGATGTTCGGAGCAAGAAGGCTCTCTTTGAAGCGTTTTCGAAGTCGAGGAATCGTTTTTGTCAGGAGCTTTCCCTTGGCAGAAACCTGCAGGAGCTCGTGTATGCGGCTTAGCGGGATCATGCAATAAATGGATACTGTCGCAGGAAGGTGACGCGGTACGGGTACCGATTCGGAAAGATACAGTTCGTACGACGACAGGAAGGCGGAAAATAAGATTCGCCTCTCTGTCGGCGGTTCGATCTTTCGGAGGGACTTTCAAAAAGACGCACCGACTTGGGATAAGCCATATTTTAGAGGAGGTAAAGACATTGAGTAAAGTAGCGGTAGTATTTTGGAGTGGAACAGGAAACACGGAGATCATGGCAAACAGCGTAGTGGAAGGCGTGAAAAAAGCCGGAAAAGATGTCGATCTTTTCACAGCTGCGGAGTTCAGCGCAAGCAAGGCGGAAGAGTATGACCGAATCGCTTTCGGATGCCCTTCCATGGGAGCGGAAGTGCTCGAAGAAGCTGAATTTGAGCCGATGTATACGGAAGTGGAGACGAAGATCTCCGGCAAAAAAGTCGCTCTTTTCGGATCCTACGGCTGGGGAGACGGCCAGTGGATGAGAGAATGGCAGGAGCGCGCCGAAGGCAAAGGAGCGATCCTCGTGGATGAGGGTCTGATCGTCAACGAGACTCCGGACGACGAGGGCAAAGCGCTCTGCGTGGCTCTCGGAGAGAAGCTCGGCGCCTGATTATTTCTTCGGTAACAATACCCCCCAAGTTTTGAAGAGCAGAGCGGAGATTCCGCGACGCTCTTCTTTTTTATGTCCGGACTCTGTATGCGAGATTGACGCTTTGCGGATGTATATGATATCATCAGCTTATAATGAACGGATTGAGCATAAGATGGCAGGCATTGTGTCGGACGGTATACAATGGCACTTGTTCTGCTTATTTTGTGTCCGGATTTTGTCGGTTCAATGCGGGTCATCTTACGAGTACAAGGAGGCAGGGATATGTCGGACAACAGGTTGTCAAAATTTGAAAAAAAGATCCATCTGCGCAACATAAAGGAAAAAGACATTCCGGAGATCATAGAGATGGCGAAGCTCTGTTTTCCCAATATGAAGCCCTGGACAGGGCAGCAGCTTCTCAGCCACCAGAAGTATTTTCCCGAGGGACAGTTCTGTATCGAATATGAAGGAAAGATCATCGGCTCCTGTTCTTCGCTGATGATTGATTTTGACGAATACGACGCCAACCACAGCTGGGACGAGGTCACGGACAAAGGATATATTCGTAACCACGATCCGAAAGGAAACACGCTCTACGGAATCGAAGTCATGGTGCATCCGGACTACCGCCGCATGAAGATCGGAAGGCGCCTCTACGACGCGAGAAAACAGCTGGCCCTGCGTCTCAACCTCAAATCCATCGTCATCGGAGGCAGGATCCCGAATTATTACAAGCATGCGGATGAACTCACGCCGAGAGAGTATGTGGAAGAGGTGGCGGCAAAAAATATCTATGATCCGGTGCTGACCTTTCAGATCATGAACGGGTTCGTACTCAAGCGCATCAACAACAACTATCTTCGCGACGACAAGAACTCCCTCAAATATGCCACATTGATGGAGTGGACCAATATCGACTACCGTCCGAACTCGAAGAGGCTGTACAAGACCTCCTTTCCCGTGCGGGTCTTCGTCGTTCAGTATATGATGAAGCAGATCAACTCCTTCCACGATTTCGCCCATCAATGCGAATACTATGTCGACGTCAGCTCGGATTACAAATCGGACTTTATTGTCTTTCCGGAAATTTTTACGACCCAGCTGCTCTCTTTTATTGAAGAGAAGTCGCCCAGTCTTGCGATCCGTCGTCTGACGAAATATACGGACGACTATATCAAACTCTTCACCGATCTGGCGGTCAAGTACAATGTCAATATCGTCGGCGGCTCTCATTTTGTCGAGGAAGACGGAGATATCTACAATATCGCCTATCTTTTTCGAAGAGACGGGACGATCGACAAGCAGTACAAGCTCCATATTACGCCGAATGAAGAGCGTTGGTGGGGGATTCAGCCCGGCAACGAGATCAAGATCTTCGACACGGACTGCGGCAAGATCGCGATCCTTATCTGTTACGATATGGAATTCCCAGAGCTTTCGCGCATCGTGGCCGAGAGAGGAGCGAATATCATCTTCTCTCCTTTCTGTACAGACGACCGCCAAGGCTATCTGAGAGTCCGTTACTGCGCACAGGCGAGAGCGGTGGAAAATCAGGTCTACACAGTGATTGCAGGTACGGTCGGCAATCTGACCGAGGCGGAAAACATGGATATCCAATACGCCCAATCCGCCATATTCACGCCTTCGGATTTCACCTTCCCCAGAGACGGGATCGCAGCGGAGAGCACGCCGAATATCGAAATGGTCATCATAGGGGATCTGGATCTTGAAGTGCTTCGAAGGAGCCGAAGCAGCGGATCGGTCCTTCATTTTCACAACCGCAGGACGGATCTGTATGAGATCAAAGTCAAGGAAAGCAGGCGCGCGAAGCCGGCGGAAGGGATCGAATGAGGCGTAGCGGCGGCAAAGAGAGGAGATGGGGTATGCAGAAGGTCGAAAGAAAGAAGAGTGCAATGAAACGCAAGATAGAGGAGATCCTGCCTTGGGTGATCGGCTGGCGCAGAGATCTGCATCAAATACCGGAGATCGGCAACGAGCTGCCGCAGACGGCGGATTATATCTGTCGACGCTTGAAAGAGATGGAGATAGAGTACAGGAGGCTGATGGACGGAAACGCGATCGTCGGAGTGATCCGAGGGGCAAAAGCCGGCAGGACGATCGCTTTGCGGGCGGATATGGACGCTCTTCCGATCCCGGAAGAGACCGGTCTGACTTTCGCCTCAAAAAACGGCAATATGCACGCCTGCGGACACGACGCCCATGCGGCGATGCTGCTGGGCGCTGCGACGCTGCTTCGGCAGATGCGGGAGGAACTCGAAGGGAATATCCTGCTGCTCTTTCAGCCCGGGGAGGAGTATCCGGGGGGAGCGGAGCCGATGATTCGGGAAGGAGCGCTGGAAGATCCGAAGCCCGATGCGATTGTAGGCCTGCACTGCGGAGATATCGGGGGACTTTCGGATCCCGGCAGCATCGGGATCTCCTACGGCGCGATGATGGCGTCGATGGACAAAATCCGTCTCAGGGTCAAGGGAAAAGGGGCGCATGGAGCCTATCCCCAGCTCTCCATCGACCCGATCCTCATAGCGGCGCATATCGTCACGGCTCTGCAAAGCATCGTCAGTCGCTCGATAGCGCCGACGCAGGAGGCGGTCGTTTCGATATGCAGCATTCACGGAGGCTGCAATCAGAATATCATCCCCGACGAGGTGGAGATGGAAGGTACCGTGCGCGCGACTTCTGAAAAGACGCGAGAAGAGCTTGCGAAAAAAATACGCAGTCTCGCCGAAGGGATCGCCGGCGCTTACGGCGCTTCCTGCGAGGTCTTTTACGAGTACAAATACCCTCCCCTGATCAATGATGCGAAATTCACCGAATTTTTCAAAAACTGCGCCGAGGAAGTGATGGATGTATCGAAGATAAAAACTCTCGACAGACCCGTCATGGGGGGAGAGGATATGGCTTTCTTTCTGGAAAAAGCACCGGGGACTTTTTTCTTTTTATGTAATCCCAAAGCGGTGGACGGGGTCTTTCATCCCCATCATTCACCGAAATTCGATGTGGATGAGGAGTATTTTTCCCTCGGAATCGAGTTGCTCCTGCAGACCGTCCTGCGTTTTCTGAACCAATAGATACGCAGCGAATCTGCCGTTTCCGAAAGAGAGCCTGCGCCGCGGAGGGGTTTCGAACCTTGTGCCCCTCCCGAGTCATAGGATCTCAAGAGGAGGTCGGCAGGAATAAGCAGTCGATCTGCAGAGAGGTTAGCGAAAGTTAACTTTTTGCCTTATTTTTGTTGACAGAGAGAGATCGTTGTGATAGGCTAATATCGGTTCCTTGTGAACCCCCATTATTATCTAAACACTTTAAGGAGGTTTTACTATGAAGAGATTGGTAGCGTTGGCGTCTGCATTACTGCTGTCTGTTGCGCTTACAGCTTGCAACAAGCCGGCGGAGAAGTCGGCGGAGCAACCCGCTCCGGCAACGGAACAGACCCAGGAGCAGCCTGCGGCGGAGTCTGAAGAGCCCGCGCCGGCGGAAGAAGCTGTTTCTCTGGCGGACTGGGAAGGAACTTGGGATGATATGTCCCTCTGGCTCGATCTGCCGGAAGTGGAAGAAGGCTATAAATTAGCCGCGGAAAAAGACGGAGTAACGCCGGAAGAAGTGAAAGAAGCTCTCAAAAAGAGAAGAAGATCCGACTTCCACGGAATGATCGTCGAAGGCAATAAGCTGACTCTGCTGGACAACTGGGCCGCAAAAGGCGGAAAAGAGATCGGTTCGGCGGAGTACGAATTCGTACAGTCTCACGCCATGGAGGAAAGCGGACACTCTCTGGAGTGGGATGAGTTCAAAGCGACTTCCGCAGATGCGAAATATCCGGTTCTCCTGATGATGCCGGTGCACGGAGAAGAGGCTCTTACACATTTTCATATGAGATATGGCGACAACGCCGAAACTTTACTTAAAATGGAAGAAAAATGGTATCCGACATTTGTGAAGCCATCCACTACCGCTCAGCAGATGATCGAAGAGATCGCAGAGTAATCGTTTGATTAAAGGAGCACAGGATGCACAGCAGAAGAAAAATCTTTCTCGTTTTTTCTCTTGTCTTCGCCTTGTGTCTTGCCGCTTGTACGGGAAAAGAGACAGAAAACAGCGGAAAACCCGTTGTTTATGTCTCTTTTTATCCTGTCAACGATCTGGTGAGACAGGTCGCCGGAGACACTGTAGAAGTACGGAATTTCATGCCTCTGGACAAGACGCCTCACCTCTGGGAGCCGACGCCGAAAGATATCAAAAACCTCGCTCAGGCGGATCTGCTCGTCGTCAACGGCGCCAATATCGAGTCCTGGATCGATCAGGTGCGTGAAAGCCTGCCGGAACTGAGGATACTGACCCTCTCGGACTCCGTGGAGCTCATCAGCTATAAGGGAGCCGCGGTTACCGGAGATTTCCAGTATATGTGTCAGTACGAGGCGGAAAAAGATAAGGAATACAAGATCCATTTTTCCCACACCCATGAGGATACGATGCGTATCGCCTTTATCGACAACTCGGAAGATCTGCCGCTTAAGGAATTAGTGGAGCGAGGGAAGGCGGCGATGGAGAAAAAAGGCAGGCTCACTCCCCAACGGTCGGTCATTGAAGTCGAGGAGGGAAGGCCCTATAATCTTGAGATGAGTCATGAGCAGGGGGAGATCTATTTCAAGTTTCCAAGCGAGGGAAAATGGATCTTTTTGAGCGACCGGATCTCGGAGCCGCTGCTTCCCTATGAACTGCAGGACAAAGATACTGCGGAAAAACTGAAGGTGGAGGTCTTGCTGGAAGGTTCGACCTCCGGTATGGATAAGGTCACTTATGACCCTCATTCCTGGCTGTCGCTGAAAAATTCGCGTCTCTTTCTCAATGCGATCCATGATACCCTCGTCGAACTCTACCCCTCGCACTCCAGATCCTACTATAAGAAAAAAGTCAAGGCGGTGGATCAGATCACGGATTTGTTCGTGGAATATGAAGCGAAATTCAAGGAGCTGGATAAGAAAGAGTTTATCGTGACCCATTATGCCTATGAGTACCTGGCCAGAGAGTTCGGTCTGGTTCAATTTCCTCTTCAGGGTTTGGTTTCCACGGATTCGCCGAGTTTGAAGACGATCCGAAAAGCGATTGATTATTCCAATTACAAGCAGATCAAGACGATATTTTACGAATACGGAACAGATCCGAAAGCGGCGGTCGCTCTTGCGGAAGAGATCGGCGGAGAAGCGGTCGGGCTGACTTCCATGGAGTACAAGACGGATCAGATGAAAGAAGAGGTTCACTATCAGGACGTCATGCGCTACAATCTTGAAAAACTGTATGAATCATTAGCAAAGGAGGCCCAATGAATCAGATCAATGTAATCGGGCTGGAATTCAGTTATCATTCGGAACCATTGATTCGAGGGATCGATCTCTCGGTGGACAAAGGCGATATCCTCATGATTCTCGGAGAAAACGGATCGGGAAAATCGACCCTGCTGAAACTCCTGCTCGGGGAATTAAAGCCGGACAAAGGCGAGATCCGCCTCTTCGGGAAGAAGATATCCAATACGGATCTTTTCCGTGAGTTCGGCTATGTGCCGCAGGTACAGAATTTCAATCAGGTCACTTTTCCGATCACGGTCTTGGAGCTGGTCGTCCTCAATCTCTACCGTGAATTCGGTCTTATACGGATCCCGCGAAAAAGGCATAAGGACAAAGCGAGACAGATGCTCGAAAGGCTCGGGCTCGAGAAATATGCGGACACTCCCTTCAACGAGCTCTCCGGAGGGCTCAAGCAGAGGACGATGATCGCCCGCGCCCTGATGAACGATCCTCAGGTGCTGATCCTCGATGAGCCGACGGCCGGCGTCGACAAAGACAGCAAAAAGGAATTTCTGACTTTGATTCAAAAACTGAATCAGGAAGAGAAGATCACGGTCATCATCGTCACTCATGAACTTGGACTTATCACGGAATACATCAAAAACGCAAGGATCTACGAGATGAAGGAGGGGAAACTGGAAGATGTTGGAATTTAATTTTATGCGCAACGCCCTCGCCGCCGGTTTTCTGCTGTCCGTCATGATCCCCCTCATCGGTGTGGTGATGGTCAACAGAAAAACTTCGATGGTCGGGGACGCGCTCTCCCACACTTCTCTGACGGGTGTGGGGATGGGATTGATCTTAGGCTTCGATCCGGTCATAGGCGCTCTTTTCATCTGTATCGTCGCCGCCTTTTCCATCGAGGCGATACGAAAGAAATTTCCGCAATACGGCGATATGGCGACGGCGGTCATCATGAGCACCGGGCTCGGGCTTGCGGCGATCCTGTCGGATTTTGCGCCGGGAGGAAACGACTTTGAGTCCTACCTCTTCGGAAGCATATCCTCCGTCACCTCTTCGGATGTAAGAAATATCGTCATCGTAGCCGTACCCGTCATTTTGGCCTCGATCATTTTTTACGGCGGACTTCTGGACATTTCCATCGACCTCAATCTTGCGCGGCTTGCAGGGGTGCCCGTCAAAAGAGTCAATGCGGTCTTCACTCTTCTTGCGGCTGTGACCGTCGCTTTCGCCTGCAAAGTCGTCGGCGCGCTTCTGGTCGCTTCTCTGATCGTGCTTCCGGTTGCTACCGCGCTGATCATCAGCAGGAGTTACAGACAGACCCTCCTGCTCTCTGTGTTTTTGGGAGTGCTCTACACGATGGTGGGAATCATCACTTCGTATCATCTGGATCTCAAGCCCGGAGGAGCGATTGTCATCAATGCGGTGATCGGGATGATCCTCGTCACGCTTCTTGCGAAATTTTCAAGACGAAAGCCGGTTCCTGTCGAGATACAAAACTGATACAAATTCGATTTGGTCGCAACACCTGTTGGAACGGAAGAGTTTCAGGAATGAACAGGAAAGAAGAACGGCTCCCCCAAATAGAAGAACAGGGAGACGTTCCCGTTTATTTCTTTGAAACATGGGCGGCATATTGATAAAGTATTTGGTATTTTGGTATAAGGAAGCGGACCCTCTTTATCCGGGCATAAGGAGGGTCTGTTTTTTTCTGCAGGCGATCTGCGCTTTTTGAAACTGTTTACTTTTTTTTACACACGGGGAAGGTATTTGTGATATAATATCGTAATACTGCATCAAAAAATGGTTTACAATCCCTTGAAGATATTGAGCTCGGACGTTTCGGGGAATCAAAATTCGAAGAGGAGATATCGCTGGTGCAGAGGAACAAACGAGCAGACAAATGCGGAAAGGGTGTTCGCATCCTCGAAGGGCGTTCACAGTTTGTCCGCAGCTTGAAAGTTCTGTAGTTTGAAAGTATAGGAGGAAAGAGAAATGTCGAAAAAACTGGCGACGACGGGAATAACAGCCGCCGTTTACGCGGCTTTGACCATCATGCTGGCGCCGATCAGCTATGGACCGATACAGATGCGCCTGTCCGAGGTGATGACCCTGCTGGCTTATGTGAACCCCGCCTTCATCCCGGGGCTGGTTCTGGGAACTTTTTTGTCAAACATCAACAGTCCGATGCCTCTGCCGGATATGGTCATGGGAACGGCGGCGACCTGGATTTCGGTCTTCATGATGAGCAGGACGAAAAATGTATGGCTGGCTTCCCTTTGGCCCGCTCTGTTTAACGGCGTCATCATCGGTCTGGAGCTGTACCTCTTTGCAGGGCTTCCCCTCTTTTTGACGATGGGTCAGGTCGCTCTCGGAGAGTTCGCGGTCGTGACGCTCATCGGATGTCCGCTCTATTTTGCACTTCGTTCAAAAGACGGACTGATGGATAGGCTCCATATAAAATAAGCGATACATCGTTCGAAAATCTTACAATCCTCTTCCGGAATCCATGAAGACATTGAAAATACTATGCTTCAAAAACGGGGGGGGGGGGGTAACCATCTATGAAAAAAATATCTCAAAAGATTTCTGTTCTCTTGGCGGTTTTGATTCTGACTTCATCCGTCGTCATCTTCTTTCGGGTGAGTTCCCTGGTGCGCGCGACGCTCGTCGCGACAGACGCCGCCGCCATGATGGAAGTCAACAGGGGGAACGCGGCCTATATCGAGTATCGGATGAAAGCTTATGAAAAGGGACTGCATCTTCTCCGTGATGATCTGAAAAGAGAGCTTGGCGACGAGCGGATGCTCATGGACAGCTACGCTTCCTTTATGAAATTGTATCCGGATATCCTCAATGTGTATATGGGGACGGAAGAGGGGAGCTTTCTGATCTACCCGGAGCCGAAAGGCATGCCGGCAGACTATGATCCGAGAAAAAGAGACTGGTATATCAAGGCGAAAGAAAAAGACGCGCTGATTTGGACGAAACCCTATAAAGATCTGAGCACGGGCGAGTTGGTTCTCTCTGCGTCCGTTCCCTTGCACGATGAGGAGAGCGGCAGATTCATCGGCGTCGTCAGTTTGGATCTTCCTTTGGAAGGACTGTCCAGGCTGATGGAAAGTATCAATATCGGAAAGACTTCAAAGGATTCGGACGATGTGAAAGGCGGCCGGATCTACACGATCAACGGAGAGGGACTGGTGCTGGGACACGCAGACTCCGAGATCGTCGGAACGACGCTCGACAGGGAGTTTTTGCAAAATCTCTCTGAAAACAAGGGGAATTTTGACGATGAGAGAGAAGACGGAAAACATCTGATCACTTACAAAAAAATTGACGAGCTGGACTGGATTTTGATCAGCGAGATCCCCTATAAAGATATCTACGCGATGGTGTGGAAGGTATCCGCCGCAGTTCTGGTCTTCGGCCTTGCGACACTCGTTGTGGCGATCCTTGTCGGGATTTATTTCTCGGGACGCATGACCGGACCGATCCGTCGGATGGAGCGTAAGATGGAGATCATCAAGACCGGCGATCTGACCGTGGAGATGGACATTCAATCGAAAGACGAAGTTGGAATGCTTGCAGGCAGCTGTAAGGAAATGCTGGGAAAGATCAAAAGCCTCATAGCGGCTTCGATCTCCGTCAGTGACGAGGTGCTCGCCTCCTCGGAGAATCTGGCGGATTTTTCCCGTAAAACGGCTCAGCTTGCCGGCGATGTGACGAGGACGATTGATGAGATCGCTCGGGGGGCGTCGGAACAGGCCTGCGAGACGGAACAGGGAGCGCGTCTTTCGTCGGAACTCTCGCATAAGTTTGAAGAGTTGGCCGAGTACAGTCTGCGTATGAATGAAAACGCCGAGGAAGCGAAGGCGATCAGCACCGAAGGAAAAGCCGTCGTCGGGGAGCTGCAAAAGATGAGCGAAGTGAGCAGGGATTCCGGCTATCGTGTAGAAAAGGCGATTTTGGAACTGGACGAAAACACCGGATCGATTCAGGAGATTCTTGAAACGATCAAAGCGATTGCGGCACAGACGAATCTGCTTGCCCTCAACGCGTCCATCGAAGCGGCAAGAGCGGGAGAGGTCGGAAAGGGCTTCGCCGTCGTCGCCGACGAGATCCGTAAGCTGGCAGAAGGTTCGGACGCCGCCGTTTCGCAGATATCCGACATTCTCGTCAAGACGCAGACCGACAGCAAAAACACCGTCGGCATCATGAGTGAAATGAGTGATATTCATGAGAGACAGCAAAAATCCGTCGAGAAAGTCGACGAGACTTTTCGAAGTATCCTGGAGGCTGTGGAAAGCATCGCAGGGCAGATCGAAGAGATGAGTCGGCAGGTGGAGAGCATCAAGAGCGATAAGGATGAGATCGTGAGGGCGATGGAGAATATCTCGGGGATTTCCGAAGAGACGGCCGCGGCTTCCGAAGAAGTGACTGCCGCCATGTATGAGCAATCCGGCTCGGTCGAACAGATCTCTCAGAACGCCGGGCACCTTAAGGAGCTGGCGGCAGAACTGATGAAGCATCTGCGCAATTTCAAAATTTAAGGATGGAGGATCCTATGTCTTTGATCGAGGTGAAAACGAAAGGAAAGATCTATCCGGTGGATCTCGAAAACGGAAACTTCGGAAAAATTGCGGAGAAGATCGCGCCGCTTTGCGGCGGGAAGAAGATTTTCCTGCTCACGGACGATAACCTTCTCCGCCTTTATGGAGAGCGACTGCGCGCTCAGTTTGAGGAGAGAGGCGTTTGCGTGGTTTTATACAGCATTAAACCGGGGGAGAGCAGCAAAGCTCTCTCTTCTTATGAAGAGGTATGCGGTTTTTTCATCGGAAAGGGGATCGGAAGAAAGGACTGTATCCTTGCCTTTGGAGGAGGCGTCGTCGGCGATCTTGCGGGATTTGCCGCGGCGACGATCCACAGAGGCCTCTCTTATATTCAGGTGCCCACCTCGGTCATCGCGCAGACGGACAGCAGCGTCGGCGGGAAGACCGGTATCAACCTGAGCTGCGGAAAGAACCTGATCGGCGCCTTTCACCATCCGGAGATCGTCATCGTCGATCCGACGCTGCTCGCAAGCCTTCCTCAGCGGGAGAAGCGAAGCGGGATGGCGGAGATCATCAAATGCGCTCTGATCGGCGACCTCCAGATGCTGCGTATACTGGAAGAAACCAGTGAAGACAAGATCGACGAGCGTATGCCGGAGCTGATCGTTCGCTGCCTGTCGATGAAAGCGTCTCTCGTCAGCGAAGACGAGCAAGATTGGGGCGGAAGAGTACTTCTCAACTTCGGACATACGATCGGTCACGCGATAGAGACGCTGGGAGGATATCAAAGCTTCAGCCACGGAGAGGCGGTCGCTATTGGGATGAGCCGGATCACAAAGGCTTCCGAGGAGAAAAATTTTACGCAGACGGGAACTTATGATAGAATAAAGACCATACTCGGCAAATATCATCTTCCCGACGACCTTGAGATCGAGGACAGAGAGTCCCTAGTCGCTCAGATCGGAAGAGATAAGAAAACGGAGGGAGAAGAGATTCGTCTCGTCCTGCTCAAAACAGCAGGCGAGGCCTTCCTGCAGAGAGTTCCGCTGAGCGAAATCAGCGATTTTATTTAGAAGACGAGGTGTGAGAGATGAGCAGGGCGGACATTGTGTTTGCGGAAATGTGCAGAGAGATCCTCGAAGAAGGCTTTTCGTCGGAAGGACAGAGGATACGGGCAAAATGGGAGGACGGGGCGCCCGCCCACACCCTCAAGCGATTCGGCGTCGTCAGCCGCTATGATCTTTCAGAGGAGTTCCCGATACTGACCCTTCGTTTTACACCGTGGAAGAAAGCTCTCGACGAGCTGCTGTGGATCTGGCAGAAAAAATCCAACCGTATTTCCGAGCTTGGCAGCGGAGTCTGGGATCAGTGGGCGGACGAGAAGGGAACGATCGGAAAGGCCTACGGCTATCAGCTTGGAGTCAGACATCGCTATTTTGAGGGAGAGTTCGATCAGGTGGACAGAGTGCTTTACGACCTCAGGCACAACCCCTACAGCCGGAGGATCATCACCAACCTCTATGTCCATGAGGATCTGCACGAGATGAACCTCTACCCCTGCGCCTACGGCATGACCTTCAATGTGACGGAGAACCGGCTCAACGGGATTCTCAATCAGCGATCACAGGATGTGCTGGCGGCGAATAATTGGAATGTCGTGCAGTACGCTCTTCTCCTCCATATGTTCGCGCAGGTCAGCGGTCTTAGGGCGGGAGAGTTCGTCCATGTCATTGCGGACGCCCATATCTACGACCGGCATATCCCGCTTGTCAGGGAAATGCTGGAAAAGCCCTCCTATCCTGCACCGAGGCTCCACATCAATCCCAAGGTCAAAGACTTCTATGATTTTACAGTGGAGGACTTTCAGCTGGAGGACTATCGGCATTCGGGGATACTGAGGAATATTCCGATTGCGATTTGACGCCGGCTGCCGCCCCAAAAAAAACGCCGCCCCTCATCGCTTGGATTTCAATCCTTTCATGAGGGGCGGTTTGTCTGCAGTCGGATTACAGGTCATACTTTTTTTCAATGAGATATGCAGAAATACCGGCCAGAACAGCGCCGACAAAATAAATCAAGAGCCTATATACAAATTCTGTATTTAGTTGTCGCGCAATCGCTGCCGAGGCAAAAGATATGAATAATAGGATCAATACTTTTAGAATTCTTCTTTTCTTCTTGTCCACTATAATCACCTCGAATGATTAGCGATGATGAGAAGTTGAATATCCCGTAAGAGTAGGTTCAATTTTACTATTTTGGGAGTAAGCTTGATTATTCGAATAATCAGTCGTTGACAGTTTCCCTGTTTGAGTACCATAGATAGCTTTTGCAACAATTTGATTTATTTTAAGGGTTTATCTGAATTTGTGCATTGGTCTACCCTCCTTTCGTAATAACCAACTAAGATAATTAAATTGTAAAGGACAATGGAACAGAAAAAAAGTATAGAATTCAATAATTTTTTGAGGTATAATAAATTTTATGTGGAAAAATGAATTTATATACAATTTGCCCATGTTCAAAACGGCGTCCTGTCGTTTTCACTCCAAAATCAACGTCCTGCCGATTTTTCTGAAATTTCATCGGCTCGTTTTTCTCGATTTTTTCACGAAAGTTCCTCCTCTCCGGCGCATGACTTTTGAAGCTTGCCTGTTTTGTCTGCATTCTAAGCCCTCCATCGAACGATGGAGGGCTTAGATATTCGGAGATTTTCTCGTGAATTTTTCCGCCGGAAAGGTATATCTTATAAAAGAATGAAAAGGAAAACCTCTATCGGAGGATCCCTTTCAGCAGAAAAGTCGGGAAATTCCAAAGGATGATTGATGAGAAGATAAAGTAGAAATAAGCCTGTCTCGATCCATCGTCCGAAACCGGCGGAATGGCGGTAGCCAAAAGCATAAAAATCTTATATACTGATGGTATGAGAATATATCAAAAATCAGGGATAGAAAAATGGGTCAAGGAGGAAGAGGATTGAAGATCATCGTCGCTGTGGATGAAAACTGGGCAATCGGATGCGGAAATAAGCTGCTGCATTCGATCCCTGAAGATATGAAGTTTTTCAAGGAAAAGACGAGCGGACAGGTCGTCGTCATGGGAAGGGCGACATTGGAGTCTCTGCCCGGAGGAAAACCGCTGAAGGATCGAATCAACCTTGTGCTGACAAGGAAGGGCGGTGCGGATTTGGAGGGCGCTGTATTCTGCTCTTCTATCGAGGAAGTCCTGCAGCGGGTTCGTCAATACTCGGGGAAAGAGGTGTATATCATTGGGGGAGAACAGGTATACAGACAGTTTCTCCCCCATTGTGAGAGCTGTTTTGTCACGAAGATGGAGGCTTCCTTTCCGGCGGACAAATTCTTCGAAAACCTCGACGAGAGTGAAGACTGGGAACTTTTGTTCGAAGAAAAGCACTGCACCGAAGAGGGTCTCCACTACAGTTTTTGCTTGTATCGCAACCTTGATATGAGATGATAAAGGTTAGCGATGCTTGTATCGCAACCTTGATTCAGCACTATAATAGAGAGTGCGCAGATTGCAGACAAACTTCAAAAATCCTTCGACGGCGCGGATTCTCTTTCGGAAAAATCGGATTTGCTCGCCGGAAATTTTGACCGAGCTCAAAACGGCGTCCTGCCGATTTCGCTCTAAAATCAGCGTCCTGCCGATTTTTTCAAAATTTTATCGGCTCACTCTTCTCGATTTGTTCACGAAAGCTCATCATCTTCGTCTCAGGACTTTCGAAGCTTGTCTGCTTTGTCTTCAGTCTGAGCACTATAATAGAGAGTGCGACGCCTGTATCGCAATTTCAGCATCAAATGATTTTTGAAGTTTGTCTGTAATCTGGTTATTTAAGGATGGGGAATGTTTATGTGGATCGCGGGAAGAAATCCGATCATGGAAGCGCTCAAAAATGAAAGAAATATCGATGTTCTCTACATTAAGCACGGAGAGGGGGAAGGATCGATCAAAAAGATCATCGCCCTTGCGCGAGAGCGAAAGATCCGTATCAAGGAAGTCGATAAAAAGAAGATCGAAGAGCTCGCACAGGGGCAGCTGCATCAGGGGGTCGTCGCGGAAGTCCCCGATTACCGCTATCACGATCTGGAGCAGGTGCTTCGCTCTGTCAGAGAAAAGGGGGAAGAGCCTTTTTTCATTATCCTTGACGAGATCGAAGATCCCCACAACCTCGGTGCGATCATCCGTACGGCCGAAGGTGCCGGAGCCCATGGGGTCATCATCGGGAAGAGGCGGTCCGCTTCCGTCAATGCGACGGTGGAAAAGACTTCGGCGGGGGCGGTGTCCTTTTTGCCGGTCATACGGGTCGGCAATATCGCGCGGACAATCGAGCGATTGAAAAAGGAAAATATCTGGGTATACGCTCTGGACATGGAGGGCGGCTGCAGCTATGAGACCGATCTTCGAGGAAGCATTGCCCTTCTGATCGGCAACGAGGGAAAGGGCGTCTCCCGTCTGAACAAAGAACTCGCCGACAAGGTGATCTCCCTTCCGATGAAAGGTCGGATCTCTTCGCTCAACGCCTCCGTCGCCGCGGGTATCCTCATGTATGAAATCCTGAGGCAGAGAGGTCTTTCATCGTGAGAAAGAAGTTTCGGGAGTATCTGATCGTCGACGGATACAATGTGATCAACGCCTGGGAAGAACTGAGAGAAACGGCGGAAAAGGATTTGGAGGAGGCTCGGGAAAAACTGAATCTTCTTCTTGAAGAATACGCCTCTTTTCGGGGTCTCTTTGCGATTGTCGTCTATGACGCTTACAATGTTCGCGGCTGTGCAGAGAGAGAAAGAAGGATCGGAAATTTGAAAATTGTCTATACAAAAGAGAAAGAAACTGCCGATACTTATATTGAGAAGTTCATTACGGCACTCGGTCCGAAACGTCATTTGAGCGTCTTCGTCGCCACCGATGACATGGCGGAGCAGCAGATTACACTCGGAAAAGGAGGGAACAGGATATCGACGAGAGAATTGCGCCTCGAGATGGAAACCGTCCGCGGTAAGATAAAGGAGAAGACACGAAAGTCCACTGTTGAGAAGAACACTTTAAGCCAGCATCTCAGTCGGGACGTCCTCGCCAAGCTTGAGGCGATCCGCAGGCAGAGTTGAAAATCGTTCTTTGAGTAAATTCGAGCAAAATAGTGCTTGATTTTTCTCAAGGTTCATAGTAAAATATGGTCTATAAGTGCTCACGTGGCTCAGTCGGTAGAGCGTCGCCTTGGTAAGGCGGAGGTCGGCGGTTCAAGTCCGCTCGTGAGCTCCAGTTTTTTTATGAAAGATGAAACACCGGGATGAGTTTTCTAAAGGAGGAAGTTAGAAAATGGCAAAAGCAAAATTCGAAAGAACCAAGCCGCATGTGAATATCGGAACCATCGGCCACGTAGACCACGGAAAGACGACGCTGACGGCAGCGATCACCAAGACCCTGCACAGCAGATACGGACTGGGAGCGGCGGTCGACTTCGACAATATCGACAAAGCGCCGGAAGAAAGAGAGAGAGGAATCACCATCTCCACCTCCCACGTAGAGTACGAGACCCCCAACAGACACTACGCCCACGTAGACTGTCCGGGGCACGCCGACTACGTAAAAAACATGATCACAGGAGCGGCGCAGATGGACGGAGCGATCCTGGTATGCTCCGCAGCGGACGGACCGATGCCCCAGACCAGAGAGCACATCCTGCTGTCCAGACAGGTCGGCGTGCCGTACATCGTCGTATTCCTGAACAAATGCGACATGGTAGATGACGAAGAGCTGCTGGAGCTTGTGGAGATGGAAGTAAGAGACCTTCTCAACGAATACGAATTTCCGGGAGACGACACCCCGATTGTGCGAGGATCCGCGCTCAAAGCGCTGGAAGATCCGTCCTCCAGCTGGGGAGACAAAATCGTCGAGCTGTTCGAGCAGATCGACAGCTACATCCCGTCGCCGGAGCGAGACGTAGACAAGCCGTTTTTGATGCCGGTAGAAGACGTATTCTCCATCACAGGACGAGGAACCGTAGCGACAGGAAGAGTCGAGCGAGGCGTGCTGAAAGTACAGGACGAAGTAGAGATCGTCGGACTGACCGAAGAAATGAGAAAAGTCGTCGTCACAGGAGTAGAGATGTTCCGAAAACTTTTAGATCAGGCCCAGGCGGGAGACAACATCGGAGCGCTGCTGCGAGGAGTGACCCGAGAAGAGATCGAGCGAGGACAGGTTCTTGCAAAAGTGGGAACCATCAAGCCGAAGAAAAAATTCACGGCAGAGATCTACGTACTGAAAAAAGAAGAAGGCGGAAGACATACGCCGTTCTTCAAAGGATACCGTCCCCAGTTCTACTTCAGGACCACCGACGTAACAGGAGACATCACCCTTCCGGAAGGAGTAGAGATGGTAATGCCGGGAGACAACATCACGATCACCGTCGAGCTGATCACCCCGGTAGCGATGGAAGACGGACTGCGATTTGCGATCCGTGAGGGCGGAAGGACCGTTGGTGCAGGAGTCGTAGCAAGTATTTTAGACTAATTACAAAGGTCGGAATATATCCATAGATAAAGACTGCATGACAGAGAAAATCTTGTTATGCAGTCTTTTTTCAGGGTATATATCTAAGAGTAGGAAGGAATAGTTATCATATCTTAAAAAGGAAGAATGAGCAAGGGAGTGAGGAATTTGAAAACAAGAAACAAATGGATAGGAGCGTTTTTGCTTCTGGCCATTTTGGTCAGTTTGTTTGCCGTTCCGAGGATCGGACGGGCGAGTGACGCCTCCGACAAATTGCGGGATGTGAACAAAATTGTGACGCAAAACGGCGTTATTCTCAAAGACGGTGATTCGATTGACGGAAATACGGATATCCGACTTACTGTTGATTTTCGTTTGCTTGTGAAAGGCGATTTTGATGATCTCGAAGAGGAGGCGGAGGGGTCGGATACGGAGAAATCCACTCCGGTAACCGAGAGTTCTCCGGCTGAAAGTACGGAATCATCCGCTCCGATCTCGGAAAATATGTCGCCGAAGACAGGAGAAGGGGAAACTGCTGGGACTTCTGAGTCCGACAAGCAGGATTCCGCCGCAGAGCAGACCGCTCCTTCGGTACAGCCCGGCGCGGAAGGAAGTTCTGAAGGAGAGAGCGCTTCTGCGCCCGCAGAGGAGAAGGCGGAAGGCGAAGAAACGGTGCCCTCCTCTTCTGAAAAGCAGGAAGGAACGGAAGCCGCCGAGAGCGGCACTCCTCAGGCGCCTTCCTCCAATGAAGCGCCTGTAGTTACGGAGTCACAGCCTTCACAGCAGTCTTCTCCGGAGAAGCCGACTTCCAAAAATAAAAATGTTCCCTATGTTCGAGAGGGAGATACAGCGGTTATAGATCTGGGAACGGGACTGAGGGTCAAGCAGCAGGATATCGGAAGATCTCTTGAGCTGATCGGAAAAGGAGTGTTGCCGCAGCTTGGAAGACCTGCAAAAGTCGGAACGGTCATGTTTGAAAACGATTCGGACGGAAAATTGATTGCGAAAATCACTTTCGACGGAGACGATATTGTTTTCAATGGAGAACTCAGCGAAGTCTTTGCAAATTTCCAAGTAGCCTTCGATATTGATAAGGACAAGGTTCTGGATGAAGGAGGACAGAAGTTCTTAGATATCTTAGGAAAGAGATATACCGTCGTCTATCCGGTCTATGATCCTTCGCTCGACGTGTCGAAAAAAGGCGTTGCGAACCCGAAAAACAGAACGATCACCTGGACTGTGGAAGTACAGGGAAAAACCAGCAGCAATGTAGACCTGACAGGATATCAGTTCAAGGATGACCTCACTCAGGTCGGAAAATATATAGATTCCTCGCTGCAGGTAAACGGAGTTTCTCAGACTCCGGATGGAGCTTCTTCGGAAAGCTTGCTTCTGTATACCTTCCCTCAGGATTCCAAAGGGAAGCAGACGATTGTTTTCCAGACCGCTCTGGAGGATAAGGACGTCTTTAAGCAGGTGACGGTATCCAAGTCCAACAAGGCGGAGATCCTCTACAATGATGTGGTTAAGGCGGATGGACAGGCAACCCTTGACATTCCGCGACAGGTCGGATGGATCAGCAAGGGAGCCGGAAATCCGATCAAGGGTGACAAGGATGGCAGTGATAAGACGAATTATTACCTTGATTGGAGAATTACAGTCAACGGTCCCGAATTTACAGGACTGAAAAATGTTAAAATCTATGACAAGCTTCCGGAAGGACTGGCTTTTGTCAGAGCGCAGTGGTATGATTTCAATCCTGCGACAAATAACTATGATATTCCTGTAGGAGAGGAGATCACTCAGCAGCCTTCGGAACTTCCTTTGAATTCAAAGGAGTCGGCTCCTGCGTATATTCTTCCTACGCTTGATAAAAAGATGCGTTTGATCATTACGACCAAGGCGGTGAACTCTGCGGCTTTGGATCAGCAGTCGAAGACTTTCTACAACACGGCTTATATGGAATGGGACGGTTCCGACAGATTCCAGGCCGGAGACGCCCGTATCATCGGAAAGGCGAAAGTTTCAAAAAGGGCTGTGGAGAGAGTGCCGGGAAGCTCGAAGATCAAATGGCAGATAGGAGTCAACAAGGATAATTTGCCTCAGGAAGATCCGAAGATGTTTGATGTATTTATCTTTGACGACTATAACGGGAAGGTGGGTCATTCTCAGATCAAGAACCTTACCGGATTCCCTGCAGGATATGCTCCTGTCGATTTCGAGCCTGTGTATCTTTCTTATCAAAGATATGTAGATGGAAGTTTCTCGGGCGGAGCGCTCAATGCTCAGGTGCATCCTCTGTACTTTGAGGGAACCCACGTCGGCGACCTGCTGGAAGTGTCGGGAAGCCGCGATGTGGACTGGCTCTTTACCGTAGAGACCGAGCCGATGACTTATCGTTTCAACCTCCTTCCGTTCAATGACAGGAATCTGAGGATTTGGCTCAATAACACGGCTTTCCTGTTTGGCGACAAGCAACTGATCGATAAGCGAAATACTGCCATCGAATATTTCAACAGGATGCTTGAAAAAGAAATGATTCAAGGGGAATTCATTCCTCAGCTCAAGGACTCTCCTACCGCTGACCTCGCAAATATGAAGGTGGCCAATAAAAACAGCGATGAGGGCAAAAAGAGCGGCTTTAATCCCAATACCGGATCGGTGATCTATCGACTGAGCATCAACGGAGACAATCATTCTCAGCTGATCAGATCCTTGGGAAGTCTTAAACTGGAAGATCAGCTGCCGGCCGGATGGGAATTTGTGAAAATCAGTGGAGACAGGGATTATCTCGCTTTCAGAGCAAATCCGATCCCGCATTCGATCAGAGCGTACCCGCCGTCCTTCCCCTTGACGGATCCGAATGAACTGATCTGTTCCGTTGAGGCCAAAGGCGAGCCGGTCGCCATAGCCGGGCTGAACACGAATGATTTCATCGGAACATCCAAAGCCGAGTTTAATTTTACAGCGGATCTTGACGGTCCCTATGTCATTCTGCTTGAGGCGAGACCGACGGCGGAAAAGATGAGAGAGTACTTTAAGGCGACCGCATCGGGAAATCCCGCGGTAGGGCTGAAGGATCGAACCGCAAAGAATACGGCGACGCTCAGTTCGCCGAAGAGATTGAGAGGCGGACCGTCTGCCGAGCAGGAAGTGGTTGCCGATGCGAGAATACTTGAAAAATCTCAGATTGTTTCCCAGCCGGGAGAGTTGAAATGGACCGTCGATTTCAGACCCTACAGTCTGACAGAAGATTCCGATACGGTCGGCATTAAGGATAAGCTGTCCGAAGGAATGGAACTTAAGAGAGATGAAGACGGAAATCTGGATTTTGCCGGAGACAATATGAAACTTTACGAGCTGATCCTCTCCGGCGACGGACAGGAAGAGCTTGGACCCGAAGTGGAACTCAAAGAGGGAAGCGGAGGAAATATCAGCTACAATCATGAAGAGAGAGTGCTTGACCTGACTTTCCCGAGCAAGGAAAAAGCGTATCGATTCATTTACAAGACCGATATTAAGGGTAATCCGGGTCAGAATGTCAGAAATACGGTTTCCTTGGTGGGGATCAATCTTCAGCTGGATCCGAAATCTGCGTTTTATCAGATAAGCAATGCGGATGCGGGAGCGTCTTATCAGATCAATTCCTCTATCGAAGTCTTCAAGACGGATGAGCAGGGCAAACCGCTTCCGAAGGCGGAGTTCACTCTGACGTATGCCGGAGACAAAGGAAAGCAGATCAAGACGACTTCACAGCGTGGAATTGCGAAGTTCAGCCGTCTGCCGGAAGGAAAGCATATCTTGAAAGAGACGGCCGCCCCTAAAGGATATCAGATAAATCCGAAAGAATATGAAGTGATCGTTACGAAAAAATCCAATGTGGAAGTAAGTGTCGAAATCGTTGGAAGCACCGGTTCCGATCCGAGTAAAATTACGATTGTCAACAAAAAAGAGACTCTTCCGCCGCCGAATCCGGCGAAGGCGGAAATCGAGGTGCTGAAGACGGACGAGCAGGGTCATCCTCTTGCCGATGCGGAGTTTGCTCTCGTTTATGGCGAAGGCAAAGGGGAGCAGAAGAAGAAAACTCCTCAAAACGGAACTCTGCGATTTACCGATGTGCCGGAAGGAAGTCACATTTTGAAAGAGACGGCCGCTCCGCAGGGATACAAGGCAGATCTCAAAGAGTATCCGGTAATCGTTACGAAGCAGTCCGATGGCAGTTTGAAAGTTCAAATCGTGGGAAATACAAGTTCCGATCCCGACAAGATAACGATCGTGAACAAAAAAGAAACGCCGCCGCCGGTAGATCCGGGTAATCCGCCTCCGGTGAAC
>JAUMYL010000030.1 GCA_030528675.1 Peptostreptococcaceae bacterium
GAACACCTCCTACCAATCTTTAGCATTATAAGGAGGGAAATCAAAGAATTCAGTAAGTGAGATATCAAGCGCTTTGCAGATGTTGAAAAGCATGTCGACTTTCGGAACACTCTTTCGATTGACAACGTTGCTAAGCGTTGATTGACGAATCCCGGTAAGGTCTGCCAGACGATTGATGGTGAGGTTGTTTTGTCTTAGATAAAAATACAATCGCTCTAAAATCAATTCGCTGTGATTCATGACAACTCTCCTTTCTAAAAACTTTGACCTAATCATACTACAAATAACCAAAAATAGTTAACCAAAAAGTGTTGACATATAACCATAATTGGTTTATATTATACATATAACCAAAAATGGTTGGCTTAAAAAGGGGGTGGAACGATGAGATGTGCTCTAAAGGATATCAGAGAAAGTCAAGGTCTTACTCAGATGATGTTATCAGAAAGAAGCGGAGTTCCCCAAACGACGATTAGCGGAATTGAAAACAAGGGGCACGCCCCCACAGCAAAAAATTTAAGGAAGCTTGCATTGGCGTTGGGGGTGGACATGGAGGCTTTAATCGGAAAAGAAGAGTATCAAAACGGAGCATAAGGGTTTCACGAAGAACGCATACATCTTGCAGTTATTGCAGGAAAAGGAAAAGAAACAATGAAAGGAGTGAGAGGATGAACGGGGAAAAAACGTTGATCGACTTTGGAGAAGTGAATATCAAGAGACTGATTGTCACCAATGACAAAGAGTATTTTGAGAAGAGAAAGTCGGAATCGAATGTGGAAGCTCTTCTTACTCCACAGGTTTTATCCGGTGAACTGTATTTGATTGGCTTTCGTTCGGAGTAGGCGGATTTTCTTCGTCTCCATCCCAAATAAGATTTACAAAGTAAACCTTACTGCCTAATGGGAAGGTGGAGACAGGTTTCCAGCCTAAATCAATGTATTCCTGAACATACTTCAAGTCTTCTTGTTCTCTCGAAAGAACAACTTGCACTTTGAAGCTTTTCATTATTCATCACCCGGTTGAAGACTTTCTCTTCTCAGAGTGAATTATATCAGCGGGGTAGGCAGGTCATCAAGGGGAAAATGGAATATAAAAGAATGCAAACCATGAAAGGAGTGAAGCGATGAACGAGAAAGTCGTAACGACAATAAGAATGCCTTTTACAGTAAAAGAAAAACTGTAAAGGGCGTCACAGAATACGCAGACGAATACGAAAGAAGGAGGCAACTCATGCTGACAGAAAAACAGATCAACAAGTTACTTGGCGTAGTCAGTCTGTATCGCGAAGATGCGGCGAAAATGCTGGATGTACGCGTTGAGGATGCGGAGACGCAGGAGGAATACGAACAGTGGACGGAGATGGAGATGACGTTAGAAGCGATGAAGACGGCGGACTGGTCTTCGGATATCGAGGTGCTCCGACAGGAAAACGCGGCGCTCAAGAAGATTTTGCAGGGAGTCGCGGGAAATCTTCGAGCGGTGGCGGATCAGGTGAGCGAGATAGGAAGGGAGGAGAAGATATGAAATCGCGGAATGTGGGTGTGAAGGAAGCGGCGCAGCTGCTCGGAAAATCGGAGCAGTTTGTCCGAATCGGTCTGCAGAGGGAGAAACTGCCGTTTGGCGTGGCTCTTCAGGTAACGGGTCGGAGGTACAGTTATCATATCAGCCGTAAGAAATTGGAGGAGTATATCGGAGGGGGAGAAAAAAACAGCATCCAACGGGAGGCGGAGGAATGAAACGGGAAATTCGGGAGATAGCCGGCGACGGGGGGGAGTATCCCGCGGAGCTTGTTTCAAAGCTGGAAAAGGAGCGGGAGAAATGGATGGAAATGAAAAGCGAGCTTACGGCCATGCTCAGGAAGGAGATGAAGGAGCTGAAAACCATGATGACGGAGGAGGCGGAGGCATGAGACTGCGAACGGAAGCACGGATAGTATTCGCGGCGGTCTGGTGTATCGCTGTGGGTGCTCTGACGGGGCGGATCGACGGGCTGAATCTGCTGGGGTTCTATCCGCTCCTGCTGA
>JAUMYL010000013.1 GCA_030528675.1 Peptostreptococcaceae bacterium
CAGTAATAGCAATGATTTTCGTCTGATTTTTCTTCTTGGAAGTGATAAACTCGGGTGTATCCCTTCTCCTTTGTCAATAAAAAGTTTGCCTGCAAACTATTTGTTCAAAAAAAATGGATTCTGCAAAAATAAATGACTTTTGATTCCTCACCTGTGATATAATAGAAGGGAAATAAGTATACTGAAATAGTATGATAAGGGAGGCAATCATGAAGGCAGAAGTATACATCATCTCCGGATTTCTCGGAGCGGGGAAGACGACCCTGATCCAAAAACTGCTCAGGGAATACTTTCCCGGCAGCAAGACGGCCCTGATTGAAAACGATTTCGGAGAGGTCAGCGTCGACGCCTCCCTCTTTCGCAGCGGAGGCTTCGAGGTCAAGGAAATAAATTCCGGCTGCATCTGTTGCTCTCTTGCGGGAGATTTCATCACGGCAATGGAAGAGATCCTGCGGAAGATCGCACCGGAAAAGATCATCATCGAACCCTCCGGAGTCGGCAAGCTCTCCGATGTGATCTCCGCCTGTAGCGACGGCCGTCTCTCTTCTTTCATCGAACTGAGGAGCAAGATCACGGTCATCGACAGCCTGCGATTTTACAAGTATCTTGATAATTTCGGCGAGTTTTTTGAAGATCAGATCCGACAAGCGGACAAGCTCGTCCTCAGCCGCAGTGAAACCTCTGCGCAGCTTGAGCAGATCAAGGAGGAGCTCGCTCGCCTCAATCCGAAGGCTGAGATCTTCGATGGACCCTTTGCCGAGCTGGACAGCGGGGAGCTGATGATCGCCGGCCCCTCTCTCAGTGGTCTGCTCTCGCTGATCTCATCTGCAAAAGAAGAGCATCACCGCCATACCGCCGAGGATACCTTCGACACTCTGACGCTTCGCCCCTTGATCGCTTATGATCCCGCCGATCTTCGCCGCCGCATGGAAAGGCTCGGCGAAGGAGATTTCGGACAGGTGCTCCGATGCAAGGGCGTCCTGAAAACGAAAGAAGGCGTGATTCTCGTCCAATTTCTTCCGGAGAGCATTGATATCCGCTTTATCGACCATGAGGAGGAACCGATCCTCTGTATCATCGGACATCAGCTGCAGCGCGAACGCATCACCACCCTCTTTCAGGAAGCGAGGTAGAAGAATTTGAAACGACCGATATATATCATCACAGGCTTTTTGGATTCCGGAAAAACCGGCCTGCTCAACGAGATCCTCCCGAAGCGGGCGGGACGATCTCCTCTTGTCCTCCAGTTTGAATCCGGAGAAGAGGAACTGGTCTGTCAGGAGCCTCCGATTCCCTGCCTGCGGTTCCGTAAGAAGGAGCTGGAAGAGGCCCCCTCCGATCTGACAAAACGGATCGCGGAGGCTTTCAACAAGTACAGACCGAAGGAAGTCTGGATCGAGTACAACGGCATGGCTCTCTTCTCGCAGCTTTACACAATCCTTTCCTCCCTTGCCTGTTTCGACGGCGGATACAGGATCGAACGAGTCATATATACGGCGGACTATCCGCTTTTCATGCGAACCTTCGGCAAGACGGGGGCCGCTCCCCTCGAGCAGCTTGCAAACGCGGATATCGTCCTTGCGGGAAATATGCAAAACGAGGAAGAAGAGAAAAGGCTGCGCAGGATCGCCCAGTCTTTTGATCCGAGTATTCGAGTCTTTCGCCGGGAAGAAAAAGACGCTCTCTTTCGGGAGCTTTTCCGGCAGAAACCCTCTCTCCCTTCCCGGCTTTTTCTCTCGAGTATCGGTCTTGCTCTGCTCTTTCTTCTTTTCTCGCAACTGCTGGAAGATACAAGCGAAAAACTCAACACCGTGATCAATGTGTTTTTGGGAATCACGCTGCAGGCCTTTCCCTTCCTGCTGATCGGAGTTCTGCTCTCCTCTCTGATCCAGGTGTTCGTCTCAAAAGAAACCATCGAACGGATCTTTCCCAAACATCTCGGCGCCGGGATACTGACCGCGATCTTCGCAGGCTTCTTCCTGCCGGTCTGTGACTGCGCTTCGATCCCGATCTTCCGAAGTCTCCTGCGCAAAGGCGTTCCTCTTTCGGCCGCCGTCGCCTTCATGACGGCAACCCCGGTCATCAATCCCGTCGTCATGCTGTCGACCTATTACGCTTTCAACGGAAATCTCCGGATCGTCTTCGGACGGATCCTTCTCGGCATTCTGTCCGCCGCAGCCATCGGACTGCTGTTTCACTTTCTCCCGGCGCAGCCGACCGAGCGTTTTTCTCAGTTTACGGATCTTGGCCTCTGCATCTGCGGCTGCTATGACGCAGGGGAAGAGAGCGAGGGACTCCGGGGTAAACTTTTCGTCTTCCTCCGCCACTCGCAGATCGAGTTTTTCAATGTGGGAAAATATCTGCTGATCGGTGCGATGGTGACGGCGATACTGCAGACCTCTCTGAGTCGAAGCTTTGCCGCAACAAGCCCCGGAGGACTGGCCGCCTCGATTCTCCTCCTGATGGTGACGGCTTTCCTGCTCTCCCTCTGCTCCTCTTCCGACGCAATGATCGCCAGAGCGCTGGCAGGACGCTTTCCGATGCCCGCCATCATGGGATTTTTGGTATTCGGTCCGATGATGGATATCAAAAACGTCCTCCTGCTCAGCGGATACTTCTCGAAAAAGTTCATCCTGCGTCTCATCACAGTCTGCGCCGCCGTCTGTTTCGTCACGGTCTTTCTGTTCTCGAAGTTTTTGACAGGAGTGTAAATCATGAAAAAGAAACTGCATACCCAGACCCTGCTTGAAATAGTATGTTATCTTGCCTTTGCCGCGCTTCTGCTCTATCTCTGCCTCAGCGGAAGATATAAGATGTATGTGACGGCGCGGATGCTTCCCTATTTTTATTTTATGATCGCCGTGCTTGCCCTCTGGAGTCTGAGCAGTCTCGGCCGTCTCTTCCGGCCCGGATACAAGAGCAGAAGTGCTCATATCTTAGTGCTTCTGCTTCCGATACTCCACTTTTTTCTGCCTCATGATCTGATCCTGCAGTCAAATTTTGCCCTGCAGGAAAATACCGGAGCCGTAGCCTCCTCCGGAGAGGAGCTGCCTGCAGATCCGACCGCGGCAGATTTCGCTCCTTTGGATCTTCCTCCTTCGAATTCCTACCTGCCGCTCTCCGGACTTGACGAGGAGGAAAAGTTCATCTTCGTCACCGACGAGGAGTTCGGTGCCTGGTATACGGAGCTGACCGCCCACGGCGAAGCCTACGACGGATACAGGATCCGCATCAAAGGCTTCATTTTCAAAAGTCCGGACTTCATGAAAGAAAATGAATTTATGATATCGCGGCTTCTGATGACCTGCTGCGTCGCCGACGTCGCCCCCGGAGGGATCATCTCCGTCTACGAAGACAGTCCTTCCCTTGCCGCTGATGACTGGTACACTTTGGAAGGCCGCCTGCAGATAGAGAAAAGAACCGGATACTGCATTCCTCGGATTCTCGTCGAAGAGCTGGAGGCCGCAGAGCCCGTCGAGGGCTACGCCTATCCTTAGATCCCTGATTCATGCCGAAGGTCGTCATAGCGCCGCTATTTTCCAGATCTCTGAGACCTGTAAGCTCTTTGATATATGCCATCCTGCGCAGATTCAGAGGATTCTTCCCTCTTTTAACTCGACTCTCCGGTCCGCAAGCCGGAGAGTCGATTCTCTGTGGGCGATAATCAGCATCGTCTTCTCCTTCATCCCGGAAAGCGCCTCTATCAGCCGCAGTTCGTTCTCCGAGTCCAGACTGCTGACCGCCTCGTCGAAGATGAGGATCGGCGCCTGCCTCAAAATCGCACGGGCGATCGAGATCCTCTGTTTTTCTCCGCCGGAAAGCTTCGTGCCCCGCTCCCCGACCTTTGTCTGATACCCTTGCGGTAGCCTCCGGATGAAATCATCGGCGACTGCGGCCTTTGCGGCCTCAATGACCTCCTCGTCCGAGGCGCTCGGACGGACGATGCGGATGTTCTCCAGAATCGACTGGTTGAAGAGATAGATATCCTGAGGCAGATAGCTGATCATCCGGCAGATATGCTCGTGAGTCAACTCTTTCAGCGGTTCATTCCCAATGAAGATCTCTCCCTCCTCCGCATCGTAAAACCGCATCAAAAGCTGGGCGATTGTGCTCTTTCCCTCGCCGGAAGCTCCTGTCAGAGCCAGCTTTTCGCCCTCGCCGCAGTGAAAGCTCACCTCCTTGAGCAGCTCGCTTTCCTTCTCATAGGAAAACCGGACTTTGCGAAACTCAATAGAAGGCTCGATCTTTTTTTCTTCATCCATCTCGGGGTAGAGGACATTCGGAGGCAGCTCCAGCAAACGCCTCACTCGAGCCGCCGAGGCCCGAATCTTCGGAAAATTCATCATCGCTCCCGCCACCCCGCTGATCGGTTCAAATACATTGGCTGCAAGGATGATCAGCAGAGGCGCAAATAGAGGATCCAGCTTCCCTGCCGCGACGGAAAAATGGCAGATGAGGATCACAGCAATCAGAGCCAGACTCATCAGCAGATTCAGCAGTCCCATCTGCATCCCTTTCCGACGCCCGTCTTCCTGTTCCAGAAAATTGAGTTTTTTCGTCGCCTCGCCTATCTTTTCCATCACCCTCTCTTCCTGGTGAAAGAGAAGGATCTCCCGGAGTCCCTGAACGGAATCGATCAAATCCGCATGCAGATCGGCACTCTTCTCGCGGATGCTGCGGCCGATCCTCTCTCCCCATTTCCGCAGAGCCCAGGGAACCCATATGATCGCTGCGGAAACCGCCAGGACGACGCCCGCGATTTTCGGACTGATGCGAATCAAGGGAATCAGCACAATCAGAAGATACAGCAAAGTATAGATCAAAAAACCGACGGTATGGGCATAAAAATTCTCCAAAACCTCGATATCCTCCATGATGACGGAGCCGAGCCCTCCGCTTCGGCTCTTCCGCGTCCCCGAAGGCGCGCTGCGGTACAGAGAAAAATAGATCTTTTCCCGAAGGATCTCCAGGATCCGATAGGCGACATAATGCAGCTCCACCATATCCATATAAGAGAAAAACCCCTGCAGGACAATCGCCGCAAACAAAATCCACAGCAGTCTCCTCATCCCCTCCGCTCTCCCGGCGAGGGCCTGCACCGTCACATAGGCGCCCAACAATGCCGTCAGCAGGCCGAGTACCTTGCTGAACAGTCCGCAGAACACCGAGGTCACAAAACGCCCGAAACAATGTTTCAGATGGCGTGACAGCTCCAAAATATCTCTTGCCCAGCTCATGAGACTCCTCCTCTCATCTGCGCTTTCAGCAGGCGGCAGTAATCCCCCTGTCTGCGCATCAGCTCCTGATGACTTCCCGTTTCCGTAATCCTTCCTTCTTTGAGTACGAGGATCCTCTCCGCCTCTTCAATCGTGTTCAGCCTATGGGCGATTGTGATCGTCGTCCTGCCTTTGAGCAGCTCTTTGAGCGCCGACTGGATCTCTTTTTCATTCTCTTCATCGACACTGGAAGTCGCTTCATCTAAAAGGATGATCGACGCCCCCTTGAGGATCGCACGCGCTATTGAAAGTCTCTGGCGCTGTCCTCCGGAAAAATTGACGCCCCGCTCGCCGACCCGGGAAGAATAACCCTCGGGCAGGGAGCTGATGAAGGAGTCGATATTGGCCGCTCTTGCCGCCGCCCTCAGCTCTTCTTCACCGGCCTGCGGCTTTGCCATCCGCAGATTTTCCTCAATCGTCCCGTGAAAGAGGTAGGTATCCTGCGAGACGAGAGCGATCCTGCGCCTCAGCTCCTGCAGTTTCAGAGAGCGGATATCTTTTCCGCCGATGAGGATCCTGCCTCCCCGGACCTCGTAAAAGCGCATCAGCAGATGAAAGATGCTGGTTTTGCCGCTGCCGGACTCGCCGACAAGGGCGATATGCTCGCCGGCTTTCACCTGAAAGCCGAAGGACTCAAAGAGAGGCGTACTTCCCTCATAGGCAAAATCCACCTGCTCGAAAGCGATCGAAAGAGGCGAATCGGAAAGCTCCTCGACCCCTTCCTCTCCGATCTCTTCCTCCGTCTGCAGAAAACGATGGATCGTCTCCGAGGCAGTATAGCCCATGAACCCCTCATGAAAGGCCTTGCTGAGGGTATTGAGCGGACGGAAGATCTCCGCGGTAAAAAAGAGCAGTATCATCAGCTGAGATACGGAAAGCTCGCCTTGAAGCATCAGCAGAGCCCCCAGTCCCAGAGTGAAGGAGACTCCGATTCCCGTTGCAAAATTCGCGACCCCGACGTGAGATACATTGAGTCTGAGATTGCGCATCGTCGCCTTCATCAGCTGCCTCATCCGCTCGCCGAGCTGTTTCCCCTGTTCTTCCCCGAGAGCATACATCTTGAGCATATCCATCCCTTGGATCGAATCGAGTATATCCGCCGTCAGCGCCCGAAAGCTTTCCCAATGCTCGTTGGAACTGCGGCTGAGCAGATTCCTGAAAGCAAGAGGGCTGAATGCCGCCGTCAGATAGCTCAGAAGCACTACCAGCCCGAGCCTCAGATCCATCCGCATCATATAGAGGATATAGAGCGTGCCGGAGACCATCGTCAGCAGAGCCTGCGGAAAATACTGGGTCAGATATCCTTCCAGATAATCGATGCCCGACATCATATCCGCCTGTACCTTTCCCGTCCGCTCTCCGCTGAGACATCCGGGGCCGAGGCGGAGCAGCTTCTGATAACAGCGCTCCCTGAGACGGTTTTTGACATCTCCGATGATGCTCTTTCCATAGAGTATATCTCCCCGGATCAGAAGACTCCGCAGACCGACAAGAAGGATCAGACCGATCAGAAAAGGCAGGAGATTCTCAAAATGCCCTTTTTCGTAAATAATCATCAGTACTCGGGAGAGCAAAAAAACCTGTGTGATGTACGTCAGCGTGACTGCCGCTCCGAACAGAAACTTTCCGAGCAGTTTCAGACGCACTCCCTCCGTCAGTGAAAAGGCAAACCTGCTTATAAACATCTCTTCATCCTCCTTTTTCCAGACTTCTTCAATAAAGCCTCTGCTCCAGCAGTCTCTCTTTTAGATACCTGTCTTTCCCATACTCCCCGCGAAGGCTCTCATGGACGACTTCTCCTTCTTCCAGAAAGAGGATCCTGTCCGCCGCCTGCAGGAGCAGCTCCAGATCATGGCTGACCATCAGATATCCGAATCCTCCCTCCTCTTTCATCCGCAGCAGCAGACGCAGAACCGCGGCCTGAACTGGCAGATCCAGCATCGACATCACCTCGTCCAGGATCAAGATCTTCGGGCGGAGCAGCAGAGCCCGCAGGATCGAGAAGCGCTGGAGCTGACCTCCTGAAAGTTCTTCCGGTCTTCTTTTGAGACTTCCTTCAGGCAGACCGAAATCGGCCCTTCCCCGCTCGATTCTTTCCAAAAGCTCCGCTCTTTCCTCCCGACCGACAAAACATCTCATCTCCCGCAAACTGTACTTCATGCTGCGGCTCGGATCAAAAGCCGTTTCGGGATTCTGGCTGACCATTTGAACGCTTCGATGCAACTTTCTCCGTTTTCTGAGCTTTTCCACCTTTTCTCCCTCAAAGAAAATCTCCCCTTCATCAGGCTTTAAGAGCCCCAGAATCAGCCGGCAAAGCGTGGTCTTGCCGCAGCCGCTGTCTCCCGCTATCCCGACGATCTCGCCGCAGCGGATCTCAAAACTCACGCGGCGCAGAATGGGCCTTTCCTTCCCATAGCCATAACAGACCGACTCGAGCTTCAGCATCTCTCCCACCTCTTCGACTCTTCCTCCGGCTGAAATCTCCTCTGCCGAAGAACAGAGAGCAGGGATTTGAGGTAAGCGCTCCTTGCTTCTTTCATCAGGATCTTTGTCTCACCCTCTTCGACGATTTTTCCGCGATACAGAACAGCCATCCGATTCGAGAGAAAAAAGGCCAGATCAAGATCGTGGGTCACCAGAAGGATCGTCACCTCCTCCTGCCTGTGCAGGCGGCGTATTTCTCCCGCGATTTCTCTTCGCCTGCGGGCGTCGAGACCCTTGGTCGGCTCGTCAAGAATCAGCAGCTTCGGAGAGGAGAGCGACGACGACGCAATCAGAAGGCGCTGCTTCATCCCTCCGCTCAGCTGGAAAGGATAGTATCCCAGAAGTGTCTCTCCCTCATGAAGACCGAATCTCCGCAGAAGGCCTCCCATCTCCTCCCGGCTCATCTTCCTTTCACTCGCAAGACGCAGATGCTCGCCGACCGTCAGCAGAGGATCAAGACAGTCCGCCGTGTTCTGCAGGACGACGCCCATCTCCTCTCTTCGATATTTCCGCATTTGCTTTTCCGAAAAACGGAGCAGATCTTTTCCCTCTGCCCGGATCTCTCCGCTGACGAGGACGCCCCGCGGCAGCAGAGCGCTCATCGCCCGGAGGATCGTCGTCTTTCCGCTTCCGGTTTCCCCCGCCAAAGCGAAGAGATCCCCTCTATGGACAGTGAAGTTGACCCCCTCGAGAACCTCCGAAGAGGCTCCGGGAAATTTCACTCTCAGATCTCGTATCTGATACAAAATACCACCTCAAATCTTTTTTTCGCAAGGCCCGCTTTTCTTTCTCATCGACTCGCTGAGCTTATTGAAGCAGAAAATCACAGCGAGCTGGAAAGCTCCCGGACAGAGCAGCAGATGAGGAGCCTTCCCGGCAAAACGCAGCGCATCCTTCATCAGCGCTCCGATATCCGCCCGCGGCGGCTTCATGCCGAAGCCGAGGAAAGACAGTCCGGAGATCGAGAGCAGCGTGTGTCCGAGATGCATCGCCAGCAGAGGCGCCATCAGCCGCAGCGCACCGGGGAACAGATGGAAAAATATGATATGAAGGTCAGAGGCTCCCGATATCCTGAGATTGAGGATATAGTCCTCATGCTTCATCACGAGGACTTCCGCACTGCAGATGCGCGCCTTGTACAGACTGTCCGTCAAAGTCAGTGCTCCGATCAGTACCGGCGTCGAACTTCCCATCATCGACGCCAGCAGTAGAAACAGGATGATCGTCGGGATGACCAGCAGCAGATCGACGCAGTAGTGCAAAAGATCTCGGAGCAGCCCTCCGTAATATCCTGCAATGCTCCCGAAGAAGGCTCCCACGATAAAACTGACTCCCGTCACTGCACAGGCCGGAAAAAAACCGCAGATGAACCCGTGGACCGTCCGGACGAAGAGATCTCTGCCGTGCTGATCCGTCCCGAAGGGATGAGCGGGAGAAGGAGGGAGAAAACGGTACTGCAGCTCTCCTCCCCTCAGATCCGTGCTGAAGAAGATCGTCAGAAGCACCAGCATCCAAAGCCCGCATGCCGCAGCCCAGACCGCCGTCTTACGATCACACTCCTTCCCGAAGGCCGCTTTCCCCAAGATTCTCTTCTCAAAGAACGCCTTCTTCCCTGACTTTTCCTCCGTCCTTCTTCTTCCTTTTATCCTCTTTCTATACATGGTAAAGCTCGCTTTCGCCTCTTTTGTCCAAACGGATGCAAAATATATCCGTGAGCAGATTGACAAAGCAGATCAGGGAGCCGGTCAGCAGAATCCCGGCGGAAAACACCGGAAAATCTTTCATATTGACGGCGCGGAGCATCAGTCTTCCCATTCCCGGAATCGAAAAGATGCTCTCCATGAACAGACTTCCCCCGAGATAGGCGGCGGCGCGCAGTGAAAAGGCGGACATCAGGGGAGGCAGGGCATTCTTCAGGACATGGCCGAAGAAGATGCGAAGAGGCGCCAGTCCCTGAGCGACAGCCTGTCGGACATAACCCTCCCTGAGCACCAGCTCCGCCTTGCTCCTGACAAGACGCGCAGATCCTCCCGCTCCGGTCAGTGCCATCAAAACCGCAGGAATCACGAGACTCTTCACCCCGTGGTATCCGATGACAAAACCCAGCCTCATCTTTCCTCCCACCAGCCAGAGCACTGCAAGACCCGCCCAATACGCAGGTGTGCTCATACTGATCAGCGCCCAGATCTCCGAGACCTTATCCGCGATCCCGCCCTCTCTCCAAGCTGCGCGAAAACCGACAGGCAGAGCGAGAGACCACTCCAATGCGAGCCCTATGATGCTCATGAGCAGGGTCTTTCCCGCAGCGGGAAACAACAGCTTTGCGACCGGTTCTTCGGTAACGAGACTGACACCCAAATCACCGGTCAGCAGATTCTGTGACCATCTGAGATAAAGAGCGGGGGCTGAAAGATCCAGCCCCTTTTCCCGGGTAAAGCGTTCGATATTCTCAGCGCTCAGTCCCCTCTCCATCTCTGCGAACCGCTCTTTCAGAATCAGCTTCGCCGCATCTCCCGGAGAATGGTAGATCGCGAAAAAAGAGAGCAGCGAGATCATAAACAACGTCGGAAGAAAGAGAAGGCATCTCTTAAAGATCGTTTTTTTCACTCTATTCATCGATCTTTCTCACCTTCGAAAGATCGATGCGCAGGATCGCTCCCGAATACTGAAATCCCTCAAACTTCGAGTTGTAAAACGCGATGCGGTTGTTGTAGTACAGGGGGATGATCGGGCAAGCCTCCCACTGCTCCCGCCAGTAGTCCTGCGCCGCCTGTTCGAAATCCTCGATGTTTCCGGCCTCCAGTACCCGGCGGGCCGCCTCTTCCGCCTCGGCGCTCACTCCGAACCCGAGGCCGAACTCACTATGCTCCTTCCTGGTTCCGTTCCAGGCAATCGAGCTATTCAGAGGTGCGAAGAGATTGTGCCCGATCCCGATATCATACTCTCCGCTTTTGAGCATCTCCCCGACCAACTTCCCTTCCAGCAGCTGAATATCGAGACCGATACCGAGTTTTGCCAGCTCATTCTGCAGGAAGATCGACAGATCGGAACTGATCGGGCTGTCCACATCGCGATAGCGCAGCACGACGGGCTTCCCGTCTTTTACGAGCTTTTCTCCCTCCATCCGATAGCCCGCCTGCTTCAGGATCTCTTTCGCCTTTTCCGGATCGTAGGAAAACTCTTCTTCCTTGACAGGTCCGCCGACCATCGCCGGATTGTAGATGAAGCCGCAGGGATGAGCTTCTCCGAAAAACAAGGTCTCCGTCAGCGTCTTACGGTCGATGGCATATTCCAAAGCTCTGCGCAGTTCCCTGTCCGCGGCGGGGCCGTCCTTCCAGTTCAGCGCCAGCGCTTTCACATAAGTATAGTTTTTTTGCTCCTGCTCATAATATCTGAGAGAGTCCTCTTTTTTGAACTCCGCGATATCCGAAAAACTCAGCGTCGGAAAATGCTCCGAAATCCCGATCACATCCACCTGTCCCGAGAGCAGAGCCATCTTTCGCGCTTCGTTGTCCGCAAGGACGATCCAGCGGATCTCCTCAATGGCAAAATCCCTGTCTCCTCTCCAATAGTGGGGGTTCTTCGTCAGATGTGCTGAGACGTCCGCCTCATAGTCATGAAGAACATAAGCTCCCGTACCGATATATTCCTTGATCCTTCCCTCTTCATCAATCGCCGACGCCTTGACAATCGGGATCTTGGCCAGCTCCGACAGAAAAAACAGCTGCGGCTTTTTCATCTTCACTCGGATCTGCCGGTCGCTGAGGACTTCAATCTGCTCCAGATGCTCCGCATAAGCGATGTGCAGCGCCCCGCCGATCCGTTCCAGAGATTTTTTCACATCCTCCCCCGTCAAAGGAGAACCGTCGCTGAACTTCACCCCCTCGACGAGATGAAATACAAATTCGGTGCTTGTCTCATCGACCTCCCAGGACTCGGCCAAAAAAGGAATCGGCTCCTGCTTGACGGACAGATCCGTCAAAGAGTCAAAAACGAGAGTATAGGGCTCTTCATTGTTCTTAAAATCAATCTTCGAACCGATATTGAGCACCTGAGCCGTCTTTTTTCCCCCTTCCGCCTGATTGTCCGGCTCCTTCGCCTCTTCCGGCGCGCCGCATCCCGCAAAGACCAGCGTCAATGATACAAAGAACAACATCCCTTTTCGAATCCATCTTCTCAAAAAAATCAGCTCCTTTTTTCTCGAATGATCCGCCTTTGCCAATCGGAAAAGAATAAAATCCCTCTTTTCGATTAGCTCAAGCTAATTTCATTCTAAAAAAAAGAAGCCTCTGTTTCCACTCTGAAAATTTCAAAATAATCCGTTTTGGTCAGAAAGTCTGATGACGCTGATAGTAAGAAGGCGTGCAGCCGATATATCGCTTGAAGGCCGCGGAAAACTTGCAGGGATTGTCATAACCGCAAAGGCCCGCGATCTCCGCAACGGATTTGTCCGTATTCGTCAGAAGATAACAGCCCTCGTGGATCCTGTGACGCGCTCGGTACTGCGCCGGAGAGAGACCGTAAATCTCCTTGAAGATCTTCTGAAAGAGCCGGTAGCCGATGGGCTCTTTTTCGAGCAGCCGGGAAATCGGAACAGAGTAATTCTCCCTCTGCTCCAGTTTTCTGCAGATCGCCTGCACGAGATGGTACTTCTTCTGCGGGATGTATTCTTCCGCGGTTTGGCTCTCCTTGATGCTCCAATCGGCGACTCTTGCGATCAGAGAGAGAACAGAGGCCCGCAGCAAGCGCAGATTCCGATCTTCCAGCTCCCGGCAGATCTCTTCGAAGAGAGAACGCACCGATCCGGAGTCCTCTGCCCGATACCAGTCTTTTTTCAGACGAAATTCATTTGAGATCAATGAAAAATCAATTTCCATCCCTTCGAACAGCTCCCTGAGATATCCGGGAAGCCTCTTCCAAAAAACAAAGACGCTCAGCCCTTCATAGCTGTCCTGGGGAATACGGGAAAAGGCATGGTGGATTCGGCTGGAGGAGCAGGTGACACTGCCGGCTCCCCGATAATATGTCTTTCCGTTGACCAGCTTCGCCTCAAAGCCTCCGCGATAACAGTAATGAATCCCGAAATCCTCTTCACAGGAGGCATCTTCCATCGGCGGAAACTCGTGACCCCCGATGCAGAAATAATGGTGCAGCTCAATCCCCTCGAAGAGCTCCAGCCGAATCTCCCGATAATTTTTGTCCCTTATCCGGATGATTTTTCCCTCCAAAACCCTCATCTCCTCTGCCATGATCTATCGCCTCTCATCTTCTCACTTCTGCGCCCGAAGATAGGTCCCGCAGTACTCACACGCACCGCCGCTCTCCCGGTCGATCTGTGCAGAAGCGCCGCATCCAAAGCATCGCACCGAGACGAGCTTTTGCATCTTCTCCTCCCGCCGGCGAATGCGTCCGAGCGCCTGTTCATCCTCCGGATCCATGATATTGATCACCCCGTCCGCAGAGATAACGAGGGAAGCAAAGAGTTTCTCCTTCCTGATCCGCTGCAGATCCTTGACGATCTCCTGCTCGGATTTTCCCATCGAGAGCACAAGTTCGCTGAGCTTGTTCTCTCTTGACATCTCCAGAGCATGGCAATAGTCCGGATAGAGCTTTGCCGCCTTGACCCGCTGCATTCCCCGAACGAAGCGCCAAATGGCAAACAGCATCATCAGAAACAGGATCACAATCGTGGATATCTCTTTCTCAGGGTCAAAAAGGGCGTCGATCCCCGCTCCTCCAAAAGCAAAGATGAAGAAGCCCGAAAGAATCGTGCCGATCCGTCCTCTCCAATATATAAAGCTTACACTCCGCCTTGCCATACCATGCCCTCCTCACATTTCACCGGGTTTTCATATCCCTGATGTATATTATAGTTTTAGTATACCCTATCCTTTTTTCTTTGTATAGTGCCTTTCTGATTCCCCTTTGCCGATCTGCAGACACCAAATGAGAGGAGCTTTCTTCCGCTTCCGATCTTCAAACTCCCCTTTTTCCTTCTCCATTCTCATTTACGTACTCTCAACTGAAAATTTATTTTTGAAATTCGTTTACACTTTTTCCAAATCTTGCTATAATGAAAAAAGGAAACTTTTTCAAAATTCTATATTGCTTTGATTTTATTATTTCAGGAGGGATTTTCATGCTATTTTTCGGACACAGAAGAGCTGCTTATTTTGTAGGAGGACTGCTGACCGCCATCGTCGGCAAAGAAATTCTCAAAAGTTCTCAAGTGAGAAATGCAGTGGTAAAAACGATGGCCAAAGGAATGAAAATGCAAAAAGACGCACAGATCTATATCCAAAACATGAAGGAAGACGCGGAGGATCTTTGCTATGAGGCGCAGGTGGCCGCCGGCGTCATGAGCGAAGAAGAAGGAAAGTAAGACCGTCATGAAATATACGATCATACACAAGACTCCCGGTCGTCTTCGAGTACGCTGCGGTGCCTATGCCTTTACCAAAATCCAAGGCTACGGCATCGCCGGCTTTTTGAGAGAAGACGACCGCATCACTTCCGTCACGACCTGCGATATCAACGGAAGTATTCTGATCCGGCACTCTTTTGAAAACTGCAATGAACTGCTCCGTCTTTTGGACGGACTGCAGATCGCAGATCTCCCGGATATCGCAGCGGACGAACTGCAGATCATGGCGGAGACCGACCGAAAGTACATCGGCCTGCTGATCAAAAAGATCCTCAGGCGATATGCCCTCAGACTCCTTCTCCCGCCTTTTGTCGGCAGAATCGTCATCGGACTTCAGGCGGCTTCCTATATCAAAAAAGGACTGGAAAGCCTGCAAAGCGGCAAGATCGACGTCGCCGTCCTCGACGCTTCCGCCGTCACCGCCTCCATCGCACAGGGAGATTTTTCCACGGCGGGCTCGATCATGTTCCTGCTCTCGATCTCCGAACTGCTGGAAGACTATACCAAAGAGCGGGCGAAAATCTCTCTGGCCCAAAGTCTCAAAGTCCATGTCGACTCCGTATGGCTCGTGGACGGCGAGCAGGAAGAACTCGTACCGATATCGACGCTCCGCATCGGAGACATCATCTCCGTGCGCACCGGCTCCATGATCCCAATCGACGGCGAAATCGTCGGCGGCGAATGCACGATCAACGAAGCGTCGATGACCGGAGAGTCTCTGCCAGTGGCAAAACAGGTGGGCAGTTCCGTCTATGCAGGCACCGTCATCGAGGAAGGCAACATCCGGATACGGGTGCGCACCCTGATGAGCGACACGCGCATCAACAAGATCGTCGATATGATCGAAGGAGCCGACAAATTCAAAGCCGGCCTCCAATCCCATGCGGAAGACCTGGCGGATCGGATCGTCCCCTTCAGTTTCATCACTGCGGGTCTCGTCTACCTCTTCACCCGCAATCTGACAAAGGCCCTTTCCGTGCTAATGGTGGACTACTCCTGTGCGATCAAGCTCTCCGCTCCGATCTCCGTCATCTCGGCGATCAAAGAGGCTTCCGGCCGAAAGATCATGGTCAAGGGAGGAAAATACCTCGAACTGCTCAGCAAGGCGGATACCGTCGTCTTCGACAAGACCGGCACCCTGACCTGCTCCTCCCCCACCGTCTGCAAGATCGTTCCCTTCGGAGGCTATACCCGTGAAGAGGTGCTCAGGATCGCGGCCTGCATCGAGGAACATTTCCCGCACAGCGTCGCAAGAGCAATCGTCAAGCAGGCGGAAATCGAAAATATCGACCACCGGGAAGAGCATGCGGAAGTCGAATATGTGGTCGCCCACGGCATCTCGACGATCCTGCACGGAGAAAAGGCCCTGATCGGAAGCGCTCATTTCATCTTCGAGGATATGGAAGTGCCTATCAGCGAGGAAGAACAACGCATCCTCGACGAGCTCAGCGACTCCCATTCCTGCATCTATCTGGCGATTGGAGGAAAACTGACCGGCTGTCTCTGTATCGAAGACCCGCCGAGAGAGGAATCCGCCGCCGTGATCGCCGAGCTGAAAAAACTCGGCGTCCAGGAAGTGATCATGCTGACCGGCGACAGCGAGAAAGCCGCACGATCCATCGCGGGACAGCTCGGCATCGACCGCTACGAATCCCAGGTGCTTCCGGATGAAAAAGCCTCGATCCTCGAGAAACTCAAAGCGGAAGGCAAGACGATCATCATGGTCGGAGACGGGATCAACGACTCTCCGGCGCTTTCCACAGCCGACGTCTCCATCGCGATGCGGGACGCCTCGGATATCGCAAGAGAAGTCGCCGACGTCACCCTGCTCTCTTCCGACCTCAGCCATCTGATTCCGCTGATCGTCCTGAGCCGCAGGCTGGTGAGCCGCATCAACGGAAACTATCTCTTCATCCTTTCCTTCAATTCCATGCTGCTTCTGCTGGGGCTTTTCGGCATACTTCCTCCGACGACCTCGGCGCTGCTGCACAACCTCTCGACCATGGGTGTCAGCATCCACAGCACGAGACCGCTGCTGCCGAAAACATAAAAGCGCCGGCAGCGATCAGAGGGAAAATGACTCAAAAAAAAGAGAGCTCCGGCTCTCTTTTTTGATTGGTTTTCTTTTCTCATCCTGTGAATCAAATACCCTAATGATCTGAAATCTATTACATTATCAGTAAGGTCTTGCCCAGTCTGGAGGATAAGGAGTTTCCCATTGTGCGATGACATTCAGAGTTTGCTGGGAATACTCCACACTACCACAATAAACCCAATATCCATCTGGATTCTCCATAGGTACAATGCTATCGTCAATTCTCATATTATGGGATGGTATGATCGATTTACCATATGCATCAGCATCTCATGTTCTTACAAGGATCCCATAAACAAAATGCTGCCCAACAAAGCTCCGATCGCCGCATCATAGAGAGATTCGTTTACAGAAGAAGCGGATCTGCACAGCAAAATCCCTATCATCGTAACGGAAAACAACAAAATGATTTTTTTCTCATCGGCATCTTATTTTTAGGCACATTAAATTTGAACCGCAATCTACCGAGTAGAATAGGGGTTAATACAACGACAAAAAGCGTGATCAAACTATTGTTTATCAATTTCAGACACTCCCATATCCTATGTTTTCTTCTCCGGTAGCTAAAATCCGGCTCAGAGTCCCCCAAGCAGGATAGAAATAAGGCCAATGCGAATCCTATTCATATATGTTGTTACTCTTCTACAGCGCTGCTCCTCGAAATAATCTCCATAGAAGCGAAATCATCCAGAAAAAATAGGGAAAAAACATCGCGATGAACACTTGTCGGTATCCCCGATAATCATTGACTCCTGCCTTCTGTTTTTCTTTTCTCATTCGATAGACCAAATAGCCTGACGAGCTGAAATACACTCCATTTAGCAGACAGCAGAGGAGTATCCGATGTTGTGATTCAGAAAAATACACCAGGTGCAGCATGAGAAGAAGTGTCGACCAGGTAGTGAAAATGAAAATTTGGGAATATTTCGCAAGCCTGTCTGCACTGTCAAAACGATCCTCCATCCGTTTATCCTGTTCCTCATGGGACATATTTTGACACTCCTGTTTACGATTAGTATTCGTGATAAGTTTTCGTTATCAAAAGTGGATTACAGAATCACTTTATATATGAAACTGCATCAACCCCTTCCTCGTCGTTAAGCATTCTTCCCAATCTCAACACCTCCTAACACAGCGTTTTGAAAAATTATGTAAGAATCTTTGATGCTAAAATAAGGATAGCACAATATTTTATTATTGTAAATAGATAAACAAAAAATATATTACTTTTATAAATATCTACATAGGTTGACAAAAAGATAAAATACATATATTCTATAATAGACACACACTATTATAATAAGATGGGACGGTGAAAATGATGAAAGAATCCATCGAAAAACTCAGCAACAGAGAGCAGGACGTCATGATGGTGTTTTGGAAAGAAGATCGTTCCATGACGGCTTCGGGCATTGTCGAAGCGAATCCCTCCCTCAGCATCAACACGGTGCAGCTTGCCGTCAAAAACCTGATGAAAAAAGGGTTCATCGAAGTGGCGGATATTGTGTACAGCGGTACGGTGCTCTCACGGAGCTACCGATCTCTGATTCGCTCCGAAGACTACGCGGCTGCCCGGCTGAAAGAACTCAAGGAGAGTACGCTCAATTTTTCCACCCTTCATCTGGTGGAGAAACTGCTCGAAGATGACAAAACCGATCTTCTGCAAGAACTGACAGACTGGGTACAACAAAAAGGGAGGAAAAACGACGATGACGGTCTCACTGATTCTCAGTAACTGCCTGTTCCTCGGTGCAGCGATCCTTCTTCTCGCTCCTCATTTTCATGCAGTTCGTTTCCTGACATGGAAAAAGGGCCTGCCCTTTCTGCTGCTTTCGGGTTTTGTCATCGTAAAATCTTTCTTTCCTTGGGAACTTCCGTTTACAAAAACATTGCCATCGAGAACGATACTGCCGTTTCTGTATCAAATTCCGGAGGCCCAGCTATGGAAAGGAGTTTCCCTGATCAATCTGACGCTTCTCGGATGGGTATTGGCTTCTTCTTTTCTCATTGCTCGCATAGTTTTACAGTATCGGAAGATCAGGAGTATTTTGAACTGTGTGTCAGAAACAGAGGATGAAGAATTGCTCCGGATGGTAAAACAGTGTAACAAGAGAAAAACGGCACCGAAAGTTATCGAGATAGACGCCGGGATCGGTCCTTTCCTCTTGGGATGGAAAGATCCGATTCTTGCGATCCCTCCGAACTTGTCCAAAGAAGAGCGGAGATTTTCCCTACTGCATGAGATGATGCATCACAATCACTCTCATATGCTGATCAAGCTGGGTACAGAGCTGCTTTTTGCCGTCTATTTCTGGAATCCGATCATCCGGATTTTTCGGAAACTTCTGCTGCAGGCGGTCGAGCTGCAGACCGACAGCTATGTGAAAGAATATCTTTCGGAGGAAGAATGTTGTCAGTATGCGGAGATCCTTCTGCAGAATGTTCGCCGTATGCAAAATCCTGTTCATCCTGCGGTCTGTCTTTCGTTTTTTCCGAAAGAAAATATCCTGAAAAAAAGAGTCCTCTGCATCCTATCGGAAGAAAAGGAAAGTCTCAAAGAAAGATTTGCGCGCGGAATAGGGCTTGCTCTTTCTCTTCTATGTCTGATTTCTTCCATGTTTTTGACGATTGAAGTATCTTACCCCATTCCTCCGGAAATTTTGGAGGAGGGAATGATCATAACAGAAGAGACTTCTTATTTTCAAAAAACGGCAAAAAATCAATACGAATTTTATATAGAAGGACATTTGATCGGGGTATTGGATCTCATTCCGAAAGAACACTCAAATTTACCAGTTAAATAATTAAGAAAGGTTGTTGAACTATGAAAAGATTTGTGAGTATTTTCCTGATAACACTTCTTTCCATGGGGGTTATCAATGTAGGTTCATGTCATGCTCAATTACAAAATAGAGAGAACACATCCATTGCTGCTGAATCAGTATCGCCTATGGAGAGTGTCATAATATGGATTGTGAAAAAAATCGGGAATAAATATTACAAGAGACAATATGATACAACAAAACAAAAATGGATCGGGAATTGGATACCTGTCGATTAAAATCATTGATAATTGACAAAAATCAGGAGACAAAGCATAGATTGAGACCTCAGGTGTTTTTGTCAATGCTACATAAGCAGAACCCCAATTTCAAAAAAGTGAATTGGGGTTCTGCTATGTCTGAAAGTCATAGGCTTTCTGACAGAATCTTTCGGTCTCTTACCCGCAGTCTGCGGCCGTACAGTTCAAAAAAGTCGATATCCCGTCTATGGGAGATCGAGATCAAGGTCTTTTGAAGATTAAAACTTATAGAATGTTGTCGGAATATCGGATAATTGTAAAAATAATTGATATTCTATGTTCAGCTTGGAAATATCTTCTTGTAGTTGTTCGACATTCTTATGTTGGGTGGCTCGGATATACCCTGCATTTTTTTGACTGTAATAGATAGATTGGTAGATTTTCTCCTCCTCATCTATCGGAGAATACAAAGCGTCGTAAAATGGCATTACGATATAATTATCCAAACAGTATCTTTTACCATCAAATGGGATATAATCTCCTTTTTCGAAAAAGCCCACAATATGAAATTTCATTTTTTTACCATGGAAAAACAAGTCAAATTGATCTCCGAGCAGATAAAGCTTTTTGTAATTATTTCCTAAAATGACATACACAGTATCATTGTCTTTTTTCACGATGAAATCATCTTGCTTGAATTTTCTTCCACTATCTATTTTTTTGATATGTCTTTGAAATAGTTTGAAGTCGAGCTGAATAGACCGTAGATCCGTAATTAATTTGAAATCTCCCTCGTTAGATTTGATTTTTTGGTTGAGATTTTTCCTGGAAATCGCGAACTGATCTCCCATCGTATATTTTCCAACATAATACAATGGCTGCATGAAAAATTCAATATAGTCATATTCCTTTTTTAATTTTACATTGAGTTCTTTTTGGTTATCCACGAATTCTTTTCTCGAAAATATCTCTGATGGTTCCGGATTTCCATTCCCGAATGGAAGAACGACTTTATAGTATTCATTAAGTTTGTGATAATTCATTTTTTTCAAAGTATTGTATATGGAAAACTTTTCTTTGTCGATATTTTTCAGCTTTTCTTGTGGTATTTTTGATAGCTCGTCATAGATTTTTTTTGCACTCTCATCAACTTTTGTATGGGCTGCATAGGAAAAGCGGATGGTCGTACTCATGAGAAAGAAGAGCAATATTATAATATGGCTCTTCTTTCTCATTTTTCTCACTGCAACACCTGTCTTACCAACCATAGTGGATAGACGCCGTTCCTTTGTATCTATCCGGTTTGGTTTCAGCCCATACTTTTCCGTATCCCCAAACCTCATCGCTAACGATACTCATAAATGTTGCTATTTCAAGTTCTGCCCGGGTATAGTGATAAAAATCGTTCTTGCCATCTTTCATCGTCACATATCCCTTGGCGTAGTATTTTCCTCCCCTGGAGTATAATCCGACATCGCTCGCAGTAACAACCGGGTTTTGGCCGGATCGCAGCATCTTATAGAAGGAGATCCTTTTATGATCCAATTTTGGTACAGGATCTACCGTACGGACACCTTCTATATAAGGAGCCGTTATACGAATTTCTTTTTCGCTAGTATAACCTTCAGCATTTGAAATGCTTGTAAGAAGAAGGGTGAATGCCATAACGAAAGTCAACATTGCTCTTAATTTCTTCATAGTAATCATACCTCCTTGAATTTGTTGCAAATCGGAATATACTTTTATCCATTAATATCTCTCAATACTTCCATAGAAAGAGTATCGATTGCTGTTAAGAGGAACACTGAAGCACACATAGTACCTCTCCGATGAAGACAGACCGCTTAGCACTGCGGTATTGGCATAATCACTGGCGCTTATGTACATAGTGGTACTGGACACCATATTGCGCGAAGAATCATACACCCGAAGTTCCAATTCATTGCTTGTTCCACCATAATACTCCTTCAGTTTCCAATCTTTCACACTCACTGTAATTTCGGAAGCCCCTGTCAGCCACTTGTCTGTGTAAAGATGCGATCCCATATCCTCTATCTGATAATTGTAACCGGACACTGATAAATCGTGAACAAGGGATCTTCTTTTGGGTGGATGTATACCTTGCGGAATGATTTCGTCAAGATCGCCATTTTCGGAAATTATGGCTGGCGGATGTTCGGAGAGATTACGTCCCTCTGCATAAACCATTCCGTTGGATGCGAAGAAAATTGCCATAGCGCATACCAAAGTGAAAAAACGCCAAAACTTTTCCTTGATTTCATAATTATCCTCCTTTAATATATAAATATAGTGGATATTTAAGCCTGTAATTATTATAGATTTTTGAAACAATAAAATCAACATTTTCAGGAGGAATATTTATGTTTTTAAGCAAAAAAATAAATCGCATACTAAAAATGGTATTTTACCTGTATATTATTTTAATAATTATTTTCGTTGCCGTTAAGTTTAATGGTTCGCTGCATGAGATAAGTATGAGAATGGAACGGATTAATGAGAGTCGGAGTAAGGGCGTATTAAATTTGAATCTTACGCCTCTTCGGCAGATTTCGACGTATCTAAAAAGAATAGACAGCAGCTTTGCAATAAGAAATTTAATGTCGAACATCCTGTTGTTCTTCCCTTTAGGAGTGTTTCTTCCTGTGTTATATGATAAAAACTTCTTAAAAACGCTTGTCTATTCGCTTATATTTTCTCTTCTGATAGAGATCCTGCAGTTCATGACTATGTTAGGTTATGCCGATATAGACGACGTCATATTAAATATTATGGGTTCTCTTGCGGGATACATCACTTTCAAACTCCTTCATAAGACTTATATGAACAATATACCAAAAAAAGTTTTTGTTAGTTCATCAGAGGAGTCGATGAAAAAATAGAGGCTTTTCACTCTTGAAAGATCCGGTTCTGAAGTCGCCTCGTCGATCCGGATGACCATTGAATACTATTACAGCCATATCGGTCAGGTAAATATCAATATGATATTTTTATTCTATATGATAACAAAACCTCTTTCCCGCATCGCTTTTTCAACACCGAAAACGGCAATGTCTTATTTTGAAAAATTTCTCGTGTGTTTCTCCTGGAAAATAAATTTTATATATTGACAAAGCAAAAATATACGTATATTATATAATTGAACGACAAAAATATCTTTCATCCGGGAAAGGGGGAATATCCATGAAAAAAACTATCGAAAAGATCAGCAATCGAGAGAGGGACGTCATGATGGTGTTCTGGAAGGAAGATCGTCCTTTGACGGCTTCCGGCATCGTCGAAGCGGATCCGTCGCTCAGCATCAATACGGTTCAGCTTGCGGTCAAAAATCTCATGAAAAAAGGGTATATCGAGGTGGCGCAGATCGTCTACAGCGGTACGGTCCTCTCCAGGAGCTACCGGTATCTGATTCGCTCGGAAGAATATGCGGCCGCTCAGCTGCAGGAGATGAAGATGACAACGCTCAATTTCTCCACTTTGAATCTCATCGAGCGTCTGATCGACGAGAGCGATGAATCTCTTCTCGACACGCTGGAGCAGCTGGTCCGGACAAAAAAAGAAAACGCTGACCGACCTGCTCGAAAACGCTCCGCCTCAAGCAAAAAATCCGCAGTCAAAGACTGAAGTCTCTCGAATTGAAAAAGTCGGCAGGGCGCTGATTTCAACGGAAAATTGACAGGATACGGCGTTAAAATTTCCGAGGCGGATCTGCATTTTCCGAAAGAGACTCCATATGCCCTATGCTTTTCGGAGTTTGTCTGCAATTTGAAAAAGAGCCTGAAGATTTTCGGGCTCTTTTTTATTTTACTTTTTTATTTTGTTTATTTGTATTCGGCCATGATCTTTTCGAAGATCGGAAGGGATCTTTCGCACTTCTCGGTCTCTACGCAGTATGCAAGGCGAACATACTCTTTCGTTCCGAATCCTGCACCCGGAACGATCAACATATCATGCTCCTTCGCTTTTTCAGAGAACTTCTCGGAGTCTCCGTCCGGAGCCTGCACAAAGAGGTAAAAGGCGCCTGACGGTTTTGCGACCTTATATCCCATTTTGGTCAGTCTGTCATAGAGGAGATCTCTGTTTTTCTTGTATACGGTCAGGTCCGGCTGTACGCCCACGCAGCGCTCCACGACCATCTGGAACAGCGTCGGTGCGCACACATAGCCAAGTACCCTTGCGGCTCCCGCTACCGCCGCCATCAGAAGCGGATCTTCCACTTTGTTCGGCACGAGAACATATCCGATACGCTCTCCCGGGAGAGAGAGGGATTTGGACCAGGAATAGCAAACCACTGTGTTGTCATAGTAGTTCGGGATGAAAGGCACCACCAGTCCTTCTTCAAACACGAGCTCACGGTAGGGCTCGTCGGTGACGATATAGATCGGATGTCCGTACTCGGCGGATTTTTCTTTGAGCAAAGCCGCAAGCGCTTTGATCTCTTCTTCGGAGTATACGACACCCGAAGGGTTGTTTGGAGAATTGACGATGATCGCCTTGGTATTCTTTGTGAGCGCGGCTCTTACGCCTTCGAGGTTGAGCTGCATATCGTCCTGCGCCGGAACGACGACCTGCTTTCCTCCCTGTCCCGTGATGAATACCGTATACTCCGGGAAGAAAGGAGCCATCGCGATGATCTCGTCCTCCGCAGATGCGATCAGGGCGCGGAAGGTGATATTGAGAGACGCCGCCGCTCCACAGGTCATGAGAAGATTGTTCATGGTATAGTCTGTGCCGAATCTCTTGTTGAGGTCGTCGGCAATCGCTTTACGGCAGCCGTTGTGCCCTGCTCCGGAACTGTATCCGTGATACACTTTCGGCGGGTTGTTGTTGATGATGTCGATGATCGTATCCTGTACTTCCTGCGGCGCCGGCACACTCGGATTTCCGAGGCTGAAGTCAAGGATGTTTTCAGCGCCTACGACAGCGGCTCTCTCCGCTCCGAAAGCGGCAAGCTCACGAATGACGGATTTTGCAGTACCCAATTTGACCATATCTTGTGAAATCATAGTGAATTACCTCCTGTTTTTGTTTGTCTTTTGTGTGAATAAATGTACTTATGGAAGGCAGGAGCCTGCATGCAAGACCCCCGCATAACCATTTTCTTCATGAACCGCTCTGATTTTCGCGGTCTCTAGGATCTTTCTGTCAGAAGGAGAAAGCTGCTTCTTTCGCGGATCTCACCCTACCGACCGAGGATTCTTCTCTCGGAGGAAGACGGCTGCGGAAAATCAGAGTTTTTGATTCTCAGTGCTCGATGGGATCGTTGATGGTTTTGCCCATCTTGGTGGTCATACTGATCACTGTGAAAATGATGGAGCAGATGACGGCGGGAACGACCCATGGGAAGCCGAGGTTGGAGAACGGAAGAGCTTGCACTTTCTCCATAAGATTACCGAGCATATTTCCGCCTCTCATAACGGAAGCCGTGTAAATACCTTCGATAAGAGCGACTGCAAACGCTCCGATCACTGCCCCTGTGTATGTCCAGTTGTATTTGATGTACTGATCGAAGAGTGACATCAAAATCAACACGATCATGACCGGGTAGATCGCAAGGAGCACCGGAACCGCAACCTTGATCAATCCGTCTACTCCAAGCTGTGATAAGGGATATGCCACAACAACCGCGGCGATCACGACATGCTTATACTTGAGCTTTCCGTTGGAGATTGTCTCAAAAAAGTTTCCACAGGTGGAGGAAAGGCCTGTCGATGTGGTGAGGCAGGCAAGGGCAACCGCAATCCCCATCGCCACTTTTCCGGCCGGTCCGAGCATCTTCTCGACCATGCCGATCAACAGCGCCGGTCTTTCGGTATCTGCTGTAAAATGCTCTCCTACCGTCGCTCCGGCATAGGTCAGACTGCCGTATACGAGAGCCAGCAGGACGAAGGCGACGATACCGACCTGTACGCTGGCTTTGAACTGTATTTTTTTATCCTTATATCCTCTTCGGATCAGGTCGCTTGCAACAATACCTGCCATCAGCGCGGAGCCTAAAGCGTCCATCGTCTGATATCCTTCACGAAAGCCCAAAATGAAGAGATCTTTTGTCTCTGTCGCTACCATCGCTCCCGGAGGATTAAAGATGGAAATTCCCACAACCAGTCCGAGAATGATCAGCAGGCAGGGAGTTAAGTACTTTCCGATCACGTCAATCACTTTTCCCGGATTGAGCGTTATATAGAGCGTCAAAGCAAAGAACACAGCTGTTGTCGCCCAAAGAGGTACTCCGGGTGCGATCTGTTTAACAAAGATCTCATGCGTCGTCGCTCCGGTTCTCGGAACCGCGAAGAAAGGTCCTATCGTCAGGATCGCTATCGTACCGACGAGTTTTGCAAATTTGGGGCTGACTCTCTTTCCGAGATCGTCCGCGCGTCCTCCAAGCTTCGCCGTCACGATAACTCCGATAATCGGAAGCACCGGGTCGGAGAGCAGGAAGGCGATCATCGCCTCATACCATCTGTCCCCTGCAAGGATTCCAAGGTAAGGAGGGAAGATGAGGTTTCCGGCTCCGAAGAAGATCGCAAACAGGGCAAAACCGCAAACTATGACGTCTTTTCTTTTTATTTCCATATACATACCTCTCTTCTATCGTTTATTTTATCTTAGAGACAGCTTTTTAGAGACCGTTTACAACGTTGTTCGGTCTTTCTCCGTTCATGACTTTGACCATATTGTCATAAGACCACTGAGACATTCTGACAAAGGCGTCGTTTGTCGTTCCCGCAATATGCGGAGTCATCGACAGTCTCGCTTTTCCGACTTCGTTGAGGTTGAACAGCGGATGGTCTTCCGCCGGCGGCTCGGGAGCCACGACGTCGAGTCCTGCAAATACTCTTCCGTTATTGAGCGCTTCCGCCAAATCATCGTTGTTGACGATTTCTCCGCGGGATACATTGATGATGATCGCGTCCTGCTTCATCTTTTCAATCGTTTCTTTGCGCACCATATCGCGGGTCTCTTCCGTCACAGGAACATGGTAGGAGATGACATCGCATTTCTCGAGGATCTCTTCGTAGCTTGCGAAGGTCAGATCGTTCTCTTTCTCATACTCTTCGGATGCACGGAACATATCGAAATAGTACATCTTGCAACCGAATCCCCTGAGCATCTGCACAGCGGCTTTTCCGATCGCTCCAAGTCCCACAAGACCTATCGTCCTGGCGCTGAGCTCGTTCTGTCCTTTCACCTGATAGGATTTATAGCTCTCGAGGAATCCTGCGGCGCCTTTCTCTTTGATGATGATATTGGCTTCCATCATTCTTCTCTGGCAAACGATCATATGTCCCAGAGCGATCTCGGCTACCGGCATCGCGTTTACGGCTCGGTTATTGCAGACATAGATGCCTTTTTCTTTTGCCGCGGCCAGGTCGATCTTGTCAAATCCTACGCCGAGAGACTGGATCAGTTTGCAGTTGTCAAGCTTCTCGATCACTTCTCTGCGGAAAAAATCCACCGGTCCGCAGAAAACGATATCTGCGTCCTTGCACTGCTCTGCAAGCTCTTCGTCGGAGCAGGGATAATTGATGTACTGAAAATCCCATCCTTCCGGCTTCGCTACACCGAATTTGTCGATGTAATTCTTGTTGGCAGTGATTCTAACTTTAACCATGATGATACCCTCCTATGGAATATATGATAATAATAAAACCAACGCTGTGGCGTTTGCTTTTTCTCAAACAAAACGAGAGAAAGCAGAGCCTGAAACAGATAGAGTCTGCCGTAAGACAGACTCCGGCATTTCAGGTCAGATGTTTTATTTGATTTTAGATATCGGCGTTTTTCGACTGGATCGCCTTCACTTTTTCGATCAGCAGGGGCATGATCTGATGCAGATCTCCGACGACGCCGAGATCGGCGACGTCAAAGATCGGCGCGTGCGTGTCTCTGTTGATCGCAACGATGAATTCGGAATCTTCCATTCCGGCAAGGTGCTGGATCGCTCCCGAGATTCCGCAGGCCATGTAGAGATCCGGACGAACGGTCTTTCCGGTCTGACCTACCTGTCTTTCTCTTCCGATCCATCCTGCATCGACATTCGCTCTGGAAGAGGTCACGAGACCTCCGAGGCTGTCCGCAAGTTCTTTAAGTACATCGAAGTATTCCGGGCTTCCGATTCCTTTTCCTCCGGAGATCAGGACCTTCGCTTCCGTGATGTCCACTTTCGCATGGGTCTCTTTTACCACTTCACGGATCTTGATGTTCATGTCTTTTGCTTCAAAGGCCACCTTAAACTCTTCCACTTCTCCTTTTTTGGAAGTATCTTTCGGCAGAGCCTGCATTACGCCGGGACGCACCGTCGCCATCTGCGGCTTATGCTCTTTACAGATAATCGTCGCCATGATGTTTCCGCCGAAGGCCGGTCTGGTCATCAGCAGGAGCTTTGTCTCCGGGTCGATCTCCAGCTTCGTGCAGTCTGCCGTAAGTCCTGTATGCACCCTTGCGGACACTCTCGGCGCCAGGTCTCTTCCGATGGAGGTCGCTCCGTAGAGGACGATCTCAGGCGATTTTGCCTCGATGACCGCATTGAGGGCTTTCGTATAGGGCTCGGTCGCATAGTCTTTGAGCATCGGATCTTCCACATAGATCACTTTCTGCGCTCCGTGATGAATCAGGGTCTCCGTCAGGTCTTTGACTTTATCCCCCATCAGTACGGCGACCACTTCCTGACCGAGGTCTTTTGCGAGAGTGTTTGCGATACCGATCAGCTCGATTCCCACTTTTTGAATGACACCATCTACCTGTTCCACAACTACATAAATATCTTTGCTCATTCGGCAATCTCCCTTTCGAATTTATTATTCAATCCCAAGATGAATCTTCCTATATAAAGTATTTCTCCTGCAGCTTTGCCAAAATCGCATCTGCCGCCTCTTCCGCCGTCAGTCCTTCGAGTTTCACGCCCTGACCTTTCGCCTGCTTGGTGAAAGATTTCTTGACATTCGTCGGCGATCCTTTGAGACCGATGTTCGCGACATCGATATTCGCTTCGATATCTTTGAGTCCCCATACTTTAATCTCTTTCTGGAAGGCGTTGAAGATTCCGGCAATCGACATATATCTCGGCGTGATCTCTTCGCTCAGTGTCGTAATCAGGCAGGGAGGCGCCACTTCAATCAGATGGTATCTGTCCTCAAACTGTCTCTTGATGATGAATTTTCCGTCTTCCACGGTCAGTTTCTCGCAGTAGGACACCTGCGGAATCTGCAGATGCTCGGCGATCTGCGGTCCCACCTGAGCGGTGTCTCCGTCGATTGCCTGTCTTCCCGCAATGATGATATCGTAATTGATGTTTTTGAGCGCTCCCGCAATCGTCGAGGAGGTCGCCCAAGTGTCCGCTCCTCCGAAAGCTCTGTCGGAGATGAGCACCGCTTCGTCACAGCCCATCGCCAGCGCTTCGCGAAGAGCGGCTTCCGCCTGCGGAGGTCCCATGGATACGACTGTGATTCTGCTTCCTTCAACGGTTTCTTTGATCTGCAGCGCCAGTTCGATGCCCGCTTTGTCGTCCGGGTTGATGATGCTCGGCACGCCGTCACGAATCAAGGTGTTTTTTACCGGATCCAGTTTTACTTCTGTCGTGTCCGGTACCTGTTTGATGCAAACTACAATATTCATATGTTCTACCTCCCCTTATTTCAGCAAGCTCGCTGCGATAACCATCTTCTGTACTTCCGAAGTTCCCTCGTAAAGCGAAGTAACACGGATGTCTCTGTACATTCTCTCTACCGGATACTCACGGATATATCCATATCCTCCATGGATCTGAAGAGCCTTGTCGATGATCCATTTCGCTTCTTCCGTCGCGAAGAGTTTCGCCATGGACGCTTCTTTGTCCGCACTGTCTCCCTGATCCATCTTGTAAGCGGCGTCATAGGTCAGATGTCTGATGGCTGTCAGCTTCACTTCCATCTCTGCCAGGATAAATCGAGTGTTCTGGAACTGAGCGAGAGGTTTTCCGAACTGATGACGAGCTTTTGCATATTTCACGGCCTCTTCCATAGCGCCGGCAGCAAGTCCGAGCGCCTGCGCCGCGATTCCGAGTCTTCCGACGCTGAGTGTCTTCATCGCGTTGATAAATCCTTTGCCCTCTCTTCCGAGCATATCATTTTTGGATACGCGAACATTGTCGAGCACGACGTCGCTGGTCGGGCATCCGATCATGCCCATCTTATGCTCGGGCTTTCCGAAGGATACGCCCGGCAGCTTGGAGTCTACGATGAAGGTGGAGATGCCCTTCGCGCCTACTTCCTCGCTCGTCTTCGCAAAGACGATGATGTAGTCGGACACCGGCGCTCCCGTGATGAAGGTCTTTCTTCCGTTGAGGATGTAGTCGTCTCCGTCAGCAACGGCCGTTGTCAGGATCGACGCGGCGTCGGATCCCGCACCCGGCTCTGTCAGTGCAAAGCAGAACATCTTCTCTCCGGTCACCATCGGTCTTAAGTACTTTTCTTTCTGCTCTTCCGTACCGTCTCTGAGGATCGGTGTGGACTGCAGGGAGTTGGGGGAGGAGATCCAGATCGTCGATACGCCGGATGCTTTTGCAAGCTCTTCCATCACGATGACATAGGAACGGTGATCTCCGCCGGAACCGCCGTATTTCTGGGGGATCTTGATTCCCAGGAAGCCGGCGTCCGCCATCTTTTTATAGACTTCCATCGAAAATTCGCCGGTTTCGTCGACTTCTTCCGCCGTCGGCTTAATTTCTTTCTCAGCGAACTCTCTCGCTAACTGACGAACCAATTCGTGCTCTCTTTCGAAAATCATAGTTGCCTCCTTGAATTAAATAATTTCTGCAAATGTCTGTAGTGCCGTATTTGCCTGTTCGAAGTTCGTCATCTGCTGATCTACTTCCACGAGGATGTGACGGATATCCTTCGCGTTTAAGTCGCTTCGGATGATCGGATAATCAAATTCGTCGGAATCGCTGAACTTCGTCAGCAGATATACGACGCCGTCCGCCTGATGCTTGCGCACCTTCTCCGCGATGATCGGTCCTCTGAGTTTTTTCGGATCGTAGAGCAGCGTGCTTCCTTCAATATCTGAAATCCACTGTGCGAGAGCCCGCACGGGATTGTCAGTGCCTTCCTGAACCAGATAGTCGAATTGACCGGATTCGTGGTTTACATTGTCGTCGACGACGCCCAGCTGATGTTTCTCGAAGATCTCAAGGATGCCCGGACTGTTGGCAAGGATGCCGGTGGTCACGATCTTCTTGCCGGAGAATTTCTCCTGCGCAAGAGCGGAAAGTTCCGCGTTGATCGCCTCAAGGATCGCAAGATGTTCCGCCTTGTCCATGAAGTAAGCGGAGGACATCACCTTGGCGCGCAGCGTCGGCGTGATCGTGTTGAGATGAGTCGCAGCCAGAGCGCTGAACTCCTGCATCGCTCTTCTGTGCTTGTTGTAGAGGAGGATGGCGGATTCCACCGCGTCCTTGTCCAGCTTTTTGCCGGAGATCTCTTCCAGCTGCAGAATCAGCTTATCATACTGCTTTTCGTTGAAATCGACACCGGCTTTGATCTTGCGGTTCTGTCCGTAGCCTATATACAGGCAGGGCACATTTTTTACCGCCTTCTTCCAGTTCTGGCTGAGTCCTTTCAGTCCGTCGCTGAGTCCCGGAATGATCATCGCCGACATCTTGTCGAGCTTTCCTTCGAGGCCGAGATCCATGAGACGGAGGATCGGAGCGGCATAAAAGGCCGGGAAATACTCTTTGGCCAGAGTGACTTCCCCTTCCGCCCCCCAGATGCCCATCGGGATCATTCCGAAGGAATAGACAAGTTCTTCCGGAGTGTACACCGGCGCGCAGCCGATGACTTTTTTGCCGGCTGCCGTGTAATGATCGAGCTGCTTAAAGGGACATAAAGGGAGTTTTTCCATCCATTCCGCGATTCTGCTCATTGCTGCGCCTCCTTTGCCTTAGCCGCCTTATTGGCTTCCATCACTTCGATCAGCCCCTGCACCCTCGTGTCGTACTGTGCCTCGGAGAAGTTTCTCGGATCCGCCTGATCCCCGTCGAAGGTCGCTGTCGGAATGCCGGTCTTCTCTCTGATCTCTCTTTCCATTTCGTACATGATGCCGCTCCACTGCTTGCAGCTTCTGTTGATATGGATGAGCATGCCGTCGATATTGTTCTCTTTGACAAGTTTGAGCCGCATATCCGTCGCTCTCTCATAAGAGATGGCGTTGGGCGTGCCGCAGTAGGCTTTCATCAGCTCATTGGTATTGCCGTAGATATATCCGAAGGCATCGGCGTATACGGTACCACAGACATTGACGCCGCCGTCCTTGAGCTGCTTGAAGGTATGTCTGAGATGCGGCCAGCAGGCAATTCCCTCAAAGAGAATACGGTATTTCTCTTCTCCCTTGAAGGTCGACTGTCCTGTTCTGACATTCTCTTCGAACTCCTGTGCCAGTTTTTCGAAGGCAATGGCGGATTCCACCTTGCCCCTGGCACAGACTGCGACCGCCATATGGTTAAATACATCGAAACCGCTGAAGGGAGAGGGGGTGTATTTCGCGTAGCCCGTCGCGTCGAGCCAAGCTCTTCCGGTGCGCTGGGAGATCTCCATCACTTCTTTGAAGCGCTCTTCGTCCCATTTCTTGCCGGTCAGCTCTTCCAACTGAGCAATCGCGTGTTCGAACTGTCCCTTGAGATATTCGACCCGGTCGTCTCCGGCCTCGTAGTCGTTATTGTAAGGCACATCAATCAGGATCAGCGGTACATTCATCTCTCTGGCAAGGTTTTCGTACCATTTGATCATACAGTTGCAGATATTATTGCAGCAGGCGACAAAATCCGGCTGCGGCATATTGAGTTCCGGCGCGTCCTTGACATTCATATAGGCGAGACTGATCCTCGCATAGGCGCAAATATCGTTGGAATAGCCGTCGTTTTCGGCGATCTCACACATTCTCTGCCCGCCGCCTTTTGCGGATATCGCCGCGGCCTGGTTTTCCGGGTAGACCACCTTGATATCCAAGGTCTCAAATATCTCCTGCGGAAAGTTGGAGGCGCACCAGCCCACTTTTTCTCCGCGGTTTTTGGCGTCCCAGGCGTCCTGATAATGCTTTGCTACGATCTCACCCAGCAGGACCTTCGCCGGTTTTTCCTCTACCATCGCTGTATTGCTCATGGTATGCTCCTTTCTATCTTTTCAGATATTCCTCGTAAGCGTAAATTGCCGCGCCGATCGCACCCGCCATCTGCGAGTCTTCCGAGATCCTGATCTGCGTGCCGAGCTCCTCGCTCAGCGCGCGGACGATCCCCGAATTTTTCGTCACTCCGCCGGTCATCGCAACCGGCGCCGCAAGTCCGCCTCTTTTTGCGAGACCTCCGACTCTCGTCGCTACGGAAGCGTGGATTCCTCTGAGGATATTCGGCACAGGGATCTTCTTCGCCATGCAGGAAATGACCTCCGACTCGGCAAAAACCGTACAGGTGGAGCTGATCGGCGTCTTTTCGGAAGCCGCCTTATCCAGATCCCCCATGTCCGAAAGGTTCACATCGAGGACTCCCGCCATCACCTCGAGAAATCTTCCCGTCCCTGCGGCGCATTTGTCGTTCATCAGAAAACTGGTCAGCTGACCTTTGCCGTCAAGCTTCAGGATCTTGATGTCCTGTCCTCCGATATCGATAATCGTATGCACCTCACCGAAGATGAAAGAACCGCCTTTCGCATGACAGCTGAGCTCGCTCATGGTCTTGTCCGCCTCTTCGTAACTGTTTCTCCCGTAGCCGGTCGATACCGTCACCTCGATATCCTCCATCGCCAGATCTGTTTTCTTCAGCACCTCTTCAATCGCAAGAGATACTCCTTTCGTTCCCGCTCCCAGGTTGACGATACTCTCTCCCGCGATATCTTTTCCGTTTTTCAGAATCACACATTTGGTCGAAGTGGAACCGATATCCACACCCATCGTATATACATCTCGCATCGTTTGTCCTCAAATCCTTCTCAATTCATGAATTTTTCCGCTTACTTTTTGTCTTCCCAAACATAGAGAGTCTTTGCCTTGAGCATCTCTTGAATATCCTGTTCTTTGTATCCGAGCTCTTTCATGATCTCGACGCCGTGCTCTCCGATCATGGGCCCTTTGTTGTAGGGGGTCGGTCCCATCTCCTGATATTTCACCGGATGCTTGACGAGGATCCTCTCTCCCTTCGGATAGGACATCTTGTAGAAGCAGTCGTTCGCCCAAGCCTGCTCGTCTTCCAGCAGCTCTTCCCAGCTCTTTGCAAGGGAGAAGGGGATGTCCGCCTGTGTCAGCACCTGCGCCCACTCCTGATGATCTCTCTCTTTGAAACGAGCAACGATCTTGTCGTAAACCGTCGTTCCCAGATTGTTCTTATGTAGATTCTGCACCGGGAAATACTGCTCATCTTCCGCCATATCACTCAGTTCCAAAGCCGTCATCAGTTTCTTGAAATAAGTGTTGTAATCCGGCATACAGGTCTGAATATAGCGTCCGTCTTTCGTCAGCCAGGCCGCATTGAGCGGATTGTTCGCCTCACGGATGTTCATCGGATATTTGATCCCGTAATCCGGATACTGCGCCGCCTGGATCATCATTCCCATATTGAAGATCGCACTTTCGAAGAGGCTGGTCTCCACCTTCTCTCCTTCTCCCGTCATCTTTGCATGATAAAAGGCCGCAAGCACCCCTGCCGCAAGGTTGATTCCGACATTGTGGTCTCCGATACCCGGCACCACGTTCATCGGTCCGTCCGACTTTTGTCTGAGGGTCTCCAGATATCCTCCTCTTGCGAAAAAGGCCGTAAAGTCAAAGCCCGGGAGGTCTTTGTCCGGTCCGTACTCTCCGTATCCGGTGCAGATACCGTACACGAGGCTGGGGTACTTCACTTTGAGCGTTTCGTAGTCAAGTCCCGCTCTCTGCAGAGCCTGCACCCTCCAGTTGGTGATCAGGATGTCAGCGGTATCCAAAAGTTTGAAGAAAGCTTCTCTTCCTTTCGGATCTTTCATATTGAGAGAGATGCAGCGCTTGTTAGCGTTTTCCAGTTCCCAAGTCGTATTTTCATACATATCCAGCGGTCGTCCCTCTGTCGGAGCCGTATAACGCAGCGGATCTCCCGCGGCACTCTCGATCTTGATGACGTCAGCTCCCAGATCCGCCAAAAAACGGCCTGTCGTCGCGGCGGCGATAAAGTTTGCAAGCTCGATGACTTTAACTCCCTCCAAAGGTCTCTTTCTCGTACTCATGGCTTTCCCTCCTATAAGTCCTATTGCATTCATTTATTGAAATTTGGCGTCCTTTTTGATTATACCTCAAAAGAAGACGCAAAACAACCGACGATTTACAAGGTTTCCAAGCTGCTCTCAGCCCAGTCTTTCAGTTTTTTCTGATTGATCTTTCCCGTCGAATTTCGCGGAAACTCCTCTAAAAAGACAAAATGCTTCGGAATCTTAAAATGACTGAGATGTTCTTCGAGATAGCCGCGGATTTTCCTCTCCAGTTCAGGATCCTCCTTGCCTTCGAGGCAGGCGACGATCTCCTCCTGAAGCACTTCGGTCTTTATGCCGAAAACGAGGACTTCTACGCCCTCAGCCGCCTCTTTGATGAAGCGTTCGATCTCATGAGGCGAAACATTCTCTCCGCCGCGGATGATCAAATTTTTTCTTCTTCCCGTCACATAGAGATAACCTTCCTCATCCAGATAGCCGAGATCTCCGGTCTTCAGCCATCCGTCCTCGCTCAGTCCGCCGCAGCTGTCTTCGCCCAAGGTCAGATATCCGCTTGTCACATTGTATCCCCGGACATAAATCTCCCCGACTTTGCCCGTCTCCAGTTCCTGCTGCGTAATGATATCGACGATGCGAATCTCCACCTCGTCGATCACCTTTCCCGCCGACGTCGCTTTCTTTTCGATGGGATCTTCATAGTCCACGATAGAGACGCAGGGGGAAGCCTCCGTCAATCCGTAGGAAGGCTGGAGTTTCATATCGCCCAGATCCCGGCAGACGTCCAAGTACTCATTTTCATAGATCGGCGAACCGGCTATGATCCCGCTTTTCAGACCGGAGAGATCGTAGTTTGCCCTCTGTGGATTCTTGATGAGGGCCAAAAACATGCTCGGCACTCCGTTCAGTATCGTGCAGGCGTCTTTTTGCACCGTCTCGCAGACCGAAACCGTTCGATATTTACTGAGTAAAGATATCGACATCCCTCCGATGATACTCGTGAGAAGACTGATCGTGATTCCAAAACAGTGAAAGAGCGGAACGGTGAGGCACATCCGGTCTTCCTGCGTCCAGTGCATGCGCTTCACCACTTCTCTCGCATTGTTCACGAGAGAAAAATGATGAAAGAGGACGCCTTTACAGTCATTTGTCGTTCCTGACGTGAACAGGATGCAGCAGAGCTCCTCACAGTCGACGGCCTCCTTTTCCGAACCTGAGAACTCTTCCTTCATCTTCAAGGATTCTGCAAAGGTTTTCTCGATATCAAAACTCCTCTTTTGCACCGGCTCCTCCATCATCCCGACGACCTGCTCGATCTCCGGACTTCGATCACCTCCGGTATAAAGGATGTACTCGACGTCCGCAATCTCGATGCAGTCCCTGAGCTCAGCGTCTTTATAATAGGAATTGATGAGCACGGCGACCGCTCCGATCTTTTGAATCGCAAGGAAGGCGGCGATCCACGCCGGCGAGTTCACGCCGAAAATACCGACCCGAGACTGCTTTTTCACGCCCTCGGAGAGAAAGACTTCCGCAACTTTCTCCGACAGTCGGTCCATCTCCTTCCAGCTGTAGCTCTCCTGCTCATAGCGGATGAAGACCGCATCCGGCGTCTTGCGGACGCGTTCCTGCCAGCAATCTCTAATGCTCTGTTTTACCAGTGTCATAAACCTGCTCCCACCATTTCTCATTCTCCGGAGAGTTTAGTATAATAAACCGAAGCGACCTTCTTACTCCCTTCTTTTTCAATCGGAAGGATTCTCTCCAACAGCGGAAGGCGCTTTCTGTTTATTATAATCACTCAGCAACGAAAATGAAATCGTTCTGAAATATCTCTTCTCCCTATTCATGATATCAAATTACCTCCGATATAACAACAGTATCTTTTTATAAATGCGGCTATTTATACGGAAATATTATTTTATGTATATAGATATTGTTTTTTGGAAATAAATTCAAAGATTCCTTTGATTCCTGACGAAATCTGTGATATAATATCTTTGCAGAAAACGCTTCGGCAAAGAACATCGGGATGTAGCGCAGCTTGGTAGCGCACTTGACTGGGGGTCAAGGGGTCGCAGGTTCAAATCCTGTCATTCCGACCATAACCGAATACCCTTCCGCAAGATCGGACAGAAATGTTACGGTCTGTGGAAGGGCATTTTTATATCTGCATCTGCTCCGGGAAAAGATTAAGAAAAAGAAATATAAAAAATAAAAACGGAGCTCCCCTCAGAAAGGTCGCTCCGCATCTTCATTCTCTTTCTTTATCTAAGAGGCCGTGCACCTGCCTTTGCGGCAAATCCACAGACGGTATCAGACTCTCCGACTCCACCCAGGCGCCCTCACGGCACACAGAAGACTCCGCTTATCGCTGCTTCCTTCCGGACCTGACGAGGTTCACGGGCTTCCGTTGCGTAAGACCCAAGTCTCAACACCGGATCATCTTTCCAGCTCTGCAGTCTTTTCCCCTCGGGCAGGAATTCAACCCTGCTGAAGCGGATTGCAGGTTACAGGGCACCGCTGACTCCCCATCTAGCACGGCCTGTCTCATTATACTATGATATGAAAGAAGATTCAATAGCCTTTTTCCATCCTCAGAAACACCTCTTCCATGAGATAGTCCACAATATGAAAATAAATTCATTTTTCTTTATCCGGGATGAACATAAATTCACAGACATAAATTCTTTAGAAAAAAGTGAATTTTTATTCATAGGCAAGACCTCCTTCGATCGGTATAATGTTAAGAAAATATTAATAAATAGGAGGGGAATTTCTATGGATACGATGAAAATTGCAAACAGCCTGCCCATGTGGATCGCTTGTGGAATCGCGGTGTTGCTTGTTGTAACACAGGCGGTGATTTTTGCAAAAAGTGCTTATCAGGCGGGTAAGACAATGGGGATTACCGAAACGCAAATGAAAAAGGCCATCAAGAGCAGTGCAATTACTTCGATCGGTCCATCCATCGTAATTTTGAGCGGGATGCTTTCCTTATTGATTACGGTAGGTGCACCGATGGCTTGGATGAGGTTGTCACTGATCGGCTCGGTAATGTTTGAGTCGATCGCAGCCGGTTTCGGAACGGCCTCGGTCGGAGTACAGCTTGGTGCCGATGAACTGACGCCTTTAGCACTGACGATGGCAGTATGGACTATGATTATCGGCTCGATCGGCTGGGTTATTTTTGCAACCTTTTCCTCCAGCCGTATGGACAAAATTCAACATAAAATTTCCGGCGGGGATCCCAAACGAATGATGGTGATTTCTTCAGCGGCAATCATCGGAGCCTTTTCTGCATTATCTTCTCAGCATATTGTCAAACTGAACAAAAATTCGATATCCTGTCTGCTTGGAGCCGCCTTTATGGGAATTCTGATCTTATTGAGCGAAAAGAAAGATATCACCTGGCTTAAAGAGTGGAACCTTACCATTTCAATTCTGGCTGCGATGACTATCACCGCATTTATTTAGGAGGGCATTATGAACAAAAATACTTTTTTTGAAAATGAATATATGCCTCGTATGCATAAAATCGGTAAAATTACAGGGCTTTGCGGTGTGATCACATCATTTTTGCCGGCGATCGTCTTGGCAGTGGTTTACGGCCTTTTGCCAAAACCCGCAGCTCTTCTCACAGCTTCACTGTCCGCTTTGAGTGCTTTCGGACTGCTTTGGATATTTGAGCCTATTTCATATTTCTCTGTCTTAGGTCCTGTCGGTACTTATATGGCATTCTTGTCCGGAAATATTTCCAATATGCGAGTTCCCTGTGCCAGTATGGCGCAACTTTCCGCCGGCATCGAGCCGGGTACCGAAGAGGGAAGTATCATCGCAACGATCGGAATGGCGGTATCCGTTGTGATCAATATTTCGGTTCTGACAATAGGGGTGATCTTAGGAAGTTCCATTTTGAAAATGCTGCCTCCGCAAGTGACGGAATCACTGAACTACCTTCTCCCGGCTCTCTTTGGCGCCTTGCTTATCCAATTCGGAGCCAAAGCGAAAAATTTGGCTGCCGGAATATTCATTTTCGGTGTGCTGATGAATATTGCCCTCTTATCGGGTCTGTTCCAGTGGCTGCCAGGCTCTTCAAACTATTTGGGAATTTTATCCTGCGTGTTCCTGTCCATCGCAATCACATTGAGGAAACAGACAAAACAATCAAAACAGAATTAAGGAGGAGAAAATGTTAAAAAAAGATCTGATCGGTATCGTTCAAAGTCTCGAGGAGTTAGGTTATCAGACTTGTCAGACCCTATGGGAGAACCCAGAGCTTGGAGGACAGGAGATCCGGTCGGCAAACCTGTTTCGGGATATGCTGAAAAACGAAGGCTTTGTCATCGTAAATGAGGAACATCTGGAACATGCTTTTTATGCAGAGTATGGAAACGGGAGTCCGGTCATTGCGATTCTCGGTGAATACGATGCTCTTCCGGGATTATCACAAAAAGTCGGCATTACTAAAGAGCCGATCATCGAAGGAGGCGCCGGTCACGGCTGCGGACACAATTTGCTCGGAACGGCAGCTGCACTTGGGGCAATAGCAGTCAAAAGATTTCTGGAAAAGGAAAATATTTCGGGTACAATCCGATTTTACGGTTGCCCGGAAGAAGAATTGCTCAGCGGAAAAGTAAAAATGGCCTACTATGGAATGTTTGAGGGTTGTGATGCTGCCCTGTCCTGGCATCCGATGAGTTTGAATGCCGCATACGATAAGGCATTTATCGCAAATGCTTCTGCACGCTTTTTCTTCAAAGGAATCACTTCTCATGCAGGTTTTGCTCCGGAAAGAGGACGAAGTGCCCTCGATGCGGTGGAACTGATGAATGTGGGCAGCAATTATCTGAGAGAACATGTGACATCGAAAGCAAGAATTCACTATGCGGTCGACAGTGGAGGTTTTGCTCCCAATATCGTCCCGGATAGAGCAAGCGCTTGGTATTTTGTGCGTGCACCGAAGATATCTCAGGTGCGGGAAATTTTGGAGCGGATCAAGAAAATTGCTCAGGGTGCTGCTCTTATGACAGAAACGGAAGTGGAAATCAAAGTGGAATGCGGCTGCTGCGAACTGAAAGAACATAAAACTTTTGCGGATCTGGCTTATGCAAATTTGCAGGAAGTGAAGAACCCCGTCTATACAAAAGAAGAACTGGAATTTGCTCAAGCTTTGCAGGACAGCGTTGCAAGAGACATCGTAGAGAATGAACGGGAGCAACTTGAACAAAAGGATACTCCGATGTTTTTGGGTGTCGGAGAAAGAGATCTATGGAAGAAATTTGAGTTGGGAGGTTCCTCAGATTCCGGAGATCTGAGTTATATCATGCCTACCTGTTTTTTCACTTCGGTTTGCTGGCCGATCGGTGTATCGCCTCACACTTGGCAGGCGACAGCGGCAAACGGCTCGACTCTCGGCAAAAAAGGAGCTTTGTATGCTGCCGGGGTATTCGCAGGCATCGCATATGACTTGCTGACAAGACCGGATTTGATGACAGCGATCAAAAAGGAATTTGAAGAGAGAAAAACCGAAGAATATAAGCCGATGTATAACAAATAAATAGAAACACCCGATTTCTTGACAGGAAAAGAAATCGGGTGTTACACTTTAGAAAAGTATTCGCTTGGCAAAGGAGAAAATTTATGGGGATAGCGGTTTCTGAATTACTCAAAATGGAATACTTCAAGGATTTTTATGTGCTTGCCGGGAGAAAGGGACTGCACAAAGAAATCCAAGGAATCACTCTTCTGGAAGCTCCCGATGCCCCCCGCTGGTCGAGAGGAAAAGAACTGATCCTGTCATCCGGCTATGTGATTTCCAAAGAACCCGACTGTATTCAAAAGGCATTTCAGGAAGGTTCTCTGTCGGAATGCTCTGCGATGATGATCAAAAGAGGACGATATTTGGATAAAATTCCCGAAGATATCCTACAGTATTTTGAAGAGCATAGTATACCGCTGATCAGCATGCCTTTTTCCATTCCCTGGATGGATGTGATGAATCAGATCAATACAGCAGTGATGAATCGCACGGTAAAGCGATTTCGAATTCAAAACAGCGAGGCCTTTCAACCTTCCGATCAATCATACAAGGTGCATAAAATCCGGCGAATCCTGCAAGCAGTTGAGATCGAGATGCAGTTTCCGGCATTTCTGTTTGATGTCAACGAAAATAAATCGTATTACAGCTCGGATAATTTTCGCAGAATCACCGAATATTACAAGCTACAGGAAAGCGATTACTGGAATCCAAGTAAGGAATTTACCAAACATACCTTGTGCGACTATATCAATATGAGCCGCTACCGATTGGTTGATGCTGTCAGCCTGGAAGAACCTCGGGTGAGCTGGATCATCATACCGATCATTATGAACGGAATCGTTCAAGCATATTTCATTGTTATGGAGTCCAAAGAATTCATTGATTTTTATGATGAGTATGCCATTCGCATCGCTTTTTTGATGTTGCAGAATGTCTATGAGCAAATTCTCTTTGCTCGCAGCATGGGAAATATCGAATTTGAAAATTATATTTTATTTGCACTCAACTACAAGGAAAGCGATCTTAGCGGATTGGTTTCCCAAGCTGTTTTTCAAGGAATCGATATTCATAAAAAATCCCTTTGTATCCTGTTTCAACAGATGAACCGGAAGATTTCGGCCCGCAGTTATCGAAAAGATTTTACAGATGCTTTAGAACAGAGTTCCCCTTATAATAAGGCGAAAATTGCATTCTTAGATGACAATGAAGGCTTACTTCTTTGGGAATCGGAAAACGAAAAGGATCTCAAAAATGACCGCCTCCAAAAGCGGATTGAAGGCTTTCAAAAACACATTCAGCGGAAGATTCCGGGATCCTCTCTCCGATTCAGCCTGTGCTCTGAGGAAAAATCCCTGTCCGAAATAAAAAATACAATAAGTAAATGCAGAAAAATTATGAAGATGGGTAAACTTTTATATCCAAAAAATACCCTTTGGACTTATGAACAATTAGGTCCGATGGCGTGGCTCGATATTCCATCCGATGAACTCGAAAAAATGTTAAGCTCCTATAGAGTTTTGCTTGAAGATGACCGTAATATAGAGATTCTGAAAACATTGAAAATCTACTTGGAAAACAACATGAATTATAGCCTGACCGCAGACAAGATGTTTGTTCATATCAATACCATCCGCAAACGAATTGATCGGGCAACCCAGCTTACGGATATCGAATGGGAAAGTCATGTCGCTCGGCTGCGATTGACGATTTTGCTTCAATATCTAGATCTGAGCTAAATTTTTTGTACTGTCTTTCTTTGGTTGTCTCTTATACTAAACAGCCTCTCTATGTTCAGCATATATCTGCTTTCCTGTTCATTCCTGAAATTCTACAATTTCGAAAGTGGATCGGTATTCAAACAAAACAGCGGCAGATTCTGCAAAACATCACCACCTGCCGCCGCTTTTTCTTTACTTCATCGATCTCATCAATATCCGATAAGAGTCATTTCTTTTTCACCGGCACCCAGAGCTCCATCCTGTAATTGGGACTGTACATATCTCCTTCGAAATAATATTCGAAATCCGGACTGCCCGCATGCTCATACTTTCCCTCGGAGAAAAAGGTTCCCATGATATACTCCCAGCCCTTGTGTATGCTCTCCGGGATCGCCCCGATCAACTCAAAGACCGCATATTCCGCCTCCGGAACCTCGAGCACTTCCAGTCCGAGGCGCTTTGCCCTGCTCTCATCCCGAAGATCGAAACCCGCCATATAGCTGAATCTGTCTTTGTCTTCGAAATCATAGCAGAGGCCGTAGCTCTCTCCGCTGCCCAGCGAAAGCAGCTCCTGCATGGCTACCTTTTTTTCCGTCAGCTGTTTCCATACTCCGCCGAAATCCGACGTCTTTCCTTGATGCAGAGCGAGCCCCGCCACCCTGAAAGCCTTCTTTTTTTCCCATCTCATATTCATCTTGGCACCTCCCTGAACGCTAACTGAAAAATACATCGGGGAAAAGACCTGAAAAGACGCTCCCTTGCGCACGAGAGAAGGCGTGTTGCCGTGAACCTTTCGAAAAGCCGCGGAAAAAGCGTCAACGGATTCATAGCCGCAGCGTCCGGCAATCTCGATGATCTTCTCTTTGCTGTCCTTGATCTCAAGCGCCGCTCGGCTGAGCCTGCGCAGCCGGATATATTCACTGAGAGGCATATCGGCCAGCAGGGAGAAAAATCTCGGGAAGATCCCTCCGCTGCAGCCCGATATTTTCGCAAGCTCCCGGTAGTCGATCTCTTCGAACAGATGCTCTTCGATATACTCCATCGCGGAGTTGAACGCCTCGAGCATATTCATTTTCATCTCCCCTTCCTTCTTCATTTTACCGCATCTCCAATCAGGCTGCCCAAGAGTATCCGTACAGAAATTCCCGTGTTTTCCGGCGGAAAAGACAGGGTTTCATCCGCAACAGGCTTATATTGATCCCCTTTGAAACTACAGAATGTCGGGAATAAACGGGAAAGCGGAGCGACTTGCGAAATTTTTGAGGAGCCGAAAGCCTTTCGTATGAAGACAAAGCTAAGAGAGATAGGCGATCTGCTCTCTTGCCGGCTGCGTCTTCGGCTGGGTGAAAAAGGCTTCTTTTTCCGTCACTTCCAGCACTCTTCCCTCGTCCATGAAGACGATGCTGTCGGCGATCCGCTTCGCCTGCGCCAGATTGTGGGTGACGATGACGAAGCCGTACTCTTTTCGAAGGCTCAGCAGGAGCTCCTCGATGGCGAGGGTGTTTTTCATATCGAGAGCGGAGCAGGGCTCGTCAAGAAGGAGAAAATCCGGATCCGCACAGAGACTTCGAGCGATGGCAAGACGCTGTTTCTGACCGCCGGAGAGCGTCTGCGCGGAATGTTTCAGACGACCCCGCACCTCCTCATAGAGGCGGACCTGCACAAGCCGCAGAACGATCTGCTCCTGCAGCTCTTTTCGGCTGAGATTGCGGTGATACTGCAGCACATAGGCAAGATTACGCTCGATGTTTCCCGGAAAGGCGATCGGCTGCTGAAAGACCATGCCGATCCTTCGGCGCAGCTCTTCCTTATCCATCCGCATCAGATCCCGACCGAAAAGACGCATCTCACCGCTCAGCTTCCCGCCTTCTTCTTCAACGATACGATTGAGCGCTTTGAGCAAAGTCGTCTTGCCGGAGCCGGACTGACCCACCACCGCAAGGATCTTTCCCTTTTCTATGCTGAGATCAATATCATGGAGAATCTGTTTTTTACGAAACCGAACCTGCAGATTGTTCACTTCCAACACGAGGATTCCTCCTTTTCCTTATTTCGAACGAAACGAAAGCAGTCTGCAAAGCAGATGGACGAGCAGCAGAAAGAGCATCAGTACAAAAGCGCTTCCATAAGCATAGTCTTCCGAATATCCGTTGCTGATCAGAATATACAGATGATGGGGAAGCGACATGAAGGGCTGCAGAGGACTGCTCGGCACCTTCGCCTGAATGACGACGCCGGTGTAGAGTATCGGAGCCACCGCTCCCATGCCGTAAGCCGCGGCAAGCGCCGTCGTACCCGTCAGTTCGGAGAGACAGGAGGGCAGAATGATTTTCCGAAGAGCATATTCCCGGGAAAGTCCCAGCACGAGAGACTGTCTCATCCACTGCTCTCCCTTTTCGATCAGGATCTTTTCCGCACGGATCGCAATAAAAGGAATCATCATGGCCGCAACCGCCGCCGAAGCGCTCAGCAGACTCCTCGGCAGTCCCAGGCGGTATATCAGGAGAGTGTATGCGACGAGTCCGAAAAGGATTGAAGGAATCCCCGAAAGACCGAAAATCGAAAGTTTCAGCAGACGCACGACCTTTTTTTCCGGATAGAAGGCCGCGGCAGCAGCCGCTCCGATACCGACCGTTCCGGCGATCAGTGCAGAGAGAAGCCCCGACAGCACAGAGCCCGCCAGAGCCGGAAAGATACCGCCCTCCGTTCCCAGCGGAATACCGGAAGGCTCTCCAAAGATGAAATCCGCGCTGACGACCTCTCGGCCGCGCCAGAAGACATAGAAAAAGAGAAAAAAACAGATCCCCGCCGTCAGATTGCCGATCACCCAAAATACAGTAAACAAAATGCTGTTCCATATCCTATTCTTCATCTTTCTCTCCCTTTTTCTTCAGCAGATAGCCTCCCAAAAGAATGGAAAAAAGGATGACGAGCAGGACGGCGTTTGCGGTGTAGAGCACCGACAAATGAAGACTGCCCTGCTCGACACTCCCCATCTCGAGGGCCGTCAGTGCAGGAAGTGTCTGCGCCCTGCCAAGCAGCCGGGGATAGATCGGAGAGTTGCCGACAACCATCATCACCGCCATCGTCTCTCCAAGCCCTCGTCCGAAGGCCATCATCGCCGAAGCGAGGATTCCCTTTCTCACAGCGGGCAGGATCATATGCAGAATCAGGGCTTCCTTGGAAAGTCCGAGAGCCAGTGCCGGCAGCTCATACAATCTCTTCGCCTCCAAGACGGATTCTCCGCAGGAAGAAACGACGAAAGGAATCAGCATCACGCCCAAAACGACCGAGGCGGCAAGGACGCTCTGTCCCGCCGCCATCTTAAAATGCCTTGCCGTCTGCGGTACGACGAGCGTCAGCCCGATCAGCCCGAAGATAACCGAGGGAATTCCCGCGGTCAGGTCAATAAAAGAAAGAATCATTTTTGCCGTATTCTCCGGCAGATAAAAATGCAGATACAGACTGCTCAGGACACCGAGAATCATCGCAAGAATGACGGCAAGCCCGGATACGAAGAGCGTTCCCGCGATCATCGGCAGCAGACCGAAACTCGGCTTCGCGCTGACGGGACGCCAAGGCGATGCGGGAGAAAACATCTCCTTCCCCGCCTCCTTCCAAGAGGGCAGACTCTCCCTGCCGATGTGGAGCAGCATCAGCGCAAAGAGGAGGATGACGATAAACGCCATCCCAAGTATCCATGCTTTTTCCATTTCATTTCCCAATTTTTTTCTCATTTCCCTCTCCCGCAGTCCGAATTCCGATTTTTTCAGAGGCGGCTTCCCATCCTTCCTTTACAGGGTTCTTTCTTATTTCATCGGGATAAAGCCCATCTTCTCCACGATCTTCTGTCCTTCCGCGCCCATGACCACATCGAGGAAGGCTTTTTCCTGCGGTGTCGGCTCTCCCGATGCGACCAGGATCAGAGGTCTCTGAATGATGTATGCGCCGCTGAGGATGTTTTCCGCTGTCGCTTCTACTCCACTTACCTTCAAACGCACGATCTTTCCTTCATTCTGGTTTGCCACTCCATAGGATGCATAGCCGATCGCATAGGGATTGTCGATGATGTTTTTGACCAGTTCACCCATCGAAGCCGCCTGGATCGCCTCCGCCTTCACTTCCGTCTCACCCATAATCTTCTTTTGGAAGACCTCATGAGCGCCGCCGTTGATATCTCTTGTGATTACGACGACTTCCTCGGCCGGAAGCGAAGCATCCAGATCCTTCCAAGTCTTGTACTGGCCGGAAAATAGCCCTATGATCTGCTCTGTCGTCAGACTGTCCAGCACTCTCGTCACCGGATTGGCAGGATGCACCGCAATCGTCAGTGCGTCGATGCCCACTTGATATTCCTTATAGTCTGTGATCGCAGACTTTTCTTCTTCCTTGACACTTCTTGCGACCATCCCGAAATCCGTTGTCCCGTCAATGACCGCCTTTGTACCCTGACCCGAGCCCCCTGCCGACACATAGATGGCGATATCCGCTTCCGGCAGAGAAGGATCTACGACATTCCATTTCTTATGGGTCTCGTTGAATTCCGTCGCAATCGCCGTGATCACCGGCGCCAGAGAGGTGGAACCGTTGAATAAAATACGGTTGTTCTCCTCATTGACTACCGTTTCCGGCTCTTTTGCCTCCTCCTTCTCCTGCGCCTCCTGCGCGGGCTCTTCATTCACTTTCGGCTTCTCCGCACATCCTGCGAGCATCGCAAGGACCAAGACTCCTCCCAAGATCAGTTTCATCCATTTTTTCTTCATCTTCTCTCTCCTCCTGTTGATCTGGAAATTTCAAACAGCTCAATTATACCATAGGGAGAAAGATCTGCACTTTTTTATCGCCGTTTTATCTATCGTTTTTTTCTATAGTATCTATAAGATTTTCTTATCGTTCTTCATTCGGATGTTCTTTGAGACGAATCTGAGCCATCCTCTCGACCATCTCCATAAATTTCCCGTTGATATAACGATAACCGCCTTTAGAATGAGGCAGCATACAGGCGGAACAGTCCTTGACGCCGTTTTCCATGAAGCGGAAATTGCCTCCGCAGTCTTCCCCCAGCATATAGAGGGGGCAATAACAAAAAAGACAGTTGAAAAATTCGGGATTTTTATCTTCTCCATGACAGGGGAAGTACTCACAGTCCCGATTGCAAAAATACGAATAGTCGTGCGGCCGGTTTGCCATTAAAATCTCTCCTTTCCGGAAATAGCAGTTCATCGATCCTCTATTTTTATTTTTTGTTTTCAAAACACTTTTTTACGCAAAATGATGCTCCCTCGTTCATTCTCTGCCTTTATATTTTGAAACAATCCCATTTATTTTACTATTAAAATATTCATAATCCACGCTTTTAACAATATATCCGTCAATCGGACTTTTTTTGTTTTTTTGCAGTTCCGCGGTAAATTTCGCGATCTCTATTCTCGGAGCGTTTTCATTATCGAAATCCGGAATTGTCAAGCTGCCGATCAGCGTAAGTCTGTCTCCGCTTACTTTCTTATATTTCAACCTCGGAAATGCAATGCTTCCCCCACTTGCCGCGATCATATAGTTGTTTTTATTTTTGGTCTTATACGGATAGAGTTTGCTGCTCATATCCGCCGGACCTCCGAGCAATAATTCGGACAGTTCGTTTGTTTTCTTCAGATCAATCGGAAAAGCCCCTTCATCCGTTAAATTGCTGCTTATAATCAACCCTGTTTTATTGACACCGTAATCACCCATAATCAACCTGTACATCACTTCTCCTCTTTGTTCCGGAGACATTTGGGAAGTATACATCTTCTGCTTCATGATCGATTCTCTCTGACCCATTTCAATTATATCGAATATGAGCGCTGAACTATCTGTCAACTCCTCGGTATCCATTTCAAATTTTAGCAATTCACTGTTTTTATACATCTTTGCAGTCTCGCTGCTAACAGGATATCTCCCGACCAGTTCTTTTTTATTTGCCTCATCGTATAATTTATACAGTTCGCCTGTACTGAGCCGATAATGATATCTTCCCGTCAAAAAAGCGATCTGTCCGGCAGGAACATTTTGACGCAGCTCATAGTAAATCAGATCCGGATCAGAGGCCGAATACAGCCAGTCTGAAATATAATAAAATTCATCTTTGATAATTCCCTTGTCTTCAAGTGCCTTCATGACAAGATGGTCCATATCAAAAATATAGACCGCTCCATCGTCGGGGTCTGTTGTATAGGCTTGTCCCAACAGCTGAAGAACATATGTCAAGGGCATCATTACCTGACCATTTTTCAAAACAGGGGCAAAATCGATATTTGAAGACGGATCTCGTCCGTAGTAAACTTTTTTCTTTCCGATGAAATAGCTATTGGTATGGCCATATTTATCGATGATCGAAAATTTTCGCAGAGACTGGTTCCAAAAATATTTTCCTCCTAATTTTGGAGGAAGAGAAGACACTTCCGTCCATAAAACACCGTTCACATCGATATAAGAGGGCTCTTTGAACTTTACCTCCATGTCTCCTATAAAAATCTTTGTTGATTTTTCTGCAAAGACCGTCACGGATGATGCAATCAAAATAAGCAGCAGTATGATTGCATATCTACTTTTCAATAGCAATCGCTGCTCTCTCCTGTTTTTTTCCATCCTCTTCCCTCCTTAAAAACCTGTTGTCAAATCATCTTCCATATCCGAAACTATTATATTATATTTTCTTCTTCTTTACAAAGGGAGAATCCCCTTGAACTGACAAAGGTTGTTCGTAAACAGGCGGGGAATCGGTCAGATCGATTCTATTTGCTTGTAGATGAAATACAGATGCCAGATGAGGTGTCAAATCCATATAACCCCGGCGGAAAGAATAAATCAGGCATTACAGTTCAGGTTCCCAGAGAAATCGACTTCATCGCAACTCCGGAGGGAAAAAGACCTATCTCCGGTCTGTATATGAGCTGGAAACTGAGAATAAAGCACTTGTTGAAAACAGGCCCTTCGCCCTGACCGGGGATTCTTTCCCAAAAATCATTGTCCGCCATGATATCCGTAAACGATGGTATGATGATACCGGGGTTTTGAATATAGGCGTTTCAGATTTTTTGCTTGACGATTCTATAATTTGAACACTGACAAAATCCCTTGAAGTCATTCATCTTCAAGGGATTTCGTCTTCACAGTCTTTATAGTCTTTGCATAGTCCGAGTTATCCTCTCTCCTCTTCGAGCAAAGTTAACCGAAACGTAACACACCCGTTGTCAGGACAAGACAGATTTCCTATTGATTTGGGATTCTCTTCAAAATAAAACAAAGCCCCGCTGTTCAAAGCAACTTGTAAAGGAAATAGCGACATAAAGGCTCCCCCGCAAAAAGAAACATTCGGTGTGTTCATCCCGCTGCAATAAAAAACATCGCCCTCTTTATAGCCGGACGCGCAAAAACCCGATACTCTCTCCACTCTATACATGAAATTCTTCATTTTATCACTTCCATACCTGTATTTGAGGCGTTATTACCATATCTACCGTTTCAGGGATGATGGATTCAACAAACGCTTGCGCCTGAATATCCTGAAACATCCTTTCCGAAGCTGCTTTCAACAATTCAACACTTTCCCAGTGCTGGATCATGATCCAGTGATTCCGCTTTTCATCATACAACAATTCCGTATCAAGAAACCCTTTTTGTTTTGAATGAAAATTTTTTTCCAGAGAATTCACAATGGAAATAAACCCATCCTTTTTTATGCCCTCCCTCGTCTTGAATGTCACTAACTCCGTATAAATACTCATGCAAAAACCTCCTTTTTATTTAGATTCTAAATCATGAAGGAGGCTTTTGTATTGAACAAAAAGGACATTCATTCATAAAAATACTGTGCATTTTCTTTTACAGTTATCCTCTCTTTTATAAATACACTCGGGGAGACACCCGAGAATCTCTTAAACTCTCTTATGAAATGAGATTGATCAGAGAAACTGTTTAGATACTCCATTTGAGAAAACTTATTTTTCTCCTGATAGATTAGCTGATTTCCTGCTTTTTGGAAGCGCATGATCGCATATAATGCTTTCGGTGTGTATCCCGTATACGACAGAACATTTCTTGTAAAGGTCTTGTTTCTGATTTGATTCTTCAGACAGAACTCTTGAACGGTCGTATTGTTGTTTGTACTGAAAAAATCCCATATCATCCGAAGTTTTTCAGTATAGACGTTCTTTATTTTTAATTCCTCATATAATGTATCCTCTATATTTCTTCGTATCCGTTCATTTTTATTATCCCGCGTAACGGCATGCTCCAGCTTTCCTGCAAGGGGATATGACAGATCATACAAGTCGACTATTTTATCTCTTATACTCTCTAATGATTGATGAATGAATGGATAAAGTCCGAAATAATAGAATGAGATGCCCCAGATGTGAAAAGGAGTCTCTTGACGAATATAGCTGTATTTACTCCGCAGCCCGTTTATGTGGACAGGAGCAGCAAGAATGTTTGTGGAATCTGTTTCATAAAACATCTCCTTCGACAGGTTCATTATTATATCTATACAATCTGTCGGCAATAATTTATAATAAATGTTTGCTTCGCTGGATTCGCAATGCCATATCCATTTCACATATGGCAACAGATAGGGGTTTTTAATGCTGTATCTTCTTATGGAAATCATTTTATATTCTCCGATTCAATCAATCACATACGTATTTGGACATTCAGCGGGGAAACAGCAAATCATGAACCCCATGCGAAAATCAAAATACTCCCTACAGCCTCAGGATGAAAAGAGAAAAACCCCTGAGAAACCTTTGAGTTCACAGGGGTTTTTGATATCATTATCGTTTTGAGAACTGGGGAGCGCGTCTTGCCGCTTTGAGTCCGTATTTCTTTCTTTCTTTCATTCTGGAGTCTCTTGTCAGGAAACCTGCCGCTTTGAGTGCTTTTCTCAAATCGCCGTCCGCTTTGAGGAGCGCTCTGGAGATTCCGTGGCGGATCGCGCCGGCCTGTCCCGTAAATCCTCCGCCCTGCACCTTGACGATGACATCGTATCTTCCGAGGGTCTCGGTGATGCTCAGAGGCCGCATCACTTCTCTCTTCTGAACTTCATAGCCGAAATAGTCATCCAGACTTCTTCCGTTTATCGTGATGTTTCCTTCTCCGGGAATCAAGCGCACTCTTGCAACGGAACTCTTCCTTCTTCCGGTTCCGAAATACTGTACCTTTGCCATGAAAAAAATCCTCCTTCCAAATTAAATGTCAAGCTTTTCAGCCTGCTGGGCAGCATGCTTATGCTCAGGACCTGCGTACACTTTCAGCCTCGTCATCATCGGGGAGCGAAGTTTGTTCTTCGGGAGCATCCCGCTCACTGCGAGACGGATGATCTCTTCCGGTCTCTGCTGCTGCAGCTTTCTAAAGCTGATTTCTTTCATGTTTCCGATATAACCGGTATGTCTTCTGTATATCTTGTCGTCCATTTTCTTTCCTGTAACCACTACTTTTTCCGCATTTACAACGATGACGAAATCTCCTCCGTCAACATGTGGAGTAAAAGTAACTTTGTGCTTTCCGCGAAGCAGTCTGGCGATCTCTGTCGACAGTCTACCAAGGGTCTTTCCTTCCGCATCGATCAGATACCATTTTCTGGTGACTTCCGATGGCTTAGAAACATACGACTTCATTCTATCGTCCTCCTTACCGAATTCTTTTACCGTTTTTTCATGTATATAAAAGTCCGGGGCTGTGGACAACTTTATCTACACATATCTTATAATTTTAGACGATTTGCCTTTTCCTGTCAAGTGGTGCGGGAGGAGTTTTGACAAAAAATTTCATCTTCCGCTTCCTTCTTCTTTCTTTGCATAGGTGACGGATTTGAGGCAGAGCCCTTCCGCCTTGGCGGTAGGTCCCGCTCTTGCCCGGTCTTTGGCCTCAAGGATCTCCTTGACGTCATAGTCCTTTCCCTTGCCGATCTCTATCAAAGTGCCGGCGATGATCCGCACCATATTGTAGAGAAAACCGCTGCCCGTCACCTCAATCGTAATCCTCTTTCCTGCGAACCTCTTCTTTCCCGCAAGAGCGATCTCTTCCAGCGAGGAACTGCCCCGCAGCACTTCTTCTTCGATGCGCAGCGCATAGATCCTGCGCCTCTTGTTTTCCGCCTCGGCGCGGCTGCTGCAGAAGGAGGTGAAGTCATGCTCTCCGATCAAATGCTGCGCCGCCTCCCGCATCCTCTCCACATCGAGGGGAACGCGCTCATGACAGGCGCTTCTTCTCTCCTGAGGCGACGGCACGGGAGCATTGCAGATGCGGTAAAGATAGGTCTTTTTCACCGCGTCGTACCGGGGATGAAAGTCCGGCGGCATTTCATAGGCCGCAAGCACGGCGACCTCCCGGGGAAGTTTGCTGTTGATCGCCAGCGGAAGCCGCTCGTGGGGGATCGCCGTCCCGCTGCGAAAACAGGCGACCTGCCCGAGAGCCTGTACTCCCGCATCCGTACGACCGGAAGCGATCAAAGAAACCTCTTCTCCGGTCAGCTCAAAGAGGGCTCTTTCGATATGTTCCTGGATTGAGGGGGCGTTTTCCTGCCTCTGCCAGCCGCTGAATACCCCTTCATAAGCGATGAGCAGGGCGATGTTGCGCAGGTTTTTTGCTTCTTTTTCCGATTCTCTCATCAGACCCTCCATAATCGGAATCCGGCGACCACAAGCAGGTAGAGGCAGATGACGCCGAGCGCCGCATAGTCCCTCCTGCTGAAGAAGATCTCCTTCATCCTCGTCCTCCCGTCTCCGCCGTGATAGCATCTGGACTCCATCGCCATCGCCAGCTCGTCCGCCCGGCGGAAGGCGGAAATGAAGAGAGGCACGAGAAGGGGGATCAGGCTCTTCGCCCTTTTGATGAGGTTCTTGCTCTCGAAATCCGCCCCTCTTGCCATCTGCGCCTTCATGATCTTATCCGTCTCGTCGATCAGCGTCGGGATGAAGCGCAGCGCAATCGTCATCATCATCGCCAGCTCGTGAGCCGGCGCCTTGAAACGCCGAAAGGGATTCAGGAGCTTTTCGATGCCGTCCGTCAGCTCAATCGGCGCCGTCGCCAGCGTCAGCAAAGAGGTGCCGATGATGAGGAAAACGAGACGCAGCAACATGAACACCCCCTGTCTGAGCCCTTCCTGCGTTACTTTCAAAAAGGAAAAGGACCAGACGACGGTTCCCGGCGTCAGCAGAGCATTGATCGAGAAGGTCAGGATCATCAGCACCCAAAGCGGTTTCAATCCCTTGAGAAGATAGCGCAGCGGGATCCTCGACAGAGCGACGATCCCCAGCAGAAAGGCCGCGATAAACGCATAGGGAGCAAAGCTCTCGATGATGAAGAGCGAGAACATGAAAGCAAAAGTAAAGAAAATCTTGACCCGAGGATCGAGTCTGTGCACCGGCGAGTCCACCGGATAATATTGTCCTATGGTGATATCTTTAAGCATCTCCCGTTCTCCTTAACAGCCCCAGCAGACGCTGCTTGGCTTCCTCTATGGTAATACAGTCTTCTCCCGGATCGAGTCCTCTCTCCCGCAGCGCCTTCATGAGCTCCACGACCTTCGGAACACCCAGTCCGATCTCCCGCAGTCTCTCTTCGTGACGGAAGATCTCCCTCGGACTGCCGGAAAATTCAATCTTCCCCCGGTTCATGACGATGATGCGATCCACGAGCTTCGAGATGTCTTCCATCGAATGGGAGACGAGGACGACGGTATTTCTCTGTCTCTTGTGAATCTCCTTCAGCTGCATGAGGATCTCGTCTCTTCCTCTGGGATCCAGTCCTGCCGTCGGTTCGTCCAGGATCAGCAGACTCGGCCGCATCGCGATGACGCCGGCGATAGCGACCCTTCTCTTCTGTCCGCCGGACAGCTCAAAAGGGGATCGATCCTTGAGCTTCTCATAATCCAGTCCCGTCATCTCCATCGCCTCAACGACCCTCTCGTGGACTTCCTCTTCGGAGAGGCCGAGATTGGAAGGGCCGAAGGCGATATCCCTGTAGATCGTTTCTTCAAAAAGCTGATATTCCGGGTACTGGAAGACCAGCCCCACCTTCTTTCGCACTTCGAGCAAAGAGACGTCCTTGGCCGTGATATCCAGCCCGTCAACGAAGATCTTTCCCGATGAAGCTTTGAGCAGGCCGTTCATATGCTGGATCAGGGTCGATTTGCCGGAACCCGTATGACCGATCAGCCCGACAAACTCTCCCTCCCCGATCCTCAGATCCACGCCGTGAAGCGCCGTGCTTTCAAAAGGAGAACCCGGATTATACACATGGACCAAATTTTCAATCACTACCGACATATCCTGTTCACCATCTCTTCTACCGTCAAAATATCCGCCGCCATCTCGATTCCTTCTTTGCGCAGCTCATAAGAGAGTTCGGTCATCTGCGGCACATCCAGACCGATTTTTTTCAGTGTATCCACTTCTTTGAAAATTTCGCGGGGCGTTCCCTGCATGATGATCTTTCCTCCGTCCATGACACAGACGCGGTCGGCGCGCACCGCCTCTTCCATAAAATGTGTAATATGAACGATTGTGATCTCCTCTTCACGGTTGAGTCTCTCAATTGTCTCCATGACTTCATTACGACCTCTCGGATCCAGCATCGCGGTCGGCTCGTCCAAGATGATGCAGTCCGGTCTCATGGCGATGACGCCTGCAATTGCAATCCGCTGCTTCTGTCCGCCGGAGAGAAGATGGGGGGCTTTTTTGGCAAACTCATCCATGCGCACAACTTTCAGCGCCTCATCGACACGACGGCGGATCTCTTTCGGTTCGACGCCGAGATTTTCCGGGCCGAAGGCGACGTCTTCCTCGACCACCGTCGCCACCAGCTGATTGTCGGGATTTTGGTAGACCATGCCCGCCATCTGCCGTATCGCAAGCGTCTTTTCCGGATCAAGGGTATCCATGCCGCCGACATAGACATGACCTTCCGTCGGCAGCAGAATCGCATTGAGATGCTTGGCAAGGGTGGACTTGCCCGATCCGTTGTGACCGATGACGACGAGAAACTCACCTTTTCGGATATCGAGTGAAACATCGTCTACCGCTCGTACAATGCGCTCCGCGTCCTTATATTCAAATACCAGATTTTCAATCTTGATTATCGGCTGCATTCCCTTCTCCCTATCCACTTAAAAAATCAGGCGAAATCCTCTTCGGCTCCGCTCCTTCACCCTATGGGCAAAAAGTTGAAAGACCCCGCGGCTCTCTCCGCACCGGCCGCCTTCTGCCCGGGCTCTGCCGATCCCCATCCCGGAGAGCGGCAGAAAAGATTACACTCATTGTACCTCAAATCCTGCGGATTGACAAATACTATCTGAGATTTGTCCTCTGCGTCGAAGGGACTGTACAACACTCTGTCTTTCCATGCAGTGAAAAAACCTGCGCACCGGCCCGAATCGGGCGTCCGTGCGCAGGTTCATCCGTGTTGCAGCTAATACTAAACCCTATTCGAAATACCATTCCATATTCCGATCTGCTTTCGATGAAATTTCAGGGACATATTTCATCGGGTGGTGTTTTGATCGGGTATTAGTATAAGATATTCTCAATTCATTTCAAATTTGAGCTCAATCGTGATTCGATCCGGTGCTTCTTCATAGGCCTCGGTTCCATAGGCGTCCACTTTCTGCATCCTGCCCTTTTCGTCGTAACCCACATTTTCCAGCTTGACAAAATCGACGCTCAGCAGATAGCTCTCTCCTTTTTTCAAATTTTCCGTCTCACAGAAGATCGTCTCTTCCACTCCTTTTGAGGTGCTTCCCCGGAGAACGACTTCCAACTCTTCTCCGGCCGAATTCCTGAGCAGGGCTTTTTCGGCTTCGTAGATGCTGTTCGGCCAGCCCCCTGTCTCCGTCGTCCTTATCTGCATCTTCGTCCCCACGCTGTCCACCGCGATACGATCCAGTCTTGCGATCAGCCCGTCCTTTTCACTGAGGGCCTGCGGACGGCTCACCGACTGCTGAATTCTCCTGACCTTCCCTGCAAAATTCCACTCTCCCGTATACAGTCTGTCGTACTCTCCTTTGTAATCCGCGAGATCCTCCACCGTCAGTTTTTTGTCCAGTCCTCGGATCTCCCGAATATCATAACGAAAACTCAGCTCCTCCGGTCTCTTGCCTCCTGCAAAGTTCAGGGCGAAGTCGTCATAACCGATATAGGTGTTCTCTCCCTGATACTTGATATGCGACTCTCCCGCGAATCCCTCGATTTCATTGCCATCTTCCGCTGAAAGCCTGCCGATCAGCTCGATCTCTTCTCCCAAAAACTCCTCACTCTCGATGATATAACTATAGGAAAGCCGATTGTCAGTAAAGAGGATATCCACCATCGTGATTTTTATGCCTCCGCTCTCCTGTTCCATGACCATCATCTCACTGGAGGCCTGATAATTCTGTTTTTCGAAGAGAGCAAAAATCTTGGAGTAGACGGGCAGATTCTGCGTATAGCCCGGGAAGGCAAATCCCGACAGAAAAATGGTCATGCAGGCGGCCGCCGCATACTGCCATCTTCGAATACGGTTCCTCTTTCTTGCTCCCTGTTCATAGATGCTTTCGATCCGTGCTTCCCAGCCGCTCGGCATCGGTATTTTATCCAAATGATCCATCTTCATATAGAGCTCCTTTCTCTTCGTCATAAATTTCCTTCATGCAGCGGAGTTTTTTCATATACTTCGGCGGTAATTCCGCCTTTTTCTCTCACTGCAGGCTCTTCTTCATTCTTCCCAGCAGCCGGTGAAGCCGGCTTTTGACGGTGCCTTCCTTCACATCCATCTGTACGGACAACTCGGCGATTTTTTTGTTCTCAAAATACCGCAGATGCAGAAGTTCTCTTTCTTCCTCCGGCAGCTGCTCCAGCAGACGGAGCAGATCCAGAATCTCCTCCCGATCCTCCTCCTCACAGATCAGCCGGATCCCCTCGTCATAGCTCTGATGAAACCTTCTCGCACGCAGTCTGTCTTTGCAGATATTGATGAGGACCCGCACGATCCAGGTGTCGAAATACTCGGGCTTTTTGAGGCCCTCACTCTTTTCGACAGCGCGCAGCAGAGCGTCCTGAACACAGTCCATCGCATCCTCGGGATTCTTCATATAGGAAAAAGCGATCCGGTAGAGCTGTTTTTCTCTGCCCTGCATCCACTGCCGAAATGGCTCCTGATTCTTCATCCTTTGCCTCCTTTCATAAGATTAGACGAAACACCCCCTCGGATCGTTCCATTTTTTTACAGAAAAAAGACCCTGCGGCAAAATGCCGCCGAGTCTTCTTTCTATTTCATATATAGTATAGGAAGAAAAGATTGTAAGCTGTTTTTAATTGATGACTATAAAATCATGGTCTTCCAGCGTCCTTGCGATCACCGGCACGACGACGCGGGCCTTTTCTCCGCGAGTCCCCAGTCCGAGCTGACCCTGGATATTATCGCCCCATACCCAAAGTTGATTCTTCGTATCAATCGCATAGGAAGTATTGTCTCCAACTCCGATATCCTCGATGATCGCTCCGTTGAAATCGAGCTTGAAGACTTCTTCATTTTTGTAGGGCCTCGTATTGCCAACGCCCAGTTCCCCGAATTCATTGGCTCCAATCGAGAAGACCGCTCCGTCCTTGCGCAGGGCGAGCATATGCTGTTTCTTGACGGCGATCTTAACGATGTCGGAAAGTCCGTCGATCTTGGAGATTCCTTTATTCCCGAGACCGCTCCAGTTCTTGCCCCAGAAATACACTTCTCCGCCGCTCGTCAGCACAACGGTTCGCTCTCCGTCCGTCTGGGCCATCTTGATAATTCCGCCGCTAAACATGACTTGCTTCGGCGTCTTGATCGCCTGACCCATGCCCGGCTGCGTCGGATCCGCCTGGCCGTTGTAATTATTTCCCCACATATAGAGCTCCCCGTTTTCGAGGACTGCAAGAGCGACTTTTCCGACGGCGTCGATCTGTTTTGCTCTGCCCGGAAGCTTGACCGGGTTTTTCGTCGGCGCCGCTCCGGTACCGATAGCAAAGAGCTCCGTTTCACCGGCTCCGCGAGCCTCTTTCGCAGACTGCTCCGCATCCTGCCCTTTCTGCAAAGTCGGTATTTCTTCTCCCTCCGAAGCTGCGGAAGTCTCCTGCTCTGACGCTTCTGCCTGTGGTTTCTGTGCGCCGAGGCTCTCCTCCTCAGGAGGATTTTCCTCCGGTTTCAGGAGAGGAGAGTCTCCATCCGGTTCATCGGAACGGTGAAGCGGCGCTTCTTCGAGAGCCTGCATTTCCTCTTCCTCATTTGCTCCGAAATACTGATTGTTTCCGTGACGCCACACTTCTCCCTCGCTCGTCAGCACAAGATAAAAATCCTGTCCCGAAGCGACCTGAATGAACCTCTTTCCGTCAAACCTCTCATTATCTTCTTCGATTCTGATCCAGCCTTTTCCCTGAACATATCGATGCACGGTTCCGTCGACGGTGAGTACGAGGGCCGACTCGGAATCTGCGGCAACCTGCTTGATCAATGCATAATCTCCTGTATTGACTTGCTCCGGTACAAGGCTTCTGTTTGCCGGGCTCTGCCCCATGGAATAGAGTTTTTGTCCGCTTATGAAGACGGTGTGATGCATATGACCGTCAATCGTACGGATAATCTCAGGCGTCCCGATCGGAGCCGCCGGCGGATTGATATCGTCCGGCGAGGGCTCATAGGGCTGCGGATCCGCCTCCTCTTCTCCCACGATCACCTCGACGCTTCCATCCGGCTGTGGATTCACCTCATCGACAAATCCGACAAAACGCTGTTCTCTGACCGGAGGGATCGATTCATGGGTATAGACCGCATCCCCCGGCTGCACCTCACGCCCGTACGCGGTTCCCGGCTGCCTTCTTGCTCCATATTCATCGGATACAACGAACTCTGAGGGAGACCCTTCCCCTTTGATCTTGAATTTCTGTCCCGGTTTCAGATCCAAGAAAGAATACATCCTTCGCTTTCCGCTGTTGTTCGGCGTCGGATCGTCTCCGACGCATTTTTTGTCCATCCGGATCTCATAGTCCGACTTCGTTTTTTTGATCTCGACCACACGACCGATGTTTTTTCCCGAACCATCTGCAACGAGGCTGCCCAATTCCAGAGTCCTGCCCTCGGCATTTTTGAGGTCGGATATCGTAAACTGCGGATAGACCGCGGCGCTGCTCTTCCACGGAAGTTGTCCGACCGGACAGTTTTCCATGACTGCAAACTTCATCTTATAGGAGTATTTCAGGGGTTTTCCGCTCTCACTGCGAAGATCCTTGATCACCAGTGTGTAGTTTCCGTCCTTCCATTCGTACTGCGGTTTTACGGCGAGACCCTTCGAAGGGCTCGACACAATAATTTGCTGTACCTCATTGCCTTCGTTTATGACATGGATGTTTTTTTCATTGACTGTCTTGTGATCCAGTTCCTCATTGAAACGGATCATCCACTCCTTGTCCCTGCTCACGAGCCTCTGCACATACCAAAGAGCATCCGCGGCTCCATGCGCTTCCATCTCGAGAACAAGACTCTCCGCATCCGACAGCAGTTCCTGCGCAAAACTCCTGCCGCCCGAAAAAACAGAGAGCAGCAAAAATAATATCAGGATTAGGGCTTGATGACGCTTTCTCATACGGGTTCCTCCTTCTACAGACTCTGTATCCGCTCTGCCGTCAGGCGGATCTTTTCTTACAAAACATTTATCTTTAATATACCATTTTCAGACAAAAAAGATAGGTACTAAAGTACTTTTCGAAGATCCGTTCAAAAACAGACGATTTCCTTAGCGGTCGTATCAAAACTTCAAAACCTTACTTGCATAGGGATATCCCGATGAATATCGAAAAGAGAGCTCCAAAGGCAAAAATTGTGAAAACTTCTTTCGAAAAGCGCCGACCCTTTGGTATAATAGGAAAATCTGCTCAAAAAATACCGCTATATAAAAAAACAGAGAAAACACAGGCTGTTTGGCCTGATTTCTCTGTCTGGTCATTCTTGCACCGATCCTCTGGATCTGGATCGGCAAAATTCCCGCTCCATAAGCATCCAAATTCGATCTTTCCGCGCCCGTCCGCTTTTTTCCGGCTGACAGTCTTTCGCTCGTCCCCGTTTCATACTATTGCCTATCCGAATTGTCATCTGACAAAACGCCTAATTTGCCGTTTTAACATGGATATGGTTTCCGGCAGTGTCGATTCAATAAGGTTTTAAGATTTTATACAAATACCGAATCAAAATGCCCTCCGATAAAATATACCCCGGACCTGTCATCGGAAATTTCATTGAACGCAGGTCGGAAGATCGGATGGCATTTCGAACAGAGTTTAGTATTGGTATCAGCCGAAACTCCGAAAACGATCTCCCCTACCTGCGAAAGTAGGTCCCGAATTTTCCCAGCATGAGGTGCATCTCTTCCTGCGGCAGGATGACCGGCTCTCCGATACTTTTCGCCCGATAGTAAATCTCGGCGCAGTACTCGATCTCTTCTACAATATTGAAGGCATTTTTCAGATCCGCCGAGCCTGCGAGAATCCCATGATTCGCCAGCAGAACCGCCTTTCGGTCCTCCATTGCGGCGACCGCATAATCGGCGAGCTCCTGCGTCCCATAGGTCGCATACCGGGCGCAGCGTACATCTTCTCCGGCAACCGCAATCATATAATGCACCGCCGGCAGATCCCATCTCAGGCAGGCCAGCACAGTGGCAAAAGTCGTATGCGCATGGATAACCGCATCCATATCCTCTCTGCAACGGTAGATCTCACTGTGCATCCGCCATTCGCTCGAAGGCTTCCGTTCTCCCTCGACCACCTTTGCCTCCCTGTCCATAAGGACGATATCTTTCGGCCTGATCTCGAAAAAATCAATGCCGGAAGGCGTGATCGCCATCAGTCCCTTCTCCCGATCATAGATACTGAGATTGCCCCCCGTCCCCTTCGTCAGATTGTGAGTGACCAGCTTTTTTCCGTACTCCACCAGCTCTTCCCGCTGTCTCTGCATGAGCATTCTTTGTCTCCCCTTTCTTCTTGGCCTCTGTGCTGCTAAACCCTGTTCAAAATACCATCCGATATTCCGGCCTATTTTCAATGAAATTTCGGATGACAGATCCGGGGTACATTTTGTCGAACGACATTTCGATTCGGTATTAGCATTGTTATCTGTTTTCAAAACAAAAAACACCAATTCATATGAATTGGTATTTTTTGCGTTATTGGAGTCTTATCAAGATAAAACTCCATCTTATAATGGTGGAAGGTACAGGACTCGAACCTGTGACCCCCTGCACGTCAAGCAGGTGCTCTACCAGCTGAGCTAACTTTCCAAGTACTCTGCTATTATACAATAAAAAATACAAAAAATCAAGAGATAATTTTTGCTTTCATTTCCTCATTTCTTAGTTGTCAAGACATATGTTACACTTAGAGAAGTATTCTGATACAACTTGGTTCGGACTTTTAAACTTAAGCACAGTTTTTGCCGTGCTGTTATACCTTTTTTCATGTTTTGCCACTTGACGAATTAACTCTTTTTCGCTTGTGAACACTTTTCTGCTATATAGAATCTTTCCATCCTCTCTGTGACTTCTCTCCACTTTCCCGTTCTGCCAAGGGGAGTAGGGTCTTGTCCGCTTCCGCTCCATCCCCAGACTTTTTACCGCCTTCTCAAATGCGCTTTCTCTACTCGTCTTTTCCCCATCATGTACAAACTCAGTTCCATTATCCACTTGAATCGTTTTGATTGGAAATCCCATTTTCTTGCTAAGTTCCAGAATATATAATCGGGTCTCATGGGTGCTCTTCTCCTTCACGACCTGTAACACTCGCTTCCGACTGTACTCGTCGATCCCCGTGATTTGATCATATCTTGCTCCGTAGCATGGAAACCGGATGCACTCATCAGGAATGTATTTTATGTCTACTTGAACCTTTTCTCCGGGATCGCTTCCATTCAAACCTTCGTACCTTGTGTAGCTCGTTCTTCGTATCTTCGGACTTCGGTATCCTTGTTTCCTAATCTGCCTGCACATGCTTTCAAAACATCGACTGTTGCCTCTTTTCAGGCATCTCACATACACTTCTGCAAGCCCGTACACTCCATTTCTTTTCAGCATCCGTTTAATCAAGTCCCATTCTGCTTCCGTGTGTTTGTTGGGGCTCTTGTGAGGTTTTCGGGATTGTAGCGCCAAACTTCTCACTGTCCCATCATATTTCTCAAGCTGACGGTACACAAATCGCCGATTGGTTTGATATTTTCTCGCTGCACTCGTTACTCCGTGTTTCTTCGCGTACTCACATCATTTTTGACGATAGCGCATTTCTTCTGTTATAATTGATTTCATAAGAGAGAGCTCCTTTCGATACGACAGTTTTTTGCTCAAAACCATTGTATCAAATGCTCTCTCTTTTTTCATGACTTTCTGTCACATATGTCTTATCATATTACATTTTGAATCTTCTCCAAATCAAAAGTTTTCTCTTTTTTTCTTCTTGACTTTTGACTACCAGCTGCGATAGCCAATAATATTTAACGAACAATTCTTCATTTTCCTTTTCTCCTCTTTGCAGATCCGGTTTCAAAAAGTAGGGAGTGTTGCAAAATGAAAATAAAATCATTTTGCAACACTCCCTTTTTAAATAATATTATACATATCTCTGTCCGCACAAATCAATCTAAGTCGTTTTTCCACCTTAAGAATTCTTCATTCTCACCATCTCTTTCAGATGTATAAATGTTGTCTCTTAACTCTGGTTCTGAAACATTTTTTAGATTTTTTCTTGAATTATATTCAAGGCTGAAAGTTCCATTTAAGCAAATATAATTTATTTGACAGCTAGTTATGTTAAACTCATCTCCTAAAAATTCTATCACTTCAAACATCAATTCCAGCATTCTTTTTTTTAATTCTTCTTCACTGTCAAACTCCTTTCGCTCATATATGTTTAAAAGATAAATTTTCTGTTCTATTTGCCTATAATCTTTAGCATTCACTTCTGTATGCAAATGAATATCATCAGGAAACCTTGCTTCTCCTTTTCTTTTATAAAACTTTACATAAAGTGTCTTTGCATGCTCATTGAACTTAGAACTTAGCTTCTCATCGAATATTCTATTCTCAATAAAATCGTAACTTATTCTATTACCTCCATTTGAGATGTAGTAAGAATTATTTTTGAAATCGTATTTTACATATAAATTGTCTTCTCCTACATATCTTTTTAGTTCTTTTGCTGCGATTGAATTAGTTACAAAAGGTATTGGGAGTTTTAAAAATTTTATAGTGAAAACAATACAAACAAGAAATACTGTCAAAGAAAAAATCAGCAACTTTCCCTTATGATGATTCATAGAAACTACCATGGCAATGATGACTGCACTTTATAAAGAAGCGATCGATTTTGTTTTCGTGGAGTTATATTAAACCCTAAATGTTCCCAATAATTCTCCAACCTATTCCTTGTTATATCCCATCTACCATCGGCTCCTCCTACTCTGTAACCATACCATTCATAAACATACTCTACTACACCGTCACATCTTAATCTAAAAATTTCATCTGAATCTACCCATGTTTCTGCCGTCGCAGGATCGTAATTAATTTGATCCAAAAAAGTATAACTGATACCTCTTAATTGTCTCGCTTTAGAAACAAACCTTCTAGCTTCGGTTTCAGTTATCGTTGTACCCCTGGGTCTATACACACCAAGAAAAGAATTTCCATCCAAAAATTCATTCCATGTCCCCCATTCTACAACATCTCCATACCCCGGAGCATGAAGAACAGGTTTATAATCATTATAGCTTTCCTCATCCATCAAAGCCGCATGATCATTTAATCCCGATGAATTGCCAGGAACCGTGATGACACCATCTCTGTATACGGCATAGCCCTTCCACCCTGTGTCATTTGAATATGCAAAAACCACATTTGAAAGGACAGAAAAAACCAAAACCAAACCTAATAGGAGATTTACAGTGTTGATAATTTTATTAGAAATAATTTTATTTTTATTCATTTTTGAATACTCCTTTCACTCCATTATTTCTTATATGCTCAATTATGTTCAATACATTCGCATCCTTTTCCACAAAACTCTTATCATCATATCTTTCTAAAGCTTCTCCTACTTCAAGTATTGGAAAAATTTCCATTGAAGCAAGTACACATTCTTTTTCTTCTTCATCCAATCCCGACTCAATCATTTTTAAAATCATCTCTAAGTTATTTTCAATTGCCGTTACTTTTAAATCTTCATCAATTGTTTCATTGAAAATCAGATACTTAAAGGTTTCAAAATCCTGACTCTTTGATAAAGCATACACTAATCGGTCACGCGTTAGATCCTCTTTTGAATTATCTATTAGATCTACTTGCTTTTTTAACTCTTTTATTATATCTGCTTTCCCTATATAATCATCACTATTTTTAGAGAAATATCTTTCAATTCCCAAAGCAGCCATATATAAATCATTTTCCGAAGATCCAGCATTGTGATTTGATAAGATTTCTTCAGAAAGTTCATATGCTGAATCAACATCAAGTCCGGCAAGTTTTTTCATAGCTATTACCGAGTATGTGTTGTCATAACTCATACAAATATTCTTTAATTCATCAACCGGCAAATCTGCCTTAATGATAATATTCTCTTTTGCACCAACGCTTAAATTGCTATCGTAGAATAAAGATAATAGCTTTTGGCTATCTCCTTCTAACTTAACATATATTTCAACCAATGCAGTTTCAAACACTTCGGAGTCATTTGACTGTTCCAACAATTTAAGCACTTCTTCTGTTTCAAATTCATCCGCCTTTTCTATCAAAGCCAACGCATGAGGAACTGCTACAATCTTATTTTCCGAATGTCTTAATTCGTCATCTAATTCTCTGATTTCATTCATTAAGACTTCTTTATCTTCTTGTACTTTTAACTGGTACACCTTTTCTTCCGAAACTTCAAAAAAACTTGCAAACAGGCTACTTGCTTTAGAATATGCGTTTGCATATATATTAGGCGAAACAAAAGTTGCCACTATGGCTAAAACAAGAAAACCCGTCAATATAATCTTTTTATTTTTCATTGTACGATTTCCTCCTAAATTATTATTCTTTTAAACTATTATCTCAACTCCATGTACTAACAATTCATTGTCGCCATTCTTATACCTTTGGGGATTAATGTAACCCATAAAAACCTCTCTTTCTATCATTGGAACAAATCTCCCTTTTTTATTAATCACAACTACAACTATAGGTTCCCTGTCCATCCAAATCGAAAACTTCATACAAACATACTCCCAACGCTTTTGCAATATCATTCGCAAGTTTAAGACTTGGTATGGTCTTACCCGTTTCGATTTTATTTATGCTTATTCTTGAAACTCCAACTTTTTTCCCAAGTCTATGCTGAGATAATCCTAAAGGCTTCCTATACATTTCAATTCTGTTTTCCACTTCTGCTCATCCTTCTCTTTATTTTTGGATAACTTTAGTTTACCATATCTTTTCTCTAAAATCAATACATTTTGTAAATTGAAAATTTTATAATAAATGTATTATTAAAAAATTATTCATACTGTTAGTTTATTTTTCTTTCTTTACACAATATAATTTCTAAATTCATCTTTGTCTCATTTCTATTCATCCCATTCATCGGATGTTTCCACGATATAATATTCTTTTGTTTCTTCCTTTTCTGTAAGGAATTCCTCTCTTCTTTTCCATACCACAAGAGCTATGATGCTGATTATGATATAGTTTACCGCCTGATTGGCGATGTCATGATTTAATAGAGGAAGAAAATAGGATTTTCCATCTGTTATAAAGGCATTCGTCAAAAGACAATATACTGTCATAGAACTGAAAAACGAGATGGCGAAGTTTAGGATTTTCCCGATCAACCCAAGTTTTCGGTGAATGATTTTAAACAGAGCGGAATATATCACAACTGCCAATATACCGGCCAATACATCCCAAAAATAAACTGCCTTGCCGGACGAAAATTTCAATGAAAAATAGTGGTGCGTATAGTACCAACTTGCGATAAATACGGCGAGTTTATCCATTGCAAACAGACTGATCTTTACAAATGTCGCTCCTGCAAACAAGATAACACCTAAATATAATATGATTAGAATTATAAAAATAGCGATCATATCACGTTCTCCTTTCTAACAATTCTATTTTTCTTTTAGTATAACGCTCCTTTGAACATTTAGCAAATAGTCCGATCCAAATATCCAAATCATTTGTTTTTCATACCATTTATCTTTTTCCTTTTATAAAGAAGATGCCGAACAAAAAAAAGAACCGGAAAAAGCAGCTCTACGAACTACTTTCCCCGGTTTCTATCAATCATTTATCGTTCTACATGGTTCTCTTTTTTTGTTGTACCTGTTTCTCTTGATCTTCCATCCGCCTTTTCCTTATATTCCTTCAATTTTCCAAGTGTAGAAGTTTTCTGAGTCTTTTTTGTATTTTGAGTGGTTTTCACCTGCTCTTTCGCTTTTAGCAGTTTTGCAGAATACACTTTCAGGCTTGTATACTCTTTTCCGTTCTTTCCCTGCGTGATATTCTCTTTCCCGAATAAATGAACAAAATCACCTTTTTTGAAGTCTTTTACCTGATCGATCTTGTCTCCATAAGCAAAACAGTTCATATAAAGTACATTTCCTTCTTTGTCGTTTTGTGCTATGGAGAAATTTGCCACCTGAAATTCCTTTCCATCTTTGGATGTCAAGTTCTTGATTTCCACATCTCCAACAAGGTTGCCGTCCATATTGAGTTTATCCTGCTTTTCTTTGTCCGAAGCCGTTTCTTTTCCGGAATCTCTTGCCTCTTTCTTCTTATTTTCTGTATGATCCTCCTTTATATCTATGCTTTCTTCCTCAATCTCCTTGCTCTGTTCCTCTTTTTCTTGTTCCTCTTGTGTTTCCAAGAGTTCTTCATCGATAAAGTAGGAAAACTTTTCGTCAATCAGTCCCATAACGGAATCATTCATATAGTTGGTATAGGCATCGTCCAGTACGGTTTCGTTCTCAATGCCTGTCTCAAGGGAAATAATACCTTTGACAAAATCGCTATGATTGTACTCCGCTAAAAAGGATAAGGTCTCTTTCATGCTTTCAAAACTGTTGTTTTGCATATTGGAAATGCTTTTTAAATCATCTGCATATCTTCCGTTATCCCATTCAAATTTTCCATCTTTCTCATTCATTTTAATCCCTGAAACAATTACAAACTGCTTTCCTGTAAATAACACCGCCTGATTCTCTTTTACATCCAATACAGTTGTGTCATCACTCAAAGCTGTTTTTATCTTGTCACCTTTTTCTAATCTCATTGATATTCCTCCATTTCGTTTTTCATATTTTAAATGTTTCGTTCGTAACAAAGAAAGAGTACCTCCAAAAGATACTCTTTCCAAAGGATTCTATGCTTGATTCCTATTATAGTGTTTATACCATCATAGCCTTACATCACCTTACATCGTTCTTGTCTCCTTGCAATATTCCGGTTTCTTTTCCATACACTCGGTCTGATTGATTTTTTCCTGATAGCCCTGCAATCTTTTTATCACAGAAGTTTTTTCTCTTTTATCCAAATCTCCCATGCTTTGTACCTTGCTGTCTCTAAAATCGGCGTCATACCGATCTGCTACACCATCCAAGTCCATATCCTTGGCAAGCGGATCATAGAAATTTCCATCTTCATCAATCGCAAGTCCAAGTACTGCCTTTAACTTCTCTTCATCCACATAGATCATCTCATTAAAATCCCAAAAACCGATACCCTCCTTTATTTGTACCATCTCCTGCCTGCTGCTCGCATCTTGCGGATCATAGGTGTATTGATAGCTATCTACCAGAGTATTGTCCACATAGGTGTTGAGCTTATAGTTCACCAGATCCAATGTTGTTTGGATTTCATGCTGTTCATCCGGCGTGGTTGTATAGGCAATTCCAACCTCTGTTAAATCCGGAAACATTGTATCAAAATCTTCTCTACTATGTGTTCCATCATATTCTTTGTTCAAGAAATGAATCAGTTCTTCTTTTACTTCCTCCAGCAAAGAATTTTTCTGTCCATTCACTTCTTCCTTTTGTCCCATATCAAGCAAATGATTTACTTCTGCAAGTCTCAAAGTCTTTTCTTTTAGAAGATCTGCTTGTGGGAATTTCTTTTGAATCTCCAGCTTTGCGGTTTCAAGCTGTTTTTTTGTTTCATCAAGTTTTCCCAAGGTCTGCTCCAATCGTTCCGGCAGCTTATCCAAGACGTTATCCATTCGGGTGATGTTTCCGATCCCATCCGTTCCAAACTCTCCATAGTGGTTTTCTTCTCCCTTAAGATTGAATTTATATTGATTGGAGAAACTGTCATAGTGTACCAAAAGTTCAAAGTTGCGATACTCTCCGAGTTTTACTTCTTCTCCTCTGAAATCATCTGTCTTCTTTATTCCTTTGATCCTGTTTATCAAAAACTCTCCGGCTTCTTTTTTATCCGTATATTTTCGTCCACTCAAAGTTAAAGAAGTGAATTTTGAACTTGATTCTTTCCCTTCTTTTTTCTCTATTTCCTTTGAATTTTCTACGGTATGTTCCAAAGTGGTCTGAGCATATTCTTCTGTTTCTTTCGCTCTTTCTTCTTTATATGGCTCTACTCTTTGAATGTCCTGTTTTAGATGTTCTATTTTTTTCTTTAAATCTTCAATCTCTCTCGGATATACCTTTACGACCTTATCCTCCAGCTTATATAAATTGGATTTGAAGTTGGACTCCAACATTTTAAGCTTGGACACTTCCACATCCAGATCCATCTTTTCACGAATAAACGGATTTCCCGTGGCGAGTGCCTTGATCTCGGCATAATTTAAAGTCGCTTCATCCACATCTTCCGCCACTCGGACCGGTGTTTTGCTGGTCATAATTTGAGAGATGTATTTCTGCTTGTTCTCCAATGTTTGGAAGAGGTAGGCATCAAAGGTATTTTCCGTTACATATCGGTAGATATATACCTCCTCATTTGTATTACCGAATCGAACGATCCGCCCCGCCCTTTGCTCCAAATCCGCAGGTCTCCAAGGCACATCGAGGTCGTGAATGGCAATGAGCCGATCCTGACAGTTGGTTCCTGCTCCCATTTTTTGTGTTGACCCAAGCAATACCCTTATTTCTCCTTTTCGCACCTTATCGAAAATCGCATCTTTTTCCTTGTTGTTCTTTGCGTTATGGATGAATTCAATTTCTCTCTCAGGAATCCCCATAGCGATAAGCTTATTCTTCATATCATCATAAATATTAAATTCCTTGGATGGTGTAGATAGATCACAAAAGACAAGTTGAGCCGCTTTTTCCTCACCGTATTTATCCCAAATGGCAAACACATTTTTTACGCAAGCGTTGACCTTAGAGTTTTTATCATCCGGAAGCAAGGGATTCATAAGCCTTTGGTCTAATGCCATTTTCTTTCCGTCGTTGGTGATCTTCAGCATATTATCCTCATCCGGTCTTACCATCTTACTTCTTACTTTATCCGCTCTCTCTGAGAAAGTTTCAAGGATCTGTTTCTGTTCTTCTGTCGGCTGAGTTTTAATCGTTTCATAGTGTGCGGTCGGTACGGGAATGTCCAACACATCGGATGTTTTAATATCCATAAATTGTTTGACCATATTCATCAGCTCCGGCAGATTATAGAACTTGGCAAACCTTGTCTTGCTTCGATAGCCGTTGCCTTCAGGATTCAGTTCAATCGCCGTTACGGTTTCTCCAAAAGTTGATGCCCAAGAGTCAAAATGTTGAAGGTGCATATTCTTCAGTTCCTCATATTGAAGATATCTTTGCATTGTGTAGAGTTCAGCCATGGAGTTTGACACGGGCGTTCCCGTGGCAAATACGATCCCTTTGTTATTTGTGATCTCATCCATGTACCTACATTTCATCAACATATCGCTCGACTTTTGCGAATCGGTGTTTGTAATTCCTGCGACATTTCGCATTTTTGAAAAGAGATACAAATTTTTGAATGAATGTGCTTCATCCACAAAAAGCTTATCGATCCCCAATTCTTCAAAGGTTACCACTTCATCTTTCTTGTAATCGTCATTGAGTTTTTTGAGTTTTGCCTCCAAACCTTTCTTGGTTTTCTCCAATTGTGTTACCGTAAACTTCTGGTCTCTATCCCTTTTGTACTCACTGATAAAATCCACGATTTCATCAATTTGACTTTGTAGTTCATACTCTTGTCTTTCTTTACTAATGGGAATTTTCTCGAATTGACTATGTCCGAGGATGACTGCATCATAATCAGCGGTTGCAATCCTTGAGCAAAATCTTTTTCTTTTATCCGGAGCAAAATCCTTCTCCGTCGCACAGAGGATATTGGCTGCCGGATAGAGTTCATTAAACTCACGACCGAATTGTTCTACAATATGATTGGGAACGACAAACATCGCTTTGCTGCTCATTCCAAGTCGTTTGCTTTCCATAGCGATCCCTATCATTTCAAAGGTTTTACCGGCACCGACTTCATGGGCAAGCAAGGTATTTCCTCCAAATAGTCCTCGTGCAATCGCATCTTGCTGATGCACCCTGAGTTTAATTTCCGGATTCATCCCATCGAACGGCAGATTGCTTCCGTCATACTCTCTCAGCCTGATGGAATTAAATCGTTCGTTGTACTCTTTCACAAGTCTCTCTCTTCGCTCCACATTCTCAAAGATCCAATTCTTAAATTCTTCTTTGATCAGTTCCTGTTTACTCCTTGCGAGCATGGTTTCTTTTTGGTTTAATACGGACATTTTCTTTCCGCTCTCATCCACGATTTGATCATATACATTGGTATCTCTAAGGTTCAAAGTGTCCTCAATTAGCTTATATGCACTTGCTCTATTTGTTCCGTATGTGAAATTGGCAAGGTCATTTCCTTTATCTATGCTTTTCCCTTCTACTTTATATTCTCCCGTAAAATGGGTATATTTGATATCGATGTTCCACCTGTTCGATGACGAGGTCTTTAACAAATGAAACATAAAGCTCTTATAGTCTCTCTCCGGTATCCAGGTCGCTCCCATTCTTACGGTAATATCCGAAGCTTCCAGTTCTTTCGGCATTACTTCAAGCAGTTTTTCTTTTTGGTAGTTTAGATTTAACAGTTCATTTCGTAAAACTTGATTTTCTTCTTCGATCTGCTTTGCATGATCCTTTATTTCTTTACTATCCCCAATTTTCTCTGTCGCCTCTTTACTTTGATTTTTCTTCTCCTCATTTTCAGCAATCTCCTGTTCAATATTTTTGATATAGGCATCGATGACTTCTATTTTCTCTCTGATATTTCCACTAAGGTATTCATCTGCACTTACATAAGATCTTGAGAAATCTCCCAAATCCATGGCAGATGAGAATGGAGCGAGATCACTTGATTCAAAGCTGTCCAAATTTAGAAAAATCTCTCCTTTTAGACCTTCAACGATTTCTTTTCTTGATTTCCCTGTCAACTCTTCCATATAGTCAAAGTGTACGTTTCCCTTTTGAGATATGGAGAGAATAAGTGCTTCTGTCAGATTGTCCGTATGAGTGATCGCAACGGCTTTTTTAATCGTCCTTTTTGTAAAGATATCGGATTTCCCTACAAAGTTGCCTTTTTTATCCAGCTTTTCCAAAGTGGAAAGGAGAGAATAGTTCGCATCTTCCCGAAACAACTTTTTATTCGCCTTACTATTTAAGATTCCGTATTTTTTAGAAAACTCATCATAAAGACGATTTAAATCTTTTTGTTTTTCTTTAATTTCTGTATCGGAGTAATCTTCTTTTTGATAGGAAATTACCTGTCTTAAAGTTTTTTCGATTTCAAGATATGCCTTTACTTTCTCCTCTTCGGATTTGCTTAAAGTCACTCTTTGCATGATGGAATTTTCTCTAAAATACACCTTATCTTCTATAACGGCATAGGAATAGTTTTTCACACTGTCATCCGCCAAAATGGTTTCCGCTTCCAGTTCATTATTTAACTCCGCTTTTTCATATCTTCCTTGGATACGCTTTATGGCATTTTCCAGCTGTTCTTTGAGTGTTTTTATCTCATCAGCGATGCAAGCAAGGCTTGTTCCGAATCTGCTGCTGATCTCCTGCATGCTTCCCATTATCATCTGAGGATTCTCTACAAAATATTTGTTATAAGTCAAGCCTTTTTCGTCGGTATCAAGTTTTATCCAATCCTCATCTAATTTCAAAAACCTATCTCTTTTCTTTAGGAAGAGAATATCGCTTGTTACCTCTGTTCCCGCTTCGCCTTTAAAGGTATTGTTCGGTAATCTTATAGCTCCTAAAAGCTCCGCTCGTTCACTGATATATCTTCGTATATCTTCACTTTTTTTATCCATCGTTCCGGATGAAGTTACAAAGGCGATGACTCCACCGGCTCGTACTTTGTCCAGTGTTTTGGCGAAAAAATAATCGTGAATAAGAAAGTTGTTTCTTTCGTACTCACGATCATTTATCTTAAATTCTCCAAAAGGTACATTTCCTACCGCTACATCAAATAGATTGTTGGAAAATCTAGTTTCTTCATATCCTTTGATTTGAATATTGGCATTGGGATATAACTTTTTAGCGATTCGTCCACTTATACTGTCAAGTTCTACACCATAAAATTTACTTTTTTGCATATTTTCGGGAAGATTTCCGAGAAATCTCCCGATTCCCATACTCGGCTCTAAGATGTTTCCGCTCTCAAACCCCAGTTCGGATAAGGCTTGATAGATACTGTCAATCACTACCTTTGGCGTATAAAAGGCGGTTAGGGTAGATTCTCTTGCTGTATCATATTCAGATTGTGATAGGTTTTCTTTTAGAAATTCTCTTACCTCTTGCCATTGTCCTAGTTTTTCTTCATCAAAGACATCAGAAAGTCCTCCCCAGCCCACATACCTACTTAATATATCCTGTTCTTCTTTGGTTGCATGCCGATGTTCTTCCTCCAGCAGCTTTAACACTTCTATCGCCTCGATATTATTTTTCAGTCGCTCGGATGGTGGTAGGGCTTCCTCTTCTCTTGTGATTTTGTAATTGATGGGTGGGATTCCTCCCATGTATTCCTCATCGAAAGCATCGCTCTCTTCTTGCTCTAATCCTTCTTTATGTTTTTGCATTTCCCAAAACATCTCATCCGTAATCGGAGATGTGATATCAGAACCTACAATGATTGAGTTTGCTTCTTCTACCTGAAAAATCTCATCTTTTTCCGGCATAGTTTCACCTTTACCAAGCATATCCGTCAAACTCATCTGTTTGGTTTCAAGATTTCTTTCACTGTCATAGTCGTTTGACTGAAACGGTTCAAGGAATTCTCTTTTTGCATAAAGATCAGCAACCGGTCTCCCTTGAGTGTATAAAATATCCGTAACGACATCTTCCTTTTTCGACAACAGCTGTAGCCTGCTCATTCCAATCGGATTAAATTCATTTCCCTCAATTTCATATTCTTTGCCTTTGAAGATTACAGAAAGTCCCTGTTTGTTGTAATCTTCCATATCTAAGAGAATAAGATCTTCCTCATTATTTAATAGTTGCCCTTGTCGTCTGTCTCCCGTAGATACGATCTCCAAATCAAGCTCTCTTTCATTCCTAAAAGGAATAATTTCACTGCCTGTTATAAAGCCGTTCAGATACCCTTCATGATCATCCAGCTTTATCGTCTTATATGTTTTATAGTCCTGAATTTCTGAAATTACATATTCTTTCCCCTGATGCTTTACCTGCATACCTTCTTGATAGATTGGCTCTTTTGCCTGCTCATTCTTTCCCTCATTGGCTCTTTCAATTTGCTGATTGACATAACCGGTAAGCATAACCGTTCTATGATCATCATCAAGAAGATAAGGAAGATTTTGAAGCATTTCATGGTAGCTTTCATATTGAATGGCAAGATTGGATTGAAGTATATATCCGCTATATTTCAGATTTTGTCTAAGCTGCCTGTTCTTCATATCCAAGATCAGGTTTGCCTCATATCCTTCTTGTTCATCCATGCTGTCTGTTATATGCTCCGGTGCTTTCAGCTCTTCTTCCGATATTCCCATAGCATCCAGTACAAATTCTTCACTCTGCGGGTCAAAATGATATATGCCGACTTCTTTCATCTCTTTGAACATCAGAGCAGATAGAATTTCTTTCTTATCTCTGAATTCCATTACCTTTGCTTTATCGTTCTCTTCCAGATGAACCTGAAAGTGAAGTTCGTTATTGCGGTCGATATACGCAATTTGCTGTCGAGCGTTATCTATCCTTAAATTATTGTTATATACATAGAGGGAATCAGAGTAATCCGGGAATTGTGTGCCAAGACTTAAGACATCAAAGTCATATCCTTCCTGATAGAAGGTCACGGTATCTTCATAGATTCCATACATCCCTTGATTTTCCAGATAAAATACATCGTTCAAATCACTTAAAGCTACTTCTTTCATGCTTGCAGCCATCTCATCAAAAAGTGCGTCAATTTTCGTGCTTTCCTCAAAGGTTGTTCCTTTGTATAGAGGATAGACTTTACCTTCAAAGTTGTCATTACTCGGATATACCTTAATTCCTGTTTCTTCCAGTGAAATATCTTTTACCTTTTCTTGATCCACAATGGCATAGTAATTTCCAACTTTGACTGCAATTTTATCTTCGGTAATCATCTTGGCTGCATCATCTTCTATCTCTGTTTCTAAAGCCTTTATTTTCTCCAAAAAATACTCTACATTGCTTGAATACATCAAGCTGTCTGCATTGTTATGGACTACCCTATATTCTCCGTCAGTATTTTTGAAAAAAGTAAAACGGGCTAAATCAGATGCTCCGTCCTGTTCAAAAGGATCATATTCCTCAAACTTTGAACCATCACTATATACAAAGTCTTTAAAGTACGGGAATAACTTCTTATAATCTTCCTGACTTGATACCACTGTCATAGACTCATTTTCTAAAATATCCTTTAAGATATTATCTATATCTTCTGCACTGTGTTCTTCGGTTTCTCTGCTTATGTTCATCTGTTCATAAAGATACTGAAAATCTCTTTGGTTTGCCTCGTTTCCATCCCCGATATCCATTCTGAAGTGTTCTTCTACTTTACCATCTACCATATGATCAAAATAGAATTTAGAATAACCTACCCACTCATCTGTCATTTCTCCATATTCATCTTCACCTACCGTTTTGTTATGAACTCTGATTTTTTCGTCAAGCTCTTTAATTTCATCAAGCAATTCTTTCGTAACAAGTTCTCCGGCATACTCTTTTTCTATAAGACCCAAGCCTTCATTAAATTCTACAATCCAATAATCTCTACCATTCTCTGTTTCAGAAACAGATTCTTCTTTGAAAGGCTCATTTCTATCTGCTATATTTACTTTTATATCTTCCCTGTTTTCTGTCTGCTCTGTAAGCTCTTCCTTTTCTATATATCTGTCATTTTCAATAAGAGTTTGTATCCTTTTTGACACCTGATTCCAGTTTAGAAAAAGTTCACTGCAATTTTCTTTTTCAAGCTTAATTCCCTTCGCATCGTGCCATTCACTGCTCCTTCTTGCACCGGATAGAGCATGAGAGCGACCACCTGTACCATATTCGTTTTTCAGAAAATCCGCCTTCTCTTGAAGGGTATGGGACTTTCCAAAAAACTCGATGATCCTTTCTTTTCCTTCGGAAATTCCACTCCCTCTTCGCAGAGTCTCATCTATCTCATCTTCCGTAATAAAGGCTTTTATAGTTGGTATTTCCGTCAGACTTGATGCAAGTTCTTTTCTTGGAATCTCCAAGTCTTGTAACCTTTGCAGGATGTCATTTAACTTATGATAGTGGAAGCGTAATATACTTGGATCGGCATCGTAGTCTTGCAAGAAGTCTTTATATTCTGCCTTGAGTGTATTTCTAAACTCTGCACTGCTTAGTTTTTCTGCCAATTCTTCGGTTTGATCCGGAAATCCGCTTTTTTCCGTTTGATTCAAAAGAGATAGATAGCTTCGCTTTACTTCATCAGCTAAATCCTTTTTCAAAAACCAAAACTTATCCGCAAGTTCTTTTCGTTCGTGAGAAAAGGCTTCTGCCACTTCGACATTGGTTGCATATTGACCTTTTTCGATTAGCTCCCCAATACGATTAGCGGCATCGATCCACGAAAGAACTTGAGATGGATTTTCTTTTGAAGAAATATCGTTGGACAGATAAATTCCTTCTTTATCGTACCAAGCACAAACCTTGTTCCCTTCTACTTCATATCCGTTTCCACCCTGAAAGTTCCTTTGAAGAAAATCAGCCAGTTCTTCCACACTTTTCCCCTTAGAGTATTCGGCTAAAACCTTTAAGCGTAAATCGTCCTCATTTCCTCCATGAATAAGAATCGTATTTATTTCTTCTTGTCTTAGTGGTAGTTGAAATCTTCCTTGACTTCCTGTATTTTCGGCAAAAGAAAAAGAAGCCTCTTGGACTTCTTCTTTGTTTATTTCCTGTGTTTCATTTTCTATACCCAGACGATCTGTTCCATTGCCATTCTTGTGAGTGTCATATCCAAGTTCTTCTTCAAACCTGCGTACTTCAGAAAGTCCTGATCCTGCATCTCTGTGGTCATTCCCCAAGCTTCTTTCATTCTCGGTTCCTCTCTCTCCAAGAAATTCTCCACCTGTTCCTGAATGTTCAACAGATGATCCATTAAGATTTCTTCCAGATACATCATCTGATATTCTACTTCTTTCTCCTCCTTGAGATATTTGAGCCTTGCCTTGCCAAACTGATTCAGTTTGCTTAGATCGATCTCCTGTGGCATCTGAAGGTTCGGTATCAAAACTTCCTCTCCCGCCTCCATCTTCTCCAATCGATAAGTCCCTCCCTGTCTCTCGAACGGACTTTCCTTGATGAGCGGAGTATAGATTCCTTCCTCCAGTAGATATTCTTTCTCTGCTAACATCACTGTTTCTTTCATCTTCCAAACCTCCTTCATTGACTTCTTTTTCTTCATGTACTTTGTTAATATTTTTATTTATTTCGTTTTCAGTCTTATTATAACGCTCCTTATCCTTTTTTGTCTGCTCCTTTTTTTGAATTTCTGAAAGTTTTTCTCTTTCTTCTACTTTTGTAATTTCTCTTCCAACATCTGTGAGTATTCTCTTTACATTATTTGAGGTATAAGCAAGCAATCGATCTACATCCTGTGTATTTGAAACAGTGGATAAGAGTTCTAATGTTTCCCTAACCCCTGTGAAAGAAAGCCCCATTCTTTCATATACCGAAATCTTTGCAGACTCTTCCAAAAAGTGAAGAATAGACACTTTGCTATTTACCTTCAACGTTTCATCGCTTAAAGAATCCAGCACTTTATTGAACATAGGCTTGGTGTATAGAGAAACAAGGGTATTTACCTTATCTTCTGTTGAAAATATCAGTGTGCTGTTTTTTTCTTTAAATGTATCAATCAAGGTATCTAAGGCAGTTATATGCTTTTCATTATGATATCGCCATAACTTCACTTCAGATAAGTTGTGATGTAAGCTCACCGTTTGACTTACATCAAAGATATATTTCACTTTCCTTTGTTCCAAATCCAAAATCGGAATTCCTTTTTCACCTTTTTTTACATTTCTTCCGATACTTCTCCAATAATCATATTCTGCACAAGCCGTGGCTCCTTCATTTACATGATATATACTTAACTGTCCATAATATGGATATTTGTAATTATTTCCTACAACTTTCAAATAAGCTTCATAACAATGAATATCCTGTTTCAATTCTTCTTTTGTTCGATAAAGCGATTTGCTTACTTCCCCAAATTCATATCTTGGCATCTTATCCACCTCCTTGTTATTTGTCGTATGTTCATCTTCTCTCCTTTCCTTGCTTCTTTTAAATTCGTGATTCTTTGGAATCTTTCCATAAGAACGATTCCAATCGTAAAATGTATTCATGGAACTTATTGCTTTATTTGCTATATAGTGAATATAGTCGGTTCCTGCTCTTTTTTTATACCATTTCTCTCTTTTCAGTCCGCTATTTTCCATCAGTAAAACAGCTTGTTCTACATCAGCGGTATAATAAAGCAGTCTTTGCAGCATAAAAAAATCAGCCTCCGATTGGCTGCTGAAATATGCTTCGTAGTTTCCCTGATAAATTTGTCTTATATCCTCTCCGGTATAATGAAAATATCCGTTTTCAAAGAGTAGAGCCATCACATCATTGGAAGATTGCCTGTTTCCTTGAAAAAAAGGATTGTTGGTTACACTTTTTTCTCTTTTTTTCTCTATATATTTTGACTGTATTGCTCCGAATTTTCTTCTTCTCTTTGATTGCCTATATTCGGCATATACTTTTGATAAAGAGGCAATAACTCCTGCTCGATGTTTTTAATATGGCTTCTATCCTTATCTTTTATTACATTTCCGGTTACTGTAAAAAATCGCCCCTCATCATAGATCTCCAAATTTTTATGCCTTTTTCTCTCTCCCGGCACATGCCCCTTCCCGATAAAATGCAGTCCTGTTCCGGACGGCGATACTTCGGCATAGGTGGATATTCCTCTTAAAAAATCGGCGGTCATGGATTTGACTTCTTTATTTACCATATACTCCATCATCTCATCACTGACTTTGTCGATGTCAATTCCGATATACCCATCCCCTAAGAAAAATCCAAGTCCATCTCCGATATGTTGACTAAGTGCTTTCATACAATCTTCGTACGAATGCCATGTGGATGGATCATTGGATTTGGCGGGTTTTGAATTTGGCATGATGGGAAGTTTTGTGTTTTTCCCTTCTCTTGGAATGATTCGATACAGACACCAGCGTTTTTCTTTTTTCAGTTCTTCAGGGATTGATTTATAGGTCTTATGAAGAGAGGAACGCTTTATCACAGCTCCATTCCTTTATCTTTTTTGGCTATCTTTTCTCCTTTCCCCTGTTCTTCCTGTCTGATTTTTTGCTGATTTTCTTTGAGTGCCTTGAGTACGGACGGCTTTTTCTCTGCCGTTTTTTCATTCCTTTCCTTCGGCATTTTTTCCGTTTTATCCTGCTCTTTGCTCTTCTTATTTGTTGTACTTGTATGAACCGTTTCCTCTTTGGATGTTCCTTTTAGACTTATTTCTTTTTTATCTTCCTTGGACATTGTAATACTTCCCTTATGCTCCTCTTGCTGTTTCTCTTCTTTATTCTGAGTGTCTGCACCTTGTCTGACGATCTTATCTTCTTGATTTTGAGTGTTTTTATCAAGCTTTGCTTCATCTTTTTGAATTTCTTTGGAAAGATTATCGAGTTTTTCTAAGCAGGTGTCGAGTTTTCGTTGCTGTTCTTTGATAAAATCCTGCATGGAAGCTACCAGTCCTTTTACGATCCCGATTTTCATCTGCACGAATTTTTCCTGTGCTTTGGTGAGGTTATAGGAAAGCTGATGTTTCATATTGTCATACAGATGTTTGATACTTCCGACCGCTTTTTCTTGCAGATTGATAAGGGTATTTCCTACCGCCTTGATATCTCGCACGATCAGCGAACTGAGCCCTACATTTTCCATTTCGTTTAATCGTTTGATCTCGGCTTTTAATCCGGTGATTTCGTCTTTGAGTGCTTTTAACTCTTCGATATTCACATCAAAATCCTTGTTTTGCATTTCCTCTTTCATTTCCTTCGCAATCGCAAGTTGCTGATCAGTATGTCCTTCTAAAAAGTCGGCTGTCTTTGTATATTCTTCTTTTATCTCGCTCATGACTTCTTTGGTTTGTTCTTCCTGTTTTTGTACGTTTTCATTCTTCTTATCCATGTCTTCCTCCTTCGTTTTTTCAATTATACTATTTTTTGTTCTATCGAATCCATTTTAATTCGGTGCTACCGACATATCCCACCTCCCACAAAAACCATGCAAAGGCAATACCGCTACTTTTGTATTTCTCAAATTCTCCGTTCTTAGCACAATTCAGCCTTTTAGAAAAGACATATACTTTTTGGGGTGGGTGTTCTCTAAATAAATCATATCGTTTTTGTCCTTCCAAAAATGCCAATCGAAACAGCATCGCAATCTTTACTTGTTCTCTTGAAATCTCAAGGGCATGCTTTAGAAACGATTCTGCACAAAAATAGGGTGGATTGGTTACGATATCTAAGTGATTTTCTTGTACTGTAAAAAAATCCACTTCCTTTTCACTTCCATACCCTCTATAACAAATATCTTCTGCCTTCACTTTATAACCATACTCTTCCAATACTTTTCCGATATGTCCTTCTCCGCAGGCGGGTTCATAGATTTGCTTTCTAAAGCGTTCTCTTTTCAAAAGCTCTGTAATGGCTCTTTGGTCGGTGGCATAAAAATCAAGTTTTTCTCGTTCTTTACTATGCTTTATTAGGGTATCAAACATCGTATCGTCCTTCCTGTACGATGTGAGTCAGCTCTGTTTCTATCTCTTTTAGAAAATCTCTTTGCTCATACCTTCCATTTGCAATGTCCGATAATTTCATTTCCCAATCTGCCGTTGTCTTTGGCGATGTTAAAAAGTCCGTTACGACCTTGATCAAGCCAATTCCTTTTTCGGTCGGAATCAGGTTTTTCTTTTCTCTTCGGATCATCTCTTTTGCAATAAGAGTTTCTATAATGCCGGCTCTGGTTGCCGGTGTGCCAAGTCCCTTTCGCTCGACTTCCACATCCTTGTCTAAACTATCCTTTCCTGCTATCTCCATAGCTTTAAGCAAAGTATCCTCTGTAAAGTGTTTCGGCGGCTCTGTAAATTTTTCTTTAATCTCTTTATTTTCAATTCTTAAAACTTCTCCTACCTTTACATCCGGCAAAACAACTTCTTCTTTCTTCTTAGACCTATATTCTTTCAAATACTTTGTAAAGCCTTCTTCTTTCATCACCTTGCCGGTACTTGTAAACTCGAAGTTATCAAACTTTGCTACAATTTTCGTTGTGTTCTCGATCAGCGGATAACCTACACTTGAATGGAGCTTATTTGAAATCAGTCTATATACCTTTGCTTCGCTTTCAGGAAGCGTAGATAGATCTGTCTGCAATGAATGAACCGTCGGTATTATAGCATGATGATCCGTTACCTTGCTTGAATTAAAAATGATCTTGATACGCTCTGTATCAAAGTCATTTTTGCCAAGGATATTGTTGACCGTGCTTGTGATCATATCTTCGGTCAAATATCTGCTGTCTGTTCTCGGATAAGTGATCAGCTTCTTTTCATACAAACTCTGTGCATAATCAAGGGTTTGCTTGGCACTATATCCAAAGTATTTGTTACACTCTCTTTGAAGAGTGGTAAGGTCAAAGGGTAGGTCGGGCTTAGTAATCTTTTCTTTTTGAATCACATCCGCAATTTCTATCCTGCCTTCGATTAAGGTTTTTACCTGCTCGGCAACTTCCAAACGGTCAATTCGATCTGTCGATAGTGTAAAATCATTCATAGAAA
>JAUMYL010000026.1 GCA_030528675.1 Peptostreptococcaceae bacterium
GTTCTCGGAACGCTATGAGACCCGCAACGAGACCCAAGCCTTTCACTATCTGGACGTCTTCGGCGTTCTGCGGATGAAGAGGGGGAGTGTGGGAATCGAATCTTTTGATCCGCAGCCGTATTAGTCTTAATCGATCAAAAAAGCGAATGTGTGAAGAATCAGTATTATCGTTCTATGAAAGGAGCTTGTCATGGTAAAGCATACAGCGGCTGAACTGAAAATAGAATTCGGATCTTTTATCTGAAATTTCATTGAAAACAGGTCGAAATATGGGATGGTATTTCGAACAGAGTTCAGTATTATCTGGCGGACGATTGGATGATTTTTTGATTGGACAATTCAATCGGTATAGTAGGAAAGCGATTCGAAACTTTGAAAAAAAAGCAGGATATTTTCAAAAAAGATGCAAAAATATCCACATTATCCACAAAAAAAGACTGTCAGCTTGTGGATAATGTGGATATCTCCATCCGGTACTGCAGGACTTGCAGACCTTGTCGTTTTTTTCGGAAGTAAGGGCGGATATCCGCCCGCTCTTCATCTTGAAGAGGGTCGACGACCTGATTGAGAAACTCCCCGTAGTTTTCGGAGACTTTGCGAAAACCGGCTTTTTCGTAGACGCGGATCGCCCGTTTGTTGTAGGCGGCGACATGGAGGATCAGCTTGCGGTATCCGAGGTTTCTAAAGTACCAGCGCAGGAAGGTCTGCAGCGCGTCGCTGCCGTAGCCGCGGCCGATGATCGCAGGGTCGAAGACGACGCCCATCTCCGCTTGTTTCCGCAGGGAGCTGACATGGCGCAGGGAGATATAGCCGATGATCCGGCCTCCCTGTTCAAAGACGGAAAAACAGCGTTTTTTGCCTTTGGTCTTGAAGGAGAACCAGTGCGCCTGCTCCTCTCTGTTCATATAAGGGAAGTTGTAATCGTCGAAGAGGTCGTCTTCATGACTGCCCCAGTCCATCATATGTTCAATATCTTCGAGCTTCATTGAGGCAAGTCGGACTTTGTTTCCGTAGGCGCTCATCTTGTCGTCCATCCGCATCACTCTCTTTCTCGAGCGAGGTTGTGAAAGAGCTGGTACTGCGCGAGCCAGGCGAGTTTGATCGTACCCACCTCACCGTTTCTGTGCTTGGCGATGATCACTTCGGCGATGTTTTTGTCTTCGGAGTCCTCGTTGTAGTATTCGTCGCGGTAGAGGAACATCACCATATCCGCGTCCTGCTCGATGGCGCCGGACTCTCGAAGGTCGGAGAGCATCGGGCGGTGGTCGGAGCGGGCCTCGGGGGCGCGGGAAAGCTGGGACAGGGCGATGACGGGACAGTCCAGTTCTTTGGCGAGGATCTTGAGGGAGCGGGAGATCTTGGATATCTCCTGTTGTCTGTTTTCACTGCGGCTGTCGGACTCCATCAGCTGCAGATAGTCGATCAGGATGAGATCCAGTCCCTTCTGCATCTTGAGGCGGCGGCATTTGGAGCGCAGCTCCAGCATGTTGATCCCCGGGGTGTCGTCGATATAGATCTGGGTCTTGGAGAGGACGTCCATCGCTTCGATGACCCTGGGCCATTCTTCTTCGCTTAGGTTGCCGTTTTTGAGCTTGGTGAGCTCGACACGGCTCTCTGCGGCGACCATTCGCTGGATCAGCTGCTCTTTGCTCATTTCGAGGGAGAAGAGGGCGACATGGCAGTTTCCGCGCAGGGCTGCGTTGTGAGCGATATTGAGGGAAAAAGCGGTTTTTCCCATTGCGGGTCTTGCGGCGATCAGGATCAGATCGGTCTTTTGGAGCCCGTTGGTCTTGTGGTCGAGATCGATGAAACCGGAGGTGACGCCGACCATCCGGCCCTTGTTGCGGTAGATCTCTTCGAGGATTTCGTAGGCGCTGAGGACGACTTCGCGGATGCTGCTCATGCTTTGCCTCAGCTTGGACTGGGATATGTCGAAGATGCTTTTTTCGGCGTCTCCGAGGATGTCCTGAAGCTCTTTTTCGCCGCTGTAACCGGTCTGCACGATCTCGGAGCCGGCTTTTATCAATTTGCGCAGAGTGGCTTTTTCTTTGACGATTTCGGCGTATTTGCTGACATGGCGGGTGAAATCCGGCGCGTCGGAGAGATTGGTCAGATAGGTGTAGCCGCCGACCATCTCGATGAGACTCCGTTTTCTCAGCTCTTCGGATACTGTGATCACATCGACGGGCTCGCTTTTTTTGTAAAGGGTCATCATCGAGTGAAAGATCTCTCGGTGGGCGTCTTTATAAAAATCGTCCTCGGAGAGGATATCGCTGACGGTGATCATGGCATCACGATCGATCAGGATGCTTCCGAGGACGGATTGCTCAGCTTCTACGGAATGAGGCATGATCTTTCCTTCCATAGGGAGCACCTCTTAATCTTTCTGTCTGACTTCGACTTTGATTTCGCCGCTGACATTCGGGTGGAGCTTGACGGGCACGAGGTGAACGCCCAAGGTCTTCAGCGGTTCGTCGGCAGTGATCTTTCGCTTGTCGATCTCGATGTCATGCTCTTTTTTCAGTCGCTCGGCGATCTCTTTGGAAGTGATGGAGCCGAAGAGTCTTCCGCCTTCTCCGGCCTTCGAGTACAGGGTGACGGAGAGGGTCTTGAGTTTTTCGCAGAGTTCTCGGGCAAACTCTTCTTCTTTTTCTTTGCGGTGACTGTCGGCGGCCTGCCGCTGCTTGAGTTCATTCATCGAGGACTGGGTCGCTTCTTTGGCGACGCCTCTCGGAAGCAGGAAGTTCCTTGCGTAACCGTCGCTGACTTCTTTGACTTCTCCTTTTTTTGCCGTTCCTTTGACGTCTTTCAAAAAAATGACTTTCATATCTTTATTCCTCCTTCAAAAATTCCATGATGAGTTCTTCCACTTTTTCTGCGGCTTCTTCGGTGGAGATATCCGTCAGCTGAGCGCCGGCGACGTCGATGTGGCCGCCTCCGCCGAGTTTTTCCATCAGCAGGTGGACATTGACTTCTCCCATCGAACGGGCGCTGATGAAGATCATGCCGTCGGCTTTTTTCGCCAGGGAGAAAGAGGCTTTGACATTGCGGACGTTGAGCAGTTCGTCGGCGATCTGGGCGGCGATCAGCGGCGGATTGGGCAGATTGTCCGGGCAGGTCGTGATCGCGATGCAGCCGCCGAGGATTTTTGCGTTTTTGATGCCTTCCGCCCGCACGAGGAAGCTGTCCAGATCGCCTTGGAAGAGCTGCTTGACGGCGATGGTGTCCGCACCGGACTTGCGCAGAAAGGCTGCGGCTTCGAAGGTCCGCACGCCGGTCTTGAAAGTGAAGTTCTTGGTGTCGAGAGTGATCCCGGAAAGCAGGGATTCCGCAGCTAAAGGATCGATATGGGGCCGTTCCTGAATATACTGGATCAGCTCGGTCATCATCTCGCTGGCGGAAGAGGCGTAGGTTTCATGGTAGAGCAGAACCGCCTTGTCGAGAAACTCTTCGCCGCGGCGGTGATGATCGACGAGGACGATCTTCTCGCAGAGTTCGATCAGCTTGGGATGTTCGGTAAAACTCGGGCGATGGGTGTCGCAGACGATCAGCAGCGTATTTCGGCTCACAGCCCGTTCTGCCTCTTCTCTTTTGAGGAAGGCCTCGCGAAAGACAGGATTTTTCTGCAGGCGGTCATAGAGGATGTCGATGGAGGTGTTCGGCTGCTCCAGGACGATATGCGCCTGCCTGCCGAGCATGCGGCAGATTGCAAAAGCGCCGACGGAAGCACCGAGGGCGTCGAGATCCGGATAGTGGTGTCCCATGATCAGCACATCTTCGCTCTCGTTGATCAGATCTCGGAGCGCGTGGGCGATGATCCTTGCCTTGACCCGGGTCCTTTTTTCGACGGCTTTGGATTTGCCTCCGTAAAAAACCGAGCGCCCGTTTCGGCGGATCACAGCCTGATCTCCGCCTCGTCCGAGAGCAAGATCCAGCGCCATCAGGGAATTTTTATGGGCGGAGTCGAGATTTTCGACGGAGGCGACGGCGCCGATGCTGATGGTGACCGGAAGGGTGTTCGCATACTCGATTTTTCGTACTTCGTCAAGGATCGAGAATTTCTCCGCTTCCATCTTGAGCAGTTCTCTCTCGTAGACGATGATCATATACTTGTCGGTCGAGATCTTGCGGTAGATTCCGCGGTGACGGGCACTGAAGTTTTTGATCGTCCGCTCCACTTCCGCCTGGATCAGCGGTCCCATATCGTCGGGAGCACTGCTGAGCACCTCGTCAAAACTGTCGACCTGGATGTTGATGACGGCGGTTTTTTCCATGAGATAGTCTTCTTTCAGCGTCTCAAGTTCCGTATTGTCGAAAAAATAAAGGACATAGGCTTTTTCTCCGCTCTCTTCGGTCAGAAGGTTGCAGCGCACCTGATAATATTGGCTGCCGTATTCGAGGGAAGTTTCCGCGACCTCGCCTTCGGAGGGAATGATCCGCTCAAGAGGAAGCTCTTCCATCACTTTGTCAAAATCCAGCTCCAAGACTTCCGCCTTGCCTAAGATATCGGAGAAGGCCCTGTTGTACCATTTGATCTTTCCGGCTTCGTCCAGGATGCAGATACCGAGGGGGAAGTCCATCAGGGTGTATCTGGCGGTCTTGTCAAGATAGAGGGAAAGGTGTTCGATATACCGGGTCCAGCTGTGTTTCCTCTTGTGGGAGGAGCTGTATTCGTAAAAGAGCAGGTACAAAAAGACGAGCAGAGCCGCTCCGCCTGCATACAGATCGTAATACAGCAGAGCCGCTCCGAGTACGCCTGTTATGAAAATATAGATTCTCGTTTCCGGAATATTCACTTTGAAATTACTGTTCATATAAACCCCCGTCTCTTATCGTCTGCTGAGCTTTCGGAAGTTGAAAGCGGCGTCGATAAGACCGACTATCGGAACAAAACCCGAGATCGGCGCCAGAAAGATCAGGCAGCCCCATACGACGATCCGCGCAAGACCGGAAAGTCTCATATAGGTCATGAAGTAGGCGATGACCGCGACGCCCTGCAGGAAGAAAAGGACGCCGAAGACGGCGAGCAGATTGCTCTGAAGCTCTCCAAAATAGGGATACGCCGTGTTTTTGAGGAGCGTCATCAGGATATAGATCAAAAGAAGGATCAGAGGGACATTTCCGGGAAGGGAGAACTCCACAAGCGTACCCAGCTCCCGAGGCTCTCCGAGCCTGCGCATCAGAGATACGGAAGCGAAGTAGTTCAGGAAGGAGAGAAAGAGGGTGAAGCTGAGCAGGAATGCCGGAAACATCGTATGAAAACTTGCCAGGAGCTGCCGGGCGTCGATTGGTATACCCTGCAAATATTCTTTTTGGATCTCCATATATTCGGTGATGCTCGCCTGCATCTGCTGAACGATATTGAAGTCGAAAAAGAGGTTGAGCACCTGAAGATAGGCCATCAGCGTTCCGGTCATGACCAGAAAGCCGGCGAAGATGACATAAAAAGGATCTCTGCGCCGGGTCATATGAAAGCCCATCGCCAGTCCCGGAATGAAGAAGAGCAGGTACATCGTGATCGAATGAACCGGATGGACGAGGATGGCGAGCAGGAGGGCCATGATGAGACCGAAGACCGCGCCCATACCTCTGCCGTTGCGGTAGGTGATGACGATCACGGGAACCGCCGCAAAGAAGACGAAGATCGACAGGACCGGCAGATAGCTTCCGATCAGGATGAAGACGAGACCGACGGCGATCAGAACCGCAGACTCTGTCAGTTGTTTGTTTTTTTTGTCTATATTTTTCTTTTTCGGTTTCGGCTCCATAAAAATCCACTCCTTGATAGTCTCTCTTCCTCATTATATCATGACTGAAAGCGGATTCGCAAATTCTATTTCTTTGCGATATAGGAAAGACCGAAGCAGCCCTCGCCGGCGTGAGTGCCGACCACGGCGCCCAGCTGTGTGAGGATATCTGCAAAGAGGCCGCTTTTTCCATGGATCTCTTCCCGGAGAAGAGCGCCTTTTTCCGGACAGGCGGAGTGTCCGACGACGACGCCGTGGGAGAGATCCGCATGCTGCATGAAATCTTCGAGCAGCCATTTCAGGGCGTTTTTTTCGCCCCGGGCTTTGTGGATGACGTCGACGAGCCCTTCTTTCGTGTGGATGATCGGCTTGACGCCCAGAGCGGCGCCGAGTATGGCCGATGCGGCGGAGAGACGCCCGCCTTTTCTCAGATTGTCCAGAGAGCCGACGATGGCCCGAAGTCGGACTCTTGACACGAGGTCGTCGATATAGTCAAGCAGTTCCCCGATATCCGGCTGCTGAGCGTTCTTTTTTGCAGCTTCCAAGACGAGAAGGCCGAGGGAAAGAGTCACCTGACCTGAATCGATCAGATGGATGCGGCCTTTCTCTGTCTTTTGCGACATGAGGACGCCGGTCTGGAAACTGCCGGACAAAACGGAAGAGAGGAAAATACCGACGATATGATCGTAATGAGGCAGATTTCTCTCGAAGGCTTCGGCAAAGACCTGCATCGGTACCTGACTGGTCGTCGGCAGCTTTTTGGAGGTCCGCATTTTTTCGTAAAACTCTGAGGATGAGATTTCGACGCCGTCGACATAGGAGCGGTCTTCAAAGTTGACGCTGAGCGGCAGGACGTCGATCTCATAGTCTTCGAGGATTTCCGGGGTCAGATCCGCGGTGCTGTCCGTGATGATTTTTATCTTCATTTTGTTCACTCTCCGTTTTTTCATTATTATAGAGATATTCGGATACGCTCCCGTGCAGGAGCGTCCGGAGCGAATACAAGGCGGCAGACTTTGAATGTCCTGAGACGAAGATGATGAACTTTTGTGAAAAAATCGAGAGGAGCGAGCCGTTGAAATTTTGGAAAAACCAGAAGGACGCTGATTTTAGCGTGAAAGCGGCAGGACGCCGTTTTGAACGCGGTCAAAATTTCCGGCAAGTAAGTCCGATTTTTCCAAAAGAGAATCCGCACCGGCGAAGGATCTTCGAAGTTTGCCTCCAAGTATGCATATTCCTGTGCAGGAGTATCGGATCGCCTGAAGCGAAACCGTTATTTGATTGTAACATCTTGGGGGAGAGGATTCAAGGTCGCAGAAATAAAAAACCCGCCGATGAGTTCTATCGGCGGGAGCGGGGTTCTTAGTCCACTACATAGGGAAGAAGCGCCAGGTTTCTCGCTCTTTTGATCGCAAGAGTCAGTTTTCTCTGCGCTTTGGCAGAGGTTCCGGTGATTCTTCTCGGAAGTATCTTTCCTCTTTCGGAAATGAATTTCTTCAGCAGAGCCACATCTTTATAGTCAATCGTTTCGATCTTCTTTCCGGCAAACGGGTCGACTTTTTTTCTTCTTCGGCGTACGGTTCCGCCGCTGTTCCTTTGGATCGCCATGGATATCCCTCCTTCACTTTAGAATCTCAAGGCATTAAAAAGGCACATCCTCATCGTCGAGAGCGCGGAAGCCGTCAGGATCCAGTCCCTCCGGTTCAAAGACGTTGGATGAAGCTGCAGAAGCAGATTCGGAAGGTCGGTAGCTTCCGGTGTTTCCTGCGGCGCGCTCTCCTTTGTCTCCCCATTCGAGGACTTCGACATTTTCGGCGATGATCTCGGTGATGTATCTCTTTTCTCCTTCTTTGGTTTCGTACGAGCGGTTTTCAATTCTGCCTCTCACTGCCGCCAGCCTCCCTTTGGAGAGATAGTTTGCGACATATTCCGCGGATTTTCCCCATACGACGATGTTGAAAAAATCTGCGATCCGCTGGCCGTCCTTCGTTTTGAAATCGCGGTTGACAGCGAGAGAAAAGGTGGTCAAAGCGTTCCCGGTAGACGGTATATACCGCAGTTCGGGGTCTTTGGTCAATCTGCCGATCAGCATCACTGTATTCATATCCATCCACCTTTCGATAACGCGGGTTTCTTACTCTTCGTCAAGATTTACGATCAGGTGACGGATCGCATCGTCCCAGATCTTGAGGTTACGGTCGATCTCCTTCGGCACATCGGTTGCGGCGCGGAAGTTGACGAGCACATAGTATCCCTCTGTCAGTTTGTCGATCTCATAGGCGAGTTTGCGGTTGCCCCACACATCGACCTTTTCCACCTCACCGGAGGTCTCGATGATCGCTTTGATCTTGCCGAGGATATTTTCTCTGGCCTCTTCTTCGAGATTCGGTTTCAGTACATAGACTAATTCGTAGTTTCTCATAGATATTCACCTCCCTTTGGACTGTACGGCTCTGACTTTAGAGCAGAAAGATGAGATTTTCCTTATCTCACATCTTACCCATCATATCAGTTTTTCTCTATGCTTGCAAGAGAAAATTTTCTTTTAAGGTTTGAAACTGCGCAGGCGCAGAGCGTTGCTTACGACGGAGACGGAAGAGAGAGACATCGCCGCGGCGGCGAACATCGGGCTCATCAGAGGTCCTCCGAACAGATGGAGCAGGCCCGCTGCAAGGGGTATCCCCGCAGTGTTGTAGGCGAAGGCCCAAAAGAGGTTTTGCTTGATGTTGCGGATTGTGCTTTTTGACAGTTTGATCGCAGTGGGAACATCCATGAGGTCGCTGTGCATCAGGACGATGTCTGCCGATTCCATCGCCACATCGGTTCCGCTGCCGATGGCGATGCCGACATCGGCCTGGGCGAGAGCGGGCGCATCGTTGATGCCGTCTCCGACCATCGCCACCTTATGTCCTTCTTCTTGGAGCTTGCGGACTTCGGCGGATTTGTCCTGAGGCAGGACTTCGGAGAGGACTCTTCGGATACCGACCTGTTTTGCAATCGCTTCTGCGGTTTTTTTGTTGTCTCCTGTGATCATGACGACCTCAAGCCCCATCTCCTGCAGAGTCTGTATCGCCCGGCGGCTGTTTTTTTTGACGACGTCCGCAACGGCGATGACGCCGCAGAGCCGGCCGTCCACAGCAATATACATCGGGGTCTTGCCTTCTTCGGCAAGTCTGCCGGCGTCTTCCTCAAAATGCTGAAGATCGATGGCTTCTTCCTGCATGAGTTTGAGATTTCCGGCGAGGATCTCCCGGTTCTCGATTCTGCCGCGCACGCCTCGTCCGACGAGAGCTTCAAAATCGCTGACCGGAGAGAGGACGAGATTTTGCGACTCGGCAAAGGAGACGATGGCTTCTCCGAGAGGGTGTTCGCTGCCTTTTTCAGCGGAGGCGGCCAAGCGGAGGAGATCATTTTTGTCAAGGCTCTCGGAAGACAGGATATCGGTCACTTCCGGCCTGCCTTCGGTGATGGTTCCGGTCTTGTCGAAGACGATGATCCGGGTCTTGTGAGCGGCTTCCAGCGCATCGCCTCCTTTGATCAGAATACCGTATTCCGCGCCTTTGCCCGTACCGACCATGATCGCCGTAGGGGTGGCGAGACCGAGTGCGCAGGGGCAGGCGATGACGAGGACGGAGATGAAGATCGTCAGAGTAAACTGGAAGCTCTCTCCTCTGAAGGTCCAGAAGAGGAAGGACAAAGCTGCGATTGCAAAGACGGTCGGCACGAAATATCCGGAGACGACATCAGCGAGCTGTGCGATGGGAGCCTTGGATTCCTGTGCATCTTCGACCAGTTTGATGATCTGTGCGAGAGCTGTGCCTTCACCGACTTTTTCGGCACGGAAACGAATGAGTCCGTTTTTATTGATGCTGGCGGTGTAGACCGGATCTCCCGGTTTTTTGTCTACGGGAATGCTCTCCCCGGTCAGCATCGATTCGTCGATGGCGGTCTGTCCTTCGACGATGACGCCGTCGACAGGGATCTTTGTCCCCGGTTTGACAAGGATGAGGTCGCCGATAACCACGTCGTCGATCGGGATCTCCCGCTCCGCTCCGTCACGAATGACGATGGCGGTCTTCGGAGCCAGTCCCATCAGCTTGCGGATCGCATCGCCGGTTTTGCCCCGGGAGATCGCTTCGAGGGATTTTCCCAGAAGAATCAGGGTGATGATCGTGGCGGCGCTCTCGTAGTAAAGGCTGTGGGCGAACTCGTGATGCCCCTGAGAGATCATATAGGTGCTGTAGAGGCTGTAGAGGACGGCTGCGGAGGTCCCCATCGCGATCAGACTGTCCATATTCGGGGAGCCGAGGCGGATCGCCCGGAATCCGACATAGTAAAAACGCCAGCCTGCAATGACGACGGGAAGGGTCAGCAGAAGCTGAGCCAGAGCAAAATTCATCGGATGAAGCTTGTGATCGAGAAAAAGGGGCGCAGGCAGGGTGATGCCCGGAAGCATATGTCCCATCGCGATATAAAGCAGAGGAATCGTGAAGACGAGAGAGACGATCAGTTTGATCTTGAATACTTTGATTTCCTTCGCCTTGCGGATCTTGTCCCGGTCGGCGCTGTCTTTTCGTATCTCTTCCCAGCCGTAGCCGAGTTTTTCGATCCGTTTTTTGATATCTTCAAGGCTTAGAGCGGAGGGGTCGAACTCGACATGGATCTTCTCTGTCGTCAGATTGACACTGCAGGAGCTGACCCCTTCCATTTTACCGATCATTTTTTCGACCCGGGCCGAGCAGGCTGCGCAGGTCATGCCGGTCACTTTGAGCATTTCTTTCATGAGACTTTCCTCCTAAAATATTCATTATCCTGCCGGATTCAGATTGCGGACAAACTTCAAAAATCCTTCGACGGCGCGGATTCACTTTCGGAAGAAACGGCTTTTGCGCCTTCCTTGAGCTTGTCGTTATCGGGTTCGAGGACGAGCATATCTCCTTCCGAGAGGCCGGAGAGGACTTCGTAGTCATAATCGGACTCTCTTCCGGTTTCGATTTTCGTCCTATGAAGGACTTTGTCTTTGATCGTCCAAACATATTTCTGACTTTCCGATTCGAAAACGGATGATTTCCGGATGACGAGGACATTATCCAGATGGAGGGTCTCAAAGACGACGTCCATATCGGAGCCGATGATCGCATCGGAGAACTCTTCCGACCGGATCTTGACCTCGACCCGCTGCTCCTCCAGTCCGAGAGAAGACATTCTGGTTTTTGCATGTTTGCCGATCTCGAGAATGGAGCCTTTTTTTTCCAAGGTCTCCTCACCGATTTTTTCGAGGATACGCACGGACTGCCCTTCCGAAAGGGCGAGAGCATCGGAGGCGAGAACCTCGCAGACAGCGATCAGGCCTTCTTTTCCTTCGATTTCCATGATTGGAAGTCCGACAGAGGCAAAGCCGCCTTTTTTGGCCTGAATATTGATCAGGATACCGTCGATTGGAGCATAGATCCTGCTCTGCGCGATCTTGCGGTCGAGTTCCCCGATCTGGACTGAGATCGCCTTGCGCTGATTGGAGTAAAACTCTTTCGTTCCGGCTCGTTCTTTGCTCTGATCCATAAGAACACTCTTCTCTTTTTCCTTGAGAGCAAGAAGGTTTGCCGCATCCTCCCGCGCGCGTCGGATCTTTTCGTACTCCATCTCGGCGATGGCGCCGCTCTCATAGAGAGAGCGATGTTTTTCCAGGTCTTCATCGAGCTGTTGAAGCTGCCGGGAAGCGGCTTCAATGCCGATATCAAGGGCTTCGATCTGAGACTTGTGCAGCACGGGAGAGTTCATCTGTTCCTGTCCGTCCAGAGAGGCCTGCGTCGCTATGAGCTCATCACGCTTGGAAAGAAGATCGGAACTGTCGAGAGACAGGATCAATTCCCCCTTCGTAACGGTCTGACCTTCACTTCCGATGAAGCGGATGGGCGCGCTGTAGGCGGGCGTGATCGCCTGACGGAACTCGGCCTTCGTTTTTGCACTCTCTTTGAAGTCGCGGATCAGACTCTTTTTGACGAGGACTTCTGTTTCAAGTTCCAGAGGTTTTTGCATCTGTAGGATGAAATAGCCTGCAAGGAGCAGCAGAAGCAGGCTTCCTAAAATAATCTTCGCTTTTTTGCGCATGGGAGACCTCCTTTTTTATTCTCCGGATTTGAGTACTTCGACGATATCGACGGTGTAGATCTTCTTTGAGGCGAGCAGCTGTGCGGCAAGGATGGAGACGCACATCAGCAGAGAAGCGATCAAGACCGCCTGGAAACTCATATCTGTCGGCATCGTAAAGCTGTCGGTACTCAGTTCTCTGCTCATGATGAGAATCATGGCTTTGGCGACCGGAGTACCGGCGATCATCCCGGCGATCCCGGTCATCCACTGCTCAAGAGACAGGATCGAGAGAACCTCCCGGTCTTCCATACCAAGCACCATCAGAGTCGAAAATTCCCTCTGCCGTTCCAGAAGAATGACGACAAAGGTGTTGTAGATGATGGCGAAACTCATGACGGAGGCGATGAGGGCCATGAAGTACATCGCTGAATACATCAGATCCATTCGGGAAAGGATCTGCCCGATCGCCTCGTCTTTTGCCTGGATGTTCATAATATGCTCGGAGTCCTCATACCGTTCTCTCAGAAGATCGAGGGCCTGTGTATTTTCAGTGCGAAGAAGCAGAGCGCTGCAGACCGGGGAAGAATATCCGAGAATTTCGGAGAGAAAATCGATATCCATATATCCGTTCATCCCGATGCCCTGCCGGATGATCGACGAGACATAGAGGGTATGACTGTCTTCTTTGTAGCGGGCGTAGGGGCTTTTGATTTCTATGAGATCGCCGGCCTGCGCCCCAAGCTTGTCCGCAAGGAGCTCCGACAGGACGATTCCGCCTTTTTTGACCGGGACGGGTCGTTTCTTCTCATCGACGAGAGTGTAGAGGCGGTTGTCGGAAGAGACGCCGACGACGGAAACATCTTGGCGTACGCCGTGACGGCTCAGCGTCGCCGGGATCTCCGCGATCCCATGTCTGTCGAGAACGCCGGGGGAACTTCGCAGTGCGTTTTCGGCGGCGCTTTTTGAATGAAGACCGTTCAAAAAGATCTTGACATCATATTTTTCCGTGTAGGTGTATCGGTCGAAGACCATGGAATCGAAAAGGGAGAGCATCGTCCAAGGCAGGATCGAGACCGCAAAGGCGAGGGAGAGACCCAAAATGATGAACAGGCTTCTTCTGCCGTTTCGGAAGATATTGCGTATCGACATCTTTCCTTTGGAGTTGAAAATCAGGTTGAAAAAAGGCAGGGATTCGATCACGGACTTTTTTCCTCCCTTGGGGACCTCCGCGCGCATCGCTTCCGAGGGAAGGATCCGTACCGCCTTCATGCTGCAATAGACGCCGGTTGCAACAGAAAAAGCGCAGGACAGGAGCAGTCCCCTCGCGAAATACTCCGGGATCGGGCGGGCGGTGAAGAAACGCATATTAAAGAGATCCCGGTAGAGGGATATCATCAGTTCGTAGAAATAAAGACCCAGAATCCCTCCGATCACGCCGCCTGCAATTCCGATCAGCAGACAGTAGGAAGCATAGTGAAAACCGACGTCAAAATCGCTGTAGCCAAAGGCCTTGAGAATGCCGATCTGTCCTCTCTGCTGCTCGATGATCCGCTTGATCATGATGCTCATGACCAGAACCGCCACGCTGAGGAAGATAAAGGGCATCGTAATCATCATGGCTTCCTGCTCCTCGATCTCCGAGCTGAGCATCACCTCGCTGCTCTGGTCTTCAAGCGGGTACAGGTGCAGGAGCCCGTAGGGGAGAAGCGCTTTTTCGAGGGTATTTTTCACCTTTTCGAAGGGAACGCCCTCATCAAGCCGGAGAAGGACTGTGTTAAAATATCGTTTCGCCGTGATAGTCTGCAGAGAGCGTCGATCCATAAAAGCCGCTCCGAAGCTTGTGGGATCCGGCAGGAGCGAAGAGATATCCTTGACGCTGTAAATCAGCTCCGGAGAGGAGACAAGTCCGCTGACGGTCAGCTCACAGGCTCGGGCGTCCGAGATGACCGTCAGCGCGTCGCCGACGTCCCAGCCGTTGGCCTGGGCGAATCTTTGATCGAGAAGCACCTCTTTGTTCCCGGGAATCGGCGGCCTTCCGCTGTGGAGAAGATATTTGCCGATACGGCGGCTTTCGCTGATCAAGCGGATCGTTGGGCCGCCTCCGAATGTTTTGACGTCTTGGACGAGCCTTGCCTCCGAATCCGCGATTCCCTCGATCCCGGACAGATCGGAGACGGCTTCTTCCGAAATGGCGATGACCTCGGCATAAGCCTGCGGAAAACTGCCCTGACGGTAAAAGAGCTCTCTTGAGTAAACGAGTGTATCCAAAGCGATGGAAGCTCCGGTATACATCATGACGCCGATCGCTATGACGATCATCGCCGCGATGTTGGCTCCTTTGTGTTCATAGAGATCTCGAAAAAGTTTTTTGTGAATGGTCACGATCTCACCTTCTTAGACATACGGAAAAGGAATATGGAAAATCGGAAGCTCTCGGAGGACGATGATTGTGAAAAGAAGCAAGCTCTTATTTTTTTGTCTGTCCTCTTCCTTCTATCCTGTCGATCTTTCCGTCTTTGATATACATGACCCGATCCGCCATTTCGGCAATCGAGGCGTTATGGGTGATCAGGACGACGGTCTTGCCGTAGGAGGAAGAAAAGTTTTTGAGTATACGAAGGATCGTTTCACTGGATACAGAATCTAAAGCCCCGGTCGGTTCGTCGCAGAGAAGGATATCGGGATTTTTGCAGAGAGCTCTTGCGATGGCGACCCGTTGCTGCTGTCCGCCGGAGAGTTCCGCAGGAAAATGATCCGCTCGATCGGAGAGGCCGACCTGTTCCAGCATGATCCGCGCTTCCAAGGGACTTGCAGAAATCTCTCTGGCAAGATCGACATTTTCCAATGCGGTCAGATTCGGCATCAGATTGTAGAACTGAAAGACGAAACCTACCGCTTCCTGCCGATATCTCGTCAGCTGTTTCCGGTTGGCTCCATGCAAGGGTTTGTCCCGGTAGTAAAGTTCGCCGGAGGTCGCGACGTCCATTCCGCCGAGAATATTGAGAAAAGTGCTTTTTCCCGAACCGGAGGGCCCTAAGATCACGAGAAATTCTCCGGCATAGATCTCAAAGCTGACGCCGGACAAAGCGTGGATCTCTGTCACGCCCATTGTATATGTTTTGAACAGAGCCTTTCCTCTCAGCAGTACTTCCATAGTGGATCCTCTTTCCTTCTTTATTTCAGCGGTTTTCCTTTTGTTTCGCGCCGACAATTAGAGAATAAATGATTTTCTTTTTCTTGATTTCAAGCGTTCTTCCTATATGTTTATTCAGATTGCGGACAAACTTCAAAAATCATTCGCCGTCGCGGATTCACTTTCGGAAAAATCGGATTTGCTCGCCGGAAATTTTGACCGAGGGGAGTCCCGACTTGCCTCCCCGTTCTCTTTTTTACTATATGAGCAAAAATATAACTTAGTTACATTGTAGTTAGATTTTGCAGATTCGTCAAGAGAAGAGTTCGGTGATCCCGATGTTCCATAAGATATCAGCCGTCAAAAATCTGAATCTGGGCTCGATGCGCTTAGACGCGGAGCCCTTTCCATTTTTGAAACCCCTTGAATCGATTTCTCAAAAATTTCAGAAATCGTTCTGCTTTTCGGTTTATTTTGGAGATTATGCAGTTTCAAAAGGGAATCGTTATAAAAATAGAAGCCGCCTGGAAAAATCCCGGCGGCTCGGCTGCGGTTTTGTTCGATTTAGTTAGAGGATTTGCTGAAATAGTTGCTCCAAAGATCTTCCCGCAGATGCATGATATGCATATGGTCGATGGGAGAACCGGCTCTCATATCGGCTTGATTGGAACCGAGCTTGGGTCTGTTGTCGACATTGCGGACTTCCAGGCGCTTCATTCCGACCTTTGTTCCTTCGTTTTGATCATCGGAATCCGAGATATAAAAAGCGACAAGGCGTCCCCAAGAGTCGAACTCTGCTCCCCAGACCGTCACGATATGACCGACGTCTCGGTTGCCGATGCGATAGGCCAGACCGATCATGCAGCCTTGGGACATAGCCGATTTGACGTCTCTTTCAAAACTTGAGAATTCTCCTGTGCCGGCTGTTCTGGAAGTAACTTTTTTCGGACCGAGGACAGGGTAGAAGAGGCCGCCCCGAGGGTCGATCTTTGCGGCAAGAACCTTCGTTGTTTCTTCGTATTCGTCATCGTTGACAGGAGCCCCGGAACCCGGGATCTTAGAGTCTTTCGGCTCGTATCCGTTGACCAGCATATCGACGAGGAGATCGGCCTGAAATCCGCTCTTCAAATGCCCGAATTCCCGAGTGAATTTTTTGAAGATTTCGCTGTCCTGCTGATCTCGGAAAGAATCCCGGAGAGATTTGAGCATCTCCAGTTTTTCGCGGGTCAGCGGGGGATAGGCTTCGCTTTTTGTCGTCTCAATACCGGAGGACTCCTTGGAGGTTTCCGAGGCGCTGAGGAGTTTTTCCTGATCTGTGATATAGTCTGTGATATGGTCTTGGTTCTGCTCAAACCACCAGTGCAGCATATTGGCGGCAACGGCGGCAAAACAGAGATAGGCGTCATCCTGCACATGGAAGGAGCCGTCTTTGGCTTTGTTGACGTCATACCAGCCGCGGCCGCTCTGATAAGGAGTCTGGCGAACAAGATAATCTCCGTCCCGCACTTCTGTAAACTCTGAGAGGGCGGGTGCTGCAATACCTTTGACCCAGAGGACCGTATGCACCTCTTCCCGCTCTTCATCCTTGCGGAACCTGTACTGAACCGCGTTTTTGTTGACCCCGGCTGTCAGAGAAGCGAGCGCTCCTTCAGGGGAAGGAACCGGAAGTTCTGCATCGGGGAGGCGCTTCTCCGGGACTTGCGGCCGGCTGGGCGAAGGAAGCGGAGACGCCTCTTTTTCCGAAGGCGTCGGAGGAAGGGTCTCCTCAGAAGTTGTTTCCTCTGAGAGGGGATCCGTTACAACATTTTCCGGTGACGGATCGGACGAAGGTTCCTCTTCTTTTTGATCCTTTTCCGGAGCAGTCAGGCCTTCATTGACTTCGGTATCGGCAGGACTCAAAGATTTTTCAGAGGAGGAAGGAGAGTCTGCCGGGAAATCCTCAACGGAAACCTCCGGCGGCGCCGAAGGAGAAGGAGGAGCCGGTGAAGGGACCGACGGAGCGGGAAGGACAGGTGAAGAAGGAGAAGCGTCCGGCAGTGGAGCGGGACTGTCTTCCTCAGGCTTTTTTTCCTCGGCCGCTTCTATGATGAAGCTCATCTGCACAGGGATTTTCAGGCTTTTTCCCTTATCGTTGGTCAGTCCCTGGATATGCAGGATGTAGATCCTGCCCGGTAAATATCCCTCGGCGGGAGGACTGATAGTGAGACTCTTTCCATCGCTGCCGTTCTCGACAAAGATCCCGACGTCGCCATCCTCATCAGTCACGCGTATATTTCCGGGTCGCAGATTCCCTTTGTTAATGATATCATTGAACCGGATCGTGAAGACTTTGTTTGCAGCGACCTGTCTGTCCGCCGTCTGCGGAAGGGGGACGGTCGCTGCATATCCTTTGAAACTCAGCTGCGTCAGCAGCAGAATCACAATCAAAAAAATACTCCGTAGACGCTTCAAAGCTGTCGTCATTTTCTATACCTCCTGATAACACTGTCTGTTTCATGATCGGTGCGACAGACGAAGCAAATGGGAGAGATCGGAATCCCTTCCTCTGCGTTGTCGCATAAGAGGGCGAAGGATCACGCGAACGCCCTTCTCTAAATACCTATCGGCGAGAAAAATCGGAAGATTAGCTTTATTAGAAAAACTTAACAGAGGGCTTTGACAGTCGGAATCAAATCTCATACAATATGTATGGAAGAAACAGAATGCCGAGATTCGATCTTTCCGAAAGAGAATCCGCACAGTCGAAGGACTTTTGAACTTTGTTCGCAGTCTGATATATTGTGATTATAGTTTCGGAGGAACCTGAAAATCAATATCCTTTCAATAATGGAGGAGGAGCCTATGAGCGTTTATGAATATGAAGTTCGAAATGCGGACGGAGAGAGGATCGCGCTGAGTCGATACTGTGGAAAGCCGCTCCTGATCGTTAATATCGCGACCTCCTGCGGACTGACTCCTCAGCTTGCAGGCCTCGAGAAGCTCTATCAGAAATATCGAGATTTTGGGTTTGAAGTGCTCGGCTTTCCCTGTGATCAGTTTCTGGGACAGAATCCGCAGGACGCGGCAGAGACTCTTGCTTTCTGCAGTCTTAACTACGGAGTCGGTTTTGAGATCTTCGACAAGATCAAAGTCAATGGACCTGAGGCGGATCCCCTTTTTGTATATCTTCGAAGAGAGAAAGAAAAAGAACGCTCTCATCAAAAAATAGGAGGACTGATCAAAGGTGTGCTGTCCCTTAGACAGAGATTGACAGGGGACGCCATCAGCTGGAATTTTACAAAATTTCTCATTGATCAAAGAGGGAATGTCGTTGAGCGATACTCCCCGATGTTTTTGCCGGAAGAAATCGAAAGGGAGCTCAAGGCTTTACTGGATCGCTCCTGAAAAATTATAAGGCTCCGTAACTTTGGCACGAAAAAAGAGATCTGTACGCAGACTGTAGACAAAGCGGACAAACTTCAAAATTCATGAGACGAAGATGAGGAACTTTCGTGAAAAAATCGAGAAGAGCGAGCCGATGAAATTTCAGAAAAATCAGCAGGACGCTGATTTTAGAGCGAAAGCGACAGGACGTCGCTTTGAGCTCGACCTGGATTTCCGGCGAGTAAGTCCGATTTTTCCGAAAGAGAATCCGCGCCGGCGAATGATTTTTGAAGTTTGTCTGCAATCTGCTGTACGAAATTTATTTTGTCTGTGGAAATTTTTCAAAAAAAACTTGACGAAAGGAAAAATCCGTGCTATATATAAATATATGTCCTCTCGGAGGGCAGACATTCGAGCGCAGACAGAACAGATGAACCTTGACAATCGGATAGTAAAACCAAAGTATTCT
>JAUMYL010000014.1 GCA_030528675.1 Peptostreptococcaceae bacterium
GGATCGACGGGCTGAATCTGCTGGGGTTCTATCCGCTCCTGCTGAAGAGGATGTGGGAGGAGCTGAGATGACTGCCCGTTGTACGGTCTGCGGGCTACACTGGAACGTGAGTATTCACGCGGATATTCGAGAGTATGTCTGTCCGCGATGCGCAAAAACGCCCCTGCGGAGCGGCACTCCGGCAAGGGGCAAAGGAAAAATAAAGCTACCGTAAGAATATCACAGGAGGGAAGAAAATGCAAATACTGCTGAAATCTCTCACGCTCAAAAATTTCAAGGGCGTGAGAGACCGGATGATCGAGTTCAACGACACGATCACAAACATCTTTGGACGAAACGCCACGGGCAAGACGACGCTGTTTGACGCGTACTCGTGGCTGCTCTGGGACAAGGACAGCGTGAACCGCTCGGACTTCGGAATCAAAACCGTTTCGGAGTCGGGCAAAGCGCTCCACGGGCTGGATCACAGTGTGGAGGGTGTGCTTGAGATCGACGGAAAAACGCTCACGCTGAAAAAAGTCTATTCGGAGAAGTGGACGAAGAAGCGCGGGCAGGCAGAGGCGGAGTTTTCGGGGCACACGACGGAATATTTTGTCAGCGGCGTGCCCGTGAAAAAGAAAGAGTACCAGGATCGAATCGGCTCGATCATTCAGGAAGACCTGTTCAAGCTGCTGTCGAATCCCGCGCATTTTTCTGTCGCGCTGGACAAGAACAAGCGGCGGGAGATTCTGATGACGCTCGTCAAGGATGTCTCCGACGCGGAGATCATCGCGGAAAATCCACAACTGAGGGAGCTCTCTGAGCTGATGCAGGACTACCGAATCGACGAACTCCGTGCGATGCGGAAGGCGCAGGCGTCGAAAATCAACCGCGAGATTCAAGAGCTCCCGATTCGAATCAGCGAGCTCGCCGGCATAAAAAAAGACCTGGACTTCTCGTCTCTCTCCGTTCAGCTGACGCAGAAGAAGGCAGAGCTCGAGCGAGTGGATCGTGCGCTGACGAACGAAAACGCGCAGGCGGAAGAGCATTTCGAGCGACTGAACGAGATTCATGAGCTGGAGGCACAGGCGCTACAGATACGTTCGTCAGCGGAGCAGGAAGCGAGTCGGAAGCGGCTTGCCGTCGCGAATGCTTTACTTGTGAAAAAATCAGAGGTCTCGAGGATGGCGCACGAGATTGAGGAGAAGGGAAGAGACATCGAGCGGGCTCAGTCGAACATCGACCGTCTCGACCACGACACGGAGGCAAGTCAGAAGCAGATCCACGCGTTGCGAGTGCAGTATGTGGAGGAGGCGGCGAAACAATATAGCCCGCCTGCGGAAGACCGGCTCTGCCCGACCTGCGGGCAGGCGTTTCCTGAGTCGGAGGCGGAGAAAATCCGCAACGCGTGGAATCGACAGAAGGCGCAGAAGCTTGAAAAGCTCACGACGCTGGCGAACGAGCTGAAAGCGACGATCACGCGAAACGCCGAGGTCTCCGCAGAGCAGAAGCGCGTCATTGAAATTTTCGAGCAGGACATCGCGACGATGGAGCGACAAAAGAGCACACTGGCCGCAGAGATCGAGACGGCGGAGAATGTGGAGCCGCTGATCCTTGTGGATATGATGAGTGATCCCGTGTACGTCGAGCTTTTGCAAAGAATCGAGGCGAAGAAGAAGTCGGCAGGCGAACCGAGACCGGATGTGGAGGTCTTGAAAATCGAGAAGGCGAAAGTCATGGATGAGCTGAAGATCCTCGAAAATCAGCTGGCATGGCAGGAGGAGAATCGCCGAATCGACGAGAAAATCGCAGAATATGCGGCGCAGGAGAAGATGCTTTCTCAGCAGTACGCAGAGTGCGAAAAGGTGTTATTTCTCTGTGAGGAGTTTGTGAAGGCGAAGGTAGCGAAGATCTCGGGCAGTATCAATTCGCTGTTCGATACGGTCGAGTTCAAGCTGTTTGACACGCAGGTGAACGGAGCCATCGTCGAGACTTGCGAGGCGACGATTCAGGGCGTGCCGTTTTCGGACGCGAACAATGCGGCGAAAATCAACGCAGGAATTGACATCATCAACACGCTGTCTCGGCTGTACGGGACATCGACGCCAATCTTCGTGGACAATGCGGAGAGTGTGAATCGGTTGCAGGCGACGGCGGTGCAGGTGATACGGCTGATCGTGTCGGAGGACGAACAGCTAACGGTCCGCTGATCGTTTTGTTGACGTCAACAAAATGATCGACTCATAGGATCTGTAGAGATAGAAAACAATCGTGCGAAAATCGTGTGAAATGGAGGAGAAAAAATGAGTGAAAAAATGGTACAGGCAAGTCAGGGAGCGGCTCTTGAGGTCGCTCCGAAACGTGAGATCATCGAGAGAGTGCAAGGCCGTATCGCGGAAATGAGTGCGCAGGGCAAGATTCAGATGCCGGCAAACTACAGCTATCAGAATGCGCTGCGCTCGGCGTTTCTCATCCTCTCGGAGACGAGAGGAGCGGACAAGCGGCTGGTGCTGGAATCCTGCTCGATGGAGAGTGTGTCGAATGCCCTGCTTGAAATGGTCGTGCAGGGGCTGAATCCTGTGAAAAAGCAATGCTATTTCATCCCCTACGGGGAGAAGTTGACAATGATGAGAAGCTATCTCGGGACGATTGCCATCACAAAAAGGATCCCGGGCGTGGTGGACGTGAAAGCGTATCCGGTCTATGCGAATGATGTATTCCGGATGGCCTATGATATTCCCACAGGGGTGTTCCAGGTCACGGAGTACACGCCGGATGTGACGAAGCGGGACGCGAAGGATCTCATCGGCGCCTTTGCGATGATCCTCGGGAAAAAAGGAGTCCTGCACACAGAATACATGACGATGGAGCAGATCAGAAAGTCATGGGAGCGCGGGCAGACGAAAGGAAAATCCTCGGCGCACACGGATTTTCCGGATCAGATGGCGGTTCGAACCGTCGTGAATCGGGCGTGCAAGCTGTACGCAAGCACTTCGAGCGACAGTGACCGGATCGCGGAGATTCTGAATCATCGCGAGGATGACGAAGCGGCGGCAGTCGCACAGATGGAAGAACAGGAGAACATGGAGATTCTGGATATTGAGTCGGAACTCACGGAGGTCGTCGAAGAGGAAGCAACATCGGGCGCGCCGTTTTAGGAGGGGATGAGATGAACCGCGCAGAGAAACGCCGTGCCGAAAGGCAGGCGCAGAAACAGGAGAAGACCTTCACGATGAAGGGCTCGGATGTGGAGAAGATCAGGCAGGATACCCTGCGGCAGGCGTCGAGGTTTGCTTTTGAATTCACGGTCGGCATTCCGCTCCTCGTCCTGCGAGACGAGTTCGGGTTCGGAAAAACACGGTGCGCGCGGTTCTACGAGGCCGCGGCGGTACTCGTAGACAGCATAGACAAGGGTCTGCTGACGATGGACGATATTCGGCAGACGATTGAGAAAGAGCTGGATGTGACACTGGTTCCGGGGAGGGTCAGACTATGAGAAACTTGAAATTCAGAGCTTTTTTGAAAAGCAATCGAAAAATGTATGATGTGCTGATGCTCAACATCATAGACCAAAAAGCATTGATCGAAAATGCCGAGGGCAGAGAATATGCAAAAATGTCGGAGATTGAGCTCATACAGTACACGGGGCTGAAAGACAGGAATGGACAAGAGATTTGCGAGGGAGATGTCCTGAAAGCTATTGATATCGAGTTAGAGGATGGGTTTTTCATCGGAGGATTCGCAGGATATGTTGAGTGGGACGCTCCTGCATTCGTTTTTAAGTCCGGCAGGAATGGCGAATACGCGGACCCGCTGAACCATACGGATGAATTCGATGTCATCGGAAACATCTTTGAAAACCCGGAACTGCTGAGGTGAGACGATGAATATTCAGACCCTTGCAAGCGGAAGTTCCGGGAACTGCTACAAAATTGATGACGGAAAAACGGGGATCCTGCTGGAGTGTGGGATCCCGCTCTCGAAAATCAAGCAGAAACTGAATTTCAACATGAATATCGACGCTTGCCTGATCACGCACGAGCACAAGGATCATGCCCGCGCGGTGAAAGATCTCATGAAAGCAGGGATCGACTGCTATATGACGACAGGGACGGCGGAGGTGTTGAAACTCAGCGGGCACCGTCTGCACAGGATTTGTCAGTCACAGCATTTCACAGTCGGCAGTTTTGAGGTACTTTCTTTCGAGACGATTCACGACGCGGCGGAGCCCTGCGGGTTCGTTCTCCACAGTCGAGAGACCAGAGAGAATTTGCTGTTTGTGACAGACAGTATGTATGTGAAATATCAGTTTGAGGCGCGATTCGACTACATCCTGACGGAGTGCAACTTCGTGGAAGAGATCCTCGAAAAAAACGCCGCAGAGGGAGTGATCGGGCAGTCGCTGAAATCACGGATTCGTCAGTCGCATTTTGGTCTGGAGGCGGTGATTCGGTTCTTGCAGTCGCTGAATCTCAGCCGGTGCAAGCGGATCTATCTGACGCACCTGTCTGATACGAACTCGGACGCGGCGCTGATGAAGCGCCGGGTGCAGGAAGCGACGGGAAAAGAGGTGATGATCTGTTGAGCAGTCAGACAGGGAGCGGTCAGACGAGAGGCGGGATGAAACTCTACCCGCACCAACAGGCTCTTGTGGAGGAGGCGAGACAGGCGTTTCGGGACGGGTTCAAAAGTCCTTGTATTGTGTCGCCGTGCGGGAGCGGAAAATCGGTCATCATCGGGGAGATTGCGCGGCGGACGGCGGAGAATCGGAGAGAAATCCTGTTTCTCGTCCACCGGAAGGAGCTGAAAGAGCAGATATACGCGACCTTCGAGCGTTCCCGCGTTGATATGCGATATGTGACGCTGGGGATGGTGCAGACGGTGGTTCGGCGAATGCAGGGCATGAAACCGCCGGCACTGATCATCACGGACGAAAATCATCATTCGCTGGCGAATTCGTACCGGAAAATCTATCAGCACTTCAAGGATAGTCTGCTCCTCGGATTCACGGCGACGCCGGTGCGGCTGAATATGGGCGGCTTGGGGGATGTGAACGACAAGCTGATCCTCGGACCGACGCCGCGCTGGTTGATCGAGAACAACTATTTGAGTCCGTATCACTACTACGCGCCGACGATCATCGACACGAGCAAGCTGAAAACCTCTCACGGGGAATTCGTCGTGCGGGACATCGAGATGAACCGTCTGATCTACGGCGATGTGATCCGGTACTATCGTAAACTGGCAGAGGGGGAACAGGCGATCTGCTACTGTTCCTCGATTGCTCACAGTGAGGAGATGGCCTCTCGGTTTCGGGAGGCGGGAATTTCGGCGGTTCATTTCGACAGCAACACACCGAAGGCAGAGCGGGAGCGGATCGTGCGGGAGTTTCGAGAAAAGAAAATCCGAATCTTGACGAATGTGGATCTGATCGGAGAGGGATTCGATGTGCCGGACTGCTCGACGGTGATCCTGCTGCGGCCGACGAAATCCCTCTCTCTCTACATTCAGCAGAGCATGCGGGGGATGCGGTACCGACCGAACAAGACGAGCACGATTATCGACCATGTGGGGAATGTGGAGCGGTTCGGACTGCCCGACCTAGAGCGAGCGTGGAAACTCGACCCGAAGAAGGACGCAAACAAGGACGCGGACGACGAAGTGAAGATCAAGACTTGTCCCGCGTGTTTTGCGGTCGTTTCAAAACAAGTCACGCGGTGCACGGAATGCGGATTTGAATTCATCGCCGAAAAACCGCGGTCGTCGGCGCAGGAGGTAGACGGTGAGCTGAAAGAGTTCACACACGACGATTTTCAGTTCACCTTGAATACGAAGAACTACACGGAGTGCAAGAATATGAAAGAGCTGCGGCAGTGGTGCCTGCAAAACGGATACAAGCCGGGGTATGCCTATTACCTCGGGCGGAATATGGGGTTAGTTAGTTAATACTAAAAATTGAGGGGGCAGAAAAATGGCAGTTTTCAAAATGGATACCAACGACACCTATCAGGGCGGAGTCAAGCCAAAGGGATACTATGAGGTCGAAATCGACAACGCCTATGAGGAGGCGTCAAAGACGGGCGGGAACTCCTATGTGCGAATCGTGCTCCGCGTCCGGGAAGATGTGGAGCAGGCGTACAAGAAGGCGCTGATCTTCGTGAATCTCTACCGATCACGAGAGACGGGAGAATTTAACTTCCGTATTTTCAACTCTATCGGCAAGGCCTGCGGCATGGAAAACGGTAAGGAGTACAACACGCTCAGCGAGCTCCTCGACGACTTCCGCGGGCGCTCCTGCAAGATCAAGCTCGGCCATAACGAGTATAACGAGCGAACCTATGAGCGGGTCGACGAGTGGAAGTCGTCGGATTTCCCGAAAGAGCGAAACCTCATCAAGGCGTCAGGATTCGATGAGGTGAGCATCGAGGACGAGGATATCCCGTTCTAAACGAGCAGAGAGGGGCGAGAGCATGACAGGAAACACGATTGCGACGGGGATTCATGATTCGTTGCTCTATGAAAACATCCCCGCGGAGCTGAAAGCACTGCGGCAGTGGTGCGGATATCGCTTGGAGCCGCGGGGTGAGAAGATGACGAAGATCCCCGTGAACGCCTATACAGGCGAGTATGCGAAATCCAATGATCCATCGACTTGGGCGGACTATGCGTCCGCTCTTTCCGCGGTATACCGGTTTAATCTCGACGGAATCGGCTTTTTTTTCGCTTCGCCGTACTTTGGGATCGACATTGACGCGATAGAAGACGATTTAAGCGACTTTCAGGGCGGCGGCAAGGAAAACATCGCCGCGGAGTTCATTCACTCTCTGAGGAGCTATACAGAGCGTTCTCGGAGCAAAAAAGGCATACACATTATCTGCCGCGGAGAACTTCCTGCCGGCGGGCGACGAAAAGGCAACATCGAGATGTACCAAAACGGTCGTTTTTTCGTGATGACGGGAGATATCGCCTCGGAGTACACGGAAATCAAAGACTGCACGGAAGCGGTGAAGTATCTGCACGGGAAGTACATCGGCGGGGCGGAGGCTCCCGCTCTCTCTTCCACAGGGGAGGGAGCGGGGACAACCTTCGACGCGGGAACGATCATCGACATCGCGCTGAAATCGAAGCAGGGGACGCAGTTTCGGACGCTCTATGAGGGCAGGTGGCAAGGGCTGTATCCGTCGCAGTCGGAGGCGGACATCGCGTTCTGCAACATGCTTGCGTTTTGGGCCGGCAAGGACGAGACGAAGATGGACGAGATTTTTCGTTCCTCCGCGCTCATGCGGGAGAAGTGGGACAGAAAGACGGGCGAGCTGACCTACGGACAGAAAACGATCTTACGGGCGATTCGGGACTGCACGGCGGTATTTGTGCCGGGAAACGGCATTGAGGATTTCGAGCTGAAAATCAAGTCTCCACAGAGCTCCGAGTCGCGGGAAAAATACGGCTACGACGATACGGGCAACGCCGAGCGATTCGTCAGGCAGTTTGGCGATATTGCACGGTATTCGTACACAAATAAAAACTGGCTGTATTACACCGGCGAAAAGTGGCAGTACGATCAGAGCGGCGTGATGAAAGCGCTCACGGACCGCGTGATTCACGAGATGAAACAGGAATTTGCGACTATCTACGACGAGGACGAGGAGAAGGCACTGCTCAAGCACATCAAGGCCACGCGGAGCAACAAGGGCAAAATCAATATGCTCAAGGAAGCGGAGCACAAAGTCCCGATTTTGCCGCATGAGCTGGACGCGCATCCTCACTTGCTCAACTGTAAGAACGGATACATTGATCTCAGAACTGGGAATCTGTACGAGCACAAGAAAGAGCTTTTCTTCACGAAGCAAACAGGCATCGAATTCACGGACAAAATCGACTGTCCCTTGTGGATGGCGTTCCTTGATGAGATTTTTTTATCGGATCAGGCGCTGATCCGATTCGTGCAGAAAGCGGTCGGATACTCTCTCACCGGTTCGAATCGTCAGCAGTGTATGTTTTTAGGCTACGGCTCCGGGCTGAACGGAAAATCGGTGCTGATGGATCTCATCACACTGATTCTCGGCGACTACGCCATGAACACGCAGGCACAAACGCTGATGGTGCGGCAGAACTCGAGCGGGACGGCGAATCCCGACATCGCGCGGCTGAAAGGGGCACGGTTCGTCACGACGACGGAATCAAACGAGGGTGTTCGGTTCGATGAGGGGCTGATCAAACAACTCACAGGCGGCGACAAGGTGACAGCGCGATTCCTCTACAAGGACGAGTTTGAGTATGTGCCGGAGTTCAAAATCTGGCTGGCGACGAATCACAAGCCGATCATCCGCGGACGCGATGAGGGAATCTGGCGAAGAATGCACCTGATTCCGTTCCTAGCGAAGATTCCGAAGGACAGAATCGACCGAAACCTGAAATACAAGCTCCGCGCGGAGCTGACGGGGATTTTAGCGTGGGCGGTGGAGGGTGCACTGCTCTGGCAGGCGGAGGGACTTGAGTCGCCGGAGGCCGTGCGAAATGCGACGCTGGAATACCGTCACGAGATGGATGTCATCGCGCTGTTTCTCGACGAGTGCTGCGAGACGGGACCAGGGTTTCAGGTGTCCACAGGAGACCTCTACAGCGCCTACAAAGACTGGGCGAGAGAGAACAATCAGTACGCGATGAGCTCGACGAAGTTTGGCAGAGAGGTGAGTGAGCAGTTTGAGAAAAGATCGTCCTGTGGGAAAAGATATTATCTTGGCGTGAAAACGACGGGCGAATACAGACAATATTCTGCAGGATATAACTTTTGATATCATTTGAAAATATTATTGTATGATACTGATTATCTATGAGAACGGTAATTTTTAGAGCACTTCGAGAGCACTTTTAGAGCACTTTGCAAAAAATGAGTTCCAGTAATCGCAATACCTTAGAGCACTTAGAGCACTTTTATATCTATTTTCTTAAAAGTACTATAGAAAAAAAAAAAATATATAGTAATAGGAAATCGGGGTCAAAAGTGCTCTAAGTGCTCTCCAAAAATAATGAATGTTGAAATTTCAACGTTTTCAACAAAAGGCAAGAAAGCTTAAATATTAAGAAAAATTAAAGAAAAAATAATAAAATAACAAAATCTAAGAAGAGAGGAAAGAGTAAATGAGAACGAAAAAGAAAGAGTTCATTTTTTCGGAGTACATTGAAAGTGAGAAAAAGAAATTTATAAGAGTGCTGCGAGACGGGACCAGGGTTTCAGGTGTCCACAGGAGACCTCTACAGCGCCTACAAAGACTGGGCGAGAGAGAACAATCAGTACGCGATGAGCTCGACGAAGTTTGGCAGAGAGGTGAGTGAGCAGTTTGAGAAAAGATCGTCCTGTGGGAAAAGATATTATCTTGGCGTGAAAACGACGGGCGAATACAGACAATATTCTGCAGGATATAACTTTTGATATCATTTGAAAATATTATTGTATGATACTGATTATCTATGAGAACGGTAATTTTTAGAGCACTTCGAGAGCACTTTTAGAGCACTTTGCAAAAAATGAGTTCCAGTAATCGCAATACCTTAGAGCACTTAGAGCACTTTTATATCTATTTTCTTAAAAGTACTATAGAAAAAAAAAAAATATATAGTAATAGGAAATCGGGGTCAAAAGTGCTCTAAGTGCTCTCCAAAAATAATGAATGTTGAAATTTCAACGTTTTCAACAAAAGGCAAGAAAGCTTAAATATTAAGAAAAATTAAAGAAAAAATAATAAAATAACAAAATCTAAGAAGAGAGGAAAGAGTAAATGAGAACGAAAAAGAAAGAGTTCATTTTTTCGGAGTACATTGAAAGTGAGAAAAAGAAATTTATAAGAGTGCTGCGCTCCGGTTTTGCACAGCACGAAGCTAATAGATTGTATGAAATTTTTCTAAAAACAAATTTCCGATATTTCGAGGATTTTCTATTCATTTGCAAAGTGTTTGAGTTCCGAAATGAGTGGATGGACGGATCCGTGGCCTATCGGATATATTGCGCAAAGGCGAGGGAAGAAAATTGCAAGCCTGTCAGCGCAACAATGTTCGGGCGGTTGCTCCGTCTGGTGACAGATAAAAAATCAACAGGGGGAACCCGGCTGTATAGGATGTCGCTGAACAACGGAGGGCCGAATCTATGGTGCGAGAAATAGACATTCAAAACGCGATCCGGCTGGCGCTGCAGCCCTACGCCTACACTTTCCGCGCGAATGTCGGACTATTTTTCACAAAAGACGGCCGGCCGGTGCAGACAGGTCTGCCGCCGGGATTTTCGGACTTGTTTGGGTTTCGAAAGTCGGATGGGCGAATGTTTTTCATCGAGGTCAAGAAACCGGGCGGGCGGAGATCGGAGAAGCAGAAACAATTTATCGCCGCGATGAAACGAGCGGGTGCGCTGGCGGGGTTCGCTCTCTCTGCGGAGGAAGCGCTGGCGATTCTGGAGATTCAAGAGGAGGAGCAGGAGGCGCTGAAGATCGCCCTCTCTGCTCTTGTGGAAGAGGAGGGAAAAAACGATGAATCGGGGAGATGACGAATATGGGCTAAAATCGTCGATTTAAGACGCGTTAGTGTTCTCAGAATAAAAAAACACTACGAGGACAAAAAGTCGGCTCTCAGGTACGAAATTTTAAGCGTAGAGGGCATAGGAGAGGTGGAAGATGGATCGGATGAATATTCAGCAGGAACAAAAGGAGATTTTGCGGCTAAAACAGAAATACAACGAACTTCTTGCGCGCTATCACAAGGCAAACGAATTTTTTCGCACGGCAGACCCGGAAAAAGCGGAGAAATTCGAAGCGGCGTATCAGGAGGTCATCCTGCAGATGCAGGACATATTCAATGAGCTGAGGGTGAAGCACCACATCGAAGCGAGTCATCATGAGCTGTTAGGAGGGTTCAAGCTATGAGAAAGATTCCGAGGAAGATGGTGGAGAAAGCAGAACAGAACGGGATCACTTACTCCGCTCTGTGGTCGAGACTGAAAAAGGGATGGAGCATGGAGGAGGCGACGACGAAGAAAATGCGCAAGCACAAGCGCGGCAAGGCGGAGTTTTGGGTTTTCGAAGGCAAAGCGCTGACAAAAGAGGAGATGGCAGAGGCAAGAAAGAACGGTCTGACGCGGCAGACGCTGCATATGAGAATTTTCCACGGGTGGACGATTGAAGAGGCAATAGCGGCGCCGCGAGGCAAGAAGAGGCAGATTGCGGCGTCAATCATGAAGAAGTCGAGGACATTCAATGCAAAGAAGATGTCCAAAGAGCGCGCCGACATCGCCGAATTTGCGAAGGAGAACGGGCTGAGCTACGGCATCGTCGTCAGCTATCTCGAAAGCGGATTGACGCTGAAAGAGATCAGGAAACGGTACGGCATGAAGTATGAGAAAGCGCCGCATCGGTGGGCGCAGTGTTTCGAGGAGGCGGAAAAATGAACGACCTAAGCGTCAAAGCCATCCGGCAGGATTTCAAAAACAAAGGGATTTTCTACACGCCGCCGGCACTGGCGGAGTATCTGAAATCGTTGATTGATACACCATACAAAAACGTCTATGACCCAACCTGCGGACGGGGAAATCTACTGTCCGTCTTCGAAGAGGATATTTTGAAATTCGGGCAGGACATCAGCGAGCAGGAGGTAGCAATCGCAAGAGACACTCTCAAAAACTTCCAAGGAGTAGCCGGCGACACCTTGAAAGAGCCGGCATTCATGAACCGACGTTTCGATTGCATCGTTGCGAATCCACCGTTTTCTGTGTCATGGGAAGAGAAAGAGGATGAGCGATTTTCAGGCGCTCCCTGTCTGGCGCCCAAGTCCAAGGCGGACTATGCCTTTTTGCTTCACATCCTCTACCTGCTCTCGGAAGAGGGAACAGCGGCGATCCTCTCTTTTCCGGGGATATTGTACCGGCAGGCGAGAGAGGGAAAGATTCGGCGGTATCTGGTAGAGAAAAACGTCATCGACAAGGTGATTCATATTCCGCCGAAGCAGTTCACGGATACGAGTATTGCGACCTGCATCCTTGTTTTCAAGAAAAACAGGCAGACAACGGATATTGAATTTATTGATACGGAAAAGCAAAAACAGCGGAAGGTGACGCTCGAAGAAATACGGGAGAACCATTTCAATCTTTCCGTCAACTACTACATTCAGGAGGAAAGAGAGAAAATCGAAATCGACCCGGTTGAACTCGAAATGCAGGCAAGAAAGGATTCGATCCGCTTCCTGTGTCGAAGCATTGAAATGTCGATGAGGATTGCGGAGATGGAAGGTATGGATGTTACACCGTATTTGGACGAGCTGGAGCAGATGATTGCGAAATACAAAAATCTGCTTGCGACCGACAACCATGTCGATGATAAAAGAGAGGAGCGCCATGACTAAAAAAGATATCGTAGACATTTACCTGGAGACGGGCGACTTTCAGGAAGCTGTGAAGAAAAGCGGATTGCCGGCTCTGATCGCTCATTTGAAGCTACTGGAAAGCGGCGTGCTGAAAATACAGGACAAAATCAAGTATTCTTCCGAAGCGGGAAAACTCGGAGCGATGGCGGAGGAGCGCTTTCAAGAGCTGATTCCGGAAGCGGTGGACGCTAACAAGATTCTGAAAAAGAATAATCCGGTGTTTGATTTTATGTATGGCAACATCACGATTGATGTGAAGTTTTCCTCTCTTCATCAAAGAGGGAAACAAGCATTCTGGTCAGCGAATGTGAGAAGTCAGACGAGTGATGTCTTGGTACTGTTTTTAGAAAGCGCCAAAGGAATGAAGCTGAAAAACCCGCTATATCTTGTGATACCAAGTGCGTTTATCCGTACTAAAAAAATACACATTTCAAAGAACGGAGACGTCTTCAGGAGCTTTTGCGTCAAGGAGGAAGAGCTGAAGAAGATTTTGAGGCGGTACGAAAGCGTTTTTCGATGAGGGGGCGAGGGAATGACGGCGAAAGAGATTCAGGGCGAACTGCGAAAAATCCGATTCGCGGACAAAAGCATCGATTCGAAGTTGTTTCAGCTGGAGCGGCTGAGAGCGCAGGCGGAGAATGTGCAGTCTGTCGACTACTCGAAAGATGTTGTCCACGGTGGAGCGTGCAGGAGCAGTATTGACATCATTCACAACATCATTGAACTGCAGAAGGAGATCAACGCGGATATTGATGCGCTGGTCGACGCAAAACGGCACTGGAGGCGCTCTCTCTCCTCTCTCTGTGGACTTGATCGGGCCGTCCTGGAGAAATACTATTTCGAAGCGAAGACATGGGAGCAGACGGCGGTTGAGCTGGGCAAGGACTATCGTTGGATTCTGCGGGTGCATGGGCGAGCGCTGAAACGGCTTTCTGAAAAATTTTCAGAGTAGACCATAGAAAGCCACTATTCTTTTCTGATATGATTAGAATGTGGAATTCCATAGAGACGGATGAGTCGCCGTCTCGATCGCGGGATGAGCTCCCGAACGGGATTAAAAGTCTTTCGCCCGCGATTTTAATCAAAATACCAAACCGCCTATCTCGGGCGGTTTTTTCATGCAGAGAAAAGGAGTACATCATGAATTTTGGAGAAGCCATTCAGCGAATGAAGAACGGAGAGTCCGTCCTGCGGAGAGTGTGGGGAAAGAAATCCCTCTTCTTGGTGAAAGGAACGGTACTGCACAACATCATCACGGAAACATATGGAAATGGAGTGCCGGAGGAGACGCCGAAGGTAGAGAACAGTATTGCGATGTACTCGGCCGAAGAAAGAAAAGTCTTGGTCGGATGGATACCGTCGCTGGAGGATATTCTTGCGGAGGATTGGGAGGTTCTGTAGAGAACGAAAAGAAGTCACATCTGTTGAGGTGTTCACATATGCAGTACATCAAAAGGCAAGTACATCACGGATGGATCGTAGTTAATACATACACCGGAGCACATGCTCATTTTCGAAGTGAGTACGGATGCCGGTGTATCATTCGCTTTCTGAAAGAAAACATCGTTCCGGATAACACATACCTCAGAGAGAGTTATGAGAGGTTGAAGGGCGGGAGGAAAAAGCAGATGTACGTGAATATTCAGAAAGGGGTGCAGCGTGAGCGATAGTCAGCAGTATCAGACGCTCTCAGAAAAACTCAGGTTCTACAAGTCGCGGGAGTGGCAGCGCAAGCGGCAGGAGATTCTTGCGCGCGACAACTACGAATGTCAGCACTGCAAGAAGCGCGGACGGTTCTCACGCGCGCGGTCGGTGCATCACATCCGGCACCTGGAGAGGTGGCCTGAGCTGGCACTGGACGATGACAATCTCATCTCTCTCTGCGAGCCGTGTCACAACGAGCAACATCCGGAGAAAGGAATGAGCGAGAAGAGAACTCTTCTCAATGAGGAGCGATGGGAGTGATAGCCCCCGGGTCAAAACTTTGACTATTCAAATGCAGTCGGGGGAACGGGTAGGGGTGTTGACTGTACAGATTTTCATTGAAAAATGCACGATTGGGGGTGATAGGATGGCTCGGAAGACGAAAAAAACAACAGATGCAGAAGTCTATGAAGTGGAAATCGTCGAGGATGAGTGGCGAAAAATAGAGTTTGATCTGCTTGAACAACTGAAAAAGAAAGGTCTGACTCAGCAGCACTATCGATCCCTCGTGGCGGATTACATCGCGCTCTGGCAGATCAAGCAGAATCTGATTCAGGATATACAGGCCCGCGGCGTCATTTCGACCTACAACAACGGCGGAGGGCAGACCGGCACGAAGAAAAACGAGTCAATCGAGCAGGTCGTGAAGGTTTCGGTGCAGATGCTCAAGATTCTCGACTCTCTCGGCCTGCAGGGAACGAAGGTGGATGTCCGTGACACGAAAAAAGCAAAAGCTAAGCTATAAAAAGCCCGATTTTCACCCCTACATCGACGACTGGATGAGCAAGGTCGAGACGGGCAAGGTCGAATCCTGCGAAGAACAAAAGCTCTTGATGGCTCTGCTGAGAAAAGTCCTCTCGAAAAAGACGGTCTACATCGACTCAGACGAGATCCTTGACTCTGTGGAGATGATGGAGCGAAGATTTTTCGCTCTTCACGATTTTCAAAGGTTTATGACGGCGCTGATCGTCGGAGTCCGGTACAAACAGGACGATACCCTCGTATTCAATCAGGTTTTCATCATGGGCGGCCGCGGATTCGGAAAAAACGGATTCATCTCCGCTCTCACGACCTATTTGACGAGCGGCGGGAACGGAATCGAGCGGTACAATGTGGATATCGTAGCGACTGCGGAAGATCAGGCGAAAACCTCATTCGATGACATCTACAACATGGTTGAGGAAAACGAGGATATCGAAGAGCTTTTCCACAGAACGAAGATTGAAATCGAAAATCTCGAGACAAAATCAAAGATTCGATACCGTACAAGTAACGCAAAGACGAAGGACGGTCTCCGTCCCGGATGCGTCATCTTCGATGAGGTGCATGAATACACGGACTACAAGAATATCAACGTCTACACTTCCGCCCTCGGAAAGACGAAGGATCCGCGCAGAATCTACCTGACGACAGATGGATACGTCCGAGACGCCGTTCTCGACGATCTCAAAGAAAAGGCAAAGCAGATCCTCAACGGCGAGATCGAGCACAACGGATTCTTGCCGATCCTTTTCAAGCTCGACGACATTTCCGAGGTCGAGGACAAGAAGAAGTGGATCAAGGCGAATCCTCGACTCTCTCACGCTCCCGAGCTCATGCGGGAAATGGAGATTCAGTATCGGGATATGCTGCTGAACGACGAAGTGAAAGAGGAATTCATCACGAAGCGAATGAATCTCATCTATGTTTCAGCGGACAAGGTTGTCGCAGTCTGGAAAGATATCATGACGGCCTGTAAGCAGAAAATGCCGGATCTTTCCGGAGCGTCTTGTCTCGGTGTGCTGGACTATGCGGATGTGAACGACTTCGTTTCCGTTGGTCTGTATTTCAAGCACGGCGACAAACGGGTCTTCAAGCAACACTCTTTCATTCATGAGAAGTCGATTCGGATGAAAAAATACAACGTCAACTTGAAAGAGGCATTTGACAAGGGCTGGGCGACGCTCGTCAAGGGCACACCGACGATCCCCGGAACGCTCATCACAAATTGGTTTCTTGCGCAAGCGGAAGAATACAATATCAAGAAGGTCATCGGCGACCGCTACCGAATCTCGGGCGTGTCGCAGGACTTCGCGAATGCCGGGATTCCCTTTGAAGGAAAAATCTTCGGCCCGCGGACGCACATGCAGATTCAGCCTTTTGTGAATAAGCTCTTTACAGAGCATTTGCTCATCCTTGAGGATGATAAGCTGATGCGCTGGTATATCAACAATGTCGGCGTGCGGACTGATAGCAAGGGAAACAAGGAATTCTTCAAAATCGAACAGAAACGGCGAAAAACGGACGGAATGTTTGCGCTGCTCCACGGGATAGCGTCAGATGATGACGCGGACGATGTGACGGCGGTGCATGAGGTGTTCGAGCCGTTTGTTTTTTAGGGAAAGGAGGTGAAAACATGGTAGTCCGAAAAGCTTGGGAATGGCTGGCGCGGTTCGTCGGCGAAGATAAGACGGTGAATGTGGAGATTTGTCAGCGCCTTGAGAGTGAAGTCTATTTCAAGCGGCTGGCGATTCAGTGCTGTATCAACCTGATCGCGGATACGCTCTCTCTGGCGGAGTTTCAGACTTTCGAAAAGCGAAAACAGACGCAGAAAACGAATCACTATCTGTTGAATGTGGAACCGAACCGAAATTATTCCGCCTCGGCGTTCTGGCGTGCAGTAGTGCGGAGGCTGGTGGTGGATAATGAGTGTCTGATCATCATCACCAAGGACGGACAGCTTTATCCGGCAGAGAGTTTCACGAGGGAGCGTTATCCCTTCCGCGAAAATGTCTATCGCGATATTGTTGTGGACGGATTCAAGATGGATTCGAGCTATACGGAGCCGCAGGTGCTCTATTTGCAGCTGAACGACGAGCGAATCACGGAGATCGTCCACGGGGTCTATGAGACTTACTCGGCGCTGATTGCGCACTCTCAGAAGACCTATAAGCGTAGCAATGCGCAAAGAGGGATCCTTGAGATTCCAACACGAACATCGGAAAAGGACGCGGATCGGCAGAAACAGGAAGAGTTGATGATGAAGCGGTTCAAGCGCTTTTTCGAAGCGGAAAACGGGGCGGTCATGCCGCTCACAAACGGCTATAAATACGAAGACCTGACGCAGAAAGGATACAAGACCGGATCGGACTCGAGAGATATTAGGGCCCTTGTGGATGATGTATTCTACTTCACGGCGCTGGCGTTCAAGATCCCGCCGACGCTGTTCCTCGGACAAGTACAGGACACGGCGCAGGCAATGAAACTCTACCTCAATCTCTGTATCAACCCGCTGGGGGATCTGATTGCGACAGAGATCAATCGCAAAATGTACGGAATGGCTCTGTACAATGCAGGTACCTATGTCAAGCTGGATACCTCGAAGATCAACGTCACGGATATCAAAGACTTGGCGATGGCCGCGGATATCTTGTTCCGCACAGGCGTCCACACAATCAACGAAAACCGCGTCATGTTCGGAAAGGAGAAGTCGGACGACAAGGCCGCGGATGAAATTTTCGTAACCAAAAATTATATGAAACTGGCAGATGCCGAGAAAGGAGGAGGATCGGGTGGCTAAACCGAAAATCCCGATAATCGCCGCACGGTGTGAGGCGGTGAGAAAAGACAATGCGGCCACGCTCTACATCTACGGAACGATTGCAAAATCGTCCTGGTGGGATGATGATGTCGTGTCCGCCGCGATGGTGAGGGAAGCGCTCGAGGAAATCGGAGAGGTGGAGGAAATCAAAGTCCACATCAATTCCGGCGGCGGCGATGTTTTCGAGTCGATCGCGATCATGAACCATCTGAAACAGCATTCCGCGAAAATCAAGGTGATGATCGACGGGCTGGCGGCCTCGGGGGCGTCCATCGTGGCGATGGCAGGCGATGCAATCGAGATGTCGCCGTCCTCGATGATGATGGTCCACAAGGCATGGAGCTTTGGCGTCGGAAACGCGGACGACTTCCGCAAGTTGGCGGAGGATATGGACAAGATCGACAGCGCTGTCTTTGAGGCGTACAAACCGCGGTTTCAGGGGGAAGATGAAGATCTTCGGGCACTCATCTCGAATGAGACTTGGCTGACAGCCGCGGAGTGCCTTGACATGGGATTCTGCACGGCTCTCACGGAAAAGACGCCGGCGGAGGATCCGGAAGATGTGAAAAATTCGATTCTGGAGAGGATTCGAGCACAGGCGGCGGCGAAAAAACAGCCGCAGGAAGAGAAAAAATCTATTTTGGAAAACTTCAAGAAGGGGGAAAAAGAATGAAATTCAGAAACGCAGATGTACCGAACGAAAAATTCATATCCTTGCAGGCAGAATTTGTCTCGGCTCTTGAGGGCGGAGACGCGGAGAGGGTCGGGCAGGCACAGGTGAATATGGCAAACTACATTCAGCAGGAGATCCTCTCGGAAGCTCAGGCGATGATGGGGGAGATCGCGCGCGATGAAGCGGCTAATCAGCAGGCGAGATCGGCGAGGAATCTCAACTATCTGACGGCGGATGAGCGAAAGTACTACAACGCGGTCATCGAGGCAAGCGGTTTTGAAGGCGCGGAGGTCGTGAAGCTGATGCCTCCGACGATCATTGACCGGGTATTTGAGGATCTTAGAAAAGAGCATCCGCTCCTTGCAAAAATCAATTTCACAAATACCGGCGGCGTGACGCAGTGGATCACGAGAACCTCGGACGCGGAGGCGGCGTTCTGGGGACCGCTCTGCGATGCGATCAAGAAGAAGCTCTCGGCGGCGTTCAAAGTGGAGGATATGAACCTCTTCAAGCTCTCCGCCTATCTTCCCGTGTGTAAGTCGATGCTTGTACTTGGGCCGGAGTGGCTGGATCGCTATGTGAGGGAGACCCTGTCTGAATCCATTGCGTTGGCACTGGAAACGGCGATTGTCTCCGGAAACGGAAAGGAGCAGCCGATAGGGATGACGCGGAACCTTGAGGGCCCTGTGGATCCGTCGAACGGATACCCGGAGAAGGCGGCGACGGCGTTCAAGGAGTTCTCTCCGAAGGCGATTGGAGCCTCGATCATGGCTCCGCTCACCAAGGGCGGAAAGAAAATCGTCAATGCCGCGGATATCATCTTCATCGTCAACCCGCTGGACTACTGGTCGAAAATCTATCCGTCGATCATGACGAAGGACGCAAATGGACAGTGGGTGTCGAACTTCATTTTCCCGATGGGAAACATCATCCAGTCTGTGGCGGTGCCGCAGAATAAAATGATTACGGGAAATGCAAAGGACTATTTCATGGGCGTCGGCATGACGCAGAAAATCGAGTATTCGGACGAATACAAGTTCTTAGAGGATCAGAGAGTCTACATCACGAAGTTCCTCGGAAACGGAAAGCCGCTGGACAATGATTCGTTCAAGGTGCACGACATCACGACGATGGCGCCGTCCGTGTAGTCCCAAGTAGGAGGGATGACAAATGAGAGTAGTGGCAACCATTTCATTTCATGACAAAAAGGAGGGTGTTTTCCGCGCGGCGGGAGACACCTTTTCTATGGACGAAAAACGGATTCGAGAGGTGAATGACGCAGGGTACGGCGAGCTGGTGCGAATTGTCGAGGAATCGGCGGAGCAGCCGGAAGAATCTCACGCGGACTACAAGCGAATGCGCCGAGACGATCTGATCGAGCTGGCGAAAGAGCGCGGCATCGAGGTCGCAGAAGAGACGAAAGCGGAAATCATCGCGCTCCTGGAGGGGTGATCGTATGCTGGAGGAACTGAAACGGTATCTCAAGATCACTTGGGAAGACGAAGACGACGCGCTGACGGAGTTCTTGCAGGCAGGGCAGGCCTATCTTCGCTCGATCACGGGGCAGGAGATCCATTTCGAGGAGGATGCGCAGGCCCGCGCTCTGCTGATGGATTACGCGCGGTATCGGTATCACAATGTCATCGAGGAGTATGAGGGCAGTTTTGCCTCTCTTCTCTTGAATTTGCAAATTCGGTATGGAATCGAGGCGATGGGATGAGCGATCTGACAAGACTGCAGCGAAAGAGAAAGCTGAAAGAGGCGCAGCGCGTTTATAATCGCCTCCTCTCTGTGGAAGAGAAGAGCGTGACGCAGGACAGCGACGGCATCGAGCGGGAAACTTGGGTTGAGAGGGCTCGAATCTGGGCGGATGTAAAAAACCTCTATGGTCGCGAGTATTTCACCGCGAAACAGACGAATTCGGAGGACACGGTTCTTTTCCACACGAGATACATCCCGTGGCTGACAGTGGCGCACAGGCTCTCTATGGACGGCGAGGTCTACGATATCGAGGCCATCGACAATATCGACTATGAAAACCGCCGAATGCAGATTCGCGCACGGCAGGAGAGGAGGTATTCACATGAGCCGGCTGATTCAGGCGAATGAGATCGCGGACTATATCTCGGATATGCTCGGCGACTTCGCGGAGGATGTGGCGGGGGTTCTGCAGACCTCTTCGGAGCAGACCGCGAAAGAAACGGTGAAAGAACTGAAGCAGACCAGCCCAAAGAAAAGCGGGAAGTATGCGAAGAGCTGGAAGGTCTCGAAACTGAGAACCGGACTGCGCTCCGCGTCCTATGTCGTCCATGCGCGGGCGCCTCACTACCGTCTCACGCATCTGCTCGAATACGGGCACGCGAAGAAGAAGGGCGGTAGGACAAGAGCGTTTCCGCATATCGCGCAGGCGGAAGGCAAGGCAATTCAGCGGTTTCAGCGCAAACTGAGGGAGGGGATTGAGCGTGTCTCAAGGTGAACTGTTTGACATCCTTTCGAAGACGGGGTTTCCCGTGGTGTATGCGGAGTGGCACTCCGCGCCGAAACTCCCTTATATCGTCTTCTATGACGCAGGGTCAAATAATTTCGGCGCGGACAATCGGGTCTATTCGAAGGCGACGCACTACAATATCGAGCTATACACAAAGCAGAAGGATATTGCGAGTCAGCGAAAGTTGGAAGAGGTGCTTGACGCCCATGATCTTTTTTATGACTGCTCCGGGGATGTGAACCTGCAGAGCGAAAGCATGACGGAGGTTATTTATTTTATTGAGGTTGAAAGGAAGTGAAAAATCTTATGGCAAAGAACAAAATCAAATATGGATTGAAAAATGTGCATTACGCCGTCATCACGGAAGAAGGCGGCAACATCACCTACGGTACGCCGAAGCCGATTCCGGGAGCCGTCTCTCTCTCCGCCACAGCGAAGGGAGAGAAAAATGAATTCTACGCAGACGATATTCTCTTTTTCGGAACGACAGCCAATCAGGGGTATGAGGGAGAGCTGGAAGTCGCGATGATTCCGGACGAGTTCCGAAAGGATGTCATGGGGGACAAAACAGATCAGCATGGGGTGATCTTCGAGGATGCTAGTGCAACGCCGAAAAACATTGCTCTGCTCTTTGAATTCAGCGGAGACCAGCATGCATCAAGGTGCGCACTGTACTATGTGATGATTGCAAGACCAGATATCGAGTCCGAGACGAAAAAAGCGCAGATTGAGCCGAAGACGGAAAAACTGAAGTTCATGGCCGGGCCTCATCCGAAGACGGAAATCCCGTTTGCAAAATGCTACCCGGAGAAAAAGGCGCAGTATGACGCGTGGTTTCAGACCGTACATGAGTACACGGAATAGGAGGTCTGACGGATGGAAAAAACGATTCAAATCGGCGGAAGGGCGGTGCGATTGAAAGCGACCGCCTCTTTCGCGCTCAAATACCGCCGGCAGTTCGGCGAGGAGCCGATTCGTGCGTTCATGGGCCTGCTGGAGTTCCTCCCGGAGCTGAGCGAGGGCAATCATGCCGCATTGCTCGGCCGATTCGACTCAGAGAGAACCCTGCAGGTCATTTGGGCGATGGCAAGCAACGCGGATGACAGCCTCCCGCCTCTCGAGGAGTGGCTGGACTCTTTCGAGGACGGGTTCCCGGTGCTGGAGGTCCTTCCGGAGGTGATCAATCTCCTGCTGGCGACATCCTACGCCACGGTGGAAAGCAAAAAAAAACATCCGGCGATGACGAAGCGGAAGTAAGAATCGAGGATGTGATGACGGGGGCAATTTCCCGCGGGCTCACGCTGAAAGACTTCGATTCTCTCACGCTCGGGCAGATTATTGATTATGTAATTACTTACAACAATAAAGAGCCGGATGACGAGGATGGAGAGCGAGAGGCGACACAGGCGGATTTTGATAGGTTCGGGTTTTAGGCTGATTAAAGGCAATCTCGACAGAGGTTGCTTTTTGTGAGTTTGAAGGGTATACTGAAAAGAAAATACCTTGGAGGTGTAAGATGAAAAAAGTACTGGTATTCGCGATGTGTCTGCTGATGACGCTCTCTCTCTTCGGATGTGGGGGAGGGAAGAAGATGGAGGCGAATTTTGCCGGCGAAGCGCGAAAGGTAGAGTTTGCGACAGAGGACCTTATGTCCGGGACCGGAAACAATGTGGTCGGCAAGTATGGCTATATCGACTTGTCGGACAAGGCGCTGGAAGATATCGACACGAAAGCGCTCCGCGCGTTCATCGTGGCGAATGAGAGCGAGTTGTCGGAGCTGAATTGGTTCACGATCATCCTGAAAGACGGAAAAGCGATCTCATTCCCGGATTCAATATTGGGGCGATACGGAACGCTCGACAATTCGGACAAAACCGTATCGCAGGAAAAGCTCCTGATACTTTTTGAAGAGGGAGATTATAAGATAGAAGATTTAGAGGAAGAGTGAATTAAAAAAAGGCAATTCGCGCGGCGGGTTGCTTTTTTAATGAAAGCTTTTATTTTCTTGTTGACTTTATAGCTGTAAATATGTTATACATAATATAAACAGTTTTACAGTTGAAAGGAGGCGAGGAAATGGAAAATAAAACTGTTAAAGATGCCCCTGCGAAAGAAAAAAAAGTTTTTTCTACAACAATGAAAACGGATATCATTCAGAAGTTTAAGGCGGCATGCGCCTATAAAGACCAAGCGATGAATGAAGTCTTGGAAGAGCTAATGAATGACTATGTGGAAAAAAATTTGGTGATCCCGGTTCAAAAGGTGGCGCCTGTGGAGCCGTTTACTATTGAAGATAAGGGCACGGGGGAGGATAAAAAGCAAATCAATTTTTGAAATTTATAAAAACTATTGACTTCGTACGAAAAAAGAGGTATTCTTTATTCGTACGAAGGGAGTGATTAGGATGAAGAAAGAGAAGGTGAAAAATATCAGCTTTAACAAAAGCGGAACAAATGGAGTAACCCCTAAAATGACTCTTCCTCTTAAATGGTTAGAGGATATGGGAGTAACCGAGGATGAAAGGGAGGTGAAATTAAAATATAGCGAAAAAAACAAAAAAATTACAATCACAAAAAATGAAAAATAAAAACCCCAATCACTCATCGTACAAATGAAGATAATTGGGGTTGTAGCTATAAGCTACTGTGGCAAGTACATTATAGCACAACCCCTGTTTTGTATCAACAGGAGGTTAGTGTAATGGAGATTGTAAAAATCGCAAATGATAAAAGATACGGGTTTGTGGTTTCGAGCAGAGTGATCGCAGATAGATTAAAGAAGAGACATTCAGATGTAATAGAGAGTTTGGATAAAATTTCAGAAAACGGAAATCTCCGCTCTCTGATTATTCCAACGTTCTACAAGGTCGAAGGGCAAAAAAGAAGATACAAGGAATATCTCTTGACGAAAGACGGATTCACTCTGTATATGTTTAATATTCAAGGGCATAATGATTTTAAGATTGCCTATATCGAAAAATTTAACGAGATGGAGCAGGCCTTGAAAGGTGCGAAAGCGCTCCCGGAGAGAAGGATAAAACCGAAGGCCTTCCGCGGTGATCGCGTAATGACGATCTCGGATATCTCGGAAATGCTGGGTATCCATCGAGCGACGGTCAACGATTATCTCATCCACTCGGGCATCTCTTACCGTCTACTGCGCGGGGAGGAAATAAAGCAATTTTTCCGAGAGAATCCGGGAGAGAATAAAGCATCGACTCTTCATGTATTGAGCTATTCGATGGTGCGGGACTTATTGGATTTGCTCGGGGTCTGGAATGAGCATAAGAAAAAGGTCCAAGCGTATTTCGGGCCGGAAGAGGCGGAGCGCTCGAAGTCGGGTATTGAAAAGATGGAGCGCGTGATGTTTCGGTTCAAGCGTATTTTTGCCGCAAAAGAGCTGCAGGCTTTTGCGCACCGGCATTCTATGGATACGGACCTGCGCAAGCGACTGCTGGAGATCGTTGATGAGATTTTGGTCCGTGAGGAGGTGTATGATCGGGTGGACGGCGAATTCAACCCGGTCACGCCGCAAGGGCATCGAAAGGCGGTCATTTATAATTATCTCCCCTATATCGCGGCAAGAGGCGAGATATCCATTTCGGCTATCGATGAATTTGCTGAATATATCCGAGGTCAAGTGAAGGCACTCGAAAGAAAATAAAAGGATTACAGAAAAACCACTCGAAAGGGTGGTTTTTTCATGCCCACAAACAGGAGGTGAGAGAATGGCGGGAAATATCAAGGGGATCACGATCGAGATCGGCGGGAGCACCACGAAGCTGGACAAGGCGCTGAAAGGCGTTGACAGCAAGGCGCGGAGCATGCAGACGGAGCTCAAGCAGATCAATACTCTGCTGAAATTCGATCCGAAGAACACGGAGGCGCTGGCTCAGAAACAGCGAGTCCTTGCGGAAAGTCTCTCAAATACGCGGGAGAAACTGGAAATACTGAAAGAGGCACAAAGACAGGTGGCGGAGCAGTTCGCCCGCGGCGATGTCTCAGAAGAGCAGTATCGGCGCATCAACAGAGAGGTGGAGTTCACGCAGCAGAATGTGCAGAGGCTGGAAGGACAGCTCAGGGAGCTCAACAGCACCAGCGGAGAGCTGACGCTGGAGCAGGATCTGAAAAAAGCGGATGAGACGGCGCAGGGCTTACAAAAAGAGCTGGATGAGGTCAACAAGCTGCTGAAATTCGATCCGAAAAACACCGAGGCATTGGCACAGAAGCAGGAGATCCTCCGCGAAAGCATCGAAAACACGAAGGACAAGCTGGAGCTCCTGCGAGAAGAGCAGAGAAGAGTCGCGGAGCAGTTCGAGCGAGGAGAAATCGGCGCGGATCAGTACCGCGAGATCAACCGGGAAGTGGTGGCCGCGGAGCAGAATCTTCGCAGTTTACAACGGGAACTGAACAACACAAATAACACTTGGGGGCAGGCGGCGTCTTCGGTGGAGAAGTTCGGCAAGGGCGCAGAGAAAGCCGGCAAGGCGATCATGCCGCTTAGCGCCGCCGCAGCAGGGCTTGGAGTCGGTATGGTGAAGACGGCTGCGGACTTCGAGGCAGGAATGAGTCAGGTTGCTGCAACGATGGGGATTACAGCTGAAGAAATCCGCAAAGGAAGCGAAGATTTTGAAAAACTGTCAGCGTCAGCAAGAGAGATGGGGAAGAGTACGCAATTCAGCGCAGCACAAGCGGCGGAAGCCCTAAACTATTTAGCTCTTGCGGGCTTTGATGCGGATAAATCTGTGGCTCTTTTGCCGAAAGCGTTGGATCTTGCCGCAGCAGGCGGGATGGAGCTTGGGCAAGCGACAGATATGATCACAGATAGTATGTCCGCGCTCGGGATCAGTGTTCAAGATGCAGATAGGTTTATTGATGAGATGGCTCGAACATCTCAGAAATCGAATACAAGTGTCGCTCAGCTTGGAGATGCCATCTTAACAGTAGGAGCTACCGCAAAAGGTTTGAAAGGAGGGACGAACGAACTAAACACGGCTCTTGGTCTCCTTGCAAATATAGGGGTTAAAGGCGCAGAGGGAGGAACGAAGTTAAGAAATATTATTATGGCGATGACGCCGACTACAAAAGCCGCCGCGGCGGCTTTTGAATACCTTGGGGTCGAGACCTATGATGCCGAAGGAAACCTCAGGGGGCTCAATGAAATAATGGGTGAAATGAGTGAGGCTATGACAAGCTTAACTCAAGAAGAAAAAGCCCGGATTATGTCTTCTATCTTCAACAAGCAAGACTTGGCGGGGGCAAGCGGAATGTTGGCGCAATGCGCAAAGGATATTGATGCTGTATCGAGTGCATTGGAGTTGATGGGCGTCAACACAAAGGGAATTGATCTCAGCGATCTTGCTTCGAATATGGATACCTTTGCCGACAAAACAGATTTTACAAATCATGTGATTTCTAATTTTGGGCTGGATATAGAGCAGGCTTCCGCAATGTACGAAGGTCTAAAAAATGTAATCAGCAATACGACAGTTTGGGATTCGCTCTCAGAAAATGTCCGAGACTCTAAAGATGCGGCAAAAGAAATGGCTGACACGATGAACGACAATTTGAAGGGTCAGCTTATTGAGCTCCAAAGTGCATTATCCGAGCTTGCGATCTCCCTCGGCAACATTATGATGCCTGCGATCAAAGCGGTGGTCGAGGGAATACAAAAATTCGTGGATTGGCTGAACAATCTCTCTCCCGCCGCGCAGAAGACCATCGTCGTCATCCTTGCGATTGTAGCGGCGCTCGGCCCTCTGCTGATCCTGATCGGGAAAATCTCTCTCAGGGTCGCCGACGTGATGAACTTCATCGGATTCATCGGCCCGGCGCTGGCGGGGCTTTCCGGCACGGCAACAGCGGCAGGTGGCGTGCTGGCTGCGGTATTCTCTCCCGTCGGGCTTGCGGTGGCGGCGGTGATCGCCGTCATCGTGCTCCTGATCAAGAATTGGGATGATCTGAAATATCTTGCCGGCGAGCTGTGGAATGCGCTGACGGAGATTTGGAACGGGATCAAGGAAACCGTCGTCGGTGCGGTGACGGGGATTCGTGACGGGATCGCAGGTGCTTGGACGGGAGTCAAAGAGGCGGTCACGTCGAAGGTCTCAGAGATCGGAGAAGGGCTGAAAGCCTCTGTGGACGGCTGGAAGGAGAAGTTTTCGAAGGGTTGGGCGGAAATCAAAGAAGGCGCAAGTCGCGATTGGGGTGCTATCAAGCAGACGCTCTCTGACCGTCTCGGCGCAATCGGAAAGTCGTTCAAGGACGCAGGCGGAGGCTATCGCGGCATGATGGCGGCGACTTGGGAAGCGATCAAGCAGACGGCCGCTTTGCAGTGGAAGGGCGTCAAGACTGTCATCAACACGATTGCAAAGGCGCTCGGAATGGATCTGTCGGGCTTTTGGGCGTCCATCGAGAGCAAGGCAAAAACGGCTTGGGAGAATGTGAAAACTGCGATCCTGCGTCCGATTGAAACGGCGAGAGACAAGATCAATCAGATCGTGGAGTCGATCAAGGGCTTTTTCAGAAATATGAAGCTGGAGATCCCCAAGATCAAGATGCCGAAGCTCCCGCGGTTTGAGATGAGCGGAAATTTCTCTCTCAACCCGCCGCAGGTGCCGAAAATCGGCGTCAACTGGTACAAGCAGGGCGGCATCTTCTCCGCTCCCTCGATCATCGGAGTCGGCGAAGCCGGACGAGAGGCGGTACTTCCTATCGACAAAATCGACTCTATCATGGCGCGGGCGATTGAAAAGGTCGGCGGCTCAGGAATGTCTTTTTCTTTCGCATTCAATGAGCCGGTGACGGTGCGGTCGGAGGAGGATATCGAGAGAATCGCGGATCGGGCCGCGCAGAAGATCAAACAAGCGATTGAATCAAGGCGAAGGGCGGGAGGAAGAGCATGAAAGGATTCAAGTTCAAGAATACCCACAGTAGGGTCTTCGGTCTGTGGATAAAAACGCAGAAGCTCCCGTTTGCGCCGCGGGAAAAGTATGAGGTGGTGGAAGTACCGGGACGAAAAGGCGCGTGGTACTTCCCGGACGGAACGGAGGATCTTGTACTCTCGTTCGAATGTGCGCTCAAGGGCTCCTATGCGGAGCGAGAGAAGCAGCGAGACAAGATTGCGAAGTGGCTGAAAGGGACAGGTACACTCGTCGTCGACCTGAACGGAAAGAGCTACACCGTGAAGGCGGTGCGGTTTGGGGACGGGATGATCGGGCGGCTGATGGAAACATTCACCGTAGAATTTGTATGCGAGGTGAAGTGATGGAAAAAATATATTTTTTCAAGCTGGACACTTTCAAGATACTAAGCTATCCGCTGATGCAGTTCGTGAAAGGAGACACGGTCTGCGGATTCTTGATCCAAGTCACGGAGAACAAGGAACCGATGGACCTCAGCGGGATCGAGGTCCGGCTGACGTGCAGAATGCCGAGCGGGAAGGTCTCGACGGGAATCTGCGAGAAGGTCGGCGATCATGTCGCCTTCATGCTGCAGTCGACGGAGATGGCAGAGGCGGGCACGGTGAAAGCGAGCATACAACTCTACGAAGGCGCGGAGCGGCTCTCCACGATGCCCTTCGCTTTCAAGATCGATGAATCTCTCCTCTCCGAGAGTCCGATTCAGTCGGAGAGCCAAAAGCGGCTTTTCGATGAGCTGGTCGCGGAGATCGCGAAGCTGAAAAAGGTCATCCCCACGGACGGCGAAGAGGGGCAGATTCTCATGAAAACCGCGGACGGGACCGCGTGGCAAAGCGTGACAGCGCTGAAAGGCGATCCGGGAAAGTCGGCATACGACATTTGGGTTGATGCGGGAAATCAGGGGACAGAATACGACTTCCTGAACTCCCTGAAAGGGAAGGATTTCGATGACGCGGAGCTGAGGCGCAGGCTTGGCGAGCTCGAGACGAAAAACGCAGAGCAAGACACGACGCTGACGGAGATTCAGCAGAAAAACACTCAGCAGGACACTGCTCTCACGCAGAAGCGCGACAAGACAGTCCTGATCGAGGAAACGGATCTGTCCGAATCTCTGAAACAAAAAGTCAATGCGCCTGCGGTCACGCCGTATGATGATAGCGTGCTGAAACAGCGTATTTCAGCCGTAGAGACGAAAAACGAACAGCAGGACTCAGACATCGCCGCGCGGCGGAAAACGGCGGATAAGATCGAATACGATGACCTGTCGACGGCTCTGAAAGAGAAAGTCGACACGACAGGGAGCGGTCAGCAGGGTCCGCAGGGCGAGACAGGCCCGCAGGGACCTCCCGGACCGGCCGGACCACGAGGCGAGCAGGGACCTGCAGGACAGACAGGTCCGCGCGGAGAACGGGGCTATACGGGCAGTCAGGGAAAATCTGCATATCAGGTCTGGAAAGACATCGAAGGAAATGCAGGAAAGACGGAACAAGAGTTTTTCGAATCGATTCGAGGACCGCGAGGCTATCCCGGTTCTCTCTCAGCCGCGCATCTCGCACTGCTGGAGTCGGCCGTGAAAAACGACGGAAATGTTCAGAAAATCAAGTATGAAAATGGACGACTGTGGATTTTTGACGGAGCAAACTGGCATGAGAGCAAGGGCGGCGGCGGGGGGCTTGGAAAATCAAGGGGTGTAATAGACTTTAGAGAAGTAGTAGACGCATGGAAGGTGGGTGTGATGGAGAATGTTCAAGCTTAATCGCGGAGCTGAGATCGGCGAGCACGGCTCAACAGAGCAAGAATTTGAAAAGATAATCAACTTTTTCAAGAATTCAGTCGAGTGCGTCGAGGTGTCGAGAACTGGACAGGCGGAAGACAATAGCCTGACCGTGGAGCTGAAGTATCGAGATTTTCCGACATTTTCGATTAAAATGGATTCGTCAACATATAATAAAGGACGGATCACAAAAATCGGAGGCATAGTACCGAGTTTGATGGTGATTTCAAGCCGGGAGACCGCTCTGGATGTGGTGTTGACCGAAAACTTGTTCTGGTGTCGAGGGAATTTGACTTCTCCGTTTGGGATGCTGAAAAACAATCTCAGTGAGCATTTTTGGCTCTCAGGCGAATCCGTTTTTTCCTGTCAAGCGGGAAATTCGAACTCTTCGAGGGTTTTGACAGTTTTTCCGAAGTGTTTTTCATTGAATGGGAAAGTAGTCGTGCTGGACGTTTTTTGTCCCAGCGTATCTATGACGTCTCCATCAGATGAGATTGATTTTGAGAAAAAATTTCTCAATCTCAAAAACATCTCTGGAATTGGGAATTTCAATAGTCTTTCGCGTTTCAGTGTCGACGGACAGGAGTACATTCGAATGACGAATAGTATTTGCATCGAGGTGACGCCGTGAAGCTGAATGAATTGACCGTCCTCGATTCGCGAATCAAAGAGGGAATCAATGCGGAATATACTCTCGATGTGACGGCTCTGCGGCAGGATCTCGCCCTCGGGGAGATTCTCGAAGCGGATGAGGAGCCGTTCCGCGTCGTGGAGCTATCCACAGTCGGATGTGGAAAAAACATCATGAATATCCACGCGGAGCATATCAGCTACGATCTGAATGTCGACATGCCGATGTTGCCTGACATCGTTGATACGGATCCTGACACAGGTCAGCAGACCGTGACGCCGAATCCGCACTGTATGAACGATTCATACAGCCCTGCGGCGGCGCTGGACTTCATCCTCGCCGGCACGGGATTCACGAGAGGCGAGACGCTGACGGCAGGCGTGAAGGAATTTCGCCTTGGAAAAATGACGCGCAAGCAAGTGTTGCTCAAGATCGCGGAGTTTTTCAACGCAGAACTGCTCTTCTCGAATCACACCGTCTCCCTCGTCGCGCAGAGAGGGCAGGACAGAGGGGTCCAGCTGAGATATGCGAAGAATCTGAAAGCGATCGAGAGGATTGAGACGAAGGACGGCATCGGCTACAAGGTCGATATCGTCGAGCTCAGGACGCTCCTCGGCGATGCGGAGGCCTTCGAGCTGGGGGACACCGTCGAGATCCTCGACGAGACGATCGGGCTGGCCGTAAAACAGAGAATCCTCTCTGTGGACTATGACCCGCTCCGCCGCATTCATTCGAATATCGAGGTCGGACAGCGAGCGGAGACCTTCGCGGAGATCTACGAGAAGGACATCGTCGAGATCGATGAACGCGTCGACAAGAAGATCGAGGAGGCGCTTGAGGGGCTGGAGCTTGGCGATGTGACGAACGAAAAAATCGAGAATGTCGTGAAGACGACGGTCCTTGACGCGGAGACGATTCACGCGATGAATGCGTGGATCGACGAGCTCGAGGTGAATTATCTGCGGACGAACTTCGACGATCGTATGGGCAGCGCGGGCGGAAACTGGGACTATATCTACGCGCATGACAAGACGATCGAATTCGTCACGGCTCAGCTCCACGCGACGGAGAAGGAGCAGTACAAGACCGCCTCAGGTAAACCTCTGTACTACACCGCCGCGAAGGGCGAGAACGCGCGGAAATACTTCACTTTGCAGAAGCCGAGAATCAAGCTCGGCGACATGATCGAGGAGGGCGGCGTCCTGCGTCCGCTGATGATCGAGGACTTCATCGTCTATGTGCCGAAGATCGTGAAGCAGTTCGTGAAGATGACGATCTCATTCGAAGGAAACGGCATTCCGACCCTCACCCTCGGCACGGGAAGCGGCGCAGGAGACGGGAAGAAGGCGAAGATATTCAAGGATGAAAACGGTCTTGTGATTCGCTATCACAAGGACGAAAACACCGCCGTCACGCTCTCTCTGACCTCCGCAGGCGTGCGTGTGGAGAATGTCGAGGGCACGACAGGACAGCTCAGAAATATCCACATCGGCACGGCAGAGCCGCAGGCGGGCGATCTTGCAGACGGCGATTTGTGGGTGGTGATATAGATGGCGAAGCGACCCGCGAAGGCAAGAGTCTCCGTCTCGATATATCGAGAGATTCCGCCCTACTTCATCGACGGAATCGACTGGGGCAACTACTATGACTACGTTCAGGAGAACGCAATCTATCGCGTGGATTCAGGAAAGAACGGCGACACGACACACTATAGCCTGACGATGAAGAACACGACAGACTATCTCTTGCGGGTGTCGTATGGGAAGTGGCGTGAAAGCTCGTCGGGATGGGTGTTTGACAATGTTCCGCCGCCGCCATGGTGGTCGGCGACAGGCTCAAGGTCTTCTTTCTCGTACTCTCATTCGGACTACGTCTGGATCGAAGTCGACGAGATTCTGAACAGCGACGGAACGCCGAAATATCCCGATGAATACTATACGTCAGGGCAGAACTTCGTATCAGGACCGTGGATCACGATCGCGATCATGAAGAGACGAGCAGGACAAGGCGACGACCCGTATCCCTTCGACCCGAACCAGCCTCCGCCGCCGCCTCCACCGCCTCCGCCTCAGGGGGAGCTGAAATTGTGGTGCAAGGTCGGCGGGACGGTGCACAAGGCGAAACAAGCGTATATCAAGCAAAACGGGGTTTTAATTCCTGTTAAGAAAATTTTAGGAGGGTAGCAGATGGAGCATTTGAAAGAACTCTGTGAGGAGCGACATCATCATGTGCAAGATCGGCTTTCACGAAACGAGTCGAGGCTGAACAATCACTCGAAAAGGATTGACGCGGTCGAGCAGAATTTCACGCGAATGGACGAGCGGATCGGCGGGCTCATCACAGAGATGAGTAAACTCAACAGTATCCTGCGATGGCTGTTTGGGCTTGCGGCGACGGCGCTGGTCGGGTTTCTCTTCCGAGCGATCGAGAAGGTGGTGATGTAGAGATGGATCTCAAAGATGTCAGTATCTCGGAGCTGAAAAGCGAGTTGGAGAGCCGCAGGCAGGAGAAGAGGAGTATTGAGTTCTCGAAGTTCATGCTCCTGCTGATCCTCCTGTCCGTATTCTTCGTGATCGTCTTTTCGGCGTATGAGATGCACCGCACGCTGGACCTCTCCGCCCTGCCGACCCTCATCACCACAGTGGCGGGGTTCGGCGGCGTGTCGGCGGGGTTCTACTCCTGGAAGGCGCGGGCGGAGAATCTCTCGAAGTCGCAGGAGCGAATCGAGAGCATGAGGATGGAAAGTATTGATACAGGTGGATTTTAGAGGAGGTATGAAAAATGAAAATCGATTGGAAACAGAAGCTCAGCTCGAGGAAGTTTCAAGCGGCGATCATCGCGGTGATCATTCCCGTCTTCGCACTGATGAATGTGGAGGAGATGACGCAAAAACACATCATCGCTCTCGTCTCGGCCGTGCTGTCGCTCATCGCGTATATGTTCGCGGAGGCGCATGTCGACGGAAAACGAGAGGAGAGCCGCATCAGGATCGAAGGTGAGACGGATGAAGATTGAAAAGCGTCTCATCTCTCAGAACTTCACACGCGGCAGGACGAAGCCGATTCAGTATGTCGTGATCCACGACACGGCGAACACGAGAGCGGGGGCAGACGCCCTCTCTCACTATCGCTATTTTGACAGTGCGGACAGACAGGCGTCCGCGCACTACTTTGTAGATGATCGGCGGATTGTGCAGACCGTCGAGGATACGGACACGGCGTGGCACGGCGGCCGCAGTGTGACGGAGGTAAGCAACGACAACTCGATCGGCATCGAGATCTGTGTCAACAGTGACGGCGACTATCGCCGCGCGGTAGAGAAGACTGCGGAGCTGGCCGCGTTCCTGCTGAAAAAATACGCGCTCAGCATCGACCGTCTCAAGCGGCACTACGACATCAGCCGAAAGATTTGCCCGCGCTCGATGTACGCGGAGAACTGGGAATCTTGGGGTATATTTGTATCACGGGTCTCCGAAAAACTCGTCTCAGGCGATTCTACGGCGTCGAAAAATCCCGAGCTGGCTGGAAAATCGCAGATTCGGGCCGTGACGCTGGCAAAGTACCTTCTTTCGAAGAACCCTGCGCCGAAGCTCTCCTGCACGGCGCTGGAGCTGGCGGACATCTTCATCGCGGAGGGCGAGAAGGAAGGTATCCGCGGAGACCTGGCATTCTGTCAGGCTCTGCATGAGACGGGGAATTTTCGTTTCGGCGGCGATGTGAAGCCGGAGCAGAACAACTTCGCGGGCCTCGGAGCGACGGGAGGCGTGCGGGGGAATTCTTTTTCCACACCGCAGGAGGGTGTCCGCGCGCAGATTCAGCATCTGAAAGCCTATGCGAACGCAGAGCCGCTCTCTCAGCCCTGTGTGGATGTGCGGTTCGCGCTGGTGGCGAGAGGCTCGGCGCCGCGCCTGCTGGACCTTGCCGGCAAGTGGGCCTATCCCGGCTATCCGCGGGCGAGATACAAGAGCCTACAGGACGCGCTGAATGCCGGCGAGACGTACGGCCACGCGATCCTGCGAATCTACGAGGAGGTAGAGAAGATGGAAGAGAAGAAGATGCCTGCGCCTGCGGTACACGCGTGGAAGACGGAAGCGCGGGAGTTCGTGATGCAGAAGGGAATCTCGGACGGGAGCAGGCCGACGGATGCGGCCACGCGGGAAGAGGTGTGGGCAATGATGAAAAATCTGTATTCTGCGCTGAATCGAGGGGTATCGTAGTACCTTGGGGCGCTGAAACGGCGCTTAGAAACGATTGTAGAGCGTCGTTTTTTTTCGGAAGTATTGAAATTGGAGGCGGGGAGACCCGCCTCTTATTTTTTTTGAAAAATTTTCGGAAATTCTATTGACATAGCGTATACGCTATGATATAATAAGAGTATAGAAAGGAGGTGATGAAAATGAAAAAGCGCAAGAAAAAAGCCCGCCGAAAAGCGGGCTGGGTGGAGATCATCAAAGCAATCTCCGCAATCATCAGCCTGATCGGGGCAACGATCAGGCTGATAAAAGAACTATTCGAGTAACAGCAAGACGAAGCGCGGGGGCACAAGCCCCCAGCTTTGTCCCAAATACAGTATAACAGAAATTGAGGAGGAAAGCAAATGAGAAAATATGTAGAAACGATAAAGCTCGTCGCCCTTGCTGGGTTAAACCTTGCAAACCTCAAATTGAGGAGCAAGACGATAGATGTTATAATAATTTTATTATGCACGGCTATCCTATACAGGAGCGCACGAAAATTTTTCAAAAGGAGAGAGTAGAATGACAAAGAGAAAAGCCGTATACAATCCCGCCGCTGACACAAAGTGGCGGGAGAAGAATCGAGAGCATGCGAACTATATGAACTCTCGAAGAAATGCGAGGAGTTTCATCAGGACAAAGTCCACAGAGGAGGATCTTCGTGAGCTGGAAGAGCTCATCGAAGAAAGAAGAAAATTTTTAGAAGAAAAATCATAAAAAAAGTTGACATAGCGTATACGCTATGCTATAATAGAACTATAGAAAGGAGGAGATAAGAAAAACGCCCGGTTGGAGGGGCGGAGGAGTTCCCCAACAGCGACCCGGAAGCGGCTGAAAGCTACCGGGGGTTGAAAAACCAAAAAAGCAAGTCCACCACAGTTTGGCGACCTAAGGGACTTGCTGCTCACACAGAATCAGTTGCCCTCATCCGTGCTACTCCATTGTAGCATTCCGAGAGGGAAATTACAAGGAGGCTATAAAAATGACAAAGGTAACAGATAGAGAAAGAATCGTCGAGTTTCTGAAGGGATGGGCCGGAAACAGCGGAGAAATGGAAGAGCTGGTACAGAGAATCGCCGAAGCCGATGGATTCGAGGACATCGACCTCGAACTCATCAACGGGGCGATCAAGTTCAGCTACAAGCTGAACGAAACCGGCAGGAGGATCGCCGATGAGTGGGCGGCAGAGTGGGGCTGCTCCCCGTGGAAAACGGAAGGCGAGTTCTGGGATGAAGACAGAGGCAGTGTGGAGAGCACTGCTGGAGACTTCGGACTGTAGGAACTTCGGGCCCCGCGAAGGGGCCCCGATAAAATAAATCTAAGGAGGAAAAAAATGAAAAAAGCGATGATGAAAGTTGCAAGCATTGAATGCTATGTAGTTCGAGAGAATGAGTGGAACTGGGATCAGGTACCTTCTGGATACACTCCGTTCTACATGTATACCACAGGAATATATCCGCTCTTTTTCGTCCAGCGCGAGCGAGACGGATACAAAGAGGTGGGAGGAGACGGATTCGGGATGCTTTTGGTCCCCGAGCGACATAGCTCTTTCTTCGAATCCGTAAAGTCCGTTCGGATTATGAAGGCCGAGGGGAATGACATTTGCGCATATGACCGGCCGGAGAATCTGGGGAAATATGTCATCTTCGAAGTCACTCCGAAACCTGAGGAGGAAGACTGGGAAGAGGAAGAGTAGAATCAGGGCCCTTCGGGGCTCTCTCCACACAGAGAGGAGGCGCGGACATGGAAAAGTACACGCTCCGAACGGGGTACTCGTTCGGGTTCGACATCCAAAAAGATCTAATCACAACGAATTTGGATGAGGCAGAAGCGCTGAAAGAAGCGCATTTCGTGTACCAAAAAACCGAAAGACTGCAGGCTGTCGCTGACAGTCTGAACAAAAAAGGAATCCGCGGAAAGAAGGGGTACAAGTTTTCCCCGTTCAGCGTTTTCCGAATCCTGACGAAAATAGACCAGGTCGGTCTATTTGAGAAAGACGGCGAGATTCAGCTCTCTCCCGTCTTTCACCCGATCATTGATATCGGGACATATATCAAGACGATAGAGATTGTCGCCCGCAGGAGCAATGCCCGAACGCGGGCGGCAAGGGAAACCTTTCTAAAAAAAATAAAAGCATATGCGTGCGAAGCAAAGGAGGGGAAAAAGTGAAAAGAGAGCGAACAGCGGAATACAATCCCGAGGCGGATGCGCGTTGGCGCGAGAAGAACAGGGCGCATTCAAACTATCTTCGCCGGAAATCCAGCGCGAAGTCTTTCATCCGACTCCACGCCTCGAGGAAAGATCTCGAGGAGTTTGAGGCGGCAATCGAGGAGAGAAAAAAAATATTGAAAGAGGATTAGGAAGCTGAAAAAAGCCACTCTGCGCAGAGTGGCTTTTTTTGCCGTCAGAAATCCGTCAGAAATTCTATTTATTTCTATTGTTTTCTATTTGATTATCATTCTCTTTCATTCCTTTCAAATGGTTGATTTTCTGCGAATATTTATTTTTGTTTCTTTTTGTTTTTGCTCTCTTCTATATTCAATACAATGATAATGAACGCACATACTTTAATCGTGGTTTAAACGTAATTATTGGCGGTAGAAGTACTGGTAAATCAACTCTACTAAATTCAATTGCTAAATATCAAAAAAGCAAAAATTTTCATAGAGACAATCACTATACGTTAGGGGATAGTGATTTTAAGGTTTTTTGGTCGGACGGGAATTCTGATGAAGAAAGAAGTGTAGAATTTATACCACAAGAATTTATGATTGACATTTCAAAAGAAAAAACTCTGCTCAACAAACTTCTTGGAGAGATAATTGCTAAAAAGAATATGGATACTGAAGAGCGTGTTTATAAAGAAACAATTGAAAACATAGATGGCGATATAACTATACTGCTAAATGATTATTTTGCGCAGTTATCCAATAAAAAGTCTTTAATAAAGCCCGAGGGAGATAGCGAAGCCGCAAATGCTTCAATTGTGACGATTTGTAAAAACATAGAAAAAATCAGACTAGAAAATCAATTTAGCGAGGACGATAACAATAATTATAAAGAAACCTGTGAGTTGAGAAATTCATTACTTGAGGAAATTGAATCATTGGAAAATGAAGAGGAACGGTTGCAAGATATTAAAGACTTTGATTTCTCAGTTGATATCGAATTATATGATTTAAGTCCTGAAAATCAGGCTTTAATTATAGAAGAATTAAATCGTATTAAAGAGGCATCTACTCAAAGATGGATTGCTTTAGTTAGCCAAATAATGTCTGGGGTTAAAGAACGAATAAATGCACAGAGTAAAGAAATAAAAAAAATAGAAAAATCGTCTATTTATAGCAGGGGAAAAGAGTTAGAAACAAAGAATGAAGAACTTAAACAATTAGAGTTACAACTAGAAGAGCACAGGAGAGTTGTAAAGGAGTTCGAAAACTATACTAACGAACGGTCGAAAATAGAAAACACGCTAGATGAGAAATATGAGGCTATTTTGGAGAAATTTTCTCAATACTATGGTGCAATTCAACATTTTGTTGAAAGTTTTAAAATTGAAGAGAATGATCTTAAGATAGAAATAAAAGTATCTGCTACTGCTTTTGAAGATAAAATAGAATATTTGAATGCTAGGAATAGTAATAACAATACCTTTATTGAAAAATTCGATAGTAGTGTCAAAGACTTCACAGACAATTCTTTCAAAGCATTTATGAAAGATTGGCTAGTAGATGGAAGGCTTTCGTTTAATAAAAACAAAAGTATTGATGATTTGTTTAAGGACGTATTCACAACTAATTGGTATAGTTATGATTATAAGGTAACTTATCAAGATGATGAGTTTCAGGACATGTCACAAGGAAAAAAATCTTTTGTTATCTTGAAACTATTACTTGAATTTAGTGATGATAAGAAACCAGTATTAATTGATCAACCTGAAGATAGTTTAGACAACAGGGCAATTTATCATGAATTAAGAAAGTATCTTCTAGATACTAAAAAAAATAGACAAATAATTGTTGTAACACATAATCCTAATGTTGTTGTTGGTGCTGACGCAGAGAACATTATTGTGGCACATCAACAAAGTAACTTAGAAAAAAATAATAACGGGAAAAAATTCCAGTATATTAATGGTTCTTTAGAAGATACAAGTATACATGATGAATCTTGCGAATTTATCTTAGAATCTCAAGGTATAAGAGAACATATATTTGACGTACTAGAAGGTGGAAAGGCAGCTTTTGAGAAGCGTGAGCAAAAGTATAGTTATACCAACTACAAATATTAGTTGTGGCAGTTAAGCCTGGAACTGGAACTGGAACGGGCAAAATAATCTAAAAACAAGCTTGAATTAGATGAATTTTCCAGAACTCGAAGAACGAAAAGTGTGTAAATTGAATACTTTAGGATATAATGAACATCAGAACAAGAAGAGTGGGAGTAACAGCAACAAAACTGTTTCTGTTATAGAACTATTAAAAACAGTGAGCTTCAGCGGTTAGGTGTTGCCAAAAACTCCTTCGTGATACTATTCTGATACTGAAAAGTTGAAATAATAGGTTCAAAAGAGAGTTGTTGAATTTAGGTTAATTTTAAGAAAGCCTTCCATCATTTTGTGTGGTGGGAGGCTTTTGTGGAAGGAGTGAGTGAATAAACTTACTTTTGTATTCACATCATAGTTATGAGTATATTTAACATTCTAATTGGAGGAATTAATATGAAAATTGTTTCAGTATTTAATAATAAAGGGGGAGTTGGAAAATCCACATTATCCTTTCATTTAGGAAAAGCGTTGGGATTTATGGGAAAAAAAGTGCTGTTTGTGGATTTGGATCCTCAGTGTAATTTAACTATAAGTGCAATACGAGAAGAAGAATTAGAAAAAATTTGGCAAGGAGAAGATGCATATATTGATGATTTTGAAGACGCTAGGCGAAAAAAACCAGAGGATTTTTCGCGGATAATAAACGAAACAAGATCAATACATTTTCTCTTAAAACCAGCAGAAGATGGTGTAAATGATATTGAAAGTTTACCACCAGCAAAAAATGTTGGAGATAATCTATATATGATTCCCGGACGACTTTCTATACATCAATTTGAGAATAGAATATCTGAAAGATGGAGTGGACTATATCAAAGTGATAATTTAAGTATTAGAACTATAACATATATTAGAAGACTCTGTGAAAGATATGCTGATATGCTGAATGTTGATTTTGTTTTAGTAGATACATCGCCCAGCTTGGGTATACTAAACAAAACCATTATTTCAACAGTTGATGGATTTATAATACCAGCTCAGCCAGATATGTTTAGCTTGTATGGAATAAGGAATATAGGAAATTCTCTTGAATTGTGGGGAAGAGAGCTAAATGTAATATACCGATTGATTTCAGAGGAAAAAAGAGAAAAATTTCCGAAGAAGTTTGTACAATTTTTGGGATATACACTTTATAATGCTAAAAAATATGACGGAGATAACGAATATCAGTTGGCTTATGCACATTATAGTTATGCTAAGAGAATACCGCAGATAATTAATCAATATATAAAAGAAGATAATAAGGTCCAAATTGATGATATTAATATGCCAATCGCAGGAAAAGCAATTATGCATACACATAACACATATCCATCGGTTGCGCAAGCGTTAAAATGTGCTATTTGGGAGGTGCCAGATATATTTACAAGATTGCAACAATCAGAGCCAGAATATCTAAAGGAACAAATGATAGATGTAAATGGAGGAAGTTTTGGACGTTATAGGGAGATAAAAGATAAATATATTGAATTTGCAGTGGAATTTATTAAGCGCATGGAGGTATTGTAACTGTATGAATATAGATGAAAAGAATATCAATGATATAGTATATTTCTATGAAGAGAATAATTTGCTTAAATTCGAACTTGAAGGATTTAAAAAACAAGTTGAAAATTTCTTTTTGAGTTAGCCAGGATTTGTTGTAAACGGTAAGTCGGTGATTCATTCAATAAAATCACGAATTAAAGATCCAGAGCATTTGAGAGATAAATTACAAAGGAAAATACAATGTGGAAGAAAAATAACTATTGATAATTTTCGAGAGCAAGTAACAGATTTGATTGGAGTAAGAATTTTATATTTGTATCAGGATCAATTTGAGACAATACATAATGAGATAATGAAACAAATAAATGAGAGAAAAGAGTGGATTTTGATGGAAAAGATAAAGCATATACATGGGATCCTGAAGTAGCTAAGATTTATGAAAACCTCCATATTAGGCACGAGCTCAAAGAAACGTTTTATACAAATGTGCATTATGTTATTAGACCATATAACAATAATAGTCAACCAATCTGTTGCGAGATACAAGTGAGGACATTATTTGAAGAAAAAGGATAAATTAGGTTCTGGCAAATTTTTGTGTAATTCCGATGCGGCACGGGAGGACAGGCACAAAACTGAACAAATATGACTCTGCCGATCTCTATATATCGAAAATAAGGAGCAGTGCACAGCTTCTCGAACAAACAGAGATCTGCTACGGTGAGCATCGGAGATATGCCGTTTATTATTGGATTATTTCAGGAAACTGGATCCGGTTGACTGAAGTTTAGAGTATATGCAGATGGGAGCGGCAGATATGAGTGAGTCTATAAAAACAAATTGGCTGCCCATCGCAGCGGAGATAGTATTTATACTGTGCTGCCTTGCGGCGGATCGGGAGTATTTTATTTATATCAACTTTTCGTTCTATGCCCTACTGGCTCTGTATTTCTGCATAAGGAAAGATCTTGTATTGAAAGAATGGCTCGATTCTCTTAAAAGCGGACGGAGATTTTGGAAACAGGTTCTATGGACTCTCCTATCTCTTGTTTCTGCTTTTGTCTTGACGAGCTTATTGGAAAATGCCTTTCCTCATCTCGATAAAGGAATGATCTTATTGAAAGCCGACAATGCCTTCGAGCTGATTTTATTTATCGGCTCTACGATCCTCTTTCCGGCCGCTGTGGAAGAGACCTTTTACAGAAAAAATCTGATCTCCTTTCAAAACCGGACGGCCCTGCTCTGCACCGCTTTGTTCAGTATGTTCCTCTATGCTCTGGAACATGCCTTGACGATCTGGGGGATATTTTTATGTATGATATGGGCTTTGCCCTTGAGTATCTCCTACATCAAAACGAAAAACATCCATGTTGCCATGACGGCGCACTTCATATGCAATCTTCTGATGAACGGGATCACGGCCATGGAGGTCTTCTGTTTCCTTCTGAACTGAGGATCTTGCTCCAAAGACAACATACAAATCCAACTGTTCTAAATATGTATTTATATTTTTGCTGTAGGATTTTCTCTCAAAAAATCTTCTATAGAATCAAAAAAAGAGAGTCTTCGCTTTGTCTTCAGTCTGGACATACATACAGAATGTATGTTATCTTGAGTGTAAAAAAATCGGGAAGAAAATATGAAAATAAACCGTTTTTATCCGATCCTCATGACACAAGATGTCAAAGAGTGTGCCGATTTTTTCATCCAATATTTCGGTTTCCGTACGACTTTTGAAACGGATTGGTATATCAGCCTGACGGATGAAAACCATCATGAACTTGCCGTACTGGACTGCAGACACGAAACGATTCCCGCAAATTTCAATTCCCCTCTTTCCGGTCTCTTGCTCAATATAGGAGTGGATCATGCGGATAAAGCGTATGATTTGTTAAAAAAAGATTTACAAGACAGGATCCTTCTCCATATCAAAAGCGAGGCCTTTGGACAAAGGCATTTCATCATCGAAGGGCCGAGCCGGATATTGGTAGATGTGATTCAGGTCATTCCGCCGTCGGAAGAATACAGAGGAAATTATGAATAAAAAGGAACTGGCTTCACTGCAGACAAGAAGCAAAATCTTGAAAATCGCGAGGCAGAAATTTGCAGCAAAGGGGTTTCACAATACCTCTTTGCAGGAAATCGTCGAGGAAATCGGTCTGACGAGAGGCGCCTTGTATCATCACTTTAAGAATAAAGAAGAGATCCTCCGGGATCTCCTGAGGGTCATTCAGGCGGAGCTTGCCGACTATGTGGAAAAAAGAGCGCTGAGGAGCAGCGACCCTTGGGAGCAGCTGATTGACGGATGTACCGCTTTTGTCGAAAAAGCGGTGGACACAGACACAATCAAAATCCTGTTAGCGGACGGACCTTCGATTCTCTCATGGCGAGAATGGAAGCGGATGGACAGCGAACACTCCGAAGCCCATCTAAAAGAGCAGCTGCTCACTCTGCAGACAGAGGGAAAGATCAAAGAAATGAATCTCGATTATTTGACCGGTTTTATCTCCGGAGGATTGAATGAACTGGCGATCACGGTTTCCAGATCGGATTCCTTCGACAAACAAGAAATCGAAGACTGCATCCGAATCTTACTGGAAGGAATCAGGAAAAATGGCTAAGAAACTAAAGGACTATTATGATCGGGCATACTTGGAAAGGCTGGCGGATCTCATTGCCGGAGAGTGCAGAGAGTTCGACAGGGAAACATTTTTTGAGCTGACCAAGCGCTTTACTTCCGAATACTGCATGCGTCCCCTCATCAGGAAATATCCGGAAGAGTCGCTGAAGATCCTGCTGGACTGGAGCCGGGATGATAACGAAAGGGTCAGAAGGCTGTCCGGCGAATGTCTGAGAATCCGGCTCCCTTGGGCGAAAAAGCTGTATACGGCTTTGGAATACTTCGAGCAGTATGTCAAAATACTGACCCACCTGAAGGACGATACAGATAAGTACATCCAAAAAACTGCGGCCAATAATCTCAATGATCTGTACAAAGAAGCTCCGGAGAAATTTTACGAAATCATAGATACCTGGAAAAAAGGAGAGATCGGCAAAGAATGCGAGTGGGTCATAAAACACGGCTCCCGCACCGTTCGAAAACGAGATTCTCAGATAGGCTCACAGACCGGCTGAAGGAACGGACTCATACTGATACTTAATCCAAATGCCGTCCGATAAAATGTACCGCTGATCTCTCATCCGAAATTTCATTGAAAACAGATCGAAATATCGAATGGTATTTCGAACAGAGTTTGGTATCCAACGTCCTGAAAAAGTAAGAAATGGCTGAACCCAACAGGTGCACTGTTGAAATTCAGCCATTTTCATTTTCTGATTTCTCTTAATACCAATACCCGATCAGAATGCCCTCCGATGAAATATGGCTCTGAGCCTTGATTCGAAATTTCATGGAACACAGGTCGGAATATGGAGGGGTGTTTCGAACAGAGTTCCGTATAACAACTTACTTTCAGCTCTGCTCATCTGCCATATGACAAAACAGCAAGAGAGAGGAGCCGCCGTCGTACCGTAAGACTCTCCCTTCAAAAAATCCGAAAAAAGTACTTAAGTCACTTGACGTAGGCCGGATGAATATATTAGAGTTTAGGTAGGAAGATAAACAAGAAACGAACAGAAACAGGCGCCGCAAAAGAAGGTCGATGCACTGAGAGCAAAAATTCACAGGGAAAAACAGATGAATAAACAGATGGAGATGCATACGGAACGAAAGGAGCTTCGCAGACAATTCGAGGATTTTAAGAACGCCGGTGAACATGTTTTTTAGAATATTCAACCCTTCAAAGACAGGGACGAAATAATAGATGGATAATAAAAAACAAAAGCCTTCTTTATGTCTGCCTGCATTAATCGTGCGAAAATCCGTCGCGAATCGTGCGAAAATCGTGCGAACAAAAAGAATCCGTTTTAACATTGCAAAAATACATCATTTATAAAATTGATAAGGGAGCCAACCATTGATCAATACAGATGATTTATTAAAAATAATTGAAGGCAGAAATGTCGAATTGAAAAAAGCAAAAAATGCTGTTCCCGATTCTTTTTGGGAAACCTATTCAGCATTTGCAAATACGGATGGCGGAAGTGTGATTTTTGGAGTCGATGAAAAAGCCAAAATGGTCACAGGTGTGGAGAAACCCTATAAATTAAGAGATGATTTGCTGAATACAGCCAACAACCCTCAAAAAGTAAGCGTCAACCTTTTAAGTATGGATGATTTGAACTCCGAGGATTTAGAAATATATAAAAAAGCATTGTATCACCAGACAAAAAATGAAAAATATCAAAATATTCAGTATGAAGATATGCTTATTGAAATAGGTGCTATGCGTAAAGACAGACAGAGAGACGGTAATTATTATTTAACCACTGGAGGGCTGTTATTCTTCGGTGAAAATTCATCTATTAAAAGAAGCGAGGCCAATGATGTACTTAAAATGGATAATTATGCATTTAGACGAACCCTGGAGCAACTCTTAGAAAAAGATGTTATTGAAGTGAGAGGTAAAGGCCGTGCAACAACCTATGTACTAAAATTAACGACTCCTGAGCAATCATATAGCATGAAGAAGATTTTAAGAAGTCTCGAAGATAATATAGTAAATAGAAGATCGTTTTAATAAGGATGAAAACAAAATAAGTAAAACAATACGGGTCTTAAAGATTTAGAATAAAGACCCCGGGTCCTGTGAAAAAGTTGATATGAAATTAGAGATATTGATATACGAAGGATAGAAAAGGAGTACGCGAACCGATGATCGAGAAAATGAGAATGGAATCAGTGGATATAACAGCTCAGAACATTGAGAAGATCGGCGCTTTATTTCCCAACTGCATTACCGAAACGCTGGATGAGGAAAAAAGCACAGCGGAAAACAAGGTTTATAAAAAGGCGATCCATTTTGAACTGCTCCGGCAGATGCTCTCCGGCGATATTATAGAAGGCGATGAAGCCTATGCGTTTACCTGGGTGGGGAAAAAGGCGGCGATTGTCGAGGCGAACAAGCCGATACGCAAGACCCTCCGGCCCTGCAAAGAAGAGAGCGTGAACTGGGACACGACAGAGAATCTTTATATTGAGGGAGATAACCTTGAGGTCCTGAAACTGCTTCAGGAGAGCTATCTCGGCAAGGTGAAGATGATCTATATCGACCCGCCGTATAATACGGGCAATGATTTTGTCTATCGGGATGATTTCAGCATGAGCAGCGAGGAGTATACTGAGGGAACAGGCCAATTCAATGAATCCGGCAACCGACTGTTCAAAAATACGGACAGCAACGGACGATTTCATTCCGATTGGTGCTCGATGATCTATTCCCGCTTGATGGTGGCGAGGAATCTGCTTTCAAACGATGGGGCCATCTTTATTTCCATTGATGATAATGAACAGGAGAATCTGAAGAAGATTTGCGACGAGGTGTTCGGGGAGAGCAATTTCATAGCTCAACTGATATGGGAAAGGGCATACGCCCCTAAAAATGATGCTCGTTTTATTTCAAACAGCCATGATTATGTGCTGATGTATGTGAAACAAATTACTGATTTTAGAATTGGACGCTTACCCCGAACGGAGGAGGCGAACGCTCGATACTCTAATCCGGACAATGATCCCCGTGGAGCATGGAAATCCAGTGATCTGTCAGTGAAAACATATAATTCTTCGTGTGATTATCCGATAACTACACCCTCCGGGCGTATAGTAGAGCCTCCAGCAGGACGCTGCTGGAGTCTCTCCAAAAATGCATTTTTGGAGAGACTCCAAGATAATAGAATTTACTTTGGAGCGAACGGAGATAGTGTTCCTAGTATAAAGAGATTCTTATCGGAACTTAAATTTGAGGGAATGGCACCAACATCAATTATGTTCTATAAGGACGTCGGGCATAGTCAAGAAGGCGCTCAAGAAGTGTCGAAGATGTTAGACGGTGGTTATTTTAATGGTCCAAAGCCCCAACGATTGATGAAGAGAATCTTGACCTTAGCTAATAGTACTGAAAATGACGTTATTTTAGACTTCTTTTCCGGAAGCGCAAGCCTTGCCCATGCAGTGATGCAGTTAAATGCGGAGGATGGAGGGAATCGCAAATTCATCATGGTGCAGCTTCCGGAGTTAACGGATGAAAAGTCGGAAGCATATAAAGCAGGTTACAAGAATATTTGCGAAATCGGCAAAGAGCGTATCCGCCGTGCAGGCAAAAAAATTCTGGAAGAAAACAAGGATACGCAAGGGATAGAAAGCCTGGATATCGGTTTTCGCGTACTCAAATTGGATGAATCCAATATGAACGAGGTGTACTACAGTCCAAATGACTATCATCAAAGTCAGTTGTCTCTGCTGGAATCCAACATCAAGCCGGATCGAACAGATCTGGATCTGCTTTTCGGCTGCCTGCTGGAATGGGGGCTGCCTTTGTCGCTTCCTTACAGTTCAGAACAGTTGGAGGGATGCACTATTCATAATTATAATGACGGCGACCTTATTGCATGTTTCGATACAAACATCCCTGAGAGCGTAATCAAGTGGATCGCCAAGAAACAGCCTCTTCGCGCCGTGTTCCGCGACAGCAGCTTTGCGGACAGTCCTTCTAAAATCAATGTAGGAGAAATCTTCAAACTGCTGGCGCCGGATACTCGGGTAAAGGTTATTTAGGGGGCTCATACCATGAAAAAGAAGGAAAATTCGTTATTTTTAGACAGCATTTGCTCCATTCTGGAAAATGCAAGAAAGAGAGCAAGGACAGCCGTCAATCTTTCGATGGTTTATGCCTATTATGAAATAGGCAGAAAGATTATAGAAGAAGAACAAAACGGAGATGATCGTGCCGGTTACGGACAGAACCTTTTACTTGAGTTGTCCGAACATTTGACGCAACGCTATGGGAAGGGATTTTCAGCGGATAATTTAAAACTGATGCGTCGTTTTTATCAAGTTTATTCCAAAGATCGAATTGGGGAAACACTGTTTCCCCAATTCGAAGATCTTCCGTCCGTAGGCAGCGGGCGTAAGTTTTATCTCAGTTGGTCGCACTATTTGAAGCTGATGCGGATCGAAAATATCGAAGAACGTCATTTTTACGAAATCGAGTCCATAAAAAATGATTGGAGCTTAAGTGAATTGAAACGCCAATTTAGCAGCTCTCTGTATGATTCGCAAATCTTTGCAAGTAAATATGAAACCGTCTTACCGAAAAAAGCGGATTTAAAGAAACTGCTGGAAGCCCATAGAACGGATCCGAAGGAGGAAGGGGTATGAAACTCAGGTTTAAGCATCAGAAGTTCCAGGCGGACGCCGCCAAGGCTGTCGTGGATGTATTTGCCGGACAGCCCTATTTGACGCCTTCCTATGTGATGGATAAAGGACTATCGAAAGATACGTCTGGTCTTTCGGGATATGATGAGAAATATTTTTCAGAGGATTACACCGGTTGGAGCAATCAGAAGATCGTACCGGAATTGAACGACCGCCTTATTTTGGAACATATACAAAAGATTCAAAGAAAGCATCAGATCAAACCCTCTCAGAAGCTGGAGGGCAGATATAATCTGACCATCGAGATGGAAACCGGCGTCGGCAAGACCTATACCTACATCCAGACGATGTATGAGCTGAACAAACATTACGGCTGGAGTAAATTCATTGTCGTCGTGCCGAGCATCGCGATTCGGGAAGGGGTGTATAAATCCTTTCAAATCACGCAGGAGCATTTCGCGGAGGAATATGGGAAGAAGATTCGTTTTTTTATCTATAACTCTGCTCAGCTTACAGAAATTGATCGATTTGCATCAGATAATTCAATCAACGTTATGATTATCAATTCTCAAGCATTTAATGCTAAGGGAAAGGATGCAAGGCGTATTTACATGAAGCTGGACGCCTTCCGCTCGCGCCGCCCGATTGATATTATCGCCAGGACCCATCCGATTCTGATCATCGACGAGCCTCAGTCCGTGGAGGGCAAGCAGACAAAGGAAAATTTGAAGCAGTTTCACCCTCTGATGACGCTCCGTTACTCAGCGACGCATAAGAGCGAGAGCATCTACAATATGATCTATCGTCTGGACGCGATGGAGGCATACAACAAACGCCTCGTAAAGAAGATTGCGGTAAAAGGGATCACCCAGTCCGGCAGCACGGCCACAGAAAGCTATCTCTATCTGGAGAGCATCAACCTTTCCAAGTCTGCTCCTACCGCCACGATTCAGTTTGACTGCAAGGGGGCTTCCAGCCTTCGCAAAATTACACGAACCGTATCCGAAGGCTACAATCTCTACGATCATTCCGGCCAGATGGAGGAGTATAGACAGGGCTTCGTCGTTTCCAGAATTGACGGACGGGATGACTCGGTAGAGTTTATCAATGGGATCAAAATCCATGCCGGCGATGTGATCGGCAAGGTCAGCGAGGATCAGCTCCGCAGAATCCAGATTCGCGAGACGATTCTTTCGCATATCCAGAGAGAGCGCGAACTGTTTTATAAAGGGATTAAAGTACTTTCCTTATTTTTCGTTGACGAAGTTGCCAGGTATAAACAGTATGACGCCACAGGAGAAGCGATGAACGGCCTTTACGCGGATATGTTTGAAGAGGAATATCAGGATATTGTCCGCCATCTTCCAATTCGCGCCGGGGAGAGCGACTACCTGAACTACTTGAGCTTGATTCCTGCGGAAAAGACGCACGCGGGTTATTTTTCCATCGACAAAAAGGGCCAGATGATCAATTCCAAGGTCGGGCGTAAGGAAACCACTTCCGATGATGTGGACGCTTACGATCTCATCATGAAAAACAAGGAGCTTCTTTTGGACAGAAATCCGCAGAAATCTCCGGTAAGATTTATCTTCTCCCACTCCGCTCTTCGAGAAGGCTGGGATAATCCCAATGTATTTCAGATCTGCACCTTGAAGCAGAGTACCAGCGAGACCAGAAAGCGTCAGGAAGTAGGACGCGGTCTTCGCCTTTGCGTCAATCAGGACGGGGAGCGTATGGATACGAATGTCCTTGGAAATGACGTCCATCATGTCAATCTGCTTACCGTCATCGCAAGCGAAAGCTACGACAGCTTTGCCAAGGGGCTTCAGAGTGAAATTGCGGAAGCCGTTGCGGACAGACCTGTCGCCGTAACGCCGGAATTATTTATCGGCAAGGTCATCAAGGATGATGCAGGCCATGAACAGGTCATGGATGGAGATACTGCCCGCGCCATTCATTTTGACCTGATTGTCAATGGATATATTGACAAGCTGGGAGCTCTCACGGACAAATACTATGAAGATCAAGCCAACGGAAAGCTGAAGCTTGCCGATGAGGCGGCTGACTTTGCCGCCTCTGTCATTGAAATCATCGACTCCGTTTATGACAGCAGGGCGATGCAGCCGGAAGATGCGCGCAAAAATAATGTGGAGCTGACTGTGGATGCGGATAAACTTGCCATGCCGGAATTTGAAGCCCTGTGGTCAAAGATCAATGCGAAGTCTGTGTATGTGGTGGATTTTGATACCGATGAGCTCATTGCAAAGGCGATTTCTTCTTTAGACAAAAAACTGCGCATTTCCAAGATTTACTTTAAGGTGGAGACCGGAGTCATGGAACAGATGCCGTCAAAAGAAGCATTGACAGGCGGTACGTCCTTTGTGAAGAAAGGCTCCGAAAATTATCGTCATGCCGTAGCTGCAAACTCGAATGTAAAATACGATTTGATCGGAAAACTGGTGGATGAAACGGGGCTTACGCGAAAGGCCGTCATCCGGATTCTTCAGGGGATCCAGCCTTTTGTATTCGATCAGTTCAAGGAGAATCCGGAAGAGTTCATCCTGAAGGCGGCATCTCTGATCAATGACGAAAAAGCCACCGCCATCATCGAGCATATCACCTATGATGTGATGGAAGAGAAGTATGACGCCGCTGTATTTACAGATCCGACCATCAAAGGCCGTCTGGGCGTCAATGCCATGAAAGTCAGGAAGCATCTGTATGACCATATCGTCTATGATTCGACCAACGAACAGAGCTTCGCGGAAGAATTGGATACCAATAAGGACGTCGCTGTCTATGTCAAGCTTCCGGATGGGTTTTACATCCGCACTCCGGTCGGCAAGTACCATCCGGACTGGGCCATCGCCTTTTACGAAGGAAATATCAAGCATATTTACTTTGTTGCAGAGACCAAGGGCTCCATGAATTCCATGCAGCTGCGTCTCATTGAGGAGTCGAAGATCCACTGCGCCAGAGAGCACTTCAAGGCAATCAGCAACGGCGAGGTCATCTATGACGTCGTAGACAGCTACCGATCGCTGCTTGACAAGGTGATGCGGTGAGCGACGTCCGGCGTTTCGACGGGCGATCTCATGGCGATCAACGATGGCTTGCTCGAAAGACGGAAAAAATAAATAGATCCATGTCTGCCGGACAAATCAAGATAGGAGGTCTGAAATTTGCCGACAAGAGGAAAGAGTATCAATCTGTTTTTAATGGACGGGATTCCAAACGGAAGAATCAAATGCACTCTTGCTAACTGGACCGGCGTCGCCTACAAAATACCCCGCACGGAACTGGACAAATGCAAGGGACGAGAAGATCTGTCGCGAAGCGGCGTTTATTTTCTCTTTGGCACATCCGATCAAACGTATGAGAACGTCGCCTATATCGGGCAGGCCGGCGTTCGTAAAAATGGAGAAGGCGTTTTATGCAGACTGATCGAGCACAAGAGGAATCCGGATAAGGACTATTGGACGGAAGCTGTTGTATTCACGACGTCGAATAATTCTTTCGGCCCCACTGAAATAAACTATCTGGAGAACCGATTTTATGCCATGGCGCTCGCAGCCGGCCGATATCGGGTCAAAAACGGAAACGACCCTGCATCGGGCCATATAACTGAGGAAAAAGAAAGTGAACTTGAAGAGTTTATTGATTACGCCAAAATTGTCATGGGTGCGCTTGGAAACAACCTATTCGAACCATTCACAGAAGAACCTGAAATTCTTGTCCCCGAAGAACGCCTCGAAGATGAACGGATTCTTTTGTTGAGGAGAAAAAGCCGTAAAAGCGGTCTTGTCATTGAAGCCAGATGCAAACAGACCCATGAAGGTTTTGTCGTTTTGAAAGGAAGTCTCATAGAGAGGATCGACTCCGAAAGTATACCCTCCGCCATCAGGGAGCAAAGAAGAAACGCTACAATGGATGAAAATGGTGTTTTACAGGAAAACATCCTTTTTCGCAGTCCATCTTACGCTGCGGCCTTTGTGATCGGAGGTCATGCAAACGGCTTGACTGAATGGAAGACGAAAGACGGGATATCGCTGAAAGATCTCGAAAAGGCGGAAGATATTTAAGATAAACAAGAGCAAACAATTTGAAAGGAGGATTTTACCGTGGAAGAGGTTTTGAGAGAAGAGATTCGTCAGATTTGGCTGCAAAAGCGCGAGGGCGCAATCACAGATGAGGAGTGCAGGAAACAGACGGCGGAGCTGATCCACCGGGTGCTGGAAGAGAGCCCCCAGAGACTGATCGACCTTTGCAAGGGTCATATCGGCGGGCTGACGGAGGAGCAGCTGCTGGCAAAAGCCCGGAAGGATCCCTATGATCTCGCCTTCATGAATATCAGCAGCGGCTCCTACTACTATCGCGAGATCGTCAGAAAACCGCCCCATCCCCATTCGAGAACCATCAAGCAGATCTACCGAACTATCCTCGGAATTCTCGGCTTCGATGAGGATGCGGCGAAAAAAATCCTGAAAAAGACGTCCGGCTATGACGCCTACAATGCAGCTCCCGCCGAGACGATCCTCGACCTGCTGACGGACCGAAATATCTGCGCCTGCCTGGACTGGAAATTTGCACTGGAGGATGTGGAGTACAATCTGAACCTCGTCGCCCAAAAGCTCCATATGAAGCCGATCAGGGAATATCCCCCCTACGAGGAAGGACAGCCGCTGGGCGTCGAGGCACTGGAGGCGATCATTGCGGAGTCGGAGCATTCGGCGGCGATTGTCTGCGACGGAGATGAGACCCTTGTCTTTCTCGGTTCCGAGCAGCAGGCCCGAGCCGTCAAGGCGGAGCTGGACAAACTGGAGGAGTTCTGGAATATGGACGGAGTATTCCTGATACCGTAGCCGCTTCACAGGAAAGCCTTATGGAAATGCCGTCGCCGGAAAAGAATATCCATTTTGAAACGGCCAAGGGAGCGCTTATCGGAGAAGAGATCCATAGCCGCCGGACGGGCGCCTCCTTACCGGAGATCAGGGCGGTGAACCTTAAATACATTGTAGTGGGTAACAGTATCCCATGAGAAACTTTGACAGGAGGGATCGATTTGAAACGCACGGGAACCATCCTTTTATTCTTTTTATTCTTTCTGATCGCAGGCGGTATCCTGACGGGATGCGACGTGAAGAGGGCGGAGAGCGGAGGGGAGCAGAGGGTCTCAGTGGATGAGAAAGAGCCGGACGACCTGAAGGATGAGGCCCTCCCCCAGATTCTCGATCTTTCCGTAAAGACTGTCTATACCGACAAAAACATCGGAGAAGCATATTTCAGCGTGGAATATCCTCTGTACTCCCTCGCCGCTCCTTCGGCGGAGGAATACAGGGAGCTGAAAAACAGGCTTTCCGCCATCCACGCGGAGATGCAAAAACATACCGAAAATTTGCAGGCAAATTTTGAGCAGGCCGTATCCGAAAGACAAAATCTCTCTTATTACAGGGAGGGTTTTGTAACCCGGGCGGATACGAAGGTCGTTTCGTTTTATGAGCGAAGCCGGCAGTATGAGGGCCGGGACTCCAAGCTCAAAGAAGCGGAGATCCATACCCGCAATATCGACGCGTCGACGGGAAAAGAACTGCGGTTTTCCGATGTGTTCCGGGATACGGAGTCTCTGCCTGAGCAGATCGCCGAGGCGGTCAAAAAAGCCTATCCCCGGCAGGAGTTTTATCCTGAGATGGAGAAGCTCATCCGTCAGTCCGTCGAAAACAACGACGGAGACGTCTGTTTTGCTCTGGGCTACGGAGGAGTCCATATTTTTGCCGCGGAGTTTCTGCTCAGCAACGAGCCGGGCGGCCATCAGGTCACTCTCCCTTATGCCGCGGATTCCTCCCTGGTCAGAACCCCCTATACGAAGGCTCCTTCCGAGTATATCCTTCCCTTGGACTACGATATGAGCTATTTTCCGGCGGGTCTTCCCGGCGGCTTTTCCATGAGTTTTTTAGAGGACGAGGAAGGGATGGATCCTCTTTGGGTCATCCGGATGGAGGACTCGGAGACGCCGGTCTATGAAGAATCCCTTTATGACTACGAACCGAATTGCTTTTTTGTTCACATCAGAGGGAACAACTACCTCTATGTCCAGCTGCCCTCCGGAGATGTTTCGGTCATGAGCGATATCTATCAGCTGACAAAGCAGAAAGCAACACTTCTCGATCCGATCGACTCCGGGATCCTGCCTGAGACGATCTTACACCCGAACCGAATACGGATGAGCCTGAACAGGCATATCTATGCGGGTTCCGCCATGATGGCTCCCTGCGGCGTCTACCGGATCGGTGAGGACGGAAGACCTCAGCCGGCAAGCAATGTCTACGATCTGTCGGGCAACAAGCTCAGCCTCCGAAAAGCCTGCCGCGCCAAAGAGGCCGATCCGAAGGATCCCGCCGCAGCCGGGGGTATGTTGGAGCTGGCGGCGGGTACGATTCTTCAGCCTTATCGCACAGACATGGAGAGCTGGATCGATTTCATCACGGAAGACAAACAGATCTGCCGTTTTGGGATCGACACATTCTCTGATGAGATGCAGCTGGACGATCTCGGAGGACTGGAAGATCTGTTTGAGTGATCGGAAGGATCAAGCCGTCAATCGCCTCCCTCTTTTTCTTCCCTCTTGACAGACGGAGAAAATCGCAATAAAATATAACTAAGTTATATAACTTAGTTATGGATCGAAGGCAAAGCAGACAAGCCTCGAAAGTCCTGAGACGAAGAGGATGAACTTTCGTGAACCAATCGAGAAGAGCGAGCCGCTGAAAGTCAGGAGACAGAAAGGAAGCGCTTTCGAGAAAAAACGAGGAGAGAGAGCATGCAATACACGAAGACACAGGAGCTTTTGCTGGAGAGCGGCAGGCGGTGGTTTTTGGAAAAAGGCTTCAAGAGCGCGCCGCTGCGTTCCATCGTCAAGGATGCGGGATTTACACCCGGCGCCTTTTACGGCTACTATAAGACGAAGGAAGATCTGTTCTACGCCCTGACGGAGGAGACGGCCGAGGGCGTCCTGCGGATCCTCCGTTCCATCATCGACGAAATGGAGTCTCTTCCGAAGCAGCGCATGATCTTTGAGATGGCGGACTGCTATCTGCGCCGTCTGCCGGAGCTGGTCGACTACATCTGCCGTCACAAGGAGGCGGCGACCCTGCTGCTGAAATGCTCGGAAGGAACCAAGTATGAAAACTTTCTGGACGCGCTGCGCCTGCAAAACAAGGAGAGGATCTCAAGAGCGACGGATCAGGCGAGAGAGTCGGGAGAGAAGATCCGCGGGATCTCCCCGGAGACTTTCGATCTGCTGATGCGCGGATATTTTCACATGCTCTCGATGATCTTCCTCGAAGAGGAGGATCCGAAGCGGATCTGCCGGATGATGGCGGATATCGCTCTCGTCTATAAAAACGGGATGCTGCGTTTGATGGAGGAGGAGTGAGATGCGATACGAGGAGCGCAACTTTCATGTCATGAGTCCGGAGCGGGCCAAAGAGATCGGATTCGCGGCGGGCCCCGACGCAAAATAAGACAGGAGTGTGTGAAGATGGACAAGATCAAGATCGAAAAAAACACGGTGCAGGAGACGCTGATCATCCCGCTCTACGCACGAAAGCTCTGCACCTTGGCATTCCCCCGCCTCTTTGAAGATCCGGCGGCGCTCGAGCTGATCGAGCGGCTCGACTACGACTTTTCCAAGGTGGAAAAGCAGTCCGGAAGCCTCATGTATATGTTCGGCGCCTTAGAGGTCGCGATGCGGCAGAAAGACCTCGCCTGGGAAGTGCGGGACTATCTGAAGCTTCATCCGGAGGCCGCCGTCGTCAACTTGGGCTGTGGGCTGGATCAGACCGGAAGAAACTGCGACAACGGCAGCTGCCGGATCTATAATATCGACCTTCCCGAAGTGATCAGGCTCCGGGATCGCCTGCTTCCCGCCGGTGAAAGAGAGATCAGTCTTGCCGCCGATCTCAACGACTGGAGCTGGTTTGACAAGATCGACAGCTCCGGGGGAGCCGTCTTTTTTGCGGCGGGAGTCTTCTATTATTTCCGCAAGACGGAAGCCAAAAAGCTGATCGCCGCGATGAGCCGGCATTTTCCCGGGGCAAGGCTCGTCTTTGATTCCTGCGGGAAACTCGGGCTGAAAATGATGCTCAAAACTTGGATCAAGCAGGCGGAGATCCAGGATGTGGGCACCTATTTTTACATAGATGACGCGAAACGAGATCTCCACTGTCTGTCTTCGGAAATGGAGATCTCAAGCCGAGGGTATATGCTCGGCTACTACTCTCTCGACGACCCGAACATCCCCCGCATCCACCGTTTTCTCGCCAAGCTCGGCGACGGACCGATCAAGATGAAGATTGTGCGGATCGACTTCGGAAAATAGACCGCTCTCCACACGCAGCCTGCCCTCCTCCTTCAGAGAGACCGAAGGATCTCCTGAAGCCGGGAGGGTGTATCTTCCGCATCTTTCTCCGGCGAAAACTCCCCTTGAAGCAGGCCGTCTTTCATGAAGAGCACCCTCTGCGACCGAGCCGCGACATAGACGTCGTGCGTGACGAGGAGGATGCTCTTTCCCTGTCTGTGGAGCCTTTCAAACAGAGCCATCACTTCCCGTCCCGTCTTCGAATCCAGCGCTCCCGTCGGCTCATCTGCAAAGATCAGCTCCGGATCGTTGATCAGCGCGCGGCAGATCCCCGCCCTTTGCAGCTGACCTCCGGAGACCTCGAAGATCCGTTTTTGTGCGAGATCCCGGATGCCGACCTCTTCCATCCATCCCAGAGCCTCTTCTCTTGCCTCTTTTTTGTTTTTCTCATATTGGAGCGAGGGCAGGAGGATATTGTCGAGGAGGTTGAGGTTGCGGAGCATTCTCGGCAGCTGAAAGACAAAGCCGAAGCTCTCCCTGCGCAGCCGGGCCGCCTCCTCTTCGGACAGTCTTCCGATCTCTTTGCCCTCAAACTTCACTTCCCCTTCATCGCAGGTCTCCAAAGTCGACAATATATTGAGAAGCGTCGACTTTCCGGAACCGGATCGTCCCATGATGGAGACGAATTCCCCTCTTTCCATCGAGAGATCCGTCCCTTTCAGGACCTGCGTCTTCAGCTCCCCGCTTGCGAAACTCTTTCGGATACCCTTTCCTGTCAGCATCATATTCACACATCCTCCTTCAACAACCGGGCGATATTTTCCTCCGCAGATCCTCCGATGGAAAGACGAACGGCCAGCAGCGTGGAAACCAGCATCGCCAGCGGCACGACAAGATAACTGAAGATCGGATCTCTCAGGAAACGGATGCCGAAAACCCCCATCAGAGAGAGAATCCGGACGGCCAGCCCGTCTCCCAGACTGATCACCAGCAGATTTCCCGCCAGCAGTCCCAAAAGCAGGATCCATCCGAACTTGATAAAATACTGCCTTCTGATCTGAGCCTGCGTAAGACCGACCGCTTTGAGCAGCGCATTTTGCGCCCGATCTTTGAAATAGAGCATTCGAACGAAGAGAGCCGTGATCAGAAAGACGAGAAAGATTGCCGCGCCGAAAGCCGTGAAACTGATTTTTTTCGTCATCCGGATGCTTCCTCCGAAGATCTGATCCATATAGGTCTGCATATCCGACAGCTTCGCAAAGGGATACTCCTTCCGAAGTCCCTCCATAAAAACTCTAAGATCCGTATTTTCCCGGAGTTTGATCGGGAGGATCATCCAGACGACCCCCTCCTCTGCCATCTCGAAATTCGCCTTCGCCGTCTTTCCTCCGTTGGTGAGGTCGGAAAAGACGCCGGAGATCCGCAGCGTTTTTTCACGCCCCTCGACGAGAAGCTTGAGAGAATCTTCGGTTTTTTTCGACAGTTCCGCCGCTTTGAGCGCGGAGAGAGCGATCTCCTCCTCTCCCTGAGGCGCCCGCCCTTCGATATACCGGATCGGAAAACTGGCATGGTCTCCAAAATCCACCCAGATCTTCTGCAAAGATCCCCCTTCGCTCTCATAGTCCAAGAGCCTGCTCTTGAAGACTTCAAGCTTTTCGACGGCGGGATCTCTCTGCAGCCCCTCGATCATCTCACGGATCCGCTCTTCTTTTCCCTGCATTTGAGACAGGTCGATGCGCAGATCGTACGAACCGATCCCGAGATAATTGATGAAATGGACATCCGATATCGTGAAATACAGCGACATCGGCACAGTCAGTACAAACACCGAGAGAACGAAGACAAAGACCATCGTCAGATAGGCTTTCTTTCGCGCCGCAAGATCACTGAGGGCCAGTTGCAGATCTCTGGGCAGACCGAAGAGGGAAAATCCCGCTTTGGACTCTTCCCCGTCCGCCCGCGCGGGATCCAGAGGCAGATCCCGCAGTTTCCGCCCGATCCTGTCCATACTGCGCCAGATGACCCCAAAGACCAGAAGAGCGAGCAGAGCAGCCGCCAAATACTCCCAAATCCCCTCTCCCCCTTCTCCGAAAAGCGTCTTCATATTCCGCAGAAAAGGGATCTTGAGAACAAAAGAAAGAAAGAATCCCGAAACAGACGACAGAGCCGCGATAAACAGATATTTACCGAGAAAAAGCTTTTTCCTCTGCGCAAAGGGGATGCCAATCGCTTTGAGCGCCGCCATCTCTCTTCGATCCTCCTCCAGTTTCGCCAGCAGCGTGAACCGAATACATAAAAGAGAGATACCGATGACCAGCAGGCTGATCAGCAGCAGCGCCGCTATGCTGATCCCGTCCGAAAAGGCGCCGACGATCCGAAAGAGCGCGTAAGTCAGCAAAGGCGGCCCCTCCGCTTCCAGATTCGCCTCGCTGTAGGCGGCTTCAATCTTCGATGAACCGGCAAGATCCCGCAGACGAAACTCGATCAGATATTCCACCGTCCCGAGAGCCTCAATCTGCCGGTAATCCTCTTCACTGACAAGGAAGCGCCTCGAGACCGAGAGCGAGGAATTCATCTGAGAGTCCCTGACAAAACCCGCGACCCGCAGCCGATGATCTCCGATGCGCATCCAGTCGCCTGCATTGACGAGCCCTTCCGCCTCATAGAGGATCGGGACATAGACCTCCCCTTTTTTCGCTTCGATGATCCGGCCCTCCCGGTCCAGCAGATAATCAAAGCGCGGAGACTGGACGGAAAAGCCGTTGTCATAGACCGAGTCTTTCAGAGAGTTTTCTCCAAGCTCCAGCAGCGCATTGTCCACATTCAGGAAGCGGAGGATCTGATGGTCTTCGATCTCCGGATGCGCCTCCACGAAGCTCTTCATCCTCTCCCGGTCGATCTGCCCCGTATGCATCTGCATCAAATGCGGGGTCTTCGCCGTCTCGAACAGATGCTCGATCGAGCCGATCAGACGGACCGTCAGCTGTCCGGCCGCAGCGAGAAAGACGACGGATAAAAGAATAAAAAAAGCGATATTAAAACTTTGCAAAGGGTCATTTTTCAGATCATTTTTCAGCAGTTTGCGGTACATTTTCTTTCCCCGCCTTTCCATGTTTACAAATTGTATAGACTGACAGTCGGTCTATATTGATATTATAGCAGATAAAAAAAGAATTTCAAGTCCAAAATTTTCCGCGAAAACAATATTTGTGATTTTCCGTATTCTCAAGTAAAATAGAAAGAAAAAGACAAAAGGAAGTTTTTTGCCTTCGGCGACGCGCAGAGGAGGGCGTATAGGAGCGAATCTCCCCTTTCCAATCCCGACGCGCGCAGCTGAAAAGGCGCTCTCTTTGCCACTTGGCGTTTTTCAATCCATTTTTTCAGGAGGTGTCAGGATGAACGGTCTTCTCTTGCAAGCGTTTGAATGGTATCTTCCCGACGACGGAAAACACTACCTCCGTCTGCAGGAAAGCCTTCCTTATCTCAAAGAGCTGGGCTTTACCGCTCTTTGGCTGCCCCCGGTCTGCAAGGGGACGGGCTCCTCTGACGTCGGCTACGGGATCTATGATCTCTACGATCTCGGGGAATTCGACCAGAAAGGTACGGTCAGAACCAAATACGGGACCAAGGACGAACTGAAGGCATTGATCGGAGCGGCCCACGAGGCGGGGATCTCGATCTACGCCGATGTCGTCCTCAACCACAAGGCCGGCGCCGACGAGACCGAAGTCTTCCAAGCGACGGAGGTCTCCTGGGAAAATCGGGACGACGAGGTCTCGGAAGAGCGGGAGATCCGCGGCTGGACGAAGTTCACCTTTCCGGGACGCAATAAAAAATATTCGGATTTCCAGTGGAACCATCATCATTTCTCGGGAGTCGACTGGGACGAGATCGAGCAGAAGCGTGCGATCTTCAGGATCAGCGGCTTCAACAAGGGATGGAGCTTTTCCGTATCGGACGAAAAGGGAAACTTCGATTACCTGATGAACGCGAATATCGACCACAGCAATGAAGAGGTTCGAACCGAGCTCTTCCGATGGGTCAAATGGTTCATCGAAGAACTCGACCTCGACGGTTTTCGACTGGATGCGGTCAAACATATCGACAGCGGCTTCATGGATGAGCTGACAAAACACATCTTAAACGAGATCCGAAAGGATTTCTACTTTGTCGCGGAATACTGGCTCAACGATCCCGCGGCTCTCCAGGATTACCTCACGGACACCTCCGCAAATATCGACCTTTTCGACGTCGGACTTCACTTCAGCCTCTACTGCGCCTCCAAGGCGGGCAAGGACTATGACCTGCGCAGGATCTTCGACGATTCCATCGTCCGCTCCGACCGCACCTTATCCGTGACCTTTGTCGACAACCACGACTCTCAGCCGGGACAGTCTCTGGAGTCTTGGGTCGAAGACTGGTTCCGTCCGATTGCCTATGCGCTGATCCTGCTGCGAAAAGACGGCTACCCGACGATCTTCTACGGCGATCTGTTCGGAATCGGCGACGGCTCTCTCTACGCCGGGATGGGGGAACCCCTGAAAAAACTCATCGAGCTGAGGCGGAATTACGCCTACGGAGAGCAGGAGGATCATTTTGAAGATCCCCACCTCATCGGATTTATCCGGCATGGGGATGAAGGACATCCCGGCAAACTGATTACCCTCATCAGCAATGGAGAGGGAGGAAGCCTGCGCCTCTTCGTCGGAGAAGAGCTCAAAGGCCGCTGCTTCTTCGACTATCTCGGTCATCACGAGGAAGTCCTGACAATCGGCGAGGACGGATTCTGCGAATTTCCGGTTCGCGCCGCAAGCGTCTCCTGCTGGATCGAAAAAAGAGAAGTCTGATCTTCCCGCCGCTCTTTTCCGCCGGAAAAGACGATACTTCTATCCGCTGATCCAAGCCGGCAGCGAAGTCCAGGCGACCATCGAACGGAAGACGGGACGAGCCGCGATCCGCCCCGCTTTACAACTTCTCAAATCAGAAAGGTGGAAACTTCATGATATCCAAGATCGTGACGAAAGAAGAAGCCCTCGCAAAGATCCATGACGGCCAGCGCATCATGTTCGGCGACTGGCACGGTCAATTCGCCGCGGACGACCTCATAGACGCCCTGCTCCAAAAAGGGGTCAAAGATATCCATGCCATCGCGGCGTCCGCGGGTATGCCGGATCTCGGAGTCGGCAGACTCATCGCCGCAAAGCTCGTCAAGAGCCTGATCACGACCCATATCGCCTTCAATCCCTGCGCGAAGGAGCAGATGTTTGCCGGAGAACTGGATATCGAGTTCAGTCCTCAAGGCACTTTTTCCGAAAGGATCCGCTGCGGCGGCTTCGGACTGGGAGGCTGCCTGACTCCGACGGGACTGAACACGGAGGTCGAGATCGGAAAGCAAAAACTGACGATCCACGGCAGGGAGTATCTCCTGGAGCTTCCTCTCCGCGCCGACGTCGCCCTGATCAAGGCGACCAAAGCCGACAAGGCCGGCAACCTCTACTTCCGCATGAACTCCATCGCCATCAGCAGCAATATGGCTTTCGCTGCCGATCTTGTGATCGTCGAGGCGGAAGAACTCGTCGAGATCGGCGATCTCTCGCCCGAGCAGATCGACGTCCCGGCTCCCCTCGTCGATATGATCTATGTTCGAAGCGGTGAAAACACGAGACATACCTGCCCCCTGTGGCAGCGTCTCAAAACGCAGGGAGGTGCAAAATAATGGCTCCGCTGACAGGAAGAGAACGGATCGCTTCCCGATGTGCAAAATTTTTCAAAGACGGCGACTTCGTGAATCTCGGCATCGGAATTCCGCTGATGTGCGTCAACTATCTCCCCGAAGGCGTCGACCTCTGGCTCGAAGCCGAGATCGGCTCCGTCGGCAGCGGCCCTGCGCCCAGATGGGGAGAAGAAGATATCGACGTCATCGACGCCGGCGGCATGCCCGCCTCCCTCATCAGAGGCGGCAGCGTCTACGAGCATCCCACCAGCTTCGGCTTCATCCGGGGAGGTCATATCGACGCCGCGATCCTCGGCACCCTCCAAGTCGACCAGGAGGGCAATATCGCAAGCTGGAAGATCCCGGGCGAGAACATCCCCGGCATGGGCGGGGCGATGGATCTGTGCGCCGGCGTCCAAAGGATCATCGTCGCCACCGAGCACTGCGATAAAAACGGAAACTCCAAGATCCTCAAAAAATGCACCTTTCCGCTGACCGGCAGCAAATGTGTGACCGATATCGTCACAGAGAGATGTTATTTCCAAGTCGGCCCCAAGGGGCTGATCCTCAAGGAGCTGGCCGCCGGATACACGGTGGAGGATATTCTCGCCTGCACCGAGGCGGATATCGTCATCCCGTCCCATATCGGCGTCATGGAATGATGCGAAACACCTTATCCGTCTTTTTATTTCACTGAGGAGCCTTTCAGGAGCTGCCGAAAAAATTTTTCCGGCAGCTCATTTTTTTTGCAGCGAATCGACGATTTCTTTCGTATATATAGATATGGAGATAAGACAGGGGAGGAAAGAAGGATGGAGCAGGATGCAAAGCGAATACGCCGGATCCTTCGAAAAAATGACAGAGAAGCCGCCGATGAGCTGATTCGCGAATATTATGACGAGATATTCCGCTTTGCTTACAGGCAGCTTGGCAGCAGGGAAGAGGCACTGGACGCCGCACAGAACATCTTTCTTGCCATGCTGCGCGCCCTTCCCTCTTACGATGAGAGCAAAGGCGGCTTTCGCACTTGGCTCTACCGCATCGCCGTCAACAAGATCATCGACAGCCGGCGCAGGAAGATAAGGACTTTCCTTCCCCTCAAGGAAGATACGGCCTTTCAGGAGGAGGATCTCTTCCTGCGGCTCAGCGACCGTCTTCTGCTTGAACAGATCGAACGCTATGTCTCCTCTTTTTCTCCGGATATACAGTCGGTCTTCCGTCTCCGCCTGTATGCCGGACTTCACTTTCGCCAGATTGCAGACTCTCTGCGTCAATCCGAGTCTGCCGTCAAAACGAAATATTACCGTCTCGTCTCAAAAATTCGAAAGGAGTTTGAAGACTATGAAAAAAGATGAGTTTCCCCTGCTTTCGCCGGAGGAAAAAGACCGGGCTATCGCGCGGATTCTCGATCTGGGAATGCCCGCTCATCAAGGGCTTTTCCAAAAACTGAAACAAACGGCTTCCTGCCTGTCTCCCTCGGAGCTTTTCCGCGGCGTCGAAGACGCGCTGTTTCTGTCTCTCCTCCTGTCCCTGCTCGCCTTTTTTCCTCTGCTGTCCGCGGCAACGTCGATGGGGGAAAGGCTCGAGAGTCTTTTGCTTTCAGCGTCTCCCCTGCTCTTTTGCCTACTGAGCCTCCTGATTTTCTGGAAGGAACATCAGAGCGGCCTCTTAGAATGGAAGCAAAGCTGCCGCCTCTCCTTTGCGGAGCTGATGACTCTGCGCATCCTGCTCCTCAGCGCTCTCTGCGTCCTGTTTCTCGTTCCCGGCGTCGAGATCCTGCGTTTTTTTACGGGAACGGAGCTTTCTCTTCTGCGCATGATGGCCCTGTCCTGCTCCGGGCTCTTTTTATACGGAAGCCTGGCCCTTTTCTGCGAGGCTCTGCTGCCCCGAAGAGGACTGCCTCTTCCGCCCCTGCTCTGGTCTGCCGCCGCTTTGGCTACTGCAAACTCTGATACTGCGGCCCGCCTGCTCCGGGAAATTCCGACCTTCCTTTTCATCGTCCTCGCCGCCGGAAGCATGGCCGCTTTTTGGAAGGGGCTGAGGATCTACTGTATCTCTCATGGAGGAGGTTCTTATGCTTTGCGTTGAAAATGTCACCAAATGTTTTGGAACATTCACGGCTCTTGAGGATATCTCGATCCGCTTTTCCCCCGGGATCTACGGTCTGCTTGCCCCCAACGGCGCCGGGAAGACGACGCTGATGAAAATGCTCGCTACCCTTCTCTTTCCGACGCGGGGACAGATCCTCTGGGAGGGGGAGGAAATCCTCTCCCTCGGGGAAGACTATCGCGGCGTCCTCGGCTATCTTCCCCAGTCCTTCGGCTGCTACCCCGGAAGTACCGCCCGCGGGTTTCTCTCTTATGCGGCCGCTCTCCAGAAAATCCCGAAATCTCAGGTCTCTGATCGAGTGGATGAACTGCTTGCTCTCGTCGGCCTCTCCGAACAGGCGGAAAAAAAACTGCGCCAATTTTCCGGAGGTATGCTCCAGCGCGTCGGTATCGCGACGGCGATGATCCACGACCCGAAGCTGCTGATCCTCGATGAGCCGACCGCGGGGCTCGATCCGAAAGAGCGGGTGCGCTTTCGCAATCTGATCCACTCCCTGTCCAAAGATCGAATCGTGATCCTCTCGACCCATATCGTCTCGGACATCGAGACGGTCGCCGGACAGATCGTGATGATCGCCGATCATACGCTGCGCTGCTGCGATACCCCCTCTGCGATATGCCGCAGTTTTTCAGGCCGGATCTATCAGCAGCCTTCTTCTCTTCCCCTGCCCGCCGGCGCTCGTCTGCTCAGTGAGGTTCATGGAGAAGAGGGAGCGCAGCTGCGTTTTTTCTGCGAGAGACCGCTGGAAAAAGAGCTTCTTGTCACCCCTTCCCTGGAAGATGCTTTTCTCGCGACCTATCTGGAGGAGGAAAAACGATGAATTTTGTCGTTTTCGAATGGAAGAAACTCTTCCGTCTGCCCGCCATCTGGATCTTTCTTCTCCTCTGTCTGCTCTTCAACACGGCGATAATCCTCGGAAAAAACGGGAAAGAAGAGTCTTTTCAGAGTTTCGGCCGCCTTGCCCGGGCCTGCGGCCAACGGATCTCCCCCGCTCATTTTTCCTTTTCTTCTTCCTTGCCCGAAGAGGAGAGAACGCTTCTGCTTGCCAGTCTCGACGCGGCCGAAAATGTCTTTCTCTCCTATGACGCTGCCGTTCTCTCCCAGCACTATCAGGAGATCCTCTCTTCCTCGCCTGTGGCGAAGACTTGGATCGCGCGAAAATACGACCTCCTGCAAAAACGCATTGATGCGCTTGCCGATTCGGGCGCTGCACTCGATCTCTACGCAGGAGCCATGACGAAAGAGAGGCACCGCTTCCTCTTTCGGAGTCTGATGCGCTCGATCCTGCTCGAAGGCATCTTCCTCTGCATCGCCTCGACGCTTTATCTTTTAGGATATGAGCGCCTTCACGGGACGGAAAGCCTCCTTGCAAGCTCCCGTCTCGGAAGAAGGCACTGCCGCTGCAAGATCTTCTCTGCCCTGAGCGCCGGCCTTCTCTTCTATCTTCTGCTCTGCGCGGCGATGCTGGGAATCTATTTTTCCCGCTGGGACTATCGCGGACTCTGGACAGCAAATGTATCGAGCTGTTTCAACTATATCACGGAGGCGGCTCTGACCCGCCCCTTCATCACCTGGACGGATTTCAGCCTCTTCTCTTATCTTGCAGCCGTCCTCCTGCTCGGGGGAGTGCTCGTCCTCCTGTTCGGTCTGATCGCCGTAGTCTGCGAATCCCTTATGAACAACACCTATTCCGCTTTCATCCTGCTTGTCGGCTTCTGCCTTGCCTCGGTCTGGCTCCAGAGCGCTCTGGGCGACTGCGGACTTTGGATGGGCTATTTTCTGCTGAGCATACATCCTTTTTGTCTTTGGTTCTGCATGGACGGCTGGTTCACCGAACTGGGCCTCTTCGCTCTGCTGCCCTTTCAGGAGGTTCTTGCTTCGTTCTGCTGTCTCCTCCTGCTGAGCCTGCTTGTATATGTTTCCGTCAAAAGCTATCACAGGAGGGATCTTCCATGATGACTTTATTCCGATACGAACTGAAAAAAATCTGGCATCCGCCCCTGGTGCTCACCCTGCTCGCCTTCGGGCTGCTGTACTACTTCCTCCTGCCAGCCACCTATATTCATCAATTCCGCTATGGAAGCGACCGGGCCGCGTCTTTTGAGATCTCTTCGGAATGGATCCTCAGGTATGGGACGAGCGTGGACGCGGAGGAGCGCAAAGATCTCGAGATCCAGCTTTCTTGGGAGATCGAGCAGTTTAATACTTCTCTTGCGGATCTTCCGCCCTCTCTCACCCTCGGCATCGACAACTACGAAAGCTTCATGGAATTTCAGGAGGCGCATTTTGTTGCAAGCACCCGGGATAAGGGGCGCGGCGATATGGAGCAGGAGAGACGGATCTGGCAGATCATCGAGGCGACGCCCTTCTTTCGCATCCAAGCCATCAAACGGTTTATGGAGTTTTACGACCACAATGTATCCATCGTCGCACAAGGCGTCCCTCCTTCTCCGGAATATCCGTCCGCCCTCCGCTCCCGCATCCTTAAACTGCGGAGATCTCCGCGGTTTTTCGGCTATCTTCCTGTCAGCGTCATGGAAGCCAGCGTCAACTACTTCCGATCTCTCGCGATCTGGCTGGTGTTTTCGACGGTCTTCTTTTTGTCGCCGACTTTGGTGCGGGACCGCCTGTACCGTACGAGAGCGATGCAGTGCAGCTCCCGAACCGGTCGCGGCCTCCTTTCCATCCAGCAGACCGCCGCCCTCTTTTCCGCCCTCCTCTTCTTCCTCCTCAACCTGACCTTCTATTTATATCTTTTTTTGAGGATGCAGCCTCTGCATTTTGCAAAGCTCGGCGTTTTGTCTGTCTGGCAGCCTGTCTCTTCTTGGGTCGACTGGACCTACGGCGGCTACCTCCTCTTTCTGATCGCCTGCCTGTTTTTGCTCTGCCTCATCACCGCCATGCTGACGATCTTCTTCTCCCGCTACAGCAAAAATTATACAGAACTGATTTTGCGGATGATCCCTCTCTGTATCCTTTTAGGCGGTTTTTACGCTTCCTGGAGCTTTTATTTTCCGCTTTTCTTCCGCAAACTGCACCCCTCCTCCGACATTTGGCTGTTTCAGCGCATTGAGCCCTTTTCCCTGTTGCTGCTCCTCTGCGCCGCTCTCTTCCTCTCAAAGAGGATGAGAAAACAAGCGCAAAGCGCCGAAGAGACCTCCTGATACCATAAGAGCCGATCATCGACAGGCCTCCGAGCGGATGCTGAACAGCCGTTTCGCCATCCTCCATCCATGGCCTTTGTCTCCCTCAGGCAAAATCTCCGCGCCTGCGATTGGAAATGTTTTTCGAAGGGTATATAGACGAACGGGAACCTTTGCCGCTCCCTCATACTAAACCCTATTCAAAACACCATCTAACTATAAATCAATGAGTTTTCGGCGAATCGCTCATCATAAGATGGTGATCTAATTGGGTATTCGTATCAATCCATTATGAAAGGAAGAACCTATGATGAAATTTACACATCAAAACGATGAGAACAAAGGACAGTTCACGGCTTTTGAAGGAGAAAAACAGGCGGGACTGATCACCTATGTATGGGAAGACAAAGACCATCTGATCATCGACCACACGGAAGTCGAGCCGGAGTTTGAAGGACAGGGCGTCGGCGAGAAGCTCGTCATGGCGGTCGCAGACTACGCAGAGAAAAACGGCCTGAGGATCCGGCCGTTTTGCCCCTTCGCCGTCGATGTTTTTGATGGGGAAGAAAAGCTCCAACCTCTGAGATTCTAATACGAATACGCCTTGGAATGACCCTTCTGAAAAGCAAATAAGGTCCGAAAGCCCACGGCTCTCAGACCTTATTTGTTTTTTATCTCTCTTATACTATTCCCTGTATGAATTGTCATCTGACAAAACACCTGATTTGTTGTTTGAACATGGATGTCGTTTTCGGTGGTGGCGATTCAATAAGGTTTTAGTATTCAAACGCAAAACAGCCTTTTATACGAATCCCGAATCAACATGCCGTCTGATACAATGTATCCTTGATCTGTCCTCTGAAATTTCATGGAAAATAGGTCGGAATAGCGGAGGGTATTTCGAACAGCGTTTCGTACGAGAAGCAAATAAGGTTCGAAAGCCCATAACTTTCAGACTTATTTACTTTTTAGTTTCTTTTGAAATACAAAGCAGCCTTTTAACTCTCCGCCGCCCTTACGATGTCGCCGACTCCGTCAAGGACGACAGTCGGACGATAGGCGTAGGTATTCAGAGTCTCTCTTGTGGAAACGCCCGAAAGCACCAGCACCGTAGACATTCCGCTCTCCAGACCCGAGATGATGTCCGTATCCATTCGATCACCGACCATGACCGCCTCTGCGGAATGGCAGCCCAGCAGGCGCAGACCCGTACGCATCATCAGCGGATTCGGCTTGCCGCAGAAATAGGCCTGTTTTCCGGTCGCCATCTCAATCGGAGCGACGAGAGCGCGGCAGGCCGGTGCGATCCCGCTTTCAATCGGTCCCGAGACGTCGGAGTTCGCGCCGATGAGCCTTGCCCCCTTCATGACGAGATTCGTCGCCTTGGTCAGCGTGTCCAGCGAATACGCCCTGCCTTCGCCCATGACAACATAATCTGGGTTTACATCGTTCATCGTGACGCCTGCGTCATAGAGCGCATTGAAAAGTCCCGCCTCTCCGATTGCATAGACCGAGCAGCCCGGCGATTGTTCCTTGAGGAAAGCCGCCGTCGCCAGCGCACTGGTGTAAAAATTTTTCTCCGGCACATTCAGCCCCATGCGTGCCAGTTTCTGCTGCAGCTCTCTCGGCGTCGAACCGCTGTTGTTCGTCAAAAAGAGAAATTCCTTCTCTTCCCGCTGCAACCATTCGATAAATTCCGCCGCTCCCGGCAGGATCTTGTTTCCGTGGTAGATCACACCGTCCATATCACAGATAAAGCCTTTTTTCGAATTAAAATCCATTCCTTCACCCTCCTTTATTTTTCCGCAGGAACCTTCATTTCTTCCCGCTCTCCCGCAATCTGATTCCATTCTATCGAAGGGACGAAAATATACAAGAGCATCTCCGACGACGGAAGACAAACTTCAAACATCTTGCAACGATTTCTGCATTATTTTTGTTCTGGCTCTCTCTGTTTCCGTTTACAAAAACCGTTTCCTGTAAGATAATATTATATATGATTTGCTGAAAGGAGTCTCTATGATCAAGCATCCGATCCCCCCGACCTACGATTCCTCATCCAGAATCCTGATCCTCGGCTCCTTCCCCTCGGTCAAATCTCGGGAGGAAGGATATTTCTACGCCCATCCGCAAAACCGGTTCTGGAAACTGCTCTCCGCTCTCTTCGAAGAAAGCTGTCCGAAGAGCCTCGACGAGAAGCGGGATTTTCTGCTGCGTCGCCACATCGCCCTCTGGGATGTCATCGCCTCCTGCGAGATCAACGGATCCGCAGACAGCAGCATCGCAAAGGCGGAGCCCAACGACATCCGCAAACTGCTGGCAGAGACTCAGATCCGGGCCGTCTATGTCAACGGACGAACCGCAGACAGGCTGTACCGGAAATATATCGAACCGATGACCTCTCTTCCCGCACACTACCTGCCTTCGACGAGCCCCGCAAACGCCGCCTGGAAGCTGCAAGACCTCCTTGCCTCTTGGAACTGTATCCTGGAGCATCTCTAATCCTCTTCTTCCCGCATCGCGTCCTTATCCGCCAGCTCTTCTCTTCGCCGGAGGAAATTTTCCCGCAGCTGCTCGATGCGCTCTGCATCCATCCTCTCCCTCATGCTCTTTTTAACGACCTCATAAGCATAGCTGAAATACTCGCCGACTCCGCTTTCTGCGGCGGGATCGGAAATCATGAAGATCATCGTCAGCCCTTCCAGTATCGCCGCGGCCACCGAGGGATCCTCCTTCCCATAGTGCAGGATCTGATAAAAGGCCAGATACAGTTCCTCCTTGACCGTATAGGAGGTGTAGATCACCTTCATCTTTCCGTTTTGACGGGCGATGATAAAGTGATTTTCCGTGGAAAAGAGCTTGCCGATCAAGATCGAGATCTTTCGTATGCAGTTGATGGCCGTGTTCGGGTCATTGATTCCCGGACTGAGGCCCCGCAGGGCGATCTCGACGAGGTTCGTAATCTCATGATGATAGTCGTAGGTCTCATTTTTTTGATCGCTGTAGAGAAAACAGCCCGCGATCTCCTTGAGGAGGTCTTTTTCCTCTTCCTGCGAATACCCCGGACTCTCAAGAAGATGCAGGCGGGCTATATAGACTCCCGTCGAAATATATTCTCCGATCTTCTTGTCGATGATCAGCTCTCCCCGCAGATCCTTGAGCAAAGCAAAGAGACGCTCGAAATCGATCCCGAAGAGATAGCCGGTCTTGTTCGAGTAGATCCGTATCCCGACGGATATCTTGTCCTCTGCAAGCCGCTCCGATTCTTTCCGCTGACGGGCTTCTTCCTCGACGAGGATCAGCGCCTCTTCGTAGATATCCTGAATCAGATGCGAACCCTTCATATCCCGCAGGACTCTCTGCATGAAAAAGACGAAGTAGCTCATGCTCGTCACGCCGTAGAGGACGCCGATCGTCCCTGCCAAAATCGTCTTCTCCGTATCAATCCCCTGAAGGAAAAACAGGCTGAGGATCGTGTAGAAAAATCCTCCGATAAAAATCCCGATCAGACTGAGCACATACGGCTTGTCAATGAATTTCTGCACGACTCGCGGCGTGAAATTCGAGCTGTAACCTCCAAGAACCGTCAGTATCGTCGCAAAAGTGAAGGTCGTTACCGTCAGAAAGACCCCGGACAAAGTCGAGAGAAAGGTCTTCGATACATCTGTCGGCAGCAGCAGAAACTCCGGAATATTTTCCTTGAGCAGAGGATGCCGAACATCAACCACCCACACGATGAAAAGCAGAATGATCGAGACCGCGATGAACTTCGTCATATTGATCTGATTTTTCGATTTTGCATACCATAATTTCAGGCGCACGCACATACCTTTCCTCCTCTGAACCCCTTCTCAAAACCGCTCCGTCTGATGCGCAATAAATTTCACACTCTTTGATGGATCCTCCATTGATTCCCATACAGCTATCACCTGGAGTTATCCGTATTATATCACGAAAGCGGCACTCCCGGCCGGGAATTGTCGAGGATTTTTCGATCACGATTTACTTTCTCATAGTGATCGATTGCGCTATGTCTCAATCGATCCGGAGTTTACGAAAGCCACCAATCTCCATTTGCCGATTGATTCAAACATCCAATCTCTTCTGAAATCGTATTGCCTGCAAAATCTTTGACGATAATTTTATTATAGTATGCATACTCGTCCGTTGCGCAATCATTTTCCTCGTCCCAGCCTTCTTCTATCCACTCTTCCATGTACACCTTGCCCTCTTCTATGAGAACGACAGATTCGCGCGCTCGAAGCGGAAATGAGATTTTTTCCGGATAGTAACATCGGAAACCGTCTTCATGACTCTGGCTTATAATATGGAGAGGATTGCCAACGATTTCCAAGTTATATAAGTTCACTTCTTCCATGTTTAATTCTATGACCTTTTCCAAAACTGTTTCCGGGATATATCGATATAAAGTCACGATTTTCTGATTGTAATCTCCCTGTAAAAAGTATAGGAATTTTTCTACATATACAGGCGCACCATAGACAACATTTCTCTTTTTATCAAACGGCTTGGATACCTCTCCGGTATGAAAGTCATAAAACAATAATTCCGATCCCTGATAGCCTCCTCGTTCAGACCACCCGATCAAATCATACAAATCCTCAGAATCCGACCGGGAATATCCGAATCTGTCTTGACCGTATATTTTTTCTATGTATCTGCCTTCCATCCTATTGAACTTTTTGATCGTCATATCCTCACCCCGAATCTCATCGTGATGTGAAGCGTTCAGCCTTTTTTACCCACTCACTCTTTATTTCCCAAAGAGTTGCCTGTGTTGTGAGAGAGCGATGTCCCTCTCCATCAAAGGAACAGTCAATGGTAAATATATTCTCCCAACTTTTTCGCTTTTCCTCTTCAGAGTAAAGAGCGCTCTCATCATAAGGAAATATAATATCTGCATCATTTAACACGCAATGCCAGTAATCAAAATCGGAAAGCAATACGCAATGCTCCGGAACATCCACCGTTAAAAGGACAATCGGCGTTCCCTTTTCTCCCCAATGACGACCATGAGATCTCATATCCGGTCTTTTCCTTTTTCCCTCCCATTGATACCATGCCCATACCGGAAAAACAACGCCTTCCGGTGCATTACCCACGCGTTTTTTCATTTGATTCGACATCCATACATAGGAACTTTTCAATGATTCGTCTGAAATACAGGATTCTTCTGCTCGCAATACCCCTGTTTTCTTCATTTTTTCATATGCCGTCTCATTTTGTATTGTCCATAGAATCATAATCTCTCTCACGATCAAATTATTTTTTGTCTCACCCGAGCTCATCTTATCATATCATTTTTTTCCTATTTTGTCAGGCAGACAGGCGAAACCTTCGAATTTCAGGAATGAACGGGAAAGCAGAAGGATTCTCGAAATTTTTGAGGAACCGGTTCAAACGATCCCGTATCAAAGATACTTCCAGATTGAAGGCCAAGCAGACAAGCTCCGACAGTCATGAGACGAAGAGGAGAAACTTTGTGAAAAAATCGAGAGGAGTCCGCCGACGAAATTTCGGAAAAATCAGCAGGACGCTGATTGCAGCGTGAAATCGTCAAGACGGTACTCTCCGCGGCCTGGATTTCCGGTGAGCCAGTCCGATGTTTCCGAACGAAAATCCGCGCCGACGAATGATTTTTGAAGTTTATCTGCAAGTCTGATTGAATATTTACAGGATGTTTCATATCCGCAGTACAGAATTGGAGAGAGGAAAAACGGGTATTCCATATACAGAAAAAACCATTCCGAAGCCACCGGCATTGTTGGCAGAAGCATTCGATACATGGATCAAAGACTTTAAGGGAGCAATGAAAAATGAGAACACACGGAAAGGATAAAGAAATCCTAAAGGAATTAAGAGAGATTACTAAGGCCAAGGAAAATTGGAGGGATAGGATTGATGATGTTGCAGACAAACTGAATGAAGAGCATTCCGCTGCAGTAAAAGCAAAGGTTTTATGGCTTCTTGGAGAAATGGGACTCCGGTATCCTATGCAGGCAGAAGCATACATTAAAGATATTGCGGGTTATTTGGAAGATGATTCTCCAAAATTGCGGGAACGAGCAGTAGGTGCATTAGGAAGAATCGGCAGAGCTGACAAGTATTTGGTTATTCCTTATTTAGACAAAATAATGGACATGAGAAAAGATACTATAAATGAGGTGAAACTTGCTTTTATATGGGCCTGTGAAAATATTGCTACAAGCGCTCCGGAACTATTTTGTGAGAAACTGGAACTGTTTTATGAATTGATATCGGATCCGGGAGAAAGAGTTCGGATAGAGGCACCTGAAATGTTCCGAGTAATCGGAAAAAGAAAGCCTCAGTATGTAAAACCTTATTTGGAGAAATTACAATGGTTTGCGGAAAATGATCCGCACCCTGTTGTTCGTATTCACAGTGCCGGTGCAGTCCGTATGACAAAAAAAGCATTCGAAGAGGCTGGAAAATACCGCAGATAGATAAGGGAGTGAAAATACCAACGCAAATGATTTTAGACGATTTCAGAGCGTTTTTCAAAAAATTGAAAAACCCACCTGTCGTTGCAACAAGCGGGTTTTCTTGGTGTACCCAGAGGGATTCGAACCCCCGACCCTTTGATTCGTAGTTAGAATCGATGGTTTTCATAGTATTCGTTAAGCTCAAAAAGTATTGATTTATCTATGTTTTTTATTTTTAGTTGTTTTTCATTTTCAGTGGTTTTTTGATGTTTTTTTGAGATATGTGATAGTTTTGTGATAGTTTTTAGCTTTGACAAAAGCTGCAGAAGCGTATATAATAAAGGTAGCTAAGGAATCTTATGATTTTCAAGTATCACAAAAACCCCACCTGCTGCAACAGATGGGGTTTTTTCTTGGGCTAACTGTCTTTCGGCTTGCCATCTAACCACTTGCAAATGTAGTAGCTAATTACATTCACCGCAATGGCAATGAGGAATCTTATGACGAAATCCAAGTATCACACCTCCTTTCCGCTGGAGGTACGACAGCAAATACAGTATATCACATCTTAGTGACTTTCTAATATTTTTATGATAATTTTTTTGACTTTTACAAAGGCGTATACATGGGCTATACTAAGAGTAGGAAAAGAGGGTCATTTTCCAATCGACAAAATCGAGTAGGAGGCTACCCATTATTTGAGTAGCCGACCTCTCACACCACCGTACATACGGTTCCGTATACGGCGGTTCAACAAGTTCCATGTAGTGCCTTGTATCTCTCGGCTATGTCATCATACCCTTGAGATACAAGGTATTTGTTTGTTAATGCTCGGTGTAGTATTGGACTTTTAGATACTCGCCAATATTTCCTTCGGCTGTTTGCCCATTCCCAAGCTTTCTCTTCCGGAATTCCTAATGCTTTAAGATTCTTGAACTTAGTTCGGAGTTTCTTCCATTGTTTCCAATAGATTTGTCGCATCCTTCGTCGAATCCACTCACTTATCCTGTTCATTTGTTTTTGCATATCGGCTATTTTGTAGTAGGCAAGCCATCCCGTTGTGTACTGTTTCATTTTCTTGAAAATCTCAGCGATGGTGTTTGCTTGTTTCCTACTCGTCAACTCTTTGATTTTCTTCTTGAGCTTTGCAATCGATTTTTCGTGTGTACGAATGCCGATTCCGTTCTTCCCTCTATACAGGGCGAAGCCCAGAAATTTTCTTTTGAGCGGACTGCCTGTTTCGCTTTTCTTTTCATTTACCTTTCGTTTCAATCTGTTTTCAAGAAATGCTTTATACTAATACCTATTTAATTCGCCAGTTCTATCCAATCTCTATGAGTGATTCTTTTTATTTTTTCTTTGGTTAGTGCATTTATGGTAGCGCACAGTCTGTCTACCACATGCTCTAAGGTCTTAAATACTTCATTCTTAAACCCCATACTCCGAAGCTGTTTTCATATCTGCTTGATGGGATTCATCTCTGGAGTATAGGGGGGAATATGCGTGATCCGGATGTTCTTCGGAATCTTTAATTTTGTCGATTTGTGCCAGCCGGCTCCATCGCATGCCAGCAAAAGGAGATCTTCTTTATACTCCTTGGATAATTCTTCCATGAAGACATTCATGTTTTCTGTATTACAATAGGGCAGAACTAAAAAGAAGTTCTCCCCCGTGAGGGGTTCTACTGCTCCATATGCATACCGATATTCTCGGATAGGGTGACAAGGAACCAGCGGACGAACTTCTTTCGTACACCAGCAATATTTCGGCTTGTTGATTCTTCCAAATCCTGCCTCATCTTGAAATAGGATACGCACTTTCTTATGCGGGAAAAGGGTTGCTATCTCTTTTGCCTCTTGGTTAATTTTTTTGAGGCTTCGATCGCCTCGTCGCTTGCTTTCTTCGGATGCCTGCTTCTTGGCATCCCTTTTCTCCAATGATGCCTTTTCAGGACATAGTAAATTTGTCCGCTCCCTATGCTATGGCCCACTTTCTCAATATAGGCTTCTTTGATTTCCTGTACGGTAACCAATTACCCTTTTCGGGCTCGTTCTTCAAAGCTCTTTAACAGCTTAGCTTCTTCTTCAAAGGTCAAATTTCTGTGGTTGCCCACAATCGGTTTATTTCGAAGTCCTTCGATTCCATGCTCCGCATAATTTTGGATCCATCGGATAACGGTTTTTTCATGTACTTGCACTTTTTCGACGATTTCTTCGTTTGTATATCCTAAGATCCTTAATTCGACTGCCCACAGCCTTCGATCTTCTCGTTTGTCTTTCGTTTGTTTTCTCGCTTGGCGTATTTCTTCCAGATGTTCTTTCCCGATTTCATATTTTTTGTTCATCCGAATCCCTCTGTTCCATTACACCATGTACATGGTGTATTTAATAGGGTTTAGTATCAACAGCCTCTTCCTTTATAACCGCTTTATCATCGTGGCTCCGAGTATATATACCCTGCTGAAACGCAATAAGGATTTCCTTATGGCGACGGATATCACGCAGGAGATGAAAATTCGGGGAGTCGTAGCGATGGTTGACGGACTAAGTGTCATTAAGATCCCGGAAAACCGGCTGCCTTCGAAATTCGGCTTTATGATCTGCCATCCTGTGGCCGGCGATATCTTAAAAAATAGAATAGGCTGCAGACTTCCGATTTCGTCTAGGTCTGCGGCCTGTTTTTTTTCGTTAAAAAATAAATGTGATAGTTTTTGTGATAATTTTACATGAAAAAAGGACCTCAATTTCTTGAAGTCCTTGATACTGTTGGTGTACCCAGAGGGATTCGAACCCCCGACCCTTTGATCGTATTCAAGACGAGATATAAGGCTTTCCATACTTTCACAGGCTTTTGCTACCA
>JAUMYL010000015.1 GCA_030528675.1 Peptostreptococcaceae bacterium
GCTATATTATCTTTTTCTCCATCTAACTCAAAATACTTTGCATTATTTGGAAAATTTAAGCCTGCCATACTTAGACCATATTCATTCGTAGCATCATAGTATAGGGGATAATCATCCTGAGTAAATGCCATTCCAATCATAGCGTAATGATGTTCTATAGATTCTTGATGTCTGAAGTTAAATACATAGTTCCTTGGAGTAATGGTTACTTTTTCCTCATAGGAATAATCCAAGTCCAAATTTCTTCCAAAATATTTATTGTATTGTAATGCTGTACACATAATCTTCCTCCTTTTAGTTGATATATTTGAATATTTTTTATCATATCATTTTTAAGGCATTTTTTCAACTGACAGCTTTTCTGCCGACGAGTGTGGTCAACCCGGTTTTTTTATCAGATATTTTTTCGATCATCTCTGTTTTTGATCAATATCCTCTTGATAAAAACAATCGTTGACAAAACCTTCCATATGTAATAATATTATTACATATGGAAGGTTTATATTTATAGTATTCTTTGCAAAATTTTTTGATTCGAGAGGAGAGAGGAAAATGAGTGATATTTCTGTTCTTATGCCGGTTATCGCTGCGATAGGAACTCTTGCCATTGTCGGCATTGCGGTCATCGTTCGAGGGATGGAGAAAAGAGAGCGGATTAAAAGTGTCAATGTCGAGAAATTGAATGAATTTTTGGAAATGATGAGGCATGAAAATGTCGAAATCAGGAAAAGTCTTCAGGAAGTGGAGAAAAAAGTGGAAGAGATTGCCAAAATGATGAAAGAAATTTAGCCATGAAAAATTTCGTTGGAGATTTGAATTTAGTGAGATATCAAGATTATATTCCGGTCTTTGACGCGCTTTCTCATCCGGTCAGAATCAAGATCATCGGCGTCCTGTCCTGCGGGCGGCAGTATGTGAGTGAGCTGGCTCGGAGGGTGAATATAAGCAGACCGCTGCTGTATATGCATTTGAAAAAACTGGAAACCGCTCGACTCGTCACGAGCACGATGGAGGTTTCCGAGAGTGGAAAAGCCGTGAAGTATTATGCGTTGGAAGATTTTGAGATTCGGATTTCAAAAGAGGTGCTGAAACAGCTTTCCGAAGAAATCATCGTCGAGAATATGGATTCAAAATAATATGGATGTATTGAAAGGAGAACTTTCTGAGAAGGCGGAGAGATGATTAAAAGCGTTGGAGAGTGAAAATGAAGAGGGGCTGAAAATGAAACTTGTGTTGGAAAATGTGACAAAAAACTATAAGGAAAAGAAGGCGCTTCGTAATATCAACGCACAAATGTCCAATGGAGGGCTGATCGGAGTGATCGGAAAAAATGGCGCCGGAAAGACTACTCTGCTGAAACTTTTGTCGACCATAATAAAACCCAGCAGCGGAAAAATTTTGCTGGACGGACAGAACATTGCAGAAAAGCCTTCCTGTATGAGAGCGATGCTCGGATATTTGCCGCAGGACGTCTCGGTATATCCCAATCTCACTGCGATGGAGTATTTGCATTATGTTGCCGCGGCGAAAGGAATGAAAAGGAAGGAAGCCTCTGAGCAAATAGATCAGCTGATCTTGGAATTTCATTTGTCGGAGGTGAAGGACAGAAGAATGAGCGGCTATTCGGGCGGGATGAAGCAGAAGGTAGGACTGATCTGCGCTTTGCTCAAGGATCCCCAGATCATTCTTGCGGATGAGCCGACGACAGGATTGGATCCTGCGGAGCGAATAGCGGTTCGAAATCGCCTGTCCGCTTTGGCAAAAGATCGAATCGTGATATTGTCTACGCACATTGTATCCGATATAGAGGCGGTGGCGTCGCAGGTGTTGATGTTGCGGGAAGGAAAACTTATTTTCTGTGGCAGTCCATATGAGATCCTTTCGAAAGCAGATGGATGCGTATGGGAATATACGGTTTCGTTTTTGCCGGAAAACATGAAAGGCGTCAGTAATATGATGCAAACGAAAAAAGGGATCTATATACGGCAGGTCAGCAGGGATAAGCCTGAGAGAACGGCGGTTGCTGTCAGCAGCACATTAGAGGACGCCTGTCTGTTTGCACTGGAGGGATTATAAAATGCAGTGGTACATAATATGCCGGATCATGAAAGCGGATCTGCTTGAAAGGACAAGGCGATTTTCTTTTGTGGTCTTATGCGCTGCCGTAATGTTTCTGACGTTTTTTTCTGTTCCGAATCCAAAAGCGCCTTTTGTATCCATTTGTATTGAGCCGGATGTATTTCTCCAAGGGTCGAATCCGTCGTGGATTCCGATTGCGATCGCTCTTTGCGGCGGGATTCTGTTTCCGATAATCGGTTTCGGCTTTGTCAGAAACAATGTGGACTCGGACAGAAAGAAAGGCGTTCTCTGCTGTCTGCAGTCGATGGGTATGAACAAACGAAGTTATGTGATGGGAAAATTTCTCTCCAACCTGCTCATATTGTCGATTGTATGGTTTCTGTCGATACTCAGCGCCTTTGTCATGATAAAACTGTCCTTTCCATATCAGCGTTTGGCCGGGTATGATTTTTGGAGTCCGTTTTTAGGAATGTATCCAAGTATTGTTTTTGCCTCGGTTTTTGCTCTTCTCACGGAAATCACATTGCTGAGAGGAGGTCGTGGAAACTGGGCGGGTATGGTTTTCCTTTTTGCTGTATTTCTGATCAACTATTCTTTTGTCGGGAGCGATTCTCTATTGCTTCGTTTGCTGGATCTCAACAATTACAGATGGCTGATGGAAAGTATCAATCAGGCGGTCGAATCGGTGATGGCGGAACCGGTAAAAGAGATGGGGATACTGGTTCCCGCCGATATGCTTGAGATCGGTGGAGGAAATTCAGAGCTGTGGTTTCACGGTCTGCCGGAGAACATACAGTATGTCGGAGAAAAAATAGTATTTATCATGCTCTGTATATTCTCTGCAGTGACGGGATCTCGGTTTTTGGAGTCCGGAGAAGATGAAAGCAAGAGCTTGTTTCAAGAGAGAAAACAACGCGAGAAAAGATCTTTGAATTTCCGATTTACGAATCGATTTGTTTCTGAGTTTTTAATAATGACGAGAGACTTTCCAAGAGCGTTGTTCCTGCTGACGGCAGTTTTGTGGATTTATGGATTCGCTGCACCGCTGCAGTACACACAGGGGTATTTGTGGATCCTGATATTGATTTTTACAGTATCTTTTTTTTCGCAGATAGGATGCCGGGAGTATGAACACGGTCTGAAAGAATATTTTTCCGTGATTGGATCTTTTACGATCAGACAGATGATATATTCGTATGTATGGGGCGTTCTGATCTTACTGTTTATTTCGGTGCCGGTCATCACAGGGTGTTTGAGGATACAGAAGTATTTTTACGCCTTCTGCTATGCGGTATTCTGTTTTTTCATCCCCTCGCTGTCCTGTTTCTGCGGGGAGTATTCACAGTCGAAGAGAGCTTTTGAAACTGTCTACCTGCTGATATGTTTTTTGCTGATGAATCTTCCGCTTTTCTGGCTGAGGACGGAGCTGATCGTGATGATGGCAGGAAGCAGTCTGTTTTTCCTGATCGCCGCCTTATTAAAGAGAATATGGGATGTTCCATGAAAAAACGAATCACACATTGAATATACTTTGAAAAAATCAGAAGAACACTTTTTGAAGCTGAAATCAGCAGGAGGTGCCGTTTTCTGCAGTCAAAATTTCCAGCAGGTAAATTTTGGTTTTTTCGAAAGAGAATTCTCACCGCCGAACGGTTTTCCGAGTCGGCATGAACTCCCTTATGTATATTCAATGGGTCTTCTGTATAGAATCAGCAGCCTGCTGATTTTTTTATTTCATTTTTGCAAGCAGTCTGACAAGGAAGTCATATACCCGCTCGAAGGAAGCAAGGTCAAGTCGTTCATCCGGGGAGTGGATATCGAGCATCGTCGGGCCGAAGGAGAGGATGTCGATCTCGTTCTCTTTGAGCAGATCCGCAAAGAATCCGCATTCAAGGCCCGCATGTATCGCCCGGATGCAGGGCTCCTTGCCGTAGATTTCGCTGTAAAGGGACTGTGCAAGGGGGCGTATCTTTGAATTGCTCTGATAAGCCCATTCCGGATAGTCGGAGTCGGAGTACCCGTCGATGGCGAAGAGTTTTGTCAGGATTTCCATTTTTTGTACCGCCTCTTCTTTGAGACTGGCGACGGAACTTCGAATCGAGGTCGAGAGGACTGCGGTGTTCTCCAGGGTCTCGATGACGCCGAGGTTTTGCGAGCAGACGACGAGCCCTTCGATCTCTTGGCTCATTTTGAGAACGCCGTGCGGGATCAACATGATCAGATCGATCAGCTTGTCGGCGGAGGCTTTGTCCATGACATGGGAGGGGGAATCGGACTCGGAGATTGTGATCTGCAGTTCATCGGAGCCTTTGAGTTCGAAATTCAGGATTTCCTGCATCTTCTGTATCGTTTCCCGTACAGCGTCAAGGTCTTTCGGAGCGATTTGGATCTTTGCAGAGGCCTCTCTTGCGATGGCGTTCTTTTTCGCGCCGGCCTGTATTTTGGCAAGCTCAAAGGAGCAGACACCGCGCAGCTCATAGAGGATTCGTCCGAGGATCTTCGCCGAGCTGCCTCTCTCTTTGTCGATATCGGCGCCGGAATGTCCTCCTTTGAGACCGGAGATATGGATCTCCAGACTCCTGCCGAGGGAAGGAGGCTCTTTTGCAAAGCTTAGGATATGGTTGTAATCCCGTCCGCCGGCAGAGGATACATAAAAGACGCCTTCTTCTCCGGCGTCGAGGTTGAAGAGGGTCTTTCCGGAAAGATGGCGGGGCTCGAGGAGTTCCGCTCCTTTCATAGAGGTCTCTTCATCGGTGGTGATCAGTACCTCCAGAGGCGGATGGAAGAGGTCTTCCGCGTCGAGGATCGCCAGAGCATAGGCGACGGCGACGCCGTTGTCGGCTCCGAGAGTCGTCCCCTCTGCGCAGAGCCAGCCGTCTTTTTCGAAAGTGCGGATCGGGTCTGTGGCAAAATCGTGTTCGGCTTCGCTGTGTTTTTCGCAGACCATATCCATATGTCCCTGCAGAATGACCGCAGGGGAGGCCTCATATCCGGGAGAGGCGGGCTTACGGATGATGATATTGCCGGAAGCTTCCTCTTTGAAAGCTTCCAGCCCTCTTTCTTCGGCAAAGCTGAGAAGGTAGCGGCTCATGCCTTGCTCGTCCCCTGAGCAGCGGGGGATCTTGCAGATATCTTCAAAAAATTTTCTTATTTTTGTACTCATAAAGACCTCCGATTATATTTTTTTGAGCACCAGTACGGTGCGGCTCGGTGTGTAGATCGTGACGCCGTTCATCCCGTTCATCTCGGAAAGCGGACGGCTCTTGTAGACCGTTTCCCGCGAGATGCGGTCATAACCGCCGTAGGAAGAGGCGTCGGAATCAAAGATGACAAGGTAAGAAGCTTCCTCGTGGGTGGGAAAGTAAAAGTTCTCGTAAGAGCGGGTCGGGTGGAAGTTGAAGACGAAGATCAGCTCCGCCTTTCGATAGATGATGATCTTGCGGGAATTGTCGAGCCAAAGCTCATTTGCTTCCTGTTCCCGAAGCAGCTTGTGGCGCAGGCTGAAACTCTTCATATCTCTGTCGAACTCGTTGAGATATTCGTATTTGAGACAGCCGTTGTCCACGAGGCTCCACTGCCGGCGGCAGTGGCGGAAGCTCCAGCCGTTGCCCTCTCTCGGGAAGTCGATCCACTCGGGATGACCGAATTCGTTGCCCATGAAGTTCAGATAGCCTTCTCCGCCGAGGGTCAGGGTGATGAAGCGTATCATCTTGTGAAGAGCGAGGGCGCGGTCGATGATCAGATTCGGATCATCTTTGTTCATATGCCAGTACATTTCCTTGTCCGCCAGGCGGAAGATCAGCGTCTTATCGCCGACAAGCGCCTGGTCGTGTGATTCCGCATAGGCGATGCGCTTCTCGCAGGGACGCTTGCCGGTCAGCTCGTGCCAGATGGATCGCATATTCCAGTATTCGTCCCTCTGGTCCAGCAGGCGGATCCAGAAGTCGGCGATCCCCATCGCCAGACGGTAGTCAAATCCGAGTCCGCCGCTTTGGACGGGCAGACAGACGCCGGGCATTCCGCTCATATCTTCGGCGATTGACACGGCGGAGGAATTGAGTTCATGGATCAGTGTGTTTGCAAGCTGGAGGTAGGTGACGGCGTCCTTGTCGGTTTGATCGCTGAAGTATTTGTCATAATGGTCAAAATCCATTCCGAGTCCGTGATGGAGGTAGAGCATGGAGGTGACCCCGTCGAAGCGGAATCCGTCAAAATGGTATTCCAGCATCCAGTATTTGATATTAGAAAGGAGGAAATGGAGGACCTCCGGCTTTCCATAGTCAAAGACCTTGGAATCCCAAGCGCTGTGATTTCCTCTTTCTCCATTGTGAAAAAACTGATACACTGTGCCGTCAAACTCGTTGATCCCTTCGGCCGTGTTTTTTGCCGCATGGGAATGAACGACGTCCATGAGAACCGCGATGCCCATGGAATGAGCCTTGTTGATCAGATACTTCAGTTCATCCGGAGTCCCGAACCAGGAAGAAACCGCAAAGAAGTTTGCGACGTGGTAGCCGAAGGAGGCATAGTAGGGGTGACTCATGATCGCCATCAGCTGAATGCAGTTATAACCTGAATTTTGGATTCGGGGAAGAATATGGTCGGCAAATTCGCGAAAGCTTCCGATCCCCTCCTTTTCCTGCGCCATCCCGATATGGACTTCGTAGATCAAAAGAGACGTTCTCTTTGAAAGGGTAAATTTTTTATCCGTCCATCGAAATTTTTTTCCGGGTTCCCAGATCTGACCTGCGAAGGTGAAATTGCTCGGATCCTGATGCACCCGGCGAATATACAGAGGGATTCTTTCATGACGTCGGCCCTCCCTCCATACGAGGGTCTTGACCAAAGAAAGGTGAGCAGGCGAGCAGTCCGGCGGCAGAGAAATCTCCCAGACTCCGTTTTCTTTTTGGGTCAGAGGATGAGAGTTTTCGTTCCAGCCGTTGAAGTCGCCCATGAGAAAGAGCGCATCCGCCGCCGGAGCCCATTCACGGTAGACGCAGCCTTCTTTGGAAAAGTGAAAGCCGAAATACAGATGGGCGTTGGCAAACTGTGACAGAGAAGCTTCGCCGTCCAGCAGGCGCTTTTTGTCCTCGCGGAATTTTTTCCTTCTTGCCCGCAGATCGTCTTCATAAGGGGCGAGCCAGGGATCCAGATCGAGAATCTTGAGCGGCGTTTTTCTCTTCGATTTCATTTGCATGCTTTCTTTCATAAAGAACACCTCCTGTCTCTTTATATTATAGTATATCATCTTTTGGGGATTTTATTCTCTTTTTTCCTTGAATAGTATCTCGAAGTGGGGAAGTCTCAGATACGCAAAGTAGGGGAAGAATCCTGACATATTCAAAAAAGAAGACGAATCCAAGGTCTTGAAAAAGTTGAAAACGGCTGAACTCAACAGATAAACCGTTGAGATTCAGCCGTTTTAATTTTCTGATTCCTTTCAGGAACTTACTTTTGAGCCTCCTTATGAAGGCTGAGAGTATTAAAGAGGATTCACCGTTGTAAATTTCATACGGATGTTGTCTTTGAGTACTTTTCCGTCAGCAGACAGAAGAGCACGGATACTTAGTTGATAAGTGCTGTTCGGGTCAAAATCTTTTTCGGGATAGACGAGGATGGTTCTCAAGTTTTCACCTAAACTCAGTTTTATTGGTAGAGGCAGATTTTTTTCATCCATGATCGAAATGTTTTCGCTCGAAAGAGATTTTGCATCAAGTTCTCGGTTCAGACGGATCGTCCATACCTTATCAAGAGGTACATCTACTTTTTCTTCCCATTCTACATATTTGTTTTCCTTAACTGTGAGGCGAACGATGAATTGCTTGTCGGCAGAGCTACGGTTCGTTTTCAAGGTGAAATTTTCCTCATAGATTCCTGCGGGGAGTCCTTCTTTCGGTCGAAGTGAAATTTCAGTCGAGTCGCCCGGGTAAAGGGAGGACGGAGAAAAATCAATCTCGAAATCGCTTGAGGCTTTATTGCTGAGCACCTCTTGAAGGTATATATTTCCGGTGCCTTCATTGCGGACATGAATCGATTTTTTCAGTGTCTCTGACTGATAGTCTGTGCTCTGATCACCAAAATCGACCTTGGAAGAGGAAAGTAAAATTCTGTAGGTTTTGGGTGTCGGACGCGGTGCGGGCGGCGTCGGCGGAGCATCGGCGACATGTAGACGGATCGGAATTTTGGCAGTAAGATCTGGAATCAGAGGATCTTCAAGTTTGATTTCTGCAGTATAATCTCCGGAGGCAAGTTTTTCTTTCGCAGCGATCAAAAAGGAAGTCTCTTGTTTGGGCCGAATATTGATATTTTGTTCGGAAAGTGTAAAACTGTTCGCATGTGTTCCTTCCAAAGAAATATTAAGAGAGAGATCGAGATCTCCCGTGTTTGAAACTTTGATTTCAGATTGGGGAGCAGAAGTGTAGCCTGCCATAATTTTAGGAAAATTAACCTCGTTTGGTTCTATGTGGAATTCACCTGTTTTTCTATCGGCAGCTGCACGAATAGTGATATTTCCAAGCACATTGTCCGAGGAAATGATAATCTCTCCGGTAACGGTGTTATAGGAAAAATCATCAGCCGGAAGAGTATGGTCGTTCACAAGAATCTCAATCCTTTTCGGAAGTTTGAAAGTCGGGGCAATCGGCGAAAGCACTAACTTTAATTCTTTGAGGATATCGAAGTGTTGCGGAGGGTCATCCAGTCTAAGATTATTTAATTCTTCTATAAGCTTAAATTGGGTCGATATGGGAATAAGGTCACTTGAGTAATCAACATAGCGATTATCTTGGTCATTGCGTTCTTCTTGAAAAACATAGAAGACAGGTGAATCCTGAAAATCAGTGATATAATTCTTTTTGATTACAATAGAGGCAGTTCCTTGCTCCTGCAAATTGTGGGACGATTCGAAATTTCCATAAGCAAGAATCTCCCGGGAAGACTCACTGGGTTTGGAAATCAAGGAGAGACACTCTTTAGCGCCTACATTTGATCCGGCGTAGTCAATAATCAGTTTCAGAGAATCTTTGTCTGTGTCATGGGGTTGGAAACGATAGGCGTTCACCTTGAAATTGTCTCTGGAATCATCTCTTAAGGTAAGTTTATATTGTGTTTGAGACATATCTGCGGAGACATTTTTGGAAAAGGAGAAAGTATCCTTTTCTTCATATGAATTGCCTGTTAAGGACAAAAATAAAATTTTTTCAACATCCATCGAAAAAGCGGGACGATGCCTGAAGGGTCCTACCCGACCGTTAGAGACTATTGTTCCGTCCGGTGTGAGAAACTTTTCGTTTCCGTTGTGTCGGTCGTCCCGAAGCCAGCATATATGATCTTTGATAGTATTCGGTTTATTTGGGTCATATGTGTGGTCTTTTTTTGTTTGTTCTGGAAGTTGATTGACTTCTTCAGCACTTAAAGGCCAAAAAGCAACTTGAGATAAATTCTGATTCGGAAAATCCTTTTTTGCAACAAAATTTCTTTCTTTCTCACTGAGATATTTCGGATAAAGTTTTTCTAGAGCTTGATGAACCAAACTGTCCTTATAAAAGATGTTTTTTGAGTAATTATCTGAGGCAGCATAGAAAGTGCTCTCGCCTGTAGGCACTGTGTGGAATAAAGTAATCCTTCCGGGCTCTGATGCCACACCGGCTTCGCCATTATACCCGATCATATAATAGGATGCCGTTTCATTGCGTGTGTGGTATTGTTTACCAAATATAACACGGGCATTTTTGTTAATCAGCGACTCGAAGTCCTGAGTTAGTCCGATCCTGCCTTCAAGAGCGAAGACTGGTACTGTCGTCAGAGAAAAAAGTATAACAAGATAAATCAACAGGGAAAAACTTTTTTTTCGTTTCATTTCCTTTCCTCCTTACTGTATAAATAAAATCGTTTACCGGTTTGCCACGGATACAGGAGATGAATCTCTTACATCAAAGAAGGACTAAGTGCTTGAGTTTTCGTATCTTCACGGCAAAGAGAATCCTCTTGGATCAGGGATCTCGTCTTATAAATTCAAAGATATGAAAACTCGGTGTGAATGTACGATACTTCGGTGTTAAAAGTTTTCGCTCCCAGATATCCGAGCTGCAACCAACTATGTAAATCTTACATAAATGATACTACGAAAGCCGGAAAATGTCCAATGATTTATTATAAGATGAAATGAATCGAGTTGGAATCAGAGAACCGTGGCTGAGAGTCTGGATAGAGTCTAAAAAATAATTTTGACATAAAAGTTTCAAAGCTATATAATAGTATAAACTGCGGTTTTTTTAGTCCTTTCATACATATAGCAAGCAAAGGATATAATAGAACGCTCAAAATATCATCATTTATGAGGGGTGGAAATGTAATGAAGGATGTCATCGTCTTGAGAGAGCTGAAAGAGATCAAGGCCATTTCGCATCCGTACCGGGTGGAGATACTGGAGACTTTCGGTCAGGAGCCTCTTTCGGCAAAGCAGCTCTCAGAGATGCTCGGAGAGTCCCATGCAAAGATCAACTATCATATCAAGATCCTGGTGTCGGCAGGAATCCTCGAACTGGTCGAGGAGAGAGTGAAGTCCGGAATCATCGAGAAATACTATCTGCCCAAGGCAAAGATGGTCGTGATCGACAAGAGTATCTGGAATTCGCCGATGAGCGACTCTCTGGCCAAGAGTATCAATCAGGCCTCGCTCTCGGTATTCGAAAAGCTCAGTGAGGACTACTACAGGGCTGCGGAGGGAAACGAAGTCGAGAGCAAGCATATCCGCCACTATAGTGAATACTATCTGACGGAAGAGGAGGCGAAGGCGATCATGCTGCATTTGGAGAAAGAGATGAAGGAATGTCTCAAGAAGTATGGATCAGAGGATCGTCTGTCAGAGGGAAAAAGACCGTATAATTTTTCGTTTATCGCCGTGCCGAACATCAAAAAGGAAAAGAAAAAAAATCTTTCGAAGTGAGAATTGAGGGTATAAAACGAATGGGCTGTCGCAAAGGGTCTTTGCCTCAGTCCATTTAACATGAATGGGAGCGTTATATGATCGTCCTTGGGATAGACCCCGGAATCGCCATCGTCGGTTACGGGGCGCTGCAGTATGAAAAAAATCAGTTCCGGGTCCTTGATTACGGGGTGATTCGGACGGATGCCAAACTCACCTATCCGGAGCGTCTTGAGATCATTCACAAGGGGATCTCACAGCTGCTGGATCTCTATGGGATCGAGAGAGTGGCGATGGAGGAGCTTTTTTTCAAAAACAATGTGACGACCGGGATCGTCGTCGCTCAGGCGAGGGGAGTGATCGCTCTTGCCGTCCAGCAGAAGAAGCTGCCTCTGTACGAATATACGCCTCTTCAGGTCAAACAGGGCGTCTGCGGTTATGGAAAAGCGGACAAGATACAGATCCAGGAGATGGTTCGCCTGCTGCTGCATCTGAAGGAAAGGCCGAGGCCGGACGATGCTGCGGATGCACTTGCGGTTGCGATCTCTCATTGCCATAGTTCGCGCTTTCAGGAGATTTTTCGGGCATAGGGGCATAGGAGAGATGAAGAAGACAAAAAAAGAAGAGGATCTGGCAGCAGACAGGAGTGGAATAAAGGATGTTTCGATATATCAAAGGCTCGATAGAGGCAATCTCGGAAGACCGTATCACCGTGGAGTGTCAGGGGATCGGCTACGACGTGATGGTCTCGGCAGGAACCGCCGCCGGACTGCAGATCGGGGCGGAAGAAAAAGTTTACACGAAGATGATCGTCAAGGAAGACGGGATACAGATGATCGGTTTTCTCGAGACGACGGAGCTCTCGGTTTTCAATCATCTGATCTCGGTCTCGAAGGTCGGACCGAAGCTCGCGCTGGCGATCCTTTCGGTCTATCGTCCGCAGGAGGTGATCCGGATGATCATGACCTCGGATATCTATTCTCTCTCGAAGATATCGGGGCTTGGAAAGAAGACCTCCGAGCGTATCGTGCTGGAGCTGAGGGATAAATTCAAGGAACTTCCTTTGGTGGAAGATTCGCAGCCGAAGGCTCCGGCTGCGGCGTCCATCGACGCGGAGGCGGTCGAGGGGCTGATGGGTCTCGGATTCTCCAGAAAAGAATCGGAGGAAGCGGTCAGACGCACGAGTGAAGAGGGCGCTGCAGACCTGCAGACGATGCTCAAGCGCGCCCTGCACCATCTGCAAAAGTCATAATCGAAGGAGGACAGGATGTTTGATATAGATGACAGAGGACTGATTTCCTCGTCCTTCCAAAGGGAAGACAGCGGAGAGGTCTCGCTGCGGCCGAAGAATCTTCGCGAGTATATCGGACAGGACAATGCGGTCAGCCAGCTGCGGATCTTCATTGAGGCGGCGAAAAAGAGGGGAGAGAGCTTGGATCATGTCCTGCTGTACGGACCGCCGGGACTCGGAAAGACGACTCTCTCCCATATCATAGCCCAGGAGATGGATTCGGATATCAAGATCACTTCCGGGCCCGCCATCGAGAGGGCCGGAGATCTCGCATCTCTGCTGACCAATCTCAAGGAGCACGACGTGTTGTTCATCGATGAGATCCACAGGATCCACCGCACAGTGGAAGAAGTGCTCTATCCGGCGCTTGAAGATTACTGCCTCGATATCATCATCGGAAAGGGGCCTTCCGCCCGCTCGATACGGCTCGATATCCCGCGCTTCACACTGATCGGAGCGACGACGAGGACGGGGATGCTCACTTCGCCGCTGAGGGATCGTTTCGGCGTCATCCTGAATCTTGAGCTCTACAAGGCGGAGGAACTGCTGAAGATCCTGCAGCGTTCGGCGGGGCTTCTGGAGCTGCCGATCACGGAGGAAGGAGCGCTCGAGATCGCCAGGAGGTCCAGAGGGACGCCGAGGATAGCGAACCGCCTGCTCAGGAGGATCCGCGACTATGCGCAGGTTCGAGGAGACGGGAAGATCGATATGGCGATTGCGAGGGAAGCGCTCCGGATTTTCGATGTGGATGAGGAAGGGCTCGACAAGGTCGATCAGCGGATGATGCGCACGATCATCGAGAAGTTTGCCGGAGGTCCCGTCGGACTGGACACGATTGCCGCTGCGATTGGTGAGGATAGAGACAGCATTGAAGAGGTCTGCGAGCCTTTTTTGATACAGAAAGGATTTCTCCAGCGCACGCCGAGAGGAAGAATGGCGACGGAGGAAGCCTATCGGCATTTTCGAATCAAGCGATGAAGGGGGTTTTGAAGTATGAAAACGAGAATAATATTGCTTTTGATGACAGCAATCTGTTTATTCCGGTTGAGCGATGTTCATGCAGAGGCGGCGCCCCAGAGCATCCGTATCGGACTGTTCTTCGGAAGCAAGGCTCTGTCTCAGGTCAGCGTCGGGGGGACGGATCTGCTCTTGCTGGATCAGGCAGGCAATGTGATCGGCAATCTCGGAGAATCGGGAGTCCAGACGTCTTATACGGTCAAGCCCGAAGCAGGCGCCCGAAACGAAAAGATGATCAATATCTATAATGCCGCAGGCGAGATGATGCTCTCTTATCGGGAGGACTCCAATGCGATCATCCACCCGATGAATGCGCCGATATACATCAATAAAAAACCGTATCGGGGAGGGGTCAGCTTTAAGATCGACAAAAGCGGAAAACTGACGGTCATCAATGTACTCTGGCTTGAAGAGTATCTTTACGGCGTCGTGCCGAAGGAGATGGTCTATTCCTGGGGGATGGAGGCATTGAAAGCTCAAGCGGTCGCGGCAAGAACCTATGCGATCCGAAACTACGGAAGGTACGGTGCTCAGGGTTTTGATCTATGTCCGACCCAAAACTGTCAGGTGTACGGGGGGATCGAGGCGGAGAACCCGAGGACGACGCAGGCCGTCGACGAGACGAGAGGTCTGGTGCTCTATCATGCGGGCAAGCCGATCCAGGCGGTCTACCACTCCTCCAGCGGAGGAACGACGGAAAATTCCGAGAATATCTGGGCGGAGCCGATCCCCTATCTGCGGGCGGTCAATGACGAGTTCTCCCTCGGGTCGCCTCATGACGAATGGGAGTATGAGATCACCAAGGCGAACCTGGAGAAGAAACTGGCGGCCGCAGGAAAAAAAGTCGGAAGCATCCTTGCGATATCGACGGACAAGGTGTCGGAAAACGGAAGAGTCCTCAAGATGACGATCATCGGAACCAAGGGATCGGCGAGCTATGAAAGGGAAGGGCTGAGAAAGTTCATCGGCTACTCAAATCTGAAAAGTAATTGGTTCATGGTCGGCGCGGCTTTTGCGGCGCCTCCGTCTTCCGATCCTTTCAGTGATATCTCCGCGGCGGTCGCCCAGTCTCTGCAGAGCGCAGGAACCGTGCAGCCGGCGGCGGTGTTTTCCACTGCGGGCATGGCGGATACGGATCTTTTTCTCTTCCGGGGAAGAGGATACGGACACGGGCTGGGGATGAGTCAGTACGGGGCTCGTAAGATGGCGGAGAAAGGCTATAATTTTTCCGATATTCTCCGATATTATTTTGCGGGAGCGGAGATCGTTCAGCTGCCTCACTGATCGGGCGTCGGAAAAACGGAGGCGCAAAGCCGCAGAAATTTTCAAGCGGAAATCAGCAGGCAGAACGTATCAGACAGAAGGCATCAAGCGGAAATTATCAAGCAAAGAGGCGAAGCGATTGAATACGAAGGATTTTTATTTTGAACTGCCCAAGGAGAGGATCGCCCAGACCCCCCTGAAGGAGAGGCAGAACTCCCGTCTGATGAAACTGAGACGAACAGACGGCAGTATCGAACACGCTCATTTTTATCAGCTGGAAGAGGAACTGAGCGACCGGGACGTCCTCGTTCTCAACGATACGAGGGTGATCCCGGCAAGGCTTTTCGGCGTCAAGGAGAGCACCGGAGTCTCGGTGGAATTTCTGTTGCTGAGCAGAGTTTCCCTCGACAGCTGGGAGGTGCTGACGAGGCCGGCGAAGCGCCTCAAGGAAGGGACGCAGATCCTCTTTGGAGAAGGCAGGCTTCGGGCGGTCGTCGAAGAAGTTCTCGAAGAGGGGAAGAGAAGAGTCCGATTTCTCTATCAGGGAAGCTTTGAAGAGATCCTCAATGAACTGGGCAATCTGCCTCTGCCGCCGTATATCACGGAAAAGCTTGAGGACAAAGAGCGGTACCAGACTGTCTACTCTCTGCACAGCGGTTCCTCTGCGGCTCCGACGGCGGGTCTGCATTTCACGCGGGAGCTTCTGGGCAAACTCAGGGAGAAGGGCGTGCAAATCGAATATCTCACTCTTCATGTCGGACTGGGTACCTTTCGTCCGGTCAAGGCGGAGAAGGTGGAAGACCATCTGATGCACAAGGAGTATTACAGGATCGAAGCGGAGACGGCGGAGCGGCTCAACCTGGCGAAAAAACAGGGTAAGCGCATCATCTGCGTCGGGACGACTTCGGTAAGAACCCTCGAATCGGCGGTGCGAGCGGGGCGGATAGAAGCTCTCTCCGGATGGACGGATATCTTTATCTATCCTCCGTATCAGTTTCAGTTTGTTGACGCGATGATCACGAATTTTCATCTTCCGGAATCGACGCTGCTCATGATGATCAGCGCTTTTGCCGGCAGGGATAAAGTGATGAACGCCTATCGGGAGGCCGTAGAGGCGGAATATCGTTTTTTCAGTTTTGGAGATGCGATGTTCCTATATTGAAATTAAAAAGATAAACGTCGGGAAGGAATATGTATGCAAGCGATTCGGTATGAACAGATCAAGGCCTGCGCCCAAAGCGGTGCGAGGCTCGGAAAAATCTACACTCCTCACGGAGTGATCGACACGCCGATATTTATGCCTGTCGGAACTCAGGCGACGGTGAAGGCGATGACTCCCGAGGAACTGAAAGAGATGGACGCAAGGATCATCCTGTCCAATACCTATCATCTCTACCTGAGGCCCGGCCACAGACTCGTGGAAAAAGCCGGAGGTCTCCACCGTTTCATGAACTGGGACAGAGCGATATTGACGGACAGCGGCGGCTTTCAGGTCTTCAGTCTCGGAGCACTTCGAAAGATAAAGGAGGAAGGCGTCTATTTCAGCTCCCATCTCGACGGTTCGAAGCATTTCATCGGACCGGAGGAAGCAATCGAGATACAGAATGCTCTCGGAGCGGACGTCATCATGTCTTTTGACGAATGCGCTCCCTATCCTGCAGACAGAGCCTATGTGAAAGACTCTCTTGAGAGGACGAGCCGCTGGGCGCTTCGGGGGAAAAAGGTGCACCGAAAACCGGAGAGCCAGGCGCTTTTCGGCATCGTGCAGGGAGGTATGTATCGGGATCTGCGCCGTCAGTCGGCGATGGAGCTTGTGGAGATGGATTTTCCGGGCTATTCAATCGGTGGTCTCTCCGTCGGAGAACCCAAAGAGCTGATGTATGAGATGCTGGAGTACACCGTCCCCCTTCTTCCCGCCGAAAAGCCGAGGTATCTGATGGGTGTAGGAAGTCCCGATGACCTGATCGAGGGAGTGATCCGCGGCGTCGATATGTTTGACTGCGTGCTGCCGACGCGAATAGCGAGGAACGGTACCGCAATGACTTCTCAAGGAAAAGTCGTTGTGCGCAACGCTTCGTATCAGGAAGATTTAAGCCCTCTGGATTCCCACTGCGGCTGCTACGCCTGCCGCAATTACAGCAGGGCTTATATCCGTCATCTGGTGAAAGCGGACGAGATCCTCGCTTCGCGCCTTTTGACAACTCACAATCTGCATTTCCTGCTTGAACTGATGAAAGAGATCCGTCTTGCGATCATGGAAGATCGTCTGCTTGATTTTCGAAGAGAGTTTTTCGCAAGATATTACGGGAATTGAGAAAAAGGGATAGAAGTTTTCTTTGATATAGGTTATGATAATCTACAGGGATTTCTAAAATTTTGAAAAGGGGGAAGGATATCATGCCGGCCAATCAAGCTCCGAGTATGATGAATTATGTAATGCTGATCGCTCTGCCTGCGATCGTATACTTTATGATGATCCGTCCGCAGCAGAAGAGGGACAAGGCTCAAAAACAGATGCGTGCGGGACTGAAAGTCGGCGACAAGGTCATGAGCATCGGAGGGATACTCGGGACCGTCGTAAAAGTCAAAGAAGATTCCGTCGTCATTGAAACCGGAGACAATAAAAACCGCATCACTTTTGACAAAGTGGGCATAGCGAAGGTTCTCTCTGATGAGACGGGAACGAAATAAAGATGAATTCTTCCTGAAAGGGAAGAATTCAGAGCGAAGACAAAGCAGACGAGCTTCGAAAATCATGAGACGAAGATGATGAACTTTCGTGAAAAAATCGAGAGGAGCGAGCCGCTGAGATTTTGAAAAAATCAGTAGGACGCTGATTTTAGCGTGAAAGCGGCAGGACGCCGCTTTGAACGCGGTCAAAATTTCCGGCAAGCGAGTCCGATTTTTCCGAAAGAGAATCCGCGCCGGCGAATGATTTTTGAAGTTTATCTACAGTCTGAATTCTTCCTGAAAGGGAAGAATTTATTTTGGACATTTTGAGGCTCTTGATGTATAATCTATTAGTGTCTTTATCTGACAGATTATAGTAAAGATAAAAATGACGAATGAAGTCAAGGAGGAAAATGTGAATGAAATCGAAGAACACGATGTTGTTTGTACTTGCAGTCCTCGTCATTGCGATACTGGGAGTCAGCGCTTCTGTCGGGATCAATCTCGGATCCCTCAAGATCCCCTCCGCCGTATCTCAGATCAAGCAGGGACTGGATCTCAAAGGCGGAGTCTATGTCGTATATGAAGCGCAGACGCAGGAAAGAGGAGAAAAACTTGCAGAGACCATGAATCAGACCATCGAAGTTTTCCGAAAGAGGGTCGACGGCATGGGACTGACCGAGCCGCAGATCACGAAAGAGGGAGATAAGAGGATACGAATCGAGCTTCCGGGTGTCGCCGATGCCCAGCAGGCGATCGACACGATTGGAAAGACCGCTCAGCTGCAGTTTCTCAAGCCGGACGGAAGCGTCGTGCTCACAGGCGCGGACGTCAAGGACGCTCAGGTCGTTTTTGACAACAACACCAAGCAGCCGCAGATCTCTCTTGAGCTGGATTCCAAGGGAGCATCGAGCTTTGCCGATGCGACGACGGAGCTGGCTCCGCTGAAGCAGCCGATCATGATCGTCCTCGACGAGGCCGTGATCTCAAGCCCGACGGTCAATGAGCCGATCCCCAACGGAAAAGCGGTCATCTCCGGAAGCTTCACGACGGATTCCGCGTCAGCCCTTGCAAGCTTGATCCGTGCGGGAGCTCTGCCTGTCAATTTTGAAGAGGTTCGAAGCTCGACCAAGACGGCGACGCTGGGAGTGGATGCACTGAACAGGAGCGTCAAGGGAGCCTTGATCGGGATCGCTCTTGTCATGCTGTTCATGCTGATCGTCTACAGACTGCCGGGTTTTGTTGCAAACATCGCTCTCGTGTGCTATATGGGAATCTTCATCTACACTTATGTAATGATGAAGGCGACTCTGACTCTGCCGGGGATTGCGGCCCTGATCCTTTCGGTCGGCATGGCGGTCGACGCGAATGTCATCATCTTTGAGAGAATCAAGGAGGAACTCCGCAACGGCAAATCTGTCCGCGTTTCCATTGACGCCGGATTCCAGAAAGCCCTTTCAACGATCCTGGATTCTCAGATCACCACCTTTATCGCAGGTATCGTGCTGTATAATTTCGGAACGGGACCGATCCGCGGTTTTGCGATCACCTTGATGATCGGTATCGTCGCTTCCGTATTCACGGCGGTTTTCGTGACGAAATTCCTGATGAAGACGCTGACCGCAGCGGGAGATATCAGGGATACGAAGTATTTTGGCGTATAAGGAGGCGGATTCAGTGATGAATTTACAAGTAGTGGAAAAAAAGAGAATTTGGTTTTTCATCTCCGGAGCCGTGATTTTGATCGGTCTTGCAATGATGCTGATCAAAGGATTCAATCTCGGTATCGATTTTACGGGAGGAACTCTCGTAGAGATCAATACGCATAAGTATATCGAAGAGGCACAGGTTCGCGAGATTACGAACGAGGTCGATCCGAAGGCTTCCATCAGCTATGCGGGAGATGAGAAGGAGATCCTTCAGATCCGAACGATGGAGAGTCTGGACAATGCGGGGCGCGTCGCGCTCTTTGAAAAGTTCAGAGAAAAGTACTCTCTCGATCAGCAGACAGATCTTGTCAGCTCCGAGCAGTTCGGTGCGGCGGTAGGGAAAGAGATTCAGCGTTCTGCCGTGTTGTCGATCATCATCGCGACGGTCTTCATGCTTTTGTATATCACCTTCCGATTCAAGTTTTCCTTCGGTCTGGCGTCGATCATGGCGCTGGTTCACGACGTCCTCATCGTACTTTCGATTTATGTGATCTTTCGCATTCCGGTCAACAATCCCTTCGTAGCCGCTATGCTGACTGTCGTAGGATATTCGATCAACGACACGATTGTTATCTTTGACCGAATCCGTGAAAACCTGAAGACGGCGAAGAGAAATGTCTACCAGGAGACGGCGGAGACGTCCGTCAATCAGTCTGTGACACGATCAATCAACACTTCCGTGACGACGCTGCTGGCGATTACCGCGCTTTTTGTGGTAGGAGTGGATTCCATCCGGGAGTTTACTCTCCCTCTGATGGCAGGAATCGCAGTGGGTACCTACTCCTCGATCTTTGTTGCAAGCCCGCTGTGGGTGATGATCAAAGAGAGAAAAAGCAACTGGTAATAGGAAAGAGAAAAAGACTCAAATTAAGGGACCTCCGGGGAGTCGGACAAAGACTTCGAGACGGGGGTCCTTTGTGATACTATAGGCCGTCTGTAAATCGGCAGGTCTGAAAAAACGGAGGTGTGAATCTTGCAGGAAAAAGACAGGGAAGGGATAAAAGAACGGATTCGGATTGGACAGATCGTCAATACCCACGGACTAAGGGGAGAAGTGAAGGTGTATCCGCTGACGGACGCTCCGGAGCGTTTTGGAGAGATCGCGTATCTCTTTATCGGGCAGGACGAGAAAAAGAAAAAGATCCTATCGGTCAAATATCATAAAAACATGGTGCTGCTGAAAATAGAAGGGATCGACTCGATTGAGAAGGCGGAAGCGCTCAGGGAGGAATATCTCTTCATCGACCGGGAAAATTTGAGAGAGCTCGGAGAGGACGAGCATCTGGTTGCGGATCTGATCGGACTTGAGGTGATCGACGTCTCCGGAAAGAAGATCGGAAGGCTGAAAGACGTCCTTTCCTATGCGGCCAATGACGTCTATCTGATTGAATCGGCGGAGGGGAGAGAGTATCTGATTCCGGGGCTCAAACGCTTCGTGCCGGAGATCGATATGGAGAAGGGATGGATTGTTATCGATCCTATCGAAGGGATGATTGAAGAATGAGATTTCATGTGATGACGATATTTCCCAAGCTGATCGAAAGCTATATGCAGGAGAGTATCATGAAGAGAGCGGCCGAGAAGGAACTGATATCGGTGCGGGCATGGAATATTCGGGATTTTTCCGAGAACAGGCACAAAAAGACCGATGACTATCCTTATGGAGGAGGCGCAGGGATGGTGATGACGCCCGGCCCGATCATGAACTGTTTTCGAAGGATACGGGAAGAGATCGGAGGAGACGCCGGAAAGAAGACGAGGGTCATCTATCTGACGCCGAAAGGGGAGAAGCTCAGCAGTCAAAAAGCGGTCTCCCTTGCAGGGGAAGAAGATCTGATCCTGCTCTGCGGACATTATGAGGGCGTCGATCAGAGGGTTCTCGACCGTATCGTCACCGACGAGATCTCAATAGGAGACTATGTGCTGACCGGCGGTGAGCTGGCGGCCCTCGTTCTCATTGACGCGGTGTCGAGGCAGATAGGAGGAGTGCTGGGCAAAGCAGAATCTCTTTCGGAGGAGTCTTTCTCCGAAGGGTATTTGGAGTATCCTCATTACACCCGTCCTGAGGTCTTTGAGGGAGAGAGAGTTCCTTCGGTACTGCTATCCGGCGATCACAAGAAGATAGCGGATTGGAGAAGATACCGCTCGCTCAAGCTGACGAGAGAGAAGCGCCCGGATCTTTTCCGTGCGTTTCCTCTGACGGAAGAAGACCGAGCGCTGTTGGAGAAGGAAGAGTCTGAAGAAGGGAAAAAAAAGCAGTATTCAGCGATCTTCTTTGATCTGGACGACACCCTCTTCGATTTTCAAAAATCCGAGAGGGAGGCGCTGCGCAGGGTCATGGAAGACTATGGGCTTTGCTGTGATGCGCAGGCTCTGCAGCTTTATATCGAGATCAACGCCGTCCTGTGGAAGCTGCTGGAAGAAGGAGGCGTCACGCAGGAAGAGCTGAAAGTCGAGCGTTTTCGAAGGTTTCTTCATCAGATAGGGGAGGATATCCCTCCGGAGGAGATGTCAGAGCGCTATCTTGCGCATCTGTCCTCGACGACCTATCTGATGAAGGGAGCGGAAGAGATCCTGCGCTATGCCGGCAGGAAATATCGTCTGGCACTGATCACCAACGGGATCGCTTCCGTTCAGCGCAGCCGGATCGACAGTTCTTCTCTCGGAGCGTATTTCGACGCGCTCATCATCTCCGAGGAAGTGGGCGCGGCAAAACCGGCCCGGGAAATCTTTGAAGCGGCGATGGAGGTGATGCAGATCCGGGACAGGGAGTCGGTGCTGATGGTGGGCGACAGCCTGCAGTCGGATATCGCGGGAGGCGTCGCTTACGGCATCGACACCTGCTGGTTCCGAGGAGACAAAAAGAAAAGCCTCGACGTCTTTGGAGCCGATTATCAGATCTCTTCCCTCTTGGAGCTCAAAAAAATCATTTGACAGAGAGGCGCTTATAGGGTATAATTCTATAGATTATTTAATTCGGGCGTTCCTCTGGTGAATTGCATTAAGAACGCTTTGTGAGGAGGAAAAAGAAATGGAAATTATCAGAGCAATCGAGCAGGAACAGCTCAAAAAAGACTTGCCGCACTTCGCCCCGGGAGATACGGTGAAAGTACACATTCGTGTAAAAGAGGGAAAAAGAGAGAGGATTCAGATCTTTGAAGGCGTGGTCCTCAAGAGACAGAACGGCGGAGCAAGAGAGACCTTCACAGTGAGAAAGATCTCTTTCGGAGTCGGCGTAGAGAAGATTTTCCCGGTGCATTCACCGAATGTGGATAAGATCGAAGTCATGAGAAGAGGTAAGGTAAGAAGAGCGAAGCTGCATTATCTGAGACAGCGTTCCGGAAAAGCGGCGAAAGTAAAAGAACTGAGATAGTGAAAAGCCTGAGGGGACTGATATTCAGTCCCTTTTTTGATAAGTGAGGAAAGAGATGGAAAAAGAGAAAAAAGTTCAGGACGACCTGCATATCAACTGGTATCCCGGACATATGAAGAAGACGAAAGAGCAGATCATCGAAAATCTGAAACTCGTGGACGTCGCCATCGAGCTGGTCGACGCGAGAGCGCCCTACAGCAGCAGTAATCCGGATATCGAAGAGATGCTCGGAACACTGCCGAAGGTCCTAGTACTCAACAAAGCGGATCTGGCAAGCGACGAGAAGACGCAGGACTGGCTTCGCTACTACCGGGAAAGAGGACAGGAGTCCGTTGCGGTCAATGCGATGACCGGCGGCGGGATCCGGGAGCTCTTATCCGCCCTCGAGCGTGAGACCGCTCTGCTCTACCGAAAGTTGGAGGAGAAGGGAAGAAGGAAGCGGGCGCTGCGCATCCTGATCGTCGGGATCCCCAATGTCGGGAAATCCTCTCTGATCAACCGCATCGTCGGAAAAAAGAGCGCCAAGACCGGAGATCGGCCCGGAGTGACCAAGGGAAAGCAGTGGATCAAACTCAAGGGAGATATGGAACTGCTGGATACGCCCGGCGTGCTCTGGCCGAAGATGGAAGATCCCTTTGCGGCGCTGAAGCTCGCCTTTCTCGGCTCGATCAAGGACCGTACGACGGAAATCGAAGAGATTATGGCGGAGCTCATGGGTTTTCTCAAAGAGAGGCATCCCGAGGTCTACAAAGAGCGTTTCGGCGTCGAGGTCTCCGAGATCGACTCCCTCGAAGAGCTGATGAACGGAATCGCCGGAAAGCGGGGATATATGCTTTCCGGAGGAAGAGTGGACTACGCCCGCCTGGCAAACGCCTTTCTCATGGACTTTCGAGCCGGAAAACTCGGGAAAATCACCCTTGAAACGCCGCAGGAGATGAGCGTATAATAATATAAAACCGCAGGGAGGTCTTTTATGGAGAAGATGAGTGTCAAAGAGATCAAAAGGATAGCGGATACCCTGCCGAAGGAGAAGATGCCCGAGCTGATCGGGCTGCTCGTAGGAGATCGGCGCAGCTCGGTGAAGAAGATCGCCCTTTCTCTTTCAAAAAAACTCGAGGCTTTTCTCCGTGAAGAGGAGCGTCTCAAAGAGATGTTCGCCTTCGAGGAGAGCTTTATGCGTCAGGGCGCGGGACGGATCGGAGGCGTCGACGAGGCCGGAAGAGGGCCGCTTGCGGGTCCTGTCTGCGCCGCCTGCGTCGTCTTTCGGAAGAATCCGATGATCGAAGGGATCAACGATTCGAAGAAACTCTCGGAGAAGCGAAGAGAGGAACTTTTTGAACAGATCGTCGACGGAGCCGACGCCTACGGGATCGGAACGGCGGATGCGGCGGAGATTGATGAGAGCAACATCCTTGAGGCGACGATGCTCGCGATGCGCAGAGCGGTGGAAGCCTGTGGAGAGAAGCCGGATTTTCTGCTTGTGGACGGCAACCAGATGATCCGAAAGCTCAGCCTGCCCCAGAAGACCGTGGTCGGCGGGGACGCGCGCTCTCTTTCGATTGCAGCTGCCAGCATTCTTGCAAAGGTCAGTCGTGACCGTCTGATGGGGGAGTTCGCCCGGCTTTATCCGCAGTACGGTTTTGAAAAACATAAAGGATACGGTACGCAGGAGCATCGGGAGGCGCTGCAGCGATACGGGCCTTCCCCGATCCACCGAAGGAGTTTTTTAACGAATATTCTATAGGGATGAAGAGGAGAATTTTTCGATGAAGGCCGGGAGGATCCCGTTCCCCTTTTTCCTTCAGGCAACAGAAACAGGTGAAGAATTTGAGAATAGATATAGGCGCCAACAGCATACGTCCGGAACTTGCGCCGAGCAGGAGCACGGCGGATGTTTTTGAGATGAAAAATCGAGGCGAGCACATCAGAGGAAGAGTGGTCGACGTCAATCAAAACATCGTGCTGATCCAATCTTCCAGTGGCAGGGAGTTCACAGCGTCGACAGTCGTCCCGATGGAGAACTTCATCGGAGAAGAGATGTCCTTCGCAATCCTGATCGGCAGCGAGGGAGAGCTGCTCCTGAAGCCGGAGCTCGACGAAAAAAAACAGGGTCTTCTGCATGAGCTCAAGATCGAAGATATGCTTCACAAGATCAATAAGGCGGTGACGCCCGAGAACAAGGAAATCATGAAAGCGATGATCCAATCGGGTATCGCCGTGAGCGAGAGCTCCTTTCAGGAGATCAAAAATCTCAGCCTCGCGATGAGGATCCTGCAGAGGACGCCCGAAGGTCAGCTTGATCCGCGACAACAGGAAGTCTCCATAGATATTTTGATGAAAGCGGAGGAGGGTTCTGAGCAGGCGATCTCCTCAGCTGCAAAAGCGGTTCTGTCGCAGGAGCTCTCTCTGAAGGATATTATCACGCTCAAAGGCCTGCGTCTGGAAGTCAGTGTCCAAAACCTCAAGGCTTTGCATGAGGTCGATCAGGCCCTTGTCGGCAGGGAAAGCGATATCTTCGGACTGAAGAAGCTGATGGAGGAGCATTTCGGAGGAAAGCTGCAGAGAGCGGCGAAAGGACAGATCGGCACGGAGCAGGGAGGTTCCGTTTTCGAGACTTCAGCAGTAGGGATCGAAAAGAGCGCGGAGGCGGCTGCGGCGGAAACCTCAGAGAGCGAGGGGATCCTGCAGGGAGATGGAAAGCCGGTGCGTCCGGGTCAGCGAACCGCCCTTGAAAGCACCTTTTTCTCACCGGAGGGAGAAAGAGAGAGGATCGAGGGAGGAGAGGAGTCCAAGGTGAGCCGGGAGATGCTCAAGGAGCTGCTGAGCCAGATCACGAAAGATTCCGTACGTCGTCTCGGAGAAAAAAGAGAGAGGGGATTTTTGGACAGAAGTTCGGAAGAGCATCTGAAACTTGATGTGGAAAAACTCTCCAAGGATCTGAAAACCGTTCTCTCCAGCATATCCAAGGAGAGCGAGCTCGGCCGCTCCATCGAGAGAGAGATCCTTCCGAAGACGGAGATCGTCCGCGAGTTTCTCAGAGAATTTCAGCTGAACATCCTGCCGTTTCAGGTGGATCGATATGAGAACGTCGCACAGTACTATGTGAAAAAAAACAGGAATAAAAACAAAAAAGACGAAGGGATCACCGTCGCTTTTTCGCTGGACACCTTTCACCACGGGAATGTGCGGGCGATGCTGGATTACCGTAGCGACAAGGTGATCTCCGTCGAGATCTCCCTGGAGGAAAAGCGATTCGAACAGCCCTTCAGGCAGGCGCTCGAAGAGCTGAAAAAGACGCTTGCAGGACTCGGCTATACAAATATCGACCTGAGCACGAGCGTCTCCGAAGGCAAGAAAAAGAGCATCACCGAAGACAAGATCTATCCGAATTATGAGGCGAAATCCTTTGAGACGTGGGTGTAGAGGTGAGTTATGGAGAAGAAACCGAAAGAGGCCGCTGTCGCCTTGAAATATGATATGGATGAAGACGAGGCTCCGAAGGTAGTCGCCAAAGGGCAGGGAGAGGTCGCGAAAAAGATCGTCGAGCAGGCGAAGGAGCATGAGATTCCGGTCTATAAGGATGAAAAGCTCGCAGGGCAGCTGGCTGCAATGGAGATCGACGACTATATCCCGGAGGAACTTTACGAGGTGGTGGCGCAGATCCTCGTCTTCATCGCCAAGGTGGACGGCCGTGAGTTCTAAGACGCAGATCGGGATTCTTGGAGAGAGGAAGGCGAGAGAGTATCTGCGGCGGGAGGGCTATGAGATCCTCGCCTGCAATTTCAAAAACCGGCTCGGAGAGATCGACATCATCGCCTGCAGGGACGGTATTCTGAGTTTTGTGGAAGTCAAAGCCCGCAGTTCGGAAGATTTCGGCCTGCCCGCAGAAGCTGTCGGTGCAAAAAAGCGGCAAAAGATCCGAGAGCTTGCGGAAATCTACCTTTTGAGTGCGGATCCGGCCTATAAAGAGATTCGCTTCGATATCATCGAGGTCTATCTCAGAGAAGATCGGATCGAGCACTTGGAGGATGCGTTTTAGGAAGAAAGAGGAGGAGGCAGCGATGTTTTTCAAAATACTGTCGGCGGGGACGATAGGAATAGAAGGATATGTCGTCGGCGTCGAATCCGATATCACAAAGGGGATTCCGGGTCTTACGATTGTCGGACTGCCGAACGCCTCGGTCAGGGAATCGAGAGAGAGGATAAGATCCGCAATCAGCAACAGCCTTTTCAAATATCCGAACAAGAAGATCGTCGTCAACCTCTCCCCGGCGGATATCCGCAAAGAAGGCTCTCATTACGATCTGCCGATCGCCATGTCCATACTGCGGGAAAACTACGAGATCGACGACGGGGTTTTTGAATCGACGGCTTTTCTGGGAGAGCTCTCCCTCGACGGCAGACTCAAACCCGTCAAGGGCTGTACGGCGCTTTTGCTGGGTTTGCTCAAAGAAGAAAGAGTCAGACGGGTGATCATCCCGAAGGAAAATGCGGCGGAGGCCTTCATGGTGCCGAGGCTCGAGATCATACCGGTGCAGAGTCTGCGCGAGGTCTACGAACTGCTGACCGATGATCTGTCCGAAGCGGAAACCGTCAAGAAGTTCGTACCGGGAGAGGAAGTTCATGAAGGGGATTTCAGTGAGGTCAAGGGCTGCATGATGATGAAAAGGGCAGCGGAGATCGCGGCTTCCGGCTTTCACAACATCCTGATGATAGGACCTCCGGGCAGCGGGAAGACGATGGTCGCTTCCCGGATGAACAGCATCATGCCTTCCCTGAGTGATGAAGAGTACCTCGAAGTCAGCCAGATCTACAGTTTTCTCGGAGAGATTCCCGAAAGCATCATTCGGAGAAAGCGTCCTTTCCGCTCTCCCCACCACAGCATCACCTACACCTCGCTGATAGGAGGGGGCAGCAACAGTCTGCCCGGCGAAGTCGTACTCGCACACAACGGGATCCTGTTCATGGATGAGTTTCTGGAATTTGACAAGAAGATCGCCGAGGGTCTGCGTCAGCCGATAGAGGACAAGAAGGTCAGTATCTCCAGAGTCAATCAGAAGCTGACCTATCCCAGTGATTTTCTGCTGGTGATCTCGACCAACCCCTGTCCCTGCGGAAATTTTCAAAATCCCCTCAAAGAATGTACCTGTCCGGAGTCAAGGATTCGGAGCTATCTGCAGAGAGCTTCGGCTCCGATGCTGGATCGGATCGACATCTTCGTCGAGACGCTGCCGATTCCCTACGAAGAGCTGGTAGAGACCGGGGCGGAGGAGAGCTCGGCTGCGATCAGGGAGAGGGTCGAGCGAACGGCGGAGATCCAGAAAGAGCGCTTTCGAAAAGAAGGCATCCGCTGCAACAGTCAGATGAATTCTCGACAGATCGACAAATACTGCAATCTGAGTGCAGAGGCAAAGAGCCTCGTCAAAGTGGCCTTTTCCGCCGCGGGGCTGACGGCGCGCAGTTATCACCGGACTCTCAAAGTCTCACGCACGATAGCGGATATGGCGAACAGTGAGCGTGTGGAAGTGTCCCATATAGCCGAGGCGCTGAACTTCCGAAGAACATTCAGTAAATTTTGGGATAAGGAATAAAGAGATGAAAAAACAGATCGAAGCAATTCGAAGAGAGATCGACGCCGTAGACGAAGAGATGGCGGTCCTTTTTCTGAGGAGGATGAAAGCTGTCGAAGCTGTCATGCAGGCAAAGAGAAACGCAGGCGTCCAGGTACTGGACAGAGAGAGAGAAGAGGAAATCAAAAGCAGGCTGTCAGACCGTTTTGACGGGGAAGGAGAAAAGGAAGCTCTGCAGGAGTTCATCTCCTGTCTGCTCACTCTTTCCAAACGCTTCCAGTACAGGCGTCTCTCGGAAAAGGCCCTTGTACTGATCGGTTTCATGGGGACAGGCAAGACGACGGTGGGAAGGCTCCTTGCAGAGAAACTGTGCGCTCCTTTTGAAGAGATTGATGAGCAGATCGAAAAAGACCGGGGTAAGAGTATCCAAGAGATCTTCGCAGCGGAGGGCGAGAACTTTTTCCGCCGGATCGAGAGGGAAAAGATAAGAGAGCTGTATCAGAAGATCCTCAGAGAAACGAGGGAAAGCCGCTCTCTGCGCCGAGTGATTTCCTGCGGAGGAGGAGCCGTTCTTTGTGAAGAGAATGTAGGAAATCTTCAAAAGATCGGATATCTCGTGCTTTTGACGGCGGATCTTTCCAGCATCCGTCAGCGTCTGTCCGGAGACAGGAGCCGTCCGCTGCTCCTTGGAAAAAAGGACGCTCAGGTCCGGGATTTCATGAAAAGGAGAGAGGCGATCTATCGTGCGGTAAATCCCGATATCATCGTCGACACCTCGGGAAAATCTCCGGAAGAGATCTCGGAAGAGATCCTCGGCAGGCTCTATTGATAAGGAGCGCTCAGTTCGCCATATGCTGGGATCGAATGAACAGGAAATCTTCCCGCTTTGCTGTTCATTCCTGAAATTCGCAATTTCAAACGGTCATCGGTATGAGAGATCATCGAAAGTGAAAAAGGGAGGGATGTTCTTTGGAGAAGATAGGACTGTTTTTGGCTCAGCTCAGGCGGGCGCCGTCGGAGGAACTGCTGCGTCTTTGGGAGGTGATGAGCAGCCTGCCGCAGGAAGAGGAAGAATCCCTCTTTTCTTATGCCTTTCTCAAATCTCGACTGCCTTCTCTTTCTGTCGGAGAGGAAAATTTTGTCTCTGCAAGAGAGAGGGCGGAGAAGATCGAAGAGGAGATTGAAAAGGCCGGGATCTCCTGTCTCAGTTTTTTTGATGAAAACTATCCTGCAAAACTGCGAAGGATCTCTCAGCCTCCGAAGGTCCTGTACTATAAGGGGGATCTCTCCCTGATTGCCTATCCACGGATTATCGCCGTTGTCGGCAGCCGCAAACCGACGCCGTACGGGATCTGGGCGACGAAAAAACTCGTCGGAGAACTTGCAGCCAATGATTTTTGCATCGTCAGCGGGATGGCGGCGGGAGTGGACGGCGTCTCACATGAAGAAGCGCTCCGGGAAAACGGGAAGACCGTCTGCGTCCTTGGCGGCTCCATCGACAAGCCCTATCCGAGGTCGAATATTCCTCTGATGAAAAGGGTGCTGGAAGCCGGAGGGCTGATTCTTTCGGAATACTCGCCTCTCGACCCGACTCTGCCTGCGAATTTTGCTCTGCGCAACCGCATTATCAGCGCCCTCTCAGAAGGGGTACTCATCACCGAAGCCGGCATGAAGAGCGGGACCCTGATCACGGCGGGTCATGCTCTTGAGCAGGGAAAGACCGTTTTTGCCGTCCCGGGCAATATCAATTCCAAATACAGTCTTGGAACCAACGCGCTGATCAAAGACGGCGCCGTCATGACCTGCTGCGTCTACGACATCCTCAGCGAATTTCGGATCGAAGTCTGTCAGTCCGGTCCAAAAGAAAAGACCAAAGGACTGTCGGAGATCGAGAAAAAGATCTATGAGAATGTTCGGACACGGGGGATCTGTCATGTCGAGCAGCTGACTCTGCTGACCGGACTTGCGGTCGGGGACGTCATCGGCGTCCTCAATATCATGGAGATTAAAGGTCTGCTCAATTTTGACGGATTGACGGTCAGCATGCCCTGAGGCCGGAAAATGAGTTAAGGGACATAGGAAGAACGATGGATGGAGAAGAGGATGAAAAGAGAAAATGAAAATTCAGAAAATGAAAAGGGCGTTCGCGGCTTCTTTGCCGATCGCGCTGGGATATATACCTCTGGGTCTTGTCTGTGGAATCCTGCTTCGGCGTTCGGGTCTCAACGCCTTTGAGATTCTGCTGATGTCGATACTTGTGTTTGCGGGAAGCTCCCAGTTTGTTGCAGCCTCTCTCTTTGCGGCGTCCGCATCGCTCATCCAGATTATGGCGGCGACTTTTATCATCAATCTGCGCCAGATGCTCTACACTTCGACCTTCGTTCGTTATACCCGAAAAAGCGGACCGGGGGAGATTCTGCTTTTGGCTCAGGTGACTTCGGATGAGACCTATGGGGTAAATATTCAGCATTTTGAACAGGGGGACTGGGATACGAGGCTTGCCATAGGCGTCGGTTTGTGTTCCAATCTTTACTGGGCGCTTGGAAATGTCATCGGTGCGCTGGTGGGAGAGGTCATCCGCATACCGGTCACGGTCGCTTCTTTCATCCTGACTTCCATGTTCATCGTTCTGCTGGCGTTTCAGCTTAAAGCGAGAGAATATATCATTATGGCCCTTGTCGCCGCGTCGCTGTCTATAGCGGTATTCTCTTTTTACAGAGGCGGGGGCGCCGTAATTCTCATCGCCCTGCTTTGTGCGGGAATCGGATATGTTTTTGATGGAAAATTACAAAAGAAAAGTCAGGAGGAAGTATCGTGATACGCATGAATTATTTGCTGCCGATCATCGGTATGTTCGTCGCGACCTATCTTCCGAGAATTCTTCCGCTGATGCTGTTTTCTAAATACGCTCAAGATGAAAAATTCAACCGTTTTATCAAATACATCCCGACGGCCGTTTTTGTCGCGCTCATCGTCAAAGACGTTTTTTTTGCGGAAGATAAGGCGAATTTCAGTTTTCGGAATATCTATTTCCTGCCTGCGATCCTCGTCCTTTGGATCTCTCTGCGCTATCGTTCCATCGGGCTGTCCATCATCACCGGTGTGATCGGAGTGAGTTTGATGCGTCTGCTCTCTTGACGTCGCAGAGACGAGCGGATAATTTACAAGGCAGGCTCTTTATGATATAATGTCGTATCGAGTGGAGTCCTGAGCAATGACAAGCGCCAGAGCCATGTTTTCGTGGCTGACGAGGAACAGGGTGATCGAAAATTCGGCGGATGCTCTGTGGGCAGTTACAGCCTGATGATTTTACAAAACCCGGGAGCAATTCGGGGGACAAAAGAAATCAAGTAACCGGTGACTCCTTTGATGTCATAAAACGAAGAAGGAGGTTTTTGAATGTGTGGAATTGTCGGATATATCGGCAGCGGCAAAGCGGAGAAGGCGATATTGAAGGGTTTGGAAAAATTAGAATATCGGGGATACGACTCGGCGGGGATCGCCCTGATCGAAAAGGAGGGTCTCTTTGCCTGTAAGAGCAAGGGAAGAATGCAGGCGCTCACAGAAAAGCTGAGGGCTCATTCCCTTGAGGGAAGCGTCGGAATCGGGCATACGAGGTGGGCGACACACGGTGCTCCTTCGGATATCAACTCCCATCCCCATCTCAATCAGAAGAAGACCCTTGCGGTCGTACACAACGGCATCGTCGAAAATTATATCGAACTCAAGGAAGAACTGATAAAGCTCGGCTATATCTTTCTCTCGGAGACAGATACCGAGGTGATCGTCCATCTGATCGACCGCTATTACGAAGGGGATTTGCTCAAGGCTGTCAGGAGAGCCGCAAGAGATCTTCGCGGAGCCTATGCGCTCGGCGTCATATCTTCCGAACATCCGGATGAGATCGTCGCCGTACGGATGGAGAGTCCGCTGGTCGTCGGAATCGGCAAAGGCGAATCTCTCCTCGCCTCAGATATACCGGCCCTGCTTGAGTACACCAATCAGGTTCTTTTCATTGAAAACGGAGAGTTCGTCCGCCTTCAGGCGAACTGCGTCACCCTCTTCGATGCGGAGGGAGAAGAGGTGTCGAGAGAGCTTTTCGAGGTGGACTGGGATATCGAAGCCGCTTCAAAAGGAGGGTATGAACATTTCACTCTCAAGGAGATCATGGAGCAGCCCCGGGCAATCGAGCAGACGCTCGGACGGCGTCTTGACGGCGAAGGAAGACTCGTGCTCGAACAGGTGAAGCTGACGGAAAAAGATCTTGCCGAGATCCGCAAGATCTGCATGGTCGGCTGCGGCAGCGCCTATCACGCGGGGCTTGTCGGCAGCGTCCTCTTCGAACGCTGGGCGGACATACGAGTCGAAAACGACATCGCGTCGGAATTTCGATACAAGGATCCTCGTATCGGAGAGCATACGCTGATGATTGCGATCAGTCAGTCCGGAGAGACGGCGGACACGCTGGCTGCGGTCAAAGAAGCCAAGCGCAAGGGAGCGCGTATCCTCTCGATCACGAATGTTGTCGGCTCTTCGATCACGAGGATTTCGGACGACGTCGTCTACACCTGGGCGGGACCGGAGATCGGGGTCTGCTCGACAAAAGCCTATACGACGCAGCTGCTCGCCGTGTATATGCTGGCGCTGCATCTGGGAAAACTGAAAAAGACCCTGACTGAGGATATGTATCTCTCGATGATCGAGCTGCTTTCACGACTGCCGAAACAGGCGGAGCATATGCTTTTGGAGACGGAGCGGTATCAGAAGACGGCTGCGCGCATCCGGGATGCAAGGAGCATCTTTTACATCGGGAGAGGACTGGACAGATATACGGCGCTGGAAGGCGCGCTCAAGCTCAAAGAGATCTCCTATATCCATACGGAGGCTTTTGCGGCGGGGGAACTCAAGCACGGGACCATCGCTCTGATTGAAGAGGGAACGCCTGTGATTGTGGTCTGCACCCAAAGAGAGCTCTATGAAAAGACGCTTTCCAATGTGCAGGAGGTTCGGGCAAGAGGGGCCTATGTCATCGGGATTCTGCCGAAAAACCTGCAGGAAGAGACCGGCCTCTTCGATGAAGTCATGCTTCTTGAAGAGACCTCGGATGTTCTGGCGCCGATACTTGCGGCGATTCCGACTCAGCTGATCGCCTATCATACCGCAGCTTTGATGGGAAACGACGTCGATAAGCCGAGAAATCTTGCCAAATCGGTAACTGTCGAATAAATCGTCGGATTTGAAATAGAAAAGACGGCGCAGAAGTTTTCAAACGACCGGGCTGAGCCGTCCGCGATATGAAGAACCACTGCTGAAAAACAGATTGAGGTGAATATATTGCCTCCTGAAAAATCCGGTGAAAAATCCGGCGGATCAGAGATGGCTGTGCGAAGGAGCGGCACACTTCATCGCTCGGCGACAGGCGTCCGCATCCGAGCGGTAAACCCGGCATAATGGAGCGACGGAGAGGCCTGAAGCATAAAGAAAAAATGGAAAAAACGGATGGAGAATCCGATGTTTGCAGTGAGTCAGATATCCGCTTGCGGTCCTTTGAGAGATGAAAGGGGAAAAGCGGAGAAAGCTTTGTGTTTCACTGCGGGAATTTAGAAAAAGGACGGATCGCATGTTTGAAAAATTGAAGTTTGTAGAAGAAAAATACACGGATCTGAATGAAAAGATCGCAGATCCGAATATCATCAACGATCAGAGCCGATGGCAGAAGTATATGAAAGAGCATGCGGAGATCGAGCCGGTGGTGCTCAAATATCGGGAGTACTGCAAGGCGAAGGAGCAGATCAAGGATTCCAGGGAGATCCTCGAGTCTTCTTCCGATGAGGAGATGAGAGAGCTTGCGAAGATGGAACTCGACGAGCTCAGCGAGAGCCTCGAGACGATCAGCGAGGAGCTGAAGATCCTGCTGCTTCCCAAGGATCCCAACGATGACAAGAACGTGATCGTCGAAATACGAGGCGGTGCCGGGGGAGACGAGGCGGCGCTGTTTGCAGGGGTGCTGTTCCGTATGTATTCGATGTATGCCACCGGCCGAAGGTGGAAGGTCGAAGTGATGTCGACGAACGAGACCGGAGTCGGCGGATATAAGGAAGTGGTCTTCATGATCAACGGAAAAGGAGCCTATTCCCGTCTGAAGTTTGAATCAGGCGTGCACAGGGTGCAGAGAGTACCGGAGACCGAGTCTCAGGGCAGGATCCACACTTCGACGGCGACAGTCGCCGTGCTTCCCGAGGTGGAGGACGTCGAAGTCGAGCTGAATCTGAATGAGGTGCGCGTCGATGTGTTCCGTTCCTCCGGCAACGGCGGACAGTCGGTCAACACAACGGATTCTGCCGTACGCCTCACTCATATACCGACGGGCATCGTCATCTCGATGCAGGATGAAAAATCTCAGCTGAAAAACAAAGAGAAAGCCTTCAAGCTCCTCAAAGCGAAGCTCTATGATATCGAGCTTGAAAAAGCGCAGAAAGAGCTGGCGATGGAGAGGAAGAGCCAAGTCGGCACCGGAGATCGCTCCGAAAGGATCCGCACCTACAACTATCCTCAGGGAAGGATCACGGATCACCGCATCGGGTTGACGCTCTACAAGCTGGAAAATTTCCTCAACGGAGATCTCGACGAGATGATAGACGGACTGGTCACGACGGATCAGGCCGAAAAGATGCAGGCGGTCCAGTAGGGACGCGCAGACAGGAACCGCTTTCCAAAGATCGTACAAGGGCAGGCGAGGAAGGGGAGAGATGAAGAAAGAGACCTTGATCATTGATTTGAACCAAACAGAGGAGCGGGAGTACGAGGAGAAGCTGAGAAAGCCGGCGCAGATCCTCCGGGCGGGAGGTACGGTCATCTTCCCGACGGAGACGGTCTACGGACTGGGAGCGGACGCTACCGACGCCCGGGCGGCCTCGAAGATCTATCTTGCAAAAGGCCGTCCTTCGGACAATCCTCTGATCGTCCATATTGCGGAGCTCAGTCAGCTGGAAGGCGTCGTCCGTGAAGTCGGAGAGCGTGAGAGAAAGCTGATCGCCGCCTTTTGGCCGGGGCCTCTGACGCTGATCTTCCGAAGAGGGGAAACGATCCCCCGTGAGACGACCGGAGGACTCGATACCGTTGCGGTACGCATGCCGTCAGGCAGGATCGCGGCGGTGCTGATTCGCATGGCGGGACTGCCGATTGCGGCTCCTTCAGCGAACCTATCCGGCAGACCTTCTCTCACCTGCGGCGAGTATATTTTGAAAGAGATGTGGGGCAGAGTCGATGCGATCATCATCGACAGGGATAGCGAGATCGGACTGGAGTCCACCGTGCTGGATATGACGCAGGAAATCCCGCTGATCCTGAGACCCGGAAAAGTGACTCCCCGAGATATTGAAGAAGTCCTCGGCCTTCGCATACAGGTCGACGCCTCTCTCAAAGATCCGCGCGAGACCCCGAAATCCCCGGGGATGAAATATCGACATTACAGTCCGAAAGCGGAGATTTTCATTGTGACGGGAACAGGGGAGGAGCAGCGGAAGAAGGTTTCGGCGGGACTGGAAAGAGCCCGAAAAGAGGGGAAGAAAGCCGCGGTAATCACTCTGGAAGAGAGAGTCCCGCTTTACGGAGACAGCGCTCTTTCCATCGGCAGGGACGCGGAAGAGGCCTCGAGAAATATTTTCACTCTGCTGAGGAAGGCGGACGAAATGGGGATTGCGAGGCTGTTTTTCGAGGCGCTGGACGAAGAAGGCATCGGAGAAGCTTTGATGAACAGGATGACAAAAGCGGCGGGAAATCATCGGATATAGATTTATTTCCCGCCGCTTTTTGTGGTATAATAGCAAATGAAAGAAAAATCTACATAAGGCGGCCGGCCGCCTGCATATGGAGGAGAGCATGAAGAAAATCGGGATCGGAGCGGATCATGGAGGCTATCGTCTCAAGGAGACCATCGGAAATTATCTCAGAGAAAAAGGCTATGAAGTCGTGGATTTCGGAACCGGTTCCGAGCAGTCGGTCGATTATCCGGACTATGGAAGAGCGGTTGCAAAGGCGGTGATCTCCAAAGAGGTTGATCGAGGGATTCTCTGCTGCGGAACGGGGATCGGCATTGCGCTTGCCGCCAATAAGGTCAGGGGAATACGCTGCGCGAATGTTTCGGATACTTTTTCCGCGAAAATGTGCCGGGAGCATAATGACTGTCAGATGATATCAATCGGTGAGAGGACCGTCGGGGCGGGACTTGCGCTGGAGCTCGTCGAAGCTTTCCTCAAAGCGGAATTTCAGGGCGGCCGCCATCAGAGTCGCGTGGAGAAGATCATGGAGATAGAAGACTGAAAAACAGAGGGTCAAGCATAGAAGAACAGAGAGAAAACAGAAGAGAATAAGTGAGAGAACAAGCAAGACGGGAAAAAGCAAAGGAAGATACAGAGCGGCAAAGACAAAAGGCCGAAATACGGAGCGAAATTAAAGGAGGAGAAGGAAGTGGCAAAAGTAACGATTATCAATCACCCGATGATCCAGCACAAACTGACGATCATGAGAGACAGGCATACAGGCTCGAGAGAGTTTCGTGCAATCGTAAAAGAGATCGGTATGCTCATGGTCTATGAGACGACGAGAGATCTGCCTCTGCAGGAGGTGGAGATCGAGACGCCGGTAGCCGCAATGAAATCCATGGTCATCGCCGGAAAAAAACTCGCCGTCGTGCCTATCCTTCGTGCAGGACTGGGGATGGTGGAAGGCGTGCTGGAACTGATACCGGCGGCAAAAGTCGGTCATATCGGACTCTACAGAGATCCGGAGACCCTTGAGCCCATCGAATATTTCTGTAAGCTGCCTCAGGATATTGAAGAGAGAGATTTTCTTGTCGTCGATCCGATGCTTGCGACCGGGGGCTCCGCTTCCGCCGCGATAAAGATTCTCAAAGAGCGCGGAGCAAAGAGTATCAAACTCGTCTGCCTGGTCGGCTGTCCGGAAGGAGTCCGCAAGATCCAGACGGATCATCCGGATATCGATATCTATCTGGCGGCTCTTGATGAGAGACTCAACGAAAAGGGATATATCGTACCGGGGCTCGGCGACGCCGGAGACCGAATCTTCGGGACGAAGTAAGGAAGAGATACAGATCGGAGAGGAAGGACAGAGATATTCTGGTGTACAGCCTGCAGGATTCTTGTATGATCTGCGGCTTGAGACGGGCGATCCGGCCGTCTGTTAGGAGGAAAAAAATGCTTATCAAAGGATTAGATCTATTCGGTGAAGCGGCGATGCCGCTGAGCTTTCTCGTGGCGATGGCGGTGTCCTATTTCATGACGCCGCCCGTCATTCGTCTGGCTCACAAAATCGGAGCCATAGATGTTCCCAAGGACAATCGAAGAGTGCATAAGACGCCGATCCCCAGGCTCGGAGGTCTGGCGATCTACATCGGATTTCTCGCAGGAGTCCTGCTCTTCGTCCCTATCTCGAGAGAGCTCGTCGGCGTCCTGCTTGCAGCGACGGTCATCATCGTCATGGGCATAGTGGATGATACCCTGGGACTTGGAGCGAAGACCAAGCTTCTGATCCAGATCTTCTGTGCATTGACGGTGACTTTTTTCGGCGTGCGGATCGACTTCGTCCGAAACCCTTTCGGATTCACGCATGAGTTTTTTTATCTCGGATATTTGAGCGTTCCCATCACAGTGTTCTGGATCGTCGGCATCACGAATACGGTCAACCTGATCGACGGGCTTGACGGTCTGGCGGCCGGAGTATCTTCAATTGCGGCGGTGACGATGGCTCTTGTCGCTTTCATCAACGGAGAGTATATTCAGACGGCGATCGTGCTCGCACTCGCCGGGGGAGCGGTAGGATTTCTGCCTTTCAATTTCAATCCCGCGAAGATCTTCATGGGAGATACCGGGGCGCTGTTCCTCGGGTTCATCCTCTCGATCATTTCCGTGGAGGCGACAGTGAAATCCGCCGCGACTCTGGCCGTCGTCGTACCGATCCTCGCTCTGGGAATCCCGATTTTGGATACGACCTTTGCGATCATCCGCAGGAGTATCGCAGGTAAGCCGATCATGCAGGCGGACAAGGGGCATCTTCATCATCGTTTTTTGAGCAAGGGACTCTCCCAGAAGCAGACGGTGCTGACTCTCTATGCGATCAGTCTCCTGCTCGGGATCAGCGCGGTGCTCATTACAAAAGCGACGGCGCACACGGCGGTGATGGTGCTGAGCATGGATCTGCTGCTGATCGTCTACGGCGTCTTCCGCCTGCGTATACTCAGCCATGACAAAGAGGGGGAACAGCGATGAAGAAGAGGAGAGTTCTGCTTGCCTTCGGAACGAGACCGGACGCGATCAAGATGTGTCCGCTCGTCAATGAGTTGAAGAGCAGAAGCGATATCGACTGCCGGGTTCTCGTGACGGCCCAGCACAGAGAGATGCTGGACAGCGTACTTCATCTTTTTGCCGTCAGGGCGGATTACGATCTTGATATCATGCAGAAGGGACAGACCATCACCGATATCACTTCGAGAGTGCTCTACGGATGCGGAGAGATCTTCGAGAAAGAGCCGCCGGATATCGTTCTCGTCCACGGTGACACGACGACCTCCTTTGCCGTCGCTCTGGCGGCCTTTTACCGAAAGATCCCCGTCGGCCATGTCGAGGCGGGACTCCGCACGGACAATATCTACTCTCCCTTTCCCGAAGAGATGAACCGCAGGCTGACCGGAAGGATCGCGAGCCTGCATTTTGCTGCGACAGAGTCCAATGTTCGCAACCTCCTGATCGAAAATGTCGATCAAAGCGGGATCTTCAAGACCGGAAACACCGTGATCGACGCCCTGCTCAGCGTTTCCAAGCCGGATTACTGTTTTGAGGACGAGAGACTCGAAGAGGCCCTGCATTCCGGGAAGAAAACGATACTGATGACCTGTCACCGGAGAGAAAACTGGGGCGAGCCAATGGAGCAGATTTTTGCGGCCGCAAGAAGGCTCATAGAGGATCATCCTGAGGTACAGCTGATCTTTCCGATGCATCTCAACCCGCTGGTGCGCGAGACGGCGGTGAAGCATCTGGGCGGACATCGGAGAATCCTGCTGATGGAGCCTTTCGACTATGAACCGATGGCGAATATCATGAAGAGATCCTTTTTCATCATGACGGATTCCGGAGGAATCCAGGAAGAGGCTCCGGCTTTCGGCGTACCGGTCATGGTCCTGCGAACCGAGACGGAGCGTCCGGAGGCGGTGGAAGCGGGTACCGTACAGGTCGTCGGCGTCGAAGAGGAGAAGATCTATCAAGTCGGCAGAAGGCTGATCGAAGACCCCTCATACTATGAGCGTTTCCACAAGGCGGTCAATCCTTACGGCGACGGAAAGGCGTCCCGAAGGATCGCCGAGGCCCTCACAAGATGGCTTGATGAAAGAGAATGAGAGAACGGACAAATGCAAAAGCCGGACAGGCTCTTTTCGAAGGTTTCGAAAGAGTCTGTCCGGCTTTTTATGTTTATTTCACAGCTTCGCTTCAGGAGTTTTTATACTACTACCTGTCTGAATTGTCATCTGAAAAAACGCCTGATTTGTCGTTTTAATATAATGTTTGCGGTGGCACTTCTGAGGTTTTAGTATTATCTTTCTCATGCTCTTTCTTTTGAAGCGAAGATCTGGTTGATCTCGCCGCCCATCATCAGGATGATGCCAGTCAGATAAAACCAGATCATCAGGACGATGACCGCTCCAATGGAGCCGTAGATCAGGCTGTATTTCCCGAACTGGTTGACATAGGTGGCGAAGCCCAGAGAGATCAGAGTCCAGGCCGTACAAGTGAAGATCGTACCCGGGATCGCCTTGCGGAAGCGGTCGTCATGAGAAGGTCCGAAATGATATAAAAAGGCGATGGAAAAAAACAGGATCGTGAAGACGATCAGCCAGCGGATATAGACCCAGATCTCGACCAGATTGATCGGAAGATGGAAGAACTGTGCGATATGGGTCATGATATTGCGGCCGAGCATCGGAAGGACGAGCATGATGACAATCGTGACGCCGAGAGCGAGGGTCAGGATGACGGAGAGCAGGCTGACAATGAAAAAATTGCGCTTTTCTTTGACCTCGTAGGCGGTGTTGAGGACGGAGATCAGGATGCGGATCGCCTTAGAGGCGGAATAGAGGGTCGCAAGCAGACCGAAAGAGAGAAGGCCCGTGTTTCTATGGCTGACGACGGAGCGCAGATAGCCTTCCAGCAGAAGGATGACTTCTTTCGGAGCGACATGAGAGAGATCGACGAGGATCTGATCCAAAGACAGGTTCAAAAATCCGACCAGAGCATTGAGAAAAATCAAAAAAGGGAAGATGGAGAGCAGGAAGAAATAGGCGAGAGTCCCTCCGACTTCAGAAAGCTTGTGTCCTAAAAATCTTCGGGCGAGTTCCCTGGATACATAGACGGTTTTTTTCAGAATATGCATAATCATTCTTCCTCGTATAAATAGTAGTAGTATTTAACGTCCCTCTCCAAGGACGATATGCTACAATGTTTAAGATGTTGTGGATTGCTTCATTCTTCCGTATCGGTTTTCGGTGAATTGTGTTTCAGTTCCATGATGATCTCTTCCGCCGGATTGACATAGAGGGTGGAATGCTGCTCATAGATGACCATACCGGGCTTTGCACCGGAGGGTTTTCGCACATTTTTCCGCCTGGTGTAGTCGACTGCGACCTTGGAAGAGAGCCTTGCCTTGCTGTAATAAGCCGCGAGGGTCGCCGCCTCGACCAGAGTCATATCGCTGACCTGGTCCGCATGAGCACGGATGACGACATGAGAGCCGGGAATGTCCTTGGTATGCAGCCAGATATGGTCGGAGGAAGCGGTCTTCAAGGTCAGATGGTCATTTTGACGGTTGTTTTTTCCGACGAGGATCTCCGTTCCGTCAGAAGAATAAAACAGAAGAGGAGAAGAGAGGGGAGCTTCTTTTTGTTTTTTTCCCTGTCCCCGTGCCTTGACATAGCCTGAGGCATAGAGTTCTCCACGGATCTCCTCCAGTTCTGCCGCAGTCTCCGCTTCTTCGATGGAAAGAAGGACGTTTTGCAAATAGAGAATTTCCTCCTTGGCGGAAGCGGTCTGATGAGTAAGCTCGGTGCGGCGATTTCTGAGCTTGTTGTATTTTTTATAGAAAGATTGGATGTTTTCCGAGGGGTTCTTCATCGGGTCGAGGGCGATCCGGATCTCCGGAGATTTTTCATCGTAAAAATCCGTCGCAAGGATCCCATCCATGCCTTTTTGCAGCCGGTACATATTGGCAGTCAGAATATCCGCCTGTTTTCGATACTCATCCATCTCCTCGGTCTCCTGAAGCTCGAAAAGCTGCTTGCCAAGCTTGTTTTCCAGGCGTTCGAGCTTGGTCGAGATCAGTTTTTTCAGTCCTGCGCTCTTTTGGCTCATGCGCTCTTTCGCATCCCGTCCGCGGTAAAAATTTTCGCAGGCGAGACTGATGGAGGGAAGCTCTTCGATCGTCAGAAAATCATAGAGGGTCAGATGGATCAGACTGAAGTCGATGTATTTGTCGAGGCGTTTGTCCACGATGATGCAGGGATGGAAGATATCCGTCTTGACCTGATTGAGGATCCGCTCCATCACGAGGTAGAGCTTCTCGGCAAGGTTGAGCGGCAGTGTCTCGGCATTCAGGTCAGGATCGACCTGTGCCCTGTGGCAGATCTCCTTGGCGAGAACCGGGCTGATGCCGCTGTAAGAGCCGTAGATCGCCTTGTGCAGAGGCGTCGTCCTGGAGCGGATCAGAGAGAAAAATTCCTCTCGCTCAAGCTGCAGAGGATCCGCCTTTCCCTGAGAGGGAGGAAGTCGATAGTCCTTGCCCGGAAGGACTTCGCGCACGGAGCTGACCGTGATCGGGATCCGCTTGATCGAATCGAGGATCTTGCCGCTCTCTTTGTCGATCAGGATGATATTGCTGTGTCTTCCCATGATCTCGGCGATCAGGGTCTTCGTCTTTTGGAACTTCATATCGTCCAAGGCGTCGATATCAATGCGGAGGATGCGCTCCAGTCCCTCCTGACTGACGGAAAGGATGCGTCCCCCCTGCAGGTGCTTGCGCAGGATCATCAGAAAAGTCGGCGCTTTGAGCGGGTTTTCTTTCTTGTACTGCTCGACGAAGTAAACGCCGGGATTGGATGAACTTGCGCTGAGGAGCAGTTTTCGGTTTTGATTTTGGGCGCGTAGGCTCAGCAGGATTTCATCGTTTTCCGCCTGACTGATCCTGTCGATCTTGGCGCCGGTCAGAGCGCCGGAAAGTTCCTTGGTGATTCCGTATAGAGTAAGTCCGTCTAAGGCCATAATAATCTCCTTTGATTTGCATTGATGATCGTATGATACCCATTCTGCAGATTTGGAATCGAAGGGACGAAAGCTTGAGATCCTTATGACCGGCTCTGCAGCTCAATAATACTGCCTTCGCAGTCCGCAGCATAGACAAAAACCGCTTTTCTGCCGTCTTTATACTCGGTTTTTACCAATTCTCCGATCGGACTGCCTCCGTTTTTCAGCAGGAGGTTCGGAGTCTCTTCCACATCCTCGACTTCGAAAGCGAGATGAGAGAATCCTCATCCATTTTCAGTTCCATGAACGACCTGTATGTCTTTCAATAATTTGATCTGGAACTCTCTTTCTTCTCGGACTTTCTCAAGGTCATCCGGATAGAGGGAATTGATCAGGGTAATCGCCATATCCGCAAGATAGTTCATGAGTTGCTTCCAATCCCGTGATTTTCAAAATATGTTCCGAGTACTTGAGTCCGAATTTCGCCATTTGTTTTTTATCTTTATCATCAAAAACAGCGATAAACGCATTTCTCAGTGTAGGAATATCCTGTATTTTTCCCACCAATTTTTGATAATCGTAAATGCTGATGGTATCATCTCCCATTTTCTATATGGATATAAACCTTTGAAATTCTGCTGCCGTAAATAGCGACTATTAAACAGGGGATTCCTGCGCACAGCGGGCTGAGATCATAAAATGGAGAAACGGACAGAGCGGATTGGATGTATCTTATCTTTTTTTGAAAGATTGTTTTATCGTATATCCGAGATAGAGGATCAGAAAAAGGTCAAAGACACCGGCAATCACTCTCTTTACAATACCGACTTCCGTGATCAACAGGCTGTACACAGTCAATGAAGCGATGCTGACGATAAAAAGCATGAAAATGATGAATCCGATGATGATTCTCAGCCACTTCGGCATTTTGGCATTGTAAGAGTTATCCAAAAGAGGTAAAAAAATCATTTCAAAAAGCAGTTCAAGCAGTATCATTTGAAATCGCCTCCATAATTTTTGAGCAGTCTTCCGTAAGGGCGTCAATTTTAGCGTGAAAGAGGAAATACGCACTGATTTTTCGGGGTCGAAATTTTCAGTATGCAAGTTTCGATTTTTCTGTGAAGAGTCCGCACCGCCTTGCGCTATTCAGAGATCCTCTGCAGCCTATATCCATGAGGATGAATGCTTTTCCATGAATGCAATATCGCTCAGGTAGAGATCGAGATGTTTTTCCTGAACCATTTTCTCAAAAACGGGATTTTTCTTTCGAGCCTCGGAACAGATATAGTCTGCCAGTGCACGCAGGCGGTCCGCCATGATTTCGAAAAGATTTTCGGGGCAGGGCATTTGATATGCACGGAAAAAGAGAGCGACGCTTTCTCTTCTCCAATCCGCATCGTTGGAAGCCCGGTACTCTCTGAAAATCGCTCTTTCTGGATCATAGACCGTCTTGCTGAAAGGTACGAAACGATAGAGAGCATAGACGATATCCCAGATTCTCGGAGCGGGACAGCAGGTGTCAAAATCGATCAGGTGAACCGGACGGTCGTTGATGAAGGCGACATTGTAAGGGGCGATATCATTGTGACAGATCACCTCTTTCGGAAGATTCCCCTGATAGGAGAGCATCCAGATATCTTTCCCGGAGATTTTGAAAGAAGCGCTCGCATCATGAAACTTTCGGATCAGCCCGGCGAGGTCTGTGATGATCTGCCGGTTGATTTGACGGTCATTTGTGAAAGGATAGAGATGTTTGCATTCCCCCTCCATGAAAGTCAGTATTTCTCTCCCCACGCCGTCAGTGCCGAGGTGTTTCGGTGCCTGATGAAAGCCCGCAGCTTCCAAATGCTGCAGCAGTCTCTGAGTCGAAGGGCTCCAAAGGTGCCGCTCCCGATGAATTTTTCCGTGTTTTTTCAGGATGGACGTCATGTTTCCGCCTTGGAGCGTTTCTTCTGTATGCATGGATTCTGTCTCCGTGTCAAATAATTTTTCGGGTTCGTCTCTCTTAAAATCGGCTTTTTTGGCCCCCAAATTTCAGTTTGGAATTTTTACCTCCTTCGATCCCAGCATGTCCTTTGATCCGATTCGGTAATTTTACGGATCGCTCTGCAGGGATTTCCGAAAGCGACGCAGTTGTCGGGAATATCCTTTACGACGACGCTTCCCGCACCGATGACGACATTGTTCCCGATCGTGACGCCGGGCGTCACTTGGACGCCGGCTCCGATCCAGACATTACTGCCCACATGGATCGGATAGGCAAATTCAAGGTTCTTGTTTCGCCTTTGGAAATCAATCGGATGACCGGCCGTGTGAAAACCGCATCCGGGGGCGATCATCACATTGTCGCCGAAGCTCACCTTGGCGCAGTCGAGAATAATCAGATTGTAATTGGAGAAAAAATGGTCGCCCATCTCTATATTATAGCCGTAATCACACCAAAAAGGAGCTGTGATACAACAATTTTTTCGAACCCTGCCCAAAAGCCGCTCTAAAATCTTCCGCCGGCCTTCCTCATCGGAGGGGTGCAGATGGTTGTACTCGAAACAGAGTTCCTTTGCATGGAGTCTTTCCCTGATAAGATCCGGATCGCTGCCAGAGTCGTAGAGCATTTGGCTCAGCATTTTTTCTTTTTCAGTCATGGATAGTATCCTTTCGAAATGATGATTTTTGTTTTCAGTCTTTTCGGACAGTTCCCGGACGTTCCGGCGTCATCCTCCTTCTGTCCCTTCCCGCCGACCTCTTCATAAATAGCTGCGATATATTCAAGGATATCAGATTCCCATTTTTGCAGTCGGATTTGAGAGTAATTAAATTCTCACATTCCCTGATTCGTCTTTCTTTCCCTTGAAGTATAGCAATAATTAAGGGAATAATCAATAGAGCCGGCTTATTTTCCCTTGGTCATTTGACTGAATTAAAGGAAAACGGACTGTCGGATAAATCTTTTGACATAATTGTAGGGATTGAGGCGTTCTCTCCTTAAGGGATCCGGATCTGATAAAATTTAGGAAGACCATCAAAATCTCCGGTTTCCCACATCTGCCGCTTCAGTTCCTCAAACATTTCTTCCAGAGTGCAGGAAACAACTTCAAAGGTATTATCAAATCCTCCATCGATAAAAACACGCATTTCTCGTACTTGAAAATAAAGGATCAACTGCTGCAGCGCCCACTTTGTACGATCGAGTATTTGAGCTGCACACTCCATAAAAGTGCTTCGGTCGTCAGTTCCATTGGGATACAATTCTTCAAAGGAATACCGATCCCAAGGAAATAACATATCATGTCCGTTACAAGGCTGATCGGCTGAAGAAAAAGTGAAATGATAGGGATGGGAACAAGGGTGCTCCTTCAGCACTTCTTTGACGTCTCCCCAGAATAAATCCTCTCGAGCCGGCTTCGCCCAGTCCAGATCTTCATCCAGATGCACAAAGACGCCTCTGCTCTTTAAGGTCTCTCTCAGCAGACGGATCTGCTCGTCGGAACGATGCTTCGAGGAAAAACTGCCAAATAAATAGTAGCTCATGTGATAGACCTCCCTTGTATTTTGAAATTGTTTTATCCGAATCTATGGGTCTCCAGTATCTAACGAGTATCTATCATCCCATAAACTCCTCGTCTTCTTTGGTATAAGGAAGCTGGTTATTGATGATATCAAAGCGGATGCCCGCACTGATTCGGGATGCAAATCGAATCATCTCCTCTTCGATGACCATAGTAGGCGAACTGTCTCTGCGGATCTCCATCAGATAATGCAGGCGATAGCGTATTTGGCAGCGCTCTTTCTATTGTCTCAGCCGATCTGTCTGGTTTCCAAAGACGAGCAGAAGCTCTGCAAACGCTTCTCCAATATCATCCGACTCCTGAAAGCCGACTTCATAAAACCAAGCGATTTCATCCGAGGAGGAAGTGTTTTTCCGGTACGGATTCAGATCCCCTCTCTTAAATACACTGCTTTGGAATCCGGTGCTGCATATCTCCTCCGCTCCCTCTCCGATCACTTCAAGCAACAGGTTGATCTTGTTGGGACCGTTGTTTCTTTCATACAATCGAGTCTCTAAGTCCACTTGCCGAAAAATCCATCGAGGTCCTCTTGGCGGCAGGATCTCCGTGTCTGATGAGAGAACATGGTAATAGATATCAAAATCGATGCTTGATAACCGGATTTGATCTGCAAACTGTATCAAGGAATCGCTTAAAGAAAAACCCGGAAGCAAATTTCCGTAAAACTCGATGGCATAAACAAGCGCATATTCCAGATTGCAGTCTTTTTTCAAATCTTGAAGGAGGAATATATGATCCCGAAAGATATCCACCCAAGTTTCCGATTGCTTGTAAAAATCACCAAACTCCTGAAATTTTGTTTCATAACACAGACTGTCCGGTCTCATTTTCAGTGAAAAAATCGCAGCATTCTCTTTCAGCCAATCCACTTGGGAAGCGATCTTATCTAAAATATCTCTTTGGATATCCGTACCTGTATTCCCATACATCATAAATTCCAGTTTGACTACATTCGTTTTTTCTCTCATTTTTCTTCAAGGTAGATACCTGTAGATATCCCTTCTCCTTTACCTCCTTTTCGATAAATCAACAGCTCTCTTGAATTCTTGTCTAAATAAATATCCTATTTTGCCAATCCTTTTTTGACAAAATCATTTTTCAACTCATGTGGATTGATTCCCTGTTTTTTCAAATAGTCCTGATTCACTCTGACGATATTGTCTGATTTCCCTCCGCTCTGCATCGGTATAGGACCTCCCGCTGAGTCCGTCTGTTCTTCCGTACTCAAGACTCCCATAGACGATCCGCAGGAACCGAATATACTCTTCTCGGGCGGTTCCATATAGACCCAGCTGCTTGGCTTGTCTGCTGAATATTTGATACCGAACGGACTGCCGGAAGGGATCCGTTCCGTCGGCGCAGTCCACGGAAATATCATAGAGGGATTGACTGAGCAGGGAAGGCGGTCTCTGTACGCTCTTCTTCTTTGGAAGTCGCAACGCCGTATTTGCTGCTATAACCGAAGATCATGTCTTTGCCGGTATGAGAGAAAATTGCAATGAGGGATGCGACTGTCATTCTGACACCAATAAATTTAATTCATCTTGAGATAAATTTTGTATCACTGCTCCAATGAAACAATTTTCGGAATCCAAGAGAATGGATATATCTTTGTTAACACCGATTTTTTTGAACGGAACATGGTCTTGTAGAAAAAACCAAAATTCTTGATTACAACAGTACATTTCAAGGTTGCAAACTTCGTCGTAATAATATTGATGTTTTCTTGCAAAACCCAAATCCGCAGATGGGTATCCGCTCATCTCCACTAAAGGAATATCCATCAATTTTTGCCAACAAATATTTGAAGAATGTACAAAAATCGTAAATTCCTTTAATAGACCGGTTTCAAAATCAAAACCTATCTCCATTGGAGGGATATCATCAAAATAATACAAACCATAAAGCGCTCTGGAAGCTAACTCAAAAGTTTCCGGCTTAATCCAAATATTGATCAACAAGAAATTTTCGCTTATTTTCTCAATATTTCGAACAGCGTTGGACGGAATTGAATAAATATTTTCTACGCGAATGATCATTAAAAATTCTCCCTATTTCATTAAAGCATACATTTCCCATATAGCTGTCCGCAGTCAGGAACGGATGAAGCTCAGGGCTATAATAGCGGCTTCACATAGAAATCGGATCGCCCTTTCCTGTTGGGACGCCATATTTTCCGCTGTAGCGGAAGGGGAAGGTTCTCCCATTTTGGAAAACGAGTCCACCGGTCTGCAAAGCCCCACTCTCCAGTGGACTCGTCTGAACTCTTATCCTCTATCCGTCCTCACCATTCTACTCCTCGTCCTTCGATTCCTTTTCTCTCTCCTTTGACATCTTACTCTAAATATCTTCTATACAGTATCTCGAAAATATTTTTGGATTTGCCCTCTCGAAAACATAGATACGCTGACAATACGAGCAGTACCATGCATAAAGCAGCGGGCGAGGAAACTCCGCCGCATCCATCTCGATGACTGTGATCTTCTCCCAGTCTTCGTCTCCATAGACTCGGTAGAGGGCCGGAGAATCCTGCCGATCGGATAAAATCCTTCCGCAGACACAGTCTTTTTCCATAGGAAATTCCTGTTCTTCTGAAATTTCATCACTTCGAAAAAGCGTCTTTCTTTCAGAAGCTTCTAAAGTATATCTCCGAATCGCTCTGAGATTTCCGCTTTCAAAGATATAGATCCGTTTGCAATCAGGACAAAGCCATGCGCTCAAATACGGTCTCGGAATCCCTACAGCGACATCGACGACGCCCAAAGTGGCGATGTGTTTCCATTCCTGTTCCGTATATAAATCATATTCAATTTCGTTGGGACAAAGGCTATTGGATAAAAGTTGTCCGCAAGCGCAGCCTAATCTCATTTTCCTTTCCTCCGTCTTTTTCCTCTCTGTAGGTTGATTTTACTTTATGATTTTTTATTTTTCAAGCTTTTTTATTAAGAATTTTTTACAAGAGAAAACTGCAGGCAAACCCTCCGTGTTAAAAGATTGAAATTCAATCGGTGAAGGTAGGTTTGTCTGCAGTTTGTGGGGGATTATATGAAAAATTTACTGTAATGCGAGGTCGATCTTCTCGATGTTCTGATTCATCTTGAAGAGATAGTCTTCTCCTTTTTTCATCTCGTCTTCGGTCATTCCCTCGATAGTGTAGAGGATGTCGACTTTGGCCTGTGTCTCGGCAGCGATGCTCTCGATGATCTTGCTGTTGGAGAGCTCTTCGAAGAAGATATATCGGATGTCATGTTCCTTGATCTCGTCGATGATCTCCGAGATCGTCTTCAGGCTGGGCTCCGCTTCCGGGGAAAGACCTGCGATGCTCTCGAAATGGATGTCGTAGGTATCGGTCAGATAAGAGAACGCATTGTGTGAAACGATGATGTCTTTGTGTGCATCATGGTGTTTTTTCGAGATCTCCTGAAGTTTCTTGTCCAGCTCGGAGAGTTTGGCGGAAAAATCTTCGAAATTCTTGGTGTAGAAATCCTTGTTTTCCGGGTCGATTTTGGACACTTCCGCCAAGATCACTTTGCTCATATCGATTGCACGGGTCGGATCCATCCAGACATGGGGATCATAGAGTCCGTGATGATGGTGATGTCCATGGTCGTGCGCCTCGCCTTCGTGGTCGTGATCATGGTCATGAGCCTCGCCTTCGTGATCATGATCATCCGCATCATGGCCTTTGTAGGGAATCGGGCGCGCGCTTTCTCCGACAAAGAGGACTTTTTCTTTGAGCGTCGCATCGAGTCCTTCGCTCCAAGGCTCAAATTCGAGTCCGAGAAGCAGAATACTGTCCGCATCGTTCATCTCTGAGAGGGTTTTGGCGCTGACTTCGTAGTCGTGGGGTTCCGCTCCTGCGGGAATGATCAGCCGCACATCCATTTTATCCTGTACGATCTTGCTCGTAAAATCGTAGAGAGGATAGAATGAAGTGTAGACGATTTTTTTCCCTTTGGATGAGGACTCGAGCTCCCCGCTTTCTGCAGGTTTCGCTTTTGTTGTGCAGGAAGTCAGGACCAGCAGCATTGCAAAGAGTAAAATACTTATCTTTCGTTTCATTTGTCAAACCTCCATAAGGGTATTATGCAGCATAATGCAAATGACTTGCAATAGAGCTGCCGATATTTATATTACCTCATTTATGGAAATTTTTCAAATGTTTTTTCGAAGATATGAAAAAATCATAAAAAACCGGAAGTTTGAGGCTGCGAAAGGAAATTGAAAGCGAGACGATTCAGGAGTCATCGGAGCAGAAAGTGCATGGAACGACTGAAATAGTCTCCGATCAGAAAACGCACTTCCCGGTCGATGAGAATGTCTTCCCCCTGTGAGAGATGAAGATAGAGATCTCCTGAGGGAGCCTCCGGAGAACTCCTTCGAATATAGAGGATGTGCCCCTCCCTGCTCAGTTGAATGTCGAGGTTTTCCTGCCAAAGATCCGTGATTTTTGAGAGGGTCTCATTTTCAAAGAGGAAAAGGGAGGAACCTTCCAACATGAGGAAACGCCCGTTCAGATCGAGAGGGAAAGCAAAGGCGTGTTCCGAGAGCTTCTTGCGGTTTTGATAAAGATCGTATTTATTTTTGGTATAGAGGACTGATTTTCTCCCGCGATACGGGATAGGCGGAAGAAAACGCCTTCATCGACGACTTCTTGCCCCAGAGGATCGCCGGCGGTGACAAGACAGAGCTGTCCGCGGCCTCGACTGTCGATCTCTCGGACATAGAGAGCGCTCTTTCCGTCAGGGGAAAGGCAAGTCGGAAGGGAAGGGATCTGCGAAGATCTCGTTTTTTCTTCGAGAGGCAGGACTTTGCCGGCAGAGAGCAGATAGCAGGCGGTATGTGCATTCAGGATATCCGAGAGGAGCTCCTCGAGTCCCGAGAGATTGCGGAAAGAAGAGAGAGGGGTCTTCTGCGCGGGGAATTTTGCGGCCTGCACGATGGCGGCCGGAGTCTCGTCGGAGCAGAGGAAGTTTCTTCTGGAATTTTCCGTGATATGTTCGAGCAGGAGAGTGGAGCGGCTGCCGTCATAAAAGTAAAGAGGGTGCTTTTCCAGAGGGAGTGTTCCTCTGTCCAGTCCTTCGCGAAGAAGCTCCCGTATTTTCCGGTCTTCATATTTCCGGACGGCTTCCTGCCTTGTTTCAAATTCTTCGGGAGGAGGAGGCTCTTCGCCGGAAAGCCTGGAAGAAAGCTGTGCATAAGGAATCTCTCTGTTTGAATCCGCGGTATCGTCTTCGATATAGTTCAGAATCTCGATGCAGGGCTTGGATTTGAGATAGTATATCTCGCCGCCGGTGTAAATTTTCAGGACTTCACTCACCTCGGAGTCGATCTTTTCCGCAGTGTTCCCTTTTGAGACCCGGCAGAGGTCTTGCTCCTGAAGGTAGAAAAAAGGATCGCCGGAGCCACCGTATCAGAGAGGCTCCTCTTTCGGCAGCTACGGCTTGGACGAGAGGAGAGGCCGAAGGGGCGTTCAAAAAATCAGAGGTGAGTACCATCGGCCGCGGGTTTGTATCCTCGAGGGAAGCAAAGAGGAGCTGATTTCCCCTGACATAAAAAATCGGATCTCCGCTTTTTTTGGGCGCAGTTCCTCTGCAGGAAAAGCTGAAAAGAATCAGAAAGCAAAGACAGCAGGATAGTTTTTTGAGGCGGATGGAGCGAAGAACTTTCATGGCTGAAACCTCCTGAAAAAGAATGATGAGGTGCTGAAAACTGCCAAAACACGCAGATGAATCGGCAGGTTTTCAAAAGGGGATTTGTCCGTGTCTCAAAGACCGCACTGCTGCGAACAGATAGAGGGTATCGACTGAAATCCTCTGAATTTCATGATATCATAGAGTCTCGAATATTTACAGAATTTTTAATATGAAAGAGGAGAAGGGGCGGTATCCCATATAAGTGGAGGCAGAGGAAGGATCCTGGATGAATATCGCTTTGGCAGTTTGTCTATTGACTTTACGGGCTCCATGATATAGAATATACTCAACATTGAGTATCGGAGGTGCTTATGACAAGGCTTTTTGTATTAGGTTTGCTCAACGCACAGCCAATGTCCGGTTATGATATCCAGCAAAGGCTCGTACAATGGGAGGTCTCGACTTGGGGGGAGGTGCTGGTAGGCTCGATCTATCACGCTCTGAAAAAACTGGAACAGGAAGGGCATATCCGGATCAGCAGTGTGGAAAACGCCGGGCGTCGGCAGAAAGCGATCTATGAAATTACGGATCAAGGGCGCTCTCATTTGTCCGAACTGATCCGTCAGGCTCTTGCAGAGTCCTCGATAGCCTATCCCAAGACCCTGTACAGCGGCCTGACATTTGCGGAAATGGCCGATGATGAAAAGCTGCGCTCTTCTCTGGAAGAGCAGCAAAAAAGACTGGAAACGGAATATCAGCGGACGCAGGAGGCGCTGGCGGAGAAAAGGAAGGCCCTGAATCACGAGATTTCACCTGTCATGGATCTCATTTTTGAGGATATGCTGTCCGTGATAAGGCGAAGACAGGAATTTGTCCGTCAGCTGATCTCTTTATTTCCGAAGTAAGTATTCTCCCTCTCTATTTTTGAGGGAGAAAAAAATAGGCAAATACTCAATGTTGAATATATAAAAAGAAGGAGAAAAATGATGAGTACATTGATTCGAGGGATCGGTCTGTCGAAGCGATATGACGGGCGCGAAACAGTGCGAAGCATCGACATTGAAATTGAAAAAGGAGAGATACTCGCTTTGATCGGTACGAATGGCGCCGGAAAAACGACGACCATTTCCATGTTGCTGGGTATTGTTAAACCGGACGGCGGTCGTCTGGATTATTGGAGAGAGGACTACAAGGCTCATATAGGAGTGCAGCTTCAGTCGACTCCTTTTTTCGAAGGATATACCGTGCTGGAAAATATGCTGATTTTCGCCTCTCTTCACAAAATAAAGCTGACGGAATTGTCGGCGCGGGAAAAACTGAAAATCTGGGGTCTTGAAGAGGTGGAAAAGACACAGGCGGTCCGTCTGTCTCTCGGACAGCAAAAAAGGCTGGCAATCGCTCTTGCGACAGTCCACCAGCCGGAGCTTGCGGTGTTTGACGAACCGACTTCCGGAGTTGACCCTCGGGCCCGTCATGATATCAGGCGGCTGATAAAAGAACTGCCGAATCGAAACACGACGGTCGTATTTTCTTCTCATGATATGGAAGAAGTCTCGAAAACCGCTGATCGGATCATCGTGATGGACGCCGGAAGGATCATGGCGAAGGGATCGCCGGAAGCTCTCTTGAGCCGGCATCATGTGAAAGATTTGGAAGAACTGTATCTTAGTTTGACTGTACCGGGAGGGATGAAAGGATGAAAACACTGTTTCTTTTAACCATAAAATCTGCCGCCCGCGACTTTTATCTGCTGCTGTGGTCATTGGCGGTTCCCGTCGGAACGAGCCTTTTGCTCGGCACTTTAATAAAAGATCCCGAATATATGAAGCGGATTTCTGTCGGGATGACTGCCGTAAGCATTGTTTTTTACGCTTTCTCCGTGACGGCATACACGATTATGGCGCAGCGGAAACGGGGCGTGTACAGTCTGCTGAGAGTTACTTCAATGGGGCTTTGGGAATATGTATGCAGTGTATCGTCCGCTTGGGTGCTGATATCGGTAGTCTGCGGCATAGTGGTCCTCTCTGTCTGCAAGGCGGCTTTCGGTTTTCCGCTTTCTCTGCTTTTCGTCGCCGCTTTGCCGCCTGTTCTGGCTGCGGCCGCCGCAGGGTATATCTGCTGCAGTTTTTATATTTCGGGCAAGGTCAGAGATGAAGCGCAGATGAGTATGGTCACGAATCTCATACTGTTTCCGCTGCTTTTTTGCAGCGACGCCTTCTACTCTCTGGAAAAGGCCCCTTCAATTTTTCGGATGCTGAGTTTCATCAATCCTTTGCAGTGGTTTTTGAATGGAATCCACGCGGCGCTTGACCAAAATGCCGGACGATACTTGGTATATTTCGGACTGCTTCTGGTATTTCTGCTGGGGGCTCTCGGGCTGTCTCTCCGTTCGTTTCACAGTAAGGATGTATAGGAGTCGATTCCTCTTCGCGTTGGTTTTTTTGACGAATACAGGTGATGTGCCGAGAAGGTTTTTCATGCGTTTCTCGTAAAAAAGAAAGAAACTCTGCTTGCAATTTGGCCGGACAGGGAGTATAATTCATAGTTATATACTCTGTTTTACGGAGGGAAAAAGAGGGAAAGTCATGATCTACGACACTATAGAAGCTTTGATCGGCCATACGCCGGTGTTGAAACTGAGCCGCATCGTCCGTGAGGAGATGGCGGAGGTCTATTTGAAACTGGAATTTTACAATCCGGGGGGTTCCGTCAAGGACAGGGCGGCGCTGGAGATGCTGCGAGTCTTGGAAGAGGAAGGTAAACTCCGTCCCGGCATGACCATCGTCGAGCCGACGAGCGGAAATACGGGAATCAGTGCGGCGATGCTGGCAGCGGCAAAGGGATACCGCCTGATCCTCGTGATGCCGGAGACGATGTCTGCGGAAAGAAGGCAGATGATGTCCGCCTACGGAGCGGAATTTATTCTGACGGAAGGAGCGAAGGGGATGAGCGGTGCAATCGAAAAGGCGCGGGAGCTCATTGCGGAAAAAGGCTATCTCAGCCTGTCTCAGTTCGACAATCCGGCCAATCCCCGCTCCCATGAGAAAAGTACGGCAGAGGAGATCATCTCGGACTTTGATCGTCTGGATGCTTTTGTCGCGGGAGTCGGCACGGGAGGAACCCTCAGCGGCACTGCAAAAGGACTGAAGTCTCACTATGGGGATATAAGGATCGTTGCGGTGGAGCCTGCAGAATCCGCAGTCCTGTCGGGCGAAAATGCCGGACCGCACAAAATACAGGGGATCGGGGCAGGGTTCGTGCCGGGGAATTTCCGGAGAGAGCTGACGGATGAAGTGGTCAAGGTGCCGACTGCCGAAGCCTTTGCGATGACTGCTCTGCTTGCAGAAAAAGAAGGGCTCTTCGTCGGGATCAGCTCGGGAGCGGCGGTGTGGGCGGCTCTGGAGACTGCAAGAAATCTCGGAAGAGGAAAGAAGGTTCTCGCTCTGGCTCCGGACAGCGGACATAAGTATCTGTCGATGGAGGGGCTGTTTCGCAAATGATCTGTAATGAAAGAGAGGGGAGAGGGGTCGTTTCAAAAATCGGAGAGAGGATAAAAAACATTTCGGAGTTCTTGGACTGTTATATGGAAAATGATCCGGCAAGCACCACGAGGCTGAGCGTGCTTTTTTTCTATCCGGGCGTCCATGCGATCATCGTTCATCGTCTGTCTCATTTTCTCTATCGAAAGAAACTTGTCTTTCTTGCAAGATTTCTTTCCCAGTTCATGCGCTTTTTGACGGGGATCGAGATCCATCCGGGAGCGAAGATCGGACGAAATCTCTTCATCGACCACGGTATGGGCGTCGTGATCGGTGAGACCGCCGAGATCGGTGACAACTGCATTCTCTATCATCAGGTGACGCTCGGAGGCACGGGCAAAGACAAAGGCAAACGACATCCGACCCTCGGGGACTATGTGCTGATTTCCGCCGGCGCCAAAGTCCTCGGCCCCGTCAAGATCGGTTCTTACAGCAAGATCGGTGCAAATGCCGTCGTACTGAAGGATGTTCCCCCCTATGCGACGGCGGTGGGAATCCCGGCCAAGATCCTCTTCAAAAAATGATTCGCTCGAGAAAGTGAACGAAAGCGTCTCATGATCTTCAGCCAAGCTTTGATCGTTCTTCATAAGCCGTTCACAAAACTCTTCTATTATAGAGTCACGGGAAGGAAAGACGTCCCGGATTCTTAAAGAGAGGAGGGGTGCGAGCGGCTTTTGATTATTTTTGGAGAATAGATTTTTGGAGATTGAAGAAAAAGATGAAAAAGGAGAGAAGATCATGATGAAAATAAAACAGAAAATGGCAGCTGGAGTTTTGTCTGTAATGCTCCTGTCGGGAGCGGCCGCGGGAGCGCTGCATTCCTTTGCAGAGGAAAGTAAGACACAAATGCAAGGGACGGCGTTTAGTGAGCCGATGAAAGGCAGACCGCAGCTGACGGAGGAACAGAAAGCGGAGTTCGAAAAAGAGCGTCGACAGCATCAGCAGCAGATGGAGGCGATGCAGTCAAAATGGCAGGCTCTTGGAGAATCGCAGAAGGAAGAAATCTATAAGATTGAAGAGCAGAAACTCGATCTGGAGATGCAGATGGTGGAAAAGTATCTTTCTGCCGGCCTGATCGATCAGACGAAGGCGGAGGAAATGAAAGCGCATATCAAGCAGAGAAAAGCCGACCTTCGAAAAGATTCCCGCCTGCCGATGATGATGATGATGAAAGGCGGAAAAGGAGGAAGGGGAAGCAAAGGATGTAAGGATTCTCAGGCAGCGCCTTCAGCCATAAGTTAGAACAAATACAGTCCGCAATCGACGCAAAATAGCCGTATATATCATGGTATACGGCTATTCAGACTGTAGACAAACTTCAAAAATCATTCGCCGGCGCGGATTCTCTTTCGGAAAAATCGGACTCGCTTGCCGGAAATTTTGACCGCGTTCAAAGCGGCGTCCTGCCGCTTTCACGCTAAAATCAGCGTCCTACTGATTTTTTCAAAATCTCAGCGGCTCGCTCCTCTCGATTTTTTCACGAAAGTTCATCATCTTCGTCTCATGATTTTCGAAGCTCGTCTGCTTTGTCTTCGCTCTGAATAGCCGTATATATTATGGTATACGGCTATTTTGCATGCGCGGCGATCAAACTTCGACTGTCATAGAGAAGAGTGTATCCATAAGAATTGAGCGGTGACTTTACCGAAATTATGCCATTCATGCATTCGGGTAGAGGCGAAGTGGATGGAATCGTTTTTCCTGAGGATGTGAGTGTCAGACTCGTCTAAAATGACTTTGATCTTTCCGGAGAGAATGTAAATAAATTCTTGTCCGCTACTGTGGGTATGCGCTACGAAATCGCCGCATCCCGGATCTACGGTAAACAATGTGGGGATCATGGTCGTATTTTGAAGATGGGCAAGACTGGTGACATAAACGCCATCCAAATTGGATTCCCATGGGATCCCTCGATTGTTTCGTGTGACTTCGTATCCTTCCGTCCGACCCGTCTTAAAAAAACTGAGAATACTTTCTCCGTAGAAGGAAGCGAGTTTTTGTAAGATATCCAAGGAAACATTGGAATTTCCAGATTCGATTTTGCTTAGATAGGAAGCGGATACTCCGGTCATCTCGCTGACTTCGTCTAATGTGTAAGCTCTCTTTTCGCGACATTCTTTCAGTTTTGCATAATATACCGCCTTCGGGTATTTGGGATCCTGCGGTTTCGAGGCAGTCAGATCCTGTGCGAGAAGTTTCTTTATTAAACTACCGTTCATATTTTCGTCGATAGAATAGGACTTGATTTTTTTCAGCATCTCAATATCGTCGAAGTCGAAGATTCTATAGTTATTGTTTTTCCTTCTCTTTGCGACAAAAAGTCCCGCTTTTTCCCAATTTCGGATGGTGGCAGGAACTACTCCGATGGCTTTTGCAACCTGATTGATATTGAAAAAAATTTGTTTTCGGTCTGTCTTATTTAATATTTTTCGACTGTTCATTTTTTGCAACACGGTTCTCTCCTTCTCATTATTCAGAGTAAGTATACCATAGCCTCCCTTGTTTTGAAAGTAGATCCATTTCTGCAAAACATTATAAAATATATTGACAAAGTTAAGAAAAAAATATAGAATGTAAAAAAAGAAACAAATAAGAAAACCTCATAAATCAGAATGAAATAAAAATCTTTCGATATAAAAAACTTATAAATTATTTTATATTGTTAAGAAATATTTTGCTCATTATATAATGATTGAGAGGAGGAAATGGAGGATGTCAACGAAGGAATTAAGGAGAGAATTAGGGAAAAAGGAATTGATGGGTATTGCCTGTGGACAGATCATCGGTTCCGGAATTATGATTTTGGTCGGAATGGGTATCGGTATGACAGGTCGGAGCGTGAATATGGCGTTCATTCTTGCGGCCATTTTTGTGATCATTTTAAGCGTTCCCTCTCTTTTTATCATGGCTTGTGTGAGACTGCGCGGCGGAGAATACACACAGGCGGCAGTTTTATGCGGGCCTCGCTTTGCCGGATTTTGGATCTTGGTTTTTACTTTCAGAAATATCGCCTTGTCTGTATATGCTCTCTCATTTGCGAGTTATGTGTTGTCGTTGATTCCCGGCCTGAATGAGAAAGCGGTTGCCGTCGTTGTAGCGACAGTCTTCTTTATCATCAATGTCTTCCCAACAAAATTCATGGCAAAAATACAAAATTTGTTGATGGTTTTTCTGATTTTGGCGCTGCTGATTTTTATCGGTGCAGGGATCGGAAAGGTAGAAGCCGATTATTTTACGAAAGATTTTTTCACCGGAGGAGCAAGCGGTTTTCTTTCGGCGTCGGCGTTCCTGACTTTTGCGGTCTTAGGGGCGAATGGAATTTTTCAGTTGGGCGGAGAATGCAAGGATCCCAAGAAAGACATTCCTTTTGTTCTGATAGCTTCTACCCTTGGTATTTCAATACTGTATACTCTCGTAGGAACCGTTGCGGCCGGAGTACTTCCGGTAGAACAGGTGGCGGATCAAAATCTCTCGATGGTTGCTCAGGCTGTTTTGCCAAGATCTTTATATTTATTTTTTATTGTCGGCGGAGCTTTAGGCGCTCTGGCAACCACCTTGAATGCAAATATCGCATGGGTGACGAAACCTTTGATTCAGGCAAGTGAGGACGGCTGGTTTCCAAAAAAATTGGCGGAATTACATCCCAAATATAAAACGCCTATATATCTTTTGGGGTTGTTTTATTTGATTACGGTCATTCCGATCATTGCCGGCGTCAGTATGCAAAGTTTAGCGAATCTGGTTTTAATTATGGCTTATGTCGTCATGATTTTTACATCCCTGGCAACGATCAGATTACCGGAGATTTTTCCTGAAGAATGGGAAAAATCTCCGTACAAATGCAAAAAGGGAACCCTCGTCTTTTTCTGCACGGCGGCGACGCTGGTTCTGATTGCTCAAATATACTTTAATCTTTCCGGACTGAATATGAAATTGATTATTGGACAAGTCCTGTTTTTGATCGTTGCGTATTTGTATGCGCATTTTAGATATAAAAGCGGCAAAGTGGTGATGGATGTAAGTTACGAAAAAGATTAAGGAGGAGAATGATGAGTAAAAAAGTATTGGTGACAGGAGGCACACAGGGTATCGGAGAAGCAACCGTTGAAATGCTGCTGCAAAAGGGCTATGAAGTGCATATCACTTATAGAAGATCGGCTGCGAAGGCCGAGGAAATGATGGCGAAACATCCCGGAAAGCTGTTCGCATACAGGTTGGATCAGGGGAAGATTGAAGAGATCAGAAAAGCGGATTTTCTAAATCAGCATGAATGGTATGCCGTAATTTTCAACGCATCATTGGGATCGGGAACAGTGAAGGAGTATGCGGAGCAGGGAGATGTGCTAAACGCGGCCAATGATCTTGCAATGATGACTGTAAATGCACTGGGTCCACTTTGGATCTACAAAAAAATAGAAGGAGATCTCAGCAGGAAAACTTCAAAAACAAAATTAATTTTCATTTCCTCAGTCGGCGGAGGGATCGGTTGTTTTCCCAAGTTCACATTGAGCGACGGAATGAGCAAATCCGCTGTTGCATATATGGCGAAACAGATTGCCGCGGAGAATACGCATACTTTGATAGATGTATTCTGTATTTGTCCGGGAGCGACTGAGACTCCGATGTTCTACTCGAGTACTCTAAAGGGAATGACACAGGAAGAGAGAACAGATTTTGACTTGTCACAAGCTAAAAAGCGATTGATTCAGCCGGAAGAGATCGCATATTGGATGTGTGAATTGCTGAAAGATGAGTCGACTGTGCTGCACGGAGCCTGCATTGACGCGACGATGGGGCTGGGTGTGCGTCCCGGAATCATAACAGAGATGGGACTGGAGCATAATTGAAAAGTCAGGAGGTTAAGTTGATGTTAGAATTTCTGTCTAAGAGAGGAAAAACGAATGTAAAGGATCTGCCGGCTTTAGTCAAAGCGCATTTTAACGCATTGAAGGACTTATACGATCCTGTTTCAAATCCCGAAGGCTATATCAATATGGGGACGGCTGAGACAAAGCTGGTAGACGGCGAATTGATCGAGCTGATGAAAAAAATAATGGATCGACTGCATATAGAACCATCGAATCTGCATTACAATAAATTTCACGGCTCGGATCAGTTCAGACAAGCGATTGCAAAACACTGGCAAAAGGTGGTATTTGCCGGGAGAGAAGGAGGATCTCTCACGAAGGATAATATCGCCGTTACGGCAGGGTGCACGGCGGCTCTGGAGATGCTTGCTACTCTGTTGGGAGACGAGGGGGATGTGTTTCTGATCCCGGCCCCGTATTATTCGAGCTTTACGGATGATATTAACGAGAGGGCGGGTGTGATTCCGGAGGCGGTGTATTGTACCGAAAACCTTGAAAAGGAAGTTTTTTACAGAAAAATAAAGGAATTGAAGGCTGAAGGGAAGAATGTGCGTTGTGTGTTATTCTCCTCTCCGAACAATCCGGTAGGGACAGTATATAAAAAAGAAGCGCTGAAAAACATAATTGATTTTTGCATGGAGAATAATCTGGATTTGATCTCGGATGAGATCTACGCGGAGACCGTATTTGATCCGGAAGCGAAATTCATAAGCGTCATGAGTTTGGTTCCGGAGGAATATATGCACAGAGTCCATGTGACGAGCAGTTTTGCAAAGGATTTCGCCTTGTCGGGATTTCGTACCGGATTATGTATATCCTTTAACAGAGAGATAATCCGAGGAATGGAGAATATTACTTATTTTGGATCTGTTTCTTCGATCACGCAGACGATCCTGAAAGAACTTCTGAAAGCGCCTGAATTAGAAGAGCTGATGAAATTAAACAGACAGAGGTTGCGGAAGACTTGTGCATTGATGAAACAGGGATTGGCTGAGATCGGCGTCGTAACGAAAAAGGCGGAGGCGGGAATATTCTTATGGGCAGATTTTCGTCCTTTTATGAACAAAACTGAATTCGAAGAGGAGTTTGTACTATGGGAAAAAATTTATAACGAATTAAAAATCAATATATCTCCGGGACAGCTCTTCGCCTCCGAAGAACCCGGCTGGTTCAGGATATGTTATGCAGATGATATTCGTTGCGTTCAGGAAGCGTGCCGGAGACTTGCATCTTTGCGGAAGAGGGGTTAAACATGGGGTAAAAGAGAAGTGTTTTTTATCTTCAGATCTTCGATTCGTATGAAATATTCGAGGAGGAGAAAAGGAAAAGATCTCAGGGAAAAGATTTGCATCACAGTCTTGATTTTTTGAAAATCAGGCTTGACTTTAGCAGTCTCTTTCGGTAGAATATCTCCTGTAAAGCGTTTATACTTTGCGGGAGATATTCTTATGGAGCTGAAAAAATTGGAAGAAGTCTGCGCACTGCTTGACCTTTACGGAGGTCTGCTGACGCCGAGACAGCGGGACGTCATGGAGCTGTATTATTATGAAGACTTCTCTCTGTCCGAGATTGGAGAGGTGTTCGAGATTTCGCGCCAGGCGATCTTTGACGCGATAAAAAAAGCGGAAAAATCCCTCTATCAATATGAAGAAAAATTGGGTTTTTTCGAAAAGCAGGAGCACAGGAAAGCTCAGATGAGCCTTGTCTTAGAGCGGATTGAAGATCTGCGAGGGCAGATAGAGGAAGGCAGGCAGGAACTTGCGCGGGAAAGTGTGAAAGCGCTGTACGGGATTTGCGAGGAGATATCGGAATGATATTTGAAAATTTAGCGGAAAAACTTCAAAATACCCTGAAAAATCTTAAAGGCAAGGGAAAACTGACGGAAAAAGACATCGATGCCGCAATGCGGGAGGTCAAGCTCGCCCTGCTGGAGGCGGACGTCAATTACAAGGTCGTCAAGGACTTTATCAAGACCGTCAAGGAACGCTCCATCGGAGCGGAGGTCATGGAGAGCCTGACGCCGGGACAGATGGTCATCAAGATCGTCAACGAGGAGCTGGCGAATCTGATGGGAAATGTCCAAAGCAAACTCAACCTCTCTTCCAAGCCCCCAACGGTCATCCTGATGGTCGGCCTGCAGGGAGCCGGTAAGACGACGACGGTGGGAAAGATCGCCCATCACCTCAAAAAACAGGGGAAACAGCCCATGACCGTCGCCTGTGATGTCTATCGTCCCGCTGCGATCAAACAGCTCGAGATCGTCTCTGAAAAGGCGGGAGCGGTCTTTTACAGTGAAGAAGGCAACAAAAATGCTGTCGAGATTGCTTCAAACGGCGTACAGAAGGCGAGGACCCTCGGCTATGACATCGTGCTGATCGATACCGCCGGACGCCTTCATGTCGACGAAGAGCTGATGGAGGAGCTGAAAAATATCAAATCTGCGGTCAAGCCCCATGAGATTCTGCTTGTTGTCGATGCGATGACAGGTCAGGACGCGGTCAATATCGCCGAGACCTTCGATCAGACCCTCGGCATCGACGGAGTGATCCTCTCCAAGCTCGACGGGGACACCCGAGGAGGCGCGGCTCTCTCGATCAAGGCGATCACGAAAAAGCCGATCAAATTCGCAGCAGTGGGGGAAAAGCTCGAAGATCTCGAAGCCTTCCACCCGGAGCGCATGGCGTCGAGGATTCTCGGCATGGGTGATGTCATGAGCCTCATCGAGAAGGCGCAGACCGCCTTTGACGAAAAATCCGCCAAGGCGATGCAGGAGAAGCTCAAGACTGCGGAGTTCACTTTCGAAGATTTCCTGCAGCAGATGCAGGCGATCAAGAAGATGGGGCCGCTGAAAAATCTTCTTGAGATGATACCGGGGATGTCCCAGATGAAGCAGCTCAAGGAGGCTGAGATCGACGAGAGAGAGATCCTTCGGGTCGAAGCGATCATTCAGTCGATGACGGTCAAGGAGAGGCAGAATCCCTCGATCATCAACGCGAGCCGAAAGAAGCGCATCGCCAGGGGCAGCGGTACGGAAGTCCGGCAGGTCAACCGTCTGCTCAAGCAGTTTGAGGAATCCAAGAAGATGATGAAGCAATTTTCCAATATGGGAAAATCAATGAAAAAGGGGAAGTTCAAGTTTCCTTTCCCCGGATTTTAAGGGAAAATTTAATCGAAAGGATCCGCAGCTGCGGAGGGATTTTTCGGTTATATTTTATAAGAGCGGGGTCTTTCGAGCGTTTTCCCGGTCGCTGACCCGGGAGAGATGCTGAAAGATGCCGGATAAAATTTTTCAAAAAAAATAAAAGGAGATGGAACCATGGTAAAAATTCGACTGAGAAGAATGGGCGGACACAAAAGACCCTTTTACAGAATCATCGTAGCGGACTCCCGTTCGCCGAGAGACGGAAGATTCATTGAGGAAGTGGGATACTATAATCCGCTGACGGAGCCCAAGACGATCAAGATCGATCAGGAAAAAGCGGAAAAATGGCTCAAAGTGGGAGCGCAGCCGACGGATGTGGTGAAACATCTGTTCAAAAAAAGCGGCATCCTCAAGTAGAACACGATCCTATGCCGTCTTCAGAGGGTCTCAGACTTCTCTTTGAATCCGCAGAAGTCTGTTCCTCCGGAAAAAGCATGGAAAAACCGCCGGGGAGGTAGGATATGGGAGAACTTGTAAAAGTGATCGCGAAATCTCTGGTAGACAGCCCCGATCAAGTGACGGTGACGGAAAAACAGACGGAGAGCACTCTGCTCATCGAGCTCAAAGTCGCCGACGAGGATATGGGCAAGGTCATCGGCAAGCAGGGAAGGATCGCCAAGGCGATCCGAACGGTCGTCAAAGCCGTTTCGGCCAGAGAAAACAAAAAAGTAATAGTGGAAATCATTCAATAAAAGATTAGAGGATTCTCTAATCTTTATTTTTTGAAATTCAAGGAGAAAGGAAAGACAGTGAAAAAATGGATCCTAAGGGAGAGGTGCAGGGAAGAAGCTCTTCTCCCGCATCTGATAAAACTCCGTAAAATCAATCAGGCGGAGGAAGAGGTCTTCTTCGATCCTCGGGAACAGGATCTGCTGGATCCGTTTTTGCTCAAGGATATGGATAAAGCCGTCCGGAGGATAGGAGAGGCGATGGAGCGCAAGGAGCGGATCTGGATCTACGGGGATTACGATGTGGACGGAATCTCGGCGGTTTCGATCCTTCTGCACAGTTTTCGGGGACTTGGCGTCGATGCGAACTACTATATACCCGGACGGGTCGAAGAAGGCTACGGCGTCAACCGGGGGGCGCTGGATTTCATCCGCTCGCGGGGAGGAGATCTGATCATCAGCGTCGACTGCGGGATCACCTCGACGGAAGAGGTCGAGTATGCAAAGGAGATCGGCGTTGATATGATCGTTACGGATCATCATCAGTGCAAGCAGGAGCTTCCGGCTGCCGTTGCCGTCATCGATCCGAAAAGAACAGACTGCAGTTATCCGAATGCAAATATCTGCGGAGCCGGCATCGCCTTCAAACTGGCGCAGGCTCTGAAATCGAAGCATAACGCCTCCTATTCCCTCGAGGAACTGCTGGAGATCGCCGCGACAGCGACGGTGGCGGATATCGTCGAGCTCTCGGGAGAGAACCGGACGATTGTCAAGCTCGGACTGGCGCGTCTCAAAAATCCGAGCAATCTCGGGCTGGGCGCGTTGATCCGATCCGGCGGCCTGGATGCAAGACGCCTCAATTCTTCTCATATCGCTTTTGCTCTCGCGCCCCGTATCAATTCTTCCGGACGGATGGGAAAGGCGAATATCGGAGTCGAGCTGCTGACTGCGAAAACCGCGGAGCAGGCGGAGTCGGCAGCGGGGATGCTGGAACTGCTCAACCGACGGAGACAGGCGGTGGAGGCGAAGATCTTCGAGGAAGCGCTTTTGATCTGTGAGGCGAAAAAGGACAGAAAAGTGCTCGTTGCCGCTTCGGAGAACTGGCACAGCGGAGTGATCGGGATCGTCGCGTCGAAGATCACGGAGAGGTTTCACAAGCCTTCTTTCATCATAGCGATTGAAGAAGGAGGAAAGGGCAAGGGTTCTGGGAGGAGCATCGAAGGATTCAACCTCTTTGAGGCATTGTGCTCCGGCGGTGAGATCCTCGAAAAATTCGGCGGACATGAGCAGGCGGCGGGTATCACGGTGGACGAGTCGAAGATAGGACTCTTTGAGGAGAGGATCAACGAGGTCGCCGACGAGGTTTTTCGGGACAAAAAGATGGAAGCTCTGCTTTATCTCGATGCGGAAGCCGAAAAAAACGAGATCGGCTTTTCTCTGGCAGAGGATCTCGAACGCCTCGAACCCTTCGGGATCGGGAATACGAGGCCTCTTTTTCTCCTGCCATCGGTTCTGATGAAAAACTGCAGGCGCATCGGAAAAAATGAAGCCCATCTCAAGGCGCAGCTCGATGCGGATATTGACGTCATCGGCTTTCACAAAGCAGCGCTCTTTGAGGAACTCGACCTTTCGCAGAAAGTCGATATCGTCTTTGAGCTCGACCGAAACGAATACATGGGAAGGGAAAGGCTGCAGCTCCTGCTGAGGGACGCGAAAGCCTCCAAAGGTCCTTTGGCTTATTTGCAGGAGACGGCGCAGGCGATCAGAGAGCTGAAAAGAGAACAGGCTCAGCTTCGGTGGGAGAGGGTTTTGGAGGCTCCGCTTTTCGACTGGGAGGACTACAGGGAAGAGTGCGGGCTGCTCTTTCTCTGCTGCCGGCCGGAGAGCTTTTGGCGGATCACGAAAAATTTATACTATCGGAATATGGATTTTTCAACGAGAGCGGATCAAAAGAGAGGGTCCTGCGGCGTTTTCCTCCTGCCGATTATTGATAATTTGGACTTTTCCATATATAATAATATTATTCTACCGGAAGGCGGATATCTGCGAAAGACGGGAACGCAGATCCCATGGGAAAAGCTGCGCTTAATGAGGTTTTTGCCGGAATCCCCGGCAGAAAAACGAATTCCTCAGAGGGAGGATCTGGCGAAGCTGTTTTCGCTGATTTCGAAAAAGCCTCAGTCCGTCTTCGATATCGAAGAGCTCTGCCGGTTTTTGAAAACCGATGCTTTCGGGCTTGTGTCAATGCTCGAGGTGCTGGATGATCTTTCATATGCAGACTATGTTTTTGATGATCTGAATAAAAATATAAAGATACTCTACACTCCTTCAAACAGCCGGGAAAAGCAGGATTTGTCCGCTGCCGCGACGATGAAGGCGCTTGAAATGCTGTTTGCGGAGAGAGAGTAAAAAGGAGAGACCGATGGATTTGAAATCGAAGATCAGGGAGATCGAAGGGTTCCCGAAGGAAGGGATCAACTTTAAAGATATCACGACCCTTCTCAAAGACGCCGAGGCCTTTGCCTGCAGCATCAATGAGATCGTCAGGGATCTGAAGGACAAGAAAATTGACTGTATTGTCGGACCTGAAGCGAGAGGATTTTTGATGGGAGCGGCGGCGGCCTATGCGCTGGGCGTCGGGTTTATTCCGGTGCGCAAGCCGGGCAAGCTGCCTGCGGAGACGACAAGTTATGAGTACGAACTCGAATACGGGACCGATATGCTGGAGATCCATACGGATGCGATCCGAAGAGGGATGCGCGTTGCGATTGTGGACGATCTTTTGGCGACGGGAGGCACGGTGGAAGCGGTGGCCAAGCTGATCGAATCCCTTGGAGGTGAAGTGGCGGCGATGGAGTTCCTGATTGAGCTCGAATTTCTCAAGGGAAGGGAGAGACTCGGCGAGTACTATATCCATTCTTTGGTAAAGTATTAGATCAATAGTTGGCGAAGGCCGACTATTTTCCTATTTCAGAGGGAAGGGCAGGTGAGGAAAAATGCTTGAAAATCTATTGCTCATGATCGAAGGCTACAGTCCGGACGCGGATCTGGACGTCGTGGTCAGGGCGTATCATTATGCGCAGATCGCCCATGAGGGACAATACAGGAAGTCGGGGGAAAAATATATCGTGCACCCCGTCGAGGTCGCGAAGATCCTCGCAGAACTTGAACTCGACGTCACGACGATCGCGGCGGGTCTGCTCCACGACGTCATAGAAGATACGAGCGTCGAATACGCGGATATCGCCGAACGTTTCGGCAAAGAGACCGCGGACATCGTCGATGGAGTGACAAAGCTCGGGCAAATAGCCTTTAAGACGAAAGAAGAGGCGCAGATCGAAAATTTTCGCAAGATGTTCATCGCCATGAGCAAGGATATGCGCGTGATCCTCGTAAAGCTTGCGGATCGTCTGCACAATATGCGCACCCTCAAATTTCAGCCGGAGGAAAAAGCCAAAAGCACCGCCAAGGAGACCTTGGAGATCTTCGCGCCGATTGCGCATCGGCTGGGGATCTCCCGTGTTAAATGGGAACTGGAGGATATCGCTCTTCGCTATCTGAATCCCGAAGGATATTACGATATCGTCGAGCGGGTCTCGATGAAGAGAAAGCAGAGGGAGGAGTATATCGAAACCGTGATCGACCTGCTGCAGGCCAATCTTCGGGAAGACGACATCGAGGCGGAAGTCAAGGGGAGAGCCAAGCATTTTTACAGTATCTATAATAAGATGCACAAAAAAGGCCGCGCCTTTGAAGAAATCTACGATCTCGTCGCCGTCAGGATACTTGTGAACAATGTCAAAGACTGTTACGGAGCGATGGGCGTCGTTCACAAGACATGGAATCCCATGCGGGAACGCATCAAGGATTATGTGGCGATCCCGAAAGAAAATGAGTATCAGTCGATTCATACGACGGTGTTTGGACCGGACGGGGAACCGCTGGAAATTCAGATCCGGACCTATGAGATGCACCGCAAGGCTGAGTTCGGTATTGCCGCTCACTGGAGATATAAAGAGGGCAAGGCCGCCACGAGCCGCAAGGATATGGACAAGGTGATCTCCTGGATCGGAGATATGATCGAGGCCCAGACTGATGTATCCAATATGGGAGAGCTTGCGGAATACCTTTTTGACAATCAGGTCTTCGTCTATACACCCCAGGGAGATGTGGTCGAACTGCCGGCAGGAGCGGTGCCTCTGGATTTCGCCTACAAGATCCATTCGGGCGTCGGCAACCGCTACAACGGAGCCAAGGTCAACGGGAAGATCGTTTCTCTGGACTACAGCCTCAAAAACGGAGAGGTCGTCGAGATCATGACCGCTTCCAATTCCAACGGTCCGAGCAGAGACTGGCTCAACATCGTCAAGAGTCCTCATTCCAAGAGCAAGATCCGTCAGTGGTTCAAAAAAGAACGGCGGGAAGAAAATATCGAAAAAGGAAGAGAAGCCCTCGAGAGAGAAGCCAAAAAGCAGGGCTATCCCATCGACGAGATCCTCAAGCACCGCTATCTTGCGCAGGCGGCGAAGGCAGTGTCCGTCAACAGCGAGGAAGATATGTTTGCAGCCCTCGGCTACGGCGGACTGAACATGAGTCAGGTCTTCCCGAAACTGAAGGAAAAGTACGAGGAAGACCATCCGAAGGCCAAGGAGGAAAAACAGGAAAAGACAGAGGAAAAACCTCGGAAGAAAGCTTCTCCGAAAAAAGAGAAGGACACGGGCGTCAATGTGAAGGGCATCGACAATATTCTCATTCGGTATGCCAAATGCTGCAATCCTCTTCCGGGAGACGATATCGTCGGCTATATCACCAAGGGCAGAGGCGTCTCGGTCCATCGGGAGGACTGCCCGAACATCAGCAGGGACGATGTTCAAAAGCGCGTTGAAGTGGAATGGGCGATCAGTGAGGACAAGATGAGTAGCTTTGAGGCGGAGATCCAGCTTCGGGCCGGTGACAGAAAAGGTCTGTTTATGGAAGTCAGCCGAATACTGGGCGATGAAAAACTCTCCGTTCTCGGCATCAATGCGAGAAGCAACAAGGAGGGCATCGCTCTGATGAACATCCTTCTTGAAGTCAGGAACAAAGATCAGCTCAAAAACATCATCAACAAACTCAAGCGAATGCCTGAGGTCGAAGATGTGGCGAGAATATTCAACTAAGGAGGGAACGCGGTGAGAGTGGTCGTACAGAGAGTGTCCTCGGCCTCTGTCGAGATCATAGAGGCGGACAGCCGCCATGTCAGCGGAAAGATCGGCAGGGGACTGATGGTGCTGCTGGGGATCTCCGATGAAGATACGGAGGAAGATCTGGAATATATCTGCGATAAGGTGACGGGACTTCGCATTTTTGAAGATGAAGAAGAGAAGATGAACCTCGCTTTGAAAGATGTCGGCGGGAGCATCCTCCTCGTCTCGCAGTTCACGCTCTACGGCGACTGCCGAAAGGGAAAGCGCCCGAGTTTCATAAAGGCTGCAAGGCCTGAGAAGGCGATCCCTCTTTACGAGAAGATGATCGCCCGCATGAGGGAACAAGGCTATACAGTGGAGACAGGGGTCTTCGGCGCTCATATGTCCGTCAGTATCCAAAACGACGGCCCGGTGACCCTGATTATCGATTCAAAATAAAAGACGGAGGCATAGATGATTTTAGAAGTGATAGAAGCAAATGTCATGGGAGTCAACACGTATATCGTCGGGGATGAAGAGACGAAGGAAGTCGCTCTGATCGATCCGACCGGAAATTTTGACAAGATCAAAGGTGTTGTCGAAAAGATGGAGCTGCGTCCGACCTGCATCATCCTGACTCACGGACACGGGGATCATATCGGAGCGGTCATTCCGGCAAGAGAACATTACGGCTGCCCGGTGATCGCCCATGAAGACGAGAAGGAGATGCTCGGCAACGCTCAGCTGAATCTGTCTCCCTTCCTCGGGATGGGTCCGATTGAATTTGAGGCGGACCGGTATGTGCAGCAGGGAGACGAGATCGAGATCGGCAGCCTCCGCCTGAAAGTCCTGCACACCCCCGGCCACTCCAAAGGAGGCATCTGCCTGTATGCGGAAGATGTCATGTTCACGGGAGACACCCTCTTTGCAGGTTCGATGGGAAGGACGGATCTTCGGGGAGGAGACGAGAGGGAGATGATGGACTCTCTGCGTACCCTCAAGCATATCAAACAGGAATATCGGGTATTTCCGGGACACGGCCCCGCCTCTCTTCTCAGTAAAGAAAAGCTCCACAATCCCTTTATGAGGAATCTGACTTAGATGGATATCCTGATTGACCGGAAAGATTTCGCCTACGAGCTGAGCCTGCTGGCGAACACCTTTCTTTCAAACGCCTTTCTTTCGAAAGAAGAGCGAAAAGACCTCAGGATCAGGGAAGCGGAGGAGAAGGACGGGGAGGCTCGAAAGACCTCTTCTCTGCGGATTTCCCTCTTTGAGACCGGCGGAGCGGAGTCCGGGGTTTGCGGAGAGACGAGGGAGGGGGACGAGGTGAGAGCCTGCGTCCGGGAGAGGTTTCACACCCCCGCAGAGGCGAAAAACGCCTATAAGAGAGCCCTTTATCGTCTGCTTCTTCCCCTGTATCCGGAGACTTCTCACCCTTGGGGTATCCTGACCGGTATTCGTCCTGTCAAGATCGTTCACGATCTTCGGGCGAAAGGCCGCTCCGATGCCGAAATCGAGAACAGTCTCAGAGAGAACTATCTGATCAGTCCGCAGAAGACGCATCTTGCTCTGCAGATCGCCGGAAGACAGCGAGGCTTCTTTGAGAGGATCGACAGGAGCATCGGCGTCTATATCGGCATTCCTTTCTGTCCGAGCCGCTGCAGCTACTGCTCCTTTTTTTCGATGGATCTTTCGAAGAAAGAATCCCTCCTTCTGTCGGAGCGATATTTGGACGCGCTGGAGAATGAGATGCGGCAGGTGTTCAGAACTGAAGTGTTTTCAGCGTCTGCGGTCTCTTCGATCTATATCGGAGGAGGCACGCCCAGCGCGCTGAGAGCGGAACAGATCGAAAGACTCCTTCAAATGGTTCGCAGCCATATCCCTCTTGAAGAAGGGGGCGAGTTCACCTTTGAGGCGGGAAGGCCGGACAGTCTCGATGAAGAAAAGCTGCGCCGCATCCGCGACTCTCAGGTCACCCGGATCTCGATCAATCCGCAGACGATGAACGATGCGACCCTTGGCAAAATAGGGCGCAGGCATACGGCGCAGGAGGTGAAGGACTGTTTCCATCTTGCAAGACGCCTCGGATTTGACAATATCAATATGGATATCATTTTGGGTCTTGAGGATGAAGGAAGAGAAGAACTGGCTCATACCCTCAAAGAGATCGTGGAGCTGGGACCGGAGAGCCTGACCGTACACACTCTCTCGGTCAAGAGAGCCTCGAAGCTTCGGGAAGAGCTGGATGAAGAGGGAAAAGGGCTTAGTGAAGAAAATATTTCCGCTTTGATGGATCTGACGGCAGAATCTGCAAAGAGGATGCAGATGCAGCCCTACTATCTCTACCGACAGAAGAACATGCTGCAGGGTCTCGAAAATACCGGATATGCGAAGAGGGGAAAGGAATCTCTGTACAACATCGGCATGATGGAAGAACGGCAGACCATACTGGCCTTTGGGAGCGGAGGGATCTCCAAGTTCGTCTATCCCCAGGAGAGCCGCATCGAGCGGGTTGGAAATATCAAGGATGTCCGTCTTTATATCGAGAAGACGGAGGAGCTTATAGAGCGCAAACTGCAGGAAGCAGGCAGATGGAGCGCTTATCAGAAGGAAAGGAGGACTGTGGACTTTGAAAGAGCCACAGAAGATGAATATGGACAATATCAGCGGAATGAAACGAACACAGTATGCCGGAAGCCTCTCGATGAAGGAGGTCGGTCAGCAGGTGACACTCATGGGATGGGTGCAGAGATCGAGGGCGCATAAGAATGTCATTTTCGTCGATCTCAGAGACCGGGAAGGACTTTGTCAGATTGTTTTCGACGAGCAGACCGACGGGGAGAGCTTTGCGAAAGCCGCGGATCTCGGCAGCGAATACGTCATCGCCGTAAGAGGAGAGGTCCGTGAGCGAAATGCGAAAAATCCGAACCTCAAAACAGGGGATATCGAGGTTTATGCGAAGGAGCTGCGCATCCTCAGCCAATCCGAGACCCCGCCGATCTATATCAAAGACGATGACGAGGTCTCGGAGAACCTTCGCCTCAAATACCGATATCTGGATCTTCGAAAGCCGAAGATGCAGCAGAACTTCATGCTTCGTCACAAGGTGACGCAGGTGGTGCGAAACTTCCTCTCCGAAAACGGTTTTATCGATATCGAGACCCCGATGCTGACGAAACCGACACCGGAGGGAGCGAGAGACTATCTCGTGCCCAGCAGGGTCAATCCGGGAAAATTTTACGCCCTTCCTCAATCACCGCAGCTCTTCAAGCAGCTGCTGATGGTCTCCGGCATGGATCGGTATTTTCAGATCGTCAAATGCTTCCGTGATGAGGATCTGCGTGCGGACAGGCAGCCGGAGTTCACCCAGATCGACTGCGAGATGAGCTTTGTGGAAGCGGATGACGTCATGGAGATCATGGAGAAAATGATTCAGAGGGTCTTCAAAGAAGTGCTGGATGTGGAGATTGCTCTGCCTCTGCCTCGGATGACCTATCGGGAAGCGATGGAGCGCTACGGTTCGGATAAGCCGGATGTGCGCTTCGGATTTGAACTGAAAGATCTGACGGGAAAAGTCAAAAACTGCGGATTCTCCGTTTTCGAGTCCGCGGCGGGAGAAGCAGGACGATCTGTCCGCGCCGTCAATATCAAAGGCGCTGAAAGCCGATTCAACCGAAAGGCGATCACGGCGCTGGAAGAAGTGGCAAAGACCTATGGAGCCAAAGGTCTCGCCTGGCTTAAGCTCACAGAGGAAGGCGTCAATTCTCCGATCGCGAAATTTCTCAGCGAAGAAGCGCTGTCTGAGATACTCAAGGCGATGGAGGCGGAAAAAGGAGACCTTCTCCTCTTTGTCGCGGACAAAGACGCGGTCGTCTTCGATGCTCTCGGCCATGTGCGTCTGGAGGCGGCGTCAAGGCTCGGCATACTCTCTCCTTCGGACTTCCGCCTGCTCTATGTCACCGAGTTCCCCCAGTTTGAATACGATGAGGAAAACGGGCGATACGCCGCAAAGCATCACCCCTTCACCTCGCCGATGGACGAAGATCTCGATCTTTTGGAGAGTGAGCCGGACAAAGTTCGGGCAAAGGCCTACGATATGGTGTTAAACGGAGTCGAGCTCGGCGGAGGAAGCATCCGTATCTTTAACTCCGAGATCCAGGAGAGGATGTTTCGCGCTCTCGGTTTCACGCAGGAAGAAGCTTGGGAAAAATTCGGTTTTCTGCTGGAAGCTTTCCGCTACGGAACGCCTCCTCACGGCGGGATCGCCTTCGGTCTCGACCGTCTCGTCATGCTGCTCTGTCAGGAAGACAGCATTCGGGAGGTCATCGCTTTTCCGAAGACCCAGAATGCTTCCTGCCCCTTGACGAACGCTCCTTCCGAAGCGGAGGAAAAGGCGCTGGAAGAGCTGGGAATCGCGCTGAGGTAATTTTGCAGGATAGAAAGGAAAAAACCATGAAAGAAACAGGTCTTGTCGTAGGGATCGACGAGAGAAACGCAAAAGTGAAGATCGAGCGAAAGTCTGCCTGCGGCAGCTGTAAGGGCTGCCGACTCGGCGAGACGGGGGAGACGTCGATGACGATTGATGTATCCAATGAGGCGGGAGCGAGGGTCGGCGATCTCGTCGAGATCGATATGGAGACGACCGACGTCCTTTTCGCCGCCTTCATCATGTATGGGATCCCGCTGATCGCCTTGTTTGCAGGAGTCTTCCTCTCCTACGGCGTCGCTCCGAGATTCGGCTGGGGAGAAGACTGGGTGCATATGCTGGTCGGACTGATCTTTATGGGGCTCTCATTTTTAGTGATCAAAACACAGGAGCGTTCCATCAAACAGTCGAAAAAATTCAAACCCTCCGTGTCCCGGATCATGGGAAAAAGCATTTTGTAAGAAAGAGTCGATCATCAGTCAAATTTATGTTAAGGGATTTTTACTGTAGAGAATATGCTGTCAAAAAGGGGCTGAGGGAAATCTTTCCCTCAGCCCCTTTTGCATGATATAATGGAAGTAAAGAACAACAAAAAAACAGGCAGGTGAAAGCACTGTGAAGCAAGGACTCAATCCACATGACCGATACTTCAAAGAGAATATGGGGGATCTCGAGATTGCACGCGACTTCCTGCGCAGCTATCTTCCGAAAGCGCTCTGTG
>JAUMYL010000016.1:0-69879 GCA_030528675.1 Peptostreptococcaceae bacterium
GAGAAGAGCGAGCCGTTGAAATTTCAGAAAAATCAGCAGGACGCTGATTTTAGCGAGAAAGCGGTAGGATGCCGTTTTGAACGCGGCCGAAATTTCCGACGAGCAAGTCCGATTTTTCCGAAAGAGAGTCCGCGCCGGCGAATGATTTTTGAAGTTTGTCTGCCATCTGCATTGTGATTCTCTTTATATATATGCCCGCTATAATTCTTGATGGAATCGAGAGCTCTTAAAACATCCGCCAGCCGATCCATATGATCGCGGCGTCCGCCATCATATGCGCAAGCCAGGAGTTGAAGACCGTCCTCGTCCTCCGATTCATATAGTTGAAGAGCAGGCCGGCAAAGACAAGGCCCGCAACAGCCGTCATCAGGATGCCCGGCGAAAACCAGCTCTTGAAGATCGAGATATGATATAGGGCAAACATCAGAGATGAATAGATCCAGGCTGTTTTCTTCCTTCCTTTCTCATAGAGATTCAAAAAGAGAAATCCCCGAAAAAAAATTTCCTCAAGAAAAGAATTGATAAAGGTGATATAGGCTCCCGCCAGAAGAAAATTGTCCGCAGTGACCTTGGACTTCCCTTCGAGATCCGAGACGATCCCCGGCAGATCGATAAAACTGCGCAGCAGCAGATAGGCCGCCGTCACGACGGCGAAACTGAAGACGCCGACAAGGATCGAATATTTCAGTTCTTTTCCGGCAGGCAGGGTAAGCCGTCTCGATGGTTGCCCCTTTCGAAAGACAAAGCGGTATCCCGCCGGCGCGGCGAGAAAAAACAGAATCTTCGCCCCGGTTTTGACGCCGTAGTTCACCTGCCATACCTGATCGAGAAGATACAAAAGCAGACAGATCAGCAGGGAGGAGCTTATCAGGTAGATCGTTTCTTTCTTCATGATCTCCCTCTCTTTCTTTTTTCCTTGCTTTCTTTGTTTCTTTGCTTCATTTTCTGTTTCTTTTTTATTTCTTTTCCTTTATTTCATATTTTGGCTTTATTTCCGTCTCCCTTTTCTCATTCTTTTTTCTTTATTTTTTCTTGTTTTCCCCCCGCTTTGCCGCGACCATCTCCAAGATCGCCGTCATCGCACGGTCGAGATAACCGGTCAGATCCAAAAGGAAACGGCAGGATTCCTGCCGGGAGATCTCCTGTGCACGCCGGCTTAATTCCTCCTGCTGCGTCCGGGGCAGATGAGAGTCCAGACAGTTTCCTCTTTCGAGCAGCAGAAAAAGTGCGACGGACTCCGCCTTCGGCTCTTCCTCCCGCATCTCCTGCAGCAGCTCCTTCATTTGCCCGGAAGCGGCTGATCTTACGGGGACAAAACCTGCACTTCCGCCGAGAAATCCCGCCTTCCCTCGCTGCATCCATCCCCTCTTCTCCAGAGAAGCACCGACCTGCTGCAGCAGGATATTGAGTTTCTCATCCAGAAAAGCGTAGTCTTTCGCTTTGAGATCCCTGCTGATCACCGCGGATTCCAGCCCTTCAATCACTCCGAAGATCGGCTGCAGATACCCTCTGTCCGCAGGAAGAGCACCCCGGATCCTCAGATCTTTTTCTGCAATTTCAATGGCCCCGAGGAGATACAGCTCCGCCAGCCCCGCAGCGACAAAACAGAGGAGTCTTTCCATCTGCCTTTTCGGAATCTTCCCGCGCTCGTTGACTGCAAGCAGGAAATAGCGCTGAATCAAAGAAAGTCTATTGTTCATGGCAATCTCCCGGATTGTACTGCGTCCGATACCCCTTGTTCTCCTCCGGCCTGTATGCGTTGGGGAACTGATAGTCCGTCGTCACATCAAGGGAAACGCGTTGGATCAGCTTATAGACGTCGTAGGGGTTTTCAATATGCAGGAGCTTGTTTTTCCAAGACGAACCGCTGTTTTTTCCGGAGTTTCCATGGGCTCCCCTCGTCAGCAGTACCGTGCCGACACCCCGCATTTTTTCGACGGCGCCGACGTCAACAGACAGCTGCTGCACCTCATAGAGCTCCAGACTGTTGATATCCGTCCCGATCAGACCCGATTGGATATAGATGCGCTTGTTCGTCAGGACATACTCGACCTTGCCGCTCGCCAGATAACGATAGATCGGCCCGAAGAGCGCTATCCATACCGGCATCATATGCAGCATGAAAAAAGGAACTGCAAACAGCAGCGGAGGTCCGCCGACGCCGGAAAAGCCGTGCGTGAACAAAGCGATAAATCCCAGATCAATCGCTCCCCAGATCAGGGCGAAAAGATAAAACGAAAGCGAACCGATCGCATAGGACACCCTGTCCGGCCGACCGCTCCACAGAATACGCTCATCCTGTTCCAGTATTTTTTCTATCATTCCTATTCCTCTCTTTCTCCCCTCATCCGTATTTTCATACAGAGCAGGGTCTCTTTGCTCAGGACAGGAACCGCCGCTCCTTCAAAAATGAGCCGCTCCCGCCTTTTCTTCCTGCTCTATTGTACCACAGCCCCCCGCTTTCGAGGAATCCAGTTTTCAAAAAAACTCCTCCCCTCCCTCCTTTGGCAGTCTCTCTCTTCCTTCGGAGCTCCGGAACCGCAGCCCTCCATTATTTGCAAAATATTATTTTTAGCCCTTGCTAATTATAGACTTCTTTAGTATAATAAGTTTCAAGCGACAGCACTCGCTAACTTTTTAACATTTTGAAGCTTATTTAGGAGGATTGTATGAAAAGACGATTCAAAAGAGCAGTCTCCCTTGCACTGACCGCGGCCATACTCACCGCTCCGGCTTTCGCAGAGGAGAAGAAAGAAACGAAATACGGCAGCGCCCATGTGGATCAGCGCCGTTACCCGCTGACCGAACCCTTTATTCACCCGCCCTTTTACAATGCGCGCGTCAAAGTCGTCCTGAAAAACGGTGTCATCGAATCCGTTTCTGACGACAACACCGCGACCAAAGGATGGGATCCCTCCACTTCACAGCAGTTTTGGGATGCGAAAAACAAGCCTTACTGGGATATGGCGCTCAAAGCCAAAGTCTTCGACAAGTTCAAAGGCAAGACAAAAGAACAGGTCGCCGCGATGAAGATGGATACAAAAGAGGCGGACGTCATCAGCGGCGCCACCGAGACAGGCATGGCGATTCAGGAAGCCGTACTTAACGCAATCGACGGAAAAGCGGGAAAGAAGTTCCTTCCGGCAAAGCAGACCCTCCACGGCGCAAAGCTCGGCGAAGGAGGCGTCGTCAAGGAAACCAAAGAAGGATATACCGTCACCTTCCAAAACTCTCTCCCCGGCGACTTCAAGATCAAACTGCACAGCGTCGCCTCGACGATTTACAACGGCAAGAACATCATCGACCCGAAAAACTACGAAGTGGACGTCCAGCCGAAAAGCCTGACCCTCAAACTGAAAGGAAAAGAGTTCAAAGCCGGCAAATACTTTGTCAACATCGTCGATGAAAACAATATCTGGCGCTCTCCGGACTTTGAAAGCGGCCACGGAACACCTCTGCATCACCCCTTCTTCGAGATCGGCAAAGGCGCTTCCCTCAGTTTCAAAGACGGAAAACTCTCCGTTTCCGACAAAGACCTGGCCAATGTCCTGCTGAACATCGAACATATCCTCGTCACGGAACTGGATGCGAACGGAAAACCGGTGATGGTGGAAGTCAAAGACAAAGACGGAAAAGTATCCCAAAAAGAGAATACTTCCGAGATCGAGCCTGTCGGACATCACGGAACCGTTTCCGCTGTTTATCAGAAAACTCCTTTCTTCAAAGGGAACGGATCCATCGATGAGACCTTCCGGGTGGGCCGCAGAGACCCGAAAAATGTCTTCGAGCCGAAAAAGAGCTACCAGATCACCGTTGAGGCATTCGGATACAAACCGCTGAGCTTCACATACAAGCCGGTCAATCCGCCCGCTCCGGTCAAAAAAGAAGAAGTGAAAAAGGACGAGGCGCAAAAACCCGCTTCCGCCGCTGCTGTGACCAAGACCGGTGAAGCGAAGACCGAAGAGTACGACTATACGGTCAAAATCAAGCTGACCATCGAAAACGGCAAGATCAAAAACATCGAAGACCACCATACGGAGACCGACGGCAACGACCGCTGGTGGAACAGTGTGAAAAACAAAGCTTTCTCGAAATACATCGGCAAGACAAAAGCAGAAGTCGAGAAAATGAATGTGGATAAAGGCGGCGCCGATGCGGTGTCCGGCGCGACCTTCTCTTCCCAAGCGCTAAAGCAGGCCGTGCTGAAAGCGTTCAACAACTAAAAAACGGCGCGTTTCGCGCTTTTCAAAAAGAAAAACACCCTTCGCCGGTCGGCGGCTCGGTGTTTTTCTTTTTTAGAAACCTGATTTATCTCTGTTCAGAATGCCGATAAACTTCAAACATCATCCGTCATCCGCTGAGCTATGCGATGCGGAATCATGGAAACCTGCATCGACATATCCACCTGGTAAGCTTCATCAATACATTCATCCCAATATTCAAGGTGTTTTTTATCTATCCATGAATCAGACTCTTCCACTCTTATGCCATTTTCTCCTTGAATGGAATACCAGTAGAGGTACTCCACATCCTCCGATTTCTCTCTGAAAATCGTTTCAACATACATTTTTTCTCCGTCTAAAGTAAGCAGCACATCCTCCATATTCTCATTTAAAAAGCGCATCCACATATCCACCACTTCCGATTTACCCTCTCGAACACGAAATCGGGACAATTCTATCTTCATACTGCCACCTCCGCAAAATCTAATTTTCCTAAAAGACAAACAACATAATGATTAGAACAGAAACTTTTGATTTCTTCATACTGACGCCTCCACACTCTCACGATTTCTCCGGACATTGACAACTCTGCTCATAGCCGCTTACTTATATTTAACATCCTTCTCCTCCGAGCTTCAATTTGTACACTTGTCCTCTAATTCTCACTCAAAATAAGTCAGAAAATCATCTGCATTATACAATTCAGTACAGACTGTAGACAAACTTCAAAAATCATTCGCCGGCGCGGATTCTCTTTCGGAAAAATCGGACTCGCTTGCCGGAAATTTTGACCGCGTTCAAAGCGGCGTCCTGCCGCTTTCACGCTAAAATCAGCGTCCTACTGATTTTTTCAAAATCTCAGCGGCTCGCTCCTCTCGATTTTTTCACGAAAGTTCCTCATCTTCGTCTCATGATTTTCGAAGCTCGTCTGCTATGTCTTCGCTCTGATCTGAATGATACAATTCAGTATTATATGCATATCCATCAATGACAATACGCTCCTTCGACAGGTTTATATTAACAGACTTGCCATCATCATATGCAATCATCATTTTGCTTATCCTCCTTATAAATACTGCTTTGTCATCTATTATTTATCTTAATTATATCACTCTCCCCATATTTTGTCATTTAATCAAGTTAAATATCCCTTCTTGCAGAATTGAGAAATGTATATTTCACTAAAGCAGGGATTCGCGCTCTCCCTCATTCTATTACCTCTTTCAGCCGGTTTGTTTTGAAAAAAAATTCGATTCATGCTATGATAATAGCACTGAAACAGCGTTTTTTTCTGTTTTTCGGTCTTTCATCTCTCCCGCGGCCATGTTTTCCGATGAAAGATCTCTTTCGCCGCGGACGCCACACACAACAAAACAAGAAAGGAAGAAGTCCATGAACCTCAATGAAGTCCGAGATGCCGCCAGAGAGCATCTCAAACCTTTTTGCAACGTCTGTAAGGAGTGCAACGGCGTCTACTGCAGCGGCAATGTACCCGGCATGGGAGGCAGCGGCAGTGGAAACGGCATGAAGCGCGCCTACGAAAAACTTTCCGAAATCAAATTTCATATGAAGACCATGCACAAGGCGAAGGATCCCGTGACTGACACAGAGCTCTTCGGAAGAAACATCTCCCTGCCCCTGCTGGCGGCTCCCGTGACCGGAAATAAATACAATATGGGCGGTCATCTTTCCGAAGCCGAATACTGCGAGGCAATCGTACGGGGCTGCAAAGAAGCCGGCACGATGGCGATGGTCGGCGACGGCGGAGATCCGGATCTGCTGCTCTGCGGCCTCTCTGCAATCAAAAAATACGAAGCTCCCGGTATCGTGATCATCAAGCCCCGGGAAAACGACGAGATCATTAAGCGCATCCGCCTTGCGGAAGAAGCGGGAGCCATCGCCATCGGCATTGATATCGACGGCGCCGGACTTGTGACGATGGCGCTGATGGGACAGCCCGTCGGTCCGAAGACCGGAGAAGAACTCTACGAGATCGTCCACTCCACCGAGCTCCCCCTCATCCTCAAAGGCGTGATGACCGTTGAGGAAGCGAAGATGGCCGTGCGCATCGGTGCAAAGGCGATCGTCGTCTCCAACCACGGCGGACGCATCCTCGACGATACCCTCGCACCTTGCGAAGTCCTTCCGGAGATCGCCCGCGAAGTCAAAGGCAAGCTGACGATCATGGCGGACGGAAGCGTCAAAAACGGACGAGATATCTTCAAATACCTCGCTCTGGGCGCAGATATGACCCTCTCGGCCCGGGCGCTGATCTGGGGTGCTTACGGCAACGGCTCGGAAGGGGTCTGTACCTATATCCGTCATATGCAGGAAAGTCTGAGAAGCACGATGATCCTGACCGGCGCGGAGCAGATTTCCGATATCCGCTCCGATATGATATATCGGGATCTGCCCAATGTCTTTCCCTTCGTGAAAGGAGTGTTCTAATGAACGAAACCGTCTTGATCACCGGCTCTTCCCGAGGCATCGGCAGAGCCGCCGCCATTCTCTTCGCAGAGAGAGGTTACCGGGTCGTCATCAACTATTTTCAGAGTGAAGAGGCGGCCCTCTCCCTCTCTCGGCAGCTCAATGAGAAGGGCTGCCGCACTCTTCCAATCCGCTGCGACGTCTCTGACCGAGATCAGGTGAGGCGGATGGTCGAAGAAACAGAAAAAGCCTTCGGTCCCATCGATATCCTCGTCAACAATGCGGGCATCGCTGAGATGAAGCTCTTCACAGACATCACTCCCGAGTATTGGGAGCGCATCTTTGCAGTCAATGTCAAGGGCATCTTCCACTGCTGTCAGGCGGTCGTACCCTCGATGGTCAGCCGCAAAAGCGGCAGGATCATCAATATATCCTCAATCTGGGGAATGGTCGGTGCCTCCTGCGAGACCCATTACTCCGCAACCAAAGGAGCGATTCTCGCCTTCACCAAGGCCCTTGCCAAAGAGCTCGGCCCCTCCGGCATAAGGGTCAATGCCATCGCGCCCGGCGCGGTCTATACCGATATGATCGCGGGTCTCGATCCGCAGATCCTCGAACAGGTAAAAGCAGAGACCCCTCTCGGCGTCATCGGCAGCCCCGAAGAGGTCGCCGAGACCATCTTCTTTGCCGCCTCGCAAAACGCAGCGCTCTTCACAGGACAGATCCTGAGTCCGAACGGGGGGCTCGTCATCACTTAGACCTGCCCTGCAAGTCCATACAGCTGTTACTCTCGAGACTTCACAAAGCGGATGAGCCTCTCGATTCCGTCTTTCTCATTCATCCAAAGATCGGGATGATACCCCTCTCCTTCCTGAACAGTGTCCGGAAGATAAAGAACAGAAGGAATGACTACCTGCTGATTCGTACGTGGCAGACGAAAAGAAATCCCGCCTCCCGTCCGCTGAGCGCCGGCGGTGTTCGTCCCCACGAGGAAGAGATTTTCGATCCGTATCAAATCATGAACGAACCATTCCGCGGCGGAGGCCGTCTCTTTGTCCACCAAGACAAAAATCTTGTTTGAATTCGGGTAAATCTTCTCCTCATAGGCTTCGACATGCCATCCGTTTTGTATGCCAGCCGTCTCCATATCCGCAAGAGCTCCGGGAGATGGCTGCAGAGACGGACGCATTTCACTGAAACTCTTTCCTGCAACGGAATTGGCCTCCTTTCTTTTCGACGAAAGGAGGATGTAACTCCTGTTGAGGAGCAGCGCCGCCTGTCTTCCCGTAGACGGCAGCTCCCCGGTATACGAACGGAACCATACGCAGGGAAGCAGCGAAATTCCCCCCGCATTGCCTCTCAAGTCCAGAACGGATACGGGCATTTTCCGCTGTCTCGTTGCGAACTTTGCGACTTTAGCAACGTCCTCCCGCTTCTGAATATGCATACTCCTGATCGAGAGAATCGGAATACCTTCGATTTCCCTCTCCAGCACGACCTCCTTCCCGAAATCCGAACCTGATCCGGCCGCCTTGAACAGATCCACGGTATAAGTCCCCTTTTCGTCCCGAAATTTCAGACTGATCTGATAATGATCGGCGAGAGGAGACAGAAGCCCGGGGCGGTAGATGATCTCTCCCTTCAAATTCAAACTCGGCTTCATCAAAGCCTCTATCGGCATCGGCTTTCCTTCAGCCGTCTCCACCTCTAAAACATATCTCCTACTCTGATTCTCAAGATGGCAAAAACCCTTTTTGTCTTTGAAATACTCTATTTGTGCATTGCTATAGAAAAAAATCTCATCCTGAGATGGAATCATCGGCTTCATTCCGATCTTGAAATGCAGATCTCGGACAAAGCTCAGTTCCGATCGGATCGCCTCCTCAAAAGAGAGCAGAGTCCACGCTTCTTCGCTCTCTTCTATACTTTCCAGCAGCCTTTCCTTCGCCAAAGAAAAATGCTCCTCTCCCCCAAAATATTCATAGGCGGCATAATGCTCCCTGAGCAAATCGAACAGAAGAATCAGATCCTCTCTCATAGATTCTCTGCTCAGACGGATCTCTCCGGCCAAAACTCGCCTTCGTCCTTTCTCCTCCTGATCCAAAAGATTCTTCAGATCCTCTTCCGTAAAAGGACTTCGATAGTGTTCATAATCATAAAGCACATCTTCGATTTCGGTCTTCTGTTGCTTCACTCTTGAAATATTTTCCGCCTGACACTGGCGAAGATCCGAAAGGCTGTCCTTTCGGCTTTCTCTCATCAAAAACACCGCTGCATGAAGAGATAAAAGACCGATCAGAACAAGCGCTGCGATTCTCTTCGATGATCGAACCATTCCGTCGCCCTCCTTTCCTTGTTTTTTATCATTTCAATATACCGTTTATACTAAAGACACTGCCGGAAACCATATCCATGTTAAAACGACAAATAAAGCGTTTTGTCAGATGACAATTCAGGCAGGTAATAGTATTAGAACATTCTGTGAATATCCCTAATCCATTTTCAGGATCGACAGACAGAACTTCCGAAGGATATTCAAATCCAATTCCTCATTCTCATTTTTATCTAAAGCGGCATTTTCTTTTTCTAAAAGTATCATAAACCAAATTATTTGAATAGACTATTTCTATTTTTTCATGCGTTTCTCTTGTCTGAAAATTTTCGATTGCAAAGGATCTCTCTTTATGATACAATAAGAACCAAGATATAAAATATACAAAGTTTGGAGCTGAAAAGATGTTCGTTCATTCCTGCAGATAACATTTGGATGAAAGCGCGGAAAGCAGCGGCAGAACCCGCTTTATTTTCGTGCGTGCAGGAATAAGGACTCATAAGCGCCCGAACTTTTCATGACAGGAAAGAACTATGTCTTACGGATATAGCTGTTTTTTGGTATGCCTCTTCGGTGCGGGAATCTCTTGTTCCCGCACCTATTTTATTGTCTTGACGGAGGTATATGATGGCAGAAATCCGAATCCAAAATCTCAGTTTTTATTATGAAGGAAGTTATGATGACATATTTCGAGAGGTGAGCCTGCATCTTGACACAGACTGGAAACTTGGTCTCATCGGCAGAAACGGACGGGGAAAATCGACCCTCCTGCATCTTCTCATGAACAAATACGAATATACCGGCAAGATTTTTTCACCGGTTCGCTTCGACTATTTTCCCAAGGAAGTCCCCTTTCCGGAAAGAGAAGTCCGGGATGTAGCCTCTGCCCTCTATCCGGAGTATCAGGAGTGGAAATTGCTGAGAGAACTGTCTTTGATGGACATGGATCCTGCTCTGCTTGGCCGCACCTTTAATACACTGAGTCCCGGAGAACGAACGCGCATCCTCATCGCGCTGATGTTCAGCTTTGACGAGCAGTTTCCACTGATCGACGAGCCGACCAACCATCTGGATTTTCAGGCTCGGGAGATGGTCCAAGCCTATCTGCAGAAGAAAAAGGGCTTCATCCTCGTCTCTCATGATCGAAGCTTTCTCGACGCCTGCATCGACCATGTGCTGGCGATCAACAAGACGACGATTGAAATTTCCCGCGGAAATTTTTCCGTCTGGTGGAACAATAAGGAAAATCGGGACAAATTCGAAACAGCGGAAAATAAAAAACTCTCCCAAGAGATCGCAGATCTCCAGGAGGCTCAAAGACGCGCCCGCGGCTGGTCTGATCAAGCGGAAAAGAGCAAGTTCGGCGGTAAGGTCCCCGACCGCGGCTACATCGGTGCAAAATCCGCCAAGATGATGAAACGGGCAAAGGTCATTGAACGCCGCAAAGAAGCCGCTGCAAAGCAAAAACAAACCCTTCTCAAAGATATCGAATCCGTCGAGTCCCTCAAGATCCATCCCCTGACCCATGCCAAGGAGACTCTGCTGCACCTTGAAAATCTCTCCCTCTTCTATGGAGAAAAGAAAGTCTGCCGCGAGCTGTCCTTTGACATTCGAAACGGGGATCGCGTCGTCCTCCGGGGAAGAAACGGCTCCGGAAAATCGACGCTGATCCGAAAAATCCTCGGGGAGGAGATCCGCAGCAGCGGAAAGATCGAAAAGGCTCCGGGTCTTTTCATCTCCTATATCTCTCAGGATACCTCCCATCTGCAGGGCAGCCTGAAAGATCACTGCCGTCGCCGGGGGATTGATGAGAGCCTGCTTAAGACCATCCTTCGCAAGCTGGATTTTCAGCGTCTGCAGTTTGAAAAAGAGATTCAGGATTACAGTGAAGGACAGAGAAAAAAGGTTCTGATCGCCTCCAGTCTCTGTGAGAGGGCACACCTTTACATCTGGGACGAACCGCTCAACTATATCGACGTCTTCTCTCGCATCCAACTCGAAAATCTGCTGCAAAACTACGCGCCGACCCTGCTTCTCGTCGAACACGACAGGCTGTTCACCGAGACCCTCGGCACGGTCTTTATCGACCTCGATCCGATATCGGCACTCCCGAATCAATGGGAGTATACAAATGCCTTTACCCGTAAAGTGAAACCATGCGATGAGAAAGAAGAACCATTTTCTTTTTTTTGACCCATGATCACAAGCTCCTTTGTCGCTCCCAAGATATACGGATAAATACGTCATATAAGAAAATTCTGAGTATTTCCAATAGAAAATCTCTATTCTTGTAACAGAAGACATCTATCAGAAAAAACATAACAATGGTCTCAAAATTCAGATATTGTTATTTCCGCTCAAAAAGGATATAATAGATACTTGTAAAAAATGATTTAGGAGAGTAGTTAGAATATGAAGATTCATTTTATCGGTATCGGCGGAATCAGCATGAGCGGACTCGCCCATGTTGCTCTGCATCTGGGCTACGCAGTGTCCGGCTCAGATGAAAATATAGAAAACCCCTCCGTCCGTCATCTTTCGGACAAAGGGGCGGTGATTTTTTCGGGCCATCGCCCTGAGAACATCAGCTCGGAAACCAATCTCGTCGTCTACACGGCGGCAGTACGAGAGGACAATCCGGAGATCCTCCGCGCCCGAGAGCTCAAGATCCCGGCACTCGACCGGGCTCAGTTCCTCAGCAATCTCATGGACAAATACAGCCGCTCCATCGCAGTCGCCGGCACCCACGGCAAGACCTCAACGACTTCGATGATCTCGGTCATCTTCCAGCATGCACAAAAAGATCCGACGATTCTGATCGGCGGGGAGCTTGCGGCAATCGGAGGCAACTTCCGCGTCGGCCATTCGGATTTCTTCATTACAGAAGCCTGCGAGTATGTCGACAGTTTTCTCAAATTTTATCCGCAGACGGCTGTGATTCTCAATATCGAAAGAGAGCATATGGACTATTTCCGGGATATGGAACATATTCTCAGCTCCTATGGAACCTTCGCCTCTCAAGTGAGAGAAGACGGCATCGTCATCGCAAACGGCGACGATACGCAGGTACGTGCAGCGATGCGGGACGTAAAAAGATCCAAGATATTTTTCGGCTTTGACCCTCAAAACGACGCTCAAATCCGGGATAAAGGCACCGATGAGGAAGGCAATATTTTCTTCGATCTCTTTTATGAAGGTCGTCTGCTGGGACATTTCGCTCTGCCGATCCCCGGTATCCACAATGTGTACAATGCGGCGGCTTCCGTTCTTGCCGCTCACCTCAACGGAGTCTGTATCGAGGACGTCCGCTCGGCTCTGGCTTCCTATACCGGCGTCGGAAGACGCTTTGAGCTCAAAGGACTGTACAACGGCGCACGGGTCTATGACGACTATGCTCACCACCCTTCCGAGCTGAGGGCGACATTGGAGGCAGCTGAAAGTCTCAAGCGCAAGCGTCTTTACACAGTGTTTCAGCCCCATACCTTCACGCGCACGAAAGAGTTTCTTTCCGTCTTTGCCGAAAGTTTTGCGGGTTCAGATGTTGTGATTATCTCCGACATCTATCCTTCCCGAGAGAGAGATACCGGATTGATTCATGCAAGAGATCTCGTCGACGCGATCCGAAAAACAGGAAAAGAGGCTCTGTATATCGGAGACAAGGAAGAGATCCGCAGTTATCTTGCCGATGAACTTCGCTCCGAAGATGTTCTGCTGCTGATCGGGGCCGGCGATATCTATAAAGTCAGCGAAAAACTGCTCTCTGAGCAGCAAAAATAAAAAAAGAGAAAAGACTGCCCTAAGATGGGGCAGTCTTTTTTTGTGTCTTTCACCTATGGGTGTCCTCTTTATTTTGCACCCTTTTCAATGGCCGGCATGAGGTCATTGAATTCTTCAATTTTCAGAAGTCGAATGTCCGTTACACTTGGAGCTAACCATTTTAATTTTTCGGATATTTCCTGCACTGCTATAATGATTTCAACGACTGTTTTTTCCTTTGTTCCAAAATATACACTACCCTGTTGTCTTTCAAATCCGTGTTGCGCAAGTTCTCTTTTTAGGTCTGCATAGGCATTGTTATGATTTTCTTTTCCGTATGTTTTTTGAAGCATGTCTTGATTGAGATCAAATGTGATGGCGTACATGATGTTTCTCCCTTCTTTTTTTGTATTATATCATGGTTTCTGACATTTGTGCAATTTTCTCCAAGTTTATCACTTAGGTATTTTTAGTCGACGTTCGGTCACACCCCTCTGGAAACGGTGTTTCAATGGTTGCGATGAGCAGTCTGACCGGCATAAACGCTCTCTAAAGAGGTATTAGACTCTATCGGATATATTCCTCTCCTGCCAGCGCCTCCCGGATGACCGGTGTCGGAATGACGAACTCCACGAGTCCCATGCTCCCGGGGGCGACCTCATACTCATCGAAGACGATGACGAGAGCGCCTTCGGTATTGATATAAAAGCTCTGATTTTTTTTGATGCTTTCAAATTTCTCCGACGAAGCCTCTTCTGCATCGAAGAAATACGCTGCGCTCTGATCCGATTCCATCCGCTTTCGCATCTGCTCTTTAATGTTTTCGCTGATGAGACGGATATAGCTCTCATCTTTGAAGAGGGCGGGAAGGGTCAACACGATCTTTTTCTTCTTGTCAATGGTATCAAAGTCTGCCCGCTCAAATCCGGAAGCCTTTACGCTCGTATAGGTTCTCCGGATCGTGAGAAGATCCTGCGTCTCGGCAATGACCTCATAGTCCGAGAAGAGTGCAAGATACCCGGAACCGCTTTTCTTCATCTCGCCGATCTGCCTTTCAAATTCGCGATACAGCGCGGCTCCTTCCTCCAAATATTTCTTGTTGAGAGAGTCTTCCAGCTCCGGATCTCCCAGACCTCTGACTCCCGGCGCCTTGATATCCGCCGCAAAGTTCGGCTCGCTCCGCGCCCAGTTTTTGACGAGAACTAGATGGACAAGGTTTCTCATGCCCGGAATCTCCGAGAAGGTCTGCGCCGCTGCGGGACTGATATTGACCGTTCCCGTAAAAAGCAGGAGAGCCGCGGCGAAGGAGAGCATGGAACGCCTGACGCCCGATCTCGTCTTCATCTTCCTTTCCTGATCTCGTATCGTCTTGCGAACCAGAAATTCAAGCTCCGCCGGAATCTCGATTTCTTCATAATTTTTCTTCATTTCATCAAACTCCTGCATCTTCCATCCTCCTTGAGCGTCGCTCAAACCGTCTGCTGCTCCAGATTGACCCGGAGTTTCCTCAGCGTCGCATAAAGCCTGCTCTTGATCGTGTTGATATTTTCATCCATCACAAGGGCGATCTCTTCGATCTTCATTCCTTCAAAATATCTGAGCATGATGATCGACCGATCCCGGACGGGGAGCTTTCCCATCGCCTTTTGCAAATCGAAATCTTCATAGCGGTCATTTTGCGATCCGCTGAGATTTTCGAGAATCTCGTCTTCGACATAAACATATCTCTTCTTCTTGCGGATAAAATCAATCGCCGTATTGACGACAATTCGAAAAAACCAAGCTTTGACCGCCATCTGATCCCTGAGAGACTTCGATGAGGCGAGCGCCTTACAGATGGCTTCCTGTACGACGTCCAGAGCGTCCTCCTTGTTTCCCGCATAGCTATACGCAAGTCGATAAGCCTGTTCTCGATATTCGATTATCAAGTCCGCGATAAGTTCATGATATGGATTTCCTTTCATTCGACAGCGCCTCTTTTTCCATAAAACAGAATTCTGTATTTCCCTGCCTGCAGCAGAGCTCAAACACTTTACAGGTTGCCTGTAAATCTGCATTACAATAATATAACGCAGAGAGAAGGCAAAAAGTTTTAGTAATGAAAAAAGTTTTTTAAGAATAGGAAAAAGCCTGTCATCGTCGCAGGCTCTTCGTTTGCATTTGCATCTTCCCAAGATAAGTCATGAACCGATCAGCCCTCATCCATTGATTGAAGACCTTTGATGAGGATAGGCTTATCTGCGGTTCGATCTTTTCTTCGAAAAAATTATCTTTTGAGAACTTTCTCATACATTTCAAACAGGGGCAGACCGTATTTCTCATATCCGAGGCTCCCGGTCGTAATATGCGAATAACCGCATTTTTCATACAGCTGGATCGCCGGAAGGTTTCCCTTGACCACATCCAATCTGATCGCGTCGCAGTTTCTGTAAAGGGCGGTCTCTTCCGCAAATTCCATGAGACTTCGGGCGATTCCTCTTCCCCAATACGAAGGATGGACGACCAAGGTACGCAGAACCAGAATATTCTTATATGCACAGCCTTCCATGATTTCCTGCGATTGCCATTTTATACCTTTGTATCCCGCTTCCGGGATATTGTCCAAAACGATGGAGCCGACAGGCGTACTGCCGAGAAGCGCGATGTATAAAGCGGAACTCTCCGTCGCGGCTACGGCGTCAGGCTTTGCGGGATAGACGCCTTTTTTCCAGCCGGGATAATTCACTGTCGATTCCAAATGCTCGATCACTGCATCATACAACTTGACGATTTCGTCAATATCTCCCGATCCGGCAGGCCGGATACGAAGTCTTCCTTCCAAAGGCTTCACTGTGTTCCTCCTTCGAGACTTACATCACTTCGATCTCATAGCTGCCGCGCAGTTTTGCAATATGATCCTGATAGGTCCGATGCTGCTTTTCCGCGATCATGCTGCGCAGGAGATGGCTTCGGATCTCTTCAAAGGAGAGCGGTCTTCCTTCTTCTTTCTCCGTCACCTTGATGATATGGTAGCCGAACTGGGTTCTGACCGGCTCGGATATTTTTCCGATCGGGAGGGTGAAGGCCGCCTGCTCGAACTCCGGCACCATCTGCCCTTTTGTGAAGCTTCCCAGATCTCCGCCTTTCTCCCTGGAAGGACAGGAAGAAAACTCCTTCGCCAGCGCCGCAAAATCTTCTCCTCCGCTCAGGCGTCCGCTGAGATCTTTTGCCAGTTCTTCCCCGGAGACGAGAATATGACTCGCCCGAACGCTCTCCTTGGACACAAATTCCTCCTGATGTCCCTTGTAGTAATCCTCCAGCTCCTCATGGGTCACAGAAACCGAGTTGATCAGTTTCTGGATCGCATACTGGGTGAGAAAATTCTCCCTCACTCGGGCAAAATCCGCCTGAAACGCCTTGTCCTGCTCATAGCCCTTCTCTTGCGCTTCCATAAAAAACAGTCTCTGATTGATCAGCTCATTCAGCAGAGCCTTTTCTCCTTCTTCCCCCTGAAATCCCGCCGCCATCTGCGGATTGAGATTTCTCGACATATACTCGAGATCTTCCCGGGTGATCTTCTGATCGCCGATTCTTGCCAACACTTTTTCGCTCATTGATTTTTTCTCCTTTTTGTCATTTGTCTTTTTATCGAGACTGCAATGCTTTGCACCTTCTGAATGAATCAACAGTTCATTGAGGATTCACTTTCATAGGAGGCGCTGCGTCCTTATTTTCCAAAACTCGATCATAGGCATTCGCAAGAGCCGCAAACTCGTCCATCGTCAGAGTTTCCGCTCTTCTCCCGCCGTCGATTCCGCTCCTTTGCAGCGCCTCCTCCGCCTCTTTTCTCCCGCCGAGGCTTCCATAGGAGGAAAGCGCGTTTTGCAGCGTCTTTCGGCGCTTGGAAAACCCTGCCCGCACCACTTCAAAAAACAGGGCCTCCTTTTGACAGACGACGCCCGGGGAATCTTTGACCCTGAGATGCAGAACGCAGGAATCCACCGCCGGCGTCGGCACAAAGGCCCCTCTCGGCGCTTTTGTGACGACCCTGCTCTCACAGTAATAACGAAGAGCAATCGTCAGCGAGCCGTAATCCTTCGTGCCGGGCTGCGCATGGATCCTGTCCGCCACCTCTTTCTGCATCATGACCGTCATCGAATGCATCGGGATCCCCTCTTCAAAAAAGCGCAGGATGATCGGCGTCGTGATGTAATAGGGAAGATTTGCGACGACCTTGAGCTTTCGTCCTTTTCCCAAAAGCGCCGCAAGCTCCTTGAGATCCGCCTTGAGGATATCCTGATTGAGGATCTTCACATTCTCCCTGTCCGCAAGCGTCTCTTCCAAAATCGGGATCAGTTTCCGGTCGATCTCAACGGCGATCACCCTGCCCGCCGCTTCGGAAAGCGCCCTCGTCAGTGTCCCCGCGCCGGGTCCGACTTCGATGACGAGATCTTCCTTCGTCAGCTCCGCAGCTTCGACGATCTTTCTCAGGATGTTTTCATCGACGAGAAAGTTCTGTCCGAGTGATTTGGTGAACTGAAAGCCGTGACGCTCGACGAGCTCTTTCAGATTCCGATGTGAAGTGAGTTTTTCCATCGCTTCTTCCTTTCTTCAATAAGTCGACCGCCTGATACTAAACGCCTTTTGAATGATCCTTCTCACTCTCAAAACATCCTGCAGCAACTTTTCATTTGCCTTTGAGAGCCGCGCATTTTTCGACGGCCTGCAGGAATTCTTCCCGCCGGATCCCATAGTTGTTGAGACGGCTGAGAAACTGCTTCGCATTGCAGTATCCGACGCCCAGCTCTTCTCCGATGCACTCCCTGCGGGCGGCCGCCCCTTCTTCGGCGACAAGGGCATGATCCGACATATCTCGATAACTGAATTCCTCGCGTTTTTTCGTCTCTTCGCAGCGCGCTTTCGCCAGTGCTCTGCGAATACTCTCGGGAGAGGCGTTTTCGACGCCGATATCCTCGTCCCGAAGCCCCTCCTCCCTTGAAATAAAAGCGTGCTTACAGCTTCCGACCAGGCGGGTGATGGTCTTTCGGATCTTCTCCCCCGCATAGTCCGGATCTGTAAGCACGATGATCCCTCGTTCATGATGGGCTTTTTTGATTCTTTCGGCAACTCCTTTGGGAAAACCGTATCCGCCGGTCGCGATGATCTCCGCGTCCACCGCCCGTTTGACCGCCGAGATATCGGCTCTCCCCTCGACAACGATTATTTCTTTTATCATACACACCTCTTATCTTTTATTCACGCCCTTTGAGCATCGGCGATACTTTCTTGTAGATCAGCGCCGTGATCAGAGAGAGCAGGACGCCTTTTAAGATATTGAAGGGAAAGACCCCGTAAAGCACGAGAGTCCGTTTGTCATGGATCAGGGCGTTGACAGAGGATCCCATCGCAATGATCGCATCCAGCGGCATGATTTTTGCATAAAACGGAATGAGCACGAAGTAATTTGCAAGACTTCCGACAACCGACATCAGCAAAGTCGCGACGATACAGCCGATCAGTGCGCCTTTTTTCGTCTTATTGTACTTGTAAAACACGCTGAGGATGTAGACGAAACTGCCTCCGATAAAGAAGTTCGCCAGCTCTCCGACCCCTCCGGTACGAGTGTTCAGGATGAACTTCAGCAGGTTTTTGATCAGCTGGATCAACACCCCCGCGACAGGTCCCAGCGCCAGTCCTCCGACAATCGACGGAAGATCTGCAAGATCCATCTTCAAGAATCCCGGAAACAACGGGAGCGGAGCTTCAAAGTACATCAGCAGGAACGAAAGCACTCCCAAAATCGAAATCTTCATCATCATCGACGTCGAAAGCGCAGGTTTTGATACGGTCTTTTCCAATTTGTTTTCCTCCTCGACGAAAAGCCCGGAAACAAAAAATCTCCGGGCACCACAAAGCATATTGTTCTTCTTCCATCCAGACTATACTGTTGGTGCTTGAATTGCACAAGCTCAACCCGAAGGTTCGCGGACTGTCACCGCCAGTCGGGAATTTCACCCTGCCCTGAAGAAATATTCGGTTGTCTTCTTCTATTGTACACCCCAAGATCCCTTCCCGTCAATAGATATCTTCCCGAATTTCAATAGAAACGTCTGAAAATCTCCCTAAGAAAACATCTCTCTTTTCGGCGATGAAAAAACAATCCGGGAAAGAGTTTTCTATCGGAGAAATTCTTCAGAACCTGTTTGGAGTCTTCGGAGCAGAATGGAGATAAAAGCAAGGTAAATCTGAAAACCCACAAAAAATACAATTCATCTGACAGGAATATTGTGAATTTTTCGTCTGATGCCTTGATGTTGCAATACAAATAATATACGCTATAAGTTCAGCAACCATGAAAGGTGTTACGATATGGCCGCCACTACCAATTTCAGCGTCCGCGTGGACAGCGATATTAAAAAGCAGCGCGAAGCTCTGCATGATGAACAAACATTACGATGTTATTTGGACAAATCAATTCAAGAAAGACTACAAGTTGGAGTGAAACGCCATCTGGATATTGAGCTTCTTGATGACATCATTCGTAAGCTAGCAAGAGGTGAACAGCTTCCAGAAAAGAACAAAGACCACGCTTTGACCGGATAAGTCAAAAGCGACCAACTTTTTACGCTTGATCATTTTTAACTTATCCATTATTAAATTTAGTCCCCGGAATATACCGAAGCAAATGAAAAAAATGCATAAATTATAGATGTAAGAATAGCAGAAAGCGTATGGGATATTCCTATAAATTTATGGAGAAAAGCATATACCAAAACTGCAATAGCAAAAAAGAAGATGCAACCAAATATTCTCGCTAAGGTGCGTTTCAAATTATTGGTTTTCTTTTCCTTACTTGGTATGCATACGCCGAACACAATCATGGAAATAATTCCAACAATAATACTTCCGATTATATAATAATTCATATATACAATGCTTTGACAATTCTTATAGAACATAATGCAAAAGGAAACTGCAATCGTAATACAGCCGATGTTCTTGACGAGTTTGAAAAAACCAGAATGGACATCATTGTTCATAATAAGCAATACCATGATAGCAAATCCTAACATCCCGACTGTCAAACTTTCTCCGAACATTCCTTGTGCAAAAGGTATCATGAATATTCCTGCAAAGATTGCAAACACATTTCGTACTATTCCCAAACTAGTATCAAATTTCTTTGTTTTCTTTGCTCTTAGCGTTTTCGCAGCAACAGGCTTTGCGGAATAGGTCGCTTCCTTGACTTTACTTACTGCTTCACTTAAAGCCGGAAGTTCCTTCTGCGCATCATTATAAACGCTTTCCGATTTATCAGAAACTACCCCCTCGGAGGTGAGGATAGGAGTATCAATTACAGCTTTCACAGCCCCTGCCAGGGAACGAGTTACTGCAACCAGCTTCCGCTCGTCCTCAGTAAAAGTTTTCGCATCCACGGTCTTGTTCTTGAAAACTCCCATTTTCTTTTTAGTAACGCCGTCCAACATTGCTGTGCAGTACGAAAACATTTCATTTAGTTCATTAAGCAAATTGTCAAACATATCAGCTCTGTCGGCAATCGCCTCACAAAGCACTTCCGACGTTTTCATTTGCTCAGATGCAGCTTCTGCTTCGGCATACATGGTCTGAGCTTTTTCTAAGTTTTCGTCTGCTTTTATGCTGGCGCTAATACCGGAGAACAACATCGCAGGTGCAGCTATTGCAGCTAATGGGGTCATTGCCGCACCAAAAGAAAGCGCCGAACCTGCCAAGCCAGCCGCCATACCGATCTCTCCTGCTACCAAGGCAGTTCCTGCGACAGACAATGTTCCCGTTACAACAGGCAAAGAACCACTTGCAGCCAATGCTATTACAGCACCGGTTGCAGCTCCGGCGGTTCCACTTGAGAATGTTGACTGATAAATGTCCGACATTTCTCTTAACTGCAATACATCTTGCTTTTCTAATGTGAAATTTTTGATTTCATCAAGCCCAACAGATTCACTCAATTCAATATTCTTTATACGTTCGTAAGCGATCAGAAACTGATTAACTGATGTTTCCAAAACTTGTTTCTTGGAATGACCCAAGTTTAATAATGATGTTTCTGTTTTTCTTTGAGCTACTTCTAATGAACGCTTCGAATTATTATATAAATCCTTAGCTTCATCCGCAACTTCTTGTGCTCTTTCATTTGTTTCCTTCGCATCCATTTGCGCACCGATTCCTAATGCAGCGGCACCTAATGCGGCAAGACCCAATATAGCTGGCAATGGCATATCATATCCTCCTATAAAACATCTATGGAATCATTAAAGAGGAAATCCTCGAACTCATCCATATTATTGTAATGAACTTTTCCTCCAAGCTTCTGCGTTATTTGATTAGCGCCTGCAATCATACCCTCCGCATCACCTGTTCTAAAAGATGTGTTAATCATTAGAAGCGCATCATCAAAACAATCTTGATACTCCTTAAAATAAGACGCTAAATAAGTTTCAAGCTCAGCTCTAAAAACACGAGCTCCTTCCGCGGCTCTCCCACATTCAGCCATAATTCGTAATCTTTCCTGATGTTCAAGTTCCTTCGTTTGAAGTGTAGCAATCAGTTGGTTATAAAGATTACCAGTAACCACAGAGCCGACTAATGCTCCAACAGCAGCTCCAACAATCGGCACAGGGATCAACGCTTGCCCAAGCACCATAGAGTAGCCTGTTGTAGCAAAATTAAGTCCCTTTTCGCCAAGTTCAATCAGACATTGCTGCGTTGATATTTCTCCGTTTCCGTATCTTTCCAGAGTGCCTCCTATAAGCATTACAGCAGTAATCACTTTTCCAGGAACATTGGATTCTGATAAGGCGCGCAAAAATTTAGACGAAGAAGTAGATAGTGTATGGGAAACAGTAGTCAAACCACCACCCATTATATATCCCGTCGCTGCTGCCTTCCCGGTATCTACTACAGTATCTGCAATAGCATCTTCTGCTGACTTCTCCCCTTTAATAACAGCAGTCATATTCATAATGCCCGACATTGTCATGCCAGTAATCCCAGCGTTGTGTGCCGCCGCTTTTCCTGCTGAATGTCCGGTTTTGATGATGTTCTCTGCTGTATCTCGGAAATCCCTGTGTCTCAAAGCTTGCCGAGCTTTCTTCTCACTCGAAATAGCTCTGAATTTTCCCGTTTCAGAAAGTTCAACACCCGTTTTTTTCAAATATTCATCATCTGAAACAAATTCCTCATTGGAACGACTACGCTTTGCGTTATTAAATTTTCTTGAAACAACCTCCAAATTATCGGAACTATTTGACGATGTTTTAATATCATCATTCGTCAGCCACGGATTGTCCTTAGTTTGTTCATATCTTTCTTCGAGGGAGATTTTATGATCGGCTTCCGCTAAATGTTTTGTCCAATCATCTCCATATTTCATTCGTGCTTCTGCCCTAGTTAAAGTCAAAACATCACTCGTATATGGATCTCGAACCTCAACCTCCGATTTGAACACATCAACTTTTATATTTCTTTTCGCTGAACCATCATCTAAGACACTTCTGTTGTACTTTGCTGGCTTTGCAAACTTCTGAGCAGTTTCTTGTATTGAGGTTCTGGCTGACTCAGTTGCAGCAAAACCTGCACCTATAGCTGTTGATTTATCTTCCTCTTCATCTTCGCGAACAATAATATCCAACTCAGTCGATTCATCATTCTCAACTTTTTTCTTCTTGAATATGTTAAACATTTTTCCTCCAAAATGTAACACAGTAACTATACTGTATCTCTAGGTATCTAATTATTTCTTTTTGAACTGCTCTCTCAATGCTCTACACCCAGCATAGTTCATCTCATAATATTCTTCCCTTATCATTTTTTCTGCAAAAAATCTATCATACATTGCATCAACATTGCACTCAATAGGTCGATTTTCATAAACGGAGCATAGTGATTTCCCATCATCGAAAAATTTACAGATTCCATCTCCACGGTCTAATCTCACATACAATGTAGACAACCGGATATTCTTACAACATAACCCACAACAATCACACATAAACATATCTTTGTTTCATTACACCCTTCATAAATAACAGTTACCTCCATTTGAAAACAATCATCCATCAAATAACTTTACGCCTCATACAATTATCCTATACTGACTTATATCACTCGAAATATCAGCACTTCAGGAACACAGTGCTGATATTTCGAGTATTGTAATACAGGAATTATTCAACATAATAGCCAAGTCTTTCCTGCTTTGTCTTCATTCTAAGATTGCCAAAAAGTGTACTTTTTAGCAATCCATTTTTGTACCAAAAAATGAATAAAATTTCATAATTCAAGTGTAGTATTTTTACTTGAAAAATGATGTCTAAAAGAGTATAATACTACTCGAACACTTAAAAGGGTGATCTTATAGGAAAGTACACCTTTTCGTAAGAAAAATTACCCTTTTACAATAACTTCAGCTTTTTTCGTAAACCTCTGCTCGATAGCGAAAAGTCGATAACGGCATACCGCAAGATTTCGCTGCGGCTATGCCGCTCATTTCCCCCTGTTTCCATTTCTGATACATCGAATGGAAGTTTTCGGGCAACGGCTGCGGTGGTCTGCCGAAGCGGATACCCTTGGCTTTTGCCGCTGCAATACCCTCGGCTTGCCTTTGTCTAATATTAGTATGTTCATTTTCTGCCACAAAGGACAATACTTGCAGTACAATGTCCGAAAGGAAAGTACCTACAAGGTCTTTGCCTCGCCTTGTATCCAACAGAGGCATATCCAGTACCACAATATCAATGCCCTTTTCTTTTGTCAGCAATCTCCATTGCCGCTGTATTTCCTCATAATTACGCCCCAAACGGTCAACGCTCTTGATATAGAGCAGATCGTTTTTTTTCATTTTCCTCAGCAATTTCCTGTACTGCGGTCTGTTGAAGTCTTTGCCGGACTGCTTATCCAAATAAATATTTCTGTCTCCAACACCAACCTCTTTTAGTGCTATCATCTGACGATCTTCGTTCTGGTCTCGGCTGCTGACACGAATATATCCATACACACTTACCATAGTCTCCTCGCTTTCTTGTCCAGAACGAAAAATCATCTCTCATTCCGACAAATTCATTTTTTTACTATGTCTATGCATTTTATTGCCGGATAGTAAAAGTAACGTCAGAAAATCGTCTCACAACCTACATTCTGACCGTAAATACCTCTCTTTCTATATTATACTGTTGCATTGCAAATGCTGTCTGTCGTACATTACGCTTTGTCAAAACGACTCTTGTATCTTCCTTTGCAGATTTCTGCTGACTGAACCTATCTAGTTCTTCCGCGACGAAGCGTCTGGAACATATCCAATGTCTCTTGGTCGATAATCGCTTCATATATCAGGAAAGATTATCAAATCATTTATGTAGCAAAGGACTCTACAGAGACCGCAACAAGCAAATAGGCTTTGAACATCACGCTATGAAAATGGCGGGCTTTCAAGGAAAAAATCAAAAGGAGCGATCCTGAGAATTTCTGAAGCGTTTGAGAGCCGGGGGAGACGGGAATAAATGGTATGCCGCCTCGGGAGAACGCGGCGGAAATCTTTCGCAGATCTGCGCTCTTTCCTGAAAAAACACTGAAATAAAAAGCGTATAATCCATCCCGTCTCATGATAAGGGAGGTCTTTATGGATAAGATATTAGTGATTGACGACAACCCGGAAATTCTCAAATTAGTGGAAAAAATCCTGAAAAAACAGGGCTATCTCGTGTTCTGCAAGAGCGATTTGCAAGCTCTGTCTTTGGACGATTTCAAAGGATATGATTTGATTTTGCTGGATGTGATGTTGGGAGCGGAATATGACGGCTTCGAACTCTGTGCGAAAATACGGGATGAGATTCTCACGCCCATCGTGTTTCTGACCGCAAAAACAATGGATGAGGATGTATTGAAGGGATTTGCGGCAGGCGGCGACGATTATATCAAAAAGCCCTTTCACCCGAAAGAGCTGCTTGCAAGGATCGAGGCCCATATACGAAGGGATGGCCGAAGAAAGGAAAAACGGGAAATTTTGGTTTCCGGAGGAGTGAATATCTATTTTGATGAAAAAGCGGTGTATATGGCGGGAGAAAAGATAAACCTGACGGGAAAGGAGTTTTCTCTGGTCGAACTGCTGTCCGCCCATCCCAACAAGATCTTTACCATAGAGGAAATCTACGAAAAAATTTATGATCCGGATTCAGACGCCCTGTTTCGAGGAGTTTCCGAATATATCTATCAAATTCGCAGGAAGTTCAGGGAGTACGGGATCAATCCCATCCGGACGAAAAGAGGCGTCGGATATCAATGGAAAGAAAAACGCTGACATTCAAAATGAGAACCCTGCGGATCGTGCTTGAAATAGCGATCTCTCTCGCTTGTCTGGGTCTTGTTTCACTGCAGACCGTATCTCTCTTATATGGAAACGGCCTGATCAATACCTCCGGCAAAGAATATGAGCTCCATTACGAGCTGCTGAAAAACGCATCGAATATCGAGCAGATCTCCGACTATCTGCGCCGGATGAAAGTCGACTATGCCGTCTATGACCGAAGCTTGGTTTTGCAGGCGAAGGAAATGGAAGAAAGCAGGATGCTGTTTGCAGAAAAAGCTCTCGAAACACAGTCCCCTTTTGACAACGGCTTGGAAAGGTATCTGTGGAGCGAGAACAAAGCAGGACTGAATATCATCATTCGGATTCCCATGCTTCCCGAGTTTTCAGACCGGACTCTGAGACAAAAATATGATTTTCACACGCTCTTCAACAGGGCAATCATCATCGCCGCGGCGACGGTTGTCCTTCTCCCCTTCATCCGTTTCATCCGAGATATCCGCGAAGAATTTTATATATTGAACGACTGCATCAACTCCGGTTCAGTAAATGAAACAGAAAATCATCAGAGGGTCCGAATCGAAGAAATAAAACATTCCATTTTTTTCGTTGAAGAGATGAAGAAAAAGCTAATGAGTTTAATTGACGCGGAAAAAAAAGAAAAAGAAGATCTGCTCTTTCAAGTCGCCGCCCTCTCCCACGATTTGAAAACCCCTCTTACGATCATCAAAGGCAACGCCGCTTTGCTCGATGAGGCCGACACGAAGGAAGAACGAGAAGAATGTCTGATGAGCATTGATACGGGAATCAAGACCATCGAGGATTATTTGGATGAAATGATCCTGTATTCGAAACTGGTGCTTTCGTCAAAGGAGAAAGACGAAGTTCAGATAGGGGATCTGTATCACAGTATTTTTGAAAAAATAAAGGGGCTGCAGGATGGAAACATAGGATTGGAAGCAAACTGCGCCTCTCCCGATGAAAGGATTTTCTGCTCGAGAACCACCGTCGAAAGAGCGGTGCTCAATATTTTGTCCAACGCTTTCGAGCATGCGAAAACGAAAGTTCGTTTCGATCTGAGAAGAGATGAAGAGTTCGTCTTTTTCGAAATCTATAATGACGGCAAAAAAATAAGCGAAGAAGTCTTGGAGCATATCGGCGGACTGTTTTTCACGGAGGATAAGGGAAGAAACTCGAAAAATCATTACGGTCTGGGACTCTATTTTTCAAGGCGAATCGCCGAAGAACACGGGGGCCGGTTGACCGCCGAAAACTTAAAACAGGGAGTGCTCTTTCGATTTACGATTGCAGGCAGGTAGAGACTCCCGTCTATTTTGAAAAACGAATCCTGAAATATGGGTTCGTTTTTTCCTTTTTGCGATTTTTTGACTGCGATCATGAAATTATCCTGAAATTTAAGCTGTATACTGGAGGAAAGTTCAGAGACGAAGGTGTGGAAAGGAGAAGATCATGATGAACATAGAGATCCGGCGTCTAAACAAAATCTATCACGGTCAGAAAGTATTAAAGGATATGTCTTTTCATATGAACCGAGGAGAAATCACTGGATTGATCGGTATTAACGGCGCCGGAAAATCCACCCTTATGAAAATATTGGCAGGGATTCTCCCGAAAACTTCCGGAGAGATCCAAATAGACGGCAGGGCATGGCGGCGAAAGGATCTGGACAGAACGGGCGCCCTCATCGAACAGCCGGCCCTTTATGAGAACCTCTCCGCCTTTGACAATCTGAAAGTGAAGGCCCTGCTTTCCGGCGTTGCGGATCAAAGGATATTGGAGACTTTGGATCTTATGGGACTGGAAAACACAAGGAAAAAATCCGGCAACTACTCTTTGGGGATGAAAGTCCGGCTGGGCATCGCTCTTGCGATTCTCAACAAACCGGAATTTTTGATCTTGGACGAGCCGACAAACGGACTGGATCCTGTGGGAATAAAAGATTTGAAACGCCTGATAAAAAAGCTGGCGGAGGAAGGAACCAGCATTCTGATATCCTCCCATCAATTAAAGGATGTGCGGGACGTCAGCGATCACATCCTCATGATCGACCGAGGAGAACTTGCCTATGAGGGAAGAGTGAATTCCACCGAGGAGCTGGAAAAAGTATTTTTTAATATTGTCAATGGACGAGGAGGGTCTTTATGAAGGTATTCAGAGCCGAGAAGCTGAAAATCAAAAACAGCCGCATGCGGCTATACAGTATGGCAATACCCGTTCTTTGCGGCGGTTTTTCCCTTCTTTTCGGAGGAAGCCGAAATATCCTTCATCAGAGTATCTACTGGTGGGCGGGAGTTTTTTTACCTGCTCTGCTGCAGATCCTTGCCTACAGAAATATATCCGTCGAGAAAAAATCCAATGATTTTTTTCATCTGAAAACATCCGCCGTGAATACAGGGAGAGTCTATTTGGCAAAAATTTTCTGGACTTTATATTACGGCTTTGCAGGAAACGCATGGATGATACTCCTGATCCTGTTTTTCAAGTGGTCCATGCCTCACAGCGACTTGATAGACGGCAACCTGCAGATTGTCTCCGGCACTTTGACGGTATATTTTGCCTCGCTCTGGATCCTTCCGCTGTTTTTCCTGCTATCTGAGAAAATGAAGCCCCTGCTGCTGATACTCTTCCATTTTCTGATCTCATTTTTGATCTCTCCTTTTGTCGCCGGAAGCAAATTTTTCCTTTTTCTTCCTCACTGCTATGCCTTCAAACCGGCAAAACTTTTCTTTTTGGTTAAAGAATCCGGAGATATTCTGAACCGACCGGTCATGAAGACGGACAGGGCGGAAATGACGCTCGCTCTTTCCTTATCTTTGATTCTGTTCCTGATCTTCAGTTTTCTTTTGTACAGGAGGGAAAGCGAAAATGTACGGCAGATTTAGAAGCGAAGTCTTAAAACTGAAAAACACTTGGATTCTCCCTGTTCATACAGGCAGTTTTCTGCTGTCCGTCTCCATCGGATTTTTAATTTGCAAGTCCGGGGGAAATATCCGCATCTCTACAAAACGGGAAGTATTTGCCTCGATCTTTTTTATGATTCAGGTGATGGTGACTCTGCTGAACGGCCATCTCGCTTTCACTGCGGAAAAGAGATGCGGCCAATTTCAAAATATCTTTTCCTCGGCAAATGTTCGGCGGATCTGGGTCAATAAACTCTCCGTGATGGTACTGCTTCAAATACTGACAGCTTTTTTCTCACTTTTCATCATCGGTACCGCCTCCGAAGCTCTGTTTTTTCTGCCGGCCATCCTGACTGCGGCCGCCGTCCATATCCTTGCGCTGACAGCCGTGCATATGCTCATACTCTCTCTGGTCGGCGAGATCGGAAACCTGCTTGCCGGAATATCGGAAGTCATTTTGATCCTCTTTTCCACGAATCTTCCGATGAAAAATTTATGGCAGTACTATCCCTGTATCTATGGCTATAAAATCAATGAGTTTTGGGGCTCTGTGACGACAGACCAGTGGATGACTGTCACAGGAGCAGCTGCCGCGTCCATTGTACTTGCCGTTTTCGCATCGCAGTATCTGAAAAGATGACCCTGCAACTCAAAAATTATGGAAATGGAAGGAGCGATTTTTTATGAAAAGAACCATAAGAGGACTATTCTGTTTCGGGACGGTTTTAATTTTATTGTGTGTCTTTGCCGCTTGCAGCAATAAAAATATAACCGGCCGACTCAGCAGTTCAATCGAAAAAAATGAAGATATCGACTTCGCTGTCATCGACAATACCTATCTTACGGTTGAACATGGAAAAAATAAATACTATGTCAAGGAGCATATCCACCCCGAAAAAGAAACACTTTCATACAGTAAAAACATCGGCATTCTATGGAAAAATACAGATCATCCAAAACTGAGCATCCGATATGATTTTGCGGCCGAAAATGCACAAACAGCCATGATCCATGGGATTGATTTTGAAAAGATGCTCATCGGGATCAATGAAGCGCAATATGAGCTGGAGCTTTATGAAAATGAAATCAAGGAAGGGCTGGATATAAACAGCTTTTTCGATTATAAACCCAATGAAATGAAAGTGGCTCTCAATCCGGAGAACTACGAAGAATTTATCGACAAGGATCTGAACCTCTACAGGATCGCTGATGAAATAAAAGAAGAAAGTATAAGCCATATGCTGTATCCGGTCGAGATGGAGGGAGAGCCGGTCTTCAGCATCACCTTTGACACGGTGAGCGGAGACATTCTGGGCGCAAAAGAGAAAACATTTATGTTGAAAAATGCAGAAGACGCAGGCAGGATAAAAACCATAGATTATGAAGGCGTCTATCAAACGACATCCGGTGATATCTCGGTCGGAATCGGTCAAAAATATTACCGGCTTCTGCCTAAATAGATGGACGGAGGATATCCCGCAGCCCATCGACACTCTTCGGACAGCCCTCTGTCTGCAGGATTCCTTGCAATTTTATAACTGCAACGCTTATTTCGTAATACGATTTAGTTGTATCTGATTTTCTATTTCTACGGCATAACAATACCAATCATATATTAAACTGAATTTACATGGATATCGGTTCGGTTCAACCTGTAATCATTCGGGAGTATTCCCATATATTTTTTGAATTGAGCAGAAAAACTTCCTGCATTTTTATATCCAATGAGATGGGCGATCTCTGCAATATACAAATTGCTATAGGATAACATTTCACAGGCGCGTTCCATTCTTTTTTGTGTGATATATTCTGAAAAGGATTGACCAACAACAGCCTTAAATACATACTTAAATTTTGAAATACTCATATAGGAATCGGCTGACAATTCAATCAGCGAAAAATTCTTTGATAAGTTTTGATTCAAATATGCCGTAATTTCTATAACAGCATTTCGATCCGCAACAGAAATGCTTGCGTTTAAGCCTCGGAATATATCTGCCTTTTGAATCATGATAGCGGCTAATTCGTCGATCTTACTTTTGAAAAATAACTTCGTACTGTATGGATTGCCTTTGAAATTTCGGATTTGATTAAAAACATGTGATATTTCAGGGATAGAAATACCATGCGGAAATGCTTTCAGTTCCTCTTTCAGATTTACACTATTTGCACCAAACTCTCTTTTTAGATACCTTTCGTAATATTCCGGCATAAGCTGTATACTTATCAGCTTTGCGGGAATATTTTTTTTGATAACATATCTGCACACTTCGTTATCAGGGGTATAGTCAATATACTGCATCCCGGAATAAACATCACCTTTGGGGTAACGGTGATCCGAATCAATGGAATCATATTGTTGTATGGATATGGAATCATCCGATATTACAGCATATTCAATGTCTCTGATATACAAATGTTCTGCCATACAGATACTTGCATAAGAGTCCAGTTCATATATGGATGTATATCCTTTACCTAATTCCGATGAAAACTGATATGTATTGAAGCAAGGGTTCATAAAGGAGTTTATTTTTGAAAGCTTGCTTTCTGTACGGTCTATGAAGCTCCGGTATCCTTTATTCAAAAACTATTCTCCTCTCTTTTATTGTTTTTTCGATTATTGTAAAAGCCAAAAAATGTGGCTAAAAGTCAAAGTACTCCAAAACGTTAGATACGACTAATCATATTGTGCTATTATAGCACAAACAGACTGACGACAAAGCGGACAAACTTCAAAATTCATGAGACGAAAATGATGAACTTTCGTGAAAAAATCGAGAGGAGCGAGCCGCTGAAATTTCAGAAAAATCAGCAGGACGCTGATTTTAGAGCGAAAGCGGCAGGACGCCGTTTTGAGCTCGGTCGAAATTTCCGGCGAGCAAGTCCGATTTTTCCGAAAGAGAATCCGTGCCGGAGAATGATTTTTGAAGTTTGTCTGCAATCTGATTGTTCTATTATAGCACAAAATCCTGTTGAAAAACAGATTTGTTCAGTATGTTTATTGCGAGGGAGGTGAATCGTTACGGATAAAATAAACAGGAAGGAATCTTTTGATTTCAGGACAATCATTTTTTTGGATATGTTGATGATGTTCTTTATGTTGCTTTCCGGTAAACCGGAGGTGACATTGATCTCTTTTATCATTGCGAGTGTGATGTTATTGATTTCAGGTCTGTATATAACTGTAATTCAATATACAATTATATTTGCAGCACTTTTTATATACTGCCTTGTAATTACATACTCCGATAATTCTTTTTTTCATGGTTTTCTTTTTTCCATGATCGGGATCATTGCATTTATTACCCAGAGAATCATTCCGTTTCTGATGCTTGCAAGCATAATAAAAAAGAAGAACCTTTCCGAGATTACCACTGCGCTTGAACGCTGTAAATTACCAAAAGAAATCATTCTCAGCACAACGGTGACCCTTCGTTATTTTCCGTCAATAAGAAATGATTTTTTGACGATTGTTGATGCAATGAAACTCAAAGGAATTGACACATCATGGCGCGGAGCGTTATTTCATCCTCTGCGGATGCTTGAATGTATTATTGTGCCGATGTTGTTTCGCAGTCTGAAAACATCCGAGGAATTTTCTTGTGCCGCATTGGTGAAGGGGATTGAAAATCAAGGACGTAGAAGCTCTTATTTCGACGTCCGAATAAAAAGAATCGATCTTGTCTTTTCACTGACAGCGATCCTTTTACTGATTGCAAGCGCAAGGCTTGATTTATTTTAACAAGGTGGTGGGTGAATGGTTAGAGTGCACAATCTGAGTTATCAGTATAAAGACAGCGATACAAGGACGCTTCACAATATTTCCTTTTCCGTAAAACAAGGGGAATTGGCTGTTCTTGCGGGACGCAGCGGGTGCGGAAAATCAACCATCTTTCGATGTGTTAATGGACTTTGCCCTGACTTTTATGAAGGGAAAAAAGAGGGGAGTGTTTTTTTGAAAGGACAAGAGAACAAAGCTCTGCGAATCTGTGATATATCAAGGATTGTTGCCTCTGTTTTCCAAAATCCGGAAAGTCAATTTTTCACAACGGACGTCCTTTCCGATCTTGTCTATGCCTGTGAAAATTACAGCGTCTCCAAAGAAGAAATTGCGAAACAGTTGGACAGGGTGATTTCCACTCTTTCCTTATCACCATTGATAGGAAGAAAGTTGTCCGAACTATCCGCCGGTGAAAAACAAAAGGTAGCTGTCGCCTCTGCTCTCATGTTGAAAGCGGACGTCCTTTTGTTGGATGAGCCGTCCTCCAATTTGGACTACCAATCCATTGAGCTGCTGAAAGAAACGCTTGAAAATTTGAAATCGAAAGGATATACGATTCTCGTGATTGAGCATCGTCTCTATTATCTGGCAGATATCTGCGACAAATTAATCGTGCTTAATCACGGCAAAATAATTTATACCTATGAAGGAGAGGGATTAAGGACTGTAAGTGATACGGAACTGCATCATCAAGGGCTACGAGGGCTTCGTCTCTTTCAAAACCCTATTCGCAAAGGAAATCCGCAAAGAGATACAAAGCCGATATTATTCCTCGACAATATCATCTTCGGATACAAAAAAAATATCCATATTCTTAACAAAATCCACTTTTCCATATATCCCGGCGACAGAATCGCCTTGATTGGCAAAAATGGTTGCGGAAAGACTACACTTGGAAAAATTATATGCGGACTACTGAAGGAACAAAAAGGAAGTGTTCGTTGCGCAGAAAAAATACTTTCTCCGGTTGAGAGAAACAGGTCTGTAAGTTATGTGATGCAAAACATAGATTTTCAGCTCTTCGGATGCAGCGTATATGACGATTTGCTTCTTGGAAATGAGACAAAACCTAATATAGAAAAGAGTATCCGTGATGTACTCTCATTGATTCATCTTTCCGATTTGGAAACACAACACCCGACCACCTTGTCTATGGGACAAAAACAACGTTTGGTTGTTGCCGCGTCCTACTTATTGAACAAAAAGATTAATGTATTTGATGAGCCTACCAGCGGTTTGGACTATGAAAATATGAAAAGCATTTGTAATCTTATTGAAGCTATCACGGGAAAGGAGGGGGCAGCGATTGTGATTACACATGATTATGAGTTTATTGTATCCCTTTGCAACCGTATCATACTTTTGGAGAACGGGAAAATAGTAAACGATTTTATATTGAGCGACACGACAGAGTTGGAACATATATTTCAAAAACATTTATAGGAGGTTTTTAGAATGAACAAGTGGAAAATCAGTAATTTTGTTTTAATTGGATTACTGGCGGCTATTGATGCGGCTGTAATTTATGGAGCAGGCATGCTGACTGCCGTCATGGCGCCGGTTATGCATGTATTTGCTCCAAGCCTTACCGCATTGATTATGGGAACCGTTGTTTTATTTCTTGTTAAAAAAATTCAGCAATTCGGAGCCATGACACTTCTTGTCAGTTTGGGAGTAGCAATTTTTACACTCACAGGAATGGGCAGCAGTATTACTCTTTTGCCGTTCGTTATCATCACAAGCTTGATTGCAGACTGGATTATTATGAAAACAAATTTCAAAACTTTATCTATCGGAATCGGATATGGTTTTACACAAGCCGCATACTTCTTTGGTGGTTGCTTCCCTTTTATTTTCTTCTTGGAAAGAGAAATAAAAAAATGGGTGGAAATGGGCGTCAGCGAAGAAGAAATGTATGGTTATGCAAAATATTTGACCGGCGGATTTGCAGCAATCGGTGTTATCTCTGCCATTCTCTTTGGGATTATCGGCGTTTATATCGGCAAGCTCATTCTAAAAAAGCATTTGAAGGACATGAATTAAAGTTCGCTTGCTTCAAGGAGGTTTTGAATATGCAAGAAGAAAAGGAAAAGAGGTTTTATGATTTTCTAAAACCCTATCAAACAGCCTATATTGGCTCCGTCATCTTAGCGATTATCGGCGTATTTTGCGGGCTTGCACCCTACTATATTCTGTATCGTCTGTTACATGGACTTTTGTCAGGTTTTACCTGTAAAGACGTTATAGTTCATTCTCTTTTTATTCTTATGGCGTTTCTTTTACAACTTATATGCCACGGTTTTTCAACGGCAATTTCTCATAAAACCGCTTTTCGGATATTAAAAGAGATACGCCTTGCCATAATACATAAAATGCTGAGAATGCCGCTGAGATATATGCAGCTTCAAGGCACAGGACATTTTCAGCATATGCTCATTGACGGAACGGAGCGGCTCGAGTTCCCCTTGGCTCATGCGATACCCGAAACAACATCAAATGTTTTGATTCCGGCAGGAATTGTCGCCATTTTGTTTTTTGTTGATTGGAAAATGGCTTTGGCTGTCATGATACCTGCAGTATTCACTTTGATTTTTTATCTGCCCATGTATTTCGGTATAATGAACGAGTTCGCAAACACCTACTATTGCGCATTGGAACATATGAACGATCGAGTGATTGAATATATTCGAGGCAACAAGGAAATTAAAATATTCGGTCAAGAAAAAAGGGCTTATTCCAAATATGAGGAAGCCATTCGTAATTACAAAAAATCCATATTAAAACTGTATAACAAAATGTATATCGTTTCAGCGCCGGCATTGGTTCTATTATCTTCTATTACAGTAAGTGTTCTTTGCGTTGGCGGATATCTTTATGTGTACCAAGGTCTTTCGGGACAGATTTTTCTCTTTTCCCTACTCCTTTCCGTGGGGCTTGGTTCATCCTTGCTTAAATTTACCGAGTTTATGGATAATTTCTATCACATAAGAAATGGAAAACATCTGATTGATGAAATTCTTTCTGCATCGGAATTAAAAGAAGTTGCTTTGGGAGAAAGGATTTCAAACAATACCATTGAACTACGCAATGTTTCATTTGCTTATGAAAAGGAAAGGGTTTTACATGATATTTCTCTTATGATTGAGGAAAATACGAAAGTCGCTATTGTTGGTCCTTCAGGCAGCGGAAAGACCACGATTGCAAATCTCCTTGCAAGATTTTGGGATGTGACGGATGGATGCATTACAATTGGCGGCGTAGACTATAAAAATCTTCCGCTGTCAGAGTTAATGGCAAAAATCAGTTATGTAACACAGGATACATTTTTGTTTAATATGTCCATCATGGAAAATATACGGCTGGGAAACCCGGCAGCGACCGATGGAGAAGTCAAAACGGCTGCAAGAAATGCGCAATGTGATGATTTTATCGAAAAACTGGAACAGGGTTACGATACTGTTGTCGGAAATGCGGGAGCAAAGCTCTCCGGAGGGCAAAGGCAGAGAATTATTATTGCAAGAGCGATTTTGAAAAACGCCCCTATTTTGATTCTGGATGAAGCCACTGCCTATACGGATATGGAGAATCAGAATAAAATTCAAGACTCATTGATGGCTTTATGTAAAAACAAAACATTGGTTGTTATTGCACATAGGCTTACGACGGTTACAGACTGTGACAAGATTATTGTACTTGATGCCGGAAAGCTGGATTCTGTGGGAAGTCATGAGGCGTTGATTAAAACCTCCGCCTTATACAAAAAAATGTGGTCTGCCTATATTTCGAAAACCTCGGGAATCAGTGAAAGAAAGGAGTCTTTTTATGCTAAAAACGGTGTATAAATTTTTGGAGCTGATGAAGGCACAGCGCAAAAGACTCTGCCTCTCATTCCTATTTAACTTTTTAGATGGAATATTCATTATGATACCCCTAATCATAGCTTACTATATGATTGCCTCCATACCGGAACTAAATAAAAATGCAACAAGACAGCTTGATGAAAAATTGCTTGTATTATGTATTGCAGCCATGGCGGTAACTATGATCTGCCGCATGATTCTAAGATATTCTACCATGTGTTTGCGTTCAGGCGCCGGGTATGAGGCGATATGTGAGAAGCGGATCGCCTTAGGTTCGCACCTAAAACGTGCTTCATTGGGCTTTTTCAGCAAAAAGAATCAAGGGGATCTTATATCCACAATTACTTCGGATGCGGCATTTCTTGAAATAGAAGGAATAGGAGTTATTGAAAAAGTGGCAACGGGCATCCCTTCCTTAGTAATAGGTTTAATATTCCTGTTCTCTGTGGATTATAGAGTATTTATTTTCTCTGTACTCTTGTTGATACCGGCTCGGGTTGCATATAGATACCTTGCTTCAACGCAGGATAGATTAAATATAAATAGACAAAAATTCATCGGTACGGTGACAGAGGAAACCGTTGAATTTATTCATGGTATTCATATTTTGAAATCATGTCAGAGGGAAAAGAAACATGAAATAAAAATCATGCAGATGTTTGAAAAACTTCGGGACGAATCGATTCGCAATGAACTTTCACATCTTTTTCCAATGTCTTTTTTTCAATTTTGGTTTCGAGTAATCACTGCCGGCACCATTTTTCTGGCAGGGATATTTTTTCTTTGGAATGACATTGATTATATGCGACTGTTTTTGTTAACACTTTCATCTTTCGGTCTGTTTCAGGGGACAGAGATGATGGGCGTCTTCAGCATATTTGCAAAAATGACAGCTCAATCCTTGGAACGCATGGATATGATTGATAATATTCCTGTCATGTCCGATATTTCCGGGAAAGAGGAACTGAATCAATTTGATATCTCCTATGAGGATGTCAGCTTTGCTTATGACAGTACACCTGTTCTTACGAAAATTTCCTTTCATGTTTCGGAAAAAACAACTATGGCATTGGTGGGATTATCCGGCAGCGGAAAGACAACCATTATTAACTTACTTGGAAGGTTTTGGGATGCTCAGCAGGGAAAAATAAAAATAGGCGGCAAGGAAATTCAAAATTTGTCTTATGAACATTTGTTACGCAATCTAAGTTTTGTATTTCAAGATATCATGTTATTTCAGGATTCTATTTTGAACAATATTCGAATAGGAAAGCCATCGGCAAGCCTGGATGAAGTCGTTGAAGCGGCAAAAAAAGCCGGATGCCACGATTTTATTATGGAGCTTCCCGACGGATACGATACTGTATCGGGAGAAGGCGGTTCAACTCTTTCCGGCGGTGAAAAGCAAAGAATTGCCATCGCCAGAGCTTTGATAAAAGATGCTCCGATAGTACTTTTAGACGAGGTAACTGCAAATATAGATGTAGAAAACGAAGTAAAAATACAATCGGCATTACAGGAGCTATTGAAGAATAAAACGGTTATTATGATTGCTCATAAATTATCGACCATACAGGATGTAGATCAAATTCTTGTTATTGAAGATGGCCGAATCACTCAAAGAGGGACACATGATGAGTTGATTGAACATAAGGGTTTGTATAAAAAACTGTGGGATATGCAATATCAAACAAAAAAATGGAAAATATAGAGCAAATCTCACAGGATATCCCGCAGCCCCTCGACGCTCTTGGGACAGCCCTCTGTCTGCAGGATCCCTTTTTCCCGGAGGAGGGCGCAGACTTCCAGCAAAGTCGGTTTTTTGAGATTGCTGCGGCGCAGCACCTCTTCCTCCTTGAAAACCGCCTCCGGTGGGTCATCCGCAATGATCTCCCCTTCACAAAAAACCAAGATTCGATCGGCCCAACGGTAGGCAAAGTCGATATCGTGGGTCGAGATCAGCAGGGTCTTGCCCTGAGCGGAGAGTTTTTCGAGCACTTCCTCGAGCATGGCGGCGTTGACCGGATCGAGAGAGGCAGTCGGCTCATCGAAGATGATCACCTCGCTGTTCATCGCGATGATATCGGCGATTGTCACCCGTTTTTTCTCCCCTCCGCTGAGGTAGTGGGGCGGCCTCCTTCGAAACTCTGTCAGATTCATATAGCGCAGAGCTTCTTCCACCCTTGCGCTCACTTCTTCTTTCGAAAGCTTGAGATTCATGGGGCCGAAGGAAACTTCCCCCATGACCGTCGAGGCGATAATCTGATTGTCCGCATCCTGAAAGACGATGCCTACTGCCCTGCGAAGGGCCGTCAGGTCTTCTTTGCTGCGGCTCATCTTTTTCCCGCGGTAGAGGATATCTCCCTGATCCGGCGTCAATACCGCGTTCAGATTGAGGAAAAAGGTCGATTTTCCGGCGCCGTTGCTGCCGAGAACCGCAATCTTTTCTCCGGATCGTATATCGACGCTGATCCCTCTCAGGGCTTCATTTCCTCCGGCATAGAAATATTTGAGACCTCTCACGCTTATGATCGTTTCCACAAAACTCCTCCTCTTATCGGCCGAGTAGCCATGCAGCGACGAGCAGCAGCAGACTTCCCGCCATACAGGCGATCTGCTCTTTTGTCACCGGTTTTTCCTCTTCCAAAAATCGAAGCTCTCCGTCGTAGCAGCGAGATTCCATCGCATCGTAATAGAGCGAAGCCTTCTTCATCGAGACGACGAAAAGATTGCTCGCGATATTGCCGAAGGTATGCAGCGAGGTTCTGTAGTCACAGTATCCGAGCCGCGACTGCGCCGAGGTTTTCATACGAAGGAAGGCGTCCATGATCACGAAGATGAAGCGGTAAATCATATTCATCAGCTCGATGATCAGCGGCGGCACCTTCCATCGCCTCAGGACGGAAAAGATCTCGCTCGAAGGCGTGGAAAGAGAGAGCATATACATCGCGCTGAGTCCTCCGAAGGCCTTGCCCCAGAGATGCAGCACCCGCAGCAGAGCCTCCCGGGTCGTGTATATCTCGAAAAAATGCAGATCCAGCAGGCGGACGCCGCCTCCCGGGTCTGAGCTCTCCAAGGCGATGACGAAACTTCCCATGACCAAAAATGCGACGGGGATTCTCAGCAGGCGCAGATAGCTCCCAAGCGGCAGCCCTCCGAGACGGACGGTGATAAAGCCGCATACCCCGATCGTCAGCAGGGAAACACGAAGATCGTCCAGCAGGATGCAGAGAAAAAGCAGGGTCATCGCAAACCCTGCTTTGAAAGAAGCATTCCAATGACCGATTGCGCTGTGATAGGCATAGATATCAATAAAAGAGAGCGTCTCTCCCTGCTTATGTCCCTGATGGGGGCGCTTTTCACTGGATCTGCTCATCTTTTTTCACTCTTTTTCATGCTTTTTACGCTCGACCCATCGTCCCATGAGAAAGGCGATGACGCCGACGCCGATCCCGGTCTGCACGCAGAACAGCAGGCTCTCCACCTCGCCGGGAATCTCCCCGCCGATCAGGCTCTCCGCCACCGGAGTAAACCAAGGCTCGTACTCCTGCCCCTGTATCTCTTCAACGACGCCGCCCGCCGCGTCGTCGGTTCCGCCGAATTCCGCGTCTTTGACCGTGAGCAGAGGCACGACGGCCATCAGAACGATCAGAATCAACAACCCGACGACGATTTTCTTATTTTTACTCATGCCTGCATCTCCTCTCTCAAAAATCCGATCTCTTTCAGTTCCGGCTTTGCGTAAGTCTCAATTCCGATGAGGATGATCACGGTCAAAAATCCTTCGATGATCGCAAGAGGCAGCTGGGTAGGCGCAAAGACCGCAAGGAATTTCTGTGCGGAGGCCATGACCCCTCCAACCTCGGAAGGATAGGCAAAAGCCAGCTGAAAACTCGTCACGCAATAGGTGAAAAGATCCCCGAGAGCCGCCGCCAGAAAGATCGCGGGCAGCTTGCCGACCTTCATCTTCTGACAGAGCTTGTATACCCCGTAGGTGACAAAAGGCCCGGCAATCCCCATCGAAAAGGTGTTCGCTCCGAGAGTCGTCACACCGCCATGCGCCAGAAGCAGCGCCTGAAATAAAAGTACGATCAGTCCCAAAATACTCATGACCGCAGGGCCGAACAGGATCGCTCCAAGCCCCGTTCCCGTCATATGAGAACAGCTTCCCGTCACAGAGGGGATCTTCAGCGAAGACAGGACGAAGACAAAAGCTCCCGCCATCGCTAAAAGCGTGATCGACCTGCGGCTGCCCTCGAGGGTCTTTCGCATCGAGAAATACCCGGCCGCCAGAAAGGGAACACAGATCGCTGCCCAAGCGATACAGAACCCTGCGGAAAGATACCCCTCCATGATGTGCATCGCTTCCGCAGCCGGAGTCAGCGCAAAGTAACATGCGAACAGGATGCTGCCCAGCATGATCCTCTGCTGTCTTTTCTTGCGTTTTTCACTCATCCTTACTCCTCCTTTTGTTCTCGGACGGCAATAAAAAACATCCGTCAAACGGATGTCGCAAGAACGAAAGTATTTTTTCGCGCAAATCGCCCCTGCATCGGCCATCCCTCGTAACTCAATGCAAATCTCCCTTATGTGCGGCAGCCTGACTTGATCTTTGAAAAGATCTCACAGTGGCGTGACCGTTCGGGATTTCCACCCGATTCCCCGCACCATGCGAATGCATGGATCCTGTCCGTTATCTGAGAGCGATATATATGTAAGATCAGACAGGATATGATAAAGGAGTACCGCCAACGGGTACTCCTTTATCATATCATATCCTGTTTTTTTGTCAATTTATTTTTTTCAATTGAGAAATCCTAAAATTCAATCTTTCTTCTTCATCGACAGGGATACCTTCCCTCTTTCGAGATCCACTCCGATCACCCGAACGTCTACAATGTCTCCGACCGCAACGACTTCCATCGGATTTTTGACATAGTGGTCTGCCAGTTGAGAAATATGCACCAGTCCGTCGTTTTTGACGCCGATATCGACGAAGGCGCCGAAATCGACGACATTGCGCACCGTCCCCTTCAGCACCATATCCGGCTGCAGATCTTCGATCTTCAATATATCCGATCTCAGTACGGGCGCCATGCTGTTTTCTTCTCGAATGTCGCGACCGGGCTTGCTGAGCTCCCGAATGATATCTTTGAGTGTGGGCAGACCGACGCCGAGCTCCTCTGCGACTTCTTTAAGGGGAAGAGCCTTCACCTTTTCTTCGAAGCATTTTCCCCGGCTGCCGACGATCTCCTGCGGCGTCAGATCAAGGCGCTCGATCAGCAGATAAGTGCTCTCATAGGACTCCGGGTGAACGCCCGTCCCGTCAAGAAACTCCTTCGAGTCCTTGATCCGCAGGAAGCCTGCGCACTGCTCATAAGCGGCGGGACCCAGCCGTGAGACTTTGAGGATCTGCTTTCTCGAAGTGAATTTGCCGTGCTCGTTGCGGTAGGCGATGATGTTTTTTGCGATGGTCTTGTTGACGCCCGCCACATACTGGAGGATCGAGGACGAAGCGGTGTTCAGATCGACACCGACCTTGTTAACGCTGTCCTCGACAACGCCTCCCAGCACCTCGGAGAGACGCTTCTGGTTGACGTCGTGCTGATACTGTCCGACTCCGATGGATTTGGGATCGATCTTGACCAGCTCCGACATCGGATCTTGAATGCGCCTTGCGATGGAGACGGCTCCCCGCAGCGAGACATTGAGGTCGGGAAACTCTTCCTCACCGACTTCGGAAGCCGAATAAACGGAAGCTCCCGCCTCACTGACGATCACGAAACTCACCTTACGCTGCGCCTCCTTGACGATCTCGGAGACAATCGCTTCCGACTCTCTCGACGCGGTTCCGTTTCCGATGGCGATGATATCGACACCGTGCTTTGCAATCAATGCAAGGATCTGTTTTTTCGTCTCAGCGACCTTATTTTGCGGAGCCGTCGGATAGACCGTCGTCGTATCGAGGACTTTTCCGGTCTCATCGACAACAGCGATCTTGCAGCCCGTACGGTAGGCAGGATCCCATCCCAGCACACATTTGCCGCTGATCGGGCTCTGCATCAGGAGATTGCCGATATTTTCTCCGAAGACCTGGATCGCGCGCTCTTCCGCCTTTTCGCTGATCACAGATCGCAGCTCCCGTTCCAGAGAAGGCAGCATCAGCCTTTTCAGGCTGTCTTCTATCGTCTCCCGCATCAAAGCTTCGTGCAGCGGCGAACGAATATAGCTCTTTTCGGCGATCTTAGCGAGCTTTTCCCAAGGGTATTCGAGCTTTACTTTGAGGATCTCTTCTTTTTCTCCGCGGTTGATCGCAAGGATGCGGTGAGGCGGCGTCTTCTGTACCGACTCTCGGTAGTCATGATACATCTTGTAGACCTGAAAATGCTCTTTTTCCTCCGCATCTTTCTTGGCGGAAGTTTCCAGCAGGGCTTCTCTGAAGACCCGTTCTCTCAGGACTTTTTTCAGTTCGAAATCCTCTGCGATCACTTCGGCCGCTATATCCATCGCTCCTTCGACCGCTTCTTTCACAGAGGCAACGCCTTTTTCCTCGTTGACGAACTCTTCCGCACGCGCTGCGGCATCTTCTCTGCCTTCCATCAGGATATCGGCAAGAGGCTCCAGTCCCTTTTCCTTTGCGACGGTGGCTCTCGTCCTCTTTTTCTGCCTGAAGGGCTGATAGATATCCTCAACCTCCTGCAGCGTCATCGCTTTTTCCAAAGCCTGCAGCAGAGCTTCCGTCAGTTTTCCCTGCTCTTCGATCAGCCGGCTGACCTGCTCTTTTCTCTCTGCCAGTCCCCTCAGATAGCGAAGTCTCTCGTCAAACTGCCGAAGGACCGTATCGCTCATCTCTCCGGTCGCCTCTTTTCGATACCTGGCGATAAAGGGAATCGTCTTGCCCTCATCGATCAGGACGATGGCGTTTTCCACCTGAAATGCCTTCAAGCTCAACTCTTTCATCAAAATCTCACGAATATCCATACGCTTTTCCCATACACCTCCGTATTTTCAAATCTCGGAATCATCCTCTGCATATGAGCCGCCCGCCTGCTCTCTAACCTTTCTCCCAGTCTTTGGATTCGGCGGCGATGCTGATATCTTTTCTGCCGTAAGTCATCCCGGCATATACGGCAGGTTTTGTTTCTTCTTCCCCTCTTTGCGCCGCTCCTCCGCTGTTCATCCGGCTCAGGTTTTCCGCCAGTTCCTTCCAGCCGTCCCGCAGGGGCCTTAGGACAAGGATCGCTTCCTGCAGCAGGTCCCGGGATTTTTTTATCCTGCCCTGAGTCATCAGTCGGTTGACATAGATGTAAAGCTGCCTCGTCGTATCGTTGATCTCGCTTTCCTCTTCGCCCAAGGTCGCATTGAGATGGGCGAGGATCTCCCGGTTGTGGTCGAGCAGGCGGTCCAGCTCCTCCATTTTCTCTTCGTCCAGACAAAGCTTCGCCTCCTCCAGATTCTCGATCAAAGCCTCATAGGTGAGCATGACCATCCGCTCTCCACTGTAAGTCTGCAGTTTGAGCGCCAAATCTTCCCTGTACGACATAATCTCTCCCTTCCCCCTGCCGATTCCGCCGATCCAGACGTCAAGGCGGAATCGAAATCTCTTTCAAAAACGCTCCCGGCGCAAAGCAAAACTCAGCCTGTGAAAAATCCGCCTCTTCCAAAGAGGGAGTCCCTTTTTCTCCCTCTTGCGCCGATTCTTTTCCCGCACTGAGTTTCGCTATTCTCTTATATTTTATTTTACCATAAAAATTTCCATTTATCCCGAGGAATTTTCATTCCTTGCCCTTCGGCGGCCTTTCTGTCGATTTTGAGCGTAAGTGCAAAGATCGTCAGCAGACCGTGTTCCGTCCCCGGATCAAGAATAAGCGTCAACCCCTTTGAACCGCTCTATGCTCTCCTTCTCCGGATATATCGGCGAATCCCCGGCTTAGACATCAAGCGGCCTAAGCAGTATCTCCCGGTTCTTCGACGCTTTCCTGCCTTCCTTCCCGGTCAGGCATTGAGCAGCTTGAGCAGCATCTGCGGCTGCTGGTTGGCCTGAGCGAGCATCGCCGTTCCCGCCTGCTGCATGATATTGAGCTTGGTAAACTCGGACATCTCCAGCGCCATATCCGTATCGGCGATGCGGGACTGCGCCGCCGTCAGGTTCTCGGCGGTGTTGTCCAGGTTCGCAATCGCTTTTTCAAGCCGGTTTTGATAAGCTCCAAGCATAGATCGAATATCGGAAACCTTGTTGATCGCCGTGTCCAAGGTTGAGATCGCTGTATTTGCATTGCCCGAATTATCGACCGCCATCGTCTGCAAAGACGAAACACCGGAAACTGTCATCAACTTGTCAAATTGAATTTCGAACATCTGATTTTCGTTGGCTCCGTTCTGGATGACGACCTTGACCGGAGCATTCGTCCCTGCCGATCCGGCAAACATCTTTATTTTGTTGAACTCCGTGTTTTCTCCGATCCTTTCGATCTCCCCTTTCAGCTGATCGATCTCGTCTTTCATCGCCTTTCGGTCTTCCGGCTGATTGGTGTCGTTGGCGGCCTGCACCGCCAGCTCCCTCATCCTCTGGAGCATCGCGTGGACTTCATTGAGCGCCCCTTCCGCAGTCTGGATCAGGGACATTCCGTCCAGTGAATTTTTGGACGCCATGCGCAGACCTTTGATCTGTGCCTGCATTTTCTCGGAGATCGCAAGCCCCGCCGCGTCGTCGGACGAGCGGTTGAGTCTTTTTCCCGAGGAGAGTTTTTCCAAATTCTTTCCGGATTCCCGATGGGTGATGCCCATCATTCTATGTGTATTCAGCGCAGAAATATTCGTATTGATCCTCATCTTTTTCCTCCATTTTCTATCTTCACTATATAAGGCTCCCATCCGATGAACTTCCGTCCTTCCTCCCGGTCTTTCTCATCCTCCTGACAGGCAAAAAAGACAGACGCAGAGATCGAAGATATCTTTCTTCATCCGTTCCTCTACATCGGATCTTCTTTTTTCAGTTTCTCCACTTTTTCGACAAAGAGCAGAACCTTGGCGACGATGGTGTAGAGCTCCGAAGGAATCTCATCGCCGACAGCGACCGCCATCAGACTTTCCAGCAGCTGCTCGTCAAGATAGCTCTCTATTCCGTGTTCTCTCGCCGTTTCGATGATCTTCTCCGCAAGATACCCTTCGCCCTTGGCGGAGACGATGGGAGCCTGCAGCTCCTCATGATAGGTCAGAGCGACGGCCTTTTTATCCCTTGTCTGTTTCTCCTCTCTCATCAAACCCTCACATCCAGTCTGCCGCTTGCTTTTTGAGCCGCTCCTTCTTCCGTGAAGGCGATCTTTGCTCCGGACTCCTCTGTCGTGATTTCAACAGAGCGCAGATCGTAGCCCGCCGATGAGAGCAGGTGCGAAAGCGACTCCAATTCCCGCTTCATCAGCGCGGAGACATTCTCGGAGACGGATATCCGAAGGCCGATCTCTTTGTTCTCCACCTTGAGAAAGAATCCGATCTTGCCGAGCGCTTTTGTCTGCAGATCCATCAGCACGCTCATATCCTCAGGATCGATCCCTTTTTTGCCTTGCTTGTTCGATCTTGCAAAAACATTGGCGTTTCCATGCTCTCCCCCCATGAAGAGCGGGATCTGCATCATGGAATCCTCCCTTGAGAGCTTTGCGGATTCCCGAATGCTCTCTCCGACTTCTTTCATATACCTCACAAAGAGTTCTTTATCTTCTCTCTTGCTCGCTTTAATCAGATCCTCCGCCTCTTTGAGCTGTCCGTAAAAATACTGCAGACTGCTCTCGTACTCCTCTTTTGAACCGCGCCCCATCTGTGACAGACTCTGCATGGCAGATCCTATTTTCTCACGGACTTGCGGAAAATCTCTCTTCCCGGCCTCTTCCAAGAGCCTCTCGACCTTCTCAGCGAGATGCGATCTCCCTTTGACCCCGTCCAGATATCTTGCAAAATCGCCGAGTTTCCATCCGGATCCGCTCTTCAGCAGATATATGGACAGTTCGTCTCTTTCAAAAGCGCTCAGTCCATGCATCGAATATTTTTCCTGCACTGCTTCATATCGCTGAATATAGCGATTCATAAGGCGAATATCCGTCTGCATCGGGTCGATCCCCTCCCGTATCATCGCGCGCACATGGGAAGCTCTCAGGCTTTTCCTCAGGAGGCGATAATGTTCACGGACCGCGGACGCCGAAATCTCTTCCGCCGCCTCATGCAACGATTCTTCCAAAAGATCGTCTCTTTCCTTTCTCTCGATGATCTGCGGCTGAAAGTCTTTCGGGATCAGACCGCTTTTTTGTCCGATACTCAAAAGACGGATCTGCCTCTGCCCATCTTTATCGACAAAGCCGGAAATCTCATGGACCGATTGAAGCACAGAAGCCGTTCTCAAAAGACCGATCTCCTGTTTTGAAAGCAGGGATCGCTCTTTTGCTTCCACTTCAAAAATCAGATCTCGGATCCGGATCTTCTGCTCGATCTTTAGAAGCGCCCCCAGTCTTCGATCCTCCGAAAGCAGACTTTCAGCAGAAAGACCCTGCACCGCTTCGAGGAGAATATCCGCTCCCTCTTTTTCCGAAGGGGAAAGCGGCTCCAAAACAGCCGATTCCGTTTGTGCCTGAATCTCTTTGATCTGTTTGAGCAGATCGAACACATCCTCCTGAAGAATGTCTTTTCCGGCGTCGAGCAAAAGAGCGGCGGTGTTTTTATCCAGAGTTTCCTGCAGCTCTGCGACCGCTTCCCGCAAGGAGAAGATCTCCTGCATCCTCTCTGTTTTGAGCTCTCTTCCGGCACGGAGCAGATCCTTTGCAATCTCTTTGTGAGCTTCTCCCAGCCCCGCCTCCGCCAGCAGACGATCAATCTCTCCATCGAGAGAGAGGATCTCCCGCTCCGACAGAGGCACAGCCGCCTTCTCATAGGCGCCCGCAACAGCCGGAGCGACGAAAGAGGAGCGGATATAATTCTTCATAGTATAGAGCAGATCGATGCTGATCTCTTCTTTTCTTTCCAGTGCCAGCCAAAGAGTCTCCGACTTGACGTCTCGGATATCATGCAATTTTGAAAAGAGATCATATAGATCGTCGACATTCTCTTTGCTCACCTCGACCCCGGCCTTTTTGAGTGCCTTAATGATATCGGCGACATCTTTTCCCATCTCGATCCGGTAAAGCTCCTTGGCGATCTTTTTCGCCTCGGAATCCGAGATTGTCTCTCTGCCCTTCATCCGGCTCATCTTTGCCTCGATTGTTTCCGGCTCGGCGATTTTCATTTCCTTTACGATCTGCTGCAGTTCCCCCAGGGAGATCTCCTCCGCCTGTATTCCCTTGCTGCGCATCTCGGCCAGGACTTCTATGCTCAGATACCCCCTCATACTGTCGAGCATACGCTCAAGAGAGGAGAGTGCCTGGATGTTTTCTTTCGTAATATCCCCTCCGAACCGCCTCAGTTTTCCGAGGGAATCCCGATTTTCCTCTGTATCCTCCACTCCAAGCTCTTCCAGTTTCTTCTTCTCTTCATCTTTGTTTTTTATCTCCGCTTCTTCCCGGGATTTGGTGAAAAGTCTGAGGCTTTCGATATCTCTTCTATTGATGACAGCGGTCTGCCCCATCTGAATATCCATATCTTTTTTCAGGACGATGTCCATCCGATCTCCGTCTTCCGTCCGAAGACGAAGGGATTTTTTATCCTTGCCGATCACTTCGCCGCGAATGTCAAAACTCCTTGCGGGTGTTTTGTACGCCTGTACAGCCGCTTTCACATCCCCTATCTTCGAGTACAGACTCATCCAACCACTCCTTCCGTCTCATGCAGACACATCTGTTACATTTATCGGAAACTTGCCTGATATCTTAAGGAGACATATTTTCCTATCATAGGTCCAAATGACTATATTTTCAGATTGCAGACAAACTTCAAAAATCCTTCGACGGCGCGGATTCTCTTTCGGAAAAATCGGATTTGCTCGCCGGAAATTTTGACCGAGCTCAAAACGGCGTCCTGCCGATTTCGCTCTAAAATCAGCGTCCTGCCGATTTTTTCAAAATTTTATCGGCTCACTCTTCTCGATTGGTTCACGAAAGCTCATCATCTTCGTCTCAGGACTTTCGAAGCTTGTCTGCTTTGTCTTCACTCTGATAAGTTTAGATAAATAAATTTAGATATAAAAAATAAGATTTCTCAAAAAATCTTGATAAAGAGTATATTAAAAATCCTACAAAAATGTTACAATATATCTATATCCGCAAAGTTAAATAATTAACTAATTATCTTCGTTATCTCTTTGCGAATATGAAAAATTTTTCAATCTAAAAGGAGGTTTTACAATGGAAATTCCAAACATCCAGCTCGTCCTGCTGCTCGCTCTGGTCGCAGCGATCTTCATCGGCTTCAAGTTCAATGTCAACACCGGACTTGTCTCCATCGCCTTTGCCTTCGTCTTCGGCTTTTTCGTATTTGAGCCCTCGGCAAAGGATCCCGAAGTCATGATCGCGCTTTCTTCCAAGGCGGCGAAGTCCTCGACTCTGATCAAGGGCTGGCCCAGCAATCTTTTCTTTATTCTGCTCGGAATGACTCTGCTGTTCAGTATCGCCAAAGTCAATGACACTCTGGAGCTTCTTGCCCGCAAGATGGCCTATCTCAGCAAGGGGCGCAAAAAACTGCTGCCGCTGATTTTCTTCATCCTCTCCTTAGGACTTGCAGCGATCGGTCCCGGAAACATTGCTGTCTGTGCTCTGGTGCTTCCGATTGCGATGGCCCTCTCTAAAGAAGAAAATATCAATCCCCTTCTGATGGCGGGTGTAACGATTGCCGGCGCCAATGCGGGCGGACTCTCTCCTCTCTCCCCGACCGGAATCATCGCCATCAACCTTTCAAGGGAGATCGGATATGAAATCGGAAATTATGTATTCATTCAAACGATCATCGCGCAGATCGTCCTCGCTGTCGTTCTCTACATAGCGCTCGGCGGCCTCAAGCTGAAAAACGATTCAGATTCAGGTATGCAAAAGCCGCAGCCTTTTAATAAAAATCAAAAGATCACTCTTGCAGTGATCACCGGCGTCGTCCTCCTGATCGTCGTCGTTGAATGGAACGTCGGCTTTGCAGCTTTTCTCGGCTCGCTGATCCTCCTGCTCCTCAAAGTATCGGATGAGAAAAAATCCATCGCCGGGATCCCTTGGTCGACCCTGATCCTCGTCTGTGGCGTCGGCGTTCTCGTCAACGTCATCAAGATCGGCGGCGGTATCGACCTGCTGACGGACACTCTTGCGAAATTTATGAATGAAAAAACTTCGGGAGCCGTGATCACGCTTATGGGGGGAATGATGTCCGCCGTATCCTCGGCTTCCGGAGTCGTGATGCCGACCCTGATCCCGACTGTACCGGGCCTCGTCGAGACCCTCGGCGTCGACGGCAAGATGCTGATCACCGGCGTCGTTCTCGGCGCTCACTTTGTGACGAACTCTCCCCTCTCGACCCTCGGAGCCCTCGCCATGGCGAATGCGGACGAGAGCATCGACCGGGCGAAATTTTTCAACAAACTGCTCGCCCTCGGATTCGGCGGCGTTTTGTTCGGAGCTCTGCTTGTGTTCATCGGCATTGTCGGATAAAATATAACTAAGTAGAGAAATCTTATTCACATCAGTGTATTGAAGGAGGAATGAACATGAATATGGAAAGACTGCGATGCAAAGCGCTGGAATCGAAGATCATGAGCGCGGAAGAAGCCGCAAAGCTCATAAACGGAAAAGTCCTGATCGGAACTTCCGGCTTTACTCCCGCCGGCTACCCGAAGGCGGTTCCCCTTGCACTTGCGGAAAAGAAAAAGGCGGGAGCGGATCTTGAGATCACGATCATCACGGGAGCCTCCGTCGGCCCCGAGATCGACAACGACCTCGTCGTATCCGGTGCGATGACGAGAAGATATCCTTATCAGACCACCAATGCGAGCCGCAATGCGATCAACGACGGAAGCCTCGCCTATGCGGATATGCATCTGAGCCATGTGCCCCAGTGGGTACAGTACGGATTTTTCGGCAAGATGGATTTTGCGATCATCGAGGCAATCGCCGTGACAGAAGAGGGAAATATCATCCCTTCCACTTCCGTTGGAAACTCTCCGACCTTTGCACGCTGCGCAGAGAAGATCATCATCGAGATCAACACCTCTCAGCCTCTTGAACTCGAAGGAGTCCACGACGTCTATATGACCGAAGCTCCTCCGATGAGAAAGGCGATCCCTCTGGAAAAAGCCTCCGATCGCATTGGAACACCTTATATTCCGATTGATCTGTCAAAGGTCGCGGCCGTCGTTTTCACGGACATCCCGGACAAGACGCGGCCGGTCGCTCCGATAGACGAGACCTCCAAAAAAATCTCACAGAACCTGATTAAATTCCTCAAAGAGGAAGTGACGGCGGGAAGACTCCCGAAAAACCTTCTGCCTCTGCAATCCGGAGTGGGCAGCGTTGCAAACGCCGTGCTCGGGGGGCTTTGTGAGTCCGACTTTGAGGATCTGGAAGTCTATTCCGAAGTACTTCAGGATTCAGTGCTCGATCTGATCGACCACAATAAAGTACGCTTTGCCTCCGGGACTTCGATCACCCTTTCCCCGGAAGCTCTGCCGGAATTTTACAAAAATATCGCCAAATATAAAGACAAGCTCGTCCTCCGTCCTCAGGAGATCAGCAACAGCCCCGAGATCGCAAGAAGGCTCGGCGTCATCTCGATCAACACCGCTATCGAAGCGGATATCTACGGAAATGTCAATTCGACCAATATCATGGGCAGCCGTATGATGAACGGAATCGGCGGTTCCGGAGACTTCACGAGAAACGCTTACCTTTCCATATTTACAACGGAATCCATCGCCAAAAACGGCGATATCTCCTCCATCGTTCCCATGGTATCTCACCACGACCATACCGAGCACGATGTGATGATCCTCGTCACCGAGCAGGGAGTTGCGGATCTCCGTGGCAAGACGCCGAAGGAAAGAGCCGAGCTGATCATCGAAAACTGCGCGCATCCCGACTACAAAGAACAGCTTCGCACCTATTTCAAAAAATCCTGTGAAGGCAAGTTCAAGCACACGCCGCATATGATTGACGAAGCCCTCTCCTGGCACAAAAAATTCCTTGATACGGGAAGTATGAAGTAGTATACTTGTGAACAAGGCAAAACAGACAAAGTCCGAAAAGGAAAGAGTCCTTTTTGGACTTTGTTTCTATCTGCCGTTGAGAGCATACAGGCAGGAAGATAAGCAGAGAACAGACGAAAAAGATGATCCGTCATACGAAGAGCTTATCCTATTCATACTAAAACCTTATTGAAATGCCACTACCGGAAACTATATCTATGTATCAGGCGTTTTGTCAGATGACAATTCAGACAGGGAATCGTAGCCGCCATGGAATGAACCGGAAAGCCCCTTCCAAAAGGTACGCCTTATTATAATCCGAAAGATCCGCTATGAAAGGAGATTTCAGCATGAACCGCATCGAGATCCAAGAACAGGTATTCGACAAACTTCCGCAGTACTGCCTCGGGATCATCCTCATTGATGACGTGGACAACTCCGGATCGAAACCCGAGATTTCCCGTCGTCTAAAACAGGAGATCCGCCACTTTGCCGAGAAATATGCCTCTGTCGATCTCAGAGAGCTTCCGGCCATCAAAGCCTACCGCACCGCTTTTCAGCTGCTGGGCATCAATCCCAACAAATACCCCTGCTCCGTCGAGGCTCTCGCAAAAAGAGTCCAAAAAAACGGATCCCTCCCCTCCATCAATCCAATCGTGGACGTCGGGAACGCCTTTTCTCTGAAATATCTGCTGCCGATGGGCGCTCATGATATCACCGGAGTGAAAAACCCCATGAAGATCCGCTTTTCGACCATACACGATCATTTTCTCGGCATCGGAGAAAATGATCCCGAAAAACTTGAGGCCGGAGAACTGATCTATGTCAGCGGACACACCGTCCGCACGAGACGATGGCTCTGGCGACAGAGTGAAGAAGGGAAGATCACGGAAAAAAGCCGTCAGATCTTCTTTCCGATCGACGGCTTCGCAGATGTAAATCTCAAAGATGTGCTCGAGGCTCAAAAGGAGATGGAACTCACCCTCCGTTCTGTTTTCCGACGTCAGGTGCAGACTGCCTTCCTCAGCAAAAAAAATCCCTTTTTTGAATTTTGATCTTTTCTATTCTGTTTCGACCTGATCAATCGTCGCCGAGGGATAGATATAGGGTGTGGCAAAGCCCCCCTCGATCTCGGCTCCTTCATGGATCTCTCCCGGGATTTCGACCTTTTCATCGCCTCGGCGAATCACGATCTTACCGATGCTGTCATCCAGGCCCAGAGCCAGAAAACAATCCTCATCCTCTCCGAGAAATTCACCCTTCTTATCATACCAGCTCACCACTGTCCCATAATATCTCGGTACGATAAAGAGCAGTTTTCTGCTCTTTTCCATATTTCCGCGAAAATGACAGTTTGTCAGGCTCAGGAGAGTCCTGTAATCCTCGACCAGTTCATACCAGGTTATATTCCCGGGAATCTCATTTATAGAATATCCGAACCAGGCTTCCGGATCCTTATTCGCTCCGGTGACTCCATAATCCTTGTGCAGGATTCCCCGTTCATCCTCAAGCTGAATCCAAGGTTTGTAGCTGTCCCTGCGCACCGGCAGAAAAATCTTGTGGGTCAGCACAGGCTCCTCCTTCTTCTCGTAAAGACTCAAGAGAAGGGCGTGGAAAGTCTGCCCCTCCAGATCATAACACTCCTGAATCTCCGGATCGTAATCCCTGTAATACTCGTCAAATTCGATCATCCCCTGCAGAAAAGTACGTGCCGCTTCATCCGCTGCTTCTACACTGTCCAGAAGCGGTTCATCTGCTGTTTCCGTATATTGAACAAATTCAAAAGGCAGGCCGTAGAAAGCCGCCACATCACTGTCCAGCTTCCACCGATCCTCTTCACGGGCAAGAACGATCTTTCCCTGATAGTGAGCTCCCTGCATTTCATTCGCTGTCGCATACACGATGATCCGGTCCTTTGCTGCATAAGCGATCTCAATTCCCTGACTCAGATCCCAGTGAAAAAAATATCCGTAAGGAGCTGTCGACAGTCCATACAATTTTCCGTCACGCTCGATATAATAGGCGGTTCCGAGATCATCCTCCGAGATCATAAAACGAAAATTTTCCCCATAGGCCTTTTCCGTAAACAATTTTTTTCCAAAGTCTCTGAGGTCATCAAGGCTGCGAAACTCCTCACTGACCACCCGTACATATTCCTCCGTATAAGGTCCCTGCTGGTCGGTTCTCTCTATTTCGATTCGATCCTCTTCATCAAATTTCAGACCGCCATCTGTAAGAACTGCCATCAGCTTGTCCGCCTCGGACAAAATATCCTTGAGATAGGTCAGGACCTCCTCCTCAGAAGCCTCCTGCGAGATCGTCGCTCCACTCAGCGCATCCGGCTTTTCCATCTCTCCGCTCTCCTGTACGCTTTCCGGCGGATTTGAACCGCAGCCTGTCCATAAAAACATCAGGGATAAAAATACAACTGCCAGCTTCTTTTTCATAAAACCTCTCCTCTACTGCTTTTTCATTTTTTATTTTTCTAATTTATCTCCCCATAAACCCTCAATACGATTACTTATACTAAACTCTGTTCGAAATACCATCCGATCTTCCGACCTGCTTTCAATGAAACTTCGGATGACAGGTCAAAGGCACATTTTATCAGACGGCATTTTGATTAGGTATTCGTATTATTTGAATTGTCGAATGATAAGACTCTTAATTTTCCCTTTCAATAAGGGATTAGTATAAAACTGTAAACAAACTCCAAAAATCATTCGCCGGCGCGGATGCTCTTTTGGAAAAAGCAGATTTGCCTGCCGGAAATTCAGGCCGAGGGGAGTACCGTCCTGCCGCTTTCGCTCTAAAATCAGCGTCCTGCTGATTTTTCTGAAATTTCAGCGTCTTGCTCCTCTCGATTTTTACACGAAAGTTCCTCATCTTCGTCTCATGAATTTTGAAGTTTGTCTGCTTTGTCTTCACCCTTGTGTCAAGTATTGGATACATATTTTTTCAAATTTCCAATCCATTTTTTACTTCTATTTTAACTGCAACACCGGATTTTTCAAGAGATTATTGATAAGGTCTGTATAAATCATCTGATCGACCACTTCCGTTATGCTTGTGATTCTTTGTCCTGCATCTTTGGAGGACGCTCCACAATGATAGATTCGTTGATGTTCGGTACTCCAGTCGATAATAATGTATCTGTCATGAAACTCTCCGCCGGATTTTTGGAATCTTATCTTTCTAAACGGGTATTCCCTACAGAAATCCTGATATTCAAGGGTATGAAGTCCTCTCCCGATGTTATCGCTGAATATAATGACCTCTACCGAGGAAGGGACATCTTTTAGCAAGACCAAAGTTTTCATTCCAATGTAGTTATCGATGATATAAATGCTCTTTTTCGCTATGCTGTAAATGTCCTTATAAGCAAGATTTGCTTCTATCGGCTGTCCGTTCAAGAGTAAAAATCCATATTTAAGCTGTGGATTACTAAGGTCAAGAATCAGTTCAGACAGTTCGGATTTATGCACCACATTATTTAAGGTGTCCACCACTTCCGCCACCTGCTCTTCCACATCTCTTAAATCTCGTCTTAAATCCTGCATTTCCACAACATTACTCGTAATCTGCATCGAAAGCTGTAAAAACTCTCTTTTGCCAATCAACCCTTGATTTTCTACGATATAGTCTTTCATTTGCTTGAAAGTGCGAATCAAGGCTTTACTCTGTTTGACCGCAAGCTCCCCTTTGAGAACTGTCATCAGCATATAGATTCCCTGCTCGGTAAAGGCAAAAGGACGGTATCTTCTACCTCCGGAACCTGCTTCCGATTTTGAGGTCGAAATTTTCGACCTCAAAAATTCCCATTCCTCTTTAGTGAGTTGAAATCTGAAATCATCGTCAAATTTCTCAATATTATTCTTAACTTGCTCATTAAATCGCTTTGTTTCATACCCATAGATTTCGGCTAATTCAAAGTCAAGCATCACCTTTTGTCCTCGAATTGTGTAAATCTTATTTATAACCGAATCTCGACTTACAATCATCATTTCATCTTTTTTATCCATTTCTTTATCCTCTTTATTCAAATTTCCAAACAATCTCCACCTTATCCTTGTCATAAATATAGATTCTGTCTATCACTTCGTTGATCCAGTCTAAAACAAGTTCTCCTTCGGCTACCGCTTCTCTTAGCTTATCGACATTCAGGTTGTGCCTTGAAGCGGTATTTTCTTGTATCTTATCCTCTATGATGGCTATTTCCTGTTCGATGTTCTTTGCTCTTTGTGTCAGAGATTCTCGTTTTGCGAAATACTCGTCTTTCTCCATTATACCTTGCTTATGCCTTTCATAACACTGCATTTTGGAAATTTGATTCTTTTGTTGTTCCGCTTCCAATTTTTTCTTTCGCTCAAGCAGGCTCTCACAAATACTTTCCCTGACTTTATGTTCAATCATTCTCGTCTGTTCTTTTTCAAGAAAACGCTCGGTATAAAGCTGAATTTCCTTTGACACGATTTCTTCCAGTACCGAGGCTTGTATCTTTCCTTTCATGCAACCACAGTCTTTTGCCTTGTACCGATACGAACAGTAATATCCGTCGCTTTTGCCGTAGTAAACGGTATAACTCATCTTATGATGGCATTTCCCGCAATAGACTTTATCCTGAAGAATATGAAAATGCTTCCGTTCTCGGCTAATATGTTTTTCATTGCTGCTTAATCTGTTTTGAACTTCCGCAAAATCTTCTTGGGATATGATGGCTTCGTGCATATTTTCTCGTATAATCCAGTCCTCGCTATCCATCCATTGTCGATGATCCGAACCGACTTCGTACACTCTGGTCTTTCCGCCAACGATTGCTCCGGTATAAACTCGTTGTGTTAAGAGATAGCGAACAATCTGTCCTGTCCAAACCCCGCTTCCTCTTTGCAGCCCTATGTGTTTTGCAGGTGTTAAGACTTCTCTTTCATTCAAGTCTTTCGCAATTGCAAGCATACTTTCTCCGCTTAAATATCTTGCAAAAACTTCCTTCACAATCGGTCTTGCCTTTTCATCGACAATGAGCCGATGATGGTCGTTTGCGTCTTTCACATATCCATACGGTGCTTTTGAGCCGAAGTAATAACCTTTCTCTTGTCTGATTTTTACAGAGGAACGAATTTTCTGTGAGATGTCCTTGGAATAGTAATCATAGACAAGATTCTTAAAAGGAATTTCCAAACTGCTGATTCCGTTTTCGTTATTCTTGCTGTCATAGTTGTCATTCACCGAAATAAACCGAACTTGCATAAAGGGGAAGATCTGCTCAATATAGGCTCCGGATTCAATATAATCTCTGGCAAAACGAGATAAGTCTTTTACGAGTATGGTCTTTACCTCATTTTTCTTAACCAAAGCGATCATCTTTTGAAATGCGGGGCGATTAAAGTTTGTTCCGGTATAACCGTCATCAATGTGTTCCCTGATCTGAACGCCTGTAAATTCTTCTCTGGAGCGGATATAGTCCTTTAAGATTTCTCTTTGGGAAGTGATACTGTTGCTTTCATCTTGCTGATCGCCATCTTCCAATGAAAGTCTTAGATAAAAATCTACGGTATTCATATCATCACTTTTTTACCTTTCTTCCGATTTTTTCGGTAATGACAGGCGTTTCTTCAAAGTTGAATTGGATTTCTACCGTATGGTCTTTTCCGATGAATATTTTGTCGATGATAGCCCTCACAAACTCTTTGTCCCATTTCTTTGTCTTGCCTTTAAAGAGAGCTTTCAGGTACTTGTACTTATCTTCGAGCTTTCGTTTTTCTTCTTCAAAGACGGCAATTTGCTTTTCTTTTAGGCGTTCCAGTTCTTTTTTCTTCTGATGAAGATGTTCCTTTTCTCTCTCAAAATCTTCCTTTCTCCAATCTCCCAAGACATACTTTTCGTAATACTCACTTTGAAGTCTGCTCAGTCCTGAGATTCTTCTGCCGATTTCTGTCAGTTCTTTTTCATTTTGCTCCTCCGCTTCTCTTTTTCTATCCGCATAACCGTCTAAATATGCCTTATAGCTTTTCTTATTGTTGGAAAGAATGGTATCAAAGGCAGCTTTTACGGTATTTTGGAGTGTCAGCTCTGTAATTGCCGTTGTGCATTTTTCCGCTGTGTATTCTCCAAATCGGTTACAGCTGAAATAAAACACCGTTCTTTTCCCACTTAATTGTCGATGAACGCTCATTCGTCTTTGACAAATATTGCAGTAAACCATTCCTCGAAAGATCGTATCGTCTTTTGCAGCCGCATTTTCCTTTCTGCTTCTTTTTATCGGTGCTGATTTTTCGGAAATTTTCTTCTGCACCGTTTCAAAAATATCCATCAAAATAATGGCTTCGTGGGCATTTTCGGTTACTGTCCAATATTCTTCATTGAGCCTTTCTCTTGGCTTCCCTTCATAAAGGTGTTTTTGATTTCTTCCTTGTATTAAAGTTCCGGTATAGGCACGATTTTTAAGCACCTGTAAAATCGTAGTCGGTTGCCATATCCGAATCGGTTCATCACCATCCGATACAGCTTTCCCGAATTTCCGATAATCGGTTGCGATATACACTCTTTTTTCCAAAAGAAGTTTGGATATATCCAGTGTACTCAGTCCTTTCAGGTAGGCATCAAAGATTTCTTTGACAATGGGAGCGGTATTTTCATCCGGATACAAGCGTCTGATTCCATCTTCATCCTTTCGTGCCACATAGCCATACGGAGCTGCTCCACAGATGAATCCGCCTTGTTTGATCCTCATCTGATGAGAGCTTGATACTTTCTTTGAGATGTCGGTGGCATAGGTTTCATTGACGATGTTTTTTAGAATGACCTCCAGTGATTTATTGGGATCGTCCATATGAAAGGTATCTAAGTTGTCATTGACCGCCACAAATCTTACCCCAAGAAACGGGAAGATCTTTTCAATGAAATTGCCAAGTTCGGTATAGTTTCTTCCAAACCTTGATAGGTCTTTTACAACAATGCAGTTGACTTTTCCCATCCGTACTTCATCCATCAGGTTTTCAAAATCCGGTCGTTCAAAGTCCGTTCCCGTCTTGGCTATATCTTTATAGATCCCTGCTAAACTGAAATCCTCACTTTTTTGAATGAAGCTCTCGCAAAGAGCAATTTGATTTTCAATGGAATCGCTCGGTTTCTCTTTCTTATCTCGTGAGACTCTTGCGTAAATCGCTGTTTGAAAGCTGTTTTTGCTTTCTTTGCTAAGCATTTCTTCCGACTTCATTCTTCTGTTTGCCGTTCTTGCCATCTATACCACCTCCCTGATTTCAGGAGTTTGAGCAGTATAGCTGCTTAGCTTATCCAGAATCTCGATTGTTTCGTCATAGTTAAACTGAATCTCGATTTTCTTATCTTCCGAAACATAGATTTTATCAACAAGGCGAACGAGAAGTCCTCTTTCCAAAGTACCGATGTTTTGATACTTTTTGATATCTGCAAGGAAATTCTGATTGCCCAAACTCTTTTTATAGAGCCTTGCAATTTCCTTGCTCTGCTTTTCTAAAATCAGCTCACTTTCTACGATACGATTCGTGTAAAACTCTCTCATATCATAGAATTCTTCTTCCGCAATAATGCCTTCCTTCAAATCTTGATAAAGGGAAGATTTTAAAAGCTCAAATTTCGCCTTGCTTTTCTTCGTGTATTCCTGTCTTTTGTCTATTTTTTGAAACAGTTCATAGGATACTTCCATTTCTTTGATTTTCTCTGAAACACTTTCGTATTCCCCAAGATACTGCATATAATGCCGAATCATTTCAAGCACTGTCCCTTGCAATTCTTCTTGCTTTATGGAGTGTCTGCTGCAATCCTGCCCCTTATTGTATGAGGAGCAAATATAATAGACGGTCGGTGTTTTGCCCCGTTTATCGACTTTCTTCGTCATCTGTGCGTTACAATCTTTGCAAAAGAGAAGTCCGGAAAACAGATCCGCTTTTTCTCCGACCGTTTTCGCCTTGATATCGCATTTCAAAAGTTTTTGGACGATTTCAAAGTCATGGGAATCAATAATCGCCTCATGGTTATCTTCAATTTCAATCCAATCGCTTTTATCTTTGGAAACCACTTTATCCAGCTTATAATTGATCTTTTCTCGTTTTCCCTGTTGCAGTGTTCCAATATAGACCTCATTGGTTAAAATACGATTGACCGCAGGTGTATCCCACTTAGGAACAGCCTTTGTACAAAAGCCTGTCTTATACCTTATTCCCTTTGCCTTTTTATGCTCCATCGGTGAGGGAATTCCGTTATCGTTTAAGTGTTTGGCAATCGAGTAGGAGCTGTATCCTTCCAGTTTCATGGAGAAGATTTTTCGCACCACATCTTCCACTTCTTTATCAATTACTATTTTGTGCTTATCTTCTTCATCTTTTTCATAACCGTAAGGGGCATAGTTTGATATAAACTGTCCTTGTTTTCTCTTTACCTTGCACACACTTCTGACCTTTGCGGAGGTATCTCTGCAATAGTTGTCGTTGATGAAATTCTTGAAAGGAATCACCAGATTCTTTTCCGTTTCACTGGCTGTGAAGCTGTCATAATTGTCATTTAAGGCAATAAACCGTATATCAAGAGAGGGGAACACCCTTTGCAAATATCTCCCGCTGTCAATATAATCTCTGCCGAAACGGGATAAGTCTTTTACCACAATGCAGTTGATACTGCCTGTGATCACATCCTCCATCATTTCTTTAAATGCCGGTCGCTCAAAATGGATTCCTGAATATCCGTCATCCACATATTCCTTTGCAAGCTCCATCTCCTCATTTTTATCAATGTAATCTTGGATCTGAAGTCTTTGATTGGAAATACTGTTGCTTTCCGCCTTGAAATCTTTATCGTATTTTTCATCATCCTGAGATAGCCGAAGATACATGGCTACCCGATAGGTATCCGAAATTCTTTTAGACATAACAAAACCTCCAAACTTTCATATTCTTTTTCAAGAGAAATATGATAACTTGGAGTCTTTTCAAGCACTTATTTAAGTTGTATCCTTATTTGATTCATATTATACCATGAATTCGTAAAAAAATCTGCCCCTTTTATCATATTTTTAATCAAGCAGCATCGCTTTCTTTTCTAAATAGGACAAAAAGCAATCCGCTAAACTTCTTCCGTTTCCTGCATAACTGCATTTGACAATAACATTTCCGACTTTCATAAAATACATGGAAAGCGGATCCATCTTCTTCTTGTTCTTGATATCTTCAATGTCCGGAACGAGTCTTTGATCAATCTCATCCACCGACATATTTTTGTATCTTGTTAATTCTTCTGTATCCATCTAAAAACTCCTTTCTTCGTTTTAAGTTTTATGACATTGGTAGGTGTCTTGGCTGACAACATAGGAATCTCACCTCCGCCTCTTATTCCAGACGAGCCGGCATAAACTATTGAAGTATCATTATCACTACTTATTTCAACGAACAGATTGCCACATCTGTTTTTTATGTATTCTTATTTCTCGCTCACTTCTTTATATCCTCATATACAATGGTATTCATTCAAACCGAAACGAGCTGCTAAAAAGGCTTTAAAAGCATCCCGCTTCAGCAAAAAGGTCATGGCGTAAGTCATAATCCTCCATAAGTAGATAAAGTCCTACCTTGGTCTATTCAGTTGTCAAAGTACAAGTATTGAAAAGGGATCTTTCTTTTTATCTTCCAATTTGTCATAACCGGCATTCTCTTATTTAAGAAAGTAAAAGAGGTCAAACTCCCCTTCACTTTATATAAGGAAAATTTGACCCCTTTGGTTACCGAAATTCTAAATTTCTTCGATAAATTTCTTCAGCTTCTCTAAGATTTTGTTTCGTTTCTTAATCAAAGCCGGGTGTGTGATACTTTTTAGCCTTGCTACCGAACGAACGGTTTCATCCTGAAAGTACAACCGCTCTATGATGTCCCTTTCTTCTGCATTTAACCTTGATATAGCGTTTCTGACGGTTTCAATCATCATCTGTGTTTCCACAATCTTTTCGACATCAACGCTTTCATCAATAATGTTCTCTGCAAAATGTCCATCCTGATCCAAGGACGAAAAAAAGAGCAAGTGGTTTTTTCTGTCCACCTGCTCTAAATACTTTTCGTGTTCTCTTTCCCGCCAGTAGACCTTGTAAATCTCCTCACTGACTTTGACTTTTTGTCCGCCTACATATAGATAATATTCTTTTTTCATTTTGAAGTCCTCCATTTCTTTTGACTGACTGTTTTCAGACAAAAAAAGGAGGACTTCTACATCCGGGCATAAGAAGTCCTCTAAAATGAATAACAATATTCCTTTTCACATAACTATTTGATTTACTTACATATTGAATGTATTTTGAAAGAAAACTTTTATCAATTTGAAAAAAGTTTAGTTCGTATATATGAATTGATTTTATTTTTCATAATCGTTCTTCCTTACTCCTTTTTATTTTCCAATTTTTCTCCTTTAAATGATTAGATATTCTGTGTTTTCCACCTATTTCTCTTTTGAAATATATTATCTTTTTATATCTTTAGCTAACTCAACTTTTCCCATTTTCCCAAGCTCTTTTATCATCATCAAAATACCAATTATAATCATCGTAAAATCTACAAGTGATTGAGTAAACCATACTGCCTTCACTCCAAACATCATTGGTAAAATAATCATGGCAGGAACAAACAAAAACAGTTGTCTAAGCATTACGATTATTCCAGCTTTCTTTCCGTTTCCAATTGATTGGAAGAATGTAATACTCATGACCATTACTCCGTATAGAATAAACACTGAATAGAATAATCTAAAGTTACCAACACCTTGTGCAATAATATTTGCTTCTACTCCAAATAGGGAAAGTATCTGACTTGAAAGTAGTAGTGATGGAATCCAAAAAATAGCAGCAAGTATAAGACCACCGATAGAAAATACTTTCATCGTTTGTCTCACTCTCTCATATTGCTTTGCTCCAAAGTTCGTTCCAACAACCGGCTGCAATCCTTGACTCATTCCCCAAAGCGGAATAAATGAAAAGGCATATACTCTTAGTGAGGCTGCCATCAATACACCATTTGTATCTCCGCCATACTTAAATGCCATTTTATATAACATGGTTTGTTGTATCATGAACAGAACTTGCATCATCATAGCTGATACGCCTACTCCAAACATTTCTTTTTGTATTTCTGGATCAACCTTAATTCTATGAATTTTAACCACCTTGCTTTTTTTCAAAAAGTAATAAAGTGTTACCATTGCTTGAACAAACTGTGCAGTTATTGTAGCAAGAGCTGCACCTTCGATAGCATGTTCTCCCATAATTATCATCAAAATCGGATCAAGAACAATGTTTAGCAATGCTCCAAGCCCCATTATCATCATGGCTTTTTTCATCAGTCCTTCACCACGCATAACCATGTTTGCACTTTGTGTGAAGTTTATAAATAAAGAGCCTATAAAAATCACTCTCAAATATCTAACTCCAAATTCTTTTATCTCTCCTGTTGCTCCAACCATTGAAAGAAAATGCCGTGCAAGAAGTATTCCTCCTATTGTAATTACAGCAGAAAATAGAATCACCCAAAAAATAAGATTCCCCATAATTTTATCTACCGTTTTTTGATCGTCCTTGCCTAAAGCTCTGGAAAGGACTGATGCTGAGCCAACCCCAAGAAGTGTAGACACTCCGCTATTAAAGAATGTTAGTGGCATTGCCACACCACAAGCAGCCATTGCATTTTGACCAATAATTTTACCTGCAAATATACCATCCATTAACGGGTATAAGCCGATAACAATCATACCGATAACAGCCGGTATAGATAATTGAAATAACAAGTCTATTGGTCTTTTGGTTAATAATTGTTCTTTCATATCTTGTTTCATCGTCTTATCCTCTCTTAGAGCACTTTTTATATAATTTTTAGCACTTTATTTTTTTCTTGCAGTTCTACCATGTTTTTATAGATTCCATCCAAACTCATTAAATCGCCGTGAGTTCCTTGCTCTGCAATATTTCCATCTTTTATTACAATAATATTTTCAGCCTCTTTGATTGTGCCTAATCTATGGGCAATCACAAGCAATGTCTTATTTTTTACCAATTCACTTATTGCTTCTTGTATATAACTTTCGTTATCTGCATCAACACTTGCAGTTGCTTCATCAAGAATAACAATAGGTGCATCTTTTAAGATACAACGAGCAATAGAAATCCTTTGTTTTTCTCCTCCTGATAATGTTGCACCACCTTCTCCAACCATAGTCTGAAAGCCATCAGGAAGTTCCATAATGAAGTCATAGCATCTTGCTTTTCTCGCAGCTTCTATTATTTCTTCTTCTGTTGCATCTTCTTTTCCCATCGCAATGTTATTAAAAATCGTATCTTGGAATAAATACACTCTTTGGAAAACCATACTAATTTCTGACATCAGTTCCGAAAGTGAAATATCTTTAATGTTTACCCCTCGAATCAATATTTCGCCAGAATCAGTATCCCAAAACCTCGCCAAAAGATTGGCTACAGTAGATTTTCCACCACCGGATTGACCTACAAGAGCCGTCATTGTATTTTTTTGCATGTCAAAACTTATATCATGCAAAACTTCTTTATCATTATAAGAAAATTTTACATGATTAAATCTAATTTCAGGCTCAGATAAGTTGTTTGACATCAACTGTTTTTTTCCAGTATCCTTTAGTTCTACTTCATTTAACACTTCTTCAATACGATCTAAAGCAGCATTCATAACTGTTAGCCTGCTTGCCTCTCCATAAAGAGTTTTTAATGGGCTGAATAAGTCAAATACAAATAGTATCAGCCCTAACACATAAGGAAGTTCCAATGTTCCTTGTAAATGAAGATACAAAGCAAGTGCCAAAATAAATGTAATTCCGACACCATAAATGATGTTCAATCCGCTTGTCCAAGGTGTCATCTTCTTTTCAAACTTTATAGAAGTGTCTCTTGATGAAGCAAAGCTATCTGTAAGAGCCTTTGAATTATCTCCTAAAAGGTTATAACTCTTGATTACACTGATTCCTTCTGCAAATGATAAAACTGCATTTGTCAGTTTCTCTCCTTGCTCTTGCCTGATAACAGCTTCAGATAAAGACATTTTATTCATTCTGTTCGCAAGTAATGTTGCTATTAGAGTTACACACACAGACACAAGGCTTATTCGATAATCCAAAACAAACATGAATATAGTAAGTACAACGGTTGAAAGCACATAACTCATCATATTAGCTATGGTACTCATGGATACTTCCTCAATGAATGCCATATCTGAACTTAAAACAGAATTGATTTTTCCTAAATTCCCTGATGTGAAATATCCCATAGGAAGTTTTCTAAGGTGATTTCCAAGCTCCATCCTTTTATCTGCAAAAATCAGAAAACCAGCAGCACTTTGCAATTTATCACTTAAAAAACGAACTAATGCCTGTATCAGCACTATCAAAACAAGTCCTATTCCTACATATAGGAATGTTTTCGGTGATACCTGCTTTTCATAAAATCCTATCAATACAGTAAATGCAATAAAAATAGGCATTTTACTTAAAACGGATTCAATAAAGGCAAAAACAAATGCCCCTTTAATTCTATTTTTATATCTTCCTGACAAGTTTAAAATTCTTGATATTAGCTTAAACATTCATTTCACCTGCCTTTCTGCCAATTTTCCATTCCTTACTAAATATTGTCGCATCCCATAATTTACGGTAGTCTGCTGATGATTCTAACAAGTCCCTATGTTTTCCATTTGCAACTAAACGACCATGATTCATTACCAATATTTGGTCTGCATCTACAATTGCCGGAAGTTTATGAGCAATTACAATCAATGTTTTACCTTTTACAAGTTCAGCAATCGCAGCTTCCATCTTTTCCTCATTTTCAGGATCTGCATAGGCAGTAGCTTCATCAAGTACAACAATCGGTGCATTTTTTAAGATAGCCCTTGCAAGGGATATTCTTTGTCTCTCTCCACCTGATAACATCTTCCCTGCTTCGCCAGCCAAAGAGTAAATACCATTTGGGAGTTTATCTAAAAATTCTATACACTGAGCTTTCTTTGCAGCTTCTATCACTTCTTCATCGGTAGCTGACAAATTTCCGATACGAATATTTTCTAAGAGTGAAGTATTAAATAAATATTGGTCTTGAGCCACATAAGAAATCTCTTTATTCAGCACCTTAAGACTCATATCCTGTAAATTTTGTCCTCCTATGCTAATACTTCCCTCTAAAACATCATAGTAATGAATCAAAAGTTTTGCTAAGGTGCTTTTACCAGAACCGGATTCTCCAACAATGGCTGTCTTTTCTCCAGCTTTTGCTGTAAAACTCACATTATGAATCACATTTTTAATGTATGTTTCAGGTTGTCCATCCTCTCCCATCTTGCTTAGCTGATAACCAAATGTAACATTGTCATAGGAAATAGTTTGATCTATACCTTTAAACTCGTTTTCACCTTGTTTTAATGGTTCTATATTTAAAGCATCTTCCAATGCAGATATTTTATAATTAAGCTGTGGCATCGTTGGTAAAAATCCCAAAGCCTTTAAGAGCGGCAATCCAATACTCAAAGACAGGCATAATACTAATATCAAATCAGAAAGACTGACATAGCCCATGTACGCAAAGTAACCGCCAAGCGGCAATGTTAATATAATCGTGCATGGGAGCAAGGCACTATAGAGTGCCATCCATGGCCATGCAGTCTTATACCAAGCAAGTGCATAATCTCTATAATCTCCAACATCTTTTGAAAATCTTTGATACGATTCCGTTTGTTTGTTAAACACTTTTACTACTTCCATACCATTCACATATTCAATAATGGTATTATTCATTTTTCCACTCGCCATATAATATGGTCCCATTTTTTTCATTCCTGCGGAATACATAATCATCATAGCGACAATACTTAGTGGGATAGATGCCAAAGACATAAGTGCCAGTCTCCAGTCAACAAAAAACATCGCAATATATACCATTACAGGCACAATTAAGTTGGCAATTCCTTCAGGCAATGCGTGTGCCAAAAGAACTTCCAAACTACCAATATCATCTACAAACATCTTTTTGATAGCACCTGTTCCCTTTTCTTCAATAGCTCCTAAGGGAAGATTCTCCATCTTTTTTTGTAGAGATGTTCTAAGTCCAAATAATGTGTTATATGCTGCCTTATGAGACATGTTAAGACCTAAACCACCTAATAATGCTTGCAAAACCAAGCATATCAAAATACCGGCAAGCAAAACAACTAACCTTGTGAATTCCAAATTTTGTCCTAAAATCAAGGGATTTATAATCTGATAAGCAAATAAGAATGGTACAACTCCCATAATGACACTTAATAGCATAATAAAACTTGCTAAGTGTATTGTTTTCTTATGCGAACCAGCATACTCAAAAACCTTATTTAACATCATTCTCCTCCTTAATCAAAGATTTTTTATTATCCATAAAATCCATAATCACTTGTTCATTTCCTTTTACAGATATTTTTTTATAATTTTCTCTGTCAATCATTAAAACAGAATGGCAAGTCTTGAATAGCAGCTCCAAGTCATGCGTAATAATGATAAATGGAACTTCCTCCGATTTTTCTGTAATTAGATCAGATATAATACTCATACTTCTGTAATCAAGTCCGGAGGTCGGTTCATCTAAAACTATCAATTTCCGATTGGATAAAAACGAAGTAATAATCGCAAGTCTTTGTTTTTGTCCACCGGATAATTTTTGTGGGTGGCTTACTTTCTTATGCCACAAGTTTGTTTTCTTTAAGTAATCTCGTATTTCTTCCAAATCATTTTCTGTATTCTTTTCTTTACAAAATATCAGCTCATTTTCCACCGTATCTAAAAAAATTTGAGCATCAACATCTTGCAAAACGAAATAAGAATTCTTCAATCGTTCTTTCTTATTCTTTCCATAATTTGCATCTAATCTTTTTTCGGAAAGTCCACACAAAGATTTTGCTAATGTTGTTTTCCCAATTCCATTAGAACCGATAATTCCCATGATTTCTTTTTCTTTAATGTCAAAAGTCAAATCTTTTATCAAAGTTCTTTTCCCTTGGTGAATATTTGCATTGTCGACTTTTATATAGTTTCTGGTTTTAAGTGGCTCTTTTGCCGACACAAGTTCTTTTTCATTTAATGTTCTTAATTCCAGTTCTTTACACTTCTGGTTATCGAGTTCACCCTTTTTAAAAATATTTTCTATCCTTCCATCTTTCATATAGACAAGACGATCAAAAATATTTTTAAGGTAATACAATCTATGTTCAGCTATTACAATTGTCTTGCCAATCGCTTTTAACTTAACAAGGATATTTTCAAATTTCCTTATACTGTCATAATCAAGACTGCTCGAAGGTTCATCGAAAAAGATAATGTCTGTATCATAAATAAGTGTTCCTGCTATCGCCACCTTTTGTCTTTCTCCACCAGACAATTCAAAGATAGATTTTTTTCTTAGATTACATATTTCAAGTAAACTTAATGCTTTATCTACTTTTTCTTTTAATAAGTCTCCATCTAACCCAAGATTTTCTCCTACCAAAGCAACTTCATCTTCAACCACATCGCAAAAGAACTGATCCTTGGGATTTTGAAATACATTTCCTATATATTTTGCAAGTTCGCCTTTCTGATATGAAGATATTTCTTTTCCTAAAAGCTCAACATTACCTTCTAAATTTCCTTCATAAAAATATGGAATGAGTCCATTTAGAAGTCTTAAAAGTGTTGTTTTTCCACATCCTGAAAGACCTGTTAATACAACTATCTCTCCTTTTTTTACAGACAGTTTTAAGTTTTTTAGTACTAAGTCGTCCTCTCCGTATGAAAATTTGCGTATGTTTGCTTCTAATATATTTTCCATACACTCACCAAAACCAAAATTATTCCAATCATTAACATTACAATATCGACAAAAGTAAATTTTACATCGTGAAAACTTGTTTTTTTACCATCATATTCAATACCTTTTGAAATGATAGAACAGGTCAATGTATCACTTATATCTATGCACTTATACATCAGCGGAACAAAGTACAATTCAAAAGATTTTAGTGGTTTTAGTACACTTGCTTTAAATCCTCTTATTTTCATTCCACTTCTGATTTCTTTCATTCTTATAGAAATTTCCGGGATAAATCGAAAAAACACTGTAATTCCTATTCCGATACTTCCATCAATTCCTATCTTCCTAAACGCTGCCATTAAGTGAGCAGAACTATATGATGATAAAACGCTTCCCAAAATAAAAATTGGTGAGAATTTCATCACGATAAGTAGCATTGTATAAATTGATCCTATAAATACATTGCCTAAATATGGTTTTAAAAAATAGAGAATCGACCATATTGCTATTAAGCCCACAATCGTAGAAAGTAGCTTTTTATGTGAAAATATAAGTAACAATCCCAATGCTAAAATAAGTGCTGTAAAATATTGATATTGTTCCCCTGTAGTTAAAACAATTGAAAATAGTAAAATCAACCCAACTATAGTAAGTGGGTTGATTTTATCTAATAGTTGGTACCTTTCTATATTATTTTTTTCACCTTTACAAAACACTTTTTTTCTTCCTGTCGCTAAAGAATTTGTTGTAAATATATGTTCCAAAATTAGCACCAATAATTGATGCAACAATTGCGATCACTACGCAAATTGCAATGTTTTTAGGGGTGTAAAAATTATAAAGAAATGTTGCATAGTCTGTTGTAAACATCTTAGGGAATTGTTTTGTAAGACCTTCTACTCCAAATACGAATGTGAAGTACATAGCATGAAGTGAATATATAAACATACCTGCTCCAAACCCAAATCCTACCTTTATGTTATTATCAGTATAATTTTCCTTTCTACCGATTACAAATTCCGCCAGTATTCCCGCAGCTGCACAAACCGGTATTACTGGCCACATTCCCATAAGAATGTAAAACACTCCCAACAATAAAAAATATAAAAACGCAGTTCCTCTTTCTGCAACTTGCTTGCACATGATAACAAAAACTGGAGCAACAACAATTGTTGGCAAAGCTGACGATAAGTATAAACTTGGAATCATTCCTAAAGAACCGGTTAAAAAACCTAATCCCATTGTCAACACAAATCCAATAACAGAAAAAACTGCTACTTTTACAACACTTTTTAATTTCATGATACTTCCTCCTTAATTTTTATAATATTTTCTGTCTATAATCCAGAAATAATATCCTTTTTCAAAAAAACTAAATATAACTTAGTTATTTTTGTGGCGAGAAAAAAGGTCGTTATAAACCTCGTAATTTCCCCCAACCTTCATTGAAAAAATTCGAAATTAAAATAGCATTTCGTTCTGCTTCTTGTCTATTTTTTGAGTGTACAGCTACCTCAGACAAAGCATAAAAAAATGCATGATTAAGTAAATGAATACCTCTGCATGTTATTATATGATTAAAATCACTCTCACCGTAAATCATTCTTAATATTTTAAGATGATTTTTATCTTCAACTTCTATAAGTTCATCTAAAAAACTACTGTATTTAGTTCCATAGGAACGAAAAACTAAAAGCTCAAACACATCTTTATTTTCAAAGAAATATAAAACCATCTGAATAGTACCTTGAGCCTTTGAAGCTAAAATTTTCTGTATCGTTTCTTTCCCTATTTTATCTTGTTTTTTATAAGCGTCAAAACTCTTATTCTCATGCATGGAATAAATTTTTTTAATTTGAATTACAAGAGGTTCTACCAATTCCGCAAAAAGACTTTCTTTATCCTCAAAATGACCATAAAAAGCTCCTGTAGTAACGCCTGCTTCTTTACAAATGGCTCTTAAATTAGCCCTTTCAAATCCTTGCTCTTTAAAAATCTTTTTTCCACAATCTAAAATCTTTTTATGAGTTGCATCGTAATCTCCATTCGCCATTTTTTCCTCCTCTCAAAAATAACTTCGTTATATTATAACACTTGTTATTTTTAATTTCAAGTATAAATAGTTATTTTTAATCCCAAAAAAGAAAAAGCTCATAGCAAATCATCTTTTGGTGTGTTATAATATACATACTATGCTTAATGTTGCTCTTCTACTAACAGTATAAGAGCAAGCACAGTAAGTGTACGGACACTTACGGAAAAATTGATGAAGCAGCCCTTC
>JAUMYL010000016.1:69979-72806 GCA_030528675.1 Peptostreptococcaceae bacterium
AGCAAGCACAGTAAGTGTACGGACACTTACGGAAAAATTGATGAAGCAGCCCTTCGGGATCTGCTTCTTTTTTTATCAATTTTTAGCTTGTTAGGGAGACCCTAAGACCCCGAAAATCATACAAAGGAGGAAATACCTATGGCAAACAGAATACGAAATGAACGACTTGAAATTAAATTGACCAAAGAAGAAAAGGCTCTTTTTGAGGAGAAAAGAAAACTTGCGAAGTGCAGAAATATGAGCCTTTTTATCCGCAAATGTGTTTTGGAAAAGGAGATTTATCAGGTAGATTTAGAGCCTTTCAGAGATTTACAAGGCTTACTTTCCAACGCTACCAATAATATCAATCAGATTGCAAAGAGGGTAAATCAGACAGGTATCATCTATAAAGATGACATCCAAGATATGAAGAAAGAGATTGAACATTTTTCGAAAGAGTTGTGGCAAATTCACTCCCTGCTTCTGAAAAGAACTGCTGAAACGGAAGGGGAATGACAATGGCTATTACTAAAATACATCCTATAAAATCAACCCTTCATCTTGCCATAAACTATATTGTCAATGAGGAAAAGACCGATGAACAACTTTTGGTCAGCACTCACAAGTGCCACGAATCTTCCGCTCATACTCAGTTTTTACGAACAAGAGAGGAGGCGGGAACAAAGGGAACTGTCCTTGCAAGACATCTCATTCAATCTTTTCTACCGGGAGAAGCCACGCCTGAAATGGCACATCAAATCGGTCTTGAGTTATGTAAGAAGATCCTAAAAGATGAATATGAGTTTGTCCTATCGACGCACATAGATAAAGGACATATCCATAATCACATCATCTTTAACAACGTAAATATGGTTACCGGCAAATGCTATCAGTCCAACAAGAAAAGCTACCATAAGATCCGATACCAAAGCGATAAGCTGTGCAAGGAAAATAATGTCTCTGTCATTGATGAACACTACGAAAGCTATAAGAAAAAATACAAGACAAGCGGAAAGTCTTGGTATGAAAATGAACAATCAAAGAAAGGTACTTCTTGGAAAAGCAGGCTTCAATTTGACATTGACCGCATAATAAAGCAATCTCAGGATTGGGACGAATTTCTAAAGAAAATGGCTGAACTTGGCTATGAAATCAAGCATGGTAAACACATCGCTTTTAAGCCAAAAGATAAACCGAGATTTACGAGAGCGAAGACCATTGGAGAAGATTATACGGAAGAACGATTAAAAGAACGCATAGCAGAAAGGGAAACAATTAAGACGCCTGCCATTAAAAAACGCATTGGAACTATCATTGATATGAAAACCAATGCCAAGGTCAAAGAGAGCAAAGGTTATGAATATTGGGCAACGAAACATAACTTAAATACAATGGCGGAATCTGTAATTTTCATCCGAGAACATGGGATTAAATCCGTTCAGCAGCTTGATGAGTACATTCAAAGAACGGCTGATGAAAGACAACATCTGCAAGATAAAATCAAAGCGATTGATCAGGAAATGGAAAAGTTATCCACTACGATGGAGCAAGTCCATACTGTCAAAAAATATCGTGCCTATTACACGGAACATAAGAATTACCCGTCTGATGAGGCGTTCTTCGAGGAATACAAAGCTCAGATTACCCTCTACGAGAATGCTCTTTCCGAGCTTAAAAAGTCCTATTCCAAGCTACCAAATTCAAAGAACATTTTGGATAGGCTTGATGAACTAAGCGAAAAAAAGAATACCCTTATGCAAGAGTATTCTTCCTCAAAAACCACGATGGACGAGCTTTACAAGATACGCAAAAACTATGGAATTTATATGGATAAGGAGATGGAGAGATAGTGTTCTCTCCTCTTTTTATTGTTCCCAAAACTTATCTTCTTCCTCTTGTTTTTCTGCGAAAGTCCAAACTTCCTGTATCTTGCCGTTCTCTATTCTGAATAGGTCAATCCCCGGATCATTTAGTTTTTCTTCTCCTCTTTCCGCTAAAGAAACAACACTGGCAGCCACAAAACAGTCATTGCTTGCAGCCCAATTTGTTATCACCCTAAATGTTCCGTTACTTCTTTTTGAAAATTCTCCCAAACGCTCTCCTAATGCCTGTTTTCCAACTATCACACCGGAAAGTGAACTTTCTCCTCCCATATGCCATACAATATTGTCCGACATCGTTTCAAAAACCGCTCCAAAATCTCCTTTTGATAATGCTTCCGTGTAAGCATGAAACACTTTCATAACTTCATTTTTCATAGCTGATCTCCTTTCATTTTTTGAGAAATGATTTTCTCTTGCTATCATTATACTTTTTAAGTCTTGATTTTAGAAGTACGAACATTTATAATACATAGTATCTAAAATAATACTATAAAAGTTCTAAGGAGGTTACAATGGCAACGGTCTATGATAAATGTCCCTATGTTACAACTCAAAAAGTTTTACAAGGGAAATGGGCAATTGTAGTTTTATATCATCTAAGCACAGGCACGAAACGATTCAGTGAACTTGAAAGGCTAATACCTGATGTTACTCGAAGCGTTTTAACAAGACAGCTCCGTCAATTGGAACAAGACAAACTAATCATTAGAAAAGTATTCCCTGAAGTTCCTCCCCATGTTGAATATTCTTTGAGTGCATTAGGGACAAAATTCCAAAGAGTATTAAATGAAATAGAGATCTTTGGTTTGGATTATATTGCCGAGCTTAATAAAACACATCGAACTTAATTGTGCTAAAATCCATAAAAAAAGAGCCGGTGCAGTCCGAAGACCACACCGACCATCATCTTATCTTTCTGTTTCTTTTGACGATTCCTGTTTTACTTTCGGCTTTTGCTTATCTTC
>JAUMYL010000017.1 GCA_030528675.1 Peptostreptococcaceae bacterium
TAAATTATTGTTTATATGTGGTCGAGAGTGGTTGAAGTCTTCTGAAAGAATGATGATGGTGCTGATAAAAAGAGTGTAAAGAGAGGGATGGAAGAAACCGAGGATAAGATGATAGAAATGGAGATATAGTATCAGAGGGGGGCGAAAATAATGCCGAGCTTTTACACGGAAGCGGATTACGAAAATTCAGTCATCGAATTATTTCGAAATGATCTGGGGTACGAGTACGCATACGGTCCTGATATTGAAAGGGATTTTTACAATCCGTTATTTGAAGAGGTCTTTGTGGATTCTTTATATCGTATCAATGGAAACTTGCCGAAAGATGCTATTGTAGAGGCGATATATAAGCTTAAGAATTTTGAAAACGCCGAATTAACTCAGAAAAATGCCGTCTGTATGGAGTATTTGCAAAACGGGGTTCCGGTAAGATATTCTGTAAATGGTGAAGAGCGTTCATCCATCGTTTACCTTGTCGACTATAAAAATCCTGATAATAATTCGTTTATTGCAGCGAATCAATGGACTTTTATCGAGAACAGCAATAAGCGTCCGGACATAGTGGTGTTTTTGAATGGAATGCCCGTTGCTCTGATGGAACTGAAATCTCCTTCCAGACAAAACGCCGATGCTTCGGAGGCCTATCGACAGCTTCGAAATTATATGATTGAAATTCCTTCCATGTTTATCTACAATGCAATTTGCGTGATGAGCGACCAACTGACTTCTAAAGCCGGAACGATTACTTCCGGGGAGGATCGTTTTATGGAGTGGAAAACGAAAGATGGAAGCTACGAGAATACGCAGTATGCGCAATTTGATACCTTTTTTGAGGGAATATTCAAAAAGGAGAGATTGCTCGATATCATAAAAAACTTTATTTGTTTTTCGAATGAAGGCCTTCACTCTTTTAAGATACTTGCAGGATACCATCAATATTTTGCAGTGAAAAAGGCGGTTCGTTCGACTCAAAAGGCTGCCGTTACGGATGGAAAGGGCGGGGTGTTCTGGCACACTCAAGGAAGCGGAAAATCGCTGTCGATGGTTTTTTATGCGCATTTGCTGCAGGAAACGTTAGATACTCCTACAATGGTTGTTGTGACAGATCGAAACGATCTTGACGACCAGCTCTACGGTCAGTTTGCAAAATGTAAGGATTTTCTAAGACAGGAGCCGATACAGGCGGAGAGTCGGGAACATCTGAAAAAACTTCTTGCAGGCAGAGAGGCAAACGGTATTATTTTTACGACCATGCAAAAGTTTGAAGAATCGGCGGAGGCTCTTTCCGAGAGAAAGAATATTGTTGTAATGGCGGATGAAGCGCATCGGGGTCAGTACGGACTGACTGAAAGCGTCGATGAGAAAACAGGGAAGATCAAGGTGGGCGCCGCCCGTATGATTCGAAACAGTTTGCCCAACGCAACATATATCGGATTCACGGGTACGCCGATTTCTTCGAAAGATAGAAGCACTCGCGAGGTCTTCGGCGATTATATTGATATTTATGATATGACTCAGGCTGTCGAAGACGGAGCCACTCGTCCTGTTTATTATGAGAGCCGGGTGATCAAGCTCAATTTGGATAAGGAGATTCTTGCGCTTATGGATGCGGAGTACGATATCATGGCGGAAAATGCTGATGAAGAAGTGATAGAAAAGAGCAAGCGTCAGCTGGGTCGGTTGGAAGCGGTGCTTGGAAACGATGCAACCATTGACTCTCTGGTCGGCGATATTCTTGAGCATTATGAAAAGAATCGTGAAAACCTGCTTACAGGAAAAGCATTGATCGTCGCCTATTCCAGACCGATCGCGATGAAGATTTACAAGCGTATTCTGGAGCTTCGTCCAATCTGGAGTGAGAAAATCGGTGTAGTCATGACTTCGAGCAATAAGGATCCGCAGGAGTGGCGCAGTATTATTGGCAACAAACAGCACAAGGATGAACTTGCAAGGCGATTTAAGGATAATCACAGTCCGATGAAAATTGCGATTGTTGTGGATATGTGGCTGACAGGATTTGACGTTCCTTCCCTCGCAACGATGTATGTCTATAAACCGATGTCCGGACATCATCTCATGCAGGCGATTGCTCGTGTAAATCGTGTCTTCCGAGATAAAGAAGGCGGGCTTGTCGTTGATTACGTAGGTATCGCCTCGGCTCTTAAACAGGCAATGAATGAATATACCTCTCGTGACAAGAAAAATTATGGTGATACGGATATTGCCAAGGTCGCCTATCCGAAGTTTCTCGAGAAGCTCTCTATATGCAGAGATATTTTCTATGGCTATGAATATTCTAAATTCATAACCGGTTCTGACCTTGAAAGAGCGAAAACGATAAGCGGGGCGGTGAACTTCATTATTGGAAGGGAAAAGAAGGAGAAAAAGGATTTGTTTATAAAAGAAGCTCTCATGCTTCATCAGGCGCTGTCTCTTTGCTCATCTCTTGTGGATGAACATCTGCGGTTTGAAGCGGCTTTTTTTGAGTCGGTTCGCGTCTTAGCGCTCAGACTTGCAAACTCGGGAATGGGTAAGAAAATTTCGCTCCCTGAAATGAATGCGCGCATCCATGAACTTCTGAAACAGAGTATCAGAAGCGAAGGGGTCATCAATTTGTTCTCTGATATTAAGGAGGAGTTTTCGTTATTTGATCCTAAATTTCTCCAAGAGATCGCAAATATGAAGGAAAAGAATCTTGCCGTTGAACTTTTGAGAAAACTAATCGCGGAACAGGTATCCGTCTATCGCAGAACGAATGTGGTTAAATCGGAAAAATTCAGCGATATTATGCAGAGATCTCTCAATGCGTATCTGAATGGACTGCTCAGTAATGAAGAAGTGATTGAAGAGATGCTTAATCTGGCAAAACAGATTGCCGCGGCACAGAAAGAAGGAGAGCAGTTGGGACTTACAGCGGACGAGCTTGCTTTCTATGATGCTCTGACGAAGCCGCGGGCGATCAAGGACTTTTACGAAAACGAAGAGCTGATAGCCATAACGAAGGAGCTGGCAGAGACGCTCCGCAGAAATAAGACGATTGATTGGCAGAAGCGTGAGTCTGCGAGAGCAAAAATGCGTATGCTCATCAAGAAACTTCTGAAAAAACACAGGTATCCGCCGGAAGGGATGGAAGACGCAGTGCAGACGGTGATGATTCAGTGCGAACTTTGGACGGATAATGAAGATTTTTACGAAGAGAATCATACACCGGAGAATTTTGAAAGAGCCGGCGAGTAGGACCTCCATTTTCTGTAAACGAGAGCACAGGGCTCGTCGCAGAGAAGGAATCGGAATATAAATAGCATCAGGAAAAACGGAGATTTGCGCCTGTTTTCATTCAAATAAAGTGTTTTGGATCATCGCCTCAGAAAAGACGCCTCTCATCTACGGGATTTGAATCGCATGGATGAGAGGCGTTTGTTTGCAGCGTGAAGGGAGGAAAACAAAGTCTTCCACCCCAAAAGGAGCATGGTCTTAGAGCTTGAATCTGGAGATCTCCGCCTGAAGATCGCCGGCGATCTCCGCAAGGTTCTCACTGGCTTGGGAGATATCGAAGATCGACTGGGTCTGCGATTCGACGGAGGCCGTGGCCTGCTGGGTCGTCGCGGCGTTCTCCTGTGCGATGGCGGAGAGGTTTTCGATCACGGAAACGATCTCGCGGTTGCGCTCTTCGATCTCGGAGGAGGAGTCGGAGAGTTTTCGGAGGATCTCTTCGCTTTTTTCCAAAGAAACAGAGATCTGTCTGAACTTGTCGCTGGTGCTGTGGATGATCTGTTCCTGATGACCCACCATCGTTGCGACCATATCCATCGTATGGACGGCTTTTTCTGATTTTTTGCGAAGTTCTTCGATGATGCTTCGGATCTGCTCGGTGAAGCCGTTGGACTGCTCGGCGAGTTTGCGGATCTCTTCGGCGACGACGGCGAAGCCTCTTCCCGCTTCTCCGGCTCTTGCGGCTTCGATTGCGGCGTTGAGGGCCAGCAGGTTTGTCTGGTCGGCGATGGACTGGATCATCTCGCTCGCGCCGGAGATCTCTCCTGCGCTTTGATGGGTCTCAAGGATGATCGAATGGATCTGAGAGGAGGCTTCTCTCTGCTCCGTCGAGGAGTGAACCAGCTCTGCAAGGCTTGCCTCTCCTTCGATCTGCCTGTCGTGGATCTCGCCGGAGGAAAGGGAAAGCTCTTTGAGGACATGAATCATCTCCTGAAGGAGGCGGTTGATCTGTTCGACGCTCTCGGCGGCTCTTTGTGTGTCCTCAGCTTGGGAGGTCGCTCCTTCCGCGATGTTTTGGACGGCGGCGGCGACTTCTCGGGCGGATTCGGAGGTGCTCTGGGCGGTGGCTGTCAGCTGTTGTGCCGTAGCCGCGGAGTTTTCCGCGTTGCCGGAGATCGAAGTGATCAGGTCGATCATATTTTCCTTCATGGAGCGGGTGGAGCGGATCATCTCTCCGATCTCGTCCGCATTGTGGATATAAGCCTCTGCTTTTGCCGATTCCTCTGAGAGGTCGAGATTATAGAGGGCAAGTTTCTTCATTGCGTCGGCAATGATCGTCACCGGACGGCTGATCATGCGGCGGATGAGAAGATAGATGATTCCGATGACGAGGAGAACCGTTCCGATATTGAGGGCGATGGTGATCAGCATTTGCTTTTTCGCGTCGGCCGTGAAGCTTTCGATTGTGTTGAGGTTTTCGTAGACCCAGTTGGTGTCGACTCCCGGAATGTGGATCGGCGTGAAGATGACCTTCGATTTTTTGCCGAGGCTGCTGACAATCGTGTCGACGCTTTCTTTATCATTAAGAGCATTATCAATATAAGTCCTGTAGTGGGGAACTTTTTCGAGGAGATTTTCCATGATGAGATCCCGGCTGATTGAGATTGCGACCATGGATCCGGAATCCGAGATCAGGACAAAATCCTGTCCTTCGGTTTCTGCGGCATTTTTTTCAAGCTCTTCCTGGATATAAGAAATTTCCAAGTCGGCGCTGACACAGCCGATCACCTGATTGGCCTCCATGATCGGCGTCGACATACTGACGATGATCTTGCCCTCGTATTCATAGGGATCCGTAATGATCGCCTGCTTTCCTTCCAGGGCTTCGGCATACCAAGGTTCATCGTCAAATTCGCTTAAAGCTCTCAGGTCGACTCCGCTTCGGTCGTCCCTGACGTCCGCATACACGGCAAAACGACCGGTGGAGTCGTAGAAGAGAGCGTTTTGATGCTCAAAATCCCTGTCGTCGTAGGCGTTGGGTTCGAAAGCGACGGTCAGTCCATAGATATTGTGGTTGTTTTGTGCAAAGGATTCGAGATTTTTGATGATGAGGTCTCTTGAGCGTCGTTCTTTTGGAAACATGTTCAAGGTGTTCTCAAGGACGTCTCTCATATTGTGGATGCAGATTTTCGCCTCTCCAAATCGCTGCTCAAGTTCTCTGGACATCTTTCTCGTCTCTTCAAGGGCGGTCTGCGTCTTTGTTTTGATCGCCGTATCGTAGTTATGGACGCTCTCGTAGATGGTCTTTATACTGAGGATGATAAGGAGCATGACGGCGATCCATGCACTGAGGCGGAATCCGACGCCTCGCTGTGTGGATGACTTTCGAACATAAGTATTTGGCGGGTTCTGTTTCAAGATGATAATCTCCTTTCGTGTTTATTGCCGCAGGCGCGAATCTGTTTTTTGGAAAGTTTGTCTGCAACATCTTATAGTCTATCATTTTACGGATTCTTTGACAATGTTCGGCATGAATTGATGAAAAAGATTTAACAGGTCGGAAATCTTTCCAAAAATGATGAATGCGATTGAAAAAAACATCCTCTCCTTTTTGCAAAAAAGCTTGCATACCTCTGTGCGCTGCGCTATAATAAATGAGTGTGTTTTTTATTTTGTTGAGAAATCTTGACGCGACGCTGCGGAAAGATTTTTCTTTGCGACGATGTAAAAGGTTGCTGGGGAGATCTCGGGTTAATTTTTACGGAGTATGTCAACATCTTAGAATGTGGCGACTTAGACGCTGAAAAGCTGTTTTTTTTAAGACACACAGGAAACACCCGGAACAGTTTTCAGAGGTCGGGTCGTACGATGCCGTACGATAGGAGGGTAACAAATGTCAAAGAATCAAAAAATCAGAATCCGGCTGAAGTCGTATGATCATGCGATGCTGGATATGTCGGCAGAAAAAATTGTAGAAACAGCAAAGGGTACCGGAGCTTCCGTGTCCGGGCCGATCCCGTTGCCGACGGAAAAACAGATCATCACGATTTTGAGAGCGGTTCACAAGTACAAGGATTCCAGAGAGCAGTTCGAAATCAGAACCCACAAGCGACTGATCGATATCTCCAATCCGAGTCCGAAGACTGTAGACTCGCTGATGAGGCTGGATCTGCCCGCAGGCGTGGACATTGAGATCAAACTGTAAGGAGTCCGCCGAAAGGCAGGAGGTTGAAAGTTAAGGTGTGCCATATAGATGCGCCTTATCTTAGTATGATTGCGCAGCAATCCGCTGTAAGATTAATGGAGGTGTAGGAATGAAAGCAGTACTTGGAAAGAAAATCGGAATGACGCAGGTGTTTTCGGAAGACGGAAGATTGATTCCGGTGACCGTAGTGGAAGCGGGTCCGATGGTGGTCACTCAGCTCAAGACGAAAGAGAGCGACGGATATGAAGCGGTGCAGGTAGCCTACGGTGAAGTGAAGGAGAAAAAGGTCAACAAGCCGAGAAGAGGGCACTTTGCAAAAGCCGGCGTAGGGTTCAAGAAGTTCGTGCGAGAGTTTCGCGCGGCAGATCCTTCCGCTTATGCGCTGGCTCAGGAGATCAAGGTTGACGTCTTCGAAGCGGGGGAGAAAGTGGACGCGATCGGAACGTCAAAAGGTAAGGGATTCCAAGGAACGATCAAAAGGCATAATCAGAGCCGTGGGCCGATGTCGCACGGTTCCAGATATCACAGAGGTCCGGGTTCCATGGGAGCGGCTTCCGACCCGTCAAGAGTCTTCAAGGGCAAAAAGCTTCCGGGACATATGGGAGCGAAGAGAGTGACGATACAGAATCTCGAGATCGTGCGCGTCGATGCGGAAAAGAATCTGCTTCTGATCAAAGGAGCGATCCCGGGACCGAAAAAAGGCCTGGTAGTGATTCGAGCGGCCGTCAAAGGCCAGTAGAGGATAGAAAGGAGGAACGACAATGCCGAAAGTGGATGTACTGAATATAAATGGTAAGAAAGTGGACGAGATCGAGCTTCCGGAGAGTCTGTTTGCAGCAGAGATCCGTGAACATGCGGTATATGAAGTCGTGAAGAACTATCTTGCGAACCAGAGACGCGGCACACAGTCCGCCAAGACTCGTGCAGAAGTTCGCGGCGGAGGGAGAAAGCCGTTCAGACAGAAGGGAACGGGACGGGCAAGACAGGGAAGTACGAGAGCGCCCCAGTGGATCGGCGGAGGAGTCGTATTCGCGCCGAAACCGAGAGACTACAGCTACAGAGTGAACAAGAAAGTGAAGAGAGTCGCCCTCAAAAGCGTGCTGACCGCAAAAGCGAATGAAGGAAATATCATCGTTCTCGATGCGTTCGAGATGAACGCACCGAAGACGAAAGAGTTCCTGGCGATGCTCAAAGCTGTAAACGCAGGAAAGAAAACGCTGTTTGTCACTGCAAACTGCGATGCGAATGTCTATAAATCCGGAAGAAATATCCCGGGCGTGCAGGTGTCCTTTGTAAACACTATAAACGTATATGATATCCTCAACCACGAATCTCTGATTCTGACGAGAGATGCGGTTGCAAAAACAGAGGAGGTGTACGCATAATGCTGTCTCACGATATCATCATTCGACCGGTTATTACAGAGCAGAGTATGACTGACTCTGCTGAAAAAAAGTACACTTTCATAGTGGACAGAAGAGCGAATAAAACACAGATCAAAAACGCCGTGCAGGAGGTCTTCTCCGTGCAGGTCGACAAAGTGAATACGATGAACTACCAGGGAAAGAAAAAGAGAATGGGAAGGCACGTCGGAAAGACCGCTTCCTATAAGAAAGCGGTGGTTACGCTTTCGAAAGCCAGCAAAGAAATTGAATTCTTCGGAGTATAGTAAAAGGAGGGAAAAACTATGGCGATTAAATCCTACAAACCGACGACTCCGAGTTTGAGACATATCACCGTGCTCAAATCGGATGAAATCACCAAACATGAGCCGGAAAAATCTCTGCTTGCTCCGCTCAAGAAACACGCAGGGAGAAATTCAAGAGGAAAGATCACCGTGCGTCACCGCGGCGGCGGAAACCTCAGAAAGTACAGGATCATTGACTTCAAAAGAGATAAAGATCAGATACCCGCAAAGGTGGCGGGCATCGAATACGACCCGAACCGCTCGGCAAACATCGCTCTGCTGCACTATGCGGACGGAGAGAAGAGATATATCCTCTGTCCGAACGGACTGAAAGTCGGCGATGTGATCTATTCGGGAGAAGGATCGGATATCAAAGTCGGCAACTGCCTGAAGCTCAAGCATATGCCGGTGGGTACTCTCGTACACAATATCGAGCTCAAAGAAGGAAAAGGCGGACAGATGGTACGCTCCGCGGGAACCGCCGCTCAGCTGATGGCGAAGGAAGGAAAACACGCGCTGCTCAGACTGCCTTCGGGAGAGACCCGTTATGTCAATATCAACTGCAAAGCGACGATTGGACAGGTCGGAAACCTGGAGCATGAGAACATCACCATCGGAAAGGCCGGAAGAAAGAGACATATGGGTATTCGCCCGACTGTAAGAGGTTCCGTAATGAACCCGAACGACCATCCGCACGGAGGAGGAGAAGGCCGTTCTCCGATTGGACGCCCAAGCCCTGTGACCCCTTGGGGTAAGCCGGCTCTCGGATATAAGACGAGAAAGAAAAAGAAAGCATCGGATAAGATGATCGTATCGAAAAGGAAGAAGTAGCCGTAAAGGAGGATAAGAATAGATGGGCAGATCAACGAAGAAAGGACCTTTCGTTCATCCGGGACTGTACAAAAAGATAGAAGAAATGAACAAGAACAACGAAAAGAAAGTCATCAAAGTATGGTCCAGAGCGTCCACGATATTCCCGGAATTTGTGGGACATACCATAGCGGTGCACGACGGAAGAAAACATGTTCCGGTATACATCACCGAGGATATGGTGGGACACAAGCTTGGGGAGTTCGTTCCGACGAGAACCTTCAAAGGACATAAGGACGACGACAGAACGACCAAGAGGAAGTAATACCGCGTATCAATACGAAAGGAGATGAAACGATCGAATGGAAGCGAAAGTATTAGAAGCAAAAGCGATAGCGAAATTCGTCAGAACTTCCCCGAGAAAAGCCGGCGTCATCTGCTCGCTGGTGAGAGGCAAGAACATCGATGAAGCGCTCGCTATCCTGAAATATATGCCGCAGAGCAGTGCGGATATCATAGCGAAGGTTGTAAAATCCGCAGCGGCAAACGCGGAAAACAACTTTGATATGGACCCGAAGAAACTGTATATCGCCGAGGTGTACGCAAACCAGGGACCGACTCTGAAGAGGTTCATGCCCAGAGCACAGGGAAGAGCGACCGCTATCAGAAAGAGAACAAGTCATATCGGTGTTGTGGTGAGAGAGAGATAATACCTAAGGAGGGAAAAGAATGGGTCAAAAAGTAAGCCCGCACGGACTTCGGGTAGGAGTCAATAAAGACTGGGATTCGAAATGGTTTGCAAACAAGAAGGATTTTGCATCTTTCATCAAGGAAGACGCTGAAATAAGAAAGTTTCTCAAGAAAAAACTCTATCTTTCAGGAGTTCCTAAAATAGAGATCGAGCGTTCCGGAAACAAAGTGAAGCTCAACATCTTCACGGCGAAGCCGGGAACGGTGATCGGAAAAGGCGGACAGGGCATCGAAGAGCTGAAGACGGAAGTGCAGAAGCTCACGGACAAGCAGGTCTTCCTCAACATCATGGAAGTGAAAAGACCGGAGATCGAAGCCCAACTCGTCGCGGAAAATATCGCTCTTTCCTTGGAGCGCAGGGTTGCTTTCCGCCGTGCGATGAAGCAGGCAATGCAGAGAGCGATGCGATTTGGAGCCAAAGGGATCAAGGTATCGACTTCCGGACGCCTCGGAGGAGCCGAGATGGCAAGAACCGAAGGCTATGCGGAAGGAAACGTGCCGCTGCATACGCTGCGCGCGGATATCGACTACGGTTTTGCCGAGGCGGACACGACCTACGGGAAGCTCGGCGTGAAAGTCTGGATCTGCAAAGGGGAGATTCTCCCGACGAGAAACGGCCCGAAGAGAGAGTTCGAAGCGCCGGCAGCTCCGAGAGACGACCGCAGAAGACCGAGAAGAAGAGATTTTGATCAAAACAGACGAAACGACAGAGGACAAGGCGGACAGGGAGACAGAAGAAACTCCAGACCGAGACCGCCCAGACCGGCAAGTAATTAGTTCCAGCTCAAGGAAGGAGGAAAAATAGATATGTTAATGCCAAAGAGAGTAAAGCGCAGAAGAGTGCATAGAGGAAGCATGGCGGGAACCGCGCAGAAAGGCAATACCCTGACATACGGAGATTACGGTCTTGTGGCGCTGGAGCCGTCCTGGATCACATCCAATCAGATAGAAGCGGCCCGTATCGCGATCAACCGTTCCGTAAGAAGGGGCGGTAAAGTCTGGATCAAGATATTCCCGCACAAACCGGTAACGAAAAAGCCGGCGGAGACTCGTATGGGCGCCGGTAAAGGTTCGCCGGAGTACTGGGTGGCGGTAGTGAAGCCCGGAAGAGTCATGTTCGAGATGTCCGGGGTATCGGAGGAAAAAGCCCGTGAGGCGATGAGACTTGCGAGCCATAAACTTCCGATCAAATGCAAATTCGTCAAGAAATCCGATTTTGAAGTTAAAGGTGGTGAAGCTGATGAAAGCTAAAGAGTTGAGAGAAATGACGGTTTTGGAACTGGGAACGAAACTGGGAGAGCTGAAGGGTGAACTCTTTAACCTTCGTTTTCAGCTGGCTACAGGACAGTTGGATAATCCTGTGAAATTGAGATATGTAAGAAAAGATATAGCGCGTGTGAAGACCATCCTTAATGAGAAAGAAAAGGCAAAGGCATAGGCTGCATCAGAGAAAGGAGGATATCATGAGAGAGTCCAGAAGAAAAGTACGAATCGGATATGTGACATCGGACAAGATGGATAAGACCATCGTTGTTTCAATCGTAGAGCTCGTGCGCCACCCGCTGTACGGAAAAGCGGTAAAGCGAACGGTCAAATATAAGGCACATGATGAAGAAAACACCTGCAAGATCGGTGATCGCGTAAAGATCATGGAAACTCGTCCTCTGTCGAAAGACAAGCGATGGAGACTCGTGGAAGTATTGGAAAGAGCTGCTGAATAAGCGGGAAGAGAGGAGGTAATACAATGATACAACAGGAAACTCGTCTGAAAGTTGCGGATAACTCCGGCGCAAAAGAAATCCTCTGCATCAGAGTACTCGGCGGTTCTTTCAGAAGATCCGGAAATATAGGAGATGTCATCGTCGCTTCGGTCAAAAGTGCAACACCGGGCGGCGTTGTTAAAAAAGGAAAAGTGGTTAAGGCGGTTATCGTGCGCAGCAAACAGGGGCTTCGCAGAAAAGACGGAAGCTATATCAAATTCGATGAAAATGCTGCCGTGATCATCAAAGATGACAAGACGCCGAGTGGAACCCGTATATTCGGACCGGTGGCAAGAGAGCTTCGAGACAAGCAGTTCATGAAGATCATTTCCCTTGCGCCGGAAGTGTTATAACCAAGGAGGTGTCGTAAGAGTGCGTATAAAAAGCGGAGATACCGTAGTTGTAATCAGCGGAAAAGATAAAGGAAAAAAAGGAAAAGTGATCGAAGTTCTGCGCAGCAAAGACAGAGTGCTCGTGGAAGGCGTGAACATGGTGTCCAAGCACCAGAAGCCCAACCAGAAGAACCCCCAGGGCGGGATCGTACACAAGGAGCTCCCGATCCATGCGTCCAATGTGATGCTGTTCGACCCGAAAGCCGGAAAAGGTGTGCGTGTGGGAATGAAGATCCTAAGCAGCGGAGAAAAAGTGCGTATATCGAAAAAGACGGGAGAAGAACTCTAAAAACAGGTGAAAGGAGGAAACAGCAGTGGCTTCAAGACTGAAACAAAAATATAAAGACGAGATCGTAAAAGCGCTGACGGAGAAGTTCGGCTACAAGAATGTCATGGAAGTTCCCAAGCTCGAGAAAGTAGTCGTGAACATGGGAATCGGAGAAGCGAAAGACAATGCGAAGGTACTGGACAGTGCCGTATCTGAGCTGGAGCTGATCACAGGACAGAAAGTGGTCGTGACCCGCTCGAAGAAATCCGTCGCGAACTTCAAGATAAGAGAAAAGATGCCGATCGGAGCGAAAGTGACGCTCAGAGGCGAAAAGATGTTCCACTTCGTGGACAAACTGCTCAACATCTCCCTGCCGAGGGTAAGGGACTTCCGAGGAGTGAGCAAGGACTCCTTCGACGGAAGAGGAAACTATGCGATGGGAATCAAAGAGCAGCTGATTTTCCCGGAGATCGAATACGATAAAATCGATAAGGTGAGAGGAATGGACATCATCTTCGTGACGACCGCCAAGACCGATGAAGAGGCAAGAGAACTACTCAGACTGATGGGAATGCCGTTTGCGAAGTAAGAAGGAGGGAAAGTCGTGGCAAAGAAAGCAATGATTCTGAAACAGCAGAAAAAGCAAAAGTATGCGACAAGAGAATATACAAGATGCAACCTCTGCGGCAGACCGCATGCGGTACTTCGAAAATTCGGAATTTGCCGTATCTGTTTTAGAGAACTCGCGTACAAAGGCCAGATACCGGGTGTTCGCAAGGCGTCCTGGTAAGAGAGTGAAAGGAGGTAATATATCATGACAATGACAGATCCGATTGCAGATATGCTCACACGCGTTCGCAATGCAAGCTCCGTAAAGCATGAGACCGTAGACATACCTGCTTCAAATATGAAGAAGGAAATCTCCAGAATCCTTTTGGAGGAAGGATATATCAAAGGCTATGATGTGATCGAAGACGGAAAGCAGGGTCTGATCCGCATGCAGCTGAAATACGGACCGGACGGACAGAAAGTCATCACAGGAATCAAAAAGATATCCAAGCCGGGCATGAGAGTCTATGCGGACAAGAACAATGTTCCCAAAGTGCTCAACGGGATCGGGATATCGGTAATATCCACTTCAAAAGGCATACTGACAGACAAGCAGGCGAGAGAACTCGGCGTCGGCGGAGAAGTAATCTGTTATGTATGGTAATTAAAAGTAAAGGAGGTGCCTTATGTCAAGAATAGGACGAAAACCAATCGCTATTCCGGCAGGAGTAGACGTAAAGATAGAAAATAATTTCGTAACGGTCAAAGGACCGAAGGGAACGCTGACTCAGCAGATCTCCAAAGAGCTCAGCCTTGAGATGAAAGACGGAGAGCTTGAAGTGAAAAGACCCTCCGACAACAAAAAGCATCGTTCGCTTCACGGACTTTCCAGAACCCTGATCAACAATATGGTCGTAGGCGTCACAGAAGGGTATTCCAAGAAGCTCGAGATTATCGGAGTCGGCTACCGTGCCGCAAAACAGGGCAAGAAACTCGTGCTTTCCCTCGGATTCTCCCATCCGGTGGAGATGGAGGACCCCCAGGGTCTCGAGGTGGAAGTGCCGAGCCAGACCGAGATCATCGTCAAAGGGATCGACAAGCAGCAGGTAGGAAACTACGCGGCGAAGATCAGAGCATGGAGAGAGCCGGAGCCGTACAAAGGCAAAGGAATCAGATACTCCGGCGAATATGTGAGACGCAAGGAAGGAAAGACCGGTAAGAAATAAGAAATAAGAAAGGAGTGAGAGGATTTGTTCAAGAAGGTAGATAAAAAGGCAAACCGTATGGCAAGGCATAAAAGAGTGCGCAAGAGCGTGCTGGGAACTCCTGAAAGACCGAGACTGAATGTATTTCGAAGCTCGAATCATATATATGCTCAGCTTGTGGATGATGTGAACCGGGTGACTGTAGCGGCCGCTTCCACGATTGACAAGGAGATCAAAGGAAGCCTTTCCGCGACCGGCAACAAAGAAGCGGCGCAGAAAGTCGGAGAGCTGATCGCAAAGAGAGCGCAGTCCAAAGGGATCGAAGAAGCGGTCTTCGATCGAAGCGGATACCTCTATCACGGCAGAGTGAAGGCTCTGGCGGACGGAGCGAGAGAAGCGGGACTGAAATTCTAACGATAAGGAGGGGAAAAGATGCTGAAAAAACCGATAGATGCAAGAAAATTGGATATCGAAGAAAGAGTAGTGAGCATCCGCAGGGTCACTAAGGTCGTAAAAGGCGGAAGAAACTTTCGCTTTGCCGCACTCGTTGTCGTAGGAGACCGAAACGGACATGTGGGAGTCGGAACGGGAAAAGCGACCGAGGTGCCGGAGGCGATCCGCAAAGCCGTAGAAGACGCGAAAAAGAACCTGATCGCAGTGCCGATGGTCGGAACGACAATCCCGCACAGGATTCAGGGAAGATTCGGCGCAGGACAGGTGCTGATCATACCGGCGCCGGAAGGTACCGGAGTGATCGCCGGAGGGCCGGTGCGCGCGGTGCTCGAGCTTGCGGGACTCAAGGACGTGCGTTCGAAGTCGCTGGGCACCAGCAACGAGAGAAACGTGGTAAATGCGACGATGCAAGGTCTTTCTTCGCTGAGAAAAATCGAAGATGTAGCAGCCCTGAGAGGTAAAAAAGTCGAAGATCTTTTAGGTTAGGAGGCGATGGAAATGGCAAGCTTGAAGATAACTCTCGTGAGAAGCGTGATAGCGACAAAACCGAATCAGAGAAAAACGGTGCGTGCACTTGGACTGACAAAGAGAGAGCAGACCGTTGAAAAGCCGGACAATCCGCAGATCCGCGGAATGATCGAAACCGTAAAACATCTTGTGAAAGTCGAAGAAGCATAATAAAGGAGGTGCAATAGATGAAACTACACGATCTGAAACCTGCAAAAGGCGCAGTCCGAGCGAAGCGAAGAATCGGTAGAGGTACCGCTTCCGGTCAGGGTAAATCCGCCGGACGAGGAGGCGACGGACAGTGGTCGCGCTCCGGAGCGGGAGTGAGACCGGGCTTCGAGGGAGGTCAGATGCCTCTGTACAGAAGACTTCCAAAGCGCGGATTCAACAACTACGAATTCGAGACGAGATACTCGGCAATCAATATTGATCGCCTGAATATATTTGAAGACGGAACGGAAGTGACTCCGGAGCTGTTGGTGGAGCGACGAGTGATCCGAAAAATGGCGAAAGACGGAGTCAAAATTCTGGGAAATGGAAATCTTGAGAAGAAACTGACCGTAAAAGCGAACAAGTTTACGAAATCAGCCGCAGAAAAGATAGAGGCCGCTGGAGGAAAGGCTGAGGTGATCTAATTGTTCAGTACAATTCGAAACGCGTTCAAGATCCCGGATCTTCGCAAGAAGCTCGTCTTTACGATCTTGATGCTCGTCGTCTTTCGAGTGGGAAATGCGGTCACTGTCCCGGGAATCGACGTCAAGAGAGTGGCGGAGATCATGAACCTCGGAGGGGATGCAGGCCTTGCAGGACTGTACGACCTGTTCTCCGGAGGGGGGCTTGGCCGGTTCAGCATCTTTGCCCTGAGCATCACCCCCTATATCACGGCTTCAATCGTGATTCAGCTTTTGACCGTAGCGATCCCGGCGCTGGAAGAGATGCAGAACTCCGGGGAAGAAGGACGAAAGAAACTGCTGCAGTATACAAGATATCTGACCGTAGTGCTCGCGCTGATTCAGGCGACGGCGATGGGACTTGGATTCTTCGGTTCCGCCGTCGTGGACAATTCCGCCCTCAGCAAGATCACCATCGTGCTGACCCTGACTGCCGGAACCGCCTTTTTGATGTGGCTGGGCGAGCTGATCACGGAAAAAGGGATCGGAAACGGAATCTCGATCATCATCTTCGCAGGGATCGTATCCAGAATTCCCAGTGCGACGATCCAGACGATTCAGCTTGTGAAAAACGGTGAACTGAACCTGATCCAGATTGCAGGCTTCCTTGCAGTGTCGCTGGCGATCATCGTCGGCGTCATCATGGTGCTGCAGGGAGTGCGCAAGATTCCCGTGCAGTATGCGAAGAGAATGGTCGGCAGAAAGTCCTACGGCGGACAGTCGACCCATATTCCGATGAAGATCAACCAAGCGGGCGTCATCCCCGTTATCTTTGCGGTATCGGTGCTCGGATTTCCGGTCACCCTGGGGTATTTCATCAAAAATGAAGCCTATGCCAAGTTCGTTTCCACTTGGTTTTTGCCGAGCGGAATGAGCTGGGGGACTCTGATTTACATCGTGGCGGAGTTCCTGTTGGTCGTATTCTTCACCTATTTCTACATCTCGATTACTTTTAAGCCGGACGAGATCGCAGACAATATGAAAAATGCCGGAGGATTCATTCCGGGCGTGCGGCCGGGCAAACCGACGGAGGAGTTCCTCATGACGGTACTCAACAGACTGACCTTTGCGGGAGCGATCTTCCTCGGCGTCATTGCGATCCTGCCGACCGTGATGTCCGCAGTTGCAAAAGTCGGCTCCTTCCAGCTGGGCGGAACCTCTCTGCTCATCGTCGTCGGAGTTGCGATAGAGACTATGAAACAGATTGAAGCACAGATGGTCATGAGACATTATCAGGGCTTCCTCAAATAAAACTTTTCGATGCAGAACCTAAGGAGATGAAGAGATGAAATTAGTGCTTTTGGGACCTCCGGGTGCAGGAAAAGGAACACAGGCCTCCGGAATCGTCGAAAGATACAAGCTGCCCCATATTTCCACAGGCGACATCTTTCGCAGGAATATCAAAGAGCAGACCGAACTTGGAAAAAAAGCCAAAGAGTATATGGACAAGGGACTGCTGGTTCCGGACGAGCTCGTAGTGGAGATCGTGGAAGATCGGCTGAGACAGGAGGACGCGCTTGAGGGATTCCTGCTGGACGGTTTTCCGCGAACAGAAAGACAGGCGGAGGCTCTTGACGAGGCTCTGAGGAAACTCGGTGGCGCACTGAACAGAGTTATCAATATCGAAGTGGACAAAGAGATCCTTGTCGGCAGAGCCGTAGGCAGAAGGATCTGCAAAAACTGCGGAGGAACCTTCCATATCGAGTTCAACCCTTCCAAACAGGAAGGACGCTGCGACCTCTGCGAAGGAGAACTGTACCAGCGATCCGACGATAACGAAGAGACCGTCAGCAAGAGAATCGAAGTCTATCTGAGCGAAACGAAACCTCTCATCGACTATTACGAGAAAAAAGGCATCCTGACGAGTATTGACGGGGCTCAGGATATCAAAAAAGTCTTTGAAGAGATTCAGAAGACGCTGGATCGTGAAAGCAAATGATCATCATCAAATCCAATCATGAGATCGAACTTATGAGAGAGGCCGGAAAAATCGTTGCGGAGACTCATGCTCTGCTCAAAGAAGCGGTTCGTCCCGGCGTCAGCACCTACGAATTGGACAGATTGGCGGAAAAAAATATCCTAAGGTACGGAGCGACTCCTTCCTTTAAGGGATACGGCGGATTTTCCGGAAGCATCTGCGCTTCTCCGAACGAAGTCGTCGTACATGGGATTCCCTCCAAAGATATCATCCTCAAAGAAGGAGATATCATCAGCATTGATATCGGTGCCTACTACAAGGGATATCATGGCGACAGCGCAAAGACTCACGCCGTAGGAGAGATATCGGAAGAAGACGCAAAGCTCATCGAAGTGACGAAACAGAGCTTTTATGAGGGAATCAAGTTTGCAAGGCTCGGTTTCCGACTCTCCGATATATCCAGCGCCGTGCAGGAGTATGCGGAAAGCCATGGATTTTCTGTTGTCAGAGACTTTATTGGACATGGGGTCGGCAAAGACCTGCATGAAGACCCCGAGATACCGAACTATGGAAGACCCGGAAGAGGCCCAAGACTTGCAAAAGGTATGGTATTGGCTATTGAACCGATGATCAATCAAGGGACATACAGAGTGAAAGTACTCGGAGACGGATGGACCGCCGTCACTCTGGACGGAAAGAAATCCGCTCACTACGAACACAGCATCGCCATTACCGAAGATGAGCCGATGATACTGACACAGCTGTAATGGGAGGTGCCGTTTGAAGAATGTCCGGATAGGTCAGGTCGTACAGAGTATTTCCGGAAGGGATGCGGGATATTTCTTTCTTGTCCTCGCCGTCGAGGAAAAAGGCTTTGTTCGCATCGCAGACGGAAAACTGCACAAAATACGAAAGCCGAAGCGAAAAAATATAAAGCATCTGAGGTTACTGCCCCTCGTTTCGGAAAACATCGATCAGATAAACTGGAAAGACTTGCAAAGCCAAGATGCTTTTTTGCGTAAGGAACTGAAAAGATTGGGATACTCAAACACAAGGGAGGGGTAATATGTCCAAAAAAGATGTGATCGAACTTGAGGGAACGATTATAGACGCACTTCCGAACGCGATGTTCAAAGTAAGGCTCGAAAACGACCACGAGATCATCGCGCATATCTCGGGAAAACTCAGGATGCATTTCATTCGAATACTTCCCGGAGATAAGGTAACAGTGGAGCTTTCTCCGTATGACCTGACCAAAGGCCGCATCACCTGGAGAAAGAAGTAACCGAAGGAGGGAACAAAATGAAAGTAAGACCGTCGGTAAAACCGATTTGCGAAAAATGCAAAATCATCAAGAGAAAAGGTCGGGTTATGGTGATTTGCGAGAACCCGAAACATAAACAGAAGCAAGGCTAAAATAAAAAAATAAGAATATCGAGCTCAGAGAGAATGGACTGAAAGATTCAAAGACCAGATGCTCGATCAGGAATCCGAACCACAGATACAGGAGGTGTAAATGCATGGCACGTATTGCCGGTGTAGACTTACCAAGAGAGAAAAGAGTAATTATCGGTCTGACCTATATTTTCGGAATCGGAAAGAATATCTCCAAAAAGATACTCGAAGCGACCGGAATCAATGAAGATACGAGAGTCAAAGACCTTACGGAAGAAGAAGTCAACCTTCTCCGCAAAGAGATCGACAACTACAACGTAGAAGGAGACCTGCGCAGAGAGATCTCCCTCAATATCAAGCGTCTTCGCGATATCCGCTGCTACCGCGGAATCCGTCATATGAAGGGGCTTCCGGTGAGAGGACAGAAGACCAAGACAAACGCAAGAACCCGCAAAGGTCCGAAGCGAACTGTCGGAAGAAAGAAAAAGAAATAAGATAAAGAGGCTGCATATATTTTTTGATCAAAAATAAAAAAATCAAAAAAAAGTCTGCAGTAGAGAAATGAAGAGATGGAAGATCATTTTTTCAAAAGAAAACAGAATTTCAAATACTTTCATCAAGAGAGTTGCTCTTATGAGGATGAAACAAAAATTACGGTAAGGAGGGAAATAAATGGCTAAGCCAAAAAAGAAAGCAACGCGTGTGCGCAGAAGAGAGCGTAAGAATATCGAGAAAGGTCATGCTCATATTCAGTCCACCTTCAACAATACCATCGTTACATTGACGGACGTCTACGGAAACGCTCTTTCCTGGGCCAGCGCGGGGCAGCTCGGATTCAAGGGTTCGAGAAAGTCCACTCCCTTTGCCGCGCAGATGGCGGCAGAGCAGGCGACAAAAGCTGCGATGGAGCACGGACTTCGCTCCGTGGAAGTTTTCGTAAAAGGACCGGGAGCAGGAAGAGAGGCGGCTATCAGAGCGCTTCAGGCAGCAGGACTCGATGTGACGATGATCAAAGACGTCACGCCGATTCCGCACAACGGATGCCGACCGCCGAAGAGAAGAAGAGTGTAATCGCTTTGGATTATGTTCACAGTACCCTCGATGATTTGTTGAGATGTATTGATTAAGGAGGGTTGGATTCGTGATAGAAATAGAAAAACCGAAAATAAAAACCGTCGAACTCAAAGATAATTACGGAAAATTCTCCGTGGAGCCGCTGGAGAGAGGATTCGGCGTCACTGTAGGGAACTCCCTGCGCAGGATACTGCTTTCTTCTCTGCCGGGCGTCGCCGTCACTTCCATCAAAATCGACGGCGTGCTGCATGAATTTTCGACAGTGCCGGGTGTCAAGGAGGACGTCACCGCAATCATGCTCTCCCTCAAAGAGCTGTCCATGAAGATGGATTTCGATTCGCCGGCGACGATCATCATCGATGCCAAGGGTGAAGGCGTTGTGACGGCCGGCGACATCATCTGTCCGTCCGAGGTCGAGATCATCAACAAAGATCTGCATATTGCGACGCTGACGGAAGATGCCAAGCTCTATATGGAGATCAATGTGGACAAGGGAAGAGGCTATGTGTCTGCAGAAAACAATAAATCCGACGACCAGCCGATCGGGATCATCCCGATGGATTCCATCTACACGCCGGTGCAGAAAGTCTGCTATCAGATCGAGCCGACAAGAGTGGGCTCCCGCAGTGATTTTGAGATCCTGATACTGGAAATTTGGACGGATGGAAGCATCAACGCCAGAGAGGGCGTCGCACTGGGAGCGAAGATACTCACGGAGCATCTCAATCTCTTCGTCAACCTGACCGAGCATCTTGGAGAAGTGGAGATCATGGTGGAAAAAGAAGAAGATAAGAAAGAAAAGGCTCTCGAGATGACGATTGAAGAACTGGATCTCTCCGTACGCTCCTATAACTGTCTGAAGCGTGCAGGCATCAACACCGTGGAAGAGCTGACCGAAAAGACGGAAGACGATATGATGAAAGTGCGAAACTTAGGAAAGAAATCCCTGGAAGAAGTGATCCAGAAGCTTGACGAACTCGGATTCAAACTCCGTTCAAGCGAAGACTAAAGGAAAAGGAGGGACACGAAAATGGCAATATACAGAAAACTGGGCATGGTATCTGCACACCGAAAAGCGATGCTGAGAAATATGACGACGGATATCTTAAGACATGGCAAGGTCACGACCACCGAGACCAGAGCCAAAGAGGCCCGCAGAATGGTGGAAAAAATGATCACTCTCGGCAAGAGAGGCGATCTTCACGCCAGAAGACAGGCGCTGTCCTATGTGATGGACAAGGCGGTCGTGAAGACGCTCTTCGACGAGATTGCACCGAAATACAGCGAGAGAAACGGCGGATACACGAGAATCATGAAACTCGGACCCAGAAAAGGGGACGGGGCGCCGATGGCGATCATCGAATTGGTGTAGAATTGAAAGAAGGAGCTGTCAGGAAAACTCAATTTCCGATAGCTCCTTTTTGTCATCTTTGTCTCAGGACTTTTGAAGCCCATCCGCTTTTCTCTGCAAGAAATAGAAGACTGGCGAGGCTTTCTCGTTCATTCCATGGTAACATACGAGAAGCCTTTATATAAACTCTGTTCGAAATACCATCTGATATCCGACCTGCGTTCAATGAAATGTCGGATGACAGGTCAAGGGTATATTTTTGTCAGATGACAATTCAGACAGGTAATCGTATGAGATGAGAGGGAGCGGTTGTTGAAACGAGCAAGGAGCCCTCCTGTCCGCTGCGGCGGACAGGAGGGCTCCTGCTCCATCAGTAGGAGGCTTCGATGCTTTTTCGGAGTTCGTCCATGCGATGATCTAAAGCGGCGCTGGTTTCGGCGCATTGGAAGAGCTCTCGCGCCGCTTCCAATGTAAATTCCCGGTCTTTTTTGTAGCGGAGCTGATGCTCGAGGCTGGCCCAAAAATTCATCGCGATTGTCCGCATCTGAATCTCGGCCTTGACGAGCTTCTTCTGGTTCGAGAGGAAGATCGGCACTTCGACGATCAGATGCAGGCTGCGGTAGCCATTGGGTTTTGGATGTTTTACATAGTCCCGTTCTTCGATCAGCGTGATATCGTCCTGCTGGAGAAAAGCGGAGCGCAGGGTGTAGATATCCTGAGGGAAAGAGCAGACGACCCGTATGCCGGCGATGTCCTGGATGTGTTCTTCGATGGATTCCAGCGTGATGCTCAGCTCTTTTTTCTGCAGTTTGTCGACAATGCTTTCAAGAGATTTCAGTCGGGTCTGAATGCTGTTGATCGGATTTCGGTCGTGCTCAAGAGAAAACTCTTTGTCCAAGATCTTGAATTTTGTTTCAATCTGCATGATTGCATATTCATAATAAGTCATCAGGCGGTGTACGGCAAAGGAACTTTGCTGTATCCACGCCATCGCTTCCTTGTTTGCGGACAGTCGTTCGAACAGTTCGTCAAAACTGTAATGCTGCGGCTGCATATCTCTCATCATAATCCTTCTCCTTTTTCATCAAAACATCGGTATATCCATCATCCAATGAGGTCTTCCTCATAGATATTCGAAGCGGGAATATTTTTTTCGGGGTCAGGCCATCCGGAACAAAAAGTTTTTGTTCCTCTTCTCCCCTTCGCGGCTGAATTGGATGGAACGGAATCTTTGAAAAAGACCGGCTCGAAGCTCCATCCTTACTTTCATTATAATATGAGGGAAGAAAGTCGTCCGTTACGGTTTATTTACATATTCCGCCCGAACCTGTATTTATGCCGAAGATCTTTTGGAATCGCAGAGTTTCAGAGATGAACAGGAAAGGGGAGCAGCTCTCCAGACAGAGCGCTCCTGGCGATTTCTGTCTCTTTTTCTGTGATGAGCCGGATGCAGAGTATAATACGAATACCGAATCAAAATGCCCTTTGATAAAATATACCTTTGACCTGTCGTCTGAAATTTCATTGAAAGCAGGTCGGAAGATCGGATGGTATTTCGAACAGAGTTCAGTATTAGAGATCGTCTTCGATGACGGAAGATTTCGCGTAGGCGGAGACTTTTGCCTCAAAGAAGTCGGTTTTGATCGCATTGGGATCCGCATATTCGTTGACCCAAGCCATTGATTCCGGTTCTTTTTCATAGCCTTCATAGAGGATCTCAAAGCCGAGCCCTCTGCAGCGCAGGTTGCCGAGATATTTCAGATAGTCTTCGACCATGCCCATCGTCAATCCCTTGATATTGTTTCCGATCACATAGTTCGCCCATTTGATCTCTTCTTCGACGCCCTGTCGGATCATGCCCCGGAAGATCTCGATGTTCTCCGGGGTGAAGATCTCGGGTTCTTCTTTCTTCAGTTCGAGGATGATCGAGCGGAAGAGCCAGAGGTGGCTGTTCTCATCCCGGTTGATATAGCGGATCTCCTGAACCGTGCCCGGCACCTTGCCGTTTCTTCCGAGGGAGTAGAAGAACATGAAGCCGGAGTAAAAATAAATCCCCTCCAGGATATAGTTGGCGACGGCCGTCTTGACGAGGTTGTATTTTGTGCGGTTGTGGTAGAAGTCGTTGTACTGCTCGCCGATGAACTTGTTTCTCTCCAGAAGGAAGGGATCGTCTTTCCACTGGTAGAGGATCGCCGTGCGTTCTTCCGGAGAACAGATCGTGTCAAGGATGTAGCCGTAGCTCTGGGAGTGGATCGCCTCCTGATAGGCCTGTATCGTCAGGCAGAGATTGACCTCGTTTGCCGTGATGAACTCGCCGATATTCGGAAGGTTCGCGGTCTGGAGGGAATCGAGGAAGATCAGGAAGGAGAGGATCTTGTCGTAGGCGGTCTTCTCCTCGATATCGAGGTTTCTGTAGTCTTTGATATCCTGGGTGAGGTTGATCTCTTCGGGGATCCAGAAATTGTTCATCGCATGACGGTACCAGTCGCTGACCCAAGTGTATTTCATATTGTTGAAATCATTGAGGTTGGTGGTGTTTCCGTTGATCATTCTCCTTTTGGAGAGTTCGATATCTCCGTGCTCATTGAACAGGGCCTTGCGTTTTACTTCGGACATGATAGTTCCTCCTTAAGCGGTGCAGCTGTCGCACTCTTCGATTTCCAGGGACTTGCTTCTCACATAGTAGACGGTTTTGACGCCCTCCTCCCAGGCGGAGATATACAGGCGAAGTATGCGGCTCATGCTGAATTCCGTCGTGATATAGAGGTTGACGGATTGGGACTGGTCGATATGCCGCTGCCGAATCCCCGCCGAACGGATCACCCAGCTTTGATCGATCTCATGGGCGTTTTCGTAGAGCCAGAAGGTGTCGGCTGTCAGATCGGGAGCGACTCTCGGCACGATCTGCCCTTTTTTCTCTTCGAGAAAATAGCGTTTCATCACAGGGTCGATCGCCGCCGTCGTTCCGGCGATGATCGAGGTGGAGCCGGTCGGCGCGACCGCCATCAGATAACCGTTGCGCAGTCCTTTTTCCGCCGTTTCTTTCTGCAGGGATTCCCACCTCTTGGAGCTGTAGCCCCGCTTGCGGAAATATTCCCCGTTTTGCCAGTCCGATCCTTCAAAATAGGCATAGGGGCCTTTTTCTGCGGCGAGAGCGGCGCTGGCCCTGATCGTGAAATAGTTGATATCCTCGTAAAGTTCGTCGGCAAAACGCAGATGCTCTTCACTTTGGAAAGAGAGTCCGTTTTTGATGAGGCAGTGGTGGTAGCCGCTGGTACCCAGACCGATTGCGCGGTATTTTCGGTTTGTGATCTGCGCATAGGGCAGAGGATAGTAGTTGAGATCAATGACGTTGTCAAGGGCGCGCACCACCGTCGATATGACTTCCTCAAGCTCTGCCTTGTCTTTGACCTCGATATTTCCAAGTACGAGAGAGGCGAGGTTGCAGACGACGAAATCTCCGGGACGCGTCCTTTCGACGACGGTTTCTTCGCCTTCCGCTTCTCGGACTTCTGTCGTAAGGGAGGCGATAGGGCTCATGTTCTGAGCGATCTCGGTGCAGAGATTGGAGGAGTAGATCATGCCCTTGTGGGGATTGGGGTTTCCGCGGTTGATGATATCCCGATTGAAGACGAAGGGGGTTCCGGTCTCCACCGCGGATTTGATGATCAGGCGCACCATATCCTTGACGCTCATGACGCGCTTGTCCAGAGCGGGTTCGGCGACACAGCGCAGATATCTCTCGGTCCATTCTTCTCCATGGAAGTCTTCGAGTCGAAAGCCCATGACCCGCTCGACTTCGTGAGGACAGATCATATACCAGGGGGCGTCGATATTTTCCTTGGCCAGCTTCCAGAAGTAATCGGGAAAGCAGACCGCAGGAAAGATGTCATGCGCCTTCATGCGGTCGTCTCCGTTGTTGGTGCGCAGCTGGAGAAATTCCGGAACGTCCTTGTGCCAGATATCGAGGTAGACCGCGCAGGCCCCCTGTCTGACGCCGAGCTGATCGACGGCGACCGCCGTGTCGTTGGCGAGTTTGATCCATCGGATGACGCCTCCCGCGACGCCCTTGAATCCTCGGATATCCGAGCCCATCGCCCGCACCTTGCCGAAGTACAGTCCCATCCCGCCTCCGTGTTTCGACACCTGAGAGAAGTTCGTGATCGAGCGGTAGATCCCGTCCAGACTGTCCGGCACAGTGTCGATAAAACAGGAGGACAGCTGGTGAAAGGGCTTTCTCGCGTTGGACATCGTCGGAGTCGCCATCGTCACCTTCAACCGGCTGAGGATATCATAGATTTTTTTGGCCCAGAGGACGCGGTTTTCTTTTTCCGGGATCGAAAGATGCATTGCGATACCCATGAACATCTCCTGCACGGATTCGAGGAGTCTGCCCTCTCCGTCCTTGATCAGGTAGCGCTTGAGGACAAGGTCGAGGCCGCTGTAGTTGAACAGATGGTTTCGGCTTTCGTCCAGATAGTTTTCAAGCTCGGCGATATCGGTATCGGAATAGTTTTCCAGCATATACTCTCCGTAGAGCCCCGCTTTCGTCAGATAAGAGATCTTTTCAAAGAAAGAGCGGATCTCAAGCCGGTTCATCTCGAGGCGGATCCTGTGCCCGATCTGCAGAGAGAGGAAGCGAGCCGCAATAAATTCCCATTTCGGCGCTTCCTTGCTCGTCAGTTCGCTTGCAGCCTTGATCAGAAGAGAGAGGTATTCTTCTTCATTCATCCCTTCCCTTGCAAAAGAAGAAAATTTTGTAAAGAGGAAGGAGAGATTGTAAGCGTCTTCGGTAAACCTCCCCTGAATCTCTCTCATTTCGTCAAGAATCTTCTCCTCGCTGAAATAATGAGCAAAATTTTCGATGGTCTTGCGCATGGTGTGATGACTGGCGCGATACAGGATATAGGATTTGACGACGCTGTAATACTTGTGTTCGATCAGCGTGATTTCGACAAAATCCTGTACTTCCTCGACAGAGACGATATGTCCGCTCGGGAACTGGCTGCGGACTTTTTCTTCCACCTCCGCCGCCATTAAGGCAATCGTCTTGTGGTCGATGGGCAGTCCTACACTGATAAAGGCTTTTTCCATTGCGGCTTCGATCTTGCGGATATCGAAAGCTCGTTCTTCTCCGCTGCGTTTGATGATCTTCACTTCAAATTCTCCTGACTCTATATTTGGTGGGTTGAATTCACAATACTCTTAATACTATACCATATATGGTGTGGATTGCAAGACGGAAATCGAAGTATAAGAAGAGCGAAAATTCTAATTATTGAAAAAAGACAAATCTTGTGATATAATTTTCAAGGAAATAAAAATAAAAGGGATTCGAGAGATCGAAGGCCCGCTATAGTAGGGAGGACTACATATGAAGAAAACGATTGCAAGATTGACGGGGCTCCTGTTGGCAGCGATGATGGCGACGACAGGCTGCGGCGGAGAACAGCCCTCAGGAGAAGTGGGCAATACGCCGACAGGGGATACGGTCAAGATCGGCTGGATAGGCCCTCTGACCGGCGACAACGCCGTGTGGGGCGCCTGCGAAAGGGATACGCTGCAGATGCTCGTCGACGAGCAGAATGAAAAAGGCGGCCTCATGGACAAGAAGATCGAGCTGGTCGCCTATGACACCAAGGGAGATGCGACGGAAGCCGTCAACGCCGTCAAGAGGTTGACTTCGCAGGACAAGGTCGTTGCGATTCTCGGACCGAACTCCAGCGGACAGGCGCTGTCGATCTCGGGTATTCTGGAGCAGACGCATGTGCCGGATATCGCAACGGTGGCGACAAACCCGAAGGTGACAGTGGGAGACGACGGAAAAGTGAAACCGTACAACTTCAGGATCTGCTTTATCGATCCGTATCAAGGAGCGGTTGCCGCAGGCTATGCTGCGGACAAGCTCGGATTCAAATCCGCGGCTTTGCTCTACGACGTCACTTCCGACTACTCTCAGGGTCTGACTGAGTTCTTCGAGAAGAACTTTACGGAAAAAGGCGGAAAAGTTGTCGCAAAAGAGGGTTTCAAAGCCGGAGACGTTGACTTCCGCGCTCAGCTGAGCAAGATCAAAGAAGCAAATCCGGATGTGATTTTCATGCCTTATTTTTACAAAGAAGTCGCGCTGAGCGCCAACCAGGCGAGAGAACTCGGCATCACGGCGACGATGATGGGCGGAGACGGATGGCCTTCCGACCAGCTGATCGAAATGGCGAAAGATGCGATTGACGGAAGCTATGTGGTGAACCATCTCGATTTCAACGACCCGGAAGTACAGCCTCTTCAGGAACAATACAAAGCAAAATACAATAAAAACCTCGAGATCAACGGATATCTCGTACATGATGCCTTCCAGCTCTTCCAGGCAGCTGCCGGAAAGGCCGGAAGTCTCAATTCTGCGGCGATTGCCAAGGCGATCCCGGAAGTGGAGCTCAAAGGGATCACCGGAAATATCAGAATCAGCTCGGAAACGCATAACCCGGAAGGAAAGGAAGCCGCGATCATAATGATCAAGGACGGAAATTATGAGTTCCGGGAAAAATATGCCGCAAACTGAGCGGATCGGTCGAAGACCCGCAAGAGGATGACAAAGAGAGTTCTTTAGACGAAAGTTCTTTGGAGGAAAGAGCCTGAAAGAGCCCGAAAACGAGAGTCCATCGTCGGAATGTTTCGCTTTCGGGCTCTTCTGCTCAATTATCTTCGCGTCTGCGGGCAAAATCGGACGAAGTATTGTGAAAAAAGACGGCCTGTATTTCTTGTCCGCAGAAAAATCAGAAAATTCAGTTTTGATTTTTTCCGGATGCAGGCAAACAGATATATAAGGAAAGGAGCAAGAATCCATGGGAGGATTTATCCAGCAGCTCGTAAACGGTCTGTCGGTGGGCAGCGTCTACGCCCTGATGGCGGTCGGTTACTCGCTGGTCTACAGTATTATGAATTTCTCAAACTTCGCCCATGGCGGAGTGATCATGATCGGTTCTTATATCGGATTTTTCTGTCTGACCGGACTTCATATGAGTTTTCCGCTGGCTTTTGCGACGGCGGCGGTCGGAGCGGGTCTTCTTGCGGTGGCGATTGAGCGCATCGCTTACAATCCGCTGCGCAAGAGAAACGCCCCGTTTTTATACTTCATCATCTCGGCGATGGGCGCCTCCATCTTCCTTGAAAACATCGTCGTAGCGACGATCGGACCGACCTTTCGCACCTATCCGCCGATCTTTTCCCTGACGCCGATCCGGATCGGAACTGTTGCAATCGGAAGGCTGGATCTTCTGATGTTCGTGATCTCGGCGGTCAGCCTGTCCGCTCTCGTCTATATCATTGAAAAGACGAAGATCGGTCTTGCGATCCGTGCCACTTCCTACAGTTCCAAGGGAAGCACGCTGATGGGCGTCGACGTCGACAAGGTCATCATCACGATCTTCCTGCTCGGAGGAGTTCTGGCAGGGATCGCGGGCGTCCTCTTCGGTATGAAGTACACGGTATATCCGCAGATTGGAGGGATCACGATCAAATCCTTTATCGCCGCGGTATTCGGTGGACTGGGAAGTCTTCCGGGGGCTGTGATCGGCTCGGTGCTTCTCGGAATGATCGAGACCTTCGCCTCGGGGATGATCTCTTCCCAATATCGGGATTTGATTTCCTTTTCCATACTCATACTGATGCTGATCGTCAGACCCAGCGGCATCATGGGTAAGACGACGGAAGACAAAGCGTAGAAAGGGGAGAGAAAAAGATGAGCCTGTCCTGGTTTTATGTACAAGGAATTTTGATCCTCGTCGGGATCTATCTGCTTACGGTGCTGGGTCTTTCCCTGCTGACCGGATTCACCGGTCTGTTTTCCTTCGGTCATGCGGGTTTCATGGCAATCGGCGCCTATGTGGCGACGATGATGACTGTCAAGGTCGGTCTGCCTTTCATACCGGCGCTGCTCGTCGGCGGGATCGTCGCCATGCTTTTCAGTCTGATCATCGGACGCTTCACCCTGAACCTCAAGGGAGACTATTTCTGTATTGCGACCCTCGGTATGGGAGAGGCGATCCGTCTCATCCTGGACAATGTCGCGTATTTCGGCGGCTCGAGGGGCTGGGCGGAGATTCCTCCGCTGACGAATCTGATGAATGTCCTGATTATTGATATCGTCGCGGTTCTCGTCATGGTCTTCATCATCCGCTCCCGCCAGGGACGCAATATGATGGCGATCCGCGAAGAGGAGCTCGCTTCCCAGATCGCAGGGATCAATGTCTTCCGCTACAAGATGATGTCCTTCGGCATCTCGGCTCTCTATGCGGGCGTCGCGGGAGGACTGTTCGCTCATTATATGACCTTTATCCAGCCGGTGATGTTCCATATGAACAAGTCGACGGAGCTGACGATCATCGTGATCTTCGGTGGACTGGGAAGCATCACGGGAAGCGTCATCGGGACTCTCGTTCTTGTCTCGCTGCCTGAGATCTTCCGTGATTTTGCCGAGTGGCGTCTCGTCATCTACGGGATCGCGGTCATCATCATCATGATCAGCCGCCCGAAAGGTCTCATGGGTGGAAAAGAGTTCAGTCTCCAATTCTTCAAAAGACTCTTTTCCGGCAGAAAGGAGGCGAAGATCCGATGAATGAAGTACTGCGAATGAGCAATGTCACCAAGCGTTTCGGCGGGCTGACTGCCGTGGATAAGGTGGACTTTACGATCCGTCAGGGGGAGATCTTCGGACTGATCGGTCCCAACGGCGCCGGCAAGACGACGATATTCAATCTGATCACCGGCGTCTATGAGCTGAGCGAGGGAGATATCCTCTTCGAAGGGCGGAGCATCACGAAAAAACAGCCCTTTGAGATTGCCAATGCCGGGATCACGAGAACCTTCCAGAACATCCGTCTGTTCAAAAACCTGACGACTTACGAAAATGTACTGATCGCCTGCAACAAGTCGGCGACCTACCATATCTTCGACAGCATCCTGCGCACGCCGAAGTTCCGCAGAGAAGAAAAAGCCCTTGCGAAAAAAGCCGAGGGTCTGCTGGAGATGATGGGTCTGCTGGAGAGAAAAAATCTGATCGCGGCCAACCTGCCCTACGGTCTGCAGAGGAGACTGGAGATCGCAAGAGCCCTCGCTCTCAACCCGAAGCTCCTTCTGCTTGACGAGCCGGCGGCGGGCATGAACCCGGAAGAAACTCTGCAGCTGATGCATCTGATCAAGGACATAAGGGACAAGCTCGATATCACGGTCCTCGTCATCGAACATCATATGGACCTGATCATGGGAGTCTGCGACAAGATCTATGTACTCAATTTCGGAAAACCGCTCGCATCCGGAACCCCTTCCGAGATCCAGGATAATAAAGCCGTGATTGAAGCCTATCTTGGAAAGGAGGAGGAAGAAGAATGATGCTCAAAGTGGAAAATCTGGATGTGTATTACGGCGGGATCCATGCTCTGCGAGGCGTGTCCATCGACGTCAGGGAAGGCGAGGTCGTCTCGATCATCGGCTCCAACGGAGCGGGAAAATCGACCCTGCTCAACTGCATCAGCGGCATCGTAAAGCCCAGGAGCGGAGAGATTCTCTATAAGGGAGAAAAACTGCCCCGTCAGGCCTACAAGATCGTCAAGGCCGGGATCTGTCAGGTGCCGGAGGGCCGCATCATCTTTGCGAATCTGACAGTCAAGGAGAACCTCTATATGGGAGCCTATCTCAGGAGCGACAAAGCGAAGATCGAAGAAGACCTGCAGGGCGTCTTTGACCTCTTTCCGAGACTGAAAGAGCGTATCAATCAGATTGCAGGGACGCTCTCCGGAGGAGAGCAGCAGATGCTGGCGATGGGAAGAGGCGTCATGAGCAGTCCGGATCTGATCCTGCTGGACGAGCCCTCGCTGGGTCTCGCCCCCCTCTTCATCAGGACGATCTTCGAGATCGTCGAAGAGATCAAAAAGATGGGCAAGACGATATTGCTTGTCGAGCAGAACGCCTTTAAGGCCCTGTCGATTGCGGACACCGCCTATATCCTCGAACAGGGGGTCGTCACCCTCAAGGGAGAGGCGAAGGATATGCTCAAAGATCCGAGGATCCAGGAAGCCTATCTGGGAAAAAAACACTGAAAAAATACGGAAGATTCAAGGGGCTGACTCAAAAGCCCTGAAAAAGTGAAAAAATGGCTGAACTCAACAAATGAAGCGTTGAAGTTCAGCCATTTTAATTTTCTGATTTCTCTCAAAAACTTACCTTTGGGTTAACCCCTTTCATATCAGTAATTTTCCTTCCATCCCTGCCAGCGTTGGAAGCTGCCTTCAGGAAAACTGTATTCCGGAGTGAGAAGAGGAAAGCTCAGTTCAGAGAGGTAGTACCAGGGGTCTTCCTCATGGAGGGGATTTTTGAGCAGATGAAACTCCTGCGCCGGCATATAGCTTTGCCCGAGCAGGAAGGCGGTATCTCCGGAAGAGTTTTTCGCGATATCGCAGACCATGACGCAGTGGCCGGGACTGCCGCCTTGGATGAAGAGATCGCCGGCCCGGATATCGGAAAGAGCGGCGGGAGCGGATTCCTTTTCAAGGGAGAGGGTGCCGGCGTAGCACATGATCAGGCGGAAGTAGCGGCGGAAGGTCTCGTAAGAATCGTCAAAGGCGGCGGTTTTGCTCCAGCACGTCTCATTTCCGGAAATCTGCAGACGCTTGCCCTCACGGTAGGAAGGATAATCCATAAAGAAGCCGTTGGTCAGGTGAAAGGCGATCTCCTCCTGTCTGCCCCGCGACCAGAGGTATTCGCAGTAGAGGCGCATGACGGAATCGGCGCACTGCTGCAGGTCTTCGTCTCCGACGTCGAGATCGAAGACGGCGATATGCACATTCTGTCTGTTCTTCTTCCTGCCGTTGTAGAGCAAGACCGGGCTTTGGTCCGGCTTCAGTTTCCTGTTGCGAAGAAAGAAGAGCAGGGAGGCCTCATCAGCTTCGGGGCGGAAATAGCCCTCAGGTTCGCGGATGCGCGTCAGCAGAGATTCTCCGGTCGGATTGATAAAGGAGGAGATCTCCTTTTTTGTTTTTTCGTTTTCTTCTGATTTTCCCTCTGCTTCTTCCATCCCGGCATTTTTTTCGCCCGGGTTTTCCGTCCCGGCTCTCTCTTCTTCCGGAGCGGGTCCCTTCGTCTCCGCCGGTGGATGGCAGGAGACAAGGAAGAGCAGGAGGAGGAAAAGGACGTATTTTTTCATAGGCTTCTCCCTTCTTTCTATATATATTATACCATGCCGTTCCGATCCTCGCCATGCTTTGAGAGGGATGCAGCGACCTTTGCCGGTGAATTCCTCCTTGGCGTTGTCTCAAGCTAAGATTGCGGATTGACAACTCCTTCCGGCTGTGATAGTCTTTATCAGTAAGGAAGAATCTTCTTTATTATTGAAAAAAGAGACTTAGTAGCGATTAGGAAAAGGTCTCGGTGGAAGATGATGGGAAGATGGTTTGCAGTTTATGAGAGAGAAGGGTGAGGTTGCAGTGGTATTGTCGGAGGGCAAGGTAGGAAATACCTATAAGGTGGTTCGTGTGGACGGGAAAGAGAAGACGAAGAAGTTTCTCTTCACCTTAGGTTGTTTTGAAGATGCGGAGGTGACGCTGATCTCAATGTTGTCGGGCAATTATGTCGTCAATATTAAAGACAGCCGATACGCGATTGATAAGGACATGGCGAAGTTCATTACAGTGGAGCAGGTCTGATTTTATCTGCATTTATTTCTGCGGCACTGTCTGAAGGATAAGGGCGGATATTTCATCCGGGCTCGTCAAAAGCGCCTTTATTCAGGGTGAGTGATTTCAGTATCATTATGTTAGGAGGAACGGAATGAGAATTGCATTGGCGGGAAACCCGAACTCCGGAAAGACCACGCTTTATAATGCCATTACGGGAAAAAATGAGTATGTGGGAAACTGGGCGGGAGTTACGGTAGCGAAAAAAGAGGCGGATCTCAAGAGCAAGTACGCGGTCAAGGGCGTGGATGTGCGCATCGTCGATCTGCCGGGAGCCTATTCTATCTCTCCTTTTACGGGAGAAGAAGCGATCACGAGGGATTTCATCCTTGATGAGAAACCGGATGTGATCATCAATATCGTCGACGGAGCGAACTTCAGCCGAAGTCTTTTTTTTACGACGCAGCTGCTGGAGCTGAATATTCCGGTGGTCATCGCTCTCAATAAGGGAGATATTCTCGACAAGAGAGGCGACAAAGTTGATTTAAGCAAACTCAGTGATCTGCTCAAATGTTCCGTAGTTGTGACGACGGCGACGACAGGAGAGGGATTACATAAGCTGATCGAAAAAGCCATCGAGATCGGACAGGCGGCGGCGGGACAGGCGGCTCCTCAGATCGAGGCGGGTGCGGATGCGGATCGCGCCAGACAGGCTTATGTGGACGGCGTTATTGAGAAGTCATTGGACAGGAGCAGAGATGCGAGCAAGACGACCAAATCCGATAAGATCGACCGCATCGTCGCTCATCCGATCTGGGGAATCCCGATCTTCGCCCTTGTCATGTGGGCGGTTTACTATCTTTCCATGGTCAGCGTCGGACAGCCGGTGACCGATTATATCAACGATGTGCTCTTCGGAGAGATCGTTCCGAATGCGGCGAACAGCTTCCTGGAGGGACTCGGCGTCAGTCCTTTCCTGCAGGCGCTGATCGTCGACGGAGCGATTGCCGGCGTCGGAGCCGTACTCGGCTTCCTTCCGCTGATCATGGTGCTTTTCTTCTGTCTCTCTCTCCTTGAGGACAGCGGATACATGGCTCGTGTCGCCGTGATCATGGACAAGTATTTCAAAAAGATCGGCCTTTCCGGAAAATCGATCATCCCGATGATCGTCGGCACAGGCTGCTCGATCCCGGGGGTCATGGCGACCCGTACCATCGAAGATATCAACGAAAAGCGTATGACGACGATGCTTGCGCCTTTCGTTCCCTGCGGAGCGAAACTTCCGATCATCGCGATGATCTCGGCAGCTTTCTTCCCGGGAGAGAGCTGGGTGCTTCCCAGCGCCTTTCTGGTATCCTTTGTCGTGATTTTTTTCAGCGGTCTGCTTCTCAAGCGCATCTTCGTCTGGGAAAACACCTCGCATTTCATTCTGGAGCTCCCGGAATACAAATGGCCGAGCCTCAAGCATGCGGTCGTGCAGATGTTTGACAAGGCAAAGGGATTCATCAAGAAAGCGACCAGCATCATCCTTGTCATGAGTACCCTCGTATGGCTGCTGACCAATTATACGCCGTCCTTCCGGGAAGCGGAAGACAGCAAAGACAGTATGCTTGCAATCGCGGGAAGCGTGCTGGAGCCGATCATGAAGCCTCTCGGATTTGAAGGATGGGAGCTTCCTGCAGCGTCCATCAGCGGTTTTGTCGCGAAAGAGGTCGTGGTCTCCACCTTCGAAGTCGTGCTTGGTCTTGCAGAGGAAGAGGAGGAAGCGGCGGAAGAAGAAGCGGCTCCTGAGGAGGCGGCTGCTCCTGCCGGTGAAGAGGCGGCTGCCGAGGAAGAAGAGCCGGATGAGTTCGAAGTGGCGACAGAGAAGATGGTCGAGTCCGGAAAACTCCGTGATCTCTTTGGGGGGCCGGGGCTGATGGCAGCGATTATCGCCTATGCATACCTTGTGTTCAACCTCTTTACACCGCCCTGCTTCGCGGCAATCGGAGCGATGAACTCGGAGATGGAATCAAGAAGCTGGCTGCTCAAGGCGGTCGCCTTCCAGCTTGGAACAGGATATTTCCTTGCGATGCTCGTCGCACAGATAGGAACTCTCCTGCTGACGGGACAGACCGCACCGGGATTCGTCTCCTCGATTTTTGTCTTCATCGCTTTTGTGGCGCTGATTTTCCTGCTGATCAAGAGAGCGGACAAAAAAAGAGAAGAAATGGGAATAGAAGACTAAAAAAGAAAACAGAGGGTATCTATAGGATATAGGTACCCTCCTGCAATTTGTTTGAGGAAAGGAAGAGGAAAATGGGTGGACTGAATTTACCTACGCTCATCGTCGGTTTGATCTTTGCCGCAATTATTTTCTTTGCCGCAAGAAAGAGTTTTCAAGACGCCAAGGCCGGAAAATGCGCAAGCTGCAACTGCGGCTGTGAAGAAAAGGCGAAGAAGGACGAGAAGCGATAAGAGCTGCTGAGAGAAAGGCTGCCCTAAGCGAGTATGCGGGCGGTCTTTTTTTATGGGAGAGGAAAAGGGAGGGAAGAAGATGAAGATCAAGACGCCTCAGGCCGTGCATTTTTTGATAGAGAGACTGGAAAGAGAAGGATGTGAGGCCTATGCAGTCGGCGGCTGTATTCGGGACAGGCTGCTGGGCAGAGAGCCGAAGGACTGGGACGTCTGTACCTCGGCCCACCCTTCGCGGATCCTTGAGATCTTTTCGGATCTTCCGGTCATTCCGACCGGGATCAAACACGGGACTCTGACTGTGATCGTCGGGGGTCAGCCCTATGAGGTGACGACTTTTCGCAAAGACGGGGATTATCAGGACGGAAGGCGTCCCGCGTCTGTGGATTTTGTCGATGCTCTGGAAGAAGATCTCGCGCGCCGGGATTTTCGGATCAATGCGATGGCCTATAACGAGAAAAGAGGGCTGCAGGATCCTTTTGGCGGCGGAGAGGATATCGAAAACAAACGCCTGCGCACCGTGGGAAGTCCGGCGCTCCGCTTTTCTGAGGACTATCTGCGGATGATGCGGGCCGTCCGCTTTGCGGCGGTGCTGGACTTCGAGCCGGAGGAGGAGATGATGGGGCAGATCCGAAAGCTGGCGCCGAAGATTCGAAGGATCAGCGCCGAGAGGATCCGGCAGGAGCTCCTCGGGATGCTGGACAGCCCGCACAGCCTCCGGGCGATCCGTCTTCTTGAGGAGTCCGGTCTGCTCCGACAGATCCTTCCCGAGCTTTCCGCCTGTATCGGTGTGGAGCAGAATCACCCCCTGCACGGGAAGGACGTCTATGAGCATACGCTGGAAGTGATGGAAAATCTTGGAGAAGCGCCGGTTCTTCTCAAACTTGCCGCCCTCTTCCACGATATCGGAAAACCGAAGACAAAGTCTTCTGATGAGAGAGGCGTCGATCGTTTTTACGCCCATGAGCAGGTCGGCGCGCAGATGAGCCGGGAGATCCTGAGCCGCCTGCGCTTTTCCAATGACGAGATCGAGCGGGTCGCTTCCCTCGTCCTTCACCACGGCTACCGTCCTGAAAGCAGGAGAGCGGCAGTGAAACGCTTTATCCGCAAAGTCGGGAAGGATCGGCTGGACTTTCTTCTCAAGCTGCAGAGCGCCGATATCCGGGCCCACTGCGGCAGGGAGGATGCTTTGAGGCAACAGGAAGGCCTCCGAGCAATGATCGAAGAGATCCTTTCCGCGGAAGAGCCGACGGCGATGGGCGATCTTGCCCTGAGCGGGAAGGACCTTCTTGCGATGGGCTATGTTCAGGGGAAGGAGATCGGCCGTATCAAGGAGAGTCTGATGCAGCATGTTTTAGAGCATCCGGAAGATAATGAGAAAGAGATCCTCAGAAGGATTGTCCGGGAGAGGTTTTAGACTTTCGGGAAATCTACTGTTTCCGCAGACTGTTCGGGGTATATGGAGGGAGGCTCTATCTCCCGATCAGCCAGAATCCGCTGAGGAGGATCAGGAGGCCGCAGAGGATCTGTGAAGTCAGCATATAGGAGAGTACGGTCTTCGAGAACCTTGAGATCAGGAAAAAGATCCCCCAGCAGGCGAGAAGGAAGGCAAGAGCGAGGGAGAGCGCCGGCGTCGGCGGCAGGGCTTCTCTCACAGGCAGGCTCGCCTTCCGAAGCAGAAGGAGAGAGATCAGAAGGGGAATCAGGATTTTCAGGGAGAAGAGAGTAAGGTGAGTCAGAAGGTAGGCTCCATATCCGACTCCCGAAAAGCTGAGTCTGTCCGGGATCCCTTGAATCCGTTCGGCGGTGAGGCGTCGCTGGGAAGTGAGGGCAAGCAGGAGGATCAGATAGAACCAGAGGGCTGTGAAGACGGAGCTTCCGATGTTCGTTTGCCTGATCGGGATCTGCTCTCCTTCTTCGGAGAGGACGCGCAGTTTCAGCAGTTCTCTCTCTTCCGGATATCTCTCATAGGAGTCTGCATAGCTCGTTTCGTCAAAAGAAGGGTCGAGGGAGCGGATCCTGCGGAAGATATCCTGATAAGACCAAAGACGCATGACATGGAGGCTGAGCTGATCGCTGAACCATTTGGCGGAAGAGTCCCCCGCCTCGGATTGGAGCGTCAGGAGGCGGCTTCGCTCCCCTTTTTGAAGGCGATCCTCAAAGCCTTCTTTGATCGTGCAGACGAGATCGCAGCGTCCGCGGTTCAGAGAGAGGATTGCCCTTTCTTCCGTTTCTCCGACGTCGATCTGCAGCTCCTCACAGGCTTTCAGTTCCTCGATGAATTGCCGTGACAGGCCGCTTCTGTCCTTGTCGATGATGATACAGCGGTAGATCTTGCTTTTGTCGGAGGCGCTCTTTTCGGCAAGAAGCGCCAGAGAAGCGACCAGTAAAGGGAGCAGGAGAAAGAGGAGGAGAGATTTTTTGCGCAGGAGAAAATATTGGAGCTGAAGGAAAAAAAACATCGTCTACCTCCTTTCTTTAGCGGCCAGCAAAGCGATGCAGAGGATGGAGCCTGCGGCAAAGGGCAGGAAGGTGAAAAAAGAGAGCTTGGCGCCAGAGAGCAGCTTGTGGGAGATCGTCAGGGGATTGATCTTCTCCATGAGGAGAAAGCTTTTGCCCAGAGCGGGAAGCGGAATCAAAAATCCGCTGATCAGCGCAAGGAGGAGAAAGATCGCTCCGCAGAGTCGGTCAAAATAAGGGCTCTCCGCAAGAAGGCGGGTCAAGGTCAGCGACAGAAGGCTGATGAAGCTGCCGATCAGCAGAAGTCTTCCGATGAGGGCGAAGAGATTTTCCATAGACGGTTTGGAAGACGTGAGAAGACTGTATCCTCCCCGCATGAGAATCAGAAGCAGGCAGAGGGGCGCCGCAGATGCAAGCAGGTGGGAGGCGGCTTTCATCGGCGGGTCATAGCCGGAGAGAGACAGTCTCCGCCACCGGCCGCTGCGCAGATCTTCCCGAAGAGGGTGAAGGAGGGCGAAGGAACTGAAGATGAGAAGCAGCAGCAGGGCGGAAAAGAAATAATAAGAGAGGCCGTCCAGTCCGAAGTAGACGCCCGGAGCCTCGCTGCTTTCAAAGACGCTGCTTCGCGTCAGAAAAGCGGAGATATAGTCGAGCTGGATTTTGGTCAGCCGATCCCAGATCTCCTCTTCGGGGACGCCGAGGGAGCGCATCTTTCGCAGATAGACCCTTGCGGAACTCTGGGCTTCGTTGAGCACCTGTGTCAGATTGTCCACATAGGCGATGAAGAATCGGGCGACGGGACTGCCGCTGTCGGAGAGGTAGAGGTCGAGGGATTCCTCTTCAAAGCGGTTGAGCTTTTTGAAGATATCCGCCTTGATGTGCAGGACGGCAAAAATCTGTTTTTCTCCAAGAGCCCGCCTCGCTTCCGGAAGCTCCATCTCTTCAAAGGCGAAGATCCCTTTGAGGCGATTGCCCGAGATATTGCCCACGAAGATCCGGATCTCCGGAGAGGGATCGTCGAGGACGAGAGCGATCTTCCGCAGAGGTTTTTCGGAGTTCTGACGAAAGAGCAGGAAGAAATGGGACAGGACGAGAAAGATCAGGAGCACTGTGAGAAGAGTCCGGCTCTGTCCGAGGCGGCGCTTCATTTCGAAACCGGCAAGGAGAAGGAATTTTTTGAGATCATTCATGGAGATCACCTGCCGGGGAAGAGAGGCCGGCGCAGGAGAGAAGAGCGGGATCAAAGCCGCCCAAGTGCAGGGCTTTTCCGCTTTCGAGCAGCAGGAGTTTATTGCAGGAGGCGCTCAGGAAGTCCGGAGTATGGCTCGTCAGGATACAGATCGCTCCTTGAGACTGAAAAGCTCTGACGAGGACTTCGACGTCTTTTGCCGTCTCCGCGTCGACGCCGACGATCGGCTCGTCCAGCAGCAGGAGCAGGGGATTGCCGAAGAGGGAAGCGGCGATATGTACCCGCCTCTTCTGTCCTCCGGAGAGGGAAGAGACCGGCTGACGCAGGAAGGGACGGATCGACAGCCGTTCGCAGAAGAAAGAGAGTTTTGATTCAAATTCACTTTTGTCTTTGCAGAGACCGCCGCCGAAGATCCGGAGGTTGTCGAGGACGCGCATCTCTTCGTAGAGGATGATATCCTGTGAGACATAGGCGATGGAGGTCTTCGGCAGAGTCCGGTATTCGCATCCGTCGTGAAAGAGGACACAGCCGCTTTCCGCAGAAAGAAGGCCCGCTATGATCTTGAGGAGCGTGGATTTTCCGGCTCCGTTTGCCCCGGCAAGGGCGAGGACATCGCCTTCCTGCAGCGAGAAACTGATCTCTTCCAGTATGGTTTTGCCCTTGATGCGTTTTGTGATTCGGTTGATTTGAAGCATGGGAGAATTTCCTCTCTCAGACGGTAAGCAAAGAGGCTGACGGAAATATTTCCGGCCAGCCTCTTTGCGTTGTGTACGAATACCTGATCAAAAGGTCCTTCGATGAAATGCGACCCTGAGCTTTCCTCTGAAATTTCATTGAAAACGGGCCGAGATATCAGCAGGTATTTCGAATAGGGTTTGTCGTAAATCTCATTGAAATGACGCTTGCAGGAAACGATCTCTTATCAGATGACAATTCAAACAGGCGGCGGCAGTAAATCTCAATTTTGGAAGAAGAGGATCGGAAACCGTCTTTGGACAGCCTCCCGGAAACCGCTGCTCTCTGCGGAAATTACGGGGTTCCCGTTCCCATGAACGAGATCTTCATGAAGCCGATAGCGCCTTTCATATTGTCAACGGCGTGACCGACGCCGTTGGCAATCGCGTCTCTTTCGTCTTCAGGGAGCAGATCTTTTTTATCCTGCGCGTCTTGGAGCAGAGCGTCCATCGCTTCGCCGCCGAGGACTTTTTCCATCAGGTTGTCTGCGATCTCTTCGATCATCTCTGTCGGAAGCTGAGGCTGGTTTGCGAGGGCGTAGAGATCCACCGCGTCGGAGGAAGCTTCGATGATATTCGGCTTGACATCTCCTCCGAAGGCATTGTAGGTGATTGTCTGCTTCATGATGATCGGATTCATCCTGTAGGTGATCTCATACTGACGCATACGATGCTGCTTGTCGATGGAGAGAATGATGTCGTAGGAGACTTCGCTCTGAGATCCCATCAGGGCTCCAAGCCGGGAAGAAGTATCCCGCAGCTGCGTGATCGCCTCGTCGAGCTTGCTTTCGTAATTTGTTTCCAGCTCGTTTATCATCTCTTTCGTCGTCGAGGTGAACTCTTCTTCCGTTGCGCCGAATTTTTCATAGTCTTTGTCCGCCACCGCTTTGTCGACGATTTTATTCATGCGGTCGAGAAGCAGGGTTTTGACATTTTCATCGGTCTTGGCTTTTTCGAGAATCACTGCGTAGAGTTCGTAGATCTCCTCGATTCCGCCGTTGAATTTATAGCCGTAACCGTCGATGAGGCTCTCTTTCCCGCCTTCATATACGGTGATCTTATGCCCCTTCGGAAGAGGCTCGATCTTGTCCTTGAGGAATTCACGAACCGCCTCTTCGTAGGATTTGGCATTGCTTTCGACTTTTTTCGACAGCTCGTCTTCTTCGGTGAGAATCGCGATATAGCCGGGGATATCAATATCGTTGAGGTTGAATCCGGCTTCCTGCTCCATAAGCTGTCCAAGGTCAAGGTAAAGAGGCTTGGAGTAGAGGTCGTCGGATTGGAACACGAACTTCCAAGGAGACATGCCGCCCTGGAAACGGATGAAGTTTTTGTCCGCATACTGAAGCCTTGCATCGAAGTCTGCGGCAAAGAGCTTGTCTTCGCTGTAAATCGTATTGCTGTCGGCACGAAGGCGGAAATTTCCGGCGAGGGCGTTGATATATTTTGCAAGAGCCGCGGTGTCGCCGGTCATCATTTCCAGTTCTGCCAGTGCCTCGGGGCTGCTCTCATCGATCCGGCCGTCCATGATGAGAGTCGAACTGAAGGCCTTTTCTCTGGAGGTGTTCATCGCCGCAAGCATCACATGACCGATCGGATCCTTGGCGATCTGCGATCCCATGAGCTTCGGCGCAAGGAAGGCGATCAGCGCTACAGCGATGACGACAGCGCCGATCAGCAGGGGCAGGTTCTTTTTCGGTTTTGCCTGCGGAGGGATCTGCGGTGCAAAATCAGCGGCAGGACTCTCCGAATGTATGTTTTCGACAGGGGGAGAATCCGAGGGGGGGTGGGGATTCCCTGAGATATCTGTGGGAACTGCGGGGTTCATAGGAGTTTCCTGCGGGTTCAAATTATTATTTTCGTTTGTCATGATGATCTCCTTTCTGTCCGGCATCAAAGACCGGTATTCAAAATCTTGCAGCAGCCGAGCTATGAAGGGCTTCTTTTCGGCTTTCGAACCTCTGTTTCTCTATGGCGGCAAAGCTGTGCTTAAACTTATTATACCATAGTTTCACTGCTTGCATGATAAAATATCAAAAAAATGCTCATGAAAAGGCTCTTTTCGTGTATAATAAAGAATGGAAGACGACTACAGACGAAGAGGCGGTATTTTATGTATATTGCACTGGAAGGAGTGGAGGGCAGCGGAAAGACGACGATCATCCACCTGCTCAAAAAGAAACTGAAAGAGAAAAATAAAAGTTTTCGGATCGTGAAAGAGCCCGGGACGACGAGGGTGGGCAGGAAGATCCGTGAGATCCTCATCAATGATTATGGGAACGAGCTGGATCTGAGGACGGAGCTGCTGCTGTTCATGGCGTCAAGAAGCAGCATGATCCATCAGGTCATTCGGTCGGCTTCGGAAGAGTTCATCCTATCGGATCGCTGTTTTCTTTCAAGTCTGGCGTATCAATGCGAGTTTGATCCGGCTCTTGCCCGGACGGTATATGAGCTTCACAAGCAGCTTTTCGGAGATCTCCTTCCCGAGAAGATCTTCTTTGTCGATATTCATCCGTCCAAGGCTTTGTTTCGCAAAGCGCAGAAGGATATCAACAAATACGAAAAAAAAGAGATGGCCTTTCATGAAAAGGTTTATGATATGTATAAATATCAACTGGCGGAGTATTCAATCACTGTCGACGGAAACCGAAGGGCGCAGCAGATAGCCGATGAGATCGCGCGCCATATCGGAATATAAAAGGAGGATGGAAGGTGACACAAACGATGCAGGAAGTCCTCGCCGAGATAGCGGAGCGCTTCAACCGGGCAGGTCTGCTCTGGGGAGCCGGCGCTTCTCTCGTCCTTTTTCACTTCGGACTGCAGAGCCTGCCGAAGGATATTGATCTTTTCGTCTCTTCGGAGTCTTGGGAAAGGGCGGAGAAGATTCTCAGAGGTCTCGGTTCGTATGAGGGAGATCGTCCCAGCGACATCTTTCCCAGCCGATTTTTTGCGGAGTTTTCCGTCCGAGGAATCGGAGTCGATCTGATCTGCGGTTTTCGCATTCGTCATAAGGAGGGGATCTACGAGTACTTTTTCGATGAGTCTTCGCTGAGCTCGCGTATGGAGGTGCTCGGGCAGCTTGTGCCGATCTGCTCTCCGGAGGAATGGTTCCTGCTTTACGCGCTGATGCCGGGGCGGGAAGAAAAGCATCAAAAGCTCCGCTGTTTTCTCAGGAAGGAAGGATGCAAAAGCGAACGGATCCGAAAGTTGTTCGAGCAGAACCTTCCGAGGGATCTTCGTGCAATATCCGAAGAACTGATAGAAGAACTCATATAGGAGGAAGACCATGCAGTATTATTCAAGGGAAAAAAGAGAAATGAAAGTGATAGCAGTCATCAGTTTCGTTTTGATGATCATCGTGCAGCTGCTTTCGTATATCGGCGTTTTTTCGGAGTCGGGGGTCGGAGATATCTTCGGGAAGTACGACGCTCTCGTCCTTCCTCACCCCTATGTCGCTTTGGTATGGCCTCTCTTATGCCTGTTTCTGCTCTATTTTGTAATATTTCAAACGGGAAGGCCGGGCTATGGAGCAAAGAAAGACGCGATTGAAAGTGTCACCCCGTCCTTCTCCCTCAGCTGCATCCTTGCGGGGGCCTGGTCGGTGTTTTGGACCCGGGATATGATCTGGGCGACTCTGCTGCTGAGCTTTCTGATGGCTCTCGTGCTCAATTTTGCCTATTTTAAGATTGAACGGATCAAACCCTACCTCTATAATGATGAAAAGAGAGGTCTTCTCTCTCCGATCTCCTTCTTCCTTGCCGTGACGATGAATATGCTCGTGCTGAATTTTGTCGTGTTCACACAGTCGATGGGCTGGAAGTTTTTCGGAGTGCCCGGAGCCGTTCTTTCGATTCTGACGATTTTCGTCATCATCGTCGTCAACACCGCTTATATCATGCTTAGGAGAAATTTCTTTTTCTCTTTCGTATCGTTCGTGCTGACGGCAGGAATTTTCGTTTCGAGGTATCTGGAAGGAGAGATCATGCCTGTGGGTTATGTTGCCGCACTGGGAGCGCTGTTCATCCTGATTGTTACGATCAACAGCAAACGCAAGAATGTCAATAAGTCGCAGGCGCAGCTATGATGAGACTGGATCCTGTGACGCTGCGGGGAGAGGTGGTCATCCCCCCGTCCAAGAGTTTGAGCCACAGAGCCTTGATCGCCGCAGGGCTTTCCGAAGGGGAGTGCCGCATTTCGCCGGTGATTTTTTCCGAGGATATCTCCGCGACGGCGGAAGGACTTCGGGGGATGGGCTGCCGTATGGAAAAGGAAGAGCCGGGGACAGATCATGGATTCACGCTGCGGGTGCAAGGCGTCGGAATGCCGGCTCGGCTGCCCGAGCGCATCGACTGCAGAGAGTCCGGCTCCACGCTTCGTTTTTTGCTTCCGATTACGAGACTCTCTGAGAAGGAGACGAGTTTTCTGGGCAGAGGAAAGCTGGTCGAGCGTCCTTTGGAGGAATATTACCGTCTGTTTGAGAGACAGGGAATCTTCTATGAAAATCAAAGGGGAAAGCTGCCGCTGACGACGCGGGGGCGCTGGCAGGGAGGAGAGTTTTCCCTGAGAGGGGATGTCAGTTCTCAATTTATATCCGGACTGCTGATGAGTCTGCCGCTTCTGGAAAAGGATTCTGAAATCCTTCTGACGACAGAGCTGGAATCCTCTTCTTATGTCGAGCTGACGATGCAGGTGCTTGCGCATTTCGGCATCCGGATCGAAAAGAGGGCGCGGGGAAATTATTTTATTCCGGGCGGGCAGAGGTATCAGGCGAGAGATTACCGGATTGAAGGCGATTTTTCGCAGGCGGCGTTTTGGCTGGTCGCAGGAGCGATATCCCGGGATGAAGAGAACGGGATCCACTGTCTCGGACTGAGGGAGGATTCGCTTCAGGGAGATCGGGCGGTCGTCGATATCCTCAGGAGGATCGGCGCCCGTCTCGAATACAGCAGAGAGGGAGGACTCAGGGTCCGTCCGGGCAGACTGCGGGGGACGGAGGTCGACGCAAGAGATATTCCGGATCTGGTGCCCGTGCTTGCGGTCGCTCTCTGCCTGAGCGAGGGATCTTCCGTCATCCGCGGGATCAGGCGTCTGCGCCTCAAGGAATCGGATCGCATCTCGACGACGGTGCAAAACCTCTCCGCTCTCGGTGCGAAGATCCGGGAGATCGGTGACGAGATCCATATAGAAGGTCTTTCTTCTCTGCGGGGGGGAGAGGTCTCTTCTTACGGCGATCACCGGCTGGCGATGGCGATGGCGGTCGCTTCGACGAGGTGCAGGGAGCAGGTGCGGCTGTTCGGAGAGGGAGATGTGGCAAAATCCTACCCTCATTTCTTTGAAGATTTCAGGAGATTGTCTGAAAAAAACGGCGGATAGCCGCCGGATTCTTACGAGCAGGAGTGTGAAGATATGCAGGAAGATGCGGCAAGAGAAAGGATCGGAAAACTGACCGAAGAGCTGGAGTACCACAGCAGGAAGTACTATCTTGAGGATGCTCCGGAGATCAGCGATGCCCGGTTCGATGAGAAGATGCGGGAGCTGATCGAGCTGGAAAACTCTTTCCCCCAGTTCCGTTCCCAGGATTCTCCTTCTCAGAGGGTCGGAGGCGGAGTGCTCGGAAAGTTTGAGGCGGTGAGGCATCAGGTGCCTCTGATGTCGCTTTCCAATGCTTTTTCCGAAGGGGATCTGAGGGATTTCGACCGCAGAGTCAGAGAGATCGCTCCCGGGGCGTCGTATATTGTCGAGCTCAAGATTGACGGCCTGTCCGTCGCTCTCACTTACCGCGGGGGGCGCTTCGTCAGCGGAGCGACCCGGGGAGACGGCGTGCAGGGTGAAGATATCACGCAGAATCTCCGCACCGTCAGGACGATACCACTCAAGCTCTCGGAGGAGATCGACATCACGGTAAGAGGTGAAGTCTTCATCCCTAAGGATCGGTTCGAGCAGCTCAACCGTCAGCAGGAGGAAGCGGGACAGCCTCTCTTTGCGAATCCGAGAAATGCGGCGGCGGGCTCCCTGCGTCAGCTGGACTCGTCCATCACGGCAAAGAGGCCGCTGGATATCTTCGTCTTCAACCTGCAAAAGACGGAAAATGAGGCTGTAAAAACTCATCAGCAGGCGCTGGAATACATGGAGCGCCTCGGTTTCAAGGTCAGCCCTCAGTACAGAAGATGCAGGGATATCGGCGAAGTCTGGCAGGAGATCCTCTCCTGGCAGGAAAAACGCCATCGGCTGGATTTCGAGATCGACGGCATCGTCGTCAAGGTCGATGATTTTGCCCAGAGAGAGCTTCTGGGTACGACGGCGAAGGCGCCGCGCTGGGCGGTCGCCTATAAGTTTCCGGCGGAGAGGAAGCAAACCCGGATCGAGGATATCCTCATTCAGGTGGGCAGGACGGGAACACTGACGCCGACGGCTGTGCTGACTCCCGTGCGTATCGCGGGCTCGACGGTCTCCCGCGCCACCCTCCACAATGAGGATTATATAAGGGAAAAGGACATTCGTCTCGGAGATCGGGTGCTGATACAGAAGGCGGGAGATATCATTCCGGAGGTCTGTGAAGTCCTGAGCGAGAGCAGGGACGGAAGCGAGAGGATCTTTGAGATGCCCGCCTGCTGTCCGGTATGCGGCAGTCCCACCGTCCGCATCGAGGGAGAGGCGGCGGTCAAATGTCCGAATATCAGTTGTCCCGCTCAGATCAAGCGGGGGATCGAGCATTTCGTCTCCAAGGGAGCCATGGATATCGACAAGCTCGGAGAATCTCTCGTCGCCCGCTTTTTTGATGAAGGATTGATTCGGGACATTGCGGATATCTACTCCTTAGATCCGGAGGAGCTCATGCGTCTGCCGAGACTCGGCGAACGATCGGTCGCAAACCTGATGCGCTCCATCGAAGCTTCCAAGGATCGTCCTCTTGACCGGCTGATCTTCGGTCTGGGCATCCCCTATATCGGCGCCAAGGGAGCGAAGATTCTTGCGGCGCGCTACCGAAGCATACGGGAGCTCAGCTCCGCAAAGGCGGAGGAACTCATGAGCCTGGAAGAGGTCGGAACCAAGATGGCACAGAGCATCGTCGAATTCTTTGCCCTGCCGAGCAACAGAGATCTCTTGGATCGTCTCGCGGCGGCCGGGCTGCGTATGGAGACTGCGGAAAGTCCGGAAAAACGGGAAGAGCCCATCTTCGAGGGATTGAAATTCGTCCTGACCGGGACTCTGCCGACGCTGAAGAGAGCGCAGGCGGGGGAGATGATCGAGAGCAGGGGAGGAAAACTCTCTTCTTCGGTCAGCAGGGCGACGGACTGTGTGCTCGCCGGAGAAGAGGCGGGATCAAAGCTGGAAAAGGCACAGGCTCTTCAGATCCCGATCATCGGAGAGGAGGAGTTTTTTGCCCTGCTCAAAATGGAACAGGTGCAGGAGGTCCGAGAAGCCCTGAAAGGAAAGACGGGTCATGCCTGATCTCTATCCCGGCGGGCTGGACAGGCGAAAGCGAGCGGCTCTCGGCATGGTGTTTACCGAGAAGCTCCTGGCGGACTTCATCGTCGACCGGGCTTTGGCCCATCTGGACAAGGATTTTTTCAGCCTCTCCCCGAAAGTGGTCGAGCCTTCGGTCGGAGGAGGGGCTTTTTGTCTTGCTCTCCTTGAAAAAGCGAAAAAAGAGATTGAGAAGACGGATCGGAAGGAGAAGGAGAAACAGCGCCTGCTGACCTCCTTTGCCGAAGGGATGCGGGGGGTGGATGTGGAGAAAGCCGCCGCAACGCTCGCCGTAGACAATCTGCGTCGGGCCGAAGCAAAGCTCGGACTTCAGGGCTTCGACTGGAAAAGCCGCATCCTCGTAAAAGATTTTCTCGGCACGGAGCGGTCGGATTTCGATGCGGAAAAAGGAGTATCCCTCATCATCGGAAATCCGCCCTATATCGGAGAAAAAGGCAGCAAAGAGCTTTTTCACAGGATGAGAGAGACGAAATTCGGCAGTCGTTTTTATGAAAAAGGCATGGATTATTTTTATTATTTTATAGAAAAAGGGCTGGAGCTTCTTGCCGAGGACGGGATCCTCGCGTATATCACCACTTCCTACTGGACGAGAGCGGACTCGGCCGGTAAGCTCAGGGAGTATATCCGCTCTCAGGCGGGGTTTGCCGAAGTGATTGATTTTCAGGATATTCGGCTCTTCGAGGACGCTCAGGGACACAACAGCCTCGTCTTCATCCTCAAAAAAGGCTATCGGGGAAGTTTTCTTCATTATAGAGTGCTCGCGGGAAAAAAGAAGCTGCAGGAGGTCTTTGAACAGATCCCCGCGGCGGAGAGAGAAATTCTCCGTCTGCAGAATCCCGGCGACCCGAAGTCTGAAAAAGGCCAAGAGGGAAGCCGGGACGTCCTTGCGGGCGAAATTTCCGGGCAGATCGGCGGACTTGCCGCTCGGAAAGAAGGGCCGGCCGAAGCTTCTCTGTTTCAGACCCTATGCTGCGACAACGAGACGACAACTCGTCTTACGCCCTATTTCATTTTTCTTCCGAGAGAGGAAGTCTCCTTCATCCGAAGGCTTCAGGAGCTTTCGGAGCGGAATCTCGACGCTCTCTGCTCGATCAATCAGGGAATCGTCAGCGGCGCGGACAGGGTGACGGGGCAGAATATCCGATTTCTTCCGAAAGAGCCGCTCCTTCGCGGGGAGATCCGCATCGGGGAGGGGATCTTCGTCCTCAGTCAGGAGGAAAAAGAGCGGCTCTGTGAGAGGCTCGGGAGCGAGAGGGAGGAGATCGTACCCTTTTATAAGAGTTCGTCGGTACAGCCTTACAGGCTGCAAAAACACAGTCAGTATCTGATCTATCTCGAAGGGAGCGAGGGGGAGGATCATCCCCTGGTCCGGGAACATCTCAGCCGTTACAGAGCGCTGCTGGAGCGCCGCAGAGAAGCGGTGCGGGGAAAGATTCCCTACTATGCGCTGCACTGGAAAAGAAGACGCGGCATATTTACGGGTGAAAAGCTCCTCGTTCCTCAGCGGGCGTTGCGCCCGACCTTCGCTTACAGTGAAGAGCCCGTCTATGCCAGCGCCGACGTCTATTTCATCAATCAGATGCAAAAAGACCCTTTTTTTCTGCTGGCCTATCTCGGCAGCGGGATCGTAGAGCGCTACCTCCACTACCTCGGCAAGCGCAAGGGTAGCTATCATGAACTTTACAGCAAGCCCCTCGGCGAGATTCCGGTTCCTTCCCTCCCCTTCTGCGAGGAGGCGGCTCTGGCGGATCTTGCAAGATCCGTCCACTCTTCCTCCTGCCCGAAGGAAAGGAAGAGGTTGCTTTCGGAGATTGACGAGAGGCTTTGGCAGGTACTGAAATATTCACCGGGAATATCGAAGAAGGAGGGAAAGAATTGACAAAGAAATACAAGGGCCTGCTGCTCTGTCTGCTGATGGCGCTGCCGGCCCGGTATCTGGGAACGAAACTGCCGATTGTCGGAGGTCCGGTCATCGGTTTGCTGATCGGCGTCGGTGCGGGCTTTTTCCGCAGGGAAAAGGGGGACCTTGCCGAGGGCATCGCTTTCACTTCGAAGAAAATCCTGCAGTACGCGGTCATCCTGCTGGGCTTCGGCCTCGATCTCAAGACGGTCTGGCTCGTCGGCGCCGGCTCGCTGCCGATCATTCTGACGACGGTCGCGACCGCCCTTCTGACGGCCTATCTGCTTTCCAAGCTGCTGCATACGCCGGAGAAGCTCTCGATCCTGATCGGCGTCGGCTCGTCGATATGCGGAGGTTCGGCCATCGCCGCGACGGCTCCGGTCATACAGGCCGAGGAGAGCGAGATCGCTCAGTCCATCTCCGTCATCTTTCTCTTCAATCTGCTTGCGGCGCTGATCTTTCCGACCCTGGGAGGCTATCTCGGCTTTTCGGATTCGGGATTTGCACTCTTCGCGGGCACCGCGATCAACGATACCTCTTCCGTGACGGCGGCGGCTTCGGCTTGGGACAGCCTTCATCAGACCGGTTCTGCGGTACTGGAGCAGGCGACGATTGTCAAACTGACGCGGACGCTGACGATCCTGCCGATCACGATGATCCTTTCTTTCCATCGCATGAAAAAGGAGCAGAGAGAAGACAAGACCTTTTCGGCAGGGAAGATCTTCCCGACATTCATTTTGTTCTTCATGCTGGCCTCCCTCGTTACGACGGGGATGCGCCATGTGCTTGCGGGAGGAGCGGCGGAACTCTTTTCCTCTTTCGTGGGACTGATGAAGCAGGGGAGCCGGTTTTTCATCGTCATGGCGATGACGGCAATCGGGCTGAATACGGATTTCGAGAAGCTGATGAGAGGAGGGCTCTCCCCCTTCCTGCTCGGCGGAGGCTGCTGGGCGGCGATCATTCTGATGAGTATCCTGATGCAGAAGGTCCTCGGATCCTTTTAGCGGGAAAAGGGCGCAGAGCTGACTGCTCGGAAATTTCAGCGGCTTGCTCTTCTCGATTTTTTTTGCGAAAAGTCCCCGTTTTCATCCCTGAGCCTTCGAAACTTATTTCGCCTCTGTTTTCACAAAGGCTTGAAATATATTAAAAAATTTTAATATATCAGGAAAGAGATCCCCCATGGACTGTTTGCAGCAGACGGACGTCGGGGGATTTATTTTTGACATAAAACTTTTCTTTGAGACAAGTGAATAAAGAGCTGTTAGTAAAAAATAAAAACGATAAAATCGGGACCGGATGAAAATAAAGGCAGGATGTAGGAGGTGAAAAAACAGAAGAGATGAAAAATGTGCAAAGAATAACAAAAATTTCGCCGACTTTTTGTAAGGGCCGTAATTTCGCTTTATAATGGTACTATAAGAAATGCCGTTTTCAAAATCTGTCGGAAAAGGAGTGAAATTATGGGAAAGTACATTTTGCAGCGGCTCGGATCGATTGTGGTCACGATGTTCGTCGTCATCACCTTCACCTTCATCCTGATGCATCTCGTGCCCGGAGGGCCCTTCACTCAGGAGAAGAAGCTGCCTCCCGAGATCGAAAAGGCTCTGGCGGAAAAATATCATCTCAATGATCCGCTCAGCAAGCAGTATACAGACTATCTGACCGGTATCCTGCAGGGAGACTTCGGCCCGTCTTTCAAGTACAAGGGAAGGGACGTCAGCATGATGATCAAGGAGTATTTTCCGGTCTCCGCTCAGCTGGGACTGCTCGCCCTTTGTGTGATCCTGCTGGTGGGCGTGCCGCTGGGGGTCGTATCGGCGCTCAGGCAGGGAACTTGGGTCGACAGCGCAGTGATGTTTTTTGCGATCTTGGGGGTGACGATACCAAGTTTTGTCATAGCGACCCTGCTGATCTATGTGTTCGCTTCCAAGCTCAAACTGCTGCCCACATCGAGGTGGGCGTCCTGGAAGCATATGATCATGCCGACGGTCGCGATATCCGCCTATTCGATGGCCTTTGTGGCAAGACTGACCCGTTCCTCCATGCTCGAAGTCATCCGGCAGGACTATATCCGCACGGCAAGAGCGAAGGGGCTCAGCGAGGGCGTCGTCATCTTCAAGCACGCCCTCAAAAACGCCCTGATACCGATCATTACATATATGGGACCGATGATATCGGGTGTGCTCGTCGGTTCTTTCGTCATCGAGAAGATCTTTGCGATTCCCGGCATGGGCCGCATGTTTGTGGAGAGTATCAGCAACAGGGACTATACGGTGATCATGGGCGTGACGATCTTCGACGGGCTGCTGCTGGTCGCACTGGTATTCCTCGTGGATATTGCCTACGGCTTCATTGATCCGAGGATTAAAATCAATAAATAGGAGGGGGCTTTATGGACAATACTTCATTGAAGAAGATCGGTGCGGAGAGCTGGCAGCTTCTTTCCAAAGAGGAAAAGGAGGCGGATAAGATCGTCAGGCCCTCGATGACCTACTGGGAAGACGTCTGGCGAAGGATGAAAAACAATAAAGTCGCGATGGGCTCCCTGATCTTTCTGACCCTGCTCGGGCTTGCAGTCATCCTGATTCCAATGTTTTATCCGATTTCCTATTCAGATCAAAATCTCATGAATGCAAACCTGCCGCCGGGGGAGGGCGGTCTTTTCGGTACGGACAAACTGGGGCGAGACCTCTTCATTCGCGTCGTCTACGGAGCGAGGATATCCCTGACGGTGGGCGTCGCCGCTTCCATAATCAACTTCATCGTCGGCGTTGTCTACGGCGGCGTCTCGGGCTATGCGGGCGGGCGCGTGGACAATATCATGATGAGGATCGTCGACATCATCTATACCGTGCCGCTGATGCTGATCGTCATCCTGTTGATGGTCTGGCTCGGACAGGGGATGAAGAGCATCCTGATCGCCATAGGAACGACCTACTGGATCGGGATGGCGCGTATGGTCAGAGGGCAGATCTTCTCTCTGAAGGAGCAGGAGTATGTCATGGCGGCGAAGACGCTGGGAGCTTCGGATTCCCGTATCCTCTTCAAGCATCTCGTGCCCAATGCGATGGGGCCGATCATCGTCACGATGACGATGTCCGTGCCGCAGGCGATATTCACCGAGGCCTTTCTCTCCTTTGTCGGACTGGGAGTCTCGGCGCCGATGGCTTCTTGGGGAGTGCTCTGCAACGACGCGCTGGAGACCTTCACGCTCTACCCTTGGCATTTGTTCTTTCCGGCGGCGGCTCTTTCGCTGACCATGCTGGCGTTCAACTTTTTGGGAGACGGGCTCCGCGACGCCCTCGACCCCAAGATGCGAAAATAGGAGGTTCTTATGTCGATCAACAACAGACTTTTGGAAGTAAAGGGGCTTAGAACCTCCTTTTTTACCCATGTGGGCGAAGTCAAGGCGATACGGGGCGTCGATTTTCACCTGGACAAGGGAGAAGCAATCGGCATCGTCGGGGAGTCCGGATCGGGAAAATCCGTCACCTCCCTGTCGATCATGCGGCTTTTGCTCGATCCGGGCAAGGTCATCGGCGGAGAGATCTTCTTCAATGGAGAGAATCTCCTTCAAAAGACGGAAAAACAGATGCAGACCATTCGGGGAAACGAGATATCTATGATTTTCCAAGATCCGATGACCTCCCTCAATCCCGTTTACACGATAGGCAATCAGATCATGGAGGCGATCCTCAAGCATCAGAAGATCTCAAAGGCGGATGCGAAAGTCAAGGCCATCGAAATGCTGCGGCTCGTCGGCATTCCCGGCCCTGAGAAGAGGATCACCCAGTATCCCCATGAGTTTTCCGGAGGGATGAGGCAGAGAGCGATGATCGCGATGTCGCTTTCCTGCGAGCCTCAGCTGCTGATCGCGGACGAGCCGACGACGGCCCTTGATGTGACGATCCAGGCCCAGATTCTCGAGCTGATGAAAGACCTGCGCTCTAGGCTCAACACCTCGATCATCCTGATCACCCATGACCTCGGCGTCGTTGTCGACGTCTGCAGCCGCATCATCGTCATGTACGGCGGCGTCATCATGGAGGAAGGGAGCAGCGACGAGATCTTTTACGATACGAAGCATCCCTACACTCTCGGACTGCTCCGCTCGATCCCGAAGATGGCGGATCGTGCCTCCAAGCAGAGGCTGATTCCCATCGAGGGAACTCCTCCGGATCTGCTCAAACCGCCGGCGGGTTGTCCCTTTGCACCTCGCTGTGACTACGCGATGCGGATCTGCGCCGAGAAGGAGCCGGAGATCTTCTCCTGCAGCGAGACCCACAGATCCGCCTGTCATCTGCTGCATCCGCAGGCGCCTCTGATACCCGAAATCAACGGAAATCTCAGGAAGGAGGGGAGAGCCTGATGCTGTATCCGAATGCAGAGACTTTGATCGAAGTCAAAAATCTGAAAAAATATTTCCCGGTCAGTCAGGGTTTTTTCGGAAAGACAAGTTATGTTCAGGCGGTGGATGACGTCTCCTTCGCGATCAAAAAAGGAGAGACCCTCGGCCTCGTCGGAGAATCCGGCTGCGGCAAATCCACGACCGGAAGGACGATCATCCGCCTTTACGATCCGACGGCGGGAGAGATCATCTTCAAGGGAACGGAGCTGGGAAGGTTGAGCCCCGCTCAGATGAAGCCCTATCGCAAGGATATCCAGATGATCTTTCAGGATCCCTACGCTTCCCTCAACGCCCGCATGACCGTCGGCGACATCGTTGGAGAAGCCTTTGATATCCACGGTCTTTTCTCCGGCAAAGAACGGCTGGAAAAGATCCATGAGCTCCTGCACGACGTCGGCCTCAATCCGGATCACGCGGCCAGATATCCGCATGAGTTTTCCGGGGGACAGAGACAGCGTATCGGGATCGCCCGGGCGCTGGCGGTCAATCCGGACTTCATCATCTGCGACGAGCCGATATCAGCTCTGGACGTCTCGATTCAGGCTCAGGTGGTCAATATGCTGGAAGATCTGCAGGGAGAGAGAGGCCTGACCTATCTCTTCATCGCCCATGACCTTTCGATGGTCAAGCATATCTCCAACCGGATCGGCGTCATGTACTTGGGCAAGCTCGTCGAGCTTGCGGAGTCCGATGCGCTTTATGATTCGCCCCAGCATCCCTATACGCAGGCGCTGCTGTCCGCGATTCCCGTGCCGGATCCGAAGACGTCGAGAGAGAGCCGGCGCATCATCCTGCAGGGGGATGTGCCCAGTCCGCTCAATCCGCCCTCCGGCTGCCACTTTCGCACCCGCTGCCGTCATGTGATGGATATATGCAGGGAACAGGAGCCTCAGTTTCGCGAGATCGCTCCCGGGAGGATGTGTGCCTGCCACCTGCATGACAAATAATTTCTCCGAAGAAAGAGGGAACTGTGGTATAATGTATTCAAGGGGTATACAGTTGTCGTTCATATGTGCATATTCTCGGGAGTGGAGCCGGGAAGCGGACGAAAAGAAGAGCGTTTGAGGATAGAATGTCTTCGTTCGCAAAAGGTTTCATGGAACCGAAGGATATAGATTTTTTACCATTACTAAAAGGAGGGAATGATTTTGAAAAAGAGATTAGCAGCATGGGCACTGGCAGCCCTGATGGGAATGAGTCTGCTGACCGGATGCGGCGGGGACAAGCCTGCGGAAGGCAAGACCGAAGGAACTGAGACGGAACAGAGCGGAGAAACGGGAGCCCCTGTGGAGGGAGCGGTCGTACGACATAATCTGTCCGTCGACCCTGCGACCATCGACCCGGCGCTCAACTCGGCGGTGGACGGAGCCGTCGTGCTCAGCAACCTGTTTGAGGGGCTCTGCCGCACCGACGCCAACGACAAGGCGATTCCGGGCATCGCGGAGAAATGGGAAGTGTCCGAAGACGGGCTTCACTACACCTTCCATCTGCGTGAGGCGAAATGGTCGGACGGAGAGATCCTCAAAGCCGGAGATTTCGAGTACGCCTGGAAGAGAGCCCTCGCTCCCGAGACCGCTGCAGAGTACGCCTACCAGCTCTACTATCTGGCAAACGGAGAAAAGTACAACTCCGGTGAAGGAACGGCGGATGAAGTCGGCGTCAAAGCCGTGGACGACAAGACACTGGAAGTCACCCTGCAGGATCCGACTCCTTACTTCCTCGAGCTGACGGCTTTCCCTACATATTTCCCGGTCAGAAAGGATATCGTAGAGAAAGATCCGGAAAAATGGGCGCTGGATCCGGCGACCCTGATCTCCAACGGACCCTTTAAGCTGGCGGAATGGAAGCACAACGACGTCATGAAGCTGGTCAAAAACGAGAACTATTACGACGCCGGCGTCGTGAAGCTCGCGGGCGTGGACTTCTTCATGATCACCGAGGAGACGACGGGTCTCGCCGCTTTTGAAAACGGAGAGCTGGACTATACCGAACCGGTGCCTCAGGCGAAGATTCCGGTGCTCAAGCAGGAAGGCAATGAGAACTTCTTTATCAGACCGTACCTTGGAACCTACTTCTATGTGTTCAATGTGACAGCCAAGCCCGTCGACGACGTAAAAGTCCGTCAGGCGCTGACCCTTGCCATCGACCGTACAGCGATCGTGGAAAAAGTATCTCAGGGCGGACAGCAGCAGGCGAACGGTTTCGTGCCTGCGGGTATGCCGACGCACGACGGAAAGAGCTTCCGTGAGTTTGCCGGAGACTACGGCATCCCTGCGACCGCCGATGTGGAAAAAGCGAAGGCTCTGCTGGCGGAGGCGGGCTATCCGAACGGAGAAGGATTCCCGAGCGTCACCCTGTACTACAACACTCTTGAAAGCCACAAGGCGATTGCCGAAGCGGTGCAGGAGATGTGGAAGCAGAACTTGGGCATCACTGTGGAGCTGCAGAACGAAGAGTGGAAGGTCTTCCAGGAGAGAAGGAACAATCTGGATTTCACGATTGCAAGACACGGATGGATCGCAGACTACGCCGATCCGATGAACTTCCTCGAGATGTGGCTGTCCGGCTCCGGAAATAACAACTCCGGCTGGAAGAGCGCGGAATTTGACAAGCTCGTGGCGGATTCCAAAGCCGCAAGCGGCGCTGAGAGAGACGAGATCATGAAGCAGGCGGAGAAGCTAATGATGGAGGAGTATATCACCTGCCCGATCTACTATTACACCCTGCCCTGCATGGTCAATCCGAAACTCAAAGACGTGCAGATGTCCGCTCTCGGATTCGTATTCTACAGAGAGGCGTATATCACAGAATAAGAGAAGCAGACGCCATGTATATCTGTAAAGGCTTGACGGAAGAGTGAGTTTTTGAGAGAAATTAAAACGGCTGAATTTCAACAGTATATTTGTTGAGTTCAGCCGTTTTTATTTTTTCAGGACTTTTGATACTACACTCTGTACGAAATACCATCCGATAGTCCGACCAGTGTTCAATGAAATTTCAGATGACAGATCAGGAGTACATTTTATCGGAGGGAATTTTGATCAGGTATCCGTATGAGACGCTTCCTTGCGGAGATGAGAGCGATTATTAAGAAAAAGTTACAATCCTTCTTTGGAGCTTGAAAGGCTCAGGGAGATAATGCTATCCTTGAATAGATGGATTCTGTTTCGGATATTTTAAGGAAGAGACACAGGCCGATACCGCGGCCGGATACCCGACGAAAGGTGCAGGATCCGTCGGATGGAAGATACAGGAATGGATAGAAAGGCTGCGGAGTAAGATCCGCCCCTTTACCGATATCGCGCCGGCGTATACCGGATGGAAGTCTGTAAAGGGCGGCGTGCAGTCAATGAGGAGGAGAACCATGTTTTCGTGGAAATATACAGAAAAGGCGAAAAAAAGCCTGAAAAAGGGGATCGTGCTGCCCCTTACCTGCTTTCTGATCTCGGCTTGGGCCGTGTCGCCGGAGGAAGTCTTCGGAGCGATCCGTATCGAGTACGGACTCTATACGGTCAAAGGCAAACAGACGAAACTTGCCCATGCGGATATCCGGATCGATTCGGTCAGGCTGACCGCTCCGAAGGGCGATGTTCCGCCGATTATCCTGCAGTCGAGGACTTTTGTTCCCGTGCGTATGGTCTCGGAGAAGCTGGGAGCCGCTGTCGACTGGAATCCAAAGACGGAGGAAGTGACAGTGGAGAAGGAGGGAAAAAACATCCGTCTCAAGATCGGAAGTCCTACAGCCATTGTAAACGGTGAGCAGAAAACTCTGCCGGACTCCGTCGCTCCACTGATCGTCGGCAGTCGCACGATGCTGCCCATAAGGTTTTTGGCGGAGGAGTTTTCGATGAAGATCCATTATGACGCCAAGACCAACAGCATCGATCTGACGACTTCGGGAGAGAGACCTCTCAGCGAAGAGGAGGCTTCCGCGATCATCGGACAGGTGGATCCCGGGATTCTTCCTCAGGACAGTCCGCTGCTGGACAGTCTTCAGGACGGCCGCTCGCCGGATCCCACAGGGCCGATAGATACGATCGACCCGCTGGGGCCTTCCCTTCCGAATCCTCCTCTGCCGCCCATCGGCCCTCTGCCGCCCGACAGCCCCGCGCTTCCTGAAGTTCCTCCGCTGCCGCCCAATCCCGGCGATACGGGCGGTCAGCCTCAGACTCCGGGAGGAAAAGAGCTGCGTTATGAGCTGAGTCAAAGCGGACTGGGACAGGAAAGTTTTGTCATAAAGGGAGCGGGAAATCTTTCGTATCAGGATTTTTTCCTCAGCAATCCGGAAAGATTGGTCATTGATATCAAAGGAGCCGTACTTGCCTCTGATCTTGAGCAGAATAAAATCTACTCGGGAGGGAATTTTATCACGCAGATGAACTCCGGGATCTACAGCAGTGAGAAGAAGCTGCGCTTTTCCCTCGCTCTGGCAAAAGATGTCTCCCGCAAGGAGATATCCGTCAAGAAGAGCGGAGAGGACGTCCTTGTGGAATACAGATCTTCCAAACCGCAAAACTCAAATCTGAAATTTGAGGCGGACAGGGTTCGGGCAAGTCTGCAGCTGAAACTTGCAGAGGCCCATTCCGTCACAGACCTGATCGAGGACAGTGAGAACGCGGTGCTTCGCTTTACGGTTCCCTATGAGAAGGCGAAGCTGAAGGACGAGGCGAGGAATCTCAACAACAACCTGGTCAAGACGATACAGGTCGTCAAAAATGGAGATACCAGCGAGATTTCTCTGCACCTCAAGCAGAGAGTCAAGTGGAAGATGACGGATACCGGAGGCGCTTTTGTCGGGATCCATCTGACCAAGGAACAGAGGAGCACGCCGCTGATCGTCATCGATCCCGGTCATGGGGCCCATGATCCCGGAGCGGTGGCCAAGAGCACCGGGATGACGGAAAAAGCGCTCAATCTCATGATCGGAAAGAAAGTCCAGTCCCGTCTGCTGGAAAAAGGCTATGAAGTGATCATGACCAGAGAGACGGATGTTTATCCGAAAAATCCGGATCGGGCGATTCTCGCCAACGAAAAAGAAGCGGATATGTTTGTCTCGATCCACAACAATGCCGCCGGAAAGACCTCGACAAACGGACTGGAAGTGCTCTATTATCCGACGGAGGACAACAAGCAGCTGGCGGATATCTTCCGGGAAGAGATCGTCAAAGCTGCGGGGATGTATGACAGAGGGCTGCGCAAGAGGCCGGATCTCATCGTGCTCAACACGACCCGCGTGCCTGCCGTGCTGCTGGAACTCGGTTATATGACGAATGCCGCCGAGCTGAAGAAGCTCAGCGACGACGCCTACCAGGAGAGGCTGGCGGAGGGCATCGTCAACGGGATCGTATCCTATATGGAAAAATACTGATATCAGGATGGAGAGGATAGAGTTTGGACAAAAAAGCGAATGAACTCAGAGAGATCAGGATCACGAAAGACTATATAAAATATGCGGAGGGATCGGTGCTCGTCGAATTCGGCGATACGAAGGTCATCTGCACGGCCTCTGTCGAGGAAAAAGTACCTCCCTTCCTCAAAAATACGGGTACGGGCTGGGTCAGTGCGGAGTATTCGATGCTGCCCCGCTCGACTCAGCAGCGAAAGATCCGCGATGCCGCAAGGGGAAAGATCGACGGAAGGACGCACGAGATCCAGCGTCTGATCGGCAGAGCCCTCCGCTCTGTCGTCGATATGAAGGCGTTGGGAGAGCGGACGGTCTGGCTTGACTGTGATGTGATCCAGGCGGACGGAGGGACGAGGACGGCCTCGATCACGGGCGCCTTTGTCGCGCTCTGTGAAGCGCTTTACGGACTCTACCGGAAAAAGACGGTCGCGAAGTTTCCGGTCAGCGCCTTCGTCAGCGCGGTCAGCGTCGGTATCGTCGATTCGAAAGAGATCCTCGACCTCTGCTACGAGCAGGACTCAAGGGCGCAGGTGGATATGAACGTCGTCATGACGGACAGGGGCGAATTTATCGAGGTACAGGGTACGGGAGAGGAACAGCCTTTTACGAAAACCCAGCTCTATGCACTGCTGGAGCTTGCAGAGCAGGGAAACCGCGAGCTGATGCGTATTCAGCGAAAGGTGCTCGGCGAGGAGATCGCCGGTCTGATATCCGAAAAGCCGAGAACCGAATTTGTCATCGCTTCCTCAAATGCACACAAGATGGAGGAGATCGGAGCGATTACGGAGAGGATGAACCTTCGTCTGCTCTCTCTGCGGGATGTGGGGCTGGAAGGTCTTGCAATCGAGGAGAGCGGCACGACCTTTGAGGAAAATGCGCTGATCAAGGCGAGAGAAGTGGCGGCGCTGACCGGAAGACCTGCGGTCGCCGACGATTCCGGGCTGATGGTCGATGTGCTCGGAGGGCGTCCCGGCGTCTATTCTGCCCGTTTTTCCGGCGAGGGAGCCACGGATGAAAAGAACAATGAAAAACTCCTGACGCTGCTCAGAGGCTATGATCTGGACAGCAGAACCGCAAAATTCGTCTCGGTGATCGCCGTCGTTTTTCCGGATGGAAAGGAGCTGATTGCGAAGGGGATCTGCGAAGGCAGGATCGGGTTTTCGCCCGAAGGCGGCGGAGGCTTCGGCTATGACCCGCTGTTTACCCCCAAGGGGATGAACAGAACCTTCGCTCAGATCACGCCGGAGGAGAAAAATGCGGTCAGTCACCGTGCGAAGGCGCTAAAGGAGATGGTGAGACTGCTCGGAGAGACGATCTGAGGAGAAATCTTTTTGTAGATTTTTTGTAAATCTTTGCCTGAAAACTTTTGGTAAGATGAAATCAGGAGCTGTTTTCATTCTGTCTGCAAGGAGGAAAAAGATGGATATCTTACTGAAGGTACAAAAGCTCAAAAAGAGTTTTGGAAGTACGCAGGTGCTGCACGGACTGGATTTTGAGGTGCGAAGGGGTGATATCGTCGGCTATATCGGTTCCAACGGATCCGGCAAGAGCACGACGGTCAAGCTGATCCTCGGACTGCTTTCCGGTTACGAAGGAGAGATCGAGATCTTCGGGGAGAACATCCGCAGCGGCGACATCGGCTACAAGAGGAGGATCGGCTATGTCCCGGAGGTGGCGGAGCTCTATGAGACGCTGACGCCGAGGGAGTATCTGCGCTTTCTGTCACGGATCTATGAGACGGAGGAGGCGGATTTTCTCGGAAGAGCGCAGGATATGCTGGATATCTTCGGGATCGCGGGTTCTTTTGACAGCCGTATCAGCTCTTTTTCGAAGGGGATGAAGCAGAAGCTCGTCATCGTCTGCAGCATGGTTCACAACCCGGATATCCTGTTTCTGGATGAGCCGCTGAGCGGACTGGACGCCAACAGCGTCGCGGTCTTCAAGGAGGTCGTCGACAGTCTTGCGAAGTCCGGCAAGACGATATTCTATTCGTCTCATATCATGGAACTGGTGGAAAAGATCAGCAGCCGGATCATCCTGCTTAAAAACGGCAGCATCCTTGCGGATCGGTCGATGCAGGATCTCGTGCGGGAAAACCGGGATCACTCTCTTGAAGAAGTGTTCAACGAGCTGACGGGCTTTGAGCAAAAGCATGACCTTGCGGGACGTTTTGTCGATTCGGTGCTGGGGGGAGAGCGTCATGAATGAAAGATTCGTCTTGACTCTGCTGGGATTTTTTCGAGGCGTCTATGAAAGAGCGGGCGTCGACTACGCTCAGATGACGGAGATCCTGAGGCTCAAGCTGATCATGGACAAAAGACGGGTCAACCGCTCTCTGAATCCCAATGAGCAAAGTCGGGAGAAGAATTATTTCCTCTGGAATATCCTGACGATGATGTTCATGGGCGTCATTTCCGCGACGCTCATGATCTACAATTTCCCTGCGTTTCTCAAGATCAATCTCTTTTTGATCATGGTGATGACTCTGATGCTGTCGATGTTCATCTCGGACTACTCCGCAGTGCTGCTCGATCTTCGGGGCAAGAATCTCTTTTATGCAAGGCCGATAGGACAGAAGACTCTCAGCGCGGCCAAGATGACTCATATCGTGCTTTATATAAGCGCCTATGCGCTGGCGCTCTGTCTGCCGGGGATCTTTTTCTCCGCCTTTCGATTTGGTATTCTGTTCGGTCTGATGCTGACCGGAGCGGTTCTTTTTGCGACGGTGACGACGGTGTTTTTCTCGGGCACTCTCTACTTCCTGCTGCTGAGGACTTTTTCCGGAGAGAGGCTCAAGGATATCCTCAATTATTTCCAGATCGGCGTCACCCTTTTTTTCATTCTGGCCTACCAGATCATGCCGAGGCTGTTTTTGCTGGACGGACTGAGATATAAGGAGAGGTTCTGGATGTTTTTCCTTCCTTCTTCCTGGTTTTCCGCTCCCTTTGCGGTCGTCTTTGAAGGAAAAGCGACTCTGTTTATGGGGCTTTTGTCGCTGACAGGGCTGATCCTGCCGATTCTGCTGATTTTTGTCTACCTTGGGAAGATCGCTCCTTCCTTCGAGAGCTGTCTGGAACGCCTCTCAATGAGTGAGACGGCGGCGGAAAGCCTCTCCGGATTTTGGAACCGGCTGATCCGACTGAGTGCAAGGGGAAGTCAGGAGAGGGCTTTTATGGAGCTGATTCTCATCAACACGAAGAGAGACCGAAATTTCAAACTGAGGATCCTGCCTCAGATGGTCGTTGCTTCCCTCTTTCCTCTGATCATGCTCGCCAATCAGATGCTGCGGGACTGGGAGAACTTCCTGCAGACTCTGCCGCAGCAGCCTTATTATATGGCGCTCTACGGCTGCGGATTGATTACAGGCGGTCTCTATACGTATATGACGATCAGCGATTTCAGCAAGGGGGCGTGGATCTACGGTGCTCTTCCGATCTCAAGACGGTCGGATATCTATTTTGCTTCCTACAAGATCGCGATCCTGCAGTACATTCTCCCGGTTCATCTCTTCATTGGAGGAATGTTTCTCCTGCTGTACAGAGGGAGCGTCTGGATGGGGATACTGACCGTGATCCTGAACAATATCATCAGTTTTCTCTGGGCTTCGGTCATCAGGCGCTCGGAGCTGCCTCTTGCCGCTTCTCTGGAGACGGCGAAGAGCGACAGTATCATTCGTCTGCTGCTTCTGATGCCTGTGCTCGGTCTGATGGCGGGACTGCACTATTTCATCGTCGCCATTGGAAAGGCGGAGCCGCTGTATATGCTGCTGATTTCGGCATCCGTCCTCCTGCTGAGCTGGAGATGGCTGATCCCGAAGATTCTGGAAAGGGAGGATTCGGTTTTATGAAGGACTTCGAAAATCCTTCGACGGCGCGGAATCGCCTTCGGAAAAATCGGATTTGCGAAGATTCTGCAGCTACAGATAGGCAGCGGTATAAGAGCTTTTTATAAAATGAATATAATCGAAAAAAGGAGATGAACTCTATGCAACTTTCTTTTTACGGAGCGGCTCGTGAGGTCACGGGAAGCTGCTATCTTCTGGAAGCCTGCGGGAAGAATATCCTGATCGACTGCGGGATGGAGCAGGGGCTCGGCGCCGACAACACCAAAGAGCTGCCGGTACCGCCGGTCAGGCTCGACTATGTTTTTCTGACTCATGCGCATATCGACCACTCAGGGAGACTGCCGCTGCTTGCCAAACTCGGCTTTGCGGGTGAGATTTACGCGACGGAGGCGACGACGGACCTGTGTCAGATCATGCTGAGAGATTCCGCCCATATTCAGGAGTTTGAGGCGGAGTGGCGCAACCGTAAGGGCAAACGCTCCGGAAAGGGAGGTTTTGAGCCTCTGTATGGGATGGGAGATGCGGAGGCGATCATGGAGACCTTCATCCCCTGTACCTACGACCGGCTCGTCGAGGTAGCGGAGGGGATCCGTATCCGTTTCATCGACGCGGGACATCTGCTGGGTTCCTCTTCGATTGAAGTCTGGATAGAAGAAGAGGGCGTCTCCAAAAAGATCGTCTTCTCAGGGGATGTCGGCAATATCAACCAGCCGCTGATCAAAGATCCGACTTATATCAAAGAGGCGGACTATGTAATCGTTGAATCGACCTACGGAACCCGTCTGCACAATCCGCCTCTTGACTATGCGACCAATCTCGCCTCTGTGATCCAGCGAACCTTTGACCGGGGCGGCAATGTGGTCATCCCTTCTTTTGCAGTGGGCAGGGCGCAGGAGCTTCTGTACTTTATTCGAAATATCAAGGCGAAAGGCATGGTCAAGGGGCATGAGGGCTTCAAGGTCTATGTCGACAGTCCTCTTGCCAACGAGGCGACGGCGATCTTCCGGGACAACACGGAGATCTTCGATGCGGATGCGACGGAGCTGATTCGTCAGGGGATCAACCCGATCAGTTTTGAGGGACTGAAACTCTCCGTGACGGCGGACGACTCCCGTGCGATCAACTTCATCGACGAGCCCAAGGTGATCATCTCCGCCTCGGGCATGTGCGAAGCCGGAAGGATCAAACACCATCTCAAGCACAATCTCTGGAGGGAAGAAAGTTCGATTGTCTTTGTCGGCTATCAGGCGGTCGGAACGACGGGACGGGCGATTGTCGACGGGGCGAGCGCGGTCAAGCTCTTCGGCGAGGAGATCGAGGTTCATGCAGAGATCGTCACTTTGGAAGGCATCAGCGGTCATGCGGATCAGAAAGGGCTGCTGAACTGGCTGGACGCCTTCGATAAAGTGCCTGAGCGCATCTTCGTTACCCATGGAGACGCGGAGGTCAGCCTCGCCTTTGGGGAGATCCTCAGAGAGCGCTACAAGACCCGGGTTTCTGTGCCGAAGTACTCGGAGCTTTACGATCTTGCGACCGGAGAGATGCTCAGAGAAGGCTACCAGCAGGAGAAGAAGGCCGCGGCGATCCAGAGGACGGAGGAAGGCACCGTCTATCAGCGTCTTCGTGCAGCCGGAGATCGTCTGGTGGAAGTGATCCTGCACAATAAGGGCGGAGCGAACAAGGATTTGGCGAAATTCGCCGATCAGATCCTTGCCCTTGCGGAAAAATGGGATCGGTAGGAGATTGAAAGAAAATGCTGATTTTTAGCGAATTGATCAAAAAATTTGACAAAATCAGAGAGTATATGAGAGATTTTTATGTCTACGGCTTTCGAACGCGGGAAAACTTCGGAAGCCGAAAGAGCCTGCGCAGCTATGACAACGAGAGGCGGAGAATCGAAAGCTATCTGGAGGACTTCATGTCCTTTCGCCAAAATGACAGGGGAAAGATCGTCTTTTTGAGCGCAGACAGCAGGGATATCTCCGCCAATCCCTTTTACAGAGCTTTTAAGGCCAAAAGTTTCACCAAAAAAGACATCAGCCTGCACTTCATTCTGCTGGACATTTTGCAGGAGGGTATCAGACTGTCTTTATCCGAGATTATGGAGAAGATCGGGGAAGAGTATCTGAGTTTTTTTGAATTTCCGATGGAGATCGACGCGGCGACGGTGCGCAACAAGCTGCGGGAATACGAAGGAGAAGGCCTCTTCGTCTCGGAAAAAGTCGGAAAAACTCTGCTCTACCGAAGGAGAGAAGAGGAATCGGAGAGTCCGCCCTCTATTGACGCGATCCGTTTTTTCAGCGAGGCGGATCCCGCCGGCGTCGTCGGCAGTTTTCTTCTGGACCGATATGAGGAGAAACGCCCTGTAAATCCGCCCTTTTCCTACAAACACCACTATATTATGCACGCTCTCGACAGCGAGATCTTCTGCCTTGCGGCGGAGGCGATTGCCGCGGAGGAGACTGTGGAGATCCTTCGCCGCGTCCGCAGCGGCAGGGAAGAAAAGGAAACCGTCTTTCCGATCAAGATCCTCCTCAGCGTCCAAAGTGGAAGGAGTTATCTTTCGGCATACCATTTTCGAGACAGACATATTTTCAACTACCGTCTCGATCATATTCTCTCTCTGCGTCGGACGGGAGAGCGCCGCGCCGCCCTCGGAATGCGGGAGAGGTGGAAGGAGCTGATGGACGAGGCCTGGGGAGTGTCCTTCGGAAAGAAGGGGCCGCCGGAGAGCGTCGAGATGATCCTTCTGATCCCGCCGCAGGAGCGTTTTGTGCTGGAAAGGATCCTTCGAGAGGGAAGACATGGGCGTGTCGAAGAGCTGGGAGAGGGAAGATACCGCTATGCGGTAAAGGTCAGGGACTCTCGGGAGATGCTCCCCTAGCTGAGAACCTTTCTCGGGAGGATCGAGCAGATCCGTTTCAGCGATGAGAAGGTCGAAAAACTCTTTTACGCCGATCTGGAAAATATGAGAAGAAAATATGAAGAGCCGCAGTCCCTCCGTCCGCGGCGCAAAAGGGCGTCTTCCGAGATAGAAAGGGGAGAAGAAGTTGATCTTTCATGAGATCTACGGTCTGTATTACAGGAGTGTCGAGAAGATCCTAAGGGCGATTCTCGAGCGAAGGAGATCCGGCGGACCGCCTCTGTCGGGCAAGGAAGCGAGGAAGCTCATTGATGAGACCGCTTTCTCGGAAAGCAGCATGGCGATCCTTTCGGCGATTGAACAGGAAGAGTGGCAGATGATCCGAAAGGATATGAGCAGTCCGATACGCCATTTGCCCTCGCGGCCCCGGACGCTTTTGGAAAGACGCTGGCTGCAGGCGATTGCGGGAGATGAAAAAATGAGACTTTTCGGGGAAGTGCCTCTTGTTTCAGAGGAAGATCCTCCGCTGTATCGCAGAGAAGACCTCTTTCGAATCGACCGTCCCTCCGACGGTGATGACTTTTCCGATCCGGGGTATATTGAAGTGTTTCAGGCGTTGTTGCGCGCGGTCAAGGAGGAAAAACTCGTTCAGATTGCCTTTCTTTCGGCGAAAGGGTTTCGTAAAAAAGGGCTGTTCTTTCCCGGGAAGCTGGAATACTCGGCAAAAGATGAAAAGTTTCGCCTGATCGCAAAGAGATCTTCTGCCTATGGCGTGGTCTCTGATATCATCGTGACGATCAATCTTGCGCGGATCCTCTCTGTCACCGTCATGGAAGAGATCACGCCGGAGTTTTTGATCGGAGACTTCCGCTTTGAGGAGCCGAAAGAAAGCGTCCTGCTGCGCTTGTATGACCGCAGAAACGCTTTAGAGCGTGCCTTGCTTCATTTTGCGGACTTCGAAAAAGAGACCGAGCAGATAGAGGGACTTCTCTATGAAATGAAACTGCGTTTTGCAAGCAAGGACGAGTCCGAGATCCTGATCCGCCTGCTCTCCTTCGGGCCGATGATTGAAGTGATCGAGCCCGAGAGTGTTCGGGAGAAAATCCGACAGAGACTGCAGAGGCAGGCGGAACTTTGGGGAAGAAGAAGGTGTTGAAGTTGCGAATTCAAGTTCGCAACTTCACATTGCAGACAAACTTCAAAAATCATTCGACGGCGCGGACTTGCTTTCGGAAAAATCGGACTCGCTCACCGGAAATTTCGAACGAGCTCCAAGCGGCGTCCTGCCGCTTTCGCTCTAAAATCAGCGTCCTGCTGATTTTTCTGAAATTTCATCGGCTCGCTCCTCTCGATTTTTTCACGAAAGTTCCTCATCTTCGTCTCATGAATTTTGAAGTTTGTCCGCTTTGTCTTCAGTCTGAAGTTGCGAATTCAAGTTCGCAACTTTTTTTTCATGAAAAAAATCAGGATTTGGGATATTCTATATTTGCGGGAGTGATGACGAGAATATCTTTTTTCCGAGGTGCTTGAGGCTCTGCCGTAAAGTATGCCTTTCCCTCCTGCGGAAAAATGCAGGTTCGAATCCTGCTCAAAGCGTGGTGCTTTGCGTTGGCCGAAACGGGTTTCCTCGAGAAACCACTGAAAAAGTCAAAGAGCAAAAAAACCGGATTTCCTGCCGAAGACCTGCAGTCAGGGTCTGAAGCGAGCAGAGCTCTGCCTTGTCGAAAGACGGATACCGCAGGAGCAAAATCAGTCCGAGGGTGCGGAGAAAGGAGCGCGCTCTCCGGCTGATGAGGTTTCCGCTCAAGCCTTTCGCCGCAGAGCTTTGTGGAAGACGGCGGGCGAAGGAAAGATCCCATGGAGGATCATGTGAAGCAAATAGAGTATAATGTTCATGAGCAGTTACATCCTTTCGGCAATGTTTGTTTTGCGATGATCATTATACCGGAAAAAGGGAGTGCTCTTTTATGTGCAAACCTCCGTAAATAAAGGTTTTTAGATAATAAGAATTAAAAAAACAGATAGTGTTTGACACTACCGGACGGTACGAGGGGGAGATAGAATGAAAACAATCATTTACGAAAATCAAAGAGGTCTTTTGTTCAAAAAGGGAAAATTTGTCAAAATGCTCTCGGCGGGGACTTATCGAACCTATGGAAAGAGCAGGGAGATCAAGGTCGTTTCCATCGAAGAGCCTTTTGAGACGGAGGGTTTCGACCTGAAGATCTTCGCGCAGGATGCGCAGCTGATGAAAGAGCTCGCCTGGGTGGAAGTCCCGGACGGGAGCATTGCCTTCCACTATGCGGACGGGCGCTATCAGGGCTGCCTGCGCAGCGGCGTCCACGCTTTCTGGAATGTATATAAGGAACATCGTTTTCAGAAGATCGACATCCGTGAGACCGAGGTGGGAGAAGAAGTGCCGAAGGAGATTCTCAAAGACCTGGAAGGCAGATTCTGTTTCAGTCTGCGGGTCGGAGCTCATGAAAAGGCGAGGCTGTATTTTGACAACCGCTTCGTTCGGCTGCTTGAGCCGGGCATTTATTATTTTTGGGACAACGGCGTCCACGTGGATTGGGATCTTGTCGACACGAGGCTGATCCAAAGAGAGGTGAACGGGCAGGAGATCCTCACCGCCGACAAGGTGACGATACGCCTCAATTTCACCTACAGTTACCGGGTATCTGACTGTCTGAAGATCGGCAGTGAGATTGAAGATTATGAAAACCAGATCTATGTCCTGCTGCAGATGATTCTGCGGGAGTATGTGGGACGGTTCCGGCTCGATGAGATCCTTGGGGCGAAAGAGCAGATCGGAGATTTCGCGCTGGAGAAACTCCGAGAGAAAGAAGGAGCTTATTTTGTTGAATTTCACGAGGCGGGAGTCAAGGATATCATCCTGCCCGGCGAGATCCGAGAGATCATGAACACCGTGCTGATCGCCGAAAAGAGGGCGCAGGCGAGTCTGATTGCAAGAAGGGAAGAGGTCGCTTCGACAAGAAGTCTGCTCAACACTGCGAAACTGATGGAAGAGAACAAGACGCTCTACAAGCTTAAAGAGCTGGAATACATCGAACGCATCTCAGAAAATATCCACCAGCTCAACCTTGGCGGCGGAGGAAGTCTGCTCTCCGAGCTGAGCCGAATCCTCCCGAAAGCCGAATGAAACCATGATATAGCATAGGAGGAGAAGAGTCTTATGATAGAAATAAAAGGAAAGTACAATACGGCGAAAGTGTTTGCCGCAGAGCTTGAAGAAGGTGCGCGGCAACAGATACAGACGCTCTGCGATCAGGAGTTTGTCAGCGGTAGCAGGATACGCATCATGCCCGACGTCCATGCGGGCGCCGGCTGTACGATAGGGACGACGATGACGATTAAGGACAAGATCGTGCCGAATCTCGTCGGGGTCGATATCGGCTGCGGGATGGAGACGATCAGAATCAGCGGAAGGCGGCTGGAACTGCAGAAACTCGATAAGCTGATCTACGAAAAGATCCCTTCCGGCATGAAAATCCGGGAAAAACCTCACCGCTACCTTGAGGAGATCGAGCTGGAAGATCTGCGCTGCAGAGATGAAGTCAACCTGGACAGAGCAAGGCGCAGTCTCGGGACTCTCGGCGGAGGAAACCATTTCATCGAAGTCAATCGGGACGAAGAAGGAAGGCTTTATCTTGTGATTCATTCCGGCAGCCGTCATCTCGGTCTGCAGGTCGCGAACTACTATCAGGAGCAGGGATATAAGCAGCGGAACAAAAATACCGCGGAAGATCTGGATTCTCTGATTGAAAGACTAAGGCAAGAGGGGCGGGAGAAAGAGATCCAGTCCGAAATCAAAAAGCTCAAAAAACAGGTGATCAGCGATATCCCCAAGGCCCTTGCCTATGTCGAGGGACATCTCCTTGAGGATTATATCCACGATATGAAGATCATCCAGCGCTTTGCGATCCTCAATCGAAAAGCGATGATGGACGAGTTGATTCGAGGAATGAAACTTGAGGTCGAAGAAGAGTTTACGACGATCCACAACTATATCGACACAGAGGAGATGATTCTGCGAAAGGGTGCAGTGTCTGCAAAAAAAGGAGAAAAGATCCTCATCCCGATCAATATGAGAGACGGCAGCCTGATCTGCATCGGAAAGGGGAACGAAGACTGGAACCGTTCGGCACCGCACGGAGCGGGCAGACGGATGAGCCGGATGAAGGCAAAATCCTCCTTCACCCTCTCTGAGTTCAAAAAACAGATGAGCGATGTTTATTCGACTTCCGTCAGCAGAGATACTCTCGACGAATGCCCGATGGCCTACAAAAAAATGGAAGATATCCTCAAGCAGATCACGCCGGCGGCCACGGTCGCTCAGATCATCCGTCCGATCTATAATTTCAAGGCGGGAGAATAAGAGATTTTTTCTTCCTGCGATGGACTGCTGCTCTTCCTCTCATACTATAGCAAACGACATAAATATCCGCGCTTTCGAAATGTATTCCGGGTGCATTTTACAGAATAGAGATTCGACAAAGTGAAAATAATTTTTGCGTTCACTTATAAACTCTGTATGAAATACCGTCCGACGATTCCGACCTATCTTCAATGAAATTTCGGATGACAGATCAGGGGTACATTTTATCAAAGGGCATTTTGATCAGGTCTTATAACAATCGCACGAAGAATAAGGGTGCCTTTCAGCCACTTCGCAATCTTGTCTCGCTGCTCTTATAACAATCGCATGAAGAATAGGGAGGTTCCTCTTTTCTCTTACAGTTCGAAACTCAGTGCAGGCGTTTGGGCGGGAGAGCAGTTTTGTAAAGAAATCCGTTTTTGCTTCTGTTGAATGAAAAATTTTCAGATTAAGAGTGTCGAAAATAATTTTTTGTGATATACTGGTATTAAATTCCTGATACGCTCTGGTCTTCTGTCGACCTCCGGTGATGCAAAAAACACAGGAGATCGACAAACCCTTGAAAGACAGGATTTGTTGAGAAGTCTGTGGAAACTTTGTGCATCATGCAGATCGAAAAACAGATCCGGAAACAGAGATCGACAGAAAGAATGAAGGAGGATCTCTTGAATTAGGTGTCGGGAGGAAACGGGATATAATAGAATCATACTGAAATGTAAATTTTAATTCTAAAAAGTTTCTACTATATATAGTCAAAAAGATATAATAGAATCATACTGAAATGTAAATTTGTGATATAATCCCGAGTTTATCACTTCCCGCCTTGAAAAAACTCTTGAAATCAT
>JAUMYL010000027.1 GCA_030528675.1 Peptostreptococcaceae bacterium
AAGCAGAAAGCAGAAAGTGAGGAGAAGAACATGTTTGGAGAGCGATTGCTCGTAAGTTCGGTCTTTGCGGCGGGATTCTTATCTTTTTTCGCTCCCTGCACCTTTCCACTGATACCGGTGTACATTGGGTTTTTGACGGATGAGGAGGGGGAGTATCGGAAAATACGGATCGGCAAATGGGATCTCAATATCGGCGCCGTCTTCAAGACGATTGCCTTTGTACTGGGTCTTTCGACGAGTTTTGTCGTCCTAGGATTCGGAGCGGGATTCCTTGGAAAATGGATCGCAAGCCGGCAGCTGCTGCTTGCGGCGGGATTCCTCGTCGTCCTGCTGGGGATTCACCAGATGGATATCCTGAAGATACCGGCCTTTGAGCGCTTCAAGGGGATCAACATCCGCAGCAGAGGAAGGAAGGCCTTGGGAACCTATCTGATGGGGATTTCCTTCAGTTTCGGCTGGACTCCCTGCGTGGGACCGATTCTCGGCGCGGTGCTGGTCACTTCGGCGAGCAGCGGAACGGAATTTTACGGAGCTTTTCTGATGCTTGTCTACTCGGCGGGGCTGATGCTGCCTTTTCTCCTGATGGCGATGGCTTCAAGCTTGGTGCTGTCGCGGTTTGGTATTCTTAATAAGCACCTGACGCTGATGAAGAGGGTCGGAGGAGTCCTAGTTGCTCTGATGGGCGTTCTGCTGATGAGCAATCAGCTGACAAGACTGACGGTATGGTTTGAAAATTTGTTTGTATAAGGAAAGAATTGAAACCGAAGTTTGTCTACAGTTCGGGCATTGAAACGGAGGAGGAAAAAGATGAAAAGAAGAAAAATAACGGCAGTGATCGGAGCGGCAATGCTGCTGATGAGCGCCTGCGGAGTGAAAGAGGAGAAATCCATGAAAGAGGCCGCCGCCCTGCAGGAGAAAAGGATGGAAGAGGGCATGGAAAAAGACGGTATGCAGGAAGATATGAAAGATTCGAAGATGAAAGAGAGCATGAGGAATATGGAAAAGACCGATAGGAAGGAAGATATGGATGCCAAGACGGAAAGCTCGGAGATGATGAGCAAAGGCATGGAAGACGGGACGGAAAATGAGGAAATGATGAATAAGAGTATGGAAAACAAGACAGAAAACAAAGCGATGATGAACAGAGCTATGGAAGGCAAGACCGCTCCCAAAGAGGGAAAAGCGACGAGGGGAAAGATGGAGAAAGAAATGAAAAAAGAGAAGGAAATGCCGGCGGAAAAGATGGAAAAAGGCATGGAAAAAGAAGGCAGGATGGAGGAAGAGATGCCGAAAGATGGTAAGAGGAAGGATTCAATGGGTATGAAATCAGAAGAAAAGAGGATGAATGAAGGAAGCAGCGCTGTGGACTTTGCTTTGAAGGACAAGGACGGAGAAGAGTTCGTTCTCAGCAAACAAAAGGGAAAGAAAGTCTATGTCAAGTTTTGGGCGTCCTGGTGTTCGATCTGTCTCTCGGGACTGGAGGAGCTGAACGCCCTTGCGGGAGAAGAGAAGGACTTTGAAGTGGTCACTGTCGTCGCTCCGGGTTTCGGTGCGGAGAAAAGCAGGGAAGATTTCGTGCAGTGGTTTGACTCTCTGGAATACAGCAACATCCGCGTCCTCTTCGATGAGAGCGGAGAGACCATGCGCTCCTACGGCATCCGTGCCTATCCGACTTCGGCGATTGTCGGCTCGGACGGCGTGATGACCCATCTCGTTCCGGGACATTTGCAGAGCGACGGGATCAAAGGTGTTATGGAAGAGATCCATTGACGGATTTACGGAGAGAAGTCTGCGTCGTTGAATGATTTTTGAAATTTGTCTGCAAGTTGGAGATCCATGGACGGATCGGATACCGATTTGCGGAGAAGGAGGTTTTATATGAAGAGTTTGCCGATTGCGGGCGTTCTGGTCATCCTGATGCTGTTTGTGACGGCCTGCGCCGATGCGGATATCAAAAAGACGGAAACAAAGATGATGGAGGTAGAGCAAGTGAAGTATATCGAAAAGAGCAAAAAGTCATCCGGTCTGCCGGACAATCCCAACAAGGGCATCGACTATTCGAAGTCGAAGCTGGAGAGCATCTATCTTGCGGGAGGCTGTTTCTGGGGGCTTGAAGCCTATATGGCGAGGGTCTACGGCGTCGCGGACGCAGAGAGCGGTTATGCCAACGGAACGACGGAAAACCCGAAATATGAAGATGTCCTCTATAAAAAGACCGGGCACGCGGAGACAGTGAAGGTCGTCTACGACCCGCAGCGCGTCTCCTTGGAAACACTCCTGCAGTACTATCTCAAGGTCGTGGATCCGACGAGCCTCAACAAGCAGGGCAACGACAGAGGATCTCAGTACCGCACCGGGATCTACTATCTGGATTCCAAGGAGCAAAAGAGGATACAGGAGGTCCTTCATCAGGAGCAGAAGAAATACGCAAAGCCGATCGTCATCGAAGTGATGCCCCTCAGCGGTTTTGCAAAAGCGGAGGAATACCATCAGGACTATCTGGAGAAGAATCCCGGCGGTTACTGTCATATTGATATCTGGGAAGTATCTGAGGTCGTCATCGACCCGAGCAAGTACCCGAAGCCTTCAGACGAGGAGCTTCGAAAGTCTCTGACGGATATCCAGTACCGAGTCACTCAGAAGAATGAAACGGAGCGAGCTTTTTCCAACGAGTACTGGGACAATAAGGAAAAGGGTATCTATGTGGATGTGGCGACCGGGGAGCCTCTGTTTACCTCCGCGGACAAATTTGACTCCGGCTGCGGATGGCCCAGCTTTTCAAAGCCCATCGAGAAGAATGTGGTCAGCTACCACGAGGACAGGAGTTTCAATATGAGCAGGATGGAAGTGCGGGGACGCACCGGAGATTCCCATCTCGGCCATGTCTTCGAGGACGGACCCAAGGAGCTCGGCGGTCTCCGCTACTGCATCAACAGCGCCGCGATCCGCTTTGTCCCGCTGAGCAGGATGGATCAGGAAGGATATGGAGATTTGAAATATTTGGTAGAAAAATAGGAGAAAAAAGCCGTGTATCGATTGTTGATTGTTGACGACGAGCCCCTGATCCGGCGAGGGATTGCATCCCTCGCCGCTTTGTCCCGAATCGGCATCACTGAGGTGGCCGAAGCGCAAAACGGGGAAGAAGCCGTGGAAAAATCAGACAGTTTTCTGCCGCATATCGTGCTGATGGATATCAATATGCCGCAGATGGACGGACTGACCGCCTCGGAAAAGATAAAAGAAAAACATCCGGAGATCTTTGTCGTCATCCTGACCGGTTATGATTATTTTGAATATGCTCAGGCTGCGATTCGGGCGAAGGTGGACGACTATATCCTCAAACCCGTCTCGAAATCGGATATCGAGATGACGCTGAAAAGGATCGTCGGCCTGCTGGGTGAAAGAGCGAAGGAGGCCGAGAAGCTGCGTCTGCTGAAAATGCAGCAGCAGGAGGAGAAGGAGGAGATTCCCGAGCAGAACCTGCGGATCAGCGAGTATCTGAAGCGGAAGATCTTCAGCTCGGATCTCTCCCTGTCTTCGATGGCTGCGGATATCGGCTTCAACAGCAGCTATCTCAGTGGACTGATCAAGCAGCTCTACGGGATCCCTTTTCAGGACTATGTGCACAGAAAGAGGATGGAAAAAGCGAAGCTGCTGCTTCTTTCCACTTCGATGAAGAACTATGAAGTCGCTGAAGCGGTCGGGATCGAGGATGTCAATTATTTCGTGACGAAGTTCAAAAAAACCTTCGGACGCACGCCGAAACAGTATCGGCAGGAGGCAGGCTCATGAAGATGAGAGCGATTTTTTCCCGTCTTCACTTCAAGATCGCCGCCTCCTTTTTTGCGCTTTCCCTGGTTTTGGTGATCCTGCTCTCTGCGGCCGCCTATTATTTTGCCTACGGGATGTTGCTGCAGAGCAGACAGGAGCAGGCGGAAGAGGCGGTCATTCAGGCCAGCGACTATATCTCCGGATATTTGGAGAAGATCAAGCTGCTCAGCGATCTGATCGCGATGTATCCCGAGATCCGTCAGTCGCTGAGAGCCGGCGACGCCAGATCCCTTGAAGCCTCTTCCGCCCTCATCAGCCTGCCTGCACAGAGCGATCCGAGGATAGAGACCATCGCCGTCATCTCGAAAAACGGCTTCGCTCTGACCAGCCGCAGCGATATGGCGATCCCGCTCTCCGAGGATATGATGGGGGAGGCTTGGTACAAGGGTGCTCTGCAGTCGAATCAGATGCCGGTGATCACCTCGGTCCGCAGGGGCGATTTCACGATGGACCGCTCGGACTGGGTCGTCTCCGTCAGCCACGAGATTCGGGACGAGAGCGGTCAGCATCTCGGAGTTGTGCTGATCGACGTCTCCTATCGCTTCATCGAGGACTATATCGCCGGGCTCGATCTTGGAGAAGAGGGCTATGCCTATATCCTTGATGAGGAGGAAAGGGTCGTCTACCATCCGGAGGAGCGGGTCTTTGTCGAGGAGGCTCTCCGAAAAGAGCTTGAGATTGAAGAGCAGGAGAAGAAGCGTTCGGAAGAAGGCGGTTTCATCCTGACGAAGGCAAAGATCCCCCATTCCCACTGGACGCTGGTCGGGATCTCTTCGATGGAAACGACAGCGGAGCTCCGCAGACGGTTGATGGAGGCGATGCTGCTGACGGGAGCTCTCGCGATGGGAGCCAGCATCATCATCAGCCTCCTCGTCTCAAGAAAGATCAGCCGCCCTCTGGTGGAACTGCAGCAGGCGATGAGGCAGGTGGATCGGCGTTGGGGGCATCTGAGCGTCGTTCCCAAGGGTTCGGCGGAGATCGAAGATCTGGCGAAGGAGTACAACGCCCTGCTGGATCGCATTAAAATGCTGACGGAAGACATCGCTCAGAAAGAAAACGCCAAGCGCATCTTCGAGCTCAGTGCTCTCCAAAGTCAGATCAATCCGCATTTTCTTTACAATACCTTAGACACGATCCTCTGGCTTGCGGAATTCGGCGAAAATGACAAGGTGGTCGAGGTCAGCAAGGCCCTCGGCGAAATGCTGCGGCTCTCGCTGGATATCCGTCAAACCCTCGTGCCCCTCAGGCAGGAGCTGGCCCATACGGAAAACTATCTGAAGATCCAGCGCCAGCGCTATGAGGACAAAATCGCCTACCATATCGAAGGGGAGGAAGAGCTCCTTGCGTTTTCCGTGCCGAAGCTGATCCTGCAGCCCATCGTGGAAAACGCGATCTATCACGGGATCCGTCCGAAGAAGGGAGCGGGACGCATTGAGATCTTCTACCGGAGAGAAGGCGGAGAGCTGCTGCTGAGCGTCCTGGACGACGGCGTCGGCTTCTCGGAAGGAGATTTGAGAGAGGGAAAGGACAAAAGCCGCATCAAGACCCGCCTTGGAGGGATCGGTCTCAAAAATGTCGACCAGAGGATCAAGATTCTGCAGGGGGAAGAGTACGGAATCCGCGTCGAAAAAAGAGAAGGCGGAGGCACCCTCGTGTGCTACCGCCTGAAGATCATAAAGCAGCAGAAATGACCGGCTGCGGTTTCTCTGCATCCTATCCGGAATGTTCACAGGGAGATGTGAAGGATCAGGGATTCGCTTTGAGGCGGATATCCGCAGCTTCTCTCTGTATATGGAAGAGCTTGGAGAACAGGCCTTCTGCCGCGAGCAGCTCCTCGGCTCTTCCCTGCTCGGCGATCGTTCCCCGATCCAGCACGACGATATGATCGGCATTTAAGACTGTGCGCAGCCGGTGGGCGATCACGAGGACGGTCTTGCCGCGGATCAGGCGGTGGATCGCCTGCTGGACATAGACCTCGTTTTCCGGGTCGAGGGAGGCCGTCGCCTCGTCCAAAATCACAAAGGGCGCGTCTTTCAGCAGGGCTCTGGCGATGGAAATCCGTTGGCGCTGACCGCCTGAGAGCGTGGCCCCGTTTTCGCCGAGGAGTGTCTGATACCCCTTCGGCAGTTTGTCGATGAACTCATCGCAGCAGGCGGCTTCAGCCGCTTTTCGGATCTCACCTTCGCCGGCCTTGGGATTTCCGATACGAATATTCGCCTCGATGGTGTCGTTGAACAGGATGACGTCCTGAAAGACAAAGGCAAACTGCTTCATCAGATGCTCGGGATCAAATTCCCGCACATCCCGTCCGCCCAGACGGACGACTCCGCTGTCGACGTCCCAGAAGCGGGCGGCGAGACGGGAGATCGTGCTCTTGCCGCTGCCGGAGGGGCCGACGAGGGCTGTCACCTTCCCGGCGGCGGCTGTGAAACAGATGTTATGCAGCACGGCCTCTTCTCCATAAGAAAAACTTACATCCTCGAAGGAGAGGTCGGTATCTCGGACAGAGATCTCCGTGCCACCCGTCATGGGAGAGCTTTGCATCAAAGTTCGGAGTCTTTCGTTGGAAGCGCTCAAATAGAGAAGATCCGGAAGCATGGTCAGCACGGTGAGAATGGGTCCGTATATCCTTCCGGAGATGAGCAGAAAGATCAGCAGTACGAGGAAATCAATATCTCCCCTCGTCAGCAGCGCCGTTCCAGCGAAGGCGACGACGCCGATGCCGCAGCGCAGCAGCATCGTTGAAAGGGCGATAAAAGTCCCGGACGAAAGTTCGATCCGCATCGCGGTATCCCGCTGATCGGAAAAGGCCTCGTCGAGACTTTTGAATCGCTCTCCGCCGAGCCCGCAGGCGCGGATGACCTTGATTCCTTCCAGATACTCCTGAGATTGTTTTTCCGCACGGAGGCGAACCTCCACATGGCGGAGGAACAATTTTTTTTGGGCGCTGCGGCTGAGGTAAAGCACCGCTGCGGAGAGGGGAAGCATCGAAAACATCGCTAGGGCCATTCTCCAGTCGAAAAACGAGAGCAGGAGGCAGACGAGGCTCGAAGAGAGGATGCTTGCGATCAGCTGGGGCATGATATTGGACATCACCTGTTCGATATGGGTGCAGTCGGTCATGATATTCGAGGCCAATTCCGTCAGATCCTTTCGGTTGAACAGACTCATCGGAAGCCGGCGCATCTGCTCGGCAACGCGAAGGCGCATCGACTCGGACTGCCCGTAGGAGGAGAGATAGGTCTTTTTGTAGTCCCGTTTTGCAAGCAGGAAGGTCAGAAGGAAGCCGGCGGCGCCGGCGAGAAACAGAAACCCGAGCCGGTTCCAGGAGATCTCCCGCCCTCTGAGGGGCTTTAGCGCTTCTATGAAGACCGCGATTGTCACCGAAGAGGGGATCATCAGGGAGAGGCTCGTCAGAAAGCAGGCGAAGACGGCGCTGCGGAGCTCCTTTTCTCCTTTTTCATCCAGGAACAGCAGATTTTTGAGCGCATTCATACGATCCCCTCCTTTTCTGAATCCAGTCCCCAGGACAGAGACTGGGTGTAGCGCGCCCACATGGCTGCGTAGACTCCTTTTTTCGCTAAAAGCTCCTGATGGGATCCGGATTCCGCAAGTTTTCCCTCTTCCATGACCAGAATATTGTCCGCATCGGCGACGGTTCCGAGACGGTGGGCGATCATGATGACGGTCTTGTCCTGCATCAGCCGTTTCAGAGCGGTCTTGATCAGGCGTTCGTTTTCCGGGTCGGCAAAGGCGGTCGCTTCATCGAGGACGAGGATCGGCGCCTTTCGTAGGATCGCGCGGGAGATCGACAGCCGCTGTTCTTCTCCGCCCGAGAGACGGACGCCTTTTTCGCCGAGGATCGTGTCGTATCCCTGAGGAAGTTTCAGGATGAAATCTTCACACATGGCGGCCTGAGCTGCAAGCCGGACTTCTTCATCTGAAGCCTCCGGTCGGCCCATGCGGATGTTTTCGCGGAGGTTCCGGCTGAAGAGTCGGACGTCCTGAAACACGAAGCTGACTGTATTCATCAGCTCTTCTTCCGATAGAGAGCGGATATCTGCGGAGCCGATGCGGATCGCCCCCTCGGACACATCCCAAAAGCGCGGGATCAGGTGAGCGATGGTGCTCTTGCCGCCGCCGGAAGGGCCGACGATTGCCGTGAAGCTGCCCTGCGGAACGGAAAAGCTCAGATTCGAGAGCGCCATATTCTCCTTCCCCTCGTAGGAAAAGGAGACCTTCTCGAAGACGAGAGAGAAGTCCTGCGGGGTTTCCGGCTCCCGGATCTCCGGCAGCTCAGGCAGAGCCATCACCGCGTCATAGTTTGCGACGCCTTCCGCGATCCTCAGGCTCGAGGAAGAGACATACATGAATTTGTGCAGGACGGAGGCGATGGCGGGAACAAAGAGAAGATAGAAGAGAAAAGCCGGCAGAAAGGAAGCATAGTCGGCGGAGTTTCTGCCGATGAGGATGCCTGCAGCCAGAATGAACAGATAGATATTGTTGATGATCGTGACAAAGGCAGAGAGAGAGTTCTCCCATTTCAGGGCGTAGGTCAGCATGATCGCCGAGTAGGAGCGGATCGCGACGCAGAGCTGCCGAAAGGAGAGGGCTGTCTGCCCGAAAGCTTTGAGTACAGGCATCCCGCGCACATATTCGACGGCGGCTTGGGTCATATCCGCCTCGCTTTTCTGGATTTCAGCCATCACTTCGGGACCCGCCTTTCCAATCGTCATCATCTGGACGGCGAAGGCCGCGATCACTGCAGCCAGAGCGGCAAGACCGAAACGCCGGTCGAAGACGAAGAGCAGGATGAGGAGCAGGATCGGTGCGGTGAAGGAGGCGACCATATCGGGATAGGTGTGGGCGATGAATTTCTCGATCTTTTCAATATCCTGATCGATCACTTTTCGAAATCGTCCGCTGCCGATATTCAAATGAAAGCCGAGGGGAATTTTTGCCAGATGACGCATGAAGAGGCTCTTGAGCTCATACTGTGTCCCGAAGGCCGCAAAATGGGCGCAGACCGAGGAGAGAAAAAAGCAGAGGGCGTCGGCGGCTATGCCTCCGACGGCAAGCAGTCCGTATCCGAAGATCGCCTCTCTGTCAAGATGTGTGAAATCGGGATAGACCGCGATCAGATCCCGGGCGATCAGGTATACGGAGATGTAAGGCAGGAAAGAGGCGACGGATGCCAGCGCCGCCAGGATGCCGCTGACCGCCAGGAGAGCCCTATGGCTCTTTGCAAGTTCAAAGATACGGGAGAGTCCTCCCTTTTGTCCGTTTTTCTTTTCCATCAGGGCATCTCCTTCAAAAGTCCCGCTTTGATGAAATGTTTTCGGAAGATCGCGCGGGCGATCCATGCGCCGGCAAAGGCGGCGGCGAAAGTGACGGCGATGGCGAGGATCACATAGGGGCCGGTGATAAACTCCAGGAGACGTATCATATAGGCGCTGTCGATGCTGTTTCCTTCAGCGACTTTGCGGTAGTAATCCTTCATCGTCAGCAGAGGGATATAAGATCCCGCAGCCGTCATGCACATCAAAAAAGCGTAGCCCAGCGTCTCTCTTCCGTATTTTCGGTAGTCTCCGCTGCGGGCGATCCTCTCTGCAATCAGAGCTCCGGCGAAAATGGAAAGGGAGATCGGCCAGCCGCTGCCCATGAGGAGCATCACGAGGGAGAAAAGCAGACCGAACAGAGCGACGGCCCCTGTTTTCGGCGTTTTCGTCCGAAGGAGCATATAGACGGGCCCGGCAACGACAGAGCCGAGAGCAACGCCGAAGGGCTGGGTGTAGACGGTCAGACTCATCCCGAATACGCAGGCCATGAAGAGGAGGATGAAGATGACCGTGAAGATGCCGAGATGGATGAAATCTCTTCCTTTGAGTTTGCTGTCCTTTTGATTCATTAGATAAGACCTCTCTTTCTTTGAATGATTGATACGAAACACCCCATGAATATTCAGCATATGTTCACAGCGGAATGAACAGGAAAGCCTCAATAGTTCTCTAATTTTGGAGGCTGATGCTCAAGTCGTTGCCGCATATTCAAGGGCCATCCGCAGAATTTATCTTGACAGGGATACAATGCGGGTGCAGGTAAGATTGAGAAACTCGCTGTCGTGAGAGATGAGGATGAGGGCTTTTTGCCTCTTCGCCAGATTTCGAATCATTTCCGCAACGCGGCACATATTCCTGTAGTCAAGTCCGCTGGTCGGCTCGTCGAAAAGGATGATCTCCGCCTCCGACAGGGCGGCGAGCGCAATACAGAGTCTCTGTTTCTGTCCCCCGGAGAGCGAGAGGGGATGTCTCTTCAAAAGCTGATCGAGACGAAGAGAGGAAAGCAGGGAGAACACTTCTTCCCCGGAGGGAACTTCCCCCGCGATCCTCAGCGCAAGCTCGTTTTCAACGCTGTCGCTGAAAAGCTGATAATTCGGATCCTGCATGACGAGGAAGGACCGTCTTTTACGGGAGGAGGCGTCTGCTCTTTCCCCATTGAAAAAGATCTCTCCCCGGCTCTCCCGGAAAAGACCGCAGATCGTGCGGGCGAGGGTGGTTTTTCCGATCCCGTTGGGGCCCGTGATACCGAGGATCTCTCCCGATTCCGCCATGAGGCTGAGCTCTTCTAGGATGGGTTTCTTTTTTCGGAAGAGGGAAAGTCTGCGGATCTCCAGAGTCGGTATCCGGGGAGGACAGCTTGAAGGCAGGAGGCGGAGATCCGGATCCCTCAGAGAGCGAAGTCCTTTCTCCCGCAGGGTCTGCCGCGGCATTTTCTCCAGTTCTTCCCAAAGGAAGCTCTCTCGGAGTCTGCCCTCACCCATGATGCTCAGGCGGTCGGCGACGCCCTGCAGATAATAGAGCCGATGCTCGGAGATCAGGAGAGTCTTTCCGCTGCGCTTCAAATGCAGGAGAATATCGCGCAGGCGCAGGACAGAGGGCTTGTCAAGATTCGCTGAGGGTTCGTCCAGCACATAGATCTCGGGGGAGAGGGCGTAGATGCTTCCAAAGGCGATGCTTTGCTTCTCTCCCCCGGACAGAGCGAAGATATCCCGTCCGCAGAGTTTCTGCAGCTGCAGATCCAGGACGGTTCTCTTGTAGCGCCTGTGCATCTCCTCGTAGGGAAGAGCGCTGTTTTCCATGCCGAAGACCAGCTCGCTGTCCGTATCCGTTGTAAAGAACTGCGTCCTCGGATTCTGAAAGACCGAGCCGATGAAGGCGGAAAGCTCATGAGGCTCTTTGCCCGCGATCTCCTTTCCGTCGATTTTGACGCAGCCTTCGAGCTCTCCGGGATAAAATCCGGGGATCAGACCGTTGATGAGCCTCGTGACGGTCGTCTTGCCGCAACCGGAATCACCGGTCAAAACGAGGCATTCCCCCTCGGCGACACGGAGAGACGCCTCCTGCAGGGCCTTCGTCTCCGAGCCCTCATAGCGAAAAGATACATTCTGTAGTTCAATCAATTCATCATCCCCCGTACATATTGAAAGGCGGCTTTTTGATCGAGTTTTCTTTTCCTTTCCCTCCGCTTATCCTCCTCCGGTTTTCGAGCGCAGCAGCAGGATCAGCAGGAGCGCCGAAATAAAAATCAGGGCCGCTCCCGTGTCTTTCCAACTGATGCGCAGTTTCGTGAAGGAGGTCCTCGGAGCGGGATTGTCCAGCCCTCTCGTGATCGAGGCGGTGGAAAGCTCTTCCGCAATCGTCGACGCCCGAATCAGCAGCGGAGTCAAAAAGCCTTCAAAGACGACGGCAGGGCGTCTGAAGAGATTGGACAGGGAGAACTCGATCCCGCGCAGGCTCATTGCCTCACGGATATTTCGGATCTCTTCCCCGGCTGTCGGAAAAAAACGCATGGCGACGGCAAAAGAGATGACAAAGGCCCGCGGAATACGCATCGCATAGAGCCCGGTCACCATCTCGCTGACCTTTGTCGTCTTCAGGAAGATCCGGCCGTAGAGCAGGATCGGCAGGCACATTCTCATACAGAGGACGATCATCAGCAGCATGCCCCGGAGGATGGAGGGAAAACGGCCCGAAAAGAGGAGGAAGAGGAGGAGGAGCAGATAGAGGATCACGAATTTCAGGCTTTCCCGATACTGTCCCAAAAGAAAACTCAGCAGGCAGACAAGAGCAAAGACCAGACTTCCGTAAAAGAGATCCTTGGCGGCGAAAGCGGCTATGCTGATTGCGATCAGAAGAAGAAATTTGTATCGGACATCCATCTGCAAAGAGGCTCCCTCCTTGAAAAACTGCTTTCTTTCGGATATAATACAGATAGTTAGAAAGGACTAATTACCTGCATTATAGGATATTCTTGTTTTGCCTGCAAGAGAGGGAGAGAGGAAATGTCTTTTTCTGAAAGAAAAATGTCCGAGAGAAAAAATGGATTATCCGTACTGACTGTGAGGTGAGTTTGATGAAAGACGCGATCAGGGAGATCTGTGCTGCGATGGGGATGCTCGAGGAGAAGGAAGGAAACCCTTTTGGATGCGGCTCCTACTTTCGAGGAGACGGATACAGGACGCAGGGGTACTTTTGGTATCTTCCTCATGAGAGGTATTTTACGGTCAGCAAATGCGATTTTTACTTCCGTGAAGATACCGCTTTGACGATGCCTTACAACTCGCTTTATATTTCCCTGCGGCTGGAATACGCGAAGCATCTTCCGCCGGGGAAGATCATCGCCTATCTCGAAGAAAAGGGGGATGCGGTCAGCACTGTGATGCAAAGGGGAAGCCGGGTCGCCTACACCGAGGTGCTCTATGAGCCTCTCTTTTATCAAAAGCGTCTGGAGACGATGTTCACGGCGCAGAGAGTTAATCCGCTGGGAATTTTGAAAAGTATGGGAGGGGATCGCAACTGGTCCTCTGAAATGATGGACCTGCTGTCGAAAATGTCCGCCTGCAGACTGAGCGGAATGGCGGCGGAGCTTTATTATGTCGCGGGAGCCTATGGGCTGATGTCCGCCCTGATCGAGATGGGAAGCGGAAGACTGCCGAAAAAAAGCGCCGATTACGAGAGCGTTCTTACGGTCGTTCGGTATCTGGATGAAAATTTCGCCCATGAGATCCGGCAGGAGCAGCTCGTCCGGCTGGCGAGCATGAGCGCAACAAAATTGAAGAATCTCTTTCGGAACTTCACCGGCTGCAGCATCACGGATTACATCCTGTCCAAAAAGACGGATCAGGCTTCGCATTTGCTGGCGGATACGGATCTGAGCGTCGAAGAGATCGCAAAGAGGGTCGGCTTCCATACCGTCGCGGGTTTTTCGACCTCTTTCAGGAAAAAAACCGGACTGCCGCCCTCCGAGTACCGGAAACAGATCGCCTTCCACTGCCGGATGAATCCTTCGGAAGGGTTTTCAATCTGATACTATTACCTGTCTGAATTGTCATCTGAAAAAACGCCTGATTTGTCACTTTAATATAATGTTTTCGGTGGCACTTCAATGAGGTTTTAGTATGAAAAGAGCCCGAGGGCTCTTTTCAGGTTGTAGACAAACTTCAAAAATCATTCGCCGGCGCGGATTCTCTTTCGGAAAAATCGGACTTGCTTGCCGGAAATTTCGACCGAGCTCAAAACGGCGTCCTGCCGCTTTCGCTCTAAAATCAGCGTCCTGCTGATTTTTCTAAAATTTCAGCGGCTCGCTCCTCTCGATTTTTTCACGAAAGTTCCTCATCTTCGTC
>JAUMYL010000028.1 GCA_030528675.1 Peptostreptococcaceae bacterium
CAACTTCGGTCTTGACCTTTTCGACTTCCGTTTTAACTTCTGCGACGTCTGCCTTGACTTCCGCAACTTCGGTCTTGACCTTTTCGACCTCCGTTTTAACTTCTGCAATTTCTGCCTTGACTTCGGTCTTGACTTTTTCAACTTCCGTTTGCAGATTGTCGATCTTACCGTTTAATTGCTTGAGCTGTTCGAGGATCATTTTCGTTTCATCCATCGTTTCATTCCCCCTTAGTTTTTTATTATACCATAATCTCGGTGTCTCGGACAGCCCGGGCTTCGGGAGGAGATTTCTTCCGTAGACGCCGCTTACCTGCTGATGATCCGGTAGTAGGTTTTGGAAGTCAGGCTGTAGACGAGCAGGTAGACCGCCGTGAAGACGAGGTAGACGATTCCCGTCGTCTTCAGAAAGAGGGAGACGTTGTTCATATTGAAGAGGGTGAGCAGGTTGGACAGGATCGGGAACGCAAAAGCGAGATGGACGCCTGCCATGATCAGCGGGAGGAAGAAGACGGTCAGCACCTGAGTCCGTATGCTCTGCTTGACTTCGATTTCGTTCATGCCGACTTTGCGCATGATCTCGTAGCGTCTGCGGTCTTCATAGCCTTCGATCAGCTGCTTGTAGTAGATGATCAGCACGACGGCGACCAGGAAGACGAGGCCGAGGAAGATCCCGCAGAAGAAGATTCCGCCGTAGACGATGTGAAAATCGAAGCGTGCGTTTTCCGCTCCTTCGACAGAGGCGGAGGCAGTTTCCTTCAGGAGGAGACGGAGGCTTTCGTAGTAGGCGAGCTGAGCTTTTCGGTCCGCCTCAAGGTCGAAGGCGTTCAGATAGTCGATCTTCTCTTCTCCGAAGAGGTCTTTTGAGATCGCTTCCACATCCTTGATATCCGGAAGGACGACATAGGCGTTGTCGACGATGTCTTCCATCAGAAACTCTGTCGAACTGCCGCCGCTTTCGACGCCGGCGATCTCGTAGATCTTTTCTCCGATTTGAAGTTTTTCAGCCGAAAGCTGCGCCTTCGGAAGGAAGATATAGACCTGACCCTCTTGGAGGGAGACGCCGCCGGCAAAGCTTTCCCGGACATCTTCCAGAGGCAGGAAGAGAAAGCTCATATAGCCTTTTTCCATCAGGATTTTGCTTGGGTTGTCGGATACCGGAAGACGCAGAACCCCCTGTTCCTGCTCCGGCTTGCTGACCAGATCCAGATGGCGGAAGCGCAGGATGTTTTGCGGGGAAAGCTGCAACTCCGCCGAGGTCTTGTCCACCGCTTCCTGCACCTTGAGGATCTCAGCGGGGCTTGCCTCTTCACTGTGGATGAGGATGTTTCTCGGATATCTGTGGCGGAGGATATCCTCTGCGCCAAAATGCAGGGCGACGGCGGAGTTCATCATGACGAGGACGACGGTGGACAGCAGGCAGATATTGGCCAGTCCCACCGCGTTCTGCCTCATGCGGAAGACCAAACCGGAAACGCTGGTAAAATGAGCGGTTCGATAGTAATAGCCTTTGTTTTTCTGCAAAAGGCGCAGAATGAGGATGCTGACCGCCTGAAAACTGAAGTAGGTGCCCAGGATGACAAAGAGGACGGCGATGAAGAAGAGGGTGAAAGCGCGCAGAGGCGATCCGCTGCGCAGCGCGAGACCGTAGCCGAGGCCCAGGCAGGAGACGCCGAGGACTGCGTAAAGATAATTGACTTTCGGAGGTTTTTCTCCGGCTTTGGACTGACGCATCATCTCTGCAGGTCTCGTCATCCAGATCTGGATCAAATTACTGAGGAAGTTGAGCAGGAAGATCAGCAGGAACAGCAGGGCGGTTCGCAGGATCGACTCGGTCTGCGGCAGGTAGCTGCCTGTAAGTTCCAGGCGGATGATCCGGAAAAAGAGGGATTCCGTCAGCTTGTACAGCAGAGAGCCGAAGAGAAGTCCTCCGAGGACGCCGGCGGCTCCCGTAAAGAGGCTCTCCCAAGCGAGGATCCTGATCAGATGCCGCTTTTCCATGCCGAGCATATTGTACAGAGCGAACTCTCCTTTGCGCCTTTTCATGAGGAAGTTGTTCGTGTAAAAGATGAAGATCGCCGCGAAAAAGCCGTTGAGCGCCACCGCCATCTGTAATATAGATTGCATGGTTCCCATACCCGGAAGGGAGGCGAGATCGCGGCTTCTGTAAAGGGAGCTGATGATCAGCTGCATCGCCGTGATGCCGCCGGTCGTCAGCAGGAAGGGAAGATAGTTTTCCCGATGTTTGCGCAGGGTGAGGACGGCAAGTTTTCTGTAGATGCTTTTCATGATCTCTCTCCTCCTTTCTATTTCGCCAGCAGGCTCATCGCATTGAGAATTTCGTCGTACATCTGTCTTTCGCTTCGATCCGCCCGGTAGAGCTGATGGAAGATCCTGCCGTCGCGGATGAAGAGGACGCGGCCAGCAGAGGCGGCGGCTTTGGATGAGTGGGTCACCATCAGGATCGTCTGTCCTTTTTCGTGGATCTGACGGAAATGCTCCATGAGCTCTTCGGCAGAATTGGAATCGAGGGCGCCGGTGGGCTCGTCGGCAAGGATCAGATCCGGCTGCGTGATCAGAGCTCTCGCGATGGCGGCACGCTGTTTCTGACCTCCGGAGATCTCATAGGGATATTTTTTGAGCAGGTTTTCGATCCGAAGCTGCTTTGCGAGAGGGAGCAGCCTCTGCTGCATCTCGCCGTAGCTCATTCCCGCCAGCACGAGAGGCAGCAGGATATTGTCCTCGACATGGAAGCTGTCCAGCAGGTTGAAGTCCTGAAAGACATAGCCCAGATGCTCTCTTCGGAATCGGGAGATCTCGCTTTCCGAGATCGAAGACATCGGTTTTCCCTTTAGGACGACGCTGCCGGCGGTGGGCTTGTCGAACATCGCGAGGATGTTGAGCAGGGTCGTCTTGCCGCTTCCGCTCTCTCCCATGATCGCGACGAATTCGCCGCGCTCCACCGAGAAGCTCAGATCGCTGAGAGCCTCGACGCCGTTTTCCATCAGTCTGGCCTTATACACTTTTTTCAGTCCCTGAATATCGAAAAATGCCATTTACTTTCCCTCCTTGTGATGAAAATCAGATCAATCATATGCACTTTCAAACGGTGATTGGCATTTGGCGTAAACCTGTCTGCCTGTATACTCTTATCATAAAGAAAACTAAGACCGTTTGCCTTAGTTTTCTCTTACAGATCGGAGTTTATTGTGACATTTTTGAAAGGTTTTTGGAGGAAAAGGAAATTCGGATCTGCGTTCCCCTGCCGGGGACGGAGTGAAGAGAAAGCCCCAAGGAGAGCTGCTCCGCGATGCTGCGGCAGAGGGCAAGTCCCATGCCGGTCGAGCGTTCGACCCCTCTGCCGTTTCGCCCGGTGTAGCCCATCTCCCAGATGCGGGGCAGATCTTCCGGGAGGATCCCGACGCCGGTGTCGGAGAGCAGGAGGGCGTCCTCCTCCCATTGGAGGGTGATGCTCCCTTGGAGCGTGTATTTGAGCGCATTGGACAGGAGCTGGTCCAGAAGGAAACAGAACCATTTCTCGTCGGTGAGCACTTCCAAATTCGTCGGATGAAAATTAAGCTCCAGCTTTTTTCGGATGAAGACCGGCGCATACTTGCGAACGCTTCTGCGCAGCAGTTCATCCAGCGGAAAGCGGGCGAAGAGATAGTCGGTGCCTGCGGCATTCAGCCGGATATAGGCCAGCAGATTGTCGAGATATTCTTCGATTCGGAAGATCTCTCCCTGAAGCAGAGGTTTTTCTTCGATCTCGCTTTGGTTGACGAGGAGCTTGAGGGCGGAGAGGGGAGTTTTGATCTCATGGGTCCAGAGGATATAGTCCTCTTTGAGGCGGGAGAGATCTTTCATCAGCCGCTCTTTGGTCTGCTCTTCGCGGCGAAGGCTCTTTTGGACGAGGGCGAGAGCGAGTTCTTCGGAAGGAGTCTGGCTGCGGCGCTCGGAAAGAAGGGAGGGAAACAGTTCCTCTTCCTGAAGCAGGGCCTGAAGCTGCTTTATCCGCTTCACATAGGAAGCAAAGTCAAACAGAGCCGCGACGCTCAGCAGGACGAGACTGAGGAGCAGGGTGTAAAGCAGAGGGCCTTTTTCCCTGCTCACCGTGGCGAAGACGCCGAAGATCAGAAGGAGAAGTACAAGAAGCAGCAGCAGGGTCTTCTGTTTCTCTTTGAGATAGAGGGGAAAAAACTCAGTGGCGCGAGACATAGTAGCCCACTCCCCGCTTGGTCTTGATGCAGTCTTCCAGCCCGATCTCCCGCAGGGATTGGCGCAGGCGCGTCACATTGACCGTCAGTGTGTTGTCGTCGATATAAAGGTCGGACTGCCAGAGGCGATTCATCAGTTCGTCCCGGCTGATGACGCCGCCCTTCTGCTGCAGGAGGGCTTCCAGAATGCGAAATTCATTTTTCGTCAGTTCCCGGCTCCGCCCTTCATAGGAGACCGTCATCTCTTGGGTGTTGAGGCAGAGGCCCTCGTGTTCGAGGATCTCGGTGCCGCCGGCGAAGTCGTAGGTCCGGCGCAGCAGCGCCCGGATTTTCGCTTCCAGCAGCTCGATCTCAAAAGGTTTGGTCACATAGTCGTCGGCGCCCATCTGAACCGCCATGATGATGTTGAGGTTTTCGAGGGCGGAGGAGACGAAGAGGATCGGCACTTTGGAGATCTGCCGGATCTGCCTGCACCAGCTGTAGCCGTCGTAATAGGGGAGCTTGACGTCCATCAGCACCAGATGGGGCTGCAGCTGATGAAAGCTTTCGAGCACTTTTTCGAAATCTTCGATGATATGGGCGTCATAGCCCCATTTTTTCAGCCCTTCCCGTATGGAAGAGGCGATGAGTCTGTCGTCTTCGACGATGAGGATACGGTACATAGTTTCTCCTTATACTGACACTCTATGAATATTTATCAGAGGCCGCTTTGCGGCATCTCAGATTGCAGACAAACTTCAAACATCATTCGCCGACGCGGACTCTCTTTCGGAAAAATCGGACTTGCTCGCCGGAAATTTCGGCCGCGTTCAAAACGGCATCCTACCGCTTTCACGCTAAAATCAGCGTCCTGCTGATTTTTCTGAAATTTCGGCGGCTCACTCCTCTCGATTTTTTCACGAAAGTTCCTCATCTTCGTCTCACGACTTTTGAAGTTTGTCTGTTTTGTCTTCAGTCTGAGACACCGCTTTGCGACCTCTTCCTTTCGATCCTGATGCGTCATATTATACCATTTTCCCCTTCGCCCGTACAGTTTCAAAATCCGGCGGGAAAGGCGGATCAGGGAGCGCTTCGCAGAGGCTCTTTGCGGGGAAGGCTTCGCAGATTGAATCTTTGCGTCAAATTCGCTATAATAACATATAGATAGAATGGATGCCGTCCCCCCATATAGACTGAGAGCTGTCTTTGTACGGATAGGAATCATCCATTCCATATGCAGTGTTTATCGTACCGGAATGCAGACAAAGTTCGAAAAATCCTTCGACGGCGTGGACTCTCTTTCGGAAAAATCGGACTTGCTCGCCGGAAATTTTGACTGCGTTCAAAACGGCTTCCTGCCGCCTTCACGCTAAAATCAGCGTCCTGCTGATTTTCCCAAAATTTCGGCGGCTCACTCCTCTCGATTTTTTCACGAAAGTTCGTCATCTTCGTCTCATGATTTTCGAACCTTGCTGTCTGTTTCCACGCGGTATTCTTTTAGACTGCCCATTCAAAGGGTGACGGATAGAAGAACTTGGTTCGTAATTTAGATGGGTTTTTTCAAATATATATTGGTGAACAGTCTATGGAGAGGAAGGGTCGAAAACCTATGATAAAGATCCATATTGTCGGTCTGGGACCGGGAAGTCTTGAAAATCTGAGTCTCGGAGCTTACGAAAAGCTCTTGTCTCAGGATAAGCCGGTCTTTCTGCGGACGAGGAGGCATCCGAACGTCGCCCTTCTGGAAGAGAGAGGGATGAAGGCGGAATATCTGGATGATTTCTATGAGAGAGGAGAGGATTTTGAGCAGGTCTACAGCGGGATCGCCGAAGAGATCCTCTCTCAGGCGAAGAACCGGGGAGAGATCGTCTATGCGGTGCCCGGGCATCCCTGCGTTGCGGAAAAGACGGTGGAGCTGATCCTTCGGGGAGCGGAGGAGATCGGAGCCGAAGTGGAAATCCAGTCCTCGATGAGCTTTATCGACGCAAGTTTCAGCGCCCTCAGGAGGGACCCTCTCGAAGGTTTTATCCTGCTGGATGCGACGGCGATGGAGGAAGAGGAGATCGATCCGATAAAAAATCTGCTGATCACACAGATCTATGACCGCTATTTCGCCTCGGAAGTCAAGCTGAAGCTACTGGAGATCTATGAGGTGGATCAGGAAGTGTTCCTGCTGAGAAATATCGGAGGCGGGGGACCGGAGGGCGAGGAGAGGATCGAAAGGATCCCCCTCCGGGAGATGGACCATGCCTCGTATGGATATGATCACTTGACGACCCTCTTCGTGCCGAAGGCAGAAGGGAAGAAAAGGCAGATTCGGGATCTTGTCGAGATCATCCGCAGACTGCGGGGGGAAGGCGGATGCCCCTGGGATCGCAAACAGACCCATGAGAGCCTGCGGCGTCATATCGTCGAAGAGGCGAAGGAGGTCAGGGCAGCCATCGAAAATGAGGACGTCGACAATCTGGTCGAGGAACTGGGAGACGTGCTGATGCAGGTGATCTTCCACAGTGAACTGGGAAGAGCAAGCGGAGAGTTTTCTCTGGGGGATATCGTGCAGGGAATCTGCGAAAAGATGATATTCAGACATCCTCATGTGTTTTCGGGACTTAAGATCGAGGAAAAGGATCTGGCGCAGCTTTGGGAAAAACTGAAAAAAGAAGAAAAAAAACAAAAAAATATTGAAAAATGAGGAATTAGAGCTTGACGAATACTTGAACGGGTTATAAAATAAAGAAAGTAATATCCTTGTTTGACGAAAGGGAAGTACAAAACCAAAGGAGGTAATAGAATGAACAAGGCGGAATTAGTAGCAAAAATGGCGGAAAAGAGTGGACTGACTAAAAAGGATACGGAATTGGCACTCAATTCTTTTATGACGGCGGTGAGTGAATCCCTCGTTGCAGGAGAAAAAGTGCAGCTGGTCGGATTTGGAACTTTTGAGACGAGACAGAGAGCGGCAAGAGAGGGAAGAAATCCGAGAGATCCGGAAAAGAAAATCAAGATTCCCGCATCGAAAGCTCCTGTATTCAAGGCAGGAAAAGGCCTGAAGGAAAAAGTAAACGCAGCTCCTGGAAAATCAAAAGCGAAAAAGAAATAATCGGTGGATCAAAAAGGGCTTGTCGGGATCATCTGTTCCGACAGCCTTTTTCTATATGGCAGGATGAATCTTCATACTACACTCTGTTCGAAACACCCTCCGATATTCCGACCTATTTTCAATGAAATTTCAGATGAGAGATCAGGGGTACATTGTATCGGGCGGCATTTTGATTCGGTAGTAGTATCAGAAAAGGAAGGGCGCTTTTTATGCGATTGGATAAATATTTGAAAGTTTCTCGCCTGATCAAGCGCAGAAGCGTTGCAAAAGAAGCCTCCGACGCCGGCGTCGTCATGGTCAACGAAAGAGAGGGAAAAGCTTCTACAAAGCTGAAAGAAGGGGATATCCTCGAGATCCGCTTCGGAAACCGAAGGATGCGCGTGAAAGTCCGCGCGCTCAGGGAGCATGTCGGCAAAGACGAGGCTGCGGATCTCTACGAGGTTCTTTCAGACTGAGGAGGATCGGATCAAATCTCCATGCCGACAGGATCAAGCAGGATTCACAAAAAACGGCGCAAAGAGATCGATCCTTTGGGGTCTCCCATGCCCGGTCAGAGAAAGAGAGAAGGAAGAAATGCCGAAAAAAATAGAAAAAATGCCGCAGGCAAGGACGATGCGGGTGAAAAAGAAGACAAACTGGGAGTCGCTGGGCATCTTGGCGATACTTGCCGCAGGAGCCGCCTCTCTGCTCTTCGGTTTTGTCCAGCAGCAAATGGATATGGCAAAGCTGCAGAAGGAAAAGCAGCAGATCGAAGGCAGGATCCAGGATGAGCAGAGAGAGATCGAATCCTTGAAGCGGAGCCTTGAGATGACAGAGAGCCTCGAGTTTATCGAGAAGCAGGCGAGAGAGACCCTCGGGATGGTCAAGCCCGGCGAAAAAGTATATGTGGATTTAGCAAAACAGGAGTGAAGAGGATGAAATTGGCGTCAATTGATATCGGCACGAATTCCATGCGTCTGCTGATTACAGACTATGAAAAAGAGTTTCAGCGCCGCGAAAAATATGTCGATATCACACGCATCGGAAGAGGGGTCGACTGCAAGGGCTATATCTCCGAAGAAGCGATGGAGCGGAATCTGCGCTCGCTCAAGAAATTTGTCGATCAGGCGAGGCGGGAAAACTGCGAAGAGATCTTTATCATGGGGACTTCAGCCCTCAGAGACAGTAAAAACAGGCAGGAATTCGTCGATCGGGCAAAGAAAGAGACGGGTCTGATGATTGATATCATCAGCGGAGAGGAAGAGGCACTGCTCGGATTTTACGGAGTCGCTTCCGACCTTCAGGAAAGCGGCTATGTGCTGATCATTGATATCGGAGGAGGCTCGACGGAGTTCATCCTCGGGGACAAGAGACAGGGCGTCCTCTTCACCAAGAGCGAGAACATCGGTTCCGTCCGCCTGACGGAAAAATTCCTCCGCCAAGATCCGCCTTCGATGCGGGAACTGGCAGAGATGGAAGCGTTCATCCGCAGGGTCGTGGAGGAAACCGTCGATATTCTCAGGACCTATCCGATCAAAAAACTGATCGGGATCGGCGGTACGGCGACTTCTCTCTCCGCGATGGTGCAGCAGCTGGAGCCTTATGAGAGCGAGAAGGTTCACCGCAGTCTGATCTTCCGAGCGGAAGTGGAGGCGATCTTCTGCGAGCTGGCGCTCAGGACTCTGCCTCAGCGTATGGAGATGCCGGGTCTGCAGCCGGAGCGTGCCGATGTGATCATCGCCGGAACTCATATCCTCTGTACCTTGATGAAGATGCTCTCGATGAATGAGATCCTGATCAGTGAATACGACAATCTGGAAGGCCTGATCTACCGGAATTATATGCCGTAAAAAAACCTCCCCTCGTCTTTCGAAGGGAGGTTTTTTCAGTTTTAGTCGAGACGAAGGCTCAGACGACCTCGGTCATAGGTGCCGGTTGCAATGCGGGTACCGTTTCTTCGGTCGCCGTTGTAAACGACGATATTGATGCGCAGATCTCGGATATCTTTGAACTCCGAGGTGGCAGGCTTAATGACTTCATCCTCGATGAAACGGGCGAGATCCCTCTCATCCCGGTTGTTGTAGGCGAGGTATTTGTTCCACTTGTCCTGATCAAAGCGTCTTGCAGTCACCTCAATATCCAGTTGATCCCTGTAAGCGGAAGCCTGAGCGTCAAACTCAAGATCGATGCGTTCCTGTTTGTAGGTGTCGTTGCTGATTTTGTCCTGATAACGCAGATCCAGATACCTTCTGTAGAGGTTGTGTCTGTAAGAGTCGTTGAGATTGCGGACTTTCGCATCCGTCAGCGTCGTCGAGCTGGAGGACGAGGAAGAGGATTTGAGTTTTTCCAGCTCCTCCTTGAGTTTCTTGTTTTCCTCAGTGATCGTCTTGAGCTCGTTGTTGACTTTGAGGATCTCCGCATCCTTTGCGGATACGGTCGCCGTCAGATTGGAGATCTGTGTCTGCAGTCCCGTGATCTGAGCCGGATCCACAGAAGAGCCCTTCGGAGTGACATTGAGCACCGCCTGAGCGCCGCCGCTGGCTCCGGTCCACTGGGCGTTGGCAATGCCGAGGTTGTTGAGAGTTCCGATGGGAACATAGACCCTGTTGTTTGCGATAAAAGGTCTCAGAGCCGGATCCGAGATCATCTGCTCGTTACCGTTGACCAGGAAACGGAAAGTTCCATAATAGGCGTCCTGTTTTACTGCGGTGGCAGCATAGGCGAAACTGCCGGCAGCAAGAGTGGCGATCAGCGTCGCCGTGACGGCGAGCTTCTTTTTCGAACTGAAAAGTTTCATCCTTGTTTTCCTCCTTATTGCAATGATTTGAAATTAGACGTCTACACCAATTATATACCTTGTAAATTGCATTGATGTTACAAACATCTTACAATGTATGGAAAAAGGACTGCCGGAGATTTCCGACAGTCCCTTTCGAATGGTCGGGATGACAGGACTCGAACCTGCGGCCTTACCGTCCCGAACGGCACGCGCTACCAAACTGCGCTACATCCCGAGATGTCTTGGAGCTGGTGATGGGATTTGAACCCGCGGCCTGCTCATTACGAATGAGCTGCTCTACCCCTGAGCTACACCAGCAGGTTTTCTTAAACAGAAAAACAAAAAGATGGTGCGGGAAACAGGACTTGAACCTGCACAACCTTGCGATCACTAGAACCTGAATCTAGCGCGTCTGCCACTTCCGCCATTCCCGCACGAACCTGACAAAGTAAATTATACAAGAGAACAGTCTAAAAATCAATGATTTTTTTGAAAATCCGCGAAGATTTTTTCGAGGGAAAAATATCCTGAACAAGATATACAGACTGAAGACAAAGCAGACAAGCTTCGAAAGTCCTGAGACGAAGATGATGAGCTTTCGTGAACAAATCGAGAAGAGTGAGCTCGGTCAAAATTTCCGGCGAGCAAATCCGATTTTTCCGAAAGAGAATCCGCGCCGTCAAAGGATTTTTGAAGTTTGTCTGCAATCTGCAAGATATATTCTGTGAGGCAGAATGTATGATGGATGAGTGAGATATAAAAATAAATTCGTACAAAACAATTTTTGTGAAAGAGATTACAAAGATTTCCTCCTATGATATACTGTTGCTAACTAAAAAACGGACAGCCTTTCAAAGCGGAGAAAGCTTCTGTGGGAAAAGCGTTGGAGGACAGGCCTCCGAGAAGAAGAGATCTGTAAACAGAAGACAGGAGGAGTGAGCGTATGAAAACAGGAAAAAATGAGATTACTTCATCGGCAAAGGAGCAAAGAAAGAAGAAAAGAGGCGCAGTCAGAAGGTTCCTACCTCTGATTGGGCTGATTCTCCTGCTGCTGAGCGGCTGCGGCGCCGGGGCGGGCTCAGGCGACT
>JAUMYL010000004.1 GCA_030528675.1 Peptostreptococcaceae bacterium
AGGGAATCGAGCAGGGACTCTAGCAGGGAGAGCGGAAAAAGATGCTGGAAGTGGCGAGAAATATGCTTGCGATGAACAGCGAGATCGCATTCATCGTTCGGGCAACCGGACTGAGCAGGGAAGAAATCGAAAAAATGCAGAAGGAGGGTCAATCAATATAAATATAAATGTGGACTGAAGACAAAGGTGTGAAAATCCTTATTGTCATTTTGGGATAGGTGTTTTTCAACGTCTGAGCGGCTCCTCAGGAGCGCGGATGAAATCTTTCAAGAGTTTGGAGAAGGAGGAGGGGATGGATTTTCGTAAGTTGACTTTGTGGATCCTCGGGCTGCTGGCTGTCATTTATCTTCCGGTCGCTCTCTTTTTCTGGTATCCGGAGGTTCTCGATGTTCTGATGACGCCGGCGGCATTTCCGATCATCTTCGCTCTTATATATTTGACCTATATTCCTTCCAGTGTTCTCGCCTGCGCTTTGATCATCCTGCTGATCTTTCATCTGCACCGGATGTACGAGGAGGGAAAGTGGAAAAAGTTATTTTTGGCGGCTTACCTCTTCTGCTCTCTGATTATTCTTACAGGCTCTTTTCGTGCGAAGCTGATCATTGATATGATCATGAGCGTGTAGGGGGATCGTCAAAGAGCGGAAGGAGAAATGGAGAGAAAGGATGGAGAATATGGAAAATACGAAAAATTTGGAAAAGATGATTCGGGACGTTTTCCCGGGAATTGCGTATCTGCAGCTGATGAAATCTTCCTTTAGAAAGAGCAGGTGTCCGTTTTTCAAAATAAGCTATGTCCTGCTTGCAGCCGTGCTGATTCTGAGAGTCATTGTCGGACTGACGGGCGGGAAAAAAGCATTGAGGAGGGCGGAATCATGACTTCAAGGAAGAATTGCCGGATTTTGTCGGCGGCTTTGATGATTTCAACTGCGGCTTTTCTGCTGTCACTGTACGATCTCTGCACAAGTCTGAAAAGCCGGGAGAGATAGTCGAATGAAAGGCGTGGATGGAGGAGGTTCCGTGTTTCTCGACAGTCGAGTCCGATCTGCGCGCGGGAGCAAAAAGGGAAAGCAGGGCAGACTTTCTACGGCATTTTTTCTTTTTTCAGGACTGTATCTCCGTTCCCCCTTATGATATAATGGGGATGATTATATAACTCAGGAGGGATGACATGAAAAAAGGTGATCTGGTGTGGGGAGGGCTTTTGCTTGCCCTTATTTTGTTTTTGGTCGTGCCGGCGACGCATGAGATTTTTGTGCACTTTACGGCAGACCATCCGTATCTTGCGGCCTTTATCAAGTTCAGTGTGCTGGCAACGATGGGAGAGACTCTCGCGATTCGGATGAATCAGAAGGATTGGATCATGCCGGCCGGTGTATTTTTCCGTTTTTTGATCTGGGGTCTTATCGGGATGCTCGTGACGCTGATGTTCCAAATTTTCATCGGGGGGATCGGCTTCGCATCGGAAAATGGCTATCTTCCTGCAGGAGATTCCAAGGTTCTCAAGGCTTTTCTGATCAGTTTCATCATGAATCTGACCTTTGCACCGACCTTTATGGCGTTTCACAAGTTCACGGATACCTATATCGATATGTACTATGAAGGAAAGAGGAACCTGAAGGTTGTGGATGTGGTCGGACGCATTGACTGGAAAGGGTTTATCGGTTTTGTCATCCTGAAGACGATACCCTTTTTCTGGGTGCCGGCACATTTTGTCACCTTCCTTTTGCCGGGAGAGTACCGCATGCTCTTTGCGGCGGCACTGTCCATCGCACTTGGCGTACTGTTGGCGATGAGAAAAGGAGTGAGCAGGAATGCATGAGAAAAGAGTGGAAAGAGTACTGCAAAGGATGAAGGAAGAACAGATCGGAGGGCTTCTGGTTTCAGATCCGGCCTCGATCTTCTATTTGACGGGAGCCTGGATCCATCCCGGAGAGCGTCTTCTCGTCCTCTATCTCTCGGAAGCGGGAGATCACAAGCTTTTTATCAATGAACTGTTTCCCGTAACTCGCGATCTTGGCGTTGAGAAGGTATGGTTCAAGGATACGGATGACGCGGTGCAGATCCTTGCCGATCATATCGGGAGAGTGGCTCGTCTGGGCATCGACAAAAACTGGCCCAGCGGTTTTCTGCTTCAATTCATGCAGGACCGCAATGATGTGCTGAAGAATCAGGTGTCGCTGTTCAGCGGTTATTTTGATGAAGAGATCGAGTGGAGCTATGTCAACGGTTCGCCGATTATTGACCGCCTGCGCATGTGCAAGGACGAAGAAGAGCGTGAGTTTATGAGGGTCGCCTCAAGACTCAACGATCAGGCGATGGGAAAGCTGATTGGGGCTTTGCAGGAGGGAAAAACGGAGCAGGAGATGGCAAGAAAGCTCGCGGACATCTATGAGGAGATCGGAGCGGAGGGTTTTTCCTTTGAGCCGATTGTCGCCTACGGTGTCAACGGAGCGGACCCCCACCATGAGCCGGACAGGACGCCTCTTCGCGAGGGTGACTTGGTCATTTTGGACGTCGGCTGCCGGAAGGATTCCTATTGCTCGGATATGACGAGGACGGTCTTCTTCCGCTCCGCATCGGAAAAGGCGCAGCAGGTACATACAATCGTGCGTGAGGCAAATGAAAAGGCAATCGCGAAAGTAAGGCCCGGGGTCAAATTCAGCGAGATCGACGCTGCGGCGAGATCCCATATCGAGCAGGCGGGCTACGGTCAGTATTTCACGCACCGGACAGGTCACTGCATCGGTATTGATGTGCACGACTTCGGCAATGTATCCGCAGCAAATCATGATGAGGTCGCTGAAGGAATGATCTTTTCCATTGAGCCGGGTATCTATCTGCCGGGAGAGTTCGGCGTGCGCATTGAGGATCTCGTGCTCGTGACGAAAGAAGGCTGCGAAGTGCTCAATCAATACGATAAGGGCATCATCATCGCGGGAAAGTAAAGATAGGATCTGAAAAGAAGAAGAGAAAAAAACGATCAGTACGGAGCATACCCTCAGCATCTATCATACGCTGAGGGAAATGAGCAGAAAAGCCTTAAAGGAGATTCGTATAAACAAGAGCTGCCGGAGAAAACGCCGGCGGCTTTTTTTGCGGAGTTATTTTTGGAAGCTGGTTTTTCGTTGAAAACAAGCGGATTCTACTGCCGGTCGATTGCATCTTTAGGGTGGAAATGGTATGTTGAAAGCGGAAAGGAGGCGTTTATGGAAAAGAACAATGAGCAGTTCGGAAAATTTTTGAATCAGTTGAGGAAGGAAAAGGGCTGGACGCAGAAGGAGCTCGCCCGGTCGCTCTTTGTGTCGGACAAGGCGGTCAGCAAGTGGGAGAGAGGACTGAGCATGCCGGACGTCGCCCTGCTGCTTCCGCTGTCGGAGCTTCTCGGCGTCAGCACGACGGAGCTTCTCAGCGGCAAAAGGCTCGATTCCAAAGACGAGTTTACGAGGGAGGAGGTAGAGCGGATGGTGCAAAAGACCCTTGTGCTGACGGGAGAAGAGGAAAAGCGGAGGAAGAGAGGAAGGAAGAGCCGGCAGAGGATTTTCTTTGCGGCATTGCTCATTCTTGCAGCGGAGGTTTTTGTTTTCTATCAAAGAGGATATCTGGAATCGGATCGGGAGCATATGTTGACGATGGGTCTGCTGATGCTGTTCTTCGGTGTTTATTTCAGCTTTTTTGTCAAGGAGAGCCTTCCTTCATACTATGATGAGCACAAGATCCATTTTTACAGCGACGGTTTTCTGAGGATCAACATGGTCGGTCTGCGTTTCAATAATTCAAACTGGCAGCCGATCCTTCGAACCTTCCATGCGGTAATCATGATCGAGCTTGTCACTTTTCTTCCTCTGTATCTTCTGGCAGCCCGCATGCCGGGAGAGGTCGGAAAGATCGTGCTGACGGTTTTGAGCCTGCTGCTTCTCTTCGTTCCTGTCTATATTGTCGGGAAAAAGCATGAGTGAGAGAGGAGGGGCTGAGCTTCCGAAAGGCGATTCGCATAACGACAGTTTGAATACTCACAGACGGTTCGGCATGAGCGTGTTCACCCATGGAAAAAATAGAAAAAAGAAATAGAAAAAAGAATTGGAAAGGAGATTTTCATGAAAAAGAAAAATAGAGGCCTCGCCTTGGTGCTCCTGCTGCTCCTGCTTGCGGTCTCCGCCTGCGGAAAAGAGCCGGTATCGAAAGAAGCGAAAGCGCCTCAGGAGGCAAAACGAATTTTCCTCTATGGAGAGTCTCACGGAGAGGAAGTGATTCTCGAAAAGGAAGCGGAGCTCTGGAAAGAGCATTACGAGTCCGGAGAGATGAGACATCTGTTTATGGAGCTCCCGTATTTTACAGCGGAGCTCTTGAATCTCTGGATGCAGGAAGAAGGAGAGGAGATCCTTGAGGGAATCTATGCGGATCTTGAAGGAACGGCGGCGCATATTCCGGCCTATAAGGAATTTTTCAGGCAAATCAAGGCGGACTGCCCGGAGACGGTCTTTCACGGAACGGATATCGGACATCAGGAGGTCACGGGCAGAAGGTATCTGACTTATTTGGAAGAAAAGGGAGAAAAAGATTCCGAAAAGTATCGTCTGACGCAGGAGAATCTGGAGCAGGGAAGATATTATTATGCCCATCATGACGAGGTGTACCGGGAAGATAAGATGGCGGAGAATTTTATCCGTGCTTTGGATGCGCTGGGCGAGGAGAAGATCATGGGTATCTACGGTTCCGCGCATACAAATCCGGATGGGAAGGATCGGACAGGCAAAACGGCTTCGATGGCAAAGCAGCTCAAAGCGCATTACGGAGATGTCCTGCAGACGGAGGACATCTCTTGGATGAAGGGAGAGCGGGAGCCGGAGAAGAAAGAAGAGATCCGGCTGCTGGGAAAAGTCTATCAGGCCTCGTATTTCGGGGAGCAGGAACTGGGTGTCAAGGGATACCGCTCCAGAGCTTTCTGGCGTCTCGAGGAGGCTTATGAGGATCTCCGCGACAGACCGAAGACCGGAGATGTGCTTCCTTACAACAATTATCCGATGAAGGTGGAAAGGGGGCAGGTCTTTTTGATCGAGTACTTGAGAGAGGACGGCTCCGCGGAAAAGAAGTACTACCGTTCAGAGGGAGATCTCTGGGAGGGGCAGCCGGCGACGATGGAATTTGAGACGGAATAGGGAAGGAAAAAGGATCTGACTCAAAAGTCGGAAAAAAGTAAAAAATGGCTGAATTCAACAGATAAAATGTTGAAATTCAGCCATCAGGATCAGATGAAGAGGTTGAGGTTGGAATCTTCGGTCTTGGAGAGGTAGGTTGCAACGCCTGCGATCTCAACGCCGTCGATCAGTTCCTCTTGCGTGATGCCCATGACATCCATGCTCATGGAGCAGGCGACGAGCTTGACACCGAGGGAAAGTGCATTTTTGAGAAGAGTTTCCACACTGTCAACATTCTTTTTCTTCATGATATAGTTCATCATCTTGGAACCCATGCCGCCCATATTCATATTGGAGAGCTTGAGCTTTTTCGCGCCTTCGGGCATCATCTTCCCGAACATCGTGCTGATCGCGTCTTTCTCGACTTTGATTCCGGGTTTTCGCAGGATATTCAGTCCCCAGAAGGTGAAAAAGAGCGTCACCTCTTTGCCCATAGAGGCGGCCCCCGTCGCAATGATCAGAGAGGCCATCGCCTTGTCCAGGTCTCCGCTGAAGACGACCATAGAGGCGCCGTTTTTGGCGGGAGAGGTCGTTTTTTCCGAGTTTGCCCCGACTTGCGGGGCTTGCTTAAAAAAATCCCTGCCCTTGCGTATCAAAGTTCGAAAGTGGGTTTTGGCAAATTCCGAGGAGATCAGGCTGTGACCGGTCTTTTCGCACCAGGCGGCGATATCTTTGCCGAATCCCGGGTCGGTGGCGAGAACTTCCAGGAGCTGGCCTTCCTGCATCTCATTGATCGCCTGAAAGACTTGCGCGATCGGTCCCGGGCACTGGAGCCCTCTCGCGTCGACTCTGCGGTCGATCGTTTCGGAAACCTGCTCCGGGAGATCTTTATCGCAGCTGAGATGCATCTCGCCTTTGTCATCCACATAGCTGCAGCAGCCGGAACCGATATTTCCTCCATAGACTTGTGCATAGGTCTTGTATCCGCCGTCGAGGTTCTTGACGGAGTATCCCTGCTGCAGGAGAATGCGGGCAGCGATATAGCCTCTAAGTCCCACCTGACAGGTGGTGACGAGTTCTTTGTCCTTAGGGATCTCGTCGAGGCGGCTGCGGAGCTGACTGAGAGGGATGTTGACCGAGCCTTCGATAAAGCCTGCCTCTCTCTCCAGCGGTTCTCGAACGTCGATCAGGAGGCAGCCTTCTTCGATCTTCTTGTCGATCTCGTTGAAGGAGACGGTGTCCACAAGACCATCGAGAATGTTGCCCGCGATATAGCCCGCCATATTGACAGGATCTTTCGCGGAAGAGTAAGGCGGCGCATAGGCCAGTTCCAGATCGGCGAGATCTCGGACATTCATCTTCGCCTTGATGGCGGTGGAAAGGACATCGATGCGTTTTTCCACGCCCTCATAGCCGACAGCCTGTGCGCCGAGGATCTTTCCGGAAGGCAGTTCGAAGATCAGCTTGAGAGAGATCGGAAAGGCACCCGGATAGTAGCCGGCATGGGAGCCGGGATGCAGGTGAATCGCCTTGTAGTCCGTTCGGCCCATGCGGCGGAGCGCTTTTTCGTTATGTCCGGTGGATGAGGCCGTCAGATCGAAGACCTTTGCAACCGCCGTGCCGAGAACGCCCCGATATTTGCTGTCCATGCCGCAGATGCGGTCGGCGGCGATGCGTCCCTGACGATTGGCGGGAGAGGCGAGAGGAACGGCGGCTTTCCCGCCATAGATATAGTCGATGGTCTCTACAGCGTCTCCAATTGCATAGATATGGGGATCTGAAGTTTGGAGATTTTCGTCGACGAGGATGTGTCCGCGCTCGCCGAGAGAAAGACCTGCGGCTTTTGCGAGTTCGTTTTCCGGACGAACGCCGATTGCCAGAATCGTCAGGTCGGAAGAGAGTTTTGTTCCGCTGCTGAGCACGAGGCTTTTGCCTTTGTCCTCAAAACGGGAAACCCCGTCTCCGAGGATCAGGCGCACACCTTTTTCGCGCAGATGGCTGTGCAGGATCTCCGCCATTTCGAAGTCGAAAGGCGCCATCACCTGATCGAGCATCTCGACTAGGGTGACGGAAATGCCTCTGTGTGCCAAGTTTTCCGCCATTTCGACTCCGATGAATCCTCCCCCGATTACGACGGCCCGCTGCGGATTTTTTGTGTCCGTATGGTGTTTGATCGCGTCGGTATCGGGAATATTGCGGAGGGTGAAGACATGATCCGCTTCTTCAAGGCCGGGGATCGGCGGTCGGAGGGGATTGGCCCCGGGGGAGAGGAGAAGCACATCATAGCTCTCTTCATAGATGCTGCCGTCTCTGAGATTTTTTACCTGAAGGAGTTTTTTGTCCTTGTCGATGGACAGGACTTCGCTGAGATTGCGCACATCCATATGGAAGCGGTTCGACATTCCTTCAACGGTCTGCACAAGCAGAGATTCTCTTTCAGCAATGACGCCTCCGATATAGTAGGGCAGGCCGCAGTTGGCAAAGGAGATATGCTCTCCTCTCTCAAACAAAATGATCTTTGCCGTTTCATCGAGTCTTCGAAGTCTGGCTGCGGCGGTCGCGCCTCCTGCGACTCCTCCGACGATCAGTATTTTTTTCATGGCGGTGTTCTTCCTTTCTTCAGAAATGTGATATTTTTTATAACTGTGGTTCATTGACATACGGGATGAAAGACCCTGTGCAGAACCAGCGGCTCCTGATTCCGTTCATCATGCAGTCTCAAAAGGAGATTCCTGCCGGATGTCTCAGAAATATTTTCATCAGGAGAGCTCGCTGATCAGCAGCTTCGCGATCAGAGCGACCTTTTCGCTGCAGAGTTCATAGTCGATCTCCGTGCCTCTGCGGTGTCCCTTGATGATTCCGGCGGATTTGAGCTTGGCAATATGCTGTGAGACCGTTGACTGAGGGATATCGAGACAGTCATACATATGGGTGACATTGCAGGGACCCTTTTCAGAAAGTCCCTTGACGATGCAGAGGCGGATCGGGTGAGCGATCGCCTTGAGAAGCTCCGCGGCTTCTTCATAGCGCTCAAAATTATTTTTGATGGCTTCCATTTTTTCCTCCTCTCCGACAAAATATCCATATATCGCAATATTACGATATATGGATATAAATGTCAACAGCTTTTTTGTGAAGAAAAGAAGATCGGATCGTCTTTGCCGACGGCTTCCAAGCTGTCCATGCCACGGATATTTTGGTCGAGCAGCCAGAAGATCCCGACGGCGAGAATCAGGACAGAGGCGGATACGATGAGAATGCGGGCCTGAAAATACCGGCTGAGAAAGCCTGCACTCAGTGCCCCCAGCGGAGCCAGTGCGACGGATATACCGATCATCGAAGAAAGGGCGGCGCCGATCTTCTCTACCGGAACGATCTTCTGCAGGATGGTCTGGGAGTAGATATTCAGGATGCCGATGAAGATCCATCCGGATAGGAAGGTGCAAAAAGCGGCGGTCTTTCCCGGCAAGGAAGCGATATCTGCAAATCCCATGCTCATCCATCCCGCTCCGGCGATAAAGATGCAGAGGATGTACAGGCTGCCCAATCTCATTTTTTTGACGAGATTCGAATTGGCGAGCATCGCGCCGAGCAGCACACCGAGCCCCGATGCGCTCATGAGGATTCCGTAGAAGCTGCTGCCGGATGAAAATTCCGGGAGGGCCGCAAAGATACCGGTGGCTGCGAAGTTTATCAGGACGACTCCGATCAGCAGGGATTTTAATATCGGGCGGCTCCAGAGCCGAAGCCCTTCTCTCAGTTCCCGAAAATGGGTCTTGAGGGTAAAGGCGGCTCGGCCTTCCACATTTCTATGAGCGACGATCTCGGATAAAAATAGAAAGAGTATTCCGTTTGCAAAGAATGTGATGCTGTTGATATAATAGGCGGCGATCAGACCGGCGGTTGCGACGATGAATCCGCTCAGGGCGTTAAAGAGGGCGTCGCTTCCTTGGTAGGCGACAGAGAACAGTGAATTTGCCCTGACGAGATCTTTCGAGGGGAGGATCTTCGGCAGGAGAGCGAGCTGACCGGGATAGACCAGCTGATTGATCAGGCTGATGATCGGCATCAGGACCAGCAAATGATAGACCTTGAGATCTCCCCTCATATGGAGGAGCGGTATCGTCAGCAGCAGCAGTCCCTGAATCACCTGGGACAGGATCAGAAATCTTTTCATATTGATCCGGTCGAGCATCGGAGAGAGAAGGATCTGAATGACCGCCGCCGATGAAGTCAGAAACAGCGCGAGTCCCGTATAAAAAGAAGAACCTGTCAGAGCGAATACGAAAGACATCGCCGCTATGGTGTAGATGCTGTCGCCGAAATTGGTGATGAACCTGCCGGTGAGCAAAAGCATGAAATCTTTATTTTTGATCATGATATCCTCCTTGATCTTGTTTTTTCCGCATATTTGATGCGTGAAGGACAATGCCGAATACCTTGTCTATATTCAGCATATATTTTCGTGGAATGAACAGGAAAGCCTCACGAGTTTTCTGTTTATTCCCGAAGTTCCGCAATTTCAAAAGGTGATTAGTATAATTCATGAGTTTACATACATAACCTCGGATTGTAGGCAAACTTCAAAAATCATTCGCCGGTGCGGACTTTCTTTCGGAAAAATCGAATCTGCATAATCCATTCCCGAAACGGAAAATAAAATAAAAACGATAAAAAATATTTTACAGTCGAGGTAAATGTTTGCGACTCATAAATGAGTCGCAAACATTTAGAGTTTTATCAGGCTGAAATTTACAGAGTCCGCATCTTTTTTGGTCGTCCCGTATTTCTTTTTCAATTTCTCGAACTCTTCTAAAAACTCGTTTTCTTCAGATTTTTTGACGGAAAACCCAATCGAATCCGTATGGAAGATCTCGTTGAAGATGTTTGGGGCCGGGACGAAGGCCCGGGCCGTCGGGAGATAATATTTCTGCATTATCCCGTTGATGAGATCCGTATCGACGACCTCAATGAAGCCCATCTCTTCAAGGATGTTCAAATGATAGTGGATCTTCGTCCGGTTGATTTTGAGAGCCTTTGCCAGCTGCTGAGAATTTTTCTTGGTGGTGCCGAGAGCAGTCAGGAGATTGACTCTCAGCGGATCCGCCAGAGCCTTCAGCCTCTCCAGATCGTTGATATAGCAGATATCTTTCATCGCATCTCCTCTCTTTCTGAAAAATTTTTTTCATGAATATCGCCATGGCTTCAGAAGGTGTATCTTTTTCTATGATATTCATGCTGTTGACATCATCATAGCATGAGCAGACCAATCTGTCAAATATTTTTTTTTGTTTTATAATATTATTTCGTTCTGTATTTTTTTACTGTCTTGCGGATTAAGTCCGGATCACAGGTCGGAGAACCGGATTTTGGGTAAGTCTTTGGAGACAGGGTCTATCTTGTCTTCACTCTTTCGATATGATAGGATAAATCCGGCGGAAGAAGTTTGTGATGCGAGAGGAGCTGTATGAAATCCTCGGTGGCCGCCGGCATCGAAAGCGTCCAACAATCAGAGCTTCCGTTCCGACAGAGAGCAGGGAGCGGGAGAGGGATGCGAAAGCGAAAGATCCGGCATCAAATGATGAAAATCGGAGGGGGAAGCGGAGTGAAGGGAAAGGGAGAACTGAGATTTCGGTTTGCAGAAAGGCGGGATACGGACTTGATCCTGCTTTTCATCAGGGAACTGGCGGAGTATGAGCAGCTGCTGAACGAGGTGGTCGACTTCTATATCTCTCTCGGGGCGGAGCCGATGGAGGAGTGGACGGTATACCGCATCGCAGGAGAGAGGTTGCAGCAGATGGCGGACGAACTGCTCATCTGAGAAAGATCGGAGCTCGGATCGGAAGAGCAGAGAGAGGAACAAAGTGAAGGCAGCCGGAGGGAAAATCTACTGCCTCTACAAAACGGCAATAGGAAGTGAGGAAGGAGAAAACAGGTGAGGGAACTGAAAAAAGAGGGGAGGAAAGATCGGTGTCAATGAGAAAATTTTTGCTGACGGATCAGGACGCTGTGATGCGCAGGAGATCCCGACGCTCTTATAAAGATCTTCCGGTCGAAGGAGAAAAGGCGGAGGCGCTTAAGGAGCTCATCGGGAAGCTCAATGAGGAATCGGGACTTCGAATATGTTTTCTCGAAGACGGGAGAAGCGCTTTTGCAGGACTGTCCAAATCCTATGGAATGTTCAAGGGAGTGCGTTCACTGATCGTCATTTTCGGGAGAAAGGCGGACGAAGACCGCAGGGAAAAATGCGGATACTACGGAGAAAAACTCGTGCTGGAGGCAACAAAGAGGAGACTGGGTACCTGCTGGGTCGGAGGCACCTTCGACAGGAAGAACGGACTCTTTCAGGCAGGGGAGGAGGAAGAGCTGATCTGCATCATCACGGTGGGGGAGGTCAGGGAGGAGCTCTCATTCAAGGAGAACTTGCTGCAGGGACTGATTCATCGCAAGTCCAAATCGGAAAAAGAGCTCTGCAGTTTTGATGAAGAGCCGCCGGAATGGTTTTGGCAGGGGATGCGCCTTGTTGCGGCCGCTCCCAGCGCCAAAAACTCGCAGAAATTTCGCTTTCATTACTTTGAGGGAAGGGTCTGCGCGGATATAGCCGCTGATGAGTATTTCGATATGGTCGATCTCGGCATCGCAAAGCTCCATTTCGAGATCGGAGCGGGCGGGCGGTTCGAATGGGGAAAAGGAGCCGCCTATCGCCGGGAAGAAGAGTCTTTGGCCTGAAGAGGGAAGCAGAAGGAGATTTTATTTTCAGGCGGAGATATGGTATACTGTTGATGTGGAGAGGGATGTATGTGAATGGACTGTTGAGGATCTGTTCACCATAGTGTCAATGGGATCATAGAGACTGATTTTGATGGAAAGCAAGGGATGCGTAATGCAGAAGATAGAGATTCGCGGATTCGGACCGATAACAAAATGCAGTGTGGAGATTCGTGATTTTATGCTCTTGACCGGTCCTCAGGCATCGGGAAAGAGTACTTTGGCAAAAAGTATTTTCTTCTTCAAGAACTTGAAAAATATTCTGTTTCGACAATTAAGGAGCAGATATCCTCTGACGGAATTCATGGAATTTCAGGGAAAAGTTCGATTTGAGGGCCAAGAAAAGCCTTTGCTGCATGAAATGTTTGTCAATGCAGTCCGTTCCAATTTTATCCGGGTGTTCGGTTTGACATTACCGCTGAAAGAACCGGCTCGACTGGAGTATTGGTATTCAGAAGAGGCTTCCATGAGCATTTCCCTCTCATATGATTATATAGATGTGGATCTCAGTGAAAACTTCAGAGACTTTCTGAAAAAATTGCCGGGAATTTTCCGGTGGCTCCACTCCGAGACGGTGGAGATAGAGGAGAGTGAACTGATAATTGCCTGGCGGGATGCTCTTTTAAGTGCAAAGGAGAAGATCGATCTTTTTTTTGATGACCGATATGAAGCAGTCTATATTCCTGCAGGAAGGAGCCTGATTACCGTCCTCGGAAATCAGCTCGCTGAAGTCTATGCTCGCCTGAGTGACGATCAGAAGAGCAGTATGGATTATTGTACAAAAAATTATATAGAGAGAATCATGGGGATGAAATCTTCTTTGGGGCAAAGTGTGGAGCAGAGGGTCTTTCATTTTGAGCAGACGACAGGCGTAAAAGTCGATGAAGAACTGTTGGAGGAGGCTTCTTCACGGATGAGAGAGATTCTGCAGGGTGAATATCGTGTTGTCGGTGAGGACGAGGGTTTGCAGATCAGTGAGGGTCGGTATGTATCAATCAATTTTGCTTCTTCAGGCCAGCAGGAGGCGGTGTGGATTCTGAATCTGCTCTTTCACTATCTGTTGCATCGTAAAAATGCCTGCTTTATCATTGAAGAACCAGAGTCGAACCTGTTTCCGAACACACAGAAATTGATGACGGAGATGATAGCATTAGCTCGGAACGGCGGACAAAACAGGATGCTGATTACGACACACAGTCCTTATATCCTCGGAACGATCAATAATTTGCTGTACGCGGATAAGATAGCATCTTGTGTGGATGGACAAAAGCTCGAAGAAGTGGTTCCTTTGAGAAATCGTCTCTCCTTCCGTGACCTGTCGGCTTTTTTTATTGAGAGAGGCAAGGTCATTTCCTGCGTGGATGAAGTGGAACAGCAGATTTGCAGTGAGGTGATCGATGGAGCTTCGGATCGGATAAACAGGGATTATGACGAGATGATCGCACTGAAAAACGGAGGAGGAACACCTGCATGCTTCTGATTCCGGAAAAATCGAAATGTCGGATAGATCAGAAAGAAATCGTATCCAAGGATAAGGGCTCATCGAGAAAGCATAAGGCCGTCAATCTGCTGCGGTATAAGGTACGGCATTACCAGTTGGACGGGGACTTAATCCGAGGAAGAACCTGCTGCGATTTTCTCCTGCTGAATGATACAGGCTCAAAAGCGTATTTGATTGAATTGAAAGGTTCAAATTTAGATAAAGCGGTTGAGCAGCTCGAGGAGGGAAGGAAAATCCTCGAGGCGGAACTGTCCGGCTATGAGTTCTTTTACCGAGCTGTATGCAGCAGAGTGAAGACACATAAGATAAACAGCAGGAAGGTGAGGTCTTTTAAGGAAAAACATCCTCAATTTATCTATAAGACGGAATATTGCGAGGAGAAACTCTGAACAAGGCTGAAATGTGTGAATATATACCATATCGAAGAGGAGTGCGCACCTTGGTGTGCTGCTCAGGAAGAGGAGGAAAAGGAATGCGATGGATTGACCTGCGAAGCGATACGGTGACGATGCCGACACAGAAGATGCGTGAAGTGATGGTGGATGCGGCGGTCGGGGACGATGTATATGAAGACGATCCGACGATGAGAGAGCTGGAGGAGTATGCGGCGACACTGGCAGGCAAGGAAGCGGCCCTGTTCACCCCCAGCGGAACCTTCGCGAATCAGCTGGCGATCTTCACCCACTGCAGACGAGGCGACGAAGCGATCCTCCCCCATGACTGCCATGTGGTGATGCACGAGGTGGGCGCGGCATCCGTGATCGCGGGAGTCCAGCTGAGAGCCCTTCCGGCGGTGCATGGGGTCATGAAGGTCAGGGATATCGAAGCGGCGATACGGGAGGAAGACATCCATTGTCCCGAGACCGGGCTGATCTGTCTTGAAAACGCGTATTCGGACGGTACCGTGATCCCTCTTTCCGTCATGAGAGATATCTTCTCTGTCGCAAAGGCGCATCATATCCCGGTACATATGGACGGCGCCCGGGTGTTCAATGCGGCGGCGGTGCTGAATGTCGAGGCGAAGGAGATCCTCAAGTACACGGATTCCGCGATGTTCTGCCTGTCCAAAGGTCTTTGCGCACCGGCAGGCTCCATGCTCGTCGGAAGCAGGGAGTTCATCAAAAAAGCGCGTAAGAAGAGAAAGCTGATGGGCGGCGGTATGCGCCAGATCGGCATCCTCGGCAGCGCGGGTCTCGTCGCGCTCAGAGATATGCGGGTACGCCTTGTCGAAGATCATCAGAATGCCCGGTATCTTGCGGAAGGACTGTCGAAGATCCAGGGAATCGAGGTCGACAGAGACTGCCTGGATATCAATATGGTGTTTTTCAAGGTGACGGATGAGAAGCTTAAATTGGCGATGAGTGAGAAGAATTTCTTGGATAAGGGCATAAAGATCAATCCTCAGGAGGGAGGGATCTTCCGTTTTGTCACTCACTATGACATCGGCAGGGAGGATATCGACAAAGTTCTCGAACGGATCGCGGAGATGAAGAGATATTAGGGCGGCTGAGCAGGCTTCAGCCGGCAGAGGAGGCGTTTTTTTGAAAAAAGCACTGTTTGTCTATAATCCGATATCCGGAAGCCGCTTGGTGCCCAAAGAGCTGGATAAGATCGCGGAGCTCTTTCAGACGAATGATATCTATCTGGATCTTTTTCGTCTTCAGGAGGGCAGTGAGGAAGCGCTTCGCAAGGCTCTGCACAGAGAGGACGTCGATCTTGTCGTCGGCGCGGGCGGGGACGGGACGGTCGGCTATATCGCGAAGCTGATCCGGGAAGAGAAGATCGACCTGCCTTACGGGACGCTGGGTACTGGTACCTGCAACAATTTCACCCATAATATCGACATGCCTCAGGAGATCGAGACTGCGATTGAAACCATCGCCAAGGGAGAGACGATCTTTGTCGACATGGCTCTCGTCAACGATCAGGAGATCTTTCTCTCGAGCCTTGCCTGCGGAGTCTTTGCCGGGATCTCCTTTGAAACGGATCCGAACAGCAAGATGATCCTCGGTCCGTTGGCTTACTATCTCCATGCGATCAGCGAGCTGACGAATATAAGGTCTTACCCTGTCCGCATCGACACGGGCAGGGAGGTTATTGAAGAAAAGGCATATCTGATCCTCATTCTCAACGGAACGAGTGTCGGAAGTTTCAAGAAGGTCTTCGCGGAGGACGCCGTCGATGTCTCCGACGGGCTTATGGAGATGGTCGTCATCCGGGAATGCAGTCCGATGGATCTTGCGAACCTTCTCGTCGCTTTCATGAACGATCAGAACTATGAGAATCTCGATCATGTACGGGTGATACGATCGGATTTTTTCCGTATCGAATCCGAAGAGGAGATGAATGTCAGCCTCGACGGAGAAAAAGGCGTCCCCTTGCCTCTGGAGGTCAAGGTGCTCAAAAAAAGACTGGAAGTCTACCGTCCATAGAATAAAAGAGAAGGCGAGGCGGCCGCCGGAGGAGATCATTCCGGGACGTCCGCTCTCTGACAAGGAGCGGAGCCCACGGGACCTCTCCTCGATGAGCTGACGGCGTAAGGTTTTTTTGGAAGAGGCGCAGGTCGATCTGCTGTTTGCCGAAGGATTCTCCGGGAAGGACAGAGGAGTCCCGGGTCTGTCGGATCAAACGAAGAGATTGAACCTGTATGAAGAATTAGGGAGTGAGAGAGCGGAGATTGTCGGAAGAAGCCTTTTTGTCGATCACGGGAACTTTCCCGCTTTTTGCAGAGGAGGCGCTTTACGGATTCAGCGGATATCAGGTCGGCCGTGTGGTTCTGATGGAAAAGCCGGCAGCTGTGATAAAGGAGGATGAATATGCATTATAAGGTACTTTTTCGGATCGAAAAGATGGATTTGATCGAAAAATTAAAGCATAAGATCGCCAACTATCGGAAGTATTGTCAGGAGACCGGCGATACGGCGGAAATCGAGGTCGTCTTTGCCGGAGACGTCGTCTCCTATTTCAAAGATAAGGACAATGAACTTGTCGGCACGGATCTTGACCTTGCGCTCTGCCATAACGCGCTGCTGGGCAGCGGGATGGAGGATATCAGCTATAAGAATGTCCGCACGGTTTCCGCAGGGATCGGAGAGATCATCCGCAGGAAGGCGGAAGGATATATCGAATATACGATTGAATAAAAGAGAGCTCTCATGGACGAAATAAGTTTCCTTCCTTTTGAAAAGGGGTATTTTCGATATATCGGCATATCTGTGCAGCCGAAAGAGTATCAAAAGATCGGAGGGGAGAAGAGTGAAGCAGTATCCGTCGAAAATTCTGTCGGAGATCGAGGCTTTTCGTATCAAAGACAGCGAGAGAGAATTTTTTAAGTATTTCAGGAGCCGTCTTCCGGGAAAGGCGATCATGAAGCTCACTCCCTTCAAGGGGTTTTATGCGGATATGTACTATGAAGAGCCGGAGAGTGAACGGCAGAACTTCCGCAGAACTCTCCTGATCAAATTTATGGATACTTTCGAGGAGACCTTTTCAATCCTTGAGGAAGAACTGATCGAGATCATGCAGGAAGAGGAAGAGTATTTTCAGAGCAGTCTTCGAAGCCTGGGAGAGGATTATCGGCTCAGCTATATCTTTTTCATGCCCTATGTCGATCTCAGCGCAAGAAGGGATACATTTTGCAGGGAAAAAATCATCGACAAAAGCAAGTGGCGAAAGATGAAAAAGGGCGAGCTTTCCCTGCAGACCTATATGAGCGAAACCGAGGAGATCCTTTGTGAGCTGCTTCGCTATGAGATCGCAAAAGAGTACCATATCGTCAGAAAAGAGTCGGACGAACGCATTTTGAACAAAGACTTCAAAAAGATCGCATTCACTTTCAAAGAGTATGATTATCAGGTGTTTCCTCTGACTGAGGAACAGATGCACCTCATCTGTTCGGTCTCTTACGGAAACACCCTTTTTCGAGGCGCTTCCGGCGTCGGCAAGACGACGGTGATGATGGCTCGTCTTCTCAGACTTGCCAAGGTCTATCCCAAGGACAAATTTCTCTATATCTGCTTCAATAAGCAGCTGATGAGCGAAATTGGCCGTTATCTGGATATGGTGAGACTTCGGACGCCCAATATCGAGATCATCAGTTTCCACAGTTTTGTGCTGAGCATCTCCAAGCAGTATGGGCTCAGGATGGATCAGGGGAGCCCCAGGAGTTTCAATCAGCAGTTTGATTTTATCTTCGGAAAGATCTCGCAGATCTATTCAGGCTATCATATCTACAAGGGGATCTTTGTCGATGAGGCGGATAATTTCAAACCGGAGCATCTGAATTTTCTGCAAAATCTCCTGTATAAAAGCAAGTACTTCTTTACGGTCGCTTCCGACAAAGGAAAGGATATGAGAGGTCCGAAGGCGGATCTTGAAAGCGGATGGGAGGCTCTGCATTTTGACTATTTTCTGAAAATGGAGAACAACTGCCGGATGAGCAAGGCGCTGACCGAATTTACGGACGGCTTCACAAGAAGTGTCAGAAAGTATGCAGGGGACAAAGGCCTTGAGATTCCGGAGGACTATTATTGCGGGAGCACTTCTCTGCGCCTTCGAGGCAGAACTCCTCTTCTGATACGCAGCAGGGGTGCGGATGAAAAGTTCGGGGATATCATTCGTGTCATTCGGGATCTTAAAGAGAAAAAAGGATTTTCTTACTCGGATATCGGAATTCTCTTTCCCTTTAACAAGAGAAGAATGAAATCCGGCAATACGATCTATTTTCAGTACCTGCTTCGGGAGGCTCTGCAGCGGGAAGAAATTCCCTTTATCGTCGCCAACGAAGATATGAGCAGTCTCACCTACAAGAGCGGTGTGACCCTGTCCAACATCTTCTCGGTAGGGAATCTTGAATTTCCGGCGGTGATTCTCTGTGAGCCGGAGATGCTGTATTCTCAAAGTCTAAGCGAGAAACATAAAAAGGCCGAGGTTCAATCCTTCATCCGCAGTATGAATATACTCTATGCCGCGATGACGAGAGCTTCGGATATTCTCTATATCATCACTCTGCTCGAGGAGGACAGCCCGATTTTCCGCCTGCTAAAAGGAGCGCCGTTCAGCGAAAAAACACTTGATTCACCGGAAGAAATGTCGGATAATGAACTAAGATGAAAATCATTTGAATTTTATATGAAACGATTTAGGAGTATTCAGTGAAAAAAATAGGGATTATTTTAGCTCTGGCGATGATCGTCTCTGCGGCGTTCGCCTTGTGGTATGCAAATAAACTGTTTCAGGAACAGGGGATTTACCCCAATATCCATGTGGAAGAGACCGATATCGGAAATATGAATCGTGAAGAGGCGGCAAAACTCCTGCATGAGCAGTATGATATGGGAGAGATTCGCTTCTCGTACCAGAGTCGAAACTGGAAATACGATCTGGAGAGCCTCGGTTATGTCTATGAGGTCGATAAGGCGGTGGAAGAGGCCTACGCAATCGGGAGAAGTGAGAACGCCTTTTCGAATTTCGTCAGGATCCTTCGGCTCAAATCGGGACAGTCCGAGTATCTGCCCCTTGAAAAGAAAGAAAATTTCGAGGCTTTCGAACCGATTTTCGACGAGATCAAAGAACAGGTCGATCTCAAGCCTGTCGATGCGAAGCTCATAGTCGATTCCGGAGTGGTCGTCATCGATGAAAAGAGCGGACTGACGGTTGACCGGGACGAACTTGCAAAAAGAGTGAAGACTTATATGCAGGAACCCACCGGAGAGAGCATCGAGGTACCGGTTCACGAGGAAGAAGCGAAAGTGAAAGCCGCTTACCTGCGTCAGATCAACGGTGTGATCGGAGAGTACAGGACGACTTTCAACAACAGTATCCCGGGAAGGAACCACAATATACGCCTTGCAGCAAGCAGGATCGACCATGTGCTCCTGCATCCCGGAGATCAGTTCAGTTTTAACGAGAAGAACGGAGAGATCAGCGCCGCCTCCGGCTATGTCCATGCTCCGGTGATCGTCAAGGGAGAACTCCAGGAGGGAATGGGCGGAGGCGTCTGCCAGGTATCTTCCACCCTGTACAATACGGCCCTTTTATCGGATATGCAGATCACGGAAAGACGCAACCATTCCATTCCTTCAGGCTATGTTCCCATGGGGAGAGATGCGACGATATTCGGGAATCTCATTGATCTCAAGTTCAAGAATACCAAGGAGTATCCGGTCTATATCCGCTCCTATGTCGCCGGCAATCAGGTTTCAGTCATCATGTACGGAGACACGAACAGGCAGCCCAAAGTGGGTTTGACCTCGACGGTATCGGAAGTCATTCCGAAGACCATCGAAAAGATTCCGGATCCGAACCTGCCGATGGGCAAAGAAGAGATCGAAAAACCGGGAAGAGACGGGTATAAATCCGTGACTACCAAGACAGTCAACGGAGTGGCCAAGGTCGTTTCGAGAGATTACTATCCTCCGGCGACCGAAAAGGTGAGAGTCGGAACGAAGCCCGTCGAGACCGAACCGGTGCCCGGAGGTCTGCCGGGAGAGCAGGTCATTGATCCCGGACTCGTGCCGGCTCCGTTGATTCCCGCTCCCGTCGATATATTCGGAAATTAAAAATACCGGGTCTGCGTATTTTCAGCACAAAAGTCCTGAGAGGAGAAAATGATGAACATTCGAGAGTATTTGGACAAATATTTTGCCCTAAAGAGCAGGGCGGACGAAGAAGGCGTCTACCGATACTATCTTTATGAGGCGGAAGATGAAGTGCTTGCGGCGACAGAAAGTCCTTCCGCACAGATCGAGCTCGTTTTGGAATGCGATGACAGCAATTATTTTGCCCTCGTCTATCTCTTGCATGGGCGGGTGCGCTTCATGGTGGAAGGGACGAAACTTTCCGGAGCGGCTGTCCTCGATAACGAGTATCAGGATGCGGAGGGCAATGAGGTCATCGAAAAGGGACTGATTCTGTATTCGGACGCTTGGGCGAAGAGATATCTGCGTATTGACCGATTTCCGCATCTTGCGGTGTCGATGGAGATCGACTACGAGGAGTATGAGACCGACGAAAATGGAGCGATCATTTGGGAATAACTGAAAAAAGACACAGCTGCTTCGCCCCGGCCGGCAGGTGATGAAGGAGACTGCCAGCAGAAAGGCGCATGGCAGTCTTTTTATTTTTCATTGAGCAAATCATGGCTTTATAGTAAAGGAAAGGAGGGCATCATGCCGCTGTATATTCTACGAAATGATATCACCGCCATGGAGGTGGACGCGGTCGTCAATGCCGCGAATACCGACCTTGTGCAGGGAGGCGGTGTCTGCGGGGCCATCTTTCGAAAGGCGGGAGCAAAGGAGCTGGCAAGAGAATGCGCGTCCATCGGCGGATGTAAGACCGGGGAGGCGGTCATCACGGGGGCCTATGCACTGCCCGCAAGGTATATCATCCATACGGCGGGGCCGATCTGGCAGGGAGGCGGCAGCGGTGAGGAAGAGCTTCTCTACAGCTCCTATGCCTCTTCGCTCCGTCTTGCCGCGGAAAAAGGCTGCGAGAGCATCGCCTTTCCGCTGATCTCCTCGGGCATCTACGGCTATCCGAAAAAGGAGGCTCTGCGCATCGCAAAAAAGGCGGTCTTGGATTTTCTTGAAGCAAAGGAGATGAAGGTCTATCTGACGCTCTTTGACAAAGAGGCGCTGGAGATCGGCAAAAGCCTCGAAGATTCGATCCGTTCCTATATTGACGACCGCTATGTGGACATTGCAGAGCGCTCCGACAGAGGAAGAAGGTTGAATGAGGAGCTGCCGTTGCAGGAGAAGGCGGAGCCGGCTTCTTGGGAGCGGTCCTCCTCAGCCGGAAGGAGCAAAAAAGATGAGATCGAAGAGCGGCGCACAGGTTCTTCTCTTGATGAGCTTATCAGCAAGGTGGAAGAGGGGTTTTCTCAGACCCTGCTGAGGATGATCGACGAGCGTGGGCTCAGCGACGTGCAGGTTTATAAGAAGGCGAATATCGACCGCAAGCATTTTTCAAAGATCCGCAGCAAGAAGGACTATATGCCGAAAAAAGGGACTGTCCTCTCTTTGTCCATCGCGATGGAGCTTTCTCTGGAGGAGACCCGTTATCTGCTCTCCAGGGCAGGCTATGCACTCTCCCACAGCAGCAAATCCGATATCATTGTCGAGTATTTCATCGAAAACAAAAACTACGATATCTTCCTGATCAACGAGACGCTTTTTTCCTTCGAACAACAGACACTGATATGATGAGGCCGACGGATAAAAGATCCTCTGCCCAATCGAGAAGGACTACAGAGAGATCTGTAAGAACAAAGGGAAACAAAGAATATCCGTCTCGAAGTACTGATCACCCTTGAAGCGATTGCGGGATAGAGAGACCGGCAAGAGTGAAAAGAGGAGGCTGTCCGTTTGCGGAATAACTTTGTCGCCTTCGAGGCGACCCTTTTCGAGGGAAGATTCGGTATACTTCTGTCATAGCAAGCGTTCACTCCCGCTTTCCGAAACAGGATGAGAGCAAAGCGGGATCCCTTACAGAAAATGACAGGAGGAAGAATGATGGAAAAGATGAAAAAGCTCGGAACAATCGGAAAAGAAAAGAAAGCGGAGGAGACGGAGCTTGTTTTTCTGCTCGACAGGAGCGGTTCGATGAGCGGGCTCGAAGAGGATACGATACGCGGTTTCAACGGCATGATCCAACGCCATAAAAAATCCAAGGCCAAAGTCTATGTCAGTACAGTCCTTTTCGACCATGAAGCGCTTTTGCTCCATGACCGCAGAGAGATCCGCTCACTGGAGGAGATGACGGAAAGAGACTATTTCGTCAGGGGCAGCACGGCTCTCTTCGACGCGGTCGGAAAGAGCATCCTTCATACGATTGACATACAGAGAAAAAAGAAGAGTAAAAGCAAGGCGCTCTTCGTCATCACCACCGACGGTATGGAAAACTCCAGCAGCGAATTTTCGAGGAGACAGGTGAAACAGCTCATCGAAAAGCAGCAGAGAGAGTACGAATGGGAGTTTATCTTTCTCGGTGCGAATATCGACTCCGAGGAGACGGCCGCCGGGATCGGAATAAGCAGGGAGAGAGCGGTCAACTATCTCTGCGACCGGCAGGGAATCTCTCTCAATTTCCGGGCGGTCAGCGAAGCGATCGCTTCCTATGCGGAAGAAGATGTGATCCGGCCAAGCTGGAGAGAGAAGATCGACCGGGATTACCGAAGCAGAGGCGGGAGCAGATGAGAAAATCCTGTTCCTTCCACGGCGGCCTATGCTGAATATGGATAGGCTGATTCATATACAAGGTCGAAAATGAAACGAGGAGAGGGAGAATGAAGAAAAAAGACTTGGCAACGCTCTTCGCAATGATGGCGGCGGCGCTTTATGCGGTCAATGTTCCGCTGTCAAAATTATTGCTGCGAAAAGTGAGTCCGGTGATGATGGCGGCTTTTCTTTACCTGGGAGCCGGGATCGGCATGATGGCGACGCTTGCGGTTAAAAAGCGCAGGGGAACGCAGATCGAGCGTCTGACGAAAAAAGAACTGCCCTATACGCTGGCGATGATACTGCTGGATATCGCAGCTCCTATTCTCCTGATGCTCGGGATCATGCGCACCAATGCGGCCAATGTCTCTCTGCTGAACAATTTTGAGATCGTCGTCACCTCCCTGATCGCTTTGCTGGTGTTTCGAGAAAAGATTTCCCGGCGTCTGTGGATATCCATCTCTCTGATAAGCTTGGCCAGCGCGATCCTGACCTTTGAAGGAAAAGGGAGCTTCGTGTTCAACCGGGGCTCGATGCTTGTGCTTGGCGCCTGCATCTGCTGGGGATTTGAGAACAACTGCACTAAAATGATCAGCAATAAAAGTTCGGAAGAGATCGTCGTCATCAAGGGATGCTTTTCAGGGTTGGGCGCTCTTTTGACCGCATTTTTCATGGGAGAGATCCTGCCTTCTCTCCTTGCTGTCGCGGGAGCTCTCGTACTGGGCTTTGTCTCCTATGGACTCAGCATCAATCTCTACATCAAGGCGCAGAAGGATCTCGGGGCGGCCAAGACCAGCGCCTACTACTCGATTGCTCCGTTTTTGGGCGTCCTGTTCAGCATTCTTCTCATAGGCGAGAGACCGCTGCTCAACTTTTACATCGCTCTCTGTATCATGGTCGCCACGACATTCCTGATGATAAAGGATTCCATCGGACTTCAGCACAATCATCTTCATGCGCATATCCACAGTCATGCCCATCCGCATGGAGATTGGATCCATACACACGAGCATCTGCACGAGCACAGTCATTGGCATATCCATGGAGATGAAGAAAGTCATGAGCATGGGCACGACGAAGAGGAAGAGCATCACGGTCATGTCCATGAAGATGGATACTAAACACCCTGTCAATGTTCAGTATAGATTGTAATGAAATGAACAGGGAAGCTTCACGAGTCCTCTGTTTTTGAAAGAGGCTGTCCTGATACGAATATCGAATTAAAATGCCCTTCGATACAATATACCCCTGACCTGTCATCTGAAATTTCATTGAAAGCAGGTCGGAAGATCGGATGGTATTTCGAACAGAGTGTAGTATGAGCAGGTTTTTCTGGGAAAAGAAGAGAAGGAGGGAAAGTCGATGTCGGAAGTATTGGTTCAGGTGACAAGGGGAGATTTTACGGAATCGAAGCATCGGGGATTCATCGCGGTGACGGACGGAGAGGGAAAACTGATCGCCTCGGCGGGAGATCCCGATGAGATCACCTTTATGCGTTCGGCGGCAAAGCCGCTGCAGGCACTGGCCGTCCTCTTTTCGGGTGCGGCGGAAAAATACGGTTTTTCAGAAAAAGAGCTTGCTCTGATGTGCGCTTCCCACTACGGAGAAGAGATGCACAGAGAAGTCCTTGCAGAGATCCTTCGCAAGACAGGGCTTGGGGTATCCGATCTCAACTGCGGGGCTCCCCGTTCGATCTCCGCGCGCTACCGCGAGCGGCAGCTGTGGGATCGTCTCCCCATTGATGCTTCCAATTCGAGCTGCTCGGGCAAGCACGGGGGATTTCTCTCCGTCTGTCGGGCGAAAGGCTATTCTACGGAGGATTATATCGAGCTTTCCCACCCGATCCAGCAGGAGGTGCTCGATATCCTCGCCTATATCTGCTCCGTGAAAAGAGAAGATCTTCAGATCGGCGTCGACGGCTGCGGAGTGCCGGTTCACGGGATGAAGCTTCGCAATATGGCGCTCTCCTACGCGCGTCTTGCAAATCCGTCAGGCCTCAGAGAGCCGTATCCTGCGGCCTGCGCAAAGATCGTTTCCGCGATGAACGCATACCCGGAGATGGTGGCGGGAACCGGAGGGTTTTGTACGGAGCTGATGAAGCATACCAAGGGGAAATTCTGCGCGAAGCTCGGCGCCGAGGCGGTCTACTGCATCGGCGTGGTCGGAAAAGACATCGGAATCGCCGTCAAAATCGAAGACGGGAGCAATCGGGCCCTCTATCCTGCGGTCATGAGCGTGCTGATGCAGATGGAGCTGCTGGGAGAAGAAGAGATTTTAGCTCTTCAAAGGTTCATCGAGCCGGACAACAAAAACAGTCACGACAAGGTGATCGGCAAAGTATCTCCCTGCTTCAGGCTCAGGTTTGCGGAGTGATGAGAGAGCTCCCGTCAGAAAATTATGCTGCTTCTGCAGGGGAGCAGGAAGATAGTATCGAAATGCGTTATGAGGACGAAAATATATAGCTTACACAGAAAAGGATAGCCACTCTTTACAATGTAGAAACGAACACGAGGGCTTTGCAGCGGTGAGAAGAGAAATGAAAGAGTGGCGGCCTTATTTTATAAAAATCCTGAAAAAATTATCCGAAACCTGTTGACTATGACGCAAGGTGATAGTTTATACTGAAAAGCGTCAGGAGGCGATGCAATGTATTTGGCAAAAAAAGTCAGCGAAATGAGTGGTGTATCGGTGCGCACGTTACATTACTATGATGAGATCGGATTATTATCTCCCCAAAAACATGAGAATGGATACAGATACTATTCGGAAGAGGATATGTCTGTTTTGCAGACGGTGCTGTTCTACAAATATCTGGGATTTTCTCTGAAGCAGATTAAGGAACTGCTGAGAAAAGGAGAGAATGAACTGCTGCCTCATCTGAGAAATCAGCTGCTTTTGATGCAGAAGGAGAAAGAAAGGCTCCTGACTTTGATAGATACATTGAAAAAGACAATTGAGTCTCAGGAAAGGAGAATGGCGATGTCGGCAAAAGAAAAGTTCAAGGGTTTCACCTATGAGGACAATCAGAAATATAAGCAGGAAGCGATGGCTCTGTATGGAAAGGAAGTGATCGAGCAGGCGGTCGAAAGACAAAAAGGGAAAGAGCAGGAGATCACGGAGGGTTTCAATGAGATTTTCTTCGCCTTTGCAGAAAACATGTCCAAGGGAATAAAAGCGGCAGCGGAAGAGAATGTCAAATTGTCGAAGAAACTGCATGAACATCTCTGCAGGTATTCTTTTGACTGTCCGAAGGATGTGTTTGCAAGCATCGGACGAGGATATGTACAAAATGCCGATTTCAAAAATAATTTGGACCGATTCGGTGAAGGAACGGCTCAGTATGTATCGGATGCGATTTCGCAGTATGTGAGCGGAAAGACGGAATAAAGATTAAAACGGACAAGATGGAGAAAACAGTAAATCTCAAAATGATTTACTGCAGATTGCAGACAAACTTCAAAAATCATTCGATGGCGCGGACTCTCTTTCGGAAAAATCGGACTTGCTCGCCGGAAATCTAGGCCGCGCTCAAAACGACATCCTGCCGCTTTCGTGCTAAAATCAGCGTCCTGCTGATTTTTCTGAAATTTCAACGGCTCGCTCTTCTCGATTTTTTCACGAAAGTTCCTCATCTTCGTCTCATGAATTTTGAAGTTTGTCCGCTTTGTCTACAGTCTGACAGTAAATCAAAAAGGGTTTACTTTTTTTTTCTGCGGTTTATCCTGCGAAAAAAGGTCCTTGTAATTGCAGAAAAATTATGTTAATATCATGATATAAAAACATTGCGAAACGGCAATACTCATACCATATTCATATTGTATTATATTATAGAATATGGAAGAAACGGAGGAATTCATCTTATGGAAAAGAGAGAGGAAAGCAGAGCAAAGGGACTCTTCGAGCTGAAATTTTCGAATATGGTGCTGGCGCTCAGCATTGTTTTCTGTACGGGGCTGTCCATCGGGTCTTCTCTCCTGCTGGGAGGCTTTATCGATTTTCTTTCGGGGAGGCCGGCTTTTGATCGGGATTCTTTGATGTATCTGGCGATGATTCTGGCGGCTCTTCTTCTTGCAGTTGCGGCGAGTATTCTTTTCGCCCAGTATCTCCCGCTCCGTCTTCAGCTTAAAAAAGTATGGAGTATTCAAGAGGAGTGATGGACGGCCTGCTTAAAATATCGGATCGGAACTATCAGAGCAGACTATGGATGATCGGCATCGCTTTTTATATCCACCTGTTGTTCGGACTCGCCTATCTCCTGTACATACCGATCTTCGCTCTGCTCACCCAGAGTCCGAACAAAAAAATAGCCGCTTTCCAGAAGGCCGGATTGCCGACCCAAGACGCTTTTCTGAGCGGAACGAAGAAAATCGTCGAAGACAAGCGGGCGATCAATATTGCGAGAGCGGAGGCCTATTATTCGAATCTGTATCAGCAGCGCAGCGAAAAATACCTGTCCTTTATTACCAAATTCAGATGGTATTCCATTTTGTCGAAGAATCTGCCGACCCTGCTGTCCTCTCTTCTGACGGTTGCAACACTGGGGATTGCGGCAAAACTCTATTTTGACGCAACTGTGACGATAGGGACGGTCTTCGTGATCTTCCAGCTTTCCCAGCTTCTATAGGGATCTTTGAACAGATGTTTTGAAATTTTGATCCATCGTTCGATCAACGAGGTGCATATGGAGCGAATTCAGGATTTTCGAGAGCAGCAATATGAGAAGTTCGGCTTTGAGGAGGCTTATCGTGAGATGGGAGATTTGGCTTTTGCGATGGAAGGAAAGGTCTTTTCGTCGGCGGACAGGGAAAGACTGCTCTTCTCTGCGGAGGGGATCGCGGTGCGGAAAAATCAGCTGATTGTCGTCAAGGGCGGCAACGGTACGGGAAAATCGACTCTGTCGAATCTGTTGACGGGCTTTACGGATATCGAGATCTTTGACGGATCGCTTCAACTGGATCCTATACTGGCCGGCGCTTCCTATCTGAGTCGTCCGATCCTGTTTGCGGACGGGGATATCAAGGAGAATATGTTCGGCAGAGAGATCGACCCGGAGGTTTTTGAGATGCTGGGGATCTCTTTTGCAGACAAGATCATCAACGAATCCGGAAGCAATCTGAGTTTCGGAGAGCAGCAGAAACTCGGGCTGCTCCGGGTTCTGTCCTCCGAGGCGGAGGTCATCATTCTCGACGAGCCCTTCACCAATCTCGACCGGGAGAGCATCCGCAGGGTGGCTGCCTTTATCGAAAAAATCAAAAGAGGCAAAACTATCCTCGCGATCATGCATTCGGCGGAGATGGATGCTTTCGCGGATCTGATCTTTGAAATCCGCGAAGGGAAACTTGTATCCATAAAAAAATGAAAGTCCCATGCGCCCTGATTTCTCTTGGAAGTGCGGGTCGGCCCTGATCCGGATTTTGAACCGGTCAGGGTCGAATTTTTTGCATGGATGTTCAGAGATAAGCCGTGCGGGGCAATTCTTGCAGTAGAGACGGCAGTAGTGATAGGGCAGAAGTATTCTGAACGCAATTTGTTATTGCAATTTATGATAAGATAGAAATACAAATTCTTCTGTATTTTCTTGAATAACTGAAACTACAGAAAAACTGTCCTCCTTTGTTGTATAAACTTCTCGGAGCTGTATAGGATGTTCAATATGATTCATTATGATCATCTCCATGGATATTAAAATAATATAGGGATCTTCGTTCAGTTCTTTTGGTTTGCATATCAGTATCTGCTGAAACTCCTGAGATTCGGCAATTTTAAGTGAAGATGAGCGCTGTGAGATGGGTATTAGAAAAACATATCTCGGATCTGTTCGCTCAAAGTAGAGGGCTTTTTGAGAGTTCCTCGAAGCCTTCGGATTGCATATAGGACAATACATATTGGAATATATACCATAAAAAAATGGCTGAAAAATATGGTTGACAGCTTGAATATATCAATCATGAGCGAACCTCCGGAAAACAGCATTAAAATTATTTGAAATTATAATTGGTGCAGAGCGGCGACCAGTACAAAACAGAGGATGCTTATACTAATCACAAACGAACCCTGAGTATGAGGGTGGAGACAGCAGACAACAGCAAACGGTTGAACATTATATTTGTCGTTGCTAACTTTTCGATTATAAGAATATCATAGGAATGGAAGTTTTGTCAAATGGATCTGATTTTATAAAAAAGGATTGTAAGGAAGATCTGAAAAAAGTTACTATTTCCCATGATCGGAATTTCCGGAAAGCAAATTTGATTTTTCCGAAAGAATGCTCGTTCTGCCGAGTGATTTTTGGATCCGGTATATATTTTGAAGGGTTTGATTTCAAATGGTGATTGCCGGAAGGACAAAATTTGGATATCAGTAAAAGGGACGAATATTTGGACGGATTGAACGGATGAAAAAAAGTATCGCCGGCGTTGAATATGAAAAGAGAAAAAGCAGCGATTGTTTTCGGGAAGGATCGGAGTATGAGTACTCCGGTCTTTTTTGCCGCTTGAAAAATACTTGGAGGTCAAAATAAGTGATCCATCCTCAAACTTATTCGGTCTCCGATCCGTCTTTGTACTGTGAACGGCGATGAGCAGAGAGGAGAAAGTGAAAAATCGAAGAAAAAATTTGCAAAGGTTCTTCCGAGACGGGAAGTGAAGAGAGAAATGAAGTCCATTTTTTCTGTTTCTTTTTTGGAAAAAATCTGTTATCCTATAGAGAGTACCACAAGATATGGTAGAATATATAAATTATGATGACATTATCCACAAGATATAGTGGATAACTTTGGGGATAACAGAAGGAAAGGGCGGAGCGGAGATGATCGAGCAGGTCAGGAAAAGGGACGGGCGTCTGATTCCCTATAATGGGGAGAAGATCACCCGAGCGATATTTTTGGCAGCGTCGGAAGTGGCGAAAAAAGAAGGAAAGACAGCGGATTATCAGATCGCCTCTTCTTTGACCGAGAGGGTGGAAAAACTGCTTTATCAAAAGTTTGCAGGCTTGGTGCCGACGGTGGAAGAGATTCAGGATGCGGTCGTCAAGGTGCTGATTGAAAGCGGGCATGCGAAGACTTCTGAGACCTACATACTCTATCGGGCGGAGAGGAGCCGGATCCGAGATTCGAGAACCCGTCTGATGCAGACGATAGGCGATATCACTTTTCTGGACGCCAAGGAGTCGGACGTCAAGAGAGAAAATGCCAATATCAACGGAAATACCGCGATGGGAACCATGCTTCAGTACGGAAGTGCGGTCTCAAAGGAGTTTTGCAAAAATTTTATTTTGAAGAGCGAGCACGCCGAGGCCCATGACGAGGGAGACATCCATATTCACGATATGGATTTTCTGAATATGGGAACTCTCACCTGCTGTCAGATCGATCTTGACAAGGTCTTTACGGGAGGATTTTCGACGGGTCACGGCTATCTGAGAGAGCCCAAAGACGTCATGAGCTATGCGGCTCTTGCGGCGATTGCGATCCAGTCGAATCAAAACGACCAGCATGGAGGGCAGTCCATTCCCTGTTTTGACTACAATATGGCGAAGGGTGTGCGCAAGACATTCCGTAAGCTCTATATCGAAAACTATTACAAGGGTCTTCGTCTCTCGGCAGGGGAGACCGGTGAGAAACAAGAAGTGATCGAAGATCTGAAGGGGATTTTTGATCAGCTCGGCAGCGCCGTGATGACGAGGACGGAAAAACAGGCGGAAGAAGAGCTGGCGGCAGTGTCTGAAAAATACGGCTGTTCGACGGAAACTCTCAAGAAGGTTCAGGATTTTGTCTACGCGGAAACCTTGGAAGAGACGGACCGAAGGACCTATCAGGCGATGGAGGCCTTCGTTCACAACCTCAACACCATGCATTCGAGGGCGGGAGCGCAGGTGCCCTTTTCTTCGATCAACTTCGGGACGGATACCTCCGCCGAGGGACGGATGGTCTCCAAAAATCTCCTGCTCTCTCAGGAGAAGGGTCTGGGCAACGGGGAGACGCCGATCTTCCCGATCCTGATATTCAAGGTCAAGGAAGGTGTCAATCTGGAGAAGGAAGATCCGAATTACGATCTGTTCCAGCTGTCGATGCGGGTGTCTTCCAAGCGTCTCTTTCCTAATTTCAGTTTTCTGGACGCTCCCTTCAACGCCGCCTATTACAGAGAGGGAAGACCTGAGACTGAGGCGGTCTATATGGGCTGCCGCACCCGGGTCATGGGCAATGTCTGCGGAGAAGAGCAGGTCTTCGGCAGGGGGAATATCTCCTTTACGACCCTGAATCTGCCTCGGCTGGGCGTCAAGCACGGCATTATCCGCGGAGAGAGAAAGGAACCGGATCTTGCAGGTTTTTACCGGGAACTCGATCAGAAGATTGATTTGATCGCGGAGCAGCTGCTGGAGCGATTTGAGGTACAGGCATGCAAAAAGGTCAAGAATTTTCCCTTTCTGATGGGACAGGGCGTTTGGAAGGGGGCGGAGGAGCTTTCAGCGGAAGATACGCTCGGAGAAGTGATCCGGCAGGGGACACTGACCCTCGGCTTTATCGGGTTGGCGGAGTGCCTGACCGCTCTGACCGGAAGCCACCACGGAGAGAGTGAGAGATCGGAAAAGCTCGGGCTTGAGATCGTGCGCCATATGAGAGAGCGGATGGAAGAGTACACGAGGGAGAAAAAACTTAATTTTTCTCTGATCGCGACGCCGGCGGAGGGCCTGTCGGGAAGGTTCACGAAGATGGACCGGGCACGCTACGGGGAGATCATCGGAGTGACGGACAAGGAATACTATACAAACTCCTTCCATATCCCTGTCAAATATCCGATCCGCGCTTTTGAAAAGATCCGCATCGAGGCGCCTTATCATGCGCTTACCAACGCCGGGCATATCAGCTATATCGAACTGGACGGCGATCCTTCTTCCAATCCGGAGGCGTTTGAAACGATCATTCGCGCGATGAAGGAGGAGGGTATCGGTTACGGCAGTATCAATCATCCCCTCGACCGGGATCCGGTCTGCGGATTCAGCGGTGTCATCGGTGACCGCTGCCCGAGCTGCGGCAGAGAGGAAGGGGAGCTCCCGTTCGAGCGGATCCGCAGGATCACAGGCTATCTCGTCGGTACGGTCGACCGTTTCAACAACGGAAAGCGAGCGGAGGAGAGAGATCGGGTAAAACATATATAGAGTTTGTGTAAATCGAATATAGATTAAAGGAGAAGTTATGAAAATCAGGAAGAAAAAAGGGACTGTGCCTTGTGTGATCGTTTTTCTGCTGGCAGCGATGCTGCTGAGCGCCTGCGCGGGGAAAGAAAAAGAGCCGCCCTATCTTGAGAGTATCGTCTATTCGAATCTGACGGACGAAAAAAGTCAGGCGGAGATCCGAGCGGCGCTGGAGAATGCGGGAATCGAGAAAAAGCGGATGGAGGATTTCTTCGAGGAGGTCGATCGCTATAATCAGGCGATAGAGGGTACGAGTCTTACGAAGGAGGGTTTTGTCGAGTCGAAGGAGCTGAATCCCGAGTATGATCTCCTGAAGATGACGGAGCTCTGGGAGGCGAAGCACCCGGATTTCATCGGCTGCAACTGCAGGATCACCTCCTTCGGCCTCATGAGAGATTTTGTCGAAGTCGGAAACCCTCAGGCAGAAGACGACGAGATCCTCTTTCTTGACAAAGCGGCGATCTTGAGGTCGCCGAAGACATTGATCGCAGAGGAAGAAGAGGAGGTCTTTGAGAATTTGTTCGCTTCGATCCGCGCCAAAGAAGGAAAGGATATCTCTACTCATTTAGAAACGGTAAAAGAAAACTGGGGAAAAAAACAGATCCGATTCAGGAATTCCGATAAGGCAAGTTTTATCTTTGTCTTCTTTCACCTTGAAGAGGAGGAAGGACAATGGAGTCTGTTTGTCGGACATGTGGGCCTCCTGTTCCCGACAGAGGGAGGAAAACTCCTGTTTTTGGAAAAACTGGCTTTTGACGAACCCTATCAGGCGCTGAAGTTTGACAACAGAGTGCAGCTGAACGACTATCTGATGCACAAATACGACGTCGAGTGGGGGCAGTCGGCCGCAAAACCCTTTATTATGGAAAACGATCAGCTGATGGAAGGCTATCGGCCGAATCCCGACAATAAGGAAAAGTAAAAGACGGCGGGAGAAGGAGAGAGGTGAGGAGATGAAAATTCGTTTGAGCGGGATCCAGCCTGAAAGTATAGTGGACGGTCCCGGACTGCGCTATGTGATCTTCGTCCAAGGTTGTCCGCATCACTGCAAGGCCTGCCATAATCCCTCGACGCACTGTTTTTCAGGGGGGACGCTGCGGGATACCCGGGAGCTGGTGGATGAGATTTTTGCAAACCCGCTGCTGAGAGGAGTCACCTTTTCGGGCGGCGAGCCCTTCGAGCAGGCGAGGGCTCTGTCGGAGATCGCCGGAGAGATCAGAGCTTTTCGTTCTTCCGAGAGGTGCAAAGGCAAAAGGTCTCTGGATATCTGGTGCTATACGGGATATGAATATGAGGAGCTTGCGGCCTCTAAGGATCCGTACAAAAGAGCTCTGCTGGCGCTTTCCGATGTGCTCGTCGACGGTAAGTTTGTCCTTGAAAAAAAGAGCATGGAAAAACCCTTTGTCGGCTCTGCCAATCAAAGGGTCATCGATCTTGCATCCAGTTCACCGGGAAAGGTATTTCAGCTGTGAGCCCATCGGCAGTTCACGGATATCGAAACGGCGATAGTCGTCGATCTGCAGATCCGCTCGGCTCAGATCATAGGAAGGAGTCTGGGGATTGTTGTATCCGACGGTGAACATTCCTGCCGCCTTTGCCGCCTCGACGCCGTTTTTGGAATCTTCAAAGACGAGACAGTGTGAAGGTTTGACGTCTAATTTTCTTGCGGTTTCCAGAAAGATATCCGGCTCCGGCTTGGAGCGCGGAACAAAATCTCCGCTGAAAAGCAGATCAAAGTATTTGCAGATACCGAAACGCTCTGTCAGGTAAAGAATCTCATCATAGGGAGAGGAGGAGGCGACGGCCATTCGAAGGCCGAGTCTGTAGAGATTTTCGATCAGTGAGGCGACTCCCGGATTGAGGCCCCAGTCTGTTTTCGACTCGTAGATCTTTCTCAGTTCCGCTGATTTTTGTCGAACGAGCATATCGGATGAAAGGTCGAGGTTCAGCTCCTCAATAATGATCTGCATCGTCCTTTGATTGGTCGTCCCGGAGGCTCGAACCGCGATTCGCTCGAGAAGCCTGTCATCTCGGACTTCCGGCACGCCGAAATGTTTCAGAGCGCGCACAGCGGCGGTCTCATGGTCTTTTTCCGTACTGATCAGAGTGCCGTCCATATCGAAAATCACAGCCTGAAACATCCGTAATCCCTCCTTTGGATATGATTTTAGGACAGGTTCGCCTTGAGAAGCTCAAGCAGCTCCTCCGGACTGCTTGTTTCCGTCAGGCTGCAGAGCTCCTTGAGGAGGACCTCCTTCAACCTTGCGAAATCATCCATCTTCGTATGCTCATAGGTGTAGTCCAGGGCCTGAAGGATGACGAGAAAGTCGCGGGTGGAAATCCGGTCGATAGAAATCTGTTCGAATGAAATCATTGCGAGACTCCTTTCATGCAAAGATTAGGGAGAGAGGGACATATCCTCTTCCGAGGAAAGGCGGAGCCTTCCCGATAAGGGCTCTTATGAGTGGGCCGGCTCGAGAACGGGTTCGCAGAGGATTGAGTTCTCGATGACCCAGATACCGACTGCGGAAGCTACATTGACGGAGCACCTCATATCCGTCTCATGGCCTCTGGGAGAGGCTGTGTAATCCGCATGAAGTTCCAGGATCGCCTTTTTGATCTCTTCTCTGGTCACACCGCCCACATAGGGGAGACGGATCTTGTCGACGCCGGAAAAACGGGTGAACTTTCCATGCAGATCCCGCTCATAGAGCATATGCTCCATCAGTTTGTCCGAAAAATACTCCCGGTCGTGGTGAGGCAGGCAGAAGAAGTCGCAGAGGAAATGGCAGATGACTCCGAGACGGACGGAAAACTTGCCGATTGACAGGGCGTTTTCCGAGACGCCGTCTTCGATCAGACGCATGATCTCATCGAGGACGAAGTCAAATGTCGGTTCCATATAGTGTTTTTTCGCCTTGAGCTTCGGTGCGACGTCCGGTTTCATATTGCCGTAGGCGAACATGTGCGGATTCAGCGAGATGCTGAGATTCTGACGGATCTGCTGATAGACATGGTGAGCGATGATTCGATGGGTTGGTATAAACAAAATTCCATTCTCCTTCAATATAAGATGCACAGCCGAACATTCGATTCCTCTCGAGAAGCGATGGGGATTAACGAGGAAGGGTCTCCTGTCCGACCTTCAAAAAAATCAAATTCATACTGCATATTTTATCGGAAAGATTCGTTAAAGACAATATAGTTTCGCTAAAAAAAATTGTTTATATAAGACCGGACTGGGGTAGATTTAGTATTGTGAAAGATGTTTTGAATAAAATTTTAGGAGGAATGAATACAATGACCAAGTATGTATGTAGCGTTTGCGGATATGTTTATGACCCGGCTGAGGGAGATCCGGACAACGGAGTAAATCCGGGAACAGAGTTTGAGGCTCTTTCCGAAGACTGGGTATGTCCACTTTGCGGCGTAGGAAAAGATCAGTTTGAAGTACAGTAGTGACCGAAACATTGAAACCTCGGAGACGAATCCGAGGTTTTTTTATGCGCTTGCGGCGGGATGATTGCAAGAGGACAAGCTTTGTGATAGACTGAATATATTCGTGGAGGAGGTGTTCCATGGAAAGACAAAAAACGCAAAGGCGGCAAATGCAGACGGAATATGTGAGCGTCATCGGCGGCGTCAATATGGATATTCACGGATTCCCGGCAGGAGAACTCAAATTGAGAGATTCCAACGTCGGCTTCGTCAGGATGTCCGCAGGCGGCGTCGGCAGAAATATAGCCGACAATATGGCAAGGCTCGGCATACCGACAAAACTGCTGAGCGCGCTCGGAGACGATTCCGTCGGAAAGGGGATTCTCGCCGAGTCGGAGGGGAGCCTGCTCGATATGAGCCATGTGAGGCGGATGGAAGGAAAGCAGACCTCGGTCTACCTCTCGCTGATGGATGAGGGCCGGGATATGATCGTCGCGATCAATGCGATGGACAGCATGAAATATGTGGATATCGGCTATATCAGGCAGTGCGCTGAGCTGATTGAAAGAAGCCGGCTCTGCATTCTCGATACGAACCTCTCTGAGGAAGTGATCGCCTATTTGCTCGAAAGACACGCGGGCAAGGAATTTTTTGCCGATGCGGTATCGACGGAGAAAGCCCTCAGGCTGAGAGACCATCTGGACAGGATTCACACGCTGAAGCTCAATAAGATCGAAGCGGAGGCGCTGACGGGGACGGTGATCGGCAGTGAAGAGGATATGAGATCTCTGGCGGTGGAACTTCTGGCGAAAGGTCTCAGTCAAGTCTTTATCACGATGGGAGAACAAGGTGTGTTTTATGCGAGAAAGGGCCGAATGGGCTGCAGCAGAACACAGAAGATAAACAGCCTCAATGCGACGGGAGCGGGAGACGCCTTCACGGCGGCGGTCGCTTACTGTCATCTGCAGGGGGTGGATATTGCGGAAGCGGTAAATTTTGCCAATGCGGCGGCGGTGATCGCGCTGTCCTGCGAGCAGACGATCAACCCCGCGATGTCCGTCAAGGAGATCCGGAAAAAAATGGAGGAACTGAGCTATGTTGAAACAGTATATGGAAATTAATGAAGAAGTGCGCAAGGCGATGGAAGAAGGGCGCCCCGTCGTGGCTTTGGAGTCAACGATCATCTCTCACGGGATGCCTTATCCCCAGAATGTGAAGACAGCGCTTGAGGTCGAGCGCATCGTTCGCGAAAACGGCAGCGTGCCTGCGACGATCGGAATCATCGGCGGCGTACTCAAGATCGGAATGACGGAAGAAGAGATCGAGTATTTCGGCAAGGCGGAGGGAGTTATCAAGACTTCCCGAAGAGATCTGCCCTTTATCGTCGCCAAAAAACTCGACGGAGCGACGACCGTCGCCTCGACGATGATTCTCGCACAGATGGCGGGCATAAAGATATTCGCCACCGGCGGTATCGGAGGAGTGCACCGCGGAGCCGAGACGACGATGGACGTATCGGCGGATCTGGAAGAGCTTGCGCAGACCGACGTCGCCGTGGTTTGCGCCGGAGCGAAGTCGATCCTGGATATCGGTCTGACACTGGAGTATCTGGAGACCAAGGGCGTGCCGGTGATCGGCTATCAGACGGATGAACTGCCCGCTTTTTATACGAGAAAGAGCGGATTCGGCGTCGATTACCGGGTCGATGACGAAAAAGAGCTTGCCGCGGCGCTCAAAGCGAAATGGGATATGGAGCTTCGCGGCGGGGTCGTCATCGCCAATCCGATTCCGGAGCAGTATCAGATGGATCATGAGAAGATCCGCTCCTGTATCGAAAACGCGGTCAAAGAGGCGGAAGAAAAAGGCATAGGCGGAAAGCAGTCTACCCCTTTCCTGCTTGCGAAGGTCAAGGAACTGACCGGAGGAGAGAGTCTAAATGCGAATATTCAGCTTGTTTTTAACAATGCAAGGCTCGCATCGAGATTGGCGCAGGAACTGCAAAAACTCTATCGGAGATAGACTAAGGAGTGAAGGGACAAGATGAAGATCGTCGTCGTAGGAAATGGAAAAGTCGGAAATAATCTGGCGGGACAGCTTTCGGTCGAAGGACATGATGTCGTTGTCATCGACAAAAATATAAACGCCCTCAAAAAATCCGAGTCGGATCTGGATGTGATTTTTATCGAAGGCAACGGTGTAGATTACAAAGTGCAGAAGGATGCGGGCGTGGATGTTGCGGATCTGCTGATCGCGGCCACCTCCGCCGATGAGGTCAACATCCTCTGCTGTCTCGTCGCAAAGAAACTCGGAGCAAAAAACACGATTGCGAGAATACGAAATCCCGAGTATTCCGACCAGCTCTATTATCTGGAGAAAGATCTCGGACTGAGTATGAGTATCAATCCCGAGCTGGCCGCTGCGATGGAGATCTCGAGGATCCTGCAGTTTCCTTCCGTCAGTAAGATCGACAGTTTTGCAGGCGGCAAGGTGGAGCTGATCGAGGTGAAGATCGGGGAGAAAAATCCGCTCAAAGACGTCAAGATCAAGGATATCAAAGTGAGATCCCTGCCGAGGTTTCTGATCTGCGCTGTCGACAGAGAAGGCGAGGTCTATATCCCGACCGGGGATTTCGAGATCCGCTTCGGAGATAAGATCTTTGTGGCGGTGGAATCCTATCAGATCAACAACTTCTTTCGGGGCATGGGCATGATGCACAACAAGGTGAAGACGGTGCTGATCGTCGGAGGGGGAAGGCTGACCTACTATCTTGCGAAACAGCTGATCTCCAATAATATGAAGGTGAGCGTCATCGAAAAGAAAGAGGAGCGCTGCCGGTTTTTGTGTGAAGAGATTCCACAGGCGCGGATCATCTTCGGTGACGGCACAGACGAGGCAGTGCTGGAGGCCAACGGGATCCAAGAGGTCGACGCCTTTGTCGCGCTGACGGATATCGACGAGGAAAACCTCGTCATCTCGATGTATGCGACCTTCAAGGGGAAGCCCAAGGTCATCACGAAGATCAACCGCATCTCCTATCTGGAGGTCTTTTCTCAGACCAGCATCGACACGGTCATCAGTCCCAAGGCGATCACTTCCGAGCAGATCATTCAATATGTCCGTGCGATGGACAACACCCTCGGAAGCAAAGTCAAGGCGCTGTACAAAATCGCCGGAAACAAGGCGGAGGCGCTGGAATTTACGGCGGATGAGACGACGAGATACCTTGATCGTCCCATCAGCGAACTGCCGATCAAAAAGAACGTGCTGATGGTCTGTATCGGGAGAAAGAACAAGATCCTCATTCCCCGAGGGGATACGAGCATCAAGAAGAGAGACAGTGTTGTGCTGATTACCAAAGGTGAGATCATAACGGACATCAATGATATTTTCAGTTATTAGAGACGGTCCGGGATAAAAAGGTGCAAAGATGAATTATCGTTTGATGTTATATGTGATAGGACAGATTCTGCGGGTCGAATCCATGCTGATGCTCAGCGCTTTTGCAGTCTCTCTGATCTATGGAGAGCCCTCCGGAAATTCGCTGCTTTTTACAGTGATTTTCCTCGGCGTTCTCGGTATGATCCTGGCCTTCAACAAGCCGAAAAGCAAGGTGATTTATCCCAAAGAGGGGCTGATCGTCGTATCGATGTCTTGGATACTCATGGCGGTCTTCGGGGCGATCCCCTTTTATATCAGCGGGTACATCCCCTCTTTTATCGACGCGCTTTTTGAGACGATATCCGGTTTTACAACGACGGGAGCCAGCATATTGACGAGCGTGGAGGATCTGCCGAAGGGGCTTTTATACTGGAGGAGCCTGACCCACTGGATCGGAGGGATGGGCGTTCTCGTCTTCGTCCTGACCCTGATGAGCAATTCCACGGGACATAACCTACATCTGCTTCGGGCGGAGGTGCCCGGCCCCAGTGTCGAAAAGCTGGTTCCCAAGCTCAAGCAGACCGCAAAGCTGCTCTATGGAATCTATTTCTTCATCACGATGGTGCAGATACTGATCCTGATCGGTCTGGGCATGCCGGTCTTCGACAGTATTGTGAACGCTTTCGGTACGGCGGGGACCGGAGGCTTTGCGATCAAAAATGCGAGCATCGGTCATTATGAGCCGGTCTATCAATGGGTGATCGCCATCTTCATGATGATCTTCGGTATGAATTTCAATATCTTTTATTTTCTGATTCTGAAAAATTTGAGAATCATCGGTCAGAACGAGGAATTTCGAGCGTATATGGGGATTCTGGCCGTATCCATCGGCCTGATCACTTGGAATATTTACCCGGTGTATCAATCGCTGGGTACCTCTCTGAGAAACGCGGTCTTTCAGGTCGGCTCCGTCATCAGTACGACGGGTTTTGCGACGGTGGACTACAATCAGTGGCCCGAGCTCTCCCGCATGATTCTCAGTATCCTGATGTTTACAGGGGCCTGTGCGGGATCGACAGCCGGAGGCTTCAAGATCTCCCGCATCGTCATTTTGTTCAAGACGATCAAAAGAGAAATCACAAGGATCATCCATCCGGACGCTTACTGCATCATCAAATCCGACGGCAAGATCCTCGAGGAAAAAGTGATCGCGGGAACCGGCATCTATCTGATGCTCTATCTGGCGGTTTTCGTCATTTCCGTGCTGCTGATTTCTCTGGACGGTTTCGATTCGGAGACGACCTTTACCGCGGTGGCCGCCTGTTTCAACAATATCGGGCCGGGTTTCGGCGTGGTGGGACCTGCGGGCAATTACAGCTCGCTTTCCGATTTCAGCAAGATTGTTTTAAGTGTCAATATGTTGATGGGAAGACTGGAGATCTTCCCGCTGATCGTGCTGATAACGCCCTCCGCCTGGAGAAGAATATAGAAAGGAAGACAGATGAAAGCGAAAAACAAAGCAGTCGTCCTCGGAGCGAATTACTATATCGGACTCAGTGTGATTCGTTGCCTCGGCAGAGAAGGCGTCCGGGTCGCGGCCGTCGACTACGAGAGCGAAAACGCCTATGCCTTTCGATCCAAATACTGCAGTGAAAAGCTGATCGGACCCCATTACAAGGAGGAGCCGGAGGCTTTTCTCGATTTTCTGATCGACTACGGGAAGAGACAGGAGGCAAAGCCTGTGCTTTTTCCCTGCGCCGATCCCTATGTGGAGTTCATCGACCGGCATTTTGAGCCGCTCAAAGAACATTACCTCTTTCCCCAGACGGAAAAAGGGCTGTTTACGAGGGCGATGAACAAGGACAGCCTCATGGAGATGGCGGAGCGTTTCGGAGTTCGGGTGCCGGAGACCGTTCGCATCTCGGGTCGGGAAGAAAAGAAAGAAGACGAGAAAGAAAATGAGCGCGCAAAGCGGCTCCCTCCCTGCCATGTTGGCGATGAGAAAGCGGAGGATCGGAAGAGCGAAGATGAATTTGCCCCAGCCGGGGAAAAAGAACCGGATTCAAAAGTTCGAGAAAAAGAGCCGAATCGCAAAATCCGGGAAAAGGAGCCGGACTATATCCGTGAGACCGAGGAGAGAATCGGCTATCCCTGCATTGTCAAGCCGACGGACTCGCCGGCCTTTGTCTCCCTTTTCCGCCGCAAGATCTTCAAGGTTCACAACCGCCATGAGCTGATCGAGGCTGTGAGCAGGGCGCAGGAGGCGGGGCTTGAAGTCTTCGTCCAGAGGATCATCCCGGGTTTTGATGATCATATGTACACCTTTGACGCCCATATGGATCAGAATGCCGAGGTGACGCACTGGACCACCTGCCAGAAATTCCGCCAGTACCCGATCAACTTCGGCGCTTCCGTCTATACGACCCAGCGCCATGTGCCCGAGCTCTATGAGATCGGCGCCAAATTTTTCAAAGATATCGGCTTCAAAGGCTTTGCCGAAATAGAATTCAAAAAAGACGAGAAGACCGGAGAGTTCTATCTGATCGAGATCAATGTCCGCACGACGAATTTCAATGCGATGCTGGACAAGGTCGGTCTCAATATGCCCTATCTGACCTATCGGGAGATGACCGGAGAGCCGATTGGGAAGAAGGCCGTCACGGAAGATACCGGGGTGACCTTCTGGTACGCTTTTGAGGACTTTTTCGCCTCGATGGACTACATTCGTCAGAGGCAGCTGAGCCCTTGGAAGATCATGGCTTCCCTCTTTCGGAAAAAAGCCTGTGCGATCTGGGATGTGAAGGATATGGCGCCGTTTTTTTACCATCAGAAACTGCTGCTGCAAAAAGCCGGCAGAAAGATAAAGAAAAGATAAAGAGGAGCTGAACTCTATGAAGCGTTTGAGCGAACTGCTATCGAGGATTGCGGCGGAGGAGCAGGGGAAGCCCGGGATCGGAGAAGCTGAAATCCACGGGCTCGCTTATCACTCCGCCAAGGTAAGTCAAGGCGATCTTTTTTTCTGTATCCGCGGATACAAGACCGACGGACACCGTTACTTGAGAGATGCGCAGGAAAGAGGCGCCGTCGCTGCGATTGTCGAATATTATGTCGACGGCGTGGATATTCCGCAGTACAGGACGGCGGACTGCCGCAAAGCACTCGCTCTTTTGGCAAGTGCTTTTTATGATTTTCCTGCGGAGAGGATGAAGATGATCGGCGTCACCGCGACCAACGGCAAGACGACGACGACCTATATGATCAATGAGATTCTCGAGAAAAATCATCATAAGACAGGTCTGATCGGCACAGTGATGATCAAGGCGGAGGACGAGGTGATCGCCTCCGAACTGACGACGCCGGAATCCCTCGAGCTGCAGCAGTATCTCTCCCGCATGCGGGAGAAAGAGGCGGAGGTCGTGACGATGGAAGTCTCCTCCTCCGCCCTCGAGCTGAGCCGCGTCTTCGGGATCCACTTCGATATCGCCCTCTTCAACAACCTCAGCCGGGAGCATATCGACCTGCACGGCAGCTATAAGCGCTACAAAGAAGTCAAGTCCTCTCTGATCACGCAGCTCAGGCAGGGCAGCTTCGCGGTGCTCAACGCAGATGTGCCGGAGATCCTCGCGCTGAGAGAAAAGACAAAGGCGCGGGTGATCACCTACAGCGTCGAGACGGATCGCGGAGATCTCCGCTGTGAGAACCTTGACCTGAGCACCGGACGCGCCTTCTTCGATGTACGTATTGCAAGCGACCGCTTTTCCGAAATCGGAGTCCCAAAAGGGGAGGTTTTTTCATTGAGCCTCAAAGTACCCGGCTATCACAGCGTCTACAATGCGATGTCCGCCATTGCGGCGGCTCTGCTCTGCGGAGTCTCCAAGGAAGTCGTCCGGCAGGCGCTCTGCGAGTTTCGCGGCGTTGAAAGGCGGTTTGAGCTGATCTATGAAGGCGAGTTCAAAGTCTTTGACGATCATTTCGCCAACAGCGGAAATATCGACGTCACCCTCGGAACCATCGAGAAGATGGACTATGAGAAGCTCGTGCTGGTCTATGCGATTCGGGGGAACCGGGGCGTCATCGTCAATCGGGAAAACGCCGAGGCGATTGCCGATTGGGCGAAAAGACTCGGTTTGAAGAGAGTGATCGCGACGAGAAGCCGTCTGCATACCGGAGAGAAAGACCGCGTAAGCACCGAAGAAGAGCAGGCGCTTTCCCAAGTTCTTTCAGAGCATCAAGTGGAGCTTGAGATCTTTGATGAGCTGGCGCAGGCCTGCCAAAGAGGGCTGGAAGAGCTGGAGCGCGGCGACGTCCTCCTGCTGGCCGGCTGTCAGGGCATGGATTACGGCGCCGAAATCTTTTTGGAGGAGCTGTGCAGGAAATACCCGGAGCAGGACAAGAAGGAGCTCTGGCTTCCCATTACAAAGAGGATCGCCCTTTGGAACCGGGACCGATTCGAAAGGAAGTGAGCCATGAACGATAAAATCATCGGAATCATCGGCGGTATGGGCCCGGAGGCGACCGCCTTTTACTATATGAAACTGATTCGGGCGACCGCAGCCCAGCGAGATCAGGAGCATTTCCGCGTCATCATCGACGGCAACAGCAAGATTCCCGACAGGACGAAGGCGATCCTTTACGGCGGGGAGAGTCCTCTCGCCGAGATCGGCAAATGCATCGAGACCTTAAACCGCGCGAAGGCGGATCTGGCCTTCATCCCCTGCTTCACCTCCCATTATTTCATGAAGCAGATCCGGGAAAAAGCGGATTTTTTCATCATCGACGCCCTGCAGGAGCTGGGGGAGTCTCTGCGGGAGAGCGGCAAAGAGATCCGCAGGATCGGTATCCTTGCCACCAGCGGCACGAAAAAAACCGGCCTCTACGGAAAATATCTCGAAGAGTACGAGCTGATCTATCCGACGGAGTACGATCAGGAAGAGAAAGTCATGGCGGCGATCTACTCCGAAGACTTCGGCATCAAGGCGGGACATAGGGAAGGGAGAGCGCTGGAGCTGCTGACAGAGGCTGCGGAGAAACTCGCATCCCAAGGTGCGGAGATCCTGATCGCCGGCTGCACCGAGATCGGGATGGTCATGGACAGGCTCCTCCTGCCCCTGCCGATCCTCGATCCGATGGACTGCGCAATCGAGGCGATCGTCCGCGGAAAATACAAATAATGCAAAACACCGTATCAATATTCAGTATAGACCGGAGTTTCTCCGGATGAAGAGTGCAGAAGAGATATCTGCGGCAGAGCCTCCCGGAGTATTGTAAAGGAGAACAACATGAAGATCAAAGTGAAATTTCAGTCGGAAAAGACACAGAGTTTCGATTTTGTCGAAGGCAAATCGGATTGGATCGACCTTCGGGCGGCGGAGCGGGTCGAGATGAAGGCCTTTGAATTTTGCTTGATTCCCTTAGGCTTCGCGATGGAGCTGCCCGAGGGCTATGAAGCCCATATCGTCCCCCGCAGCTCCACCTTCAAAAACTTCGGCATCCTGCAGACAAACAGCATGGGCGTCATCGACAACTCCTATCGTGGAGATGAAGACTACTGGTCCTTTCCGGCGCTGGCGATGAGAGACACCCTCATCGAAAAGGGCGACCGCATCTGCCAGTTTCGGATCATGGAAAAGATGGGAAGCGTCCATTTCGAAGTCGTGGAGAGCCTCGGAAACGAGAACCGCGGAGGATGGGGCACCACAGGCGTCAAATAAGAAATAGGAAAAAAGTTTTTGATAAGTAAATTTAAGAGGTACGGGAGAGAATAGGAAAGGAGTTAATTGTGGTGAGTATCAGTTGGTATGAAGATATATTTGATAATGACGATGAGATATCGGTAAATGAATACGATATTACGACTACCCCTAATGATTTTAATATATTGACAATTTTTAGTTTAATAGATAATGGCGTCATAAAAATACCGCCTTTTCAAAGAAATTATGTCTGGGATGAAAAAAGGGCATCCAGACTCATAGAATCAATTATTCTAGGTTTACCTATTCCGCAAGTGTTCTTATACGAGCAAGAAAAAAACAGTTTTTTTGTAATAGATGGTCAACAACGACTGCTGTCAATTTATTTTTTTATCAAACAACGTTTTCCGACAAAAGATGGCAGGACAATTTTAAGAAAATTTTCAACTGGAGATATGAAGATAATTGAAACAATTCTGTCTAACGATTCGTATTTCACAAAGTTTAGATTAAAGCTACCAGCACTATCAAATAAGGAAAACAATAAACTTGATGGGTTGACATATGATACCTTGGGTGAATATAAGGATACTTTCCAGTTTTTAAGAACAATCCGATCTGTGGTCATAAAACAAAATGAGCCTGACGATGATTCATCGATGTATGAGATTTTTAATAGATTAAATACAGGAGGACAAAATCTAAAGCCCCAAGAAATAAGGATGAGTTTATACTATTCGGAGTTTTATAAGCAATTAATAGAATTGAATGACCGCTCCGATTGGAGATCTTTGCTTAAACAAAAAGAACCAGATGTTCATTTTAAAGATATAGAAATATTATTACGTGCGTTTGCAATGTTGCTCGAATATGAACAATACCGTTCACCTATGGGTAAGTTTTTGAACACATTTTTGAAAAAAGCAAAAAATTTTGATAACAAAACCATTGAATATCTAAAAAAATTGTTTTTATCATTTTTGAAAAGTTGTTCAGATGTAGATCCAGATGTGTTTTATTCGGCGCAAGGTCAATTTATAATCTCTTTATTTGAATCTGTGTTTGTTGCAAGTTGCATTAATGCATTTAGAGAGAAAAATCTTATTTGTGGAAAATTAGATAATATTGATATAAGAAAATTAAAACATGATAACCAATTTATCAAAACGAACCAGAGTGGGGTCGCTTCGAAGAAAAATGTTGAAATTAGAATTAAGAGAGCGATGGAACTTATCCAACTTCATTAGGGGGAAAATATGTCAGCTCTAATTAAGCGATTTATAAAAGACTATAGAGAGTTAAATGAATTTTTGATTGAAAACAGTAGGATTTCTGAAAGCACGGAAATAAATAATCACTATAAAAAGATCCTATTATTGTCTTGTGCGAGCCAATATGAAGCAAAGATAACAGGTTTAATAAATTCTTTTGTTGAATCCAACTGCACTGATCAGCGCATCTGTGAATTCTATAAGAAACAAAGCAATAAAGCGACAATATCATACATATTTTGATTGGAACCAAACAAATAATATAAATCATTTTTTGGGGTTATTTGGCAGAGACTTTAAAAATATAATCGCTAAAGAAATAAAAGATAATAGTGATTTAGCAAGACAAGTACAAGCATTTCTCGAGATAGGATTGGAAAGAAATAAAATGGTGCATCAAAATTTTCTGGATTATAATTTGGAAAAAACTTTTGATGAGATCAGGGAACTTCATGAACAGGCAACTTCATTTATTGAGTATATGGAAAATGTGTTTTCAGAATAAAGATATCAACTATGGAAGACCGAGGTTTTGGAACTTTTCCGTAGAGAGGTATATTTATATGGCTTTATTTATGGGTATTTATCCAAAGAATTGATGTAAACACCTTATTTTCGGGATCTCCCCCTTGTATAGAAGAGAAGAAATGTGATAGAATAAAGCATAAAGTCTATATGCAAAGGAGCTTGGGATGAACAGAAGATATCAGAAACTGCACCGGGTCATCGATGAGAAAAATCTTGACGCGGTGCTGATCCTGCAGCCGGAGAACAGACGATATTTTGCGGGATTTACGGGAAGTGCGGGCTATGCGGTCGTATCGAAGAGCGCAAATCATTTTATCACGGATTTTCGCTATGCCCAGCAGTCGGAAAGGCAGTGCGAGGGCTATACGGTCTCGCTGACGGGAACGGACAAGAACTGGATGGCGATACTGAAGACCTTCGGTTACAAGAAAATCGGCATCGAGGACGGCTATATGGATGCCGCAACCTATCTCAAGCTCAAGAAGGAGATGCCGGGGGCGGATTTCATCCAGCTCGGCGACACTCTGACGCGCATCCGCTCGGTCAAGGAGGAGGGAGAGATCGAAGACCTCCGTATGGCCGCTCAGATTGCGGATCAGGCCTTCACACATATCTTGGGCGTCCTTCGTCCCGGCATGAGCGAGCTGGAGGTGCAGCTGGAGATGGAGTTTTTCATGCGAAGGCAGGGAGCTTCGGGTCTTTCGTTCGATATGATCGTCGCCTCGGGACTTCGCTCGGCTCTGCCTCATGGGGTCGCTTCGGACAAGATCATTGAAAAAGGGGATTTTTTGACTCTGGATTTCGGCTGTATCTATCAGGGGTATTGCTCGGATATGACGAGAACCGTCGTCATCGGTCAGGCTGACGAGAGACAGAAGGAGATCTATCAGACGGTGTTGGAGGCGCAGATGAAGGTCTTTGATTATATCAGACCCGGCGAGAGCTGCAAAAAGCTTGACGCCGTTGCGCGGGATCATATCATTGCGAAGGGCTATGGACAGTATTTCGGCCATGGGCTCGGTCACGGAGTCGGATTGGAGATTCATGAGCTGCCCAATGTCAATCCCCAGTCGCAGACGATCCTTGAGGAGAATATGGTCATCACCAATGAACCGGGGATCTATATTCCGGATTTCGGAGGAGTGCGCATTGAGGATCTCATCGTCGTGCGCAGGGAGGGCTATGAGCTCTTGTCTCATTCTCCGAAACAGCTGATGGAAGTCAATAATTAAAAATTGGAGGTAAAATATGATTTCAGCAAGCGATTTTAGAAAAGGCATCACCTTCGAAATAGACGGACAGCCGTATCTCGTGGTGGATTTCCAGCATGTGAAGCCCGGAAAGGGTGCGGCTTTCGTACGAACGAAGTACAAGAATCTCAAGACGGGGGCTACAAGAGAAGAGGCTTTCAACCCCAACGACAAATTCCCGAAGGCGACGATTGAGACGAAAGAGATGGAGTACCTCTATCACGACGGAGAACTCTACTATTTCATGGATTCGGAGACCTTCGAGCAGGTGCCGCTCAACTACGAGCAGGTGGAAGATGCGATCAAGTTTTTGAAGGAGAATATGAAGGCGCTGATCCGTTTTTATCAGGGACAGGCTTTCCAGGTGGAAGCGCCGAACTTTGTTGAGCTTGAGGTGATCGAGACCGAGCCGGGCGTCAAGGGAGATACCGCTACGAACGTGACGAAAGCGGCGACCGTCGAGACCGGTGCGGTGGTTCAGGTACCTCTGTTCATAAATGCGGGAGAAAAAATTAAAATCGATACTCGGTCAGGAGAATACCTGTCGAGAGTCTAAAAAGGAGGCTTACCCATGCAGCATTTGTATGAAAAAATTTCCTATTTGCGGGGCTTGTGTGACGGAATGGGAGTATCGAAAGAGAGTAAAGAAGGCAAGGTGCTGGCGGCGGTCATCGACACGCTCGATGAGTTTGCGGACGCGATTGTAGAGCTGTATGAGGAGCAGGAAGAGATATCAGATTATGTCGACGCGATTGAAGATGATCTGACGGATATCGAGGAGGATTTCTACGGAGATGAAGAGGGACTGGACTTTGTAGAAATGGAATGTCCGAGCTGCGGAGCCGAAGTGGAAGTCGATGAAGACTTGCTTTATGATGACGAGATGGATGTCGTCTGCCCCTACTGCGATGAAGTGATGATCTATGCGGACGAAGAGGGCGATGAGGAAGACGAAGAGGAAATCGGGGAATAGACCGTTTTTCCTGATGTGGGTTTTCAGACACAAAAGCCGAAAGACGGGGCTGCGGCGAAAGCGAGAGACTGCTTTTGCAGCAGCCCTTTTCTGTCGGACAGCCGAAGAGGAGGAAAAAAGGGCAATGAGATCGGAGATCGAACTTCTGCAGCGGCGCATCGGTTACACTTTCAAGGAGCCGAGGCTGCTGAAGGAAGCCTTGATACACAGTTCCTATGCCAACGAGTGCAGAAAATTCGGGAGAAGGAGCAACGAGAGGCTGGAATTTTTGGGAGACAGCGTGCTGAGCCTGATTATCAGCAGGTATCTTTTTTGTGAGAAGAGGAATTTCCCCGAGGGAAGGCTGACGAAGACAAGAGCCGCCATCGTATGTGAGGCGGCGCTCAAGGACGTCGCTAGGGATATCGGCCTGGGGGAGTGTATGTATCTCGGAAAAGGGGAGAGCGCCGCAGGCGGCAGATCAAGGGCGTCGATCCTCGCAGACGCGATGGAGGCTCTGATCGCCGCAATCTACCTTGATGGAGGCATGGAAGCCGCTTCGGACTTCGTGCTCGGGAAGATGAGCCGGGTGATTGAAGAGAGCTGCAGCGGGATGACGCTCAAAGACTATAAGACGCAGCTTCAGGAGATCCTGCAGCGGGAGAGCCGGCAGCCGATCAGCTATGAGATGATCTCGGAGAGCGGGCCCGCCCATGACCGTACCTTTGAGATGAAAGTGCTCTGGGGAGAGAAGGTCATCGGAAAGGGCGTCGGCAAGAGCAAGAAAGAGGCGGAGCAGAGAGCCGCCAAAAATGCGATGGAGTCGATGAAAGATGAGTAGGGCTGAAAATCGAAAGACCATTGCTCTCTTCATTCCCCATATCGGCTGTCCGAACGCCTGTATTTTCTGCAACCAGCACAGGATCGCAGGGAGGGAAGGAAGGGTGAGCCTGCGGAGTCTGCGCCTGGATATCGAGCAGGCGCTGACGACGATAGGGAAGGATCAGAGAGCGGAGATCGCTTTTTTCGGAGGGAGCTTCACGGCGCTGGATCCGGATTTTCGGCGGGGCTGTCTCGAGTTGGCCCGAGAGTTCATCCGCAGAGAGGAGCGCGTGGATTCGATTCGGCTCTCGACGAGGCCGGACGCGATTGACAGGGAGATCCTCGGACAGCTCAAGGACTTCGGCGTCCGCAGGATCGAGCTCGGCGTCCAGTCTCTTGATGAAGAGGTGCTGAGGGAGAGCCGGCGGGGACATGACGCCGCCTGCGTTTTTGCATCCGCGGCGCAGATACGCTCGGAAGGATTTTCGCTGGGGCTGCAGATGATGGTCGGTCTGCCTCTGGACACGGAAGAGAAGGCGATCCGCATGGCGCGGGCGATAGCGGAGATGAAGCCGGATTTTGTGCGCATTTATCCCGTCCTCGTCGTATCGGAGACGGAGCTGGCGGAGCGTTTTCGCCGCGGAGAATACGAGCCTCTCGCTCTGGATGAGGCGGTTTCTCTCGCCGCAAAGCTCTATTTGATATTTGTTAGTAAGGATATAAAGGTCGCGCGCATCGGACTGCAGGCGAGCGAAGGAGTTCAGCTCGGCAGAGACGTCCTTGCAGGTCCCTTCCATCCCGCCATGGGTGAGCTGGTCGCCTCGGCTCTGTACAGGGATTTTATCGAAACTTATATGATTACTAATGATATTAAGGAGAAGGCGGAGATTCTCTGTCCGAGACGGGAGATCTCCAAAGTCATCGGCAACAACAAATCCAATCTCCGGTATTTTGAGAGAAAATACGGCTTCCTTCCGAGGATTCGGGAAAAGGAGACGGCAGGGGCGGTTTTGCTCGTCAACGGAGCGGAGATCGGCAAGGAGCGGTTTTTGGAAGTCTTGAACCGGCGTTATTTTGCTTAGGGGGAAGAGATTTTGCATCTGAAGAAAATAGAAATCAAGGGATTCAAATCCTTTCCGGATCGAACCGAGATCCTCTTTCCCAAAGGGCTGATCTCAGTCGTCGGACCCAACGGAAGCGGCAAAAGCAACATCTTGGATGCGATACGCTGGGTGCTCGGCGAGCAGAGCATGAAGAGCCTGCGAGGAGACAAGCTGGAAGATGTGATCTTTTCCGGAACGGAAAAGCGCAAAGGGATGACGCACTGTGAAGTGTCTCTGCTCATGGACAATACGGATCGCAGCCTCGATATCGACTATCTGGAAGTCGAGATCAAGCGCAGGGCTTTCCAGTCCGGAGAAAGTCAGTTTTTCATCAACGGCAGGCAGTGCCGACTCAAAGATATCAAGGAACTGCTCTTGGACACGGGAATCGGCAGAGAGGGGTATTCCATCATCAGTCAGGGAAAGATCGACGAGCTGGTCAACGGAAGCAGCCTTCACCGCCGCAGGGTGATCGAAGAGGCGGCCGGCATCACGAAGTACCGATACCGCAAGGAAGAAAGTCAGAAAAAGCTCGATCATACGAGGGAAAATCTCGAGCGCATCTGCGATGTCTATCAGGAGATCGAGCGTCAGGTCAGGCCTCTGGAGCAGCAGAAGAAAAAGGCGGAGCTCTATCTGGCTCTCCGTGAGGACTTGCGACTTTCCGACGTCAATCGCCTCTTGCGGGAGAAGGAAAGCATCGAGGAGAGCCGGCAGCAGATCGAAGAAAAACTTGACCTCATGGAAGCGAAGAAGAGAGAACTGTTTCAGGAGAGAGAAAAAATCAGCGCCGAGGGAGCAACGCTCAGAGAGGATCTGCAGGCGCTGATAGAAGAGATCGACAGGCTCGAAGAGGATCGGCGGAGCATCAGCGAGGCAATCGCAGAGCTTGAGCGGAAGAGCGCCGTGCTTCGGGAGAGAAAAGAGCATGGAGGGAAGAACCTCGAGAAGTTGGAAAAATTACAGATCCGGGCGGAAAGAGAGATAGCGGACCTGAAAGAGCGGCAGGAGGAAAAGAGGAAGGAACAGGAGGCGCTTTCCCAGCGGAGCCGAGCTGTCGAGCAGGTATATCTTGAAAAGAGATCTGCCTATGAGCGGGAGGCGGAGCGGCTCAGGGAACTGGAACAAAAGATCGAGAGCGGTAGAGCCGGCATCGTCGGATGGATGAACGAACAGGCGGGGCTGAAATCGAGGGCGGAGCTGCTGCGGACAGCGGCCGCGCAGAGAGAGCGGAACATCGCCGACGCCGAGGAAGAGCTGAGAAGATCCCGGGAATCCGCCGAAGAGATGGAGATCAGACTCCGAGAGTCCGGCGAAAAGATCGAAAAGATCCGGCAAACTCTCCACCGGATGGAAGAAAACCTCAAGAAGAAGAAAAGCAGTATCTCCGAGAGCGGAGAAAGACTCTCTCGGATGCAGGAGGAGCTGCGCCGGATCGAGGATCAGGAAAAGGATCGGCTCACCCGGAAGAATCTTCTGCTCAAGATGGAAGAGGAGATGGAGGGCGTCAACAAGGGGGCGAAAGAGCTGATCCGAAAGAGCGGACTGCCCGGCGTCATCGACGTCGTCGCTTCGGCCCTTCGCGTCCTGCCCGGATACGAGAAGGCAATGGAAGCGGCGCTGGGGGGAAGCCTCCAGCATCTGATCATCAAGGAGGCGCAGCAGACGAAGGCCTGCATCGCTTATCTCAAGGACAAAAAGCTCGGACGCGTGACCTTCCTGCCGCTGGATACGATTTCCGGCAGCCGGATGGATTATTCGGACGTCGGGATGCTTGCAGCGGAGGCGGTCCGTTATGAGCCCGCCCTGCAGCCGGTCATGGATTACCTGCTCGGAAGGATCGTCATCGTCGACACGATGGATGAGGCGATGGCCCTTTCCCGCAAATATCGTCACCGGTTCCGGATTGCGACGAAGGAAGGGGAGCTCTTTCATGCAGGCGGCTCCATCACCGGAGGAACTCTCTTTCATTCGTCGAGCATCCTCCAGAGGAGGAGGAGCATCGAAGACTGCAGCGAAGATCTGCAAAAGATCGGCAGGAGAGCAAAAGAGCTGCGGGAGCGCATAGGCGCGGAAGAAGAGCGGCAAAAGCGGGAAGAACGCGAATGGGAAAGACTGCAGGAAGAAAAAGAGTCTCTGAGCCGAAATCTCCAGGAAGAAGAGGCCCGGGCAAGCCGACGCCGGATCGAGCAGGACTATCGAAGGGAGACGAAGGAACGGCTGGAGCGGCAGTCGAAGGCTTTGCTCAGACAGAAAGAGGAAGAGAGCGGCAGCCTGCTGGAATATGAGCGGCAGATCGAGGAGTATCAGGAGCGTCTCTTCCGGCTGAAAAAAGAGACGGAAGAGCTGATCGCGGAGAAGGAGTCCAAGAGTCTGACGGCAAGAGCCGAAGAAGAGGAAATAAGGCTCTGTGAGATCGAAAAAACGAAACTCGACCAGCAGACGCTCGCCCTGCAAAGCGAGAGTCAGACGCTTGAAAGAGCGCTTCGAAAGAGCGGCGAGGAAAGGCAGAGCTATGCGGAGGAAGAGCGAGACAGTCGTTTTCTGCTGCAGGAGCTGGAACTGTCCCTTCGGGAGACTCTTGACGAGCTGCGGCAGGCAAAAGAGCGCAGGAAAGAAGCGGAAGAAGAACAAAGTCGGCGTCAGAAGGAGCGAAGGCCGATGCAGAAGAGCCTTGAGGAGTTAAAGGAGCGCCTGAAGAAAACGGATCAGGAGAGCGCTGAGCTTGAGGCCCGGAAGGTTCGAATCGAGGCCGAAGAGAGCCGATACGACTACCAGCTGCAGATGATCTCGGAGAGGATACTGGAAGAGTATCAGCTGGAGATGGAGGAGGCGCAGGCTCTGCGCAGCGAAGAGGCGGATATATCGAAGAAGCATATCGAAGCCCTGCGCGGAAAGATCGCCGAGATCGGCAATGTCAATCTCGATGCGATTGAGGAGTTCGAAAAGGTCAACGAACGCTATCTTCTCTATAAAGAACAGAAGATTGATCTTGAGCAGTCCGTCAGCAAGATCGACGGCCTGATAAGGACGCTGGAAAAAAATATGGTCAGCGAGTTTGCGAAGAGCTTTCGAGAAATCAATGAGAAGTTCGGAGAGGTCTTTCGGATTCTCTTCGGAGGAGGACGGGGAGAGCTGATCCTCACCGATGAGAGTAACTGGCTCGAATCGGCGATTGAGATCAATGTCCAGCCTCCCGGCAAAAAACTCAAATCCATCTCCGTGCTTTCCGGAGGAGAGAAAGCTCTTTCCGCGATTGCGATCCTTTTTGCCATACTGATGAGAAAACCCGCTCCCTTCTGCATCTTGGACGAGATCGACGCACCGCTGGACGACGTCAATATCCACCGTTTTGTCAGCCTGCTCACCGAGCTCACTTCAGATACCCAGTTCCTGACGATCACTCATCGAAGAGGGACGATGGAATCCTCCGACTATATCTACGGAGTGACGATGCAGGAGAATGGGATCTCGAAGATCGTCAGCCTGCAGCTGGAAGAGGCGACCGATTATATAGAGCAGTAAAAGGCCGCTTTATGCAGCCGCAGACTGTAGACAAACTTCAAAAATCATTCGCCGGCGCGGACTCTCTTTCGGAAAAATCGGACTTACTCGCCGGAAATTTCGACCAAGCTCAAAACGGCGTCCTGCCGCTTTCGCTCTAAAATCAGCGTCCTGCTGATTTTTCTGAAATTTCAGCGGCTCGCTCCTCTCGATTTTTTCACGAAAGTTCCTCATCTTCGGCTCATGAATTTTGAAGCTTGTCCGCTTTGTCTTCACTCTGAGGCTGCTTTATGCAGCCGGTTTCAGATATGTAAGTACCCTTGAATAATAATAAGAATACGCCCTGTATGGGGCTGCGAAAGGAGAAAAAGGATGTTCAAAAAACTCAAGCAGATGTTCTTCGGCGAAACGCCGGAAGAGAAGACGGAAGATCGGCCTGAAGGAGAAGAGAGTCGGGAGGAAGAGGGCGAAGAGCTCCTCCAAGAGGAAAAGGAGGAGGCTGCAGCGGAGAACGGCGAGCCTGATGCGGAACCTGCGCAGGAAGAAGAGAGCCGGATCTCCGTGGAACCGGAACGACTGGAAGAAGACGCGCCTGTCGCAGGGCAGGAGAAAGAGGAAGAGAAAGAGTCAGGAGCGAAATCCCTTCCGGAAGAGGAGAGGCGGCAGGAAGCGCAGATGCACTCTTCCGCTGAGGGTGAAGAGCTTGCTTTGCGGCAGGAGAGCGCAGAGGAAGAGAAAAAAGAATGGAAAGAGCCTGAAAACGAAGAGTCTTCCGGAGAGTCTTCCATCGAAGAACAAGAGAAGGCGGCGGAAACCTTGCCGACGGAGAGGGAAAGCGGAGATCTGCCCTCGGAAGAGTCCTCTTGGGGAGAGAGCGGCGGGGAGGTCTCGGAAGAGGCGTTGTTGGAAGAAGTGCTTTCCGAAGATCTGCCCTCGGAAGATCTACCTCCGGCTGAGGCCGACAGCTCGGAGCGCGGCGAGGAGGAGCAGGAGGAGTCCCCGATGCCCGAGGAACCTGAGGAGGAAAGCCCTCAGACCAAGGGCAAGGGTCTCTTCGCGAGGCTGAAAGAAGGGTTGAGCAAGACGGCTCAGAGCCTGACGGGCAGACTGGATCAGCTGTTTCAGGGGCATATCGAGATCGACGAAGAGCTCTATGAAGAGATCGAAGAGATCTTGATCACGGCCGATGTGGGCTTTGATACGACTTTGAAGATCGTCGATCAGCTCAGGACGAATATCCGGAAGAAGTCGATTCAGGATGTGCCTGCGGTCAGGGAAGAGCTCAAGGCGGTCATCGCGGAGCTCCTCGTTTCGGAAGAGAGCAGGCTCCGCCTCGACCCTGCGCCCGCGATCATGGTCATCGTCGGCGTCAACGGCGTCGGTAAGACGACTTCCATCGGAAAGATCGCGATGAAGCTCCGCAGGGAAGGCAGAAGCGTCATGCTTGCGGCGGCGGATACCTTCCGGGCGGCGGCTGCGGAGCAGCTGAGCGTCTGGGCGGACAGAGCCGGCGTCGACATCGTCAAGCATCAGGAGGGCGCCGATCCTTCCGCGGTGATCTTTGACGCGATCCGGAAGGCGAAGGCGAACAAGACCCAGGTGCTGATCTGCGATACGGCGGGCCGTCTGCACAACAAGAAGAATCTGATGCAGGAGCTTGCGAAGATCTTCCGAATTATCGAAAGAGAGTATCCCCAGGCGAAGAGGGAAGTCCTGCTCGTCATCGACGCGACGACGGGGCAGAACGCGGTCACTCAGGCAAAACTCTTCAAAGAGGCCGCACCTCTTGACGGCATCATCCTCACCAAACTTGACGGAACCGCAAAAGGCGGGGTCGTGCTCTCGATCCGATCCGACCTTCAGATCCCGATCAAGCTGATCGGTGTCGGAGAAAAGATAGAGGATCTGCAGGATTTCGATGCGGAGAGTTTCGCCCGGGCTCTCTTCGGAAACGGGGAGGAATAAGGTTCATGCCAATATCGAATCAAAGTACCGTCCGATACAATGTACCCCTGATGTATTATCCTAAATTTTATTGAAAATAGATCGGAATATCGGAGGGTATTTCGAACAGGGTTTAGCATCAAAATGGAAACGGACTGAACGGAAAGGAAACGGCTTTTCGTCAGTCCATTTTTTATTTGCTCCAACTTGACAGAAAATCTCAAATATGATTATATGATAACAAAGGAATATTTATACGAATACCGAATCAAAATGCCCTTCGATAAAATATACCCTTGACCTGTCATCCGAAATTTCATTGAACGCAGGTCGGAATATCGGAGGGTATTTCGAACAGAGTTTAGTATTATACAGTAAGCGATATAGATATGTTTGAGAAAGGAGGATGGAATGTCGAAAGGATTATCCATGGCGGATGCTTTTATCGTGTATCTCTATTCCCTGCCCTTCGTGATTTTTATATACTATGTCGTAGTGGAACCGAGCATACGGTGGAGTGATACCTCTCCGTACAGGCGGGAGGAGCAGCGTCATAGAACACAGGGAGACATTGCAAGCACAAAGTTTTTTATTTTCTGGTTCCCCTTTTGTTTTCTTGTTCAGAATGTACTCGGATCTATTTTGGGAAAAATATTCAGCAGACATATGTCCTTCATTATGGCGATGGTGTGGTTCATTCATGCATCGGTGTTCGTCAGTTTTTTTGGAGTAAAACGCTATTATGACGAGTCCTGAGGAGGTGATGACAGTGGCGGCGGATCTGATCATCTGTATCCTGATCGTCGGTTTCTCCATCTGTTTTCCCGCCTATGTGCAGGCGATGAGAAGAGTCTATCAATGGAGAAGAGATCAGGGGTATCAGGGTACGAACTATGTTCCGCAGGAATGTATCCTCGGAGCGATGACGATGGCGGATATCCTTGCAGTAATTGCGGTCTTTCTTTGGATTCCTGTCGTGATGATGATCGGGGATCTGTTTCTGGCGGGAGTTTTCCGCATATTCGGCGAAGACCGCTTTCTCGGATTCCTCTATCCCTTGATCGGGGTCTTGGCTTATCTGAGTTTTTACAAGGTGTATCGATTCGCTTACAATATAGCGAAAAGAAGATGGGAAGATGAGGAGGAAGACTGAGAAGAGAGGGAGGAAAAGGACGAGTTTTTGAGCCGATACTTCAGTGCAAAGAGGAGGAAGTCTATGTCGATTGTGTGGATCATAGGAATCTATATTCTTTTGCTGCCGTTGACTTCGAGGCTTGCGAAGATGAAAGCGCAGGGGACGGCAAACCGCCGTTATCAAAAATGGGAAGAGGATTTGGAGCGCACCGGAGATACGGAGCTTTTCATGAGACGGACAACGGGACTTTCCGAGGGATTTCTTACTGCAGGAGATCTCGCTTCTCTCAAATATGACAACATCGCTTTTTTGTTCATTTTCATCATGCTCGGTGATCTGCTGCCTTTTTTCTCGATGTATCTTGACATGCACCTGCTGGTCAGTTTTGTATTCGTGTGGATGCTTCACACTCTGTCAGTGAGCCATTTGCTGCAAGAATATATCGACAGGGAGTAATTCAGAGGAAAGAGAGGAATCGGTTCCTATGGCGGAACTCATCTTCAAAGCGGCTCTTGCGGTTCTGATCGTCGGAGCGAGCATCGTTTTTCCGGTCTATATCCGTGCATTGATGCGGGTGGAGGACTGGCGGAGAGAGAATGACTATCAGTACACGGATTATGTGCCGGAGGATTGTCTGATCGGTCCTCTGAACAAGGCGGATATCTTTGCGGTGATCGCCGTGTTTTTGTGGATTCCCATCGGGATGGCCCTTTGTCATCCTGTCATGAAGGGTATTGTTTCCGTCTTTGGAGAGGATCAGGCAGGAGGCTTCGCTTATTTTGTCTTTGGGCCCTTTCTCTATTTTTCCTCACGAAAACTCTTCAGGCTGATTTGGGACATCGTGGAAGGAAGAGAGCCGGATGAGGATGCTTCGGCGTAATACTTTGAGAGTATACGGGGTAAAGGTGTCATACTCAGAAGACTGATCGGCGGGATGCTGTGCAGCCTCAGATATAAAATGGCGATACTTGATAAAGAGTAGAAAAATGGAGATAATCGGAGGAAGACGATGATAAACACCATTGGAACGATTCTCAGGAGAGAGAGGAATTCGAGAGGGATCACTCAAGAAAGACTGTGCGAGGGAATTTGTACTCCCGGATGGCTTTCAAAGATCGAAAACGGGACAAGAATGCCGGATGCCGTCATTGCAGAAGCACTGCTGAAGCGTTTGGGTCTGGAGCCGCATCAATACATCCGCTATACCTCGGAAGAGGAGCTGGAGATTCACAATCTCAAGTATTTGATTCGAAAATGTCACGGATTCAGTGAAGATGCAAAAGAACATTTTATCCGTCTGAAGCAGCTTTGGAAAGATAAACAGCTGCATGCGATTGATAAACAGTTCCTGATTCTCGGGGAGACGATATTTGAAAAGGAGGCGCAGCCGCAGTCCGCCTTGGAATCTTTTGTCGAAGCGATTCATTTGACGCGTCCGAGTTTCGATAAAGAAAAAATTTGCACGTATCTCCTATCGGATGAAGAGATCATCATCATTAACAATATTGCACTCAACCAAAACAGTCTCGGCAATCGGGAAGAAGCCGTCGATTTGCTCAGTTGCCTGAAAGAGTATATGGAAAAGACGAAGATGGACTATGAAAGCAGGAGGAGAACATATCCGCTGGTTCTGTTTAATCTTGCGAGATGGCAAAGAGAAAAAGGAGCCCATGCTGCCTGTCTTGAAAACTGTGAGAAGGGGATTGAATTTTGTAAAAAATATAATATGCTATTTTTGTTTCCAAATTTCCTCTTTCATAAGGGATGTGCCTTGGCATCTCTGGGTGTACGAGAAGAGATATGCTCCTATTTTTCCGCCTCCTATCGTTTGTTTCGCATCTTGGATCAGCCTTTAAGAGCAGAAGAGGGACGAAAATATGTTGAAGAGACCTATGGAATTCGGTTTTCAACAGAGGATTCCATGGGATCTGCATAAGTGAGTTAAATCTTGCAGCCGCTCGACTTTTTTTGTAAATGATTTGGGAAAAATCATCTGTTCACGGTGATAAAAAATGGACTGCAGGGAAAGAAAAACCTTTCCTTGCAGTCTATTCTTTTTTGAAAAAACAGAGTGTATACTTTCCATGAAAAGAGGATTGTTTTCGGAGTTTGTCTACAGTCGTCTTTAGTATGGTTTCCGGTAAAGATACTGGAATCAATTGTGTATTCTTTTTGATAAGTGCGGGATGAAACAGGAGAGGGTCGTATGATCGATTTTCAGAAAATTTTTATGGGTTTTCGAAAGATGCAAGGGCTCAACTTTTTGGTGGTACTGATGGGAACCGGAGTGAAGGTGGGAAATGTTTTTTTGATACGAACTTATATGGATCGGATCATCTATCAGAAGGGAACAACGGATATCTTGCTGTATTCTGTGCTTATTGCTGTATTAGCAGGGACAGTGGTACTGATGAACGGAGTACAGTCATATTGTTGGCATCGTCTTCGGCAGGGTGGAATCAACCATATGCGTGCAGAAGCATTTTCCGCCGCATTGAAAAAATCCTTTTCTTTTCTGAATGAGCGCCCGATTGGAGCTCTGATGGCACAAATCATGGATGATTCATCCATGATTGCGCAGATTCGTGTCATCGGAAGACTGATGATTTATGCGAATACGATTCGTATATGTATTTTTTTCGGTGTATTGGTCTATTTAAGTCCCCTTTTGTCTGCAGTGGTCGGTATAGGGATGTCCCTTTATTTTTTATTTTTTCATTTGCTGAATGCGCCTTTGCGGAGAGCGTCCGGGGAAGAAAGAGATGCTTATGAAAAAGTCATGACGGATATTCAAGAGAAGTTTCAGGGAGTGTCGGAAATCAAAATATACCGGAAAGAAGCGTATTTTGCAAATCAATTTATCGGTTGCGTAAAAGAGTATGACAAAAACTGTCGAAAACTGAATTTCATGGAGGCGGTCGGGTCGATGGTATCAGAATATGCCACCGGATTTGTCCCAAGTGCGGTACTGATTTGCGGGGCGTATCTGATCTATAAGGGGCAGCTCAGTGTCGGAAGTCTGATTGCGTTCAACACCTTTCTGTCTTTTTTGCATGAACCGATTTCAAATTTATCGGATCTCAATGTCGCTCTGCAAAGAAGCCGTATGATCGAAACGAAAATGGGAGAGCTGATGAAAGAAGAGGTTGAAGATAAAAAGAAAACTCTTCCGAAAGAAAAGATCGAGTCATTGGAATTTCAAAATGTAAGTTTTTTCTATCAGGAAGAACAGTCCGTTCTGAGTGATTTCAATCTCAAAATCAATCGGGGAGACAGGATCGCAATCCTTGGAGAGAGCGGCGCAGGGAAGAGTACATTGATCAAATTGCTGACAAAGAGCGTCTATCCGAAGAAGGGGAAGATTTTCGTTGGAAAGCGGGAGTTGTCAGAAATATCAGCGGAATCAATCTATGAAAGGATATCATTGATGAGTCAGCAGCCCTTTTTGTTTTCGGGAAGTCTTCTGGAAAATATCACATTGGGGGAAGAATATTCACGGGAAGAGATCAATGAAGTCATAGAAGTCGTGCATCTAAGTGAGATGATTGCAAAATTGAGCCATGGAATAGACACTCAGATAACGAAAGACGGAATCAATATTTCGGGAGGAGAAAAACAACGAATTGCGCTCGCAAGGGCTTTACTGAAAAAATCGGATATTTTGATTTTGGACGAACCGACTTCAGCGATCGATCCGATGATTGAAAAGGCCATTATACAGGGACTCAGGCGCTATGTACAGAAGAATAACAGTTTCATGATTGTGATTACCCATAAGATGCAGATGCTTGAAATTTGCAATAAAAATTTGAAAATGGGAAAATAAAATCTGTCCAATGACTTTTTGAAAATGACAGAGAGTCCCCGCCGCCGAATGACTGCGGGAGATTGTATATGTGTTTCGAATAATTGGATTTTTAAGGGTTTATAGTATAAAAAATGCAGGAGTCTCTTTCCGGAGGAGATTCCTGCAGCATTTTTTGATTCTATGCTTTTTTTCCCGTCAGCTGTTCATGTTCTTCGCAGACTTCGCAGATGATATCGCCCAGCGGCCAGTCACGATTGATCTCGGTGAGAGCGGAGGTGACGGGGCGGCGGGAGCCTGCCGCTTTGAAGACTTCAAAGAGACGGTGGATTGCCGGCTTGTCAAATCCGCTGATCATCATGAACTCGGCGGAGGGGACCTCTTCCTTGAGAGGAAAGCTCTCTTTTTCATAGCCTGCAAGTCCGTGCAGATAGCCGGCTTTATGGTGGGCGTCCTCCGGGGAAAGCAGGGTGACGTCGTCAAATCCCGCCTCCTGTAGGAGTTTTTTTACAGCCGATCCGCGTTCTGCGTCCAGCCCGTAGAGTAAGATTTTTTCCATTGATCGGTTCTCCCTTCCTGATTTCGTTTTCTATTTATGCCCGGTCTCCGCAGGGGAGGCCGGTTTCGTGTCTGCTGAGACGGTGCTTGCATACCCCCATGCGGTGATTTATATGAAATCAATGCTCGTACGGTTCCGGCCGTTTTTTTTGGATTTGTAGAGCAGGCTGTCCACGAGGGCATAGAGGTTTTGATCTTTGGGGTAGCTTTCCATGATCAGGACGCCGATGGAGACGGTGATCTCGTTTTTGAGAAAGATGCGAGAAGAGTTTAGGAGACTCTCGTTGAGTCCTTTCATCTTTTGGAGGAACTCTTTTTTGTATTCGTCTTCCACCTGTCCGATCACGCAGAATTCATCTCCGCCGAGGCGGAAGACCTTGTCTTCGGGGCGAAAGGTGTTTCTCAGCCAGACGCTGACGAATTTGAGGACTTCGTCACCCTTCTCATGCCCGCAGCTGTCGTTGATCTCCTTGAAAAAATCCACGTCGAGAAAGAGGATGAACTGTCTGCCTCGGAAACATTTCATCTCGTCAAGATGGTGATTCCAGGAGCTGCGGTTGAGCAGCCCGGTCAGAGTGTCCGTCTGGATCAGCTCCACCATCTTCTCTCTCGTCAGGACGATGTTGATCAGTACCTCGGTGATGACCATGAAGGAGCGGACGGATTCGAGAACCTCTTCATTGACGAAGCGGTTCGGGAAGAGAAGCATGATATGCTTGGCATAGGTCCTGGTCTCTTCGAGTATCTGCAGAGACTGGATCGGATGGACGATCAGAGTGTAGCCCTCGATCTCGTCTGAGGAGACGAGCATATCGGAATCTTTGTCCGTCAATTTCTTCCGGCGCTTCATGATTTCGTGGAAGAGCGGGTTTGTGTAGGACAGATTCGTGATCTCTGTGTTTTTATAAAAAATGACGGAGTACAAACAGCCCGTGCAGCCGACGATGATATCGTTGAGCGTGTGCAGATGGATGGATTTGTCATAGTGAACTGATTTGACAAGCTCAAAACTCTGCTGCTTTTCAGACAGCTGTCTTTTCAGTTTTCTATTTTCGTCCAAGACGCTGTCTTTGATGGTTTCAGTCATCTTCTGATATTCATCAAAATTGGTCAAATCGGTTCACATCCTTCATCTCCGATCACATTTTCACCATAAAACTATGATTATTATACCAAAATTTGCAGTGAAAAAACATAGAAATTATTTATAGACATTATTCAAGGATTGACGATTTTGAACGCAGTTTGAATTTTCGGCAGGCGGATGCGATCATTGCTGAAAAGGAGTCGCGCCTTTGAATACTTTTCGGATCGGGCATACATTTTCAATCGCGCAGCGGTAAGTACTCCCCTCTTCCTCGGCTCCCGGGCGCTCGGAGGAGCACACGCTCTTTCGTCGTCAAAAATCCAAGGGAATAAATGTGTGAAATCGGTGCTTTATGGGAAAGAATATGATATACTGTTAGTTATGAAAAAAAGTCACGCGCTCAGGAAAATGACGCAAACTAAATGAGGAAATGAGGAGTTGAATTTGGGATTTTTAGAAAATATGCTGGCAAAGAGAGAGATTGCCAAATTGACGAAGACGGCGGAGATAATCAACCGTCTCGAACCGGAAATGGAGAAGCTCTCGGATGCACAGCTTGTCGCAAAGACCGATGAGTTCAAGCAGAGACTTGCAAAGGGCGAGACGACGGACAGTCTGCTCCCGGAGGCGTTTGCGGTCTGCCGTGAAGCTTCAAAGCGGGTTCTCGGCATGAGGCATTACGATGTCCAGCTGATCGGAGGAATCGTCCTTCATCAGGGCCGCATCGCGGAAATGAAGACGGGGGAAGGGAAGACACTGGTCGCGACGCTGCCGGTCTACCTCAACGCTCTGACGGGAAAAGGAGTCCATGTCGTCACGGTCAACGACTACCTCGCCAAGAGGGATATGGAGTGGATGGGCAAGCTTTACAATTTCCTCGGACTCAGTACCGGCGTGATCCTGCACGGGCTGACCCAGGAGCAGAGGAGAACCGCCTACGGCTGTGATATCACTTACGGAACGAACAACGAATTCGGTTTTGACTATCTGCGCGACAATATGGTGATCTATAAGGAGCAGATGGTGCAGAGGGAGCTCAATTACGCAATCGTCGACGAGGTGGACTCCATTCTGGTCGACGAGGCGAGGACGCCGCTGATCATCTCGGGACAGGGGGACAAGTCGACGGCTCTGTACACGATGGCGGACAGCTTCATCCGTATGCTCAAAAAAGAAGAAGACTATGTTGTAGACGAAAAAGAAAACGCGACTTCTCTGACGGAGGAAGGGATCTCCAAGGCGGAGAAGTTCTTCGGGATAGAGAATATCACGGATATCGCGAATATGGAGACCTACCACCATGTCAATCAGGCGCTGCGGGCGCACACGATGATGAAGAGAGATGTGGACTATGTGGTCAAAGAGGGCGAGATCGTCATCGTGGACGAGTTCACGGGACGGCTGATGTTCGGAAGGCGCTATTCCAACGGTCTACATCAGGCGATTGAGGCCAAGGAAGGGCTGGAAGTGCGAAGAGAGTCCAAGACCCTTGCGACGATCACCTTCCAGAATTATTTCCGAATGTACTCGAAACTCTGCGGCATGACCGGTACCGCCAAGACCGAGGAAGAGGAGTTCCGTGCGATCTACCGCATGGACGTCGTGCAGATCCCGACGAACAGACCGGTGATCCGCGAAGATGAAAATGACGCCGTATACAGAAACAAGGCCGCGAAATACAATGCCGCGGTCGAAGAGATCGCCGGCAGACATCAGACCGGGCAGCCTCTGCTCGTCGGTACGATCTCCATCGAGGATTCGGAGCTGCTCTCGGGACTGCTCAAGCGCAGAGGGATCCGCCACGAGGTACTCAATGCGAAAAACCACGAAAAAGAGGCGGAGATCGTCGCTCAGGCCGGAAGATACGGATCTGTGACGATTGCGACCAATATGGCGGGACGAGGAACGGACATCATCCTCGGCGGAAATCCCGAGTTCATGACGAATAAGGAAATGAAGAGACTCGGTTTTGAAGATCATGTGATCTCGCTGGCCAGCGGATTCGGCCCGACAGAGGACGAAGAGGTGATCCGGGCGAGAGAGGAGTACCGCCGCATCTTGGAAGAGAAAAAAGAAGAGCTCAAGGAAGAGCAGGAAAAGGTGCGAAATGCGGGCGGTCTCTGCATCATCGGCACCGAGCGCCACGAGTCCAGGCGCATCGACAACCAGCTCAGGGGACGATCCGGCAGACAGGGAGACCCGGGATCGTCGAGGTTCTTCATCTCTTTGGAAGACGATCTGATGAGACTCTTCGGAAGCGACCGCATCTCGACGATGATTGATAAGATCGGGATGGAGGATGACGAGCCCATCGAGCACGGTTTTCTCTCCAAGTCGATAGAGGGGGCGCAGAAAAAGGTCGAGGGCAAGAACTTCGGCATCCGTAAGCATGTCCTCCAGTACGACGACGTCATGAACAAACAGAGAGAGATCATCTATCGGGAGAGAAGAAAGGTGCTGGAGGGCGTCGATGTCAAGGATGAGATCCTTGATATGAGAGACAGGGCTGTGGAAAGCCTGATCAATTTTCATATTCCGGAAGATTCCTATCCGGAGCAGTGGGATATGAAAGCGATACAGGATCGCGTCCGGGGACTCCTGCACAATGCGGAAGAGCTCGACTTCGGACCGGTGGAAGAGCTGACGAAGGAGATCGTCAGACAGAAGATCCTTGCGGCCTCCGATGGGATCTACAGCGCAAAGGAAGAAGTGATCGGAGCGGAGCGCATGCGAGAACTGGAGCGCGTGATTCTGCTTCAGGTCGTGGATTCGAAATGGATGGATCATATCGACGCGATGGATCAGCTCAAGCAGGGAATCGGACTTAGAGCCATCGGACAGGAAGATCCGGTGAGAGCCTATCAGATTGAAGGTTTTGATATGTTTGACGAGATGATCGCCTCGATTCAGGAAGAGACTGTCAGCTATCTCCACGGGGTGCAGATTCAGCTGGAAGCCCAGAGCGTGCAGAGGAAACAGGTGGTCGACATGGAAAATCTCGAAGAAAAAGGAGGTTCCTTCGAAGAGGATCGCCCGAAGCCACCGAAAACCGTTAAAAAAGTCGGACGCAACGAGGCCTGCCCTTGCGGAAGCGGGAAGAAATACAAGCAGTGCTGCGGAAAGGATGTATAATTATGCTCAATGCGCAGGAACACAAAGAGCGCCTGCTTCAGGTGCAGAAAACTATAAAAGAATTGGGTGTTTCCCTTTGACATTGCCGGACTGAAGCTCAGAAAACAGGAACTGGATACCGAGATGACGGAAGCCGATTTCTGGAATGATGTGGAAAAGGCGCAGAAGGTGACACAGCAGAGCAAGACCCTCGAGAGCAAGATCACACATTACGACCGTCTGTACTCGGAGGTGGAAGATCTCGAAGTGCTGATGGAGCTTGCCTATGAGGACGACAGCCTCGAAAAAGAGCTCAAATCCTCCTTGGACGTCATGGAAGAAAAGCTCGAACAGCTCAAGATATCGACATTGCTGAGCGGAGAGTATGACGGCGGCAACGCGATCCTCTCGATCCATGCCGGGTCGGGCGGTCTGGACGCACAGGACTGGGCGAAGATGCTGCTGCGTATGTATCTGCGCTTTGCGGAGGATCTCGGCTACCGGGTATCCGAGCTCGATATGATCGCGGATCCGGAGGCGGGGATCAAGAGCGCGACCCTTCGTTTTGAAGGGGAAAACGCCTACGGTTATCTCAAGGGAGAAAAAGGCGTCCACCGCATCGTGCGGATCTCGCCCTTTGACACTTCCGGAAAACGACATACCTCCTTTGCCTCCGTCGATGTGATACCGGAGCTGGACGAGAGCATCGAGGTCGATATCAATCCCGCGGATCTCAGGATCGACACCTACCGTTCTTCCGGCGCGGGAGGACAGCATGTCAACAAGACCGAGTCCGCGATCCGCATCACCCATCTGCCGACAGGAATCACCGTGCAGTGTCAGAATCAGCGCTCGCAGCATTCCAACAAAGAGACCGCGATGCGTATGCTGATGGCGAAGCTGATCGAACTCAAGGAGATGGAGCATAAGGACAAGATCGAAGACCTTCAAGGGGAATATTCCCAGATCAGCTGGGGCAGTCAGATACGATCCTATGTATTTCAGCCCTATACCCTCGTCAAAGATCACCGCACCGGCAAGGAGATCGGCAATATTCAGGCCGTCATGGACGGAGGACTCATGCCCTTTGTCGATGCCTACCTCAAAGACGAGGCCGAGAAGAAGATGAGATGAGGCGCTGTCTCTGAAAATCTCATTCCGGAATTTCCTCTATCCATCAGATGTAAATGAAGAGAGCTTTCGCTCTCCAATTTTGGCTTTGTCTTCAGTCTGGATTCCTCTCTTTTGTTTCGCGGGAAAGCTCAAGAAGAAGAAGGAAACGGACGATATAATCGAAAGATAAAAATACAAGGCCTCTGCGCTCTTTTCGCGGAGGCCGAAGATTATACCGGTTACCTTTCGGAACAGCGCATACGCTGAATAGGGATAAGGTGCTTAGTATCAGGAGAAAGATGGAGGAATCAGGATGCAGGCTGGAAACGTTCCGATGGTCGGAATAAAAGGAACAGCGCAGAAAAACAACCATCCGCAGGCGGAACTCCTGCGGATGGAGGGACTGTCGAAAAAGGGCATGAAAGAGCTCGCGCGAAGCGAATTTCTCCAAAAGTTTGAAAAGGTGAAATCCGAAAATGTCCGCGAAGAACTCGAACGCCTCTTTGGAAAGATCTCGGAGCAGGCGGAAAGGATCGGGGAAAAGATGTACCTCAAGGACGTCTTGGAATATAAAAAGCTCGTCAAAGAATTTCTCGGCGTCGCCACCTCCAATTCCCACCAGTTCCAAAATCGGAACTTTCTCGACCGAAGAGGACGCCATCGGAGCTATTCGGTCGTGCGCACCGTCGACAGAGAGTTGGACAGTCTGACGAGAGAATTCATAAGCGGGCAGATCGACCATATGGGCGTGCTCAAAAAAATTGACGATATTCGGGGGATGCTGCTGGATATCATGATGTGATGAAAGTCGGAAGAAGTGGAAATAAAGATCGGCCCATGACGAAAAGGGCATATCATCGGATCTTGTTCTCACGGATTCGATCAGGGAGGATGTTTCTTATGAGCCGAGTCATTGCTTTAGGAGAACTGCTGATTGATTTTACTCCTCTTATCGGAAGGAAAAAGATCGCTTTTGAGCAGAATGCGGGAGGAGCTCCTGCCAATGTCCTTGCCGCCGCGACAAAGCTGGGAATGAAGACCTCTTTTATCGGCTGTGTCGGAGAGGACGCTTTCGGACGATATTTGCGGAATTTCCTGGAAAAATGCGGTATCGGGTCCGATTATCTCAGGACGGATCCCTGCCATCATACGACCCTTGCTTTCGTGCAGCTTCGGGAAGACGGCGACCGGGACTTCAGTTTTTACAGAAACCACGGTGCAGATAAGATGCTCTCTCCCGAGGACATTTCTGAAGAGATGTTTGAAAGGGGCGATATCTTCCATTTCGGCTCGATCTCGATGACCGACGAGCCGGCAAAATCGGCGACGAAAAAGGCGGTAGGTCTTGCAAGGGAAAGAGGCTGTCTGATCAGCTACGATCCGAATCTGAGACCCCCGCTCTGGCGCTCGCTCGAAGAGGCGAAAGAGACGATGCTCTCCGTCATGGGGGAGATCGATCTGCTCAAGGTCTCCGAAGAAGAGCTCCAATTTCTGACAGGAGAAGAAGAACTTGAAACAGGTGCGAGAAAACTCGAGAAAGAGTACAAAATCCCTCTGCTGCTTGTGACGAGAGGAAGCGAAGGCTGCTGTTTTCTCCACAGGGGAGAGTGGGCGCAGGTCGAAGCCTTCCGCGTCGAGGCGGTGGACACCACCGGGGCGGGAGACAGTTTTTTGGGAGCGATGCTCTTTCAGCTGATGCGGGAAGGACGGCCGATCCCACAGCTGAGCCTCGAAGAGATGCGCGATTTCGTAGGCTTTGCCAACAAGACGGCCGCCATCGTCACGACGAGATACGGAAGCGCCGAGATCATGCCTTCCTATGAAGAAGTCATTGCAGAGAAGATATAGAGAATCCAGATATAAATTTCAGAACGAAAAAAAGGTTCCATCCGCAGTCTTATGCGGGCGGGCCTTTTTCTGTTTTTTATGACTGTTCCGAAAGAGAATCCGCGCCGCCGAATGATGTCCGGGGTTTGTCTGCAGTCCGGACCGGTTTTCAGACTGTTAGAGGACTATGACAAGAGAAATTTCTCTGATATTCAGAACTATCTTGCTGCAAAGGAGAAAACTAAATCAAGAAAAAATACAGCATTGGCAAGGATGAGCATTCAAATTGATGAAATGACAAAATATAGAAAAAATGATATGATGAAATAAACATAGGTCGGAGAAATATACAGATTCCGGAATGTATTCCGAATGACGGGATCGGCTGGAATGACGGATAGGGAGGAGGATTCCATGAGAAAGAAAGTTTTCGCTTTAATGATTCCGATAATCTTTTTAGTAAGCGTCGCCTGCGGATGTTCCGACAAACAAGGGATGAGCGGTACAAATAAATTAGACCCTCTTACCGTCACAGAGACTGCATCTCCTGAAGAAAAGAAAAAAGTCTCTGTAGGCGAGCTGATATACACGAATTTGAATAGTGAATCATCGCTTGATGAAGTGCAATCAGCCTTAAAAGCATCAGGAATCGAGGAAGAACATGTGGATAAGGTCGTGAAGTGGGTGAGAGATTATAACGCTTGTATGAAAGATTGTGAATCATTTTCTCTGGTTGGGGATTTTGTTACAGTGGATAAAAAAGCCATAGACTATGGTGAGTATTATTTGATGTCCAAAGAGTGGTTCAAGAAAAATAAGAGAAAGTATTATGATATTTTATGCAGAATTGCTGCGTTTGAGCTCAATCGGGACAATATTACAGTGAAAAATACGATTTCAAAAGACGAGTTTAATTGCTGGGACGATGAAAAATCGTGGCTGTATAGTGACGGGGATGCAATTTTGGGAAGAGGAGCAGATGAGGGAGAGTATGGAGAGATCCCGCCTTTTCCAATGCTTGATTGGAATGATCAGGTGAAAAGGGAATATTTCACGCTCTTTGATCCCGTTTCCATCAAAGAAAACTGCAGTGAAGAAGAGATGTTTCGGGCAATTGATAAAAAATGGAGTGAGTATGGGATTTCTTTTGATGAAGCTTCGTATTCGCTTATTACATTCTGGCTACAAGTGGAAAATGAAACGGCTGCTTCTCATGCTGCAACATTGATCGAAACGGAATACGGTTTGCTTCTGTTTGAAAAAACGAATCCGGTGGAACCCTATGCGGCGACAAAGTTTGACAATATAGAGGAAGTAAAGGGGTATTTATATGAAAAGATGAAACTGGAATATGAAAAGGACGGAGATATTGTGCCTAAGTACATCATTCTAAAAAATAATAAGAAGATATAGGAGGATATACCGAAATGAAGAGGAAGCACAGGATTGTGAAGCGGCATAGAGGCGAAGTGAAAGGATAGTCTGAAAGGAGACGATCAGGATGTTTCGGGTACATATGAGGAAAATGTGGGCGGTATTGCTGATTCTCGGCGTCCTTGCCGGACTGACCGCTTGTATTCAGAAGTCGTCATTGGATGAACGGCTCAAAATGAAAGCGCTGGAGATGAAGTATACAGAGTCTTTTAAGAAGCGGGCAAAGATGCAGTACGGGGAGAAAGCGAAGGTCAAGGATATCCGGGCGGAAACCGTCGCATGGAATAATACGGTATGGCCGATAGTTCATTTAGGAGCCGGAGAAAATTTACGAGGCGAGATTCGGATCGGGGAGATATCTTTTGAAGCAAGGTATTTTCCGGATCAGGACGTCATCTATACGAGAGAGAACGCAGAACGGATCGAAGCCTCCGCCGCGGAGATCTTCGAGAGCATGGGCATGGAGGTGGTCAAGGTATCTGTGCGCAGCAGTGCCGGAGAATATTTCTGGTTGCCGGATGAGGCGGTGGATTTTTCGGCGATGCTTCAAAATCAATATGCGATGCAGGTCAAGGTTTTCGTGACAAGCGATCTGTCTGAGGTGGCGCTGGAAGATTTTGACTGGCTGATGAAATATTGGGCGGCCTATAATCAGGGGTCGTATCGAGGATCCATGACCTTCATACAGCTGGGCGATCCATCGAAACTGGAAAAACTGGATCGGGCGTGGGACAGCAGCGGCATTGATTTTTCCCTGTCGAATCCGAGAACCTATTCCGGTGACGCCCACGATTATGTGGACGTGTTTGAACATTACGATCTGAAGGCGTCCATCTATTTGTCCGGGGATCAGGGAGGAACTTTTTATTATATGGATGGGAAGGGAAAAGAAAAAAGAGAGTGGAATTTCTTTCCGTACTGATCCCGGAGAGGGGAATCGCGTGGAGTTGATATTGGAACAGGAGACGGCAGGATGAAAGCAAGAAGGCGTAAGTCGGTATTTGTCCTGATATGCATCATAGCGCTCATTTTGGCAGGGCTCTTTCTTTTGCGGAATCAGAGGCCGATATTGAGAGTGGTCACTCGGACATCGGGTTCATGGATTTTTCCGGGAAGAACCCAAGGACTCTGGACAATAGAGCTTTCATTATTCGATAGGTTCCGGAAAAGATGCAGAGCCCTTTTGGCGGCTCGCAATCGATATCAATCTCTCTTTTGAAAGATAAGAGGGCGAAAAAAACAGGAAGAATGTCTCTTCAGACTGAAGACAAAGCAGACAAGCTTCGAAAGTCCTGAGACGAAGATGATGAGCTTTCGTGAACAAATCGAGAAGAGTGAGCCGATAAAATTTTGAAAAAATCGGCAGGACGCTGATTTTAGAGCGAAATCGGCAGGACGCCGTTTTGAGCTCGGTCAAAATTTCCGGCGAGCAAATCCGATTTTTCCGAAAGAGAATCCGCGCCGTCGAAGGATTTTTGAAGTTTGTCTGCAATCTGGAATGTCTCTTTATCGCTAAAATCTCAACGAAAAGAGACATTCTTTTTTTGTCATTCACATTATTTGTCTTTTGAAGGGGCATCATTCCGCGGAAGCCTATGTGGAGTATTCATAAGGTGTTTGGTATGAATATCGATCAGCTGCGGGTATTCCCGGAGGATGGGTATCAGTTAATTTTCTTGAAATTTTCGGGATCCGGGCAGTGATTTCGGTTCATGGAATATCCTTCACCTTTACGGATCGTCAGGTAGAGGGTATCTCCCTTGTCTGAAAGCTGGATGCGGCAGATTCCGTCCTCTCCGAATTCATCCGTGATCTCCGCCTTCTGCTCAAAATAGTATAGCCAGATGGAACCGTCTTCTTCATACATCACTTCCGGGGCGTTGATATCTTCCATGAGTTCTTCCTCGGTAAGCGGGCGCTCCGTCCCGTCTTCTTCTATAGCGACTCCGCCGCCGCCCTGCTCCCGTATCCTGCCCTCCTCATCCTCATAGGTCAGTTTATAGGAGCCGTCGCCGGAAGACTCAAAAACCGCATTTTTCTGTTCTCCGCGAATCCACAGCCGGATCGTCTTTTGGATTCCGCCGATATTTGCCGCATAAGCGACCGCCGACAGTCCCATGATCAGGACGACTGCGGTGCATACGACCATAGCCTTTGAAATACGAAATCTTGATTCTCTTTTCATTTCTCCTACCTCCGTCAGATAATCTTTGGAGGTATGGATCGCTGAGAATGTTCTTCGGTACTTTTCTCTATTCCTCATCATCCCATTCCTCCTTCAACATATTTTTGAGAAACTTTCGACCGCGGCTCAGATGACTTTTGACTGTGTTTTCAGGACGCTTCAATATTTCTGCGATCTCTTTTATGCAGTATCCTTCATAATAGAACAGGTGGATCACGGTGCGGTATTTTTCCGGAAGCTGCATCACCGCCTCGAAGAGCCTGCCGTCTTCCGGCTCTTCAAATACCAGCGTATCCATATACTCCTCCCAGGCCACCTTGTTTTTTCGCCAGAAGGAAGAGGAGAGATCTCTGGCCCTATTGATCGTGACCCGGATCAACCAGGCTTTGATATGGGATTCGTTTTCAAATTCTTTGTCTGAAGAATAATATTTCATAAACGTATCCTGCAGCACATCCTCTGCGTCTGAAGGATTGAGGCAGATATTGAACGCGATGGCAAACAGCCGGTCTTTATATGTCTGTACCACGTCTTCCGTCGTCAGTCTCATAAATAATCTTCCTTACTTTTACAGATTTGAAGGGCCCTTCGACAATAACACGAACGACACCGCCTAAAGGTTGCATTTCGGAATAAAATTTATAGGGTGTTTCGTATAAAGGGATTGACCTGAAAGAAAGTTTTTGACAGAAATCAGCAAATCAAAATGGCTGAATTCCAACGGTTTATTTGTTGAGTTCAGCCATTGTTGCCTTTTCAGTGCTTTTGCGTTTGAAGTTTCGGGAAATTACAGGATTCTATCCTGCCTGACGATCAGAGATTGACGGAATGTCTCGAAGCGACGCGTCTTTCATAGCTGTAGGAGTGGATCGTGCAGGAGGCCCGCACATCCCTGATGAGACCGGCGATCTTTTCGTCTCTCTGTCCGAAAGTCGATATCTGCACCTTGAGTTCGAGAGAATCCGAAGAAGGAATCGGCTGGCTTTCGATGCCGGTGATCGACATGTCGAGGACATCGACAGTCTGTTGAAGCATATGGATGACCCCGTTTTCCTCTTCCTTCGGAAACTGAAAGCGGAGCTTGTAGACAAAGGGGATGTCCGTGCTGCCAAAACGGCTTTCTTCCAAGAATCGGGCTACAGGTTTGAGCAGGGTGTTGGCCGTCAGGATGACTAAGGTGCCGAGGATCGCGTAGGAAAGATGTCCTCCGCTGCAGAGCAGACCGACGGCCGCGGAACACCAGAGCGTTGCCGCCGTGTTGATCCCCCGCACGCTGAATCCGTCACGTATGATGACGCCTCCTCCGAGAAAACCGATGCCCGAGATGATCTGTGCCGCCATCCGAGCGGCCGTATTCGCCCCCGATTCATAGCCGAAAAGCATGAACAGCGTTGCTCCCACTGCGACGAGGGCGTTGGTGATAATACCGGACATCTTGTGTCTGAGCTGGCGTTCGAGTCCGATGAGTGTACCGAGGAGAAAAGAGAGGAACAGTCTATGGACAAAAATATCCGTCTTCAGAAAATCCATCCATTGTGTCAGAATGGTCATCGAAGTTACGCTTTTGCCGGAATGAATTCTTTGACTTTAATTCCCCGGTCTTTGAGTCTTTCGACCAATTTATCCAGATTCGATCCAACTACGCGGATCGAGATCTCGATGATGCCCATGACCTCCGTATCGAACTGTGCGATATTGGACACGTTGACGTCGGATTTTTCAATGATCGAAAGGATTTTGGACAAACTGCCGACAAAGTCGTCGGAATGGATGACGATTTTGGCGTCGTAGAGTCCGTAGACCTTCGTGATCACGGCAAAGAGAGCTTTTTGGCTGACAATGCCCAGCAACCGGTTTTCATTTCCCACGACGGGGAGAAAACGGACATGCTGCTTGAAGAAGATATCTGCGGCTTCTTCGATGAAGAGCGTCTCTTTGACGGGATCGACGGGATGTTCAACATAGTCCCGAATGCTCCTTTCGCCAAAGGATGGAAAGTCGCAGTTGCCGGACTGGATGAAGGCCTCAAACAGCTCTTCCTTGGAAATCAGCCCGATGTATCGGCCTTCATCCACAACGGGAAGAGAGAGGAAGCCTTTGGACTCGATCAGGTCGAGGGCGTCCTTGATCTTCGCGTCGGATGAGAGGGTCGTCAGTTTGTCTTTCGGAATCAGAATAGAACGAATCAGCATAACAAAATACCTCCTAAATGTATGAATGTATATTTTTTCTGCAGTGAGACTGCAAGCAAACAGGGTTTGTTGTTTCAGCGATGCTTTTCAAGGATCGCGAGAATCTCCGCTCCGTATTTTCGGCATTTTTCCGGAGAAAAACCGTTCAATTTTCCCATTTCAGACAGGGTGGAAGGCATTTTCTCGATCAAGGCCTCCATCTGAGCATTATTGTAGATGAGATAGGCTTTTATATTTTCAGCCCGACATTTCGCGAGTCGAAACGCCTTCAGTTCTTTGTAGAGAGGGCTGTCTTCCAAAGGCCGGAGGGAAGTTTTTTCAGACTGCAGTTGCACCGGAAGAGACTTCTGCTCAGAGAGATTCTCATGTCGAAGCTGAGGGGCGATGTATTTATCAAAATAACTGCTTTCTTCCGGTCGGTGCAGGGAGCGGAAAAACTGAGCATGTTCATACATAGCGGTATCGTCAGAATCCGGATTGTCTTTTTCTTTTTTCAGTAGTTCGCGGATGCGGGCATTGATCTGGTCGCAGCGGATGATTTGATCCCGAACCTCTTTTTTGGCATATTTCATATGGACGACGGTCTTGGGGTTCGCCAGTACGACTGCGGATTTGTAATTGCTGCTGAAAAGTTTGTCGAAGATTGCTTTTTGCAGAAAATTGTTCTTTTGCTCTCTTCGAATCTGCTTGATGAAATCCATATGCCTTTGGAGCTGGGTGATGGGACTGTAGATGCCTTCTTTTCTGTTTTGGCCGTGATAGGAGAGAATCCGTACGAAATCACCGGAGGAATTGACCTCGATGTTTCCGAAAAGATTTTTGCATTCCAGCACCAAAGTGAATTTTCGGGTGACGATCAGATAGTCGATCTGTGCCTTCAGTCCCTGATATTCGATATGGAGTCCGTGCAGAACCATCATAGGGATGAAAGAGTTTTGAAGTTCGAAACGAACCGCGTCTTCTCCCTGTTTGCCGTAGCGCAGGAGATGAAGATGTCTTTCGATCAGATCTTTTGCCTGTCCGGATGATCGGGGAAGACGATTCTCCAGATCGCGGATATTGTTCTCATAGCTCCGGTCTTCTTTCAGAAAAACCGCATTGTTTATTTTTTTGTTGCCAAACAGAGTATTTTTCGTCTTTTCGAATAAATCCATTCCATGCCTCCCCAAAATCGGAATCTTCTCCGTTGTTCCTATGACAATTATTATAACCCAAAAACCCGAAAATATGCTATAATAATAAAGCAAATATATCTGGAAATCGGAGGTAGCTTATGAAAAAGCATATCAAAACATTGACGGCGAACACGCTGAAAAAAAGCGCGGCAAAAGGCGGCTGCGGCGAGTGTCAGACATCTTGCCAGTCTGCCTGCAAGACTTCCTGTACGGTTGCAAATCAGGAATGCGAGCGCGAAGACAACTGATTGAAAGAGTTTGCTTTATGATGAGGGCTGTTTGCGGACAGCCCTTATCATTTGTGAAAAAGAGATAGTGAACGCAAAAATTATTTTCACTTTGTCGAATCTCTATTCTGTAAGATGAGACCGGAATACATTTTGAAAGTGCGGATATTTATGTCGTGTGATAGAGATGTCGTTTTACGGAAAGCCTCTCTTTCATGCCCGGTGTTTCCAGCGGATACGGTAATATGACACGGCTCGGCTTCGGTTGGTTGTTGTTTCGATCAGAGTGACCGCACAGGATACTCTGCTGCGGATCAGCAGGTGAAAATAATTTTTGTATTCACTATAGTTTTGAAAGAGTCGGCAAAATGCGGTATACTGTTCCTATGGAAGGGGAAACCCTTCTCATAAGAAGGCGGAGCCAAGCGGGGGAGTTTGGTATGATGCAAGAGGATGCCGGGCTTCGGGCGCGGCTTGAATCTGCCGCATTATTATGGATTTTGCCGTTGGGAGGATAGATGAATAGGAAGATCAGACTGGAGCGATTTGATGAAGACGCTCTGAAAAAGATATGGGAAGTCGGGTTCAGGCAGGAGCTGCCGGAATGGGCAAAGTGGAACGGCCCTTATTTCGAAGACTATGAGAGCTATTCGTCGTTTCAGCAGTTCAAGGACTCGCCGGACTGTGATTTTTTGCGGAGTGAGAACTGCCGATGTATTTTTGCGGGGCAGAGGCCGATCGGTATGGTGTCGAGATACTGGAAGGATGAGAAGACAAGGTGGATGGAGATCGGAATCGTTATTTATGACGACAGCTGTTGGCACGCCGGCTGCGGGACAGAGGCTCTTTCTCTCTGGACTTCGATGACCTTTGAAACATTTGATTTTCTGCAGCATATCGGTCTGACGACCTGGAGCGGGAATCGGAGGATGATGAGAGTTGCGGAGAAACTCGGTTTTCTCAAGGAGGCCCAGATCCGGAAAGTCCGATATTGGCAGGGGGTCTATTATGACAGCGTAAAATACGGAATCCTCCGGGAGGAGTGGTCGGAGAGAGGAAGTCTCAGAAAGTGAAAAAATACGGATGATTCATTGGATATAGTTTGGGGTAGGAAATGTCGCTTTCGATGATTCAAGGAAGAGGATGAAACAGAAGGATATGTACGAAATCAGAGACAGGGAGTTTTACGAACTGTATCGGCAGTACCCCCGTTGTGTGCTCGATTATGTAATCATCGGCGATTCGGGGGAATATCAGGGACTGGAGGGCCATAAAAAGGCGGTGCTCTTTGCTCTTTCCGTCATCAATGAGCGCATAAAGCAAAGCGGCGTCCGCTGGAGCTGTGATGAAGGGTGCATGAGAGCGCAAAAGGAAAGCGTCCCGGATTTTTTTGCCGCGCCGGAGAAGCCTTATAAAAAGACTCTGAAGGACGTCGCCCTGATGGATCTTCCCGAGGAGCTGAAATACTGGTCCGCGTTTTTGGAGCCTCCCCACAGCACCGGCTATACGCTTGCCGACTGGGAAAAGATCAATGGGGTTCTTTTTCCCTATGGGAGAGAGGAGCTGGAAATCTATCGGTGGAAGGAGGATTTTTCCGATTATTTCCGGGCGGGCAGAGAATGGTGGGGAGCCGCGATGTGGAGCATATGGGATCCTCGGATGGGTAGATATGTCGTCATAGGCGCTTCCTCAACGGATTAAAACGAAGTCCCCATAGGAAGCCGGGAAGAAAAAAATTTGGACATAAAGATATGGAAGGGGGAGAATGCGGTGAAAAAATTCGAGTATAAGGTGCTGACGATTGCGGTGAATTTGGCGATCACGACGAGTCAATATGTCGCTCAGGCAAAAGAGATCGAGGATCAGCTCAACGAACTCGGAAAAGAAGGATGGGAATTCGTGCAGAAGATGGATGCGATGTTCTTTTTCAAGAGAGAGATCGAGTAACGAAGTCCCTTTATTGAAGGAAGAGGCTGACGCGCTGATTAAAGATCAGAGCTCAGACTGAAGATAAAGCGGACGAACTTCAAAATTCATGAGACGAAGATGAGGAACTTTCGTGAGAAAATCGAGAGGAGCGAGCCGATGAAATTTCAGAAAAATCAGCAGGACGCTGATTTTAGCGTGAAAGCGGTAGGATGCCGCTTTGAACGCGGTCGAAATTTACGGCGAGCGAATCCGATTTTTCCGAAAGGGAGTCCGCGTCGGCGAATGATTTTTGAAGTTTGTCTGCAATCTGACGCGCTGATCAAAGACCGGGGCTATGTGCGGATTCAGCTCTGGGCGGAGGAGACGAACCCGAAGGCAGGGGATTTTTACAGGAAAGAGAACTATGGAGAGCAAAAGATCCATTTTTTCTGCAAATATCTGTAGAGAGAGGAGGAGGACGATGCAGGAGAGGCTCAGGAAGTTTTTTGAAGCGGAAAACAAACGGGATTGGGAAAGCTACCGGCAGTTTCTTCATCCGCAGGTCCGCTGGCGGCTCTTCGGCGCGGAAGAAAAGCGCATCGAGGGCGTCGAGGAGTATATGAGGGTGATGAAAAGCGCCTATGAGGGCAGAGATACACAGTTTGTCTGTCAGAAGATGGAGGTTTCCGACGACGGACGGCGCATCGCGGCCCATCTGCTCAACGATCAGGGCGAGCGTTCCCTCGACATTTTCGATTTCAAAGAGGGACGAATTTATAGAGAATATGAATTTTTGATGAGCGTGGGAACGGGAGAAAAGGGATGATCTGAGGAAAGAGAGGTATGTAATGCTGCGGGTGGAATGGAGCCGATTCAAAGTCAAAGAGGGCAAATCGAAGAAAGTCGACGAGCGGCTGGTTTTTTTGAATGAAGATAAAGAATGAACGGGAAAGCAGAAGTGAGATTTTCCTGTTCATTCCGCTGCACCAGATAATTGCTGAATATGGATAAGGCGTGTAGTATCGGATTATATTTTAAGAAATGAGGAAGAAGATTGAACCATAAGTTTCAGATGAACGGAATGAATATTGTCTTGGACGTCAATGGCGGAGCGGTGCATTTGGTCGACGAGCTCACCTATGAGGTTCTGGATTTTTATGATGAGAACAAAACCGCCCGGGAGAATGGGGAGCAGATAGGGCCAAAGCTCAAGAGCCGCTATACAAAGGGGGAGATTGAAGAGGCCTGTCAGGAGATCCGCGATCTTCAGGAGGCGGGACTGCTGTTTTCGGACGATGCCTATCTGGATCGGGAAGCGCTCAAGAACAGAGAGACGGTGGTCAAGGCGATCTGTCTGCATGTCGCCCATGACTGCAACCTCAAATGCCGGTACTGTTTTGCGGCGCAGGGAGATTTCGGCGGGGAGAAGATCCTGATGAGCGAGGAAGTCGGCAGGAAGGCTCTGGAGTATCTCGTTGCCAATTCGGGCAGCCGCAGGAATCTGGAGGTGGATTTTTTTGGAGGGGAGCCTCTGATGAACTTCGAGGTCGTCAAAAAACTCGTCGCCTATGGCAATCAGCTCGGAGAGGAAAAGGGCAAGAAGTTCCGCTTTACGATCACGACGAACGGGCTTCTGCTCGACGATGAAAAGATCCGCTATATCAATGAGCATATGCACAATGTCGTCCTGAGCCTTGACGGTCGGAAAGAGATCCATGACGGGATGCGTCCGACCCGAAGTGACAGAGGCAGCTACGATATCATCCTGCCGAAATTTCAAAAGATTGTCGAAGGCAGGAAAAACAAGTTCTACTATGTGAGGGGGACCTTCACCCGGGACAATATGGATTTCGGGGAAGACGTCAAGCATATGAAGGAGATGGGTTTTGACCTGACTTCAATGGAGCCTGTGGTCGGAGAAGAGGACAACCCCTATGCGCTGCGGGAGGAAGATCTGCCGAAGATCCTGCAGGAGTATGAAAAGCTCGCTCTCTGGTATGCGGATCAGAGAAAGAGCAAAGATCCTTTCCGTTTCTTCCACTTCATGGTCGACCTGACCCAGGGTCCCTGCGTCATCAAGCGGGTGACCGGATGCGGGGCAGGCAATGAGTACCTTGCGATCACGCCGGAGGGGGATATCTACCCCTGCCATCAGTTCGTCGGTCAGGAGGAGTTCAGGATGGGCAATATCCTTGATGAGGATCTGCTTTTGCCGCAGACGATGAGAGAAGACTTCAAGAATGCGCATATCTATGAAAAAGAAGACTGTCAGCAGTGCTGGGCGAAGTTTTACTGCTCCGGCGGCTGTCACGCCAATGCTCATAATTTTAACGGAGATATCAAAAAGCCCTATCGTCTCGGCTGCGAGATGCAGAGAAAGCGTCTCGAATGTGCGCTGATGGTGGAGGCGAAGCGGATGTCGGAGCAGGAAGAGCCGGAAGGGATCTTATGATGAATCTGGAGGCGATGCCGATACTCGAAGGGCTTTTGGAATATGAAACAAGAAACAGACTTCGTTTTCATATGCCGGGGCACAAAGGAAAGGGAGAGGGTCTGGAGGAGCTGGATTTTATCAAAGAGCATCTCTATGCTTTCGATCTGACGGAGGTGGAAGGGACGGACAGTCTCCATGCGCCGAAGGAGATGATCGCTAGGGCGCAGGAGAGGCTTGCGGAGGCTTATGGAGCCGTGGAGAGCCGTTTTCTTGTCAACGGAAGCACGAGCGGGATCTATGCGGCGATACTGGGGGTCACGAGGAGAGAAGATCTCGTCCTCGTCCAGCGAAACTGTCATCAGTCCGTCCATACGGCGCTGGAGATCGGAGGGCTCCGGCCGGTCTACCTGTTTCCGCAGGCGGCCAAGCTCTTCGGTTTCGCTTCCGGGGTCTCCCTTTCCGAGCTACGGTCCGTCTGGGAGGCGAATCCCGGGGCGAGGGCCGTCATCCTGACCTATCCGAGTTATTACGGCAGCTGCTGTGATCTTCGGAGCATCGCGGACTTCTGCCGGGAGAAGTCGATGCTCCTGATCGTTGATGAGGCCCACGGGGCACATTTTCCTTTCCATCCGGCGCTGCCGCCTTCCGCTCTTGCCTGCGGCGCCGACGTCAGCGTCAACAGTTTTCACAAGACGCTGCCCGCTTTTACCCAGACCGCCGTCCTGCATATGGGAGAGTCTCTGAGAGAGTCCTGCAGAGCCGGTATCCGCAGGATGCTGAGCGTTTTTCAGTCCTCCTCGCCTTCCTATCTGTTTTTGGCCTCGATGGACGCGGCGAGATGGATCATGCAGAGCCGGGGAAGGCGGCTTTTGGACGAACTGAAGAAGAATATCGAGGATTTTGAGCGAAGGATGGAAAAACTGCCGTTTATCCGTCTGCTTTCGGAGGGGGATCTGCCCGGTGAGAGAAAAGATTTTGCCCGGCTCGTCATAAAAACGCCGCTCTCCGGACAGGAGCTTGCCGGGCGTCTGCGGGAAAGCAGAGGTGTCGAGGCGGAGATGGCGGAGGGAAATGTAATCCTGCTGATCGCCTCCGTCATGGATGAAAAAGAAGATTTCGACAGGCTGGCGCAGGCTCTTTTTGAGATTTTTGCAGGATGGGAAGAAAAGACGGATCTTTCTCCGGAAAGAGGAGAAAAAGAACGGTCTGCAAGAGAAGAAGCAGGAGAGAAAATACAGGAGAAAGCCGGTTTCCGCGGAGAAAAAAGCGAGCGGGAGACGTCCTCTAAAGAGAGAAAAGAGAAAAAATCTGGAGAATTTCCGGGAACAAGACTTTTTCCGAGGGTTGAGCGGATCCTCTATGCCGGGGAGGTCTCTGCGCGGGAGAGTGAAGAGATCCTCTGGAAAGAAGCGGTCGGGAGAGTTGCCGCCGAAAAGATCACGCCCTATCCTCCGGGCGTCCCTCTGCTCCTTCCGGGAGAGCGCATCAGTGAAGAGATCCTCTTCTGTCTGAAAAAGATAAAAGAAGAAGGCAGGACGGTTCTGCAGGAGTACACTGAGGACGGAGATCGTGTCCGAGTTTTGAATGTGGACTTGTAAAACTTCCCTGACAGAGGTTGGCATGAAAAAATCGAGGCTTGCCTGCTTTGTCTTCAGTCTGAGACAATTCACATGAATTGTCTCAGATTGCAGACAAACTTCAAAAATCATTCGCCAGCGTGGACTCTCTTTCGGAAAAATCGGGACTTGCTCGCCGGAAATTTCGACCGCGTTCAAAACGGCGTCCTGCCGCTTTCACGCTAAAATCAGCGTCCTGCTGATTTTTCTGAAATTTCATCGGCTCGCTCCTCTCGATTTTTTCACGAAAGTTCCTCATCTTCGTCTCATGAATTTTGAAGTTTGTCCGCTTTGTCTTCAGTCTGAGACAATTCACATGAATTGTCTTTTTTCTTGATACATATAAAATAATTATGATATAATTGTTATATATTCTCAAAACTATAATTAAGAAGGGTGACTATAAGTTGGATTTTGAGTGGGACGAAACGAAAAATCAAATCAATCAAAAGAAACACGGAGTTTCTTTCGAGGAAGCGGCAACTGTTTTTGAAGATATTAGAGCTATTCTGTTTGATGACCCCGATCATTCCGAAACAGAAGAGCGTTTTTTGCTAATTGGGATAATAAAAAGGGAGTTTGTATCGTCAGTCATTGTTATCGCGGACAGGATGAAAAAATCAGGATTATATCTGCAAGAAAAGCAACTAAAACAGAGCAAAGAACCTACGAGAAAGGAATTTAGGAGGCCGGAAAATGAGAGAAGAATATAATATCGAAGATCTGAATCCAAGAAAAAATCCGTATGCCAAATTTTTCAAAAAGCAAGTAACAATCAATCTTGACGAAGATATCATCGTCTATTTCAAAAACCAAGCGCAGAGTACAGGTATTCCGTATCAGACCTTAATCAATTTGTATCTGAGGGATTGTGTAATGAATAATCGCAGCCTTGAAATATCATGGAAGTAAAGGAGGGGAAACCGGGGCTGATCCTAAAATAGGTTTTTGAGAGAAATCGGAAAATAAAAATGGCTGAATTTCAACCGTTTACTTGTTGAGTTCAGCCGTTTTTTCACTTGTTCGGGATTTTTGAGCAGGTTCTTATCGGAGAAGACAGATGCGTAAAATCTCATCGAGGCCGGTGCAGGATTCGCTCCCCGTCGTCATCGGCCAGTTTCCTCAGCTCGCCGATCTGTTCCGGAGTTCCGAGGACGATCAGGGAATCTCCTTCTTGGAGTGCTTCGTTCGGGTCGGGGTTGAACTTGATCTCTTCGGAGCGTTCTTTTTTTGTCGCAAGGACGGTCAGTCCGATATTTTGAGGGATCTGTATCTGTTTGAGAGAGCGTCCCTTCATCGAGGAGCCCGCCCCGATGATCACATCCTCCAGATCGAGCTCCACATCCCCTGCCCGGGTGATCGTATCGAGAAAACTGATGATCGTCGGACGCAGCACGAGGGCCGCCATGCGGTTGCCGCCGATCTCGTTGGAGGAGACGGTGTTGTCCGCGCCGGCCTTGAGCAGTTTTTCCCGGGCGTTTTTTTCAATGGCGCGGGAGACGATATAGAGATTTTTGTTCATATATCTTGCAGTCAGCACAGCGACGATATTGTCCGCATCCGTGTGCAGGGTGCTGATGAAGCCTTTGGCCCTCCCGACGCCCGCCTCTAAAAGAACTTCTTCGGAAGTGGCGTCTCCTAAGAGAGCGGGGATCTCCTTTTCCAGAAAAGCTTCATATTTCGCCTCGTCTTTTTCGATGACGACAAAATCCTTTTTCGAGCGCTGCAAACGCTTGAACATCACTTCGGAGCTTTCGCTGCCGCCCGCGATAATGATATGATTTTCCATCTGCCCGATCTTCTTTTTCATCGCTTTGTTCCTCCATATGCTTTTGAAATTGCTTTCGAGAATGATGATCTCCAGGGTCGTAAAGGTGTAGCCGACGACGCCGATGCCTCCGAAGATCACAAAGATCGAGAACACCTTCGCAAGAGGGGTCATATCGACGACTTCCTTGTAGCCGACGGTCGAGATCGTGATGATCGTCATGTAGAGCGCGTCGGTCAGAGAGATATTCAGCAGCGTCTTATAGCCGACCGTCGAGATCGTCACGAGCAGAAAAAGGCTGATCAGGATCCCGGTGATGCGGTTTTTTTTCGATGTTTCCATAATGGAGTCCTCGCTTAGGTTCGAAAGGGATTGTTTGCGCACTGTGCTTCGTATTTGGGAAGAATGATGATCCTGCCGTCAGGATTCAAATTTCTTCTCCCTCTTCCCGCTTTGAGCCTTCTCTATCATACTACAGATTTGAAAAAAAATAAACGGTCAAATAAGGAGAAGAGAGGCACTTCCGGAAAAAAGGATTTTGTTTTTCATCCTTTTCGTTTCGAAAAGAACGGATCTTTTTCCGGAGATGTGATGAAACAATGAAAATGTCCCTGATTTTTCTCTTGCACAGCAGAATCAAATGAGATACAATTGAATGTATTGTCTCAGAGAGGCAAAATTTTTTCCGTGAAAGGGGAAGATAGGTAAATTGAAAAAATTTGTTTCTGCTTTACTGATTGCGTGTACGGCATGTATGCTTGCCGCCTGCGGTGAAAAACCGGCGGGGGAGCAAAAGACGGTAATCAATGTGTACAACTGGGGCGACTATGTTGCGCCGGGCGTGGTCGAAAAGTTTGAAGAGGAGTTCGGCATTAAGGTCAACTACGAGGAATGTTCTTCGAATGAGGAAATGCTGACGAAGATCGAGACCGGAGGAACCTCCTACGATGTCATCCTGCCTTCCGACTATATGATCGAGACCATGCGCAACAGAAACCTGCTGATGGAACTGGATTACTCCAATATCCCGAATTTCGCGAATATCGGAGAACAGTTCAAGGGACTCGCTTACGACCCGGATCAGAAGTATACCGTGCCCTATAACTGGGGGACGATGGGAATACTCTATGATACGAAAAAGGTCACGGAGCCTGTCGACAGCTGGGATATCCTTTGGAATCCGAAGTACAGGGGGCAGATCATCATGCTGGATACGCCGAGAGATACGATCGGCATCACGCTGAAAAAGCTCGGTTATTCGCTCAACTCCAAGAATGTCAAGGAGCTGGAGGAGGCAAAGCAGGCGCTGATGGATCAGAAAGAGCTCGTCAAATCCTATGAAGTGGATACCCACAAAGCGCAGATGATCGCGGGAGAGGCGGCCATGTCGCTTGCCTGGTCCGGTGACGCGATGATGGTCATCTCGGAAAATCCGGATATGGCCTATGCGATCCCGAAAGAGGGAACAAATTTCTGGGTGGACGCCTGGGTGATCCCGGTGACGGCAAAACATAAAAAAGAAGCGGAAATGTTTATCAATTTCATGATGAGACCGGATATTGCATTTGAAAATGCGGATTATATAAAATATGCGACGGCCAATGCCGAAGCGGTCAAACTTCTCCCGAAAGAAGTGCAAAATAATGAACTGATGTATCCCAAGACTCCAATCGGTGAGATTGGCGAGAGTTTTGCAGATATGGGAGAGTTCACGACCGAGTATGACAGGGTGTGGACGGAGATCAAGGCCTACTGAAGACAGGGGACTCGGCTTTCCTCCGCAGGCTCTTCCCTCCTCTTCCTTCCGGAGAGGATGAGGACTGTCAGGGAGGAGACCCTTTGAACCGGATAGCGCTGCAGTGACGACGAAAAAGGCGAAAGATGAAAATCTCTTGCCTTTTTTCCTTGTACTGAGTAAAATCAAAGGATAGACAAGAAATAACGGGAGAAGGACTATGCTGAAAGTAATCATTGCCGAAAAACCTTCTGTCGCGCGCAATATCGCGGAGGCGGTGGGAGCAAAGACCAAGAGAGACGGCTATTTCGAAGGGGAGGATTATCTGATCACCTGGGCCTTCGGACATCTGCTCGAGCTTTGGGACGCGAGGGAATATGACGAGAAGATGAGATCCTGGAGGATGGAACACTTCCCCTTCATTCCCTCGGAGTTTCGTTACCGGGTCAAGCATGCGTCCTACCGGGATCGGAGAGAGGATGAGGGTGCGAAAAAGCAGATCGCACTGATCGGTTCCCTGATCGCGAGGGAGGATGTGGACGGGGTCATCTCCGCCTGTGACTACGACAGGGAAGGGCAGATCATCGGAGACATCCTGCTGGATTATCTTCGGGAGAACTATGCCGGAGGAAAAAAGGAAGAACGCATCCTGCTCAACGAGTGGACGCCGGGCGAGGTGAAGAAAGGTCTTGCGGGCCGAATCCCCAACAGCCGGATGCAGCCTCTCAAAGATGCGGGCATCAGTCGTCAGTGGGCGGACTGGATCATCGGCATCAATTTGACTTCCGCAGCGACGCTCAAATATCAGAGGGGCTGGACAGGAAAGCCCCTCAATATCGGCAGAGTGCTCCTGCCGACGCTCAAGATCATCTATGACAGAGATCTGGAGATCGAAAACTTCAAACCCGAGGAGTACAGCCGTCTGCTCGCCTTTTTCTCCAAGGAGGGGGAAGAAGCCTATGAGGCGGTCTATACGAGGGAGGGACAGGAGAGATTTCCGGACAAAGAAGCGCTGAGGGCGCTGGCAAAGAGCTTGAAGGGGAAGAAGGGAGAGGTGCTGGAGAAAAAAGTCGAGCGCAGGAAGGAGTATCCGCCCGCCCTCTTCAATCTCTCGGGACTGCAGGGATATATCACCTCAAAATACACGGGCTGGACCTCCGAAAAAGTGCTCAAGACCGCGCAGGATCTCTATGAAAAGAAATTCATCACCTATCCGAGGACGGCTTCGACGGCTTTGGAAGAATCTCTCGTCTCCAAGGCGGAAAAGGTGCTCTCCCTCGTCAAAAAAGGCCTTCCTTATGAGAAGGAGGTCCGTTTTTCCGCGTCAAAGAGGGTCTTCAACAATGAGAAGGTCGAAAGCCACAGTGCGATCATACCGACCTACATCCTGCCGAAAAACCTTTCGCCGGACGAGGAGAAGGTCTACCGTGCCGTCCGCAATCGGTTCCTGATGCAGTTCATGCCGCCGGCGGAATACGAGGAAGGCACATTGATCACACGGGCAGACGCGGGCGCAGAAGTCTTCGACTTTGTCTCCAAGGGACGCATCCGGCTCGTGGAAGGCTGGAAAAAAGTGGAGGAGAGCCGATCCAAAGACAAGGTTCTTCCCGCCGTCGAGATCGGCGAGATCGTCACCATGGAAAAGAACAAGGTCGAAGTCAAGTCGACTCAGCCTCCGAAAAAACATACGGAAAAGACCCTGCTTCGTACGATGGAGACCTGCGGAAAGAAATACAAAGAGCAGGAGAGAAAGGACGAAGAAGAGGGAGAAGAGCAGGAGCAGGATGAAGAGACGATGAAGGCGATCCTGAGCGGGTTCAGTATCGGGACGCCTGCGACCCGTGCGGAGACCATCAAAAAGCTCAAGACCGCCGGCTATATCGACAGCAAGGGAAAGAGCCTCTATGCGACGCCGATGGGCAGGAAACTCGTCGAATGTTTCCCCGTCAAAGAGCTCTTCGATCTGGAATACACCGGAAGACTGGAAAAGACCCTTTCCGACATCGAAAAAGGTCTCTTTTCCAAAGAGGATTTTCTCGAAACGATCTATGCCTTTACAAGAGAGGCGGTGGAAAAAATCAAACAAGATGATTTCCATATCATCAGTCAGGGAGAGATGTCTTCTTCCGCGGGAGGGAAAAAAGAAGTGCTCGGACTCTGTCCCGGCTGCGGAGGAGAGGTCATCGAGACGGAAAAAGCCTACAGCTGCAGCGGCTGGCGAAGCGGCTGCAAGTTCACCATCTGGAAGGAGGACCGATTTCTTGCAGCCCTGCGGGTTCAGATCACGAAGGAAGTCGTGCGGAGCCTGCTCAGCAAGGGGGCGGTCTACGGGAGCCGGTTCGTCAACAGCAAAGGAGAGAAATTCGCCGCCGTTCTAACCTATGAAAGGCCGGAGGGAGAGGACTACTACCGCTGGAAGGTCAAACCGCTTTAATACAAGAATCCGATTACTAAAACCACCGTCTATAAGGAAAAGATATCCGTGTTGAAACGACCAATCAAGAGCCGTATCATTCGAAATTCAAATAGATAATAGTATCCGAGGCCTCCAGACGAATCGGCAGAAAGAGATTCTGTGCTGAAGAGGAGGGTCTCCGCCGGGAAGAAGTCATTACAGGGAGGGAGAAGAGATGACAGAGAGAGAAAAGGTGCTGCGGAGGCTGGATGCTCTCGGCGTCGCCTATGAGCTGACAGAGCACAAAGAAGTGTTCACGATAGAGGAGATGGAAAAAGAGGGAATCTGCGACAAAGGAACCGTCTGCAAAAACTTTTTTCTGCGGGATCATAAAGGAAAGCGGCATTTTCTCGTCGTGCTTGACAAGGACAGACAGCTTGAGATCCAGTCGATTCGAGGGGAGATCAACAGCTCCCGCCTCAGCTTCGCCTCGGAGGAGAGGCTGAAAGAGCATTTGAAGCTGCGCCCCGGAGCCGTAGGCCCTTTCGCCCTGCTCAACGACGGCGAAAAAAAGGTGGAGCTCGTCCTGGACGCGGGACTGGAAGGCAATCCGAGGCTCGGATTCCATCCCAACGACAACACCGCGACCCTTTGGATCAGCTATGACGATCTGCTCCGCTGCATCAAGGACACGGGACATTCATTTGTAAAGCTGAAATAGAGATTTTCGCCGTTTTTTGTACACCTGCAAGATCTGTTTACCCATAAGGAGGGTGCTTAGTTTTGGAACATTCGTGGATAATAGAGCTGCCGATACTGATCTTTCTGATCGCCTGCTCCGCTTTCTTCTCCGCCTCGGAGACCGCTCTGCTGTCGCTCAGCAAGATCCGTCTCAAGCATATGGTCAAGGAAGAAGTGGAAAATGCGGGCGTCATAGAGAGTCTCCTTGACAATACGAACCGCCTGCTGGGGACGATCCTCGTCGGCAACAATATCGTCAACATCGGCGCTTCGGCGATGGCGACCTCGATCATGCTCAAACTCTATCCAAGCAGCGGAGTCGGGATAGCGACCGCCGTCATGACCGTCATCGTGCTGATCTTCGGCGAGATCACGCCGAAGAACTTGGCGATCCAAAATTCGGAGAAGTTTTCCGTGACAATCGCCCCTGTCATACGGGTGCTGACGATCCTTTTCGCCCCCATCGTCATCGTCGTCACCTTTCTGACCAATCATCTGATCCGGATGCTCGGCGGGAACGTCTCGGACAAAAAGCCCTTCATCACGGTTGAAGAACTGCGCACCATTGTCGATGTGTCCAGCAAGGAGGGGGTACTGGAGACCGAAGAGAAGGAGATGATCTACAATATCTTCGAGTTCGGCGATATGCGGGTCTCCGACGTCATGATCCAGCGGATGGACATTGAATCGGTCCCCGAGGATGCGGGTTACGACGAGGTGCTGGAGATGTTCCGTAATACCAAGCTCTCGAGACTGCCGGTCTACCGGGAGACAATCGACGATATCGTCGGCGTCATCTATGCGAAAGATATCTTCTTTCGGATGGAAGACAAAGAAAACTTCCGCCTGCAGGATTTCATGCGTCCGCCCTTCAACACCTTTGAATTCATCAAAATCAGCGATTTCTTCAAGCAGATGCAGAAGAACAATATCCATATGGCGACGGTCTTGGACGAGTATGGAGGAGTCGCCGGCATCATCACGATGGAGGACATCGTCGAGAGCATCTTCGGCGATATCAACGACGAGTACGACGAGCTCGAAGAGGATATCACCGTCGTCAAGGAAGACGAGTACATCGTGCAGGGCTCGACGAAGATCGACGACCTCAACGATATGATCGGGATTCGCCTCGAATCCGAAGACTTCGACTCCATCGGCGGCTTCATCATCGGAGAGCTGGGTCGCCTTCCCAAAAACGGCGAAGTCGTCCACTACCGGAATATCAAATTCGTCATGGAGGAAGTGGATCGCAAGAGGATCATCCGAATGAGGATTTTCACCTGATTTTGAAAGAAGGACGGAGATACATGCAGGCTGATTTTTCTGAAATTTCATCGGCTCCCTCGTCTCGATTTTTCACGAAAGCTCCTCATCTTCGCCTCATAACTTTTGAAGCTTGTCCACTTTGTCTTCGCTCTGTCAGATCCTTCATCCGGATCTGCGGTCTGAAAGAGGAAGAGTGCCGGATAAATTTTGAAAAAATCCAGGAGGTGTGCCATGTTTCGAATTGCGATCTGTGATGATGTTCCCGGGGTATGTGAGGAGCTGGAAAAGATTATTTTACGGATAGAAGAGGAATTGCCCGATCAGATCCATATTCGGAGGTTTTACACCGGTGAAGACCTGCTGAGGGACATTCGGGAAAAGGGTCCCTATCAGTTGATTTTTTTGGATATTGAACTTGGGATGATCGACGGATTGGAAATCGGACATATCCTTCGGGAGGAGATGGAGGATTATCTGACAAAGATCATTTATATATCTTCGAAAAGCATCTATGACAGACAGCTTTTCGATGTCCAGCCTTTCCATTTCCTGCAGAAACCTTTGGATGAGGAAAAAGTCATTCACGATCTGCATCTGGCGATGAAGATTTTTTACAAAGAGAACAAAATATTCGAATTTTATTCCCAGCAGCAGCGTTTCAGGATTCCTTTCCGAGAAATATTGTATTTCGAAAGTGAGGGACGGAAAATAAAACTGGTCGGGATCCGGGAAAAGCATCTGTTTTATGAAACCTTTGATCGCCTTTTGAAAATCCTGCCTGATTTTTTTGTTCAGCCCCATCGCTCTTATATTGTCAACTATGAACTGGTGACCCGCTTCACTCCGGATGAGCTGTATATGCCCAACAGAGACCGGATCCCGATCAGCCGGGGACGAAAAAAAGCGGTGCGGGACTTTCAGATGTCTTATGAAAAAAAGAGGCTGAAATGATGAATCTGAATCAGATGGTACTCATGATAACGAGTGTTTTGGCAGCCTGTATTCAGCATAGGCTGATCACCTCATTTTTTGAGGAAAAGGCCGCAGGCAAATGCAGAGAGAGGATTTCCTATATCCTCTACGGATGTTTTTTATACTGGATTCTCCTTAAGGCGCCCATACCCGGTTTTCTGCTGATTTTCAGCATCCTGTCTATTTTTTTGCTCACTCTCAACTATCCCGGAAATCTGAAGAAACATCTCCTGGTAACGATCTATGTCTTTCTGATTAGCTTTTGTACAGAGATTCTGTTCATGCTTTTCTTCGAATATCAAAAAGTATTTATCTTTCAAGTCCACAAGATACATTCCATTTATTCCAATGTTTTTGTCAAAGGGACAACTTATATTGTTGCAGTCATTCTTTCACAAAAGAAAGTGTATGCAAAGATAAAAAATGAGATTCCGGCGTCTTATTGGATCGGCATCATAAACCTGCCGGTTGCCACCTTGATTCTTTTGCTGTTATTTTTGGAAGGGGCTTCCGAAACCGGACAGAAGAATCTGATTTTTGCTATTCTGCTGCTCATCTTGATCAATGTGATCGGGTTTCAGCTGTATCTTCGCATGATTGAGCTGCTTCAGGAAAACAGCAAAAGAAAAATGATCCGGACACAAGCCGAATATTATGCGAATCAGCTGAAGATGATGCAGGAAGAAAACAGGAAGATGGCGAGCTTGCGGCATGATATGAAGAATCATCTGTTCATGATCCGTTCGCTGTATGAGAAAAAAGAGAATGGATTGCCGGAAGAGTATATCCATGAATTATTGGTCAAAATCAGTGAGAAACGGGCTGTCTGTGCCTCGGGGAACATCGTCGTTGACAGCATTTTGAACTATAAGCTTGCGGAACTGGAAAAAGATGGGGTCGATTTATCTTTGGATCTTTGTATTCCTCCGGAGCTTTCCCTGTCGGATGTCGATCTTACGACCATACTTGGCAATCTGACAGACAATGCCGTCGCCGCAGTGAGAGAAACGGAAAAAAAGAAAATATTACGGATACGGATCCGCTATGAACAGGGAAGACTGATCCTGAAAATGGAAAACTCTTATCGAAAGCTGTCAAAGTCGAGAGGCGGGAAGCTGCAGACCACAAAAAAAGATAGCTCCGATCATGGAATCGGATTGGAAAGTGTGAAGGAAACGATTGAGAAATATCAGGGAGATATGGAAATTGAATATGATGAAGAGATCTTCACCGTTTTTGTCATACTGTGTTGCTGATGAATCCTGAAGTTCATTTCATGACAAAAAAACGACATCTGATTCCATTTCTAACAAAAGAGCAGCTATATTTTGTATAATTATGAAAAGTGATGTAGATTTTGCTATATTTTGGAATTGGTGCATTTGTGATGAGTGTCTTGATGGTTTTGGCTGGAAAAATATGCAGTGAAGATTTAGAATAATGGATAATAGCTTTCAGAGCGAAGACAAAGTGGACAAGCTTCAAAAGTCGTGAGGCGAAGATGAGGAACTTTCATAAAAAATCGAGACGAGGGAGCCGATGAAATTTCAGAAAAATCAGCAGGACGCTGATTTTAGAACGAAAGCGGTAGGACGCCGCTTGGAGCTCGTTCGAAATTTCCGGTGAGCGAGTCCGATTTTTCCGAAAGCAAGTCCGCGCCGGCGAATGATTTTTGAAGTTTGTCTACAATCTGAATAGCTTTTTTATTTTATATCACTATGCCAAAACTTCGTGTAAATGCCAATGGAACATATTCTCCGACATCGCTTTCTTCGGTACCTGCACCATCGAACGATTAAAGGAAAATTAGGGTGAGAACAATGATGAAAAGATATGTCTTACCAACGGTTATGATTTTGATACTTGGTTATATCGTTTCTATGAAATCTGAAGTGTTGAAGGAGAATAGAAATTATGACAGAGGGATTATTAACGATGGAGTCTATATCGAAATGGAGACCGGGAATGGAAACTTGAAGCAATATGTTTATCCGGCATTAGAAGATCTACTGGAGAGTATTGAAGATATTGAGAGAGAAAATCTGATACGTGAGATTTTATCGACGCCTACACATTTAGAATTTGGCATAAAAGAGACTGCATCGTTGAATGAGCAGAATTTGGAAGAAATGTATAAAGATATCTTTTCTATGACGGAAAAATTAATACATTTGCCAATGAGTGAGTTGCGTGAAAAAGCAAACGATGCAAGAAAAAATTTTGAGGAACTGCGATCAGAGACGGGCCATAAGAGAGCTGAAGATATAGAGTAAGTTTTCAGGAGATTATCCATACGCAGAATGCAAAGGCAGATGTGGACGAACACACGATGTCAGGAGAGAATATCATTGGAGAGAGGCTCAAAGAAAGAAGAGACCTCCATCTTCAAAAAGCGGTCAGATTCTTCATCCGGATCTGCGGCCTGAAAGAGGAAGAGTGCCGGTTAAATTTTGAGAAAATCCATGAGGCGCGCCGTGTGTCGAATCGTGATCTAAGGGTATATATCTGTATAGAAGGAGTCCTGCTTTTTCCTTTGTCGGAAAGGATGGTGCCGGATCATGAAAAAAACAATATCGGTATTGACGGTGTTAGTCCTGTTCATTTTCCTTTTGATTTTTTCAAAAAAACTGTTTTTTGACAGCGAAGAAAAGACGCCTCCGCCCAAACCGGAGCTCTTGACATCGGAAAGACTGGAAGAGTATGCCGAAGGCCGGGGTATGGACTGGCAGATCAAGCAGGAAAAGACAGAGGAAGACGCGGAGATCGTCCGCTTTTTTACCATATCCGATCCGGAGGGAGAGATCCTGTTTCGGATTTCCAATGCGGCAAATCCCGCAATCGAGGGCTGGAGCCTCAATCTTTTCTCTTATGTGAAGCCTTTGTCCGATTTGCCGGACGGGGATGAGGAGAGGGAACGGATGATGATGGATGCGGCTGCGGATCTGTCCGGCGTTCGTCTGAAAGAGGGTGCTCTTGAAGAGCTGGACTCTTTCAAGGAGAAAATGACTCTGTCGGACTGCGACTCTTTTCACTGGCATACGGAGGATCCGCATTTTATCATGATCTTGGACTACGCTCGCGACAGAAAGAGCTCCTCTTCATTCAGACTCATGGACATCAAAGTCTGGAACGGCAGCTTTTTCAGAGAAATACAGCAGCATATTGAAAAAGCTGTTTTAAGGACTGCCGACACGAAAAATCAGGAGAAGCCTGTCGAAATCAGAAGGGTAAAAGAGTTGGCCTCAGAGAGCGAAAATTCCGCAGAAGAAAAACCGAAGGAAAACAGGATCTATTCGACCGCCGGCAGGTTCAAGTACGGAAACATCGAGGGATGGACAGCTTCCGAGGAGTATGTATCTTTCGGGGATTTCGCCGTCGATCCGAACTTATATGAAACAGGATCTATCTATGATGAGGAAGGGGAAATCAAAGTTTTGATCCCGACATTTTACCGAAAGTATCCCGTCAACAAGGAGAGTTCCTGTCGCTTTTTGCTGTATTACAGCGAAAAGGCGGATCTCTTTCTTCTGAAGACCATGACGGAAAATACAAAATAGAATATGGGCAAAAACGATTGAATTTATTTGACCGAGGAAAAACCAATCTTCAAAAGAGGATTGGTTTTTCTCTGTATATTCAGTTTTCCTTATCTTCATTATAAGGAAGAGATGAAATCCGAGATTCCTTCGATCAGCAGCTTATTTTCATCGGGTCTTAAAGTGCAGACCCGGAAGAAGTATTCCGAGAGCCCTTCGAAGCTTGCGCAGTTGCGGATGATGATGCGCCGGGGCAGCAGATGGTCATAGAGGTCTTTGGCGGTGAACCGCTCGGAGGCGATCCGGCAGAGGATGAAATTGCCGTCCGAGGGATAGACTCTGAAATCTTGGAAGGAAGACAGGGAATTCATAAGATAAGACCTTTGGGCAGCGATGAGCTCGAAGGTCTTTTTGTGATAGTCCCTGTCTCGAAGCATTGCAGAGCCGGCGGCGTCGGCGAAGATATTGATGCCCCAGAGGAGACCGGTTTCATCGAAGGCTCTGTGTACTTTCGGATCGGAGCTGAGTCCGTATCCGAGGCGCATACCGGGCGCAGCGAAAAATTTGCTGGTGCTGCGGATGACAAAGAGCTTCGGAAACTCGGAGACGAGGGAGGCACTGCTGTATTTGACCGTATCTGTAAACTCCACATAGGTCTCGTCCACCATCAGATAGGCATCCGTCTTCCTTAAGATCTCGCGGATCTGTTCTCTGCTGAGGATGCTGCCGGTCGGATTGTTGGGATTGCAGAGGACGATCAGCTCGCAGTCCTTTTCTTTTGCAAGACGGAGGATCTCTTTCGGAGAGGGGATGAAACGCTCGGATTCGGAGAGAAAATAGCTGTGGATGGCGGCGCCGCTCTTGCGCAGTTCTTTTTCGTATTCGGAATAAGCGGGCTTTTGCAGGAGGGCATTTCGCGGCGAGACCGCTTGGATGAATCCGGCGATCAGGTTTGTCGCACCGCTTCCCGGGAGAATATGTCCCGCCGGCGCGCCGGTGTACTCCGCGATTGCTTCTTTCAATCCTTCGTATGCCGGGTCGGGGTAGATCGAGATCAGATCCGGACGCTGGCGAAGCAAGGAAAGAGCTTTTTCGGATGCACCGAAGGGATTGATATTCGAGCTGAAATCCATGATCTCCGAGATTTCAAATCCGTAGGTTTTGGAAAGTTCAAAGAGGTTTGCACCATGCTGTGTTTTGGACAAGTCGATCACTCCTATCGTTTGAATTGGAAATTTCTTCCGCGTATGAGCTCATTATCGTTATTGTAGTGTATTTTTGAGAGATATTCAAGCTTTGCGGATGAAGGTAAAGCAGACGAACTTCGAAAACCGTGAGACGAAGAGGCTTTCGGATTCCCAAGGGGAAGGCTGCCTGTTAAGAGGGGCTCTTTTGCACAGGTTGCCCCCTTTTCTCCTTTTATGATATAATCGATTCAGTGAGAGGATTTTTCAATGCATTTTTGAGAAAGGAATGTGAGAAAATGAAAAAGGCACTGGTTTTTATGGCGAACGGTTTTGAAGAAGTGGAAGCTTTGACGGTAGTGGATTTCCTCCGCCGAGCCGAGGTACGGGTCGATATCTGTTCGATCTATGACGGCAAAGAAGTGGAAGGGGCGCACGGAGTGAAGCTGACGGCGGATATCTGCCTGAAGGACGTCGCGGATCCGCAGATTTATGACGCGGTCATCACGCCGGGAGGACTGCCGGGAGCGACGAATCTTCGAGATGACGAAAGGGTCGTTTCGATCATGAAGCAGGCTTTTGACAAACCGGGAAGATGGGTCGCAAGCATCTGCGCCGCACCCTTTGTGCTGGCGGCGGCGGGAATTGCGCCTGAGATAGCCGGCACCTGCTATCCGGGCTGCGAGGATGCGGTGGGCTACAAAGAGTACAGAAAAGAACCGGTAGTCGTGGACAAAAATGTCGTTACGGGGATGGGACCCGCACTGGCGCCGGCTTTTGCCCTCAAACTCGTCGAGCTTCTTGCGGGAGAAGAAAAGGCAAAAGAGGTCGGCGACGGACTTCTGACTCAGTTTGTAAAATAGAACATAAGAAACAAGACAGGAGATGGAAATGAAAAAGAAGCAACTGCTCTCTCTGCTGCTCGCCTGCCTGATGTTGACGGCAGTTTTCGGCGGAGTCTACGCCGAGAAGAAAAAGGCGAAGATCATCTGCATCGATCCGGGACATCAGCAGAAGGGCAATTATGAAAAAGAGCCGATAGGACCCGGCTCAAAGACCATGAAAAACAAGGTGGCGGCCGGGACGAAGGGGGTCGTGACGAAAAAACCGGAGTATGTGCTGACGCTGGAACTCTCGATCCTGCTCAGGGACAAGCTCAAGGAAAAAGGCTATGAGGTCATCATGGTCCGTGAGAAGCATGATGTCAATATCAGTAATAAGGAAAGGGCGGATATTGCCAACAAGGCGAAGGCGGATCTCTTCCTGCGCATCCACGCGGACGGATCGGACAGTGCAAAGGCAAACGGCGTCTCGACTCTCTATCCTTCCGCGAAAAACCCCTATGTTCCGCAGCTGCACAAGGACAGCAAGAAGATCTCGGAGCTGCTGGCAAAGGAGATGTCCAAGGCGACGGGAGCGAAGAACCGCGGGGCGATCATCCGAGACGATATGAGTGGGATCAACTGGTCGAAGGTGCCCGTCAGCATCGTCGAGGCGGGTTTTATGACGAATCCGAAAGAGGATGAGCTGCTTTCCGATCCGAAGTATCAGGAGAAACTGATCGACGGAATGGTCAATGCGATTGAGATTTACTTTCAGAAATGAGAAAATGACGAGGTTTTCGGATCTTTAACACAGCCTTAACATAAAGAGAAAACCGGTTTGTTATACTAAGACTTGTGGGAAAATGCGGGAGAAGGCTCTTGATCTGCTGAGCAAAAGAGAGCATCCTGCAAAATATCATCGAGATCATCGGGAGGGTATTATGTATTTCACAATTGTCTTAGGTGTGGTAGCGGGGCTGGGTCTTTTTCTCTACGGGATGAACCTGATGGGAAACGGTCTGCAAAAGGCGGCCGGAGAGAGACTGAAAAAGATCATCGGCATGCTGACAAGCAACCGGCTCCTCGGCGTTCTCGTCGGCGCCCTCGTTACGGCCGTGATCCAGAGTTCGTCGGCTACAACGGTCATGGTCGTCGGTTTCGTGAACGCCGGCATCATGCAGCTGACACAGGCAATCGGGGTCATCATGGGGGCGAATATCGGAACGACGATCACGGGTCAGCTGGTGTCCTTCAATTTGGAGGCGCTGGCTCCCGTGATGGTCGGCTTCGGAGTTCTCGCTTCGATGGTAAGCAAGAAAGAGAAGATAAAACATTATGCCGAGATCATGATCGGCTTCGGGATACTTTTTGTCGGCATGACCTATATGAAGGATGCGTTGACGCCTCTTCGCGAGGTGCAGATGTTCAAGGATGCTCTCGTCAACTTCGGTCGAAATCCGCTGCTCGGCATCCTGATGGGCTTCACCCTGACTTTGCTCGTACAGAGTTCTTCCGCTTCAATCGGTATTTTGATCGCTCTGGCCTCTCAGGGTCTGCTTCCGATTGAGTCGGCGCTGCCGATCCTCTACGGAGACAATATCGGCACCTGTACAACGGCTCTTCTTTCCAGTATCGGAACGACGCGAAATGCTCAGCGGGCCGCCGTGATGCACTTGACTTTCAATATTATGGGAACACTTCTGTTCTCTCTTTTCCTCAACAAGCCGATCATGGCGATTGTCACAAATATCGACCCTGTGAATATTCCGAGGCAGATCGCCAATGCCCATACGCTGTTCAACTTCATCAATGTCGGCGTGCAGCTGCCTTTTGCGGGAGTGATCGTCAAGGTGGCGGAGAAACTGATCCCGGAGAAAGACAGCGAGATTGAGCTCAAGAGCACGAAGTTTCTCGATCTTCGTATGCTGAGCACGCCTTCCATCGCGCTCAACAGTACGATCAGGGAATGTATTCATATGGCGGAAACCGCCGCTCATTCCTTCAAATGTTCGATGCGATCCATACTGGAAAAGAATCGGGAACTGGCTTTTGAGACCTTTGAGACGGAGAAAAAGGTCAATCAGCTTGAAAAAGACATCATGGAGTATCTGATCCGTCTGTCCAACGCTTCTCTGTCGGGAGAGGATCGTTCCATCGTCGACGAACTCTTTAACATCATCAATGATCTTGAGAGGGTGGGCGATCATGCAGACAATATTGCAGAGCTTGCCGTCAGCTATGTCGACCGGGATCTCAATTTTTCCGAGGAGTCGGTTCGGGATATCCGTCTGATGTATGACAAGGTGATGGGTGCCTACAGCCTTGCAATCGAAGCGATGATCACCGGAGACGCGGAGGTGGCAAGGCAGGTGGAGCAGATGGAAAATGAGGTCAATATTATTGAAAAAAACTGCCGAAGCGGGCATATTTACCGTTTGAACAACAATCTCTGCCAGCCGGAGCAGGGGATTATTTTTGCGGATTTACTCAGCAATATGGAGAGGATTTCGGACCATGCGTCCAATATTGCCAAGGCGATCATTGATGCGGAAGGACATATTTCCGCATAGGAAAGCGAGGCTTGCAAGGAGGTTAATCATTGAAGAGGATAGAGGTTGATTTCAGCAAATGCGCGGATTTCGTCAGAGAGGAGGAGCTTTCCTGCATCCTGCCCTATGCGGCCGCCGCAAATCGGATGATAGAGGAAAAAAGCGGACCCGGAAATGATTTTGTCGGCTGGGTGGATCTACCCCTTCTCTATGATAAGGAGGAGTTTGCCCGGATCCTGAAAGCGGCGGAAAAGATAAGAGCGGAATCGGAGGTGCTGGTCGTTATCGGCATCGGCGGCTCCTATCTCGGAGCGAGAGCGGTCATCGAGGCTCTGAGGCATCATTTTGCCCATGATCTGCCGAGGGAGAGCCGGAAGTCGCCGAAGATTCTCTATGCGGGAAATTCGATCTCTTCCACCTATCTGCAGGATCTGATTGAGTATCTGAGAACTGTGGATTTTTCAATCAATGTCATCTCGAAATCCGGCACGACGACGGAGCCGGCGATTGCTTTTCGTCTGCTGAAAGCTCTGCTGAAGGAAAAATACGGAGAAAAGGCCAGGGAGCGGATCTATGCGACGACGGACAAAGCGAAAGGCGCGCTGAGAGCGCTTGCGGAGGAAGAAGGATACGAGAGCTTTGTCATTCCGGATGACGTCGGAGGACGCTACTCCGTTTTGACGGCGGTGGGGTTTTTGCCGATTGCGGCGGCGGGCGTCGACGTCGAGGCATTGATGCAAGGCGCGCAGGAGGCGCGGGAGGAATATTTAAGGGCGGAGCCGAAGGAAAATGCGGCTTTGCTCTATGCGGCCTATCGCAATATTCTCTCCCGAAAGGGAAAGGCGGTCGAGCTGCTGGTCAACTACGAGCCGCAGCTGCATTATGTATCGGAATGGTTCAAGCAGCTCTACGGAGAGAGCGAAGGAAAGGACGGAAAGGGGATCTTTCCGGCTTCCGTCGATTTTTCGGCGGATCTGCACTCGATGGGGCAGTATATTCAGGACGGCAGGCGAATGATTTTTGAGACCGTCATCCGGGTGCGTGAGCCGAGGAAGGATATCCTTCTCGCCTCGGAGGAGAAGGATCTGGACGGACTGAACTATCTCAGCGGCAAGACGATGGACGAGGTCAATCAGAAAGCTTTCATGGGGACACTGATTGCCCACAATGACGGCGGCGTGCCGAATATCATCGTCGAGATGCGGAAACTGGATGCCTCTTCGATGGGCGCTCTGATCTATTTCTTCGAGAAAGCCTGCGGCGTCAGCGGCTATCTGCTCGGGGTCAATCCTTTCGATCAGCCCGGCGTCGAGGCCTATAAGAGGAATATGTTCGCTCTGCTGGGCAAAAAAGGTTTCGAAGAGGAAAGGAAGGTTCTTGAAGAAAGGCTGCAGCGGAGTCTATGAAAAAAAACACCAAAAAATCAGTATTTCTCTCGATCATGGTGGCTCAGAGCCTCGTGCTCTATCTGGTGGAAGCGATGCTTCCACCGCTTGCGTTTATCGCTCCGGGCGCGAAACTGGGACTGTCCAACATCATCACCCTCAGCATGCTCTATCTGTCTGGGCCGATGGATGCGCTGATCGTGCTGCTGCTTCGGATCTTTATCTCTTCGCTGCTTGGCGGAGGGGTCTCGGCACTGATCTACAGCCTCTTCGGCGGAGGGATGAGCCTGATTGCGATGAGCTTTGCAAAAAAGCTGCATCGTCTTGATATCAGCATTGTCGGCGTCAGCGTGTGCGGGGCGTTGTTCTTCAATTTCGGACAGCTTCTGGCGGCTGCCCTGATCATCGCAAACCCTCGGATCTTCGTGTATCTGCCTGTGCTTTCTTATGTGTCCGTCGGCACGGGGATCTTTGTCGGTCTCGTCTCCGGGGCGCTTGTCGCAAAGATGCCGAAGCGGTATTTTCAGCATTTCGATCATCAGCCGGAAAAATAAAAGGCTCCCGAGTCTCCCTCCTCAGTATACGCGGGAACGGGATCATGCCGTCGTCAAGATAGGAGGATACAGGAACAGAGACAAGAAGATGAGCGCCGAGAGAGCCCTCTTCACTGAAGGGTCTGCGGAAGGGGTGCGATTTCAATATATGAGGAATATGCGGATCGTCTCTGATACTAAATTCTGCTTGAAATATCATCCGATATTCGACCCATTTTCGATGAAATGTCGAATGACAGCTCAGGGGTATATTTCATCGAAGGGCCTTTTGATCCGGTGTTAGTATAAGAGCAGAGGGCGGTGAGAAGAGGCGTCCTGTTTCAATAGGTGCGGAATCAGAGATCCGGAAGAGAGAGTTTCGGAGAGGGAAGATCAAGCCGCAGAGAGCGGCTGACGGGGATGGAGAAAAGGATGAATGAAAAAGCGATAGAAGTGAAAAATCTGAGTTTTTCTTATGGAAAAGGCGAGGAGCGGGTCATTTCGGACGTCTCTTTCGAGGTGTACCGCGGCGATTATTTCGGTCTGATCGGACCGAACGGATCGGGAAAGACGACGCTGCTCAAGCTCTGTCTCGGTCTCATCAAGCGGAAAAGCGGCCTGATCCGTGTACTGGGTGAAGACATCAACGAGCTGAAAAACAGAAAGCGGATCGCCTATATTTCACAGAAGGCAAACTCTTTTAACACCGCTTTTCCGGCGACGGCCGAGGAGATCATCCTTTCGGGACTGCTGGCCCTCGGCTACGGGAAACAGAAGGCGAAAGAGGCGATGCGGGAGACGATGCACAGGCTGAAGATTGAGAATCTCGGAAAGAAAAAGATCGGAGAGCTTTCCGGAGGACAGCAGCAAAGGGTCTTTATCGCAAAAGCCGTCGCCTCGCAGCCGGAGATCCTCTTTCTGGACGAGCCGACCGTCGGCATCGACTATCAGGCGGAGGAGTATTTTTATGCGACGATGGAAAAACTCAATGAAAGCGGGATGACGATCTTTATGATCAACCATGATATCAGTTCGGTGACCGCCTGTGCGAAGCGCGTCGGATGCATCGGAGAGACTTTTCATGTGCATGACGCCGAAGACATGAGGAGATTTGCCGATTCAAAGCAGAATATCTTCGGCAGCGAGAGAGTGCTGATCACCCATTGAAAGGATAGGAGTCGGACGGTATGCTTAGCTATGAATTTATGCAGAGAGCCTTTATCGGAGGTTTCATCATCGCGGTCATCGCTCCGCTGATGGGGAGTTTTGTCGTCGTGCGCAGGATGTCGCTGATCGGGGACAGTCTTTCTCATGTTGCGCTTTCCGGAGTCGTTCTGGCGGCGCTGCTCGGTTTTTCTTCACTGACGGGAGCCTTTGTCATCACTTTGCTCGGCTCCGTCTTCATCTTTCTGCTTCGGGAGCGCTACCGGAGCTATGAGGAGATCGCCCTTGCGGTAATCATGTCCGGCGGGGTCGCTCTCGCTTCGGTACTGATGGGATTTTCCAAGAATATACGGGGAAATTTTCTCTCTTATCTCTTTGGAAGCATCGCTTCGGTCAGTCCGGAGGATCTCTGGTTTATAGCGGGTCTGGCTCTGATCATCCTCTTCTTTATCGGGCTTAACTATCACAAGCTGATCAGCATCTCTTTCGACGAGGATGCGGCGAGGGCTTCCGGCGTTTCGGTCGATCTGCTCAACCGAGCTTTTGTCGTGATTATCGCTCTCTCAATCGTCGTTTCGATGCGGATCGTCGGTGTGCTGCTGATCTCTTCGATGATGGTCGTGCCGGTGGCCGCGTCGATGAATCTGACGAAGGGCTTTCGTTCCGCGATCATCGTCTCGATAGGGATCGCACTTTTCTCGGTGCTTTCCGGTATTACGCTCTCTTACTACCGGGATGTGGCTTCCGGAGGAGCGATTGTACTGATCAGTATTGCGGTGTTGATCCTTAGTTTTGCATGGAAAAGGAGATGAGGAGAGATGGATAAGGAGTGGCTGATAAAGAAACTCAGAGACAGCGGACAGCGTCTCACAGCCATCAAATCGGAGATTCTGGATATTTTTCTCGAAGAGAGGGGCTATCTCGACGCCGGCGGCGTCCATGAGAGACTGACTCTCTCCTCGGATCTTTCGACGATCTACCGCAACCTCGACTCTCTTTATCATGCGGGGATATTGGATATTGTCTACAAGGATGACAAGAGATGGTTCAAGATGGTTGAGGAAGAGGAGCACCGGCATTTTGTGATCTGTGAAAAATGCGGAGATCAGAAACTGCTGGATTTCTGTCCTTTCAAACATATCAATTCCCGGATTGAAGGCTATGACATCCGCGCCCATACCTTCGAACTGATCGGCGTCTGCCCCAGCTGTGCAGCGGTGGAATCAGGATCTTTTCGAAGGGCGGTTCGCGATGAAGAGTCCGAGCAGGATCACTGCGGATCCGAGCCCCTGAAAGAGAGTCAGACGCTCTCCGAGGATCGCGAAGGCGAAGAAAAAGCCTGAGATCGGTACGAGAAGGGAAAAGGGAGCGATCTTTGAGGCCGGGTATTTCGCAAGAAGATGATTCCAGCTTCCGTAACCGAGGAGGGTCCCGAAAAGAGCGAGATAGAGCATGGAAGCGAAGGAGAGGAGGTTCATCGAAAAGATCGATCCGAGGACGCTCTCTTTCGGATAGAGAAGGAAAGAGATGCCGATCAGCGGGATCGGAGGGATCAGTGAGGAACGGATCAGAAAGGAAAAGCTGTCGAAGGAAGCGCCCTTCTTCTGCGCGTCCAGGGAAGCATATTTGATGATGATATTGGACAGTCCCCAAAAGACCGCGGAGAGCAGAGTGAGCAGCAGTCCCGACGGAGGGATGTAGGCGAGCCCCTCGGCCTTGCTCAGTGCGATCAGCAGAAGTCCCGCGGCGGCGATGAGGAAGCCGAGGATCTTGTTTGCGGAAATGCTCTCCCTGAAGAAGGCAAAGGCGAAGAAGGCGGTGAAAAAGGCGGCGGACTGCAGCAGTACGGAAGTGACGGCGGCCGGCATCCCTCTCTCCATCGCATAAAACTGTACGGAAAGCTGGAGGACTCCCGAGACAAAGCCGTAGAGGAGGATGTACTTGGTTTGAACTGTCGGTTTTTTGACGAAGAAGACCGCGGGAAAGGCCGTCAGAAGATATCTTCCTGCGACCAGCACGAGGGAAGGCATGCCGGAGATCCCGAGTTTGATGACCGTGAAAGTCGTTCCCCAGACGAAGACGACAAGCAAAAGCAAGAAAAAATCCTTTTTCTTTAACATGAGTTCCTCCTTTTTCGAGCGCCATGCTCCCCTGATTTCAGAACCGGGAAAGAATCCCGGAAGAATTTCGAAAGTTCGGGACGAAGATAACAGCAGAATGAAGACAAAGCAGGCAAGCCGTCGAATGATTTTCGAAGTAGGTCTGCAGTCCGAATAACAGTTTGTCTTTCGTGTTACGGAATAGTATACAGAATCGGCAGGAGAAGGTCAAGGCGGAGCTGCGGAGCCGGTTTTCGAAAAGGCGAAGGCGAGAGTACGGTGCGCCTCTTCGGAAGAAAGACTCAGGGAGGACAGGATGAAATATTATAAAAAAAGTTTTTACATAGGGAGACCTGTCGGAAACAATGCCTTTTCCTATGACAGCAGGACATGCAGGAGGATTCGTATCGCCGCTTTCACTGACAAACGGGAGTTTCGGATAGAGCAGGGGAACTCTCCGGCTTTTATCGAGGTCGATGAAGGGGAGGAGAGGGCTTTTGCGGGAATTGCAGATTTCCTACGGATTCGGGAGAAAGGAAAAAACATCTATATTTTTGACAATCATAATCATGCCTTTTATCTGATCTTTCAGGAACTGCTTTCGGGCGAGATACCAAGAGGACTGCCTCTGATCCATTTCGACCAGCACAAGGATATGCGGGCGCCGCGGCTCCCCTTTAGCGAGATGCAGGAAAGAGACCGGGAGATATGGGATTTTCTTCGGGAAGTCTGTCCGGAGGAGGCGGGCAGCGCTCCGCTCAGTGATGAGGACAGAGCGTTTTTTTATACCAATGCGGTGCTCAATGTGGGCAATTTCCTTGTTCCGCTGTTGGAGGAGAAACTCATCTCGGAGGTAGTGATCATGGATTCCTCTGCGGCGCTGATGAGGGCGGAGGAACTCAGCAAAAGCCTCGGAGAATGGATCCTTGATATCGACCTTGATTTTTTCAGTGAGGATATGGACTATCTCTCTTATGAATGGAAGATCGACTGCATCAGAAAGTTTCTGCCGGGAGCTAAGATGATCACGATCTGCACGAGTCCGTATTTTGTTGAATTTGGGAGGGCGAAGACCGCCCTTTGGGATATTTTTGAGAGAGAAGAAAGGATGAAGCTTTTATGACGGATATATGGCGGGTAGTTCTCCTCAGTCTCGTCGAGGGATTGACGGAATTTTTGCCGGTGAGCAGTACGGGGCATCTGATATTGGCCAACGAATGGGTGCAGCTGCAGCCTCAGGAGTTTGCAAACAGTTTCAATGTCATCATCCAGCTTGGAGCGATCCTGTCGGTGGTCGTCCTGTATTTTGACAGGCTGAATCCTTTAAGCGGAGGCAAAACCCCAAGGGAAAAGAAGCTGACGGTGCGGCTCTGGGCCAAGGTGATCGTCGGAGTGGTCCCGGCAGTGATCCTCGGTCTGCTCTTCGGGGATTTCATTGATGAAAAACTCTTCGATCCGAAGGTCGTCATAGTGACCCTCTTCGTCTGGGGACTCTTCATTCTGCTGATCGAAGGGAAAAAGAAGACTCCCAAGATCCACTGCGTCAACGAGATCTCCTACCGCCTCGCTTTCTTCATCGGACTGATCCAATGTCTGGCGATGATCCCGGGTACCTCGCGCTCGGCGGCGACGATCATCGGTGCGATGCTGCTCGGATGCTCCAGGAAGGCGGCTGCCGAGTTTTCCTTTTTTCTCGCGATTCCGACAATGCTCGGAGCGACCGGACTCAAACTGCTCAAGATGCTGATAAGGGGGACGAGATTCGGAGGAGGGCAGTGGATGCTGCTCGGTCTGGGATGTTTTTTGTCCTTTGTCTTCGCCCTGCTGGTGATCCGGCTGTTCATGGGCTATATCAAGAAGCATGATTTCCGTGTTTTCGGCTGGTATCGAATCCTCCTGTCCGCCGTCTTGTTCGTCTATTTCGTCATCTTATAGAAGGAATTTTCCTCGGAAGGAGAGAATATGGAAGAAAATCTGCTTTATCGAGTGTATTCCGAAGATTTGAAGAAAAAGTACGGACAAAAGGTCTATCGGATCCCGGTCAATCTTCCCCTTTCCTGTCCGAATCGTGATCCGCTGACCGGCAGGGGAGGTTGCAGCTTCTGCGGAGATGTGGCGGCGGGATTCGAGGCCCTCTCCGCAGAGATCTCCGTCAGGGAGCAGATCGAAAGGAATATCGCCTATATCGGGAAAAAGTACAAAGCGGAGAGATTCATCGTCTACTTCCAGAATTTCACCAACACCTATCTTCCGCCCCGGCAGTTTGAGGAGTATGTCAGGGAGGCCTGCCGGGAGGATGTGGTGGAGATTGCCGTGTCCACAAGACCCGACAGCCTGGATGAGGACTATCTCCGTCCGCTAAAAAAGCTCGCAGAGGAGAAGGGGATCCAAATCACGATCGAGCTCGGTCTGCAGAGCGTCAATTACAGGACGCTGAAAAAGATCAACAGAGGGCACAGTCTCGCGGAGTTCATCGACGCGGTGAGGATGATCCACTCCTTCGGCTTCGAGATCACGGCCCATATGATGCTCAACCTTCCCTATGACGAGGAGGAAGATGTGATCGAAGGAGCGAAGATCCTTTCCGCCCTCGGCGTTCATGCGGTCAAGCTCCATGCCCTCTATATCCTCAGAGGAACGAAGATCGCGGAGGACTATCTCGCCGGCGTCCTCGATATGCGGAGCGTCGAATACTATATCAGGAACACGGTCAATTTTCTGGAGTACCTCTCTCCGGAGATCGTCATCCAGAGGCTCGTCGGCAGAGCGCCGGAAGAGGAGACGATATTCTGCAATTACGGGATGTCCTGGTGGAAGATCAAGGATGCGATCCTCGCGGAGATGAGAAGGCGGGGGAGCGTTCAGGGATGTCGGTTCGACTATTTGGGAGGGGCGGCGGTTCGAGGGCTGAAATAAGGAGGCTTGCTATGGAACAGAAAAAAACGGGAAAAAAGCCCGGCTACGAATGGGCGGAAATACTCGAATATATCGACGACGGGATCTATATCACCGACGGAGAATCGAATACGATCTATGTCAACTCCTCCTATGAGAAGATCAGCGGGGTCTCAAGAAAGCATTTTCTCGGCAAGAAGATGAGTGAGATCATCAATGAGAAGCTGATCTCCGAATCCGGAAGTCTCAAAGCCATCGAGAAAAAAAAGACAGTGACCATGCAACAGACCCTCTCGGGAGAGAAGAATGTCTTCATCACCAGCAGGCCGATCTTCGATGACAAGGGAAGTATTGTCATGGTAGTGACCGTCGTGCGGGATATCACCCTACTGTCGAAACTGCAGAGAGAACTCCATGAAAACAAAAAAAAGATCGAGAAATACTCCAGCGAGATCAGCAAACTGCAGGAGATGGCGAAAAAAGAAAAGGATATCATCTGCATGGATCTGAAGACCCGCAAGATCATCGCCCAATGTCAGAAGGTCGCCGAGTACGACGCAAGCGTCTTTGTCACCGGGGAGACCGGAACGGGAAAGGAGGTCTTTGCACGGTATATTCACAAGAACAGTCTGCGCAAGGACAAAGGCTTCATCGATATCAACTGTGCAGCGATTCCGGAAAATCTATTAGAGTCCGAATTTTTCGGCTACGAAGCCGGTTCTTTTACGGGAGCGCTCTCCGGAGGAAAGATCGGATTTTTCGAGATGGCGGACAAGGGAACCCTCTTTCTCGACGAGATCGGAGATCTGCCTTTTCACATGCAGTCCAAACTGCTCCGCGTCATACAGGAGAAAAATATCAAGCGCATCGGCGGAAGGAAAAACATCCCCATTGATATCCGGCTGATTTCCGCCACCAATAAAAATATGGAAGAACTTGTCCAAAGCGGAAAGTTCAGAGAGGACCTCTACTACCGTCTCAACACCGTGTCTATCGAGATCCCGCCCCTTCGGGAGCGAAAGGACGATATCCTGCCCCTTGCTTATCATTTTCTCAACATCCTCAACGAAAAATACGGAGAAGGCAAGATCTATGACGATAAGATTCTTCGAATCTTTCAAAACTACACCTGGCCGGGAAATATCCGCCAGCTGAGCAACCATATCGAGCAGCTTTTCATCATGAGTGAGAGCAATCTGCTGTCTGCGAATGAAAACGACTATTTCGGCGTCGATATCGCCCAAACGCTGTCCAAGGACAACTGGAACCTGAAAGAGGCCGTGTCAAAACTGGAAGCGGAGCTTGTCAGGAGGAGCTTCGAGCGCTGCGGCAATGTCAAGGACGCCGCCGAACTGCTCGGTGTAGATGCCTCGACTTTCGTGCGAAAGAGACAGCGTTATAAGAAGATGGGGCTCTTTGAATAGAACTGTTTTTATAATACCGCTTATCAACATCTAATATGTATTCCCAAGGAAAGAACAGGAAACTTCACTAGTCCTCTATTTTTGGAGCCGATCATCAAGTTGTCAAAAATACGAATCTGAACTCGCTGCGCTCAGACACAGATTCGTGTCGATTTTTTCCATTCTTGAATCGGCTCCTCAAAAATTTCGGAAACCGTTCTGTTTTCCTGTTCATTCCTTGGATTCCGCAGCTTCAAATATTTCTCGATAAGCATAGTGGTAAAAGCAAGCCGGGTTTGAGATCCTGAGACGAAGATGATGAACTTTCGTGAAAAATCGAGAGGAGCAAGCCGCTGAAATTTTGAAAAAATCAGTAGGACGCTGATTTTAGCGTGAAAGCGGCAGGACGGTACTCCCCGCAGTCAAAATTTCCGGTGAGTAAATCCGATTTTTCCGAAAGAGAGTCTGCGCCGTCGAAGGATTTCGAATTCGGCTTGCCTTTCGAATAATGAGATTCCAAATGATAAGCGGTATTATACAATCGAAGAGGCAGGCGGTCGGAAGGAGTAAGAAACGGATATATGCAAAAATGCAATTTATTGCGTTTTTGCATATATCCGTTTTTCAATTAAAAAATCAAAAAAAATGAAAAAAAATAAATAAAATTGCGTTTTTGCAATTTGAAAATAAAAAATGGAGACGTAAATGACAGGAAAAGAAAAAAAGTTTTGAAATTCTGTTTTTTTCGAACCTCTGAAGAGTTGACAAAATCAACATAATTTTTTAACAATATACGACAAAAAAATAATTTTTCAAAAAAGAGAAAAACTTGGCATGGAGATTGCATAAAGAAAAGACACGGGAATGTATTATATGTAAAATTCAAAACAAAAAAGGAGTGTTTGTCATGGCATTGATGACCAAGGAGCAGTACATAGAAAGTCTGCGCAAGATGAATCTCAAGGTGTATTTGTTCGGAGAGCTGATCGAAAATCCGGTGGATCATCCGGTGATTCGTCCCTCTCTCAATTCGGTTGCACTCACTTATGAGCTTGCACATGACCCGATGTATGAGGATCTGATGACGGCGACTTCTCATTTGACGGGAGAGAAGATCAACCGTTTCTGTCATATCCATCAGAGTACGGAAGATCTGGTCAAAAAAATCAAGATGCAGCGTCTTATGGGACAGAAGACAGGATCATGTTTCCAGAGATGTGTGGGAATGGACGCGTTCAACGCGATCTACTCCACGACTTATGAGATGGACGAAGAGTACGGAACGGATTACCATAAGAGATTTGTAGAGTATCTCAAACTGGTGCAGGAAAAAGACTATACCGTTGACGGAGCGATGACCGACCCGAAGGGAGACCGTTCCCTGACTCCTTCTCAGCAGGAAGATCCGGATCTCTTCGTGCATATCGTTGAAGTCCGTGAAGACGGTATCGTCGTTCGAGGAGCGAAAGCGCACCAGACGGGAGCGGTCAACTCTCATGAGCATCTGATCATGCCTACGATGTCTCTCGGAGACGATGATAAGGACTATGCGGTATCTTTCGCGATTCCTTCGGATGCGGAAGGCATCTTCATGATTTACGGAAGGCAGTCCTGCGACACGAGAAAACTCGAAGAAGGCGCGGATGTGGATCTTGGAAACTCCCAGTTCGGAGGACATGAGGCTCTCGTGGTATTTGACAATGTGTTTGTACCCAACGAGAGAGTGTTCATGTGCAAGGAAGCGAAATATGCGAATATGATGGTGGAAAGATTTGCCGGATACCACAGACAGTCCTACGCATGTAAGACCGGCGTCGGAGACGTGCTCATCGGGGCGGCCGCTCTCGCCGCGGATTACAACGGCGTGCCGAAAGCAAGCCATATCAAGGACAAACTGATCGAAATGATCCATCTCAACGAGACGCTTTGGTCCTGTGCGGTTGCGTGCTCGGCGGAAGGATTCAAAACGAAATCCGGAAACTACATGATCGATCTGCTGCTTGCGAATGTCAACAAGCAGAATGTGACGAGATTCCCGTACGATATCTCCAGACTTGCCGAGGACATCGCGGGAGGATTGATGGTGACGATGCCGTCGGAAAAAGATTTCAAGGATCCGGTCATCGGAAAATACTGCCAGAAGTACTTTGCAGGAGCGAAGGGAACTTTGACGGAAAACAGAATGCGCGTTTTGCGTCTCATTGAAAACATCACCCTCGGAACCGCGGCTGTCGGCTATCGTACGGAGTCGATGCACGGGGCCGGTTCTCCGCAGGCTCAGCGTATCATGATCGCAAGACAGGGAAATCTGGAAGCGAAGAAAGAGCTGGCAAGAGCGATCGCAAAAGTAGACCCGAGCAAAGACCCGAAGAACCAAAAATAAATTCGTCATTGGATAAGGAGGAATTGTTTTGGAGTGGAAAAAAGAGTATGAGAAGAGAAAAGTGAGTGCTGAAGAGGCAGTAAAACATATCAAATCCGGTGACCGCGTGGTCATCGGACACGCCGCGGGCGAGCCGAGCTTTCTCGTGGAGGCGATGGTGGCAAACGCCTCTGCCTATGAGGATGTGGAGATCGTTCATATGGTCGCGATGGGAAAATGTGAGTATGCCCAGCCCGGGATGGAAAAACATTTCAGACACAACGCGATCTTCGTTGGCGGAAATACGAGAAAAGCCGTCGAGGAAGGGCGGGCGGACTACACGCCCTGCTTTTTCAGCGAAGTGCCTTCTCTGTTTGAATCCAAGCTCCCGGTTGACATCGCGCTGATGCAGCTGACTCCGCCGGATGAGCACGGTTACTGCAGTTTCGGAACTTCCGTAGATTATACGAAACCGGCCACAAAGCACGCAAAACTCCGCATCGCCCAGATCAACGGAGAAATGCCGAGAACGATGGGAGACAGCTTCATTCACGTATCCGAACTGGATTATATCGTAGAACACGACGCTCCGATCATCGAGCTCAAACCGCCTGTCATCGGAGATGTGGAGAGAGAGATCGGAAGACACTGTGCCTCTCTCGTACAGGATGGAGATACGATACAGCTGGGTATCGGAGCGATTCCCGACGCCGTGCTCGCTTTCCTCAAAGATAAAAAAGACCTCGGGATCCACTCAGAGATGTTTTCCGATGGGGTATTGGATCTGTTTGAATCCGGCGTCATCAACAACAGCAAAAAAACCCTCTCTCCGGGCAAGACCGTCGTGACTTTCCTGATGGGAACGAAGAGACTCTATGATTTTGTCAACGATAATCCCTCAATCGAAATGCGCCCGGTCAACTATGTAAACGATCCGAGAGTGATCATGCTCAACGACAATATGGTGTCCATCAATTCCTGCGTACAGGTGGACCTGATGGGTCAGGTCTGCTCCGAGAGCGTTGGAAGCAGACAAATCAGCGGTGTGGGCGGACAGGTGGACTTCGTTCGCGGAGCCGCAATGAGCAAAAACGGGCGAGCGATCATCGCGATGCCGTCTACTGCGGCGAAGGGCACGATTTCCAAAATCGTTGCGAATCTTGATGAAGGAAGCGCCGTGACGACTTCGAGAAACGATGTGGACTATATCGTCACCGAGTACGGAATCGCCGCGCTCAAAGGAAAAACACTGAGAGAGAGAGCGGAGGCTCTGATCCATATCGCTCATCCGGATTTCCGTCCGAAATTGGCGGAAGAATACGAGCGAAGATTCAAAGTCAAGATGAAGTGATGAAGATAGGACTGAAATACTGCGGAGGATGCAACTGTAAGTACGATAGAAGCAAGGTGACGGCGGATATCAGAAAGAGCTTTCCGGAGGCGGAGTTTTTCTACCCGGATGAAGAGAGCGTCTTCGACGAACTGATCGTCATCGCCGGCTGTCATGTCAACTGCGCCTCCCACGAACATCTGCGTCCTCGTGGGGAAAAACATTTCATCACGAGCGAAGAAGAAGCGCAGCAGATCATCACAAAGATCAGGAAGAAAGGAATTTTCGATTGAGCATACTCAAAGAAGAGATCAAAGAGATCATCGAAAAAGAGATCCGTCCGGAGATCGTCTCCCATGGAGGAGATATCGAGCTCTCCGAGATCAAAGGAGAGGTCGTTTATATCAAATTGACGGGGATGTGCAGCAACTGTCCTTCCGCTCAGATGACAACGGAAAATCTCGTCGAAAGAAAACTCAAAGAACATTTGGGTGATAAGATCGACAGGGTTGTGCTTAAGAACGAAGTGAGCGAGGACATGCTTTCATTGGCAAGGAAGATACTTAATAAAACCATATAGAAGGAGTGAATGCGATGCAGCTGTTTAAGTTGAAAACGGTACTTCACAAATTTAACACATTCAAGGAGTTTGCAGAAGAGTTCAAGGTGAACGAAAAAGACCTGCTGATCACCAACGAGTTTATCTACGATCCTTTCATGAAGGCTCTGGATCTGAAGGCGCATGTGATCTTCCAGGAGAAATACGGTCTTGGAGAGCCTTCGGATGAGATGATGAACGCGATCCTCAAGGATGCGAAAGCTGTGGATTTCGACCGTATCATCGCAGTAGGAGGAGGAACGGTGGTCGATATCTCCAAGCTCTTCGTGCTCAAAGGAGTCGACGACGTCGTGGACGCTTTCGAGAAAAAGATCGATCTGATCAAGGAAAAAGAGCTGATTATCATCCCGACGACCTGCGGAACCGGAAGCGAGGTCACCAATATCTCGATTGCAGAGATCAAATCCAAGCAGACGAAGATGGGTCTGGCTGTCGATGAGATCCTTGCGGACACGGCGGTTCTCATTCCGGAAATGATCGGCACTTTGCCGTACAAATTCTATGTATACAGCTCCATTGACGCATTGATCCATGCAGTGGAGTCCTATGTGTCTCCGAAAGCGAACCCTTATACAAAACTTTTCGCGAAGGATGCGATGCGTCTGATTATTGATATCTATAAGAATATTGTTGAAAAAGGACCGGAGTATCGTCTGGAAAGACTGGACGACGTCCTGATGGCGAGCAATTATGCAGGGATCGCCTTCGGAAATGCGGGCGTGGGAGCGGTACACGCGATGTCTTATCCTCTTGGCGGCACTTACCATGTTGCACACGGAGAAGCGAACTACCAGTTTTTCACCGAGGTGTTCAAATTCTACTACAAGAAAGATCCGAACGGCGGTATCGAAGAGCTCAACGCATATCTGGCGGAACTCCTCGACTGCAAGAATACGGAGGTCTATGAAAAACTGGAAGAGCTGCTCGACAAGCTGCTTTCGAGAAATCCGCTTCATACTTACGGAATGAAAGAAGAAGAGATCGAAGGATTTGCCGATGCGGTGATCAAAAACCAGCAGAGACTTCTTGCCAACAACTATGTTGAGTTGACCAGAGACGAGATTCGCGACATTTACAAAAAATTGTTTTAGGCTTATATAAAATAAAAAATTAAAACCGGGAGGCTGGTAAGCAATGGATATCAAAACAATGGTGGAAAAAGCAAGAGCGGCGCAGAAAGAATACGAAGTGAATTTCAATCAGGAAGTTGTGGACAAGATCGTGAAGACAGTCGGAAAGACTGTATATGACAATGCCGAGACGCTGGCGAGAATGGCAGTGGACGAGACCCGAATGGGAGTATATGAAGACAAGGTGGCGAAAAACAAAGGAAAGTCCAAGGCGATCTGGTACAATCTCAAGGGCAAAAAATCCATGGGCATCCTCAATATCGATGAGCTGACAGGACTGATCGAAATCGCGAAGCCGATGGGAGTTGTCGCGGGAATCACGCCGACGACGAACCCGATTGTGACCCCGATGTCCAAAATCATGTTTGCGATGAAGACGAAAAACGCGATCATCATCGCTCCGCACCCGCGCTCCAAAAAATGCTCCGGTGAAACGGTTCGCCTGATCAAAGAAGCACTGAAGCCTTTCGGTGTTCCGGAAGATCTCATTCAGTGTATCGACGAGCCGTCCATTGATAAGACGACGGAACTGATGAAAGCGGTGGACGTCATCGTGGCGACCGGAGGAATGCCGATGGTTCGCTCCGCCTACTCTTCCGGGAAGCCGTCCTACGGGGTTGGAGCCGGAAATGTGCAGGTAATTCTCGACAGACATATCGACTATAAAGACGCTGCCGCAAAAGTGATTGCAGGAAGGATTTTTGACAACGGCATCATCTGTTCCGGAGAGCAGAGCTTCATCTATCCGAGAGAAAACAGAGATCAGGTGATGAAAGCCTTTGAGGCGGGCGGAGCGCATATCGTTCCGATGAGTGAGAAAGCGGCCGTTGTAAACGCGATCTTCGAAGATGGACATATCGCGGCGGATGTGGTCGGACAGTCTCCGAAATTTATCGCGGACAAAGCGAAGATCTCCATTCCGGAAGGAACGAAGGTACTTGTGCTCGAAGCGGAAGGCTACGGAGCGGAGGACAGCATCTCCAAAGAGAAAATGTGTCCTGTGCTTGCGGCTTTCCCCTATGATAATTTTGACGAAGCGATCAAGATCGCCAAGACGAATCTCGAACTGGAAGGAAACGGCCATACGGCTGCTATCCACTCGAACAATCAGGGGAATATCGTCAAAGCCGGAAGCGAGCTGAGCGTATCCCGCTGCATCGTCAATGCGCCTTCCGCGACGACCGCCGGCGGAGCGATTCAGAATGGGCTCAATGTAACTAACACATTAGGCTGCGGTTCCTGGGGAAACAACTCGATCTCCGAGAACTTCACCTATAAGCATCTGCTCAACATCACGAGAGTCGCTTCGTTGTCTCCGAAGATTGCGATCCCGACAGATGAAGAGATTTGGAGTTAAGAGAAACTAAACCATAAAAAATCATAGTTGCCTGAAAGCTGCCGGAAATTTTTCCGGCAGCTCAGATTGTAGACAAAGCCATTGTCGAGAACATCTCGACAATGGCTTTGTCTACAATCTGGGTTTTATCTCTTTTACGAAAAAAGTCAACAAGCTGTTGACCAATTACAAAATATCCTTTCCATCCCGTGGGGACATCATATTTTGCTGATGACAAAATGCCAAAGTGCAGAAGAAGCCTTGTTCTATATCGAAAAAACGATCAAGAACGGGTGGAGCAGAGCCGTATTGTTGAATTTCTTAGATACCGATCTATACTTGGCACAAGGGAATGCCATAACAAATTTTACAAAGCGATTGCCCGACAGCAGAAGTGATTTGGCACAAGAAACATTAAAAGACCCGTATAACTTCGATTTCCTGACATTGACGGAAGGATATAAAGAAAAAGAACTGGAAGATGCACTTACAACCAATATCACCAAATTTTTATTGGAACTGGGACAAGGCTTTGCTTTCGTCGGAAGGCAAGTTCCGATCATGGTCGGCTCAAAAGAAATGTTCATCGACTTGTTATTTTATCATTTGGAACTGAGGTGTTATGTAGTCGTAGAGCTGAAAGTAACCGAATTGGAACCGTCCTATATTGGGCAATTGGGCGTTTATGTAGCCGCAATCAATCATTAAAGAAAAAAAGAGACGGATAATGAAACCATCGGTCTGATGATATGTAAAACAAAAGATGATGTGGTGGCACAATACGCATTAGAAGCAAGCAGGGAACCGATTGGCATATCGGATATAACTTATCCAATATCCTGCCGAAAGAATACAAAAGCAATTTACCGAGCATTGAAGAGATCGAGCAGGAAGTTCGAGCGATTGACGGCGAAGAATAGAAGTAAAGCGGAATAAACAATAAACACACAGAGCAAAAGAGATAACGGAAGAACACTTTTGAAATTGCTGAATGTAAACCTTCAAAAAGAATTTCCGGATATGACAGGACTCTCAAAGGAAAATTTGAAGCACATCCGCTATTGGTACCGGTTTTACTCGGAAGGTTTAATGAGGTTACAGCCTGTAACCCGATTAGAAAATGCGGAAAGAAAGATAAAAAGCGTTCCTTGGGGACACAACGGCAGGAATTTTTCGTCCGATTGGAATCGGCAAATACAAAATACTATACAAAGCAGTAAGTCAAAAAAGATTTACTGTTTTTTTATTGCTTGAAAGTTCCAGTCAAGCTTGAATAGCAAAGGAGCGAACCATGGAGAAAAATACAATGAATGATATCATCACGACCTATATTCAAGGCATTGAATTCAGACTGAAGACAAAGCAGACAAATTGCAAAATTCATGAGGCGAAGATGAGGAACTTTCGTGAAAAAATCGAGAGGAACGAGCCGATGAAATTTCAGAAAAATCAGCAGGACGCTGATTTTAGAGCGAAAGCGGCAGGACGCCGTTTTGAGCTCGGTCAAAATTTCCGGCGAGCAAGTCCGATTTTTCCGAAAGAGAGTCCGCGCCGACGAATGATTTTTGAAGTTTGTCTACAATCTGTATTCAAGGCATTGAATTTAAGTACAATGACGAAAAAGACTATGAAAAAGACGGGCATATCTATTGCAAGACCTGTCATAAGCAAGTTGACGGAAAATCTTTAGACCTCTTGGGAAAACCAATCATCATCCGAAAGAACTGCCATTGTGATGAACAGCGTATTGCAAAAGCCAAAGAACAGGAACATCAAAACAAAGTTCTTGAAATCAAGAGGAGGTGCTTTATCGAGCAAAATCAAGAGAATTACACCTTTGAAAATGCCGATGAAAGAACCGACCAAGAACTCTTAAAGAAAGTAAAACGCTATGTAGAAAAATTTGAATCTATGCGAGAGCGAAACATAGGTTTATTTGTCTACGGTAGTATAGGCACGGGAAAGACCTATATCTCTTGCAGTATTGCCAATGCCGTCATCGAGAAATATTTGTATGAGTGTAAGAACCTGTTTAATTTCTCGTTTTTCGTAGTATCTATAGCAAAAAGGAGAAAACACAATGCGAAAACCGTATGATAGTGATATCACAAGGGCACAATTTGCTCCTATCTCCCTGGATCTCGAATTGGCCAGAAAACGAACCTCTCCCCGTAAAGTCGATTTGTATGATGTCTTTTGTGCTATTTTATATTTGCTGAAAAACGGCTGTACTTGGTGCAATATTCCTCATAATTTCCCCAAATGGGAACTTGGTTCGTTACTATTATGATATTTGGACGAATATTTAATGTAAAGGTGTGCTGACGTATGGCAAAAAGAACAGTTGCTCTTTGTGACGGCAAATATATAGGAATAGAAATGATCTATGCGAACATCCATGGTCGGCAGATTAATATTCCGGATAAGTTAAAAGAGCTTAGAGAAAAGAGTCGGAATAATGAATTGTTTTGTCCATGTGGATGTGGGATGAATCTCATTTTAGTGGCAGGTGATAAGAGGATCCGTGAACAGCATTTTCGTGAGAAAAAAGGAACGGGTAAATGGCACTCAGATATTGGAGAACACGCGCTAATATAGCTGATGATAAATTGGAGATATTAACAGGTAATTTGTCCGGAATTGAAATTTTCTATATTGTTGACAGTTCTAATAGAGGAACAGGTGGACAATATCCCGAGGCTCTTATGAAATTGCAGGAAAAGCAAGGTTATTGTCTGTTGCTTGAAATTATAGAAACAGATTATTTGAAAGCAGCTATCAGTGCAGTATTTTATGAAAAGGATCTGGATGGATTTTGGAAGGAAATTGAATTTGCGACAGACAAATTATCTAAGGTTGATATTGTAGACAATCAATTGTTTTTTGATGGAGTATCTGTGGAACATTTATTGGCAGTGGTAAAAGAGAAATTTGTTAATGAACGGAATGAAGAAAGAGAAAGACGTATTCAGGAAGAAAGATTAAGAGAAGAAAGATATAAGCAGATGCTGGCAGAGCAAGAAAGAAAACGTCAAGAAATGGAACATCAGAGGGAAGAGAAGGAGAAGAGATTTTGGAAACAAAAGGAAGAAGCAGAAAGACAGCGTAAAGAATTTGAAGAGAAACGTCGGATGGGAGCCGAAAGACTTCAGGAAGAAAAGCGTCAGCGAGAAGAAGACTTCAAACGCAATATGGAGTCTAATTTTGATCAACAGGAAGCACAAGTCAGAGATGCTGATGGAAATCGTTGGATTAAATGTGAATTCTGTGGAAAAATAGCAAAAGAAAGTGAGTTTACTTATTACGGAGGGGAAGGTCATATTAATCTTGGCACATGTAAAGAATGTACAGGAAATAATCCGGTAGTAAAGGAAAAGACTGTACATGAAAAGACTGTGATAAGGAAAAAGTATGATCCGACGGTATGTCCGGATTGTGGTGGGAAATTGTGCGAGCGTAATGGTCCTTATGGCAGGTTTTACGGATGCAATAGTTATCCGAAATGTAGGTACAGCAGGCCAATCAGATAGCGTCCACACGAATATTTATAAACTGTTAAAAAATGATATTCTTTTTTTTATATAATCATTACTAATTTTTGAGCATGTATAGTGAACGCAAAAATTATTTTCACTTTGTCGGTGGCTGTTCTACTATTACCATCCGTTGTATTTAGCTGCTATTGGGATGTTGAGAATTTTAATATATGGAGATATTCCATTTGTTTTTTAATCAATCAAGATGAATATTATTGATTTAGACACTTAACAAATCGATGACTTTTTAAGTGAGGATATTCTTTTTGGAATCGACTTCGGTTGAACAGTATATAGGTCAGTTTTCCTGCATACTTCAGATGTATGGAAACCTTCTGAAGATATATCAGTATCTGCTATCTCGGTGGCAACAAGGCATCACTAGGACAAAAGGAGATGGAAGACGAAGATCTGACGCATGGAGAATCCCTCTAATACTAAATTCTGTTCGAAATACCTTCCGATATTCCGACCGATTTTCAATGAAGTTTCGGATGACAGATCAGGGGTACATTGTATCGAAGAGCATTTTGATTAGGCATTGGTATAAAACACTGACTTCGTATTTGACAAAGTGTATAAAGGTGCAAAGAGATGAGATATGAAAATACGGTCAAAGCAAAATTTATTTCCCGTCCGAATCGCTTTGTGGCGCAGGTGGATATGAACGGCCGGATCGAAACGGTCCATGTCAAGAATACAAGCCGCTGCAGGGAGCTTCTGCTGCCCGGAAGCGAGGTGGTACTGAATAAATCGGACAAGAAGGGCCGCAAGACGAAGTACGATTTGATTGCGGTGTATAAGCAGAATCTGGGTTGGGTGAACATCGACAGTCAGGCGCCCAATCAGGCGGTCAGGGAATGGCTGAAAGGCCGTCCCGCTCCGTTTCAAAAGGCAGAGCGGATTCAGCCGGAATACACCTATGGAAAATCCCGTGTGGATTTTTATCTGGAGGCTCCGGACCGGAAAATTCTGATGGAGGTCAAGGGCTGCACACTGGAGGTTGACGGCATCGGCTATTTTCCGGACGCGCCGACAGAGCGGGGCGTAAAACATCTGCGAGAGCTTACAGCGGCAGCGCAGGAGGGGTATGAATGCTATATCGCCTTTCTCATCGCCATGCCCGGCGTCCGGCAAGTGTTTCCGAACACAGAGATGCATCCGGAATTTGGAGCGGCTTTGTCAGAAGCGAGAGCGGCAGGAGTAAAGACGCTGTATCTGATATGTGAGGTGAAGCCGGACAGCCTGTCTATCACGGAGAGTATAGAAGTATGAGAGAGGGGAGTCTTTTTCACGGATGACCGGATCGTGTGGAAGGCGGAGCGGCAGATCTCGTCATAGAGAAAAAAGGTATAAAGAGTGCCGATATAAGAACATGGTCAGCCGTTGTCCGATCCATGCTATAATGAGGGACAAAGGGGAATTGTTCGGTCAGGAGGGAGCATAGTGCCAAATCTATCGGAGATCAAGAGAAAGCAAATGCTTGATTTTTTGGAGGCGATGAAAGAAAACATGGATGAAGAAGAGATCAAAGCGGTCAATGAGCTGGAGAACTTCATCCGTGAGCAGAGGTACGGTCTCGTCTGGGAGAGGCACGAGGAGAGGGCGGATCTTCAGATGGCGGAGAAGATTCCTGTATTTGCAGAGAAAAAGCAAAAGAAAATCATCCATGATCCGAGCAAAAAGATGAATTTTCTGTTGGAGGGAGACAATCTTCACAGCCTCTTTCTGCTCGAGAAAACCCATAGGGGAAGGATCGACCTCATAACGATTGATCCGCCTTACAACAGGAGAAAAGACGATTTTCGCTACGACGATGCGTTCATAGACAGAGAAGACGGGTTTTTGCATTCCAAATGGCTCTCCTTCATGAGCAAGAGACTGATTCGGGCAAAAAATCTTCTGTCCGAGACGGGGATCATCACGGTCAATATAGATGAACATGAGGTCGCGCCTTTATCTATGCTGATGGAGGAGATCTTCGGAGCTCAAAACAATCTGGGAACGATCATTTGGAACAAACAAAACCCGAAAGGAGATGCGCATAAGATCTCGACGATGCATGAATATATTTTGGTCTTCGCGAACAATTATGAGAGAATAAAAGAGCTGGAAGGATTCGGGATCAGAAAAAAGCCCAATGCGAAGGCGATTCTCGCAAAGGCAAAGCAGCTCTACGGACAGATCGGGAAGAAGATCCTTCCGCCTGAGATCAGGTCGCTGGCGAAAATGTACGGGTATCCGAAGGAAGTCCTTGAGCAGATGAAGGTGGAATATGATCTGGAGATCGTCAACAGGGAGTTTGCCGAGTGGATGAAGAGACAGGATTTTTCGTCGGGAGAAAAGGCTTACAGGCGGATCGATGAAAACGGAAGAGTCTACCGAGGCGTCTCCATGGCCTGGCCGAACAAGAAAAAAGTGCCGGAGGATTATTTCATCCCCTTGATTCATCCGGTGACAGGGAAGCAGGCGCCTGTTCCGGCAAGAGGGTGGAGGAACCCGCCCCGCACGATGGAGAAACTGATGCGTGAAGGCCGCATCCTCTTCGGAGAAGATGAGAGGAAGCAGCCGGAAAGGAAATATTTTCTTGACGAGAACATGACGGAAAACACACCTTCCATATACAGCAATGCGGACAGTGCGGATGAATACATGGAAAAAATAGGCATTTCCTTTGAGTACCCCAAGCCCGTATCGGAGGTTAAGTATCTGATACAAAGTCTGCATCCGGATCCCAAGGTGGTTCTTGACTTTTTTGCCGGCTCCGGAACGACAGGCCATGCGGTGATGGCGGTCAACGAGGAAGAAGGAAAGGATATACAGTATATCCTGTGTACGAACAATCAAAACGCCATCGCCGAGGAGATCGCCTACAAGCGTCTGAAAATCGAAGCGGAGAATCACGGGGCGAATTTGAAATACTATAAGACAGAATTCGTTTCCAAGGTTCCCGAAGAGGGGATCGAACTGTCGGAGGTGCTGCTGGATCATATTTTGGAGATGATCGAGCTGGATTTCGGCATGGATATGGAATCTTCCGAAAACTTCCGCAGCCTCCTTGAGGAGTCGGAGCCGGATGAATTTTTCGAAAAGGAAGAGCTGAGAGAGCGGAAGAGCTTTCTGCGCGGTGATCTGCGGCTCGAAGGGGAGCGGGAGGGCGCCGCGGCGGAGAGGAATATCTGTATGGCGAGGGCTTTGGAGTACTATTTCGCAGAGGAGCTGGAGCAGGCCGGCAAATGTACCTGATTCAGTGGACACAGGGCGAAAGGACTCGGTTTGCGGGGATCTTTGACAGGAGCGAAAGCGGCAGAGATTTCATGCGCAGAGTGCCGGGCTAAACCCCATGGTGATCGAGCATTCGGATGTAGAGAATAAGAGAGAAGCCTCAAGCGGCGGGGAAAAGAGCGACGGCGGCCGGAGCGATGCGGATTGACGCCTACTCGATCAATTATGAAGTTTTTTTGTTTTTCGAACATTAAAAGAGGAAGTATCGGCTATTTGCTTTTACTTCCTCTTAGCAATTTCATTCAACTGTGTTGGCTCGATCAACCGGGATCTTATTTATCATATTTCTTTTTTAATTTAGGAATATCGTGTACATCAACCCATTCTTCAGAAAATCCACATACTTCGCAAACATATCTATTTACCAAAATGGCTGACATAGTAGTCAATCCGCAGGGGATATTATTTCCCGAACCATAAGGACCGGCTTTCCCCGGTATCCATAAAATATCTTTACTGCCACATTTGGGACAAACGCCTGCTTTTTTCATAAATGTTTACCTCTCATAAAATTCTGATTTTATTGCTTCTTATTAAACGGAACAGCCGTTATAACAATGTTCTCAACAAATATAAGAAATGTAATCAAGGAGCTGATAAGAAAAGCGTTAAAAAACTTTTCCTGTGACCATGAACCATCACCAAAATAAAAATTACCGCTAATAATACTATGTGTACTTATCCCGTCATTCATAGTTGGAATCAATGAGCCCAAGAGGTTAATCAATAAATCCAAACTCACAAACACTGCTATGACCAAAATGACTAATGAAAGAATACGAATTTTTTTCATAAAATCCCTCCGCAACTTCTAATTTGTCAATGTTCCATCCATCCCATTATATCGCTTTTCTCATATTTTGTCATTTAATCAATTTAAATATTCTATTTATATTTTATACTTTGCTTCCCTGATTTATTCCGTTCATCATCGCCATAAATCCCGGAGGATTCAACTGGGTTCCGCTGATTTTAATTTTTTCAGGCGTTTGTCTTGTAGATATGCTTCGTGATATTGACTATTTTCCCTATGGATGTATAATATAATTAGAATTCAAACAGGAAGAAAGGAGATCCTATCATGAGTGTTGACAGCAACTCTTTGTCTTTTGTCCTGCTGAGCATCCTATGGATCCATTCCCTCGGAAAAATCTCCGCTTATCTTCGGCTGAACTATGAACGGGTGACGGTCGTCATGGTGCTCAGTGTGGTCTGCATCGGACATTTCTATCACTACCGAGACTTTCGGCGCATCAATGAAAATCCGGCAAATGGGGAACGCTACAAGGTCAAAGAAGCTTTTTTCGACTATACCTTTCACGAGGATCAAAGCGCCGAAGCGGAGCACCGACTGCTCTTTGAGGAGAACAAAAAGCACAATGAAAAAAATACCTTCTCCTATGTTTTTTACGAAAGGGGCGGCGTTCGTTCCTTGGAAGTCCGGCTGAACGGAAGCCTGATAGAGCCTTCCCGGAGCAAGACCCCAAATACCTACGAACTCCAAACCGCCGGCAATCAACACAGGCTCACCCTCTATCTTCCCGACAGCGCATCCAAAACGATGGACCTTCAGATTAACTATGTTGCTATGAACGCCCTTTTGAAGAAGGAGGGTCTTCCGGTCTACTACAATACCTTTTTCCCTAAGCGGACCGATTTCAGTTTCAATACGAACGTCCGGGGCAGGATCACCTTCCACTTCCCGGAGGCCTCCCTCCTGCGCTCCGGCGCCCATGCAGAGGGCTTTTGGGTGCAGCGGAAGGATCTCGACAAAACCTCCGTCGCCGTCGACTTCAAAAACAAACTTCCTTATGAAGAAGTAAGATTATTTCGTAGACACGGGATTTGGGTATGTCAATATGACCCTACGGCGTATGATAAAGCTTATATCAAAGACTTCTCTTTGATCACAAGGCTGGATTTTTCACCGGCTCCTTTTCAGGGAGGCATCGGTGCTTCCGGGCAGGGATCCCATCGGAACGCTTATTCCGTTTCCGAGCTGCAGAGGAAAAATCAGGAAAACAACCGGCAGTTTTCAGATATCAAATTTATCCTCGGTGTCCTTGAAACGCCTTTGAACCACGCAATCGGTATGCTGTTGCTCCTGTCCTCTCCCTTCCTTCTTTTCTATTATCATAACGAAAAAAAGAAGGAACGAAATGAAAGAGAGCGCGCCTTTTCAGATTGTTATCTGCAGCAAAGAGAAAAACAGGATGAAGAAGAGAGATGAAGTACATAAAAACGGAGCGGATTCAACCGCCCCGAAAAAGTAAAAAAACGGCTGAACCCAACAATCGGAATGTTGAAATTCAGCCATTTTAATTTTTTGCTCTCTCTCGAAATCTCCCTTTCGGACCGGCGTCATTTTTTTGATTGTTTTCGGATATTTCCCCCTTCCGTCTGACGGGGGAAAATCACGGCTCTTTTGATATCCGGAAGTTTTACATCAAGACATCCCCATATACCGCATCATTCTTGCGACCGAGCGGGCGCGGGCGGTATAGGCCATGACCAGCCAGTTGACATAGGAGTAAAAGTCCTTATTGACAACCAAGGTGTTGATGAGCATGGAATCATATACGATTTGATTGGTCGTATCAATCAGCACATAACTCATGAAAGTGCTTCCGCTCCCCGAGAGAAACGCCTTCGCCCCGCCTTCGAGGGACCCGGCATATTTCAGCATCCCTGCCAGAGAAAGCCCCATCCCGATATACAGATCTCGCATCGCTTTGCTTTCTATGTGGAGCTTATCTCTATATAGAGTATGGATGTTGTTCATAAACTCTTGTGCATCAAAAGGGTCCACCTTAGGAAAAACTATTTCCAGTTTTGCTTCCGATTCTTCATCTCCGGGGTTAAGATCCATTCCCAACAAATCTGCCAGATCGAACGGTATCGGAATCTTTATATCCCCGACGGGGACGTCACTCGTGCTCAAAGGTCTGTAGCACGCGGCTGTGATAATAAATGCCAATTTGGCGTACCGCTCGTCATAGTTTTCCATGGCCTGTTTCATTTCACGCAGGCTTTCCTCGTATTCCATCAACCCTTTCAGGGACTGCTCCTTATAAGCCAGCTGCGCATAGGTCTGAAACGCCGCCGATGCTTCTTTGGCTTTGTTTTTCAGTTCGAAGGATAAATACTTTTCGTACGCATTTCTGTCGTCGTCCGTGATCCAGGCACTGAACAGCTCTTCGTTTGAATAGTAATCAACGGGCGTTTCCAGAGACGGCGGGCCGCCGGGCACATCCAAAAAATGGGAAATATACATATAGACCGTCTCACTGTCTATGTCTTTTGCCTTATAATCTCTCTCCTTGTTTATTTCTGCGATTTTCCTTGCATAGCACAGTCTTTCGGAGTATTTTTTTATTTTCTCCTTTGTATCGTCCGTCTTCTCCTCATTTCCCGATGCACTCGTTGTCATCATTCCGCCACTGACCAACTGATGGATCGCCGCCTGATCCACTTCGGAAAGGAAGGCTTCTGCGATGGCGCGGTTCACTTCCTCGTTCTTGAACTCGGCTTTCATAACATCTGAAAACGAGATCCCCATAGAGTTCAGGTTCGCTTCGATCGTCCCCACCTCTGTGAGGATTTTTTGAATGTAGTCGTAATCGATCTCTGTGTCGGTATCGGCATAGGACACCCCGCCTAAGTTACAGCCGATCATCCCTGCCAGCAGGATACTCAGAGCTCTTTTCCATATATTGTTTTTCATAATGCTCCCTCACTTATCCAATTCAAACGAATAAAGGTTCACATCTGCTCAAACAAAGGCTGCCTTTCTTTTGCTGCTGTCTATGGTGTTTTGTCTCGTTTAGGCGTTTGAGGAGTCTATTCCCATACACAATAGGGAACATGACTTCCCCTATAAAGGGTCTCCGTTTCGATACCTCTGAGGATTCATGTACTTCATGACCAGATACCTCCTTTCACAGCATATTTCAATCCAAATGAGCTGAAATGTCCACTCTGCCAAGTGCAGATCGCCATGCTTTTCTCTCTCATTCATCTGTTTCATACGTTAGCAATAGGTAACCTCATTCTATTGTACTCTTTCTGAATATAAAATGCAAGCCTATCTCTTAAGTTTGGGATCATTTCTCGCGTCATTTTTCATCTTCTTTTTCTCCGTTCGTTTCTTTTTGCCGCAGATAATGATCGGCAAATGCACGCCATCTCTCGTCTTTTTCCTTCTCTTTTTCGTTATGGTAATAGAAAAGAAGGCAAGGAGAGGAACAGAGTAAAAGTATACCGATCGCCCTATTCAAGGGCGTTCCAAGGACACCGAGGATGAATTTGATATCTGAAAACTGCCGGTTGTTTTCCTGATTTTTCCTCCGCAGCACGGAAACGGAATAAACGTTCCGACAGGATTCCTGCCCGGAAGCACCAGAGTCTCCCCGAAAGGGATCCGGTGAAAAGTCCAGCCTTGTGACCAAAGAGAAGTCTTTGATATAAGCTTTATCATACGCCGTAGGGTCATATCGACGCACCCAATTTTCAAATCTTGAAAAAAAGGGTTTCTTTACATAAGGCAGTTTGTTTTTGAAGTCGATGGCGACAGAGGCTTTATCGGAGTTATCCAACTGTACCCAAAAGCCCTCCGCATGGGCGCCGGACTGCAAGAGGGAGGCCTCCGGGAAGTGGAAGGTGATCCTGCCCCGGACGTTCGTATTGAAACTGAAATCGGTCCGCTTAGGGAAAAAGGTATTGTAGTAGACCGGAAGACCCTCCTTCTTCAAAAGGGCGTTCATAGCAACATAGTTAATCTGAAGGTCCATCGTTTTGGATGCGCTGTCGGGAAGATAGAGGGTGAGCCTGTGTTGATTGCCGGCGGTTTGGAGTTCGTAGGTATTTGGGGTCTTGCTCCGGGAAGGCTCTATCAGGCTTCCGTTCAGCCGGACTTCCAAGGAACGAACGCCGCCCCTTTCGTAAAAAACATAGGAGAAGGTATTTTTTTCATTGTGCTTTTTGTTCTCCTCAAAGAGCAGTCGGTGCTCCGCTTCGGCGCTTTGATCCTCGTGAAAGGTATAGTCGAAAAAAGCTTCTTTGACCTTGTAGCGTTCCCCATTTGCCGGATTTTCATTGATGCGCCGAAAGTCTCGGTAGTGATAGAAATGTCCGATGCAGACCACACTGAGCACCATGACGACCGTCACCCGTTCATAGTTCAGTCGAAGATAAGCGGAGATTTTTCCGAGGGAATAGATCCATAGGATGGTCAGCAGGACAAAGGACAAAGAGTTTCCGTCCACACGCATGATATTCCTCCTTTCTTTTTGCTTGAATTCTAATTATAGTATACATCCATACGGAAAAAAATCAATATTCTTAAGTTACAATCAAAAATGGAAGGATGGATTCGTTCGTTTATATGAAATTATACGAAAACCTCATTGAAACGCCACCATCGAAAACGATATCCATGTTCAAACGACAAATCAGGCGTTTTGTCAGATGACAATCAGACAGGTATATGGTATCAGACACGAATAGAGCGGATGTATTGAAGAGGAGAAGAGTCCTGTTTTCCGATATCGGGCGAATCCCTTGACGAGGAAAATGAATATCCGGACGGCTCAGATGACAGAAGGTGGGGGAAGTGATATAATGAATTATAAATGCATCGGATGAATGGGAAGGAGGTAGGCTGTGAAGAAGAATCAGCTTTCGGCGGAACAAAAACGCTTGGATACCGATATTTGGATTATCGTGTGGACTACTTTGGGCGTATTCCTCGGCTATGCAGCAATGCGGAATCCGCTTATGGATTTTGTGGCAGACCGCAGCGTTTCCGTCTTTCCAAGACTTTTATTAAACGCTGCGATCCAGTATGGCGTAGCCGGATTGGGAATCACCATCGTCTGTATTTTTCGAAAGGAGAAATTCACGCATTTCGGACTGATGCGAAAGAACCTTTTCAAAGCCATCCTCGGGACGATCCTATGCTTTATCCCGTCTATCGGCTATATTTTTCTGTCAGGCCGATTCGAAGGATATCAGCCCTTCGGCATTTTGATCGCGAAGGACGTCATGGCAAGCGGCTTGCCGTTTTCAATCACAGGCATGGTTTTGATCGTTGTCGTATGGGGATTTTTCGAGGGGTTTAACTATGCGGTCATTTCTGAGAAGATCAACAGAAGATATCCTTCAAAAAATCAATGGTTGGATTACGGAGCCATCACCTGTGGGATAGTCTGCATCCTCTTTCATCCGGTCAGCCTTTCTCTCCGGGGAATGGCCGAGATCATTACGATCTTCGTTGCGGTATACGGATGCTGATCGTAAGGAAGAAAACGGGGAACGCATGGGGATGTGTGTTCGCTTTCTGCTTTATCTGGAACGCCCTGTGAATGCAATTATATCGCTTCCGTCCTGAAACACTGTACTTACACGACCTTGTGGAGGAGCTTTGATTCCTGCAACAACTACAAAATGCCTAAGGGAACTCTGGGGTTTGACGCAAAGTTTCACTATTGGTATGCGGAAAAAGAAAAAAAAGCGAGAGACTGGGATCTGAAATATATGAAGCGCGTCGTTTTGGATACGATATTTCGGGAGTTTGAAGGCATGGATCACGGGGAGCTCGCCATTTTTTATGCGGATCTTTTCGCGGAGGCAATCCGCAGCACTCTTGCCTCCTGATTTAGCCGTCCGAATATTTTTTGGTGAGAGAGGAGCTGTTCTTCTTCCTGAATTCTCCCGCGAAGAAAAATCCTCCGAACACGAGGGCGTGGATCAGCAGAGAGGCGGGCAGATCCGACCAGCTGATCTGCTGGTTTTGAAGCGCCTGAGCCGAGTAGATCCCCGTGATGACCGGTACGAGGTTGTTGTTGAGGAAATGCAGAGCTACCGGCACCCAGATGTTCTTTGTCTTCATATAGGCGTAGGCGAAGAAGACGCCGAGGGTGATGCAGGCGATCTGCTGGGCGGCCTGCGAGGCCAGACCGCTGCCGGGGCTGTAGTAGAAGAAGTTGACGGGCAGATGCCAGAGCCCCCAGAGGACGCCGAGAAGGAGCACGCCGAGGCGGGCGCCGTATTTCTCCTGAAGGATCGGCTGCAGATAGTAGCGCCATCCGTATTCCTCCCCGAGGAAAGGAGCCAAGGACAGGAAAAAGTTCACCGGAGTCAGCGCAAGGAAAAAAAGGGTTTTTGAGCTGCCCATGTTCTTGAGAAAGGCGGCAAATTCACCGGAAAGGGCCGTCAACAGGGCGGATCGGAGCAGATAGAGCAGGAAAAACAGGAGGATCATAAGAAAACTGCTCTTTGTGTTTTTCCACCAGAGTCCGAAGGCTTCGCGTTTTTCTCTGCCTGCGGAAAGAAGGAAGATCCAGCAGATCAGACTGCCTCCGATCAGCAGAATGCCTATGGCTGCCGTCCAGGGAGAACCGGTCAAAAATCCCGCTACTGTGAGAGCGTCCGGCATCAGCACCGAGAGGATCGAGGCGATGATCATCAGAAAGGTCAAAAGCAGGAAGCTGATGAAAAACCCTTTCGGCGTCTTCGGATCCTCTTTTCGGCAGGAGAGAAAGGAAAGCATGACTCCTGCGGCGGGGTACATCATCTGAGCTACGGGAAAGGCGCTGATATCCGCTTTGATCGAAAAGCCGTACCACATCAGCGCGCCCATGATCAAAGGGAGACCGTAGGCGACCCCGAAGAAGATCATCAGGCTTTTCGGCGATACGTGGGGGTTTTGATCGGGATATTCGGAATTTATTGTCAAAATTTCTGTTTCTTTCATGATAAACACTCTCCTTCAGAGCGAAGATAAAGTGGACAAGCTTCAAAAGTTATGAGACGAAGATGAGGAGCTTTCGTGAAAAATCGAGACGAGGGAGCCGATGAAATTTCAGAAAAATCAGCAGGACGCTGATTTTAGAACGAAAGCGGCAGGACGCCGCTTTGAGATTGTTCGAAATTTCCGGCGAGCGAGTCCGATTTTCCCAAAGCAAGTCCGCGCCGGCGAATGACTTTTGAAGTTTGTCTACAGTCTGCACTCTCCTTATACGGATATGTATTTTCCGGATTACTTGATGAAAAACTGCGCCATTTTCATCTCTTCGTCAAAGCCGATTGTAAACTGAATTTTGCCCTTTTCATATTCGCCGATCATCACGACGCCTCCAAAGACGCCTTCCTTGGCGTCCTTTCCCCAAAAGACTTTTTTGACGATCTCTTTATACGCGCCGTTTTTTTCGATATAGGGGTCGCAGACTTCGGCGAATTTCTCGGTGGTGATGCTCTCTTGGAGCAGCTTGTTTCCCATTGCGACGAGGCTTTCATAGTCCTGCGCGTTGAAATATCCAATCGCCTTCATCGCTTCCGCCTCGACTTCTTCTTGAGAAAATCCCTCCGGGAGCTTGCCTGTCCCGCAGCCGGTCAACAGGAAAGCGGCGGTGAGAACGTAGAGTAAGATTTTTTTCAGCATGATTTTTCCTCCTTTGATTTTGTTGTTCGGTCAGCCATTCGACATTTTTTCTTCTATCGCTTCTTCTATTCCTTCTTCCTGCCCCGGAAAGAGCAGGGTGACGGAAAAGACGCCATTTTCTTCTTCGATGCGCAGTTCTCCCTGATAGTTTTCGACGCTCCGGCGAACATTGAGCAGCCCCAGTCCCTCGTGCCCCTCTTTGGATTTGCCGCAGGAGGGGTTTTCGATCTTGATGACGACGAAGTCCTGGATCTTCTCTCCGACGATCCTCAGCCGGAAATCCTCGCTTTGTTTCCTCTCTTTTTCTGTCTTTTCGTCTTGTGGTCTTTCGCTTTCCGTCCTTTCGCTCTGAGCCTTTTTGCTTTGTATCCTCTCTTCCAGAGCGTTGTCCAAAAGATTCGTGAAGATGCAGGTCAGGTCGATCTCCCTGAGAAAATCGAGCCGGAGACCGTTGAGCCGGCATTCGAGCATCTCTTCGGGGAGGTTTTTGAGCTTGTCGTTGAGGATGATATTGAGCAGGCGGTTGTCGGTATAAAACCGCAGACCGAGGGAGTTGAGCATCGCATGCACATCGTCAAAATACTGCCGGGTCTCCTCCAGTCTCCCGTACTGCTCGAGAGTCTGGATCTGATTTCGGATATCGTGGATGATTTTGCGGGAGCTTTCATAGTTTTTTTCCATCTCTTCGTAGTACTGATGGGTCAGGCTGTTCTGCTGCCGCATCAGGGCGAGCCGGTGGCGCAGCTCTTTGTTCTTGGCGACGTCATACCAGAAGTACATCCAGTAGATATTGATGGCGAGCAGAGGCAGACAGAAGAAGATCATCCAGTGGTAGCCGAAGCGGATGAAAAACACATCGCCGCTGACCAGAAACAGAAACATCATGCCGATGCTGCAGACGGGAACGAGCAGCAGACCGCCGATCTGAAGGAATCTTTCCTCTTTGACATAGCGCCGTCCCATGATCTCGCGCATCAGCAGGGTGACAGCGATCAGGCAGACGGATTTCAGCAGGGAGCGCAGGATGAAAAACTGAACCGCTTCGAGAGAGAGCCGCTGTAAGATCTCGAGCGCGATAAAAAAGCCGATCAGCTGTGAGGCATACATCGCAGATAGGTAGACCATCTGGTAGAGCAGTGCGATCTTGCGGCCGTGGTATAAAAAAAATCCGATGCTGAGATAACAGAGAGAAAGGATCAGTATCGTCAGCCCATCCTCCTTTGCGAAATTGGGAAGGGCGATCGACAGGGCGGCGTAGATCAGCCAGGCCATGCCCCGCGCCCATGGAGGAGGATCGCGGCGCTCCGGCGCCATATGGAGGATCGAGATCGCGCAGAGCAGAAAGACGAGCAGCTCGATCAGGACGAAAAAGAGGTGCAGCGGTGTCATCGCTCTTCCCTCTTTCGTTCAAGGTGGCGGGACAGATAGTCTGCAAGCTGCATCTTCCAGACCCGGGTCTTTTTCTGTGAGAGGGGAAGACGCTCTCCGTTGTCCATGAGGATCTCCTGACCTCGAACATTTTTGACATGAAGCATATTGACGACAAAGCTCTGGTGAGGCGTCGAAAAGCCGAACCTCTCCATTTTTTCGGCGACGGTTCCGATTTTTTCTCTCATGAGATGGGTTTCTCCCGTGGTGACGATGCGCACTTTTCGGTTTGAGTATTCAAAATAGCAGATCGCAGCGGGGTCGAGGCAGAGCAGGCCGCCCGGAGTCTGAAAACGAACCACTTCCTTGGGCGAGGGCTCCTGTGCATAGCGGAAAAGCTCTCCGAGGATGTTTTGAATCGCCTCCGGACGGACCGGTTTGAGCAGGTACTGGAAAGCATGGACTTCAAAGGCTCCTCTTACATAGTCTCGATACGCCGTCAGATAGACGATGCGGATATTTTTGTCGATCCTGCGTATGCGCCGGGCAGTTTCGATCCCGTCCATTCCGTCCATGTCGATATCCAAAAACACAGCATCGAAAAAATCATAGTTTTCCAGCAGTTCCTCCCCGGAAGAAAAAGATTTCGTCTCGATCCTCTCCTCGTAAGACCGGATATATTCGCAGACCAGCTCCCGGATTTTTTCGTTGTCGTCACAGACCGCTACCTTGTACATTCCGCTCTCCTCCCTTGCCTTTACTATAACAGCCCTGCCTTCTTCTGTAAACCTCAGGGACATAAAGGACGAAAAAGTCTGCCTGAAAGACGGCGGATTTCTTGTATAGGAAGGTATTTTTTTGTAAAATAAAGAGAGAATAAAAATAAAAAAATCAGAATATCGGCAAGAGAGGGTTTTGGGGAAGGGTCGATGAAAAGGGAGGTCGGAAATTTGTGCGGATCCTGCACTGGGTATGCAGGAGGCGGTACAGGCACGGAGACAGGCGGACGGCAATGGTGATGGGTATGAATATTCCTGAGGAGGCGGAGCGATGAATTCAAGGAAGAAGATCGAAAATGCAAGGGAGCTGGAATTTGCGGTGTTCTGCATTGAAAACCTCGCCGACGAGATCGGCGTCGGAGCGGAACAGGTATACGAAGTTTTGACACGGAAAAGCGATATTCTCAATGATTATATTGTGCCGGAGTATGAGATCCTTCATACGCAAAGCAAGGAGTATATCATTCAGGATATTCTTGAAGTGATGAAGAAGAGAGGAATAAGGGCATGATCTTATATCACGGCTCTTATACAGAAGTGTCTGCGCCAAGTTTGAAGTATTCCAGAGATCATGTGGATTTTGGGAGAGGATTTTACACGACATCGATCTATGAACAGGCAGTCAGATGGTGTCAAAAATTTAAGAGGATCGGCAAGGAGGGAATCGTTTCCCGATACATTTTGGATGAAGAGGCTCTCAGAGAACTGAAAGTCTTGGAGTTTGATTCGTATTCCGAGGAGTGGCTGGATTTTGTCATCAGCTGCCGAAGCGGAAAAGACAGATCGGATTATGACATAGTTGTCGGCGGTGTGGCAAATGATAGGGTATTCAATACGATCGAGCTTTTTTTCGATGATCTTATTGATAAGAAGGAGGCAATCCGCAGGCTGCGATATGAGAAACCGAACCTCCAGATTTGTCTTCGTACGCAATTAGTAATTGAAAGATATCTGTTTTTTAAAGGGAGTGATCAGGTATGAAGGCCAACAGGATCCTGCTGCAAAAAAAATACTCGCGCATCATCGAGCTCTTTGCTGAAAAGGTCAGGATTTCTTTAGATGAGGCTCTGGCTTTCTTCTACCGTTCAGACGTCTATCTTTTGATCAGAGAGGGCGTTTCGGACCTGCATTGTATGAGCGATTTGTATTTGGCGGAGGAGCTGAGGCGTGAATACGAGGAAAAAATCTTTTGATCTGAAGAAGAAAGCAGTCAATATCAGCTTATGATTTCTCAGAGTGTTTAGAAATGATGACAAAAGGGGAGTATATATTCAGAAAAGGGAAAAAGTGGTCAAAAAAATATTTTGATTCGGAGGGAAAGGCGATGAACAGTATTTTGCTCGTGAATGATATGGCCGGCTACGGAAAAGTGGCGCTGTCGGCGATGATTCCGATATTGTCCAATATGCGGTTTCAGGTGTACAATCTGCCGACGGCGCTCGTATCCAACACGCTGAACTACGGAAAATTCGATATTCTCGAAACGACGGACTATATGGGAAATTGTCTTGGGGTATGGGAAGAGCTCGGCTTTGACTTCGATACGGTCTGCACCGGGTTTTTGGTCTCTGAAAGACAGACGAAGCTCGTGGCCGACTACTGCGAGAGAAAAAAGAATCAGGGAAAGTTTATTTTCGTCGATCCGATCATGGGAGATGACGGAAAACTCTACAACGGAGTGACGGAGCAGACGATTACATATATGAGGAAGATGTGCGGCGTCGCGGATCTCATGGTGCCGAATTTCACCGAGGCGGCTTTTCTGGCGGATAAATATATCGGCAAAGAGGATCTCGGCAGGCGGGAGGCGGAAGATCTGATCGGCAGTATCCGCGAAATGGGAGCAAGATCCGTCGTCATCACGAGCGTGAAGATCGAGGGACAGACCTGCTCACTGCTTTGGGACGGCGGAGAGAATCGGATGGAGGTCTTTCCCTACGAAGAGATTCCGGTCAAATTTCCGGGGACGGGGGATATTTTTTCCGCTCTGCTGATCGGAAACCACCGCAGGGAAAAGACGATCCGTGAAAGCGTCAGGACAGCGATGCAGGTGATTGAGGAGCTGATTCGGCTCAATCGGGACAATAAGGACAAGTATAAGGGGATCCCGATTGAAGAGCATATGGCTGTGATCATGGAGAATAGAGGATCAATGGAGAAGGAAGCTTGTGTGAACGGAGCTGATCTATAAAAAAAGCCGCCCTGTACGGGCGGTTTTTTCAGTTTTGAGGATGATACCTCTTCAGCGCCTTATAGAGCAGGACGACCATGATAACGGAAATGATCAGCTCAGGGAGCAGGTAGGAGCCGTTGTAGATGATCGAGTGCATCAGCGGAGTCGTTCCTTCCGGCGCGTAGGAAGCGAAGACGATGACGCCGGAAATGACATGGCAGATGAAGCGTCCGCAGACTCCGAGGATCGTTCCGAGGATCGTCTTGGCAAAAGAACCGGTGGAAAGTCCGGCAAGGCCTAAAAGTCCAAAAGCGAGGACATAGTCGCAGAGGAGTGAAACGGGATGAAAGCTGTATTTTTCACCGAGGAGAAACTGCAGGATACCGTAAGTTACACCTGCCAAAAATCCTTTTTTCAGTCCCCACCTCGCCGCAAAAATCAGGATGGGAACCATACTTCCCGCTGTTACGGAACCTCCGGCGGGCATTTCCATCACTTTGACATAGCTCAGAGCCTGAGCGAGAGCGATCATAATTCCGGCTTCCACCATCCACCTCGTATTGCTGTAGGGTGAAAGTCCACGTCTTTTTTCCATAGAGATAACCTCCTTGATTCAAAGAAAAAACAATGATGGCAAAAAATAAAAAAACCGTGCGCCGTAGCTCACAGTCCTTTTCTGGTACACTACGCCGGCATTATCCGGATCAGCTTGCGGGTCGAAGGTTTCCCTTCCTCTCAGCGAACGCTCCCCTACCATTTCTATATAGCGTCAGTATAGCACGAATATTCGGGAGAAATCAAGATGTATTTTTCGCTTGCCGAATCCGGCGGAGATAGCTATAATAGATGTATTGCAGGAGAGAAGAGGAGTCTGCCATGCTGAGAGAGAATTTGAAAGATCTGATAAAAAATCTGCCGGAAAAACCCGGCGTCTATCTGATGAAAAATCAGAGAGGAGAGGTGATCTATGTCGGCAAGGCGGTCGTGCTGAAAAATCGTGTAAAACAGTATTTCCAGAGCTCCCGGAATATGGACGCCAAGGTGAGAGCGATGGTCAGCCATATCGAGGAGTTCGAGACGATTGTCACCGACACGGAGATGGAGGCGCTGATCCTCGAAAACAACCTGATCAAGGAGTACAAGCCGCCCTACAATATCCTGCTGCGGGATGACAAGACCTACCCCTATCTCAAGGTGACGCTCAACGAATATTTCCCTCGGGTGATCAAGGTACGCAAAGTCGAAAAGGACAAGGCGAGATACTTCGGCCCCTATACGAATGTCTTCATGGTCAATGAGAGTCTGGAGACGATAAGAGACACTTTCAGGATCAGGACCTGCAAGAGAGATATGCGCCGCTCGCAGCAGAGGAGCCGGGAAGGAAAGGAGCGCCCCTGTCTGGAATACTATATCGGACGCTGCATGGCGCCCTGTATTGAGAAAATCACGGAAGAAAAATATATGGAGATGATAGAAGAGATCTTGGACTTTCTCTCAGGAAAAAGCAATCTCCTCGTCGAAACCCTCAGGGAAAAGATGAAAAAAGCCTCGGCGCAGCTGGCGTTTGAAGAGGCGGCGCAGATCCGCGACCGGATAGCGAATCTGGAAGCGGTGCTGGAGAGACAGAAGATCGTCTCTTCTGTGACGGTGGATCAGGATATCCTTGCGGTTGTCAAAGAAGATGCCCTCGCCTGCATCTTTCTCTTTTTCGTACGGGGCGGCAAGGTCGTCGGCAAGGAGAGCTTTTTTTTCGACAAGGTCGGAGATACTGCCGAAGAAGAGATCCTCAGTTCGTTCATCAAGCAGTTTTATATGGGTGTGAATTTCGTACCGCGAGAGATTCTCATGGACAGAGAGTTTGAGGATCGAGCAATCATGGAAGAGTGGCTCCGGCACAAAAAAGGCTCCGCGGTCACTATCAGACTGCCCAAGCAGGGGGAAAAACGGAAGCTGTTGGAACTGGTGCAAAAAAATGCGCGGGAGAGCCTCGAGCAGAAGAGAAATCTCAAACTTGCGAAACTGGAGCGCACCGTCGGCGTCATGAGACAGCTTCAGGAATTTCTGCATCTTGAGAGTCCTCCGTCGAAGATCGAAGCTTATGATATTTCGAATATCCAGGGAGTCGATTCGGTGGGAGGACAGGTCGTTTTCATCGACGGAGTTAAATCCCCCAAGCATTACCGAAGATACCGGATCAAGACCGTCGAAGGAGCCAACGACTACGCCTCCATGGAGGAGATCTTGCGGAGAAGGCTGCGGCATGGAGATCTTCCGGATCTGATCCTGATGGATGGAGGCAAGGGACAGGTTCGCTCGGCGCTCAAGGCGATGAAGGAAGAAAACATCTTTATTCCCGTCTTCGGGATGTACAAGGATGATCGTCACCGAAGCTGCGGACTGACGACGGAGAGCGAGGCGATGGAGCTGTCAAAGGATTCGCTGATCTACAAATTCATCGCCTCCGTGCAGGATGAGGTTCATCGTTTTGCGATCAGCTATCACCGTTCTCTTCGGGAAAAGGGGCTCTACAAATCGGAGCTGGATGAGATTTCCGGCATCGGGAAAAAACGCAAGACGTCTCTGCTGACGCATTTCAAAAGCATTCACCGGATTCGTGAGGCGAGCGTCGAGGATCTGATGCAGGCCGAGGGGATCAGCCGAAGCGTCGCTCGGAATATCTATGAGCATTTCAGGAAGGGGGAAGCGTCATGATCCGGGAACAGGAAAAAAAGAGCAAAAAGATATCCGTTCGGGAGTTGATCGAGGATCTGAAGATCGACGTCGTCTATATGCCCGAGGATGCGGATTATTTGGTCAACACCTCAAATATAAATCGTCCGGGTCTTCCTTTTTCCGGATATTTCGACCATTTTCCCTACCGGAGGATACAGGTGATCGGGAGGGTCGAGCACACCTATCTGACGTCCCTGTCTCCGCAGCTGAGGCGGGAGAGGCTCGACAGCTATATGTCCTATGAGATCCCGGTGACGATTGTCAGCAGGGGACAGAGCATTCCGCAGGAGATGCTGGAGGCCGCGAAGAAGTATAAGCGCATCCTTTGCAGTGAGAGGCGCTCGACGACGAGATTCACTTATATGCTCATGGAATACCTCTCGGAAAAACTCGCTCCTGAGATCGTCATGCACGGAGTCCTTGTGGACGTTGACGGGATGGGCCTGCTGCTGATCGGAGAGAGCGGCGTCGGCAAGAGCGAGACCGCATTGGAGCTCATCAAGAGAAATCACCGCCTCGTTGCGGACGACGCCGTAAAGATCAAATGTATTGACGAAAACAAACTCTCCGGCAGCGCTCCGGAAATGACGAGACATTTTATCGAGATCCGCGGACTGGGTCTTCTCGATATCAAAAATCTCTACGGGATCGGAGCGGTCAAGCCTTCGAAATTCATCGACCTCATTGTGGAACTGGAGGTCTGGAAGGAAGATAAATACTATGACAGACTGGGGCTCGATGCAGATTATATGACGATCCTCGGCGTGCCCATCGAAAAGATCACGATTCCGGTCAAACCCGGAAGAAACCTTGCCGTGATCGTCGAGATGGCCGCAAGAAACAAGCGTCAGAAGAATCTGGGATACCACAGTGCGGAGAAGTTCAATGAGGATTTGATCGACCGCCTGACGGAGAAGGGGAGAAAATGAAGATCGGGATATTTGACTCCGGGATCGGCGGGCTTTCCGTCCTGCACCGCGCGATGCAGAAATTCGGCGGGGTGGATTTTATCTACTATGCGGACCGGAAAAACGTACCTTACGGAGAGAAAACAAAGGAGGAGATTCTCGATTTTGTTGATGAGATCATCCGTTTTTTCCTCAAAGAAAATGCGGGCGCCGTCCTCATGGCCTGCAACACCGCAACGAGCGCGGCGGCAAAAGAGATGAGAGAGAAGTACGATCTGCCGATTCTCGGGATGGAGCCGGCGGTCAAAAAAGCCGTCGAGCTTTACCGAGACAAGAAGATCCTCGTCGCAGCGACGCCGATTACAGTGCGGGGAGAAAAGATGAACCAGCTGCTGGAAAAGGTGGACAAAGATCATCTCGTCGATCTGATCGCTCTTCCGAGACTCGTCTCTTTCGCGGAGAGGGGAGAATTCGTCTCGGAGGCTGTTGAAGAGTACCTGAAAGAGATGCTCGGGAGATATGATCTCGGCGAGTATTCCGCTCTCGTGCTGGGCTGTACGCATTTCAACTACTTCAAAGACAGTTTTCGGCGTCTGATGCCGCAGGATATGGGATTTGTAGACGGAAATGAGGGGACGCTGAGTCATCTGGGCAGTCGTATGAACCTTCCCGAGAGTTTGGAGAGAACAGGCCGCACCCGCTATTATATCTCGGGAAAAAGACTGGAGACAGAGGAAGAGCTCGCCTTTATCAGAGACTGTCTGTCCAGGCTGGATGCCATGATGGAAATATGAGGAGAGAAGAAAAAAGATGGATCTGATAGAAAGGGCGGAGTTTTCGCAGAAAATACTTGAATACTATGACGCCCACCGAAGAATACTGCCTTGGAGAGAGGATCCGCGCCCCTACTATGTATGGCTTTCGGAGATTATGCTCCAGCAGACCCGGGTGGAGACCGTGCTGCCCTATTTCGCCCGCTTCATTGAGACGCTTCCGGACGTCCGTTCTCTGGTCGAGGTGCCGGAGGAAAAACTGCTGAAGCTCTGGGAGGGTCTTGGCTACTATTCACGGGCAAGAAACCTCCAAAAAGCCGCAAAGATCATCGTGTCGGATTTCGGCGGAGAGCTTCCGTCCTCCAAAAAAGAGCTGCTCTCTCTTCCGGGCATCGGTGCCTATACGGCAGGGGCGATCTCGAGCATCGCTTTCGGAAAAAAGGAGACCGCCGTCGACGGCAATCTGATTCGCGTCGGTTCGCGTATCCTCGCCTACGAAGGGCCGACCGGAAAGGCGGAGGGAAAAAAGGCGATGGAAGATTTCTGGGAGTCGGTCCTGCCTGAGAAGAGAGCCGGAGATTTCAATCAGGCGGTCATGGACATCGGCGCCCGTATCTGTATCCCGAGCGGAGCGCCAAAATGCCCGGACTGTCCCGTGTCTTCTCATTGCCGCGGCTTTCAGACAGGATCTCAGACCGCCTATCCCGTCAAAGAAGAAAAGAAACAGCGCAGGATCGAAGAAAAAACGATCTTCATCCTCTATCAGAGGGAGGAGATTGCTTTTGAAAAGAGAAAAAATCAGGGACTGCTGGCGGGGCTTTGGCAGTTTCCGATGGAAGAAGGGCGTCTGAACGAGGAGGCGGCTCTGAAAAAGCTGCAAAAAAAAGGATACAGGCCACTTCGCATCGTCAAGGGTCCTTCGGCGAAACATATCTTTTCCCATATCGAGTGGAAGATGGTTTCCTGGAAGGTGATGCTGGATCCTTTCCTGGTTCGTGAAGCCGAAAATCCGGAGGAGGGCACCCTGTGGCTTTCTGTGGAGAGGATCGATGAGATTGCGATTGCTTCGGCTTTTCGCAGGTTTCGGGAAGAAGTGTTGAAGAAAAAAGGAAAAAGACGGTTCGAAGAATAGGGAAAGCGAAGAATAGAGAAAGCAGGGAAGAGATGCGGACAAACAATCTGACAGAAGGAAAAATATCAAAGGCGCTGCTGACACTCGCCCTTCCGATCATGGGGACGGCGTTCGTACAGATGGCTTACAATCTGACGGACGTCTTTTGGGTCGGCAGGCTCGGGAGCCTTGCGACGGCTGCGGTGGGCACCGGCGGGTTCTTCACCTGGCTGTCCATGTCCCTGACTTTCGTCTCCAAACTCGGAGCTGAGGTCAAAGTCGCCCAGTCTGTCGGAAAAAAAGACGAGCAGGCGATCAAGAGCTATGTGCGCAGCGGGATCCAGCTCTGCGTCAGCATGGGTCTGATCTACGGGCTGCTGCTCATTTTCCTGCGTCAGCCCATCGTCGCCTTTTTCAATCTGCGGGACGGTCAGGTCGTCGCGATGGCGGAAGAATACATCCGGATCGTCGGAACGGGGATGCTGTTCACCTTTATGAATCAGATGTTCACCTCGCTCTGGAACGGCTATGGGAGCAGCAGGGCGCCCTTTGCGATCAACTGTATCGGTCTCAGCGTCAATATGCTGCTGGATCCGTTGCTGATCCACGGATATCTCGGCTTTCCGAAGCTGGGAGTTGCAGGTGCGGCGATAGCGACCGTCTTCGCCCAGTTCATCGTCTTCTGCGTATTTTTGATGCTGACGAGAAGAAATCCGGTCCTCTTTTCGGATCTTCATCTTCTTCGGCGATTTGACAGAGAAAAGATGGCCGAGATCGTCCGGATCGGATTTCCCGCGGGTTTTCAAAACGGCCTCTTCGCCTTTTTTGCGATGGTGATCTCTCGCATCATCGCGGACTGGGGAGCCGTCGCGGTCGCCGTCCAGCGTACCGGAGCTCAGATCGAAGCGATCTCCTGGATGACGGCCAGCGGTTTCAATACGGCCATCGGGGCCTTTACGGGACAGAATTTCGGCGCAGGAAGATGGGAGCGTATCAAAAAAGGATATCTGATCGGACTGGGGATGGTCAGCATCGTCGGTATCGTCAGCAGTCTCCTGTTCCTATTTTGGGGAGGGGAAATCTTTGCAAAGTTTCTGCCGGAGGAAGAGGCGGTGCGGCTGGGAACGAGCTACCTGCGTATACTCGGCTATTCCCAGCTCTTCATGTGCATTGAGATTCTCACTTCCGGCGGATTCAACGGTTTCGGCAAGACCTTGCCGCCTTCCTTTGTCAGCATTTTTTTCAACGCGCTGCGTATTCCTCTCGCCCTCCTGCTCTCCTCGACGGCGCTGGATCTCAACGGAGTCTGGTGGAGCGTCACCCTGACGAGCATCTGCAAGGGAATCCTGCTGACCGCATGGTTTTGTTATCTGCTGTTTTTGAAGAAGGATCATTTGTCGAAGTGAGAAAGCTCGTGATTTATTCTTGATTTTTTCCATAGCTTCAGGGGAAACTTCCGACTGGTCACTTTATATCCCTCCTCGTTTTTTCCATGGTTTCGTCTTCAACAGCGAATCCGACTCATCCGCTCTTCGATTAGAAGATGGAGTATCCGGGATGTAAGTATCGAAAGAGGATAAGGACGATGAGGTGGATCAAAGAAAGTACGCAGTCCACAATGTATATCCTTGGAATTGCTCTTTTTTCGGCCCTCAACTTATGGATTTTTATGAGATGTTTGGAAAAAACATAGAGAAAGATCAAAAAGAAGATCGGGGAGTAGAGCTCCTGAACGGCATAGGTGGATGCTAGAATCGGTTCATTCTCAAACCAAGTGTTAACAGGAAATGGGAATAATTCTAACAGCAGGCAAAGAATCGCCATAATCCAATAGATTCGCAAAGCAATCATACCGACGTTTAACTTTTTCATTATGATCCTCCTTTGATTCCGTCAGAGATCCCGTGATCGGATATGGATTGGAGTTTGGATTACCATATTATTACTGTTCTGGAAGATTCTCTTCTGTTTCATACAATCAGAAAACCTCTATTACCTGCTTAAAGAGGATTGCATAACACACGAACAACGAAGAGCCAGATGAGATGGATCAAAGAAAGTGCGCAGTCCACATAGTATAGGCGGGAGGGAGTTTTTCCCTCCTGCCGATTTTTTCGAATTTGAAACAGATTTTTACCAAACAGGAAACACAGAATCGCCATGAATGCCGGATAATAGAATAATTGTGGTACAGTGGTATATATGACAATGGGAATAGCAAATAGATCATTCATCCAATTCCTATTCCACTTGTCGAAAAAAAGTTTATAGGGTAACAATATCGAGCATCTTTCTTCTTTCAAGTAAGCTGTTAACCAATATATAGCAATTACCCAATATACACGAAGCGCAATAATACGGATTTTCCGACCGCTCATTTCAGATCTCTCCTCGCTTTTTCTATGGTTTTTGCCACAGCAACGCATTTAGTTCCTTTTCCCTTTCGGCACGAAAGTTTTGTGCATATCCCGATAGAAGATAGTTCACAAGATTAGTTTCCTGTATTCCTTTTAGCGTTTTTGCCGCTATGGTATCCGGACCATATTCTCACTGCTTCTTCCAGTCGCTATTTTGTTTTCTAAAAAAAGAAAAGATAAGATAACTTCTTGGTGTACAAAAGGATGAAAAGAATGAGAAGATGGATGGAGGATAACGAGGAATCCACGATCCGTATTTTCGGAACAGCCGTTTTTTCTTTCCCCAACCGACGGATCTCCATCAGATTCTTAAAGAGAATATAGAGCAGTACCAAAATCAAAATAGGAAAATAGGAGGCTTGGGTATATAGAGTGAATATTAAGAACGGTTCGTTAGTAAAAAAATACGGAATAGAACCGGTATCATGAAAAAATTGAACTGCTAAAGTCGTGATCGCTACGATCCAATACAGTCTCCAAGCAATTGCGCTGAATTTCCGGTCTTTCATGATAATCCTCCATTCCGCCGCCTTTTGCTGACGGCACAAATAGCAATGAAAGTATCAACTGCCTCCTCGTTCTTCGAGCGTGAAAATCATAGCTCCTATCTGTAAGAATCACAAAATACGAAGAGGATAAAGATGAAAATGAGATGGACAGCGGCAAGAACACAGTCCGCATAGTAGAGTCCGGAAGGAGATTTTCCTTCCAAGCGACTTTTTCTGATTCGGATCAGGTTTTTTCCAAACACAAAACACAGGACTGCTATGATGATCGGATAGTATGATAGATGAACCATTGCTATATGTGCCGTGGTCAACGAGATATGCATATTGTCACCCCAAATCGGAGTCCATGTTTCTAAAAAAGTTTCATAAAATCCGGACAATAGGGGACAATTTTCCTTGTAAGTCCCCCAAAATACAAATGAGTATATGCAGAAGATCCAACCTATGCGCCACGCAACGGTACGAACCTTTTGTACGGTCATTTTATATTCCTCCTCAGTTTTTCTATGGTTTCAGTTTTTCAGTGAAAAGAAAAGTAAAAGAGGATCAATATGATGCTGTGGATCAGAGAAAGAATACCGTCTACCATGTATATTGTAGGGATCTTTGTTTTTTCCGTCCTCAGCCTCTTGATTTTCGAGAGATTCTTAAAGAAGATATAGGGCATGGCGACGATGAGGATAGGAAAAGCATCGGTTTGAATGTCTTGGGTGAATGCAAAGAAGAATTCATGCATAAGCCAAAAATCAATGGCCTTCGGAAATAAAAAATAGGAAGCCAGACAAATAATCGAAACAACCCAGTAGATTCGAAGAACGACCATTTTTAATTTCGTAGTTTCCATCATGCACCTCTCTTTGTTCCGCAGTCGGTTTTTCGGAAAGATATAGGGGCTGTCCCCACTGCGTATTTCTCGCTTTCTCGGCTGTCCGTCCGAGCCGGCAACTCATACGGAATAGGGTGGTCTGCATAATACACAGATGACAAAAATCCAGATCAGATGGACTGCGGAGAGAACGCAGTCCACATAGTAGAGTCCGGAAGGAGTTTTTCCATTCAAGCGGCTTTTTCGGATCCGGATCAGATTGTTGACGAATACAAAGCATAGGATCCCCATAACAACTCGATAATAGACAATCTGCATAAGAAAAGTGCCCATATAAAATGGAAGGAAAAAATGGTGGTCTGTCCAAGGAGGAATCCATTTGCTGTAAAAGCTGTCATAAAACTTTCTCAGGATCGGGCATCTTTCGCTTCCATCCAGTCTGGAATTTAGCCAATATATCGCTATCACCCAATAGATTCGAAATGCAATAGCGCGTATCTTCTGAGCGGTCATCTCTTATATCCCTCCTCGTTTTTTCCATGGTTTCGTCTTCAGCGGCGAATCCGGTTCATCCGCTCTTCGATTAGAAGATGGAGTATCCGGGATGCAAGTATCGAAAGAGGATAAGGACGATGAGGTGAATCAAAGAAAGTACGCAGTCCACAATGTATATCCTTGGAATTGCTCTTTTTTCGGCCCTCAACTTATGGATTTTTATGAGATGTTTGGAAAAAACATAGAGAAAGATCAAAAAGAAGATCGGGGAGTAGAGCTCCTGAACGGCATAGGTGGATGCTAGAATCGGTTCATTCTCAAACCAAGTGTTAACAGGAAATGGGAATAATTCTAACAGCAGGCAAAGAATCGCCATAATCCAATAGATTCGCAAAGCAATCATACCGACGTTTAACTTTTTCATTATGATCCTCCTTTGATTCCGTCAGAGATCCCGTGATCGGATATGGATTGGAGTTTTGATTACCAGCATAACACACGAACAACGAAGAGCCAGATGAGATGGATTACAGAAAGTGCGCAGTCCACATAGTATAGGCGGGAGGGAGTTTTTCCCTCCTGCCGATTTTTTCGAATTTGAAACAGATTTTTACCAAACAGGAAACACAGAATCGCCATGAATGCCGGATAATAGAATAATTGTGGTACAGTGGTATATATGACAATGGGAATAGCAAATAGATCATTCATCCAATTCCTATTCCACTTGTCGAAAAAAAGTTTATAGGGTAACAATATCGAGCATCTTTCTTCTTTCAAGTAAGCTGTTAACCAATATATAGCAATTACCCAATATACACGAAGCGCAATAATACGGATTTTCCGACCGCTCATTTCAGATCTCTCCTCGCTTTTTCTATGGTTTTTGCCACAGCAACGCATTTAGTTCCTTTTCCCTTTCGGCACGAAAGTTTTGTGCATATCCCGATAGAAGATAGTTCACCCAATTAGTCCCTGCACCTTTTTGCGGTGTATGACCCGAAATATTGCCGAACTTATTATAAGAATCTACATCTAATGTTTTATGAAGCAAAATGCTATTTGGAGGGGCATAATTATAGGTTCCCATGTTCACATAATCGTTATTCTCCTCCAGGGCGATTCCGTATCGGTTGATTACGACTTCATATTTTTCTCCATTAGTCGATACAAACTTCATGTTATAGATTCCATCCGAACCGTACATATGATAAATCGATGTTAAAGGCCCTAATAACTTCCATCTTTTTTCGGAGTACTCTTTTTTCAGCTCGTCCCATGTCTTCGGATAGCGATTGAGGTGATTACGAAAATAATGCAGCGACTCATTGACAGATCCATAATCCTGCATTCCCTGATTCATGATATCACAATATTCATCCCAAAATGCCTGCTCGCGTTTTTTTTGATCCTTCGTTGCATCCTTGTTCAAATCTTGTCCTTTCTTTTGCTTTTGACGGATCCTTCGGATATCTTCTTCTTTGACTGTATTTTTTACATTCTGGTATTGTCCGAAACTTTCTACTATAAGCTTAGCCATGAATTTTCCTTTATTCCTTTTAGCGTCTTTACCGCTATAGTACCCGGGCCATATCCTCACCGCTTCTTCCAGTCGTCTTTTTGCATATGCTTTGTAATACTCATCTCCCAAATAATTGTACGGGAAAGCGACCAAAGGCATCAAGTCTTTGTCGTCTTCGATGCCGTCATGATCGGAATCTTTCTTTTGTCCCCAGGATCTCGCAGACACTCGAGCATTTTGTGTTTTGGTTTTTCCTTTTTCTTTTCGAAACATTTCTGAACCAGTGCTTGAAAGAGCCCTGCTGTCGAGGCCATTTTCCTGCATGAAAATTCGTTCATTGTTTTTTTCGGAAGAATCGGGTTCCTCGATAATCTCGATCTGCATCTCTTCTCCGTCTTCGAGACCGTCCCCGTCGGAATCGCTGTTGTCACAGCGCATTGCAGTCAACGGAACCCCGGTATTGAGCCGAAGTTCCCCGTTTGCCATCGCTTTCTCGAAGAAATCGGCAATGCCGTCCTCATCGGTATCTTTTTTCAGATCCACCTGAGAGGAAAGGTTTTCAAAAACAGCATATAGTGTTGAGACATCATCCGCCGAGCAACACTGACCTCCGGTGTCAGCTGCGATTTGTTCAAGCAATGCCTCCATGAAAAAATACTCAAAACCGATGGTATGAATGATGATTTTCTTTTGCTTTGCTTCCTCCGTACATTGGGGATGATATGGTTCATCTCCATCAACAAGGGTTCCGTCTGTCAACAGGAAAATAAATTTTTTTCTGTTATCCGGAGAATGTTTCAATATTTGAATGGCATCCGATAGAGCTTTTGAAATATCTTTGTTTCCCATGCTGTCCACTCTGTCAACGGCTGAATGTAAACTCTCCTTATCGGATGTGAGCTCCTGATAGATTTTTGTTTCATGATCAAAATCGATGATGGCTGCACGATCCTGTTGAGTCATTTTTCCAATGAAATCATGTGTTATTCCCTTCCTTCGATAGGTCTCATCATTCAGAGACATCGTTTCAGAGGAGTCAATGACAAAAACCACATCGACTCCCTCATAGACCTTGTCCTCGATTTCGAAGGTGAAAGTATATTTCCACAGCCTCGGATCGGCTTCCTTCCTTTCCAAGACGATGTATTTGGAAAAATGAGACAGGGTTGCCGTGAGTGTATTCCCGTTTCGGACCTGATTTTCCACCTCTTCGACAGTCTGAGTCTCCTCGTTGAAATAATAGATGGCCGGATCGAAATCCGGTTGTTCGAACAGCTTGGGATCGAGGGTAAAAGTCAAGGTGGCGGATTTGAATTCTCCTCTGATCTTAAGATCATATGCGGTATCGATGTAACCGCCCATCTCAGGATTGAGGAACATATCTTCACAGGGGGTGATTTCAAAACTGTGAACCCCTTCTCCGGATGCTTCCGGAAGGTCCACTTCCACTTGACGGACTTTGCCTCCGGCTTCCACTTTTTCGTTCAAGTGAAAAGATTCGTTGAACCGTAGCGGATCATATCCGTTTTGTACTTCCCAACTGTCGTTGGCACCGTCTCGATCCGTATCATTTTCTCTGGGATCGGTATTATACCTTTCGAGTTCTTCTCGATCGTTCAGATCATCCATATCCGTACTGAGGAGAAGGGGGTTGAGGTTATGTTGCAGTTCAAATTCATTGGTCAGACTGTCTTCATCCGAATCGACTTCTCCGTCCCGCACGCCCGGCTGTATGCTCATCGGGTCGAGGGGATCGGATTCAAAAAATTCCATTTCCCAAAAGTCCGGGATCCCGTCCGTATCTGTATCCATTTGCAGAAGGAGATCCAGATAGTCGTAGTCGGATGCCAAGTCTTCGGAGATATTTTTGTCGTTGGCATTATAAAGACGCAGCTGCGCCGAGCTCTTGGATCCGTCCGTTCGCTCGGCTGTCGCGATCACGGTATGGACTCCATAACTGAGGACAGGATCTGCCACCTCCCAATCCCGAGTAAGGGGGATTTCTCTTTGGTCGATCGTTTTTCCGGAAAAATCTCGGATTTCCAAATCCAGTCTCTTTACGGCATCCATCTGCAGGATCTGACCTCGCAGAGGAGAGAACTCTGAAGTGTAATACAGATCCTGCTCTGCTTTGTATGTGTATCCCGAAGTATCAAACCGAATAAGATCCGTATCCATTGGAGGGTCTGCCGGCGGATCATTTGTTTCCGCTTGGGTGATTTGAAATAATTCAAAGTTCTCCATCAAATTTTTGGAAGATCCTTGATGGACGGAAAAACCGATACGCACGCTTTGCTTGGGAGCAATGTTTTGTGCATAGCCCGGATTATGAATGCGGTACCGACTTCCTTCCTGCTTTTGGATGACTCCGTCCCAGAGATCCCCGAAGGCATAACCGAAATCGAAATCTAAAGACCAGTCCTCGATTTCTTTCTCCGATGTGTTATGGATGATAATCGTTCCGTTAAATCCGCTCTCCCAATCCAAGTCCACCTGTACCTGAATTTCATAATCCAGCTGATCGACAGATATCGTTTTTCCGAGAAGCAGATTGTAGGACTCCGGGAATCCTATAAAACTTTCTACTGCGTCATATTCAAAACTCACACTGCCGCCCGCGGGAATATCTTGATTCCAAACGGCATGTTTGACTGTGTACTGTTGATTTTCTTCTTTCAATATCCGTGCATTCCACATTTCTCTGATTTTTTTCTGTGAAGAAAACTGCAAAGACCAGTTTTCGATCGGCTGCTCTGTTGTATTCTCAATCGTAATTTTTCCGTGATATCCTCCATCCCAGTGATCTGCAAGTGTATAGAGGATTCTGTAGCCATCGCCGACGAAAATATCGTCCTTCGTCACGCCGTCCCACGCAGCATAGGAGACATTTTCCGGATCATTTCGTGCCATTTCTGCATAAACAAAGAGGTCGTATGTCTGGAGGCAAAGAATCAATGCCAACAGTACAGAAGTCAGGAGTTCATGTTTTCTTTTCATCGGATTCTTCTTTCTCTAACACAAATATTTAACAAATTTTGCGCTAAGTATAGCACAAATAAAATTTTTTGTAAAGCAGTCCGGATGAGGGAAGTCTGTTCTTTTGGAGGAGGTGCCGTCTGTTTCTCTCTTTCCCGGCGATCTGCATCTGTACTTTTCCAGAGGGGGATGGTATAATAGGAGCGAGAGTAGACTGAATAGTCGCGTGATTTTTCACGAGGAAAGTCCGAGCTCCACAGGGCAGGAATGCCAGATAACATCTGGTGGAGGCGACTCCAAGGATAGTGCAACAGAGAGATACCGCCGTAAAGGCAAGGGTGGAAAGGTGGGGTAAGAGCCCACCAGCGGTTCGGAGACGGGCCGGCTATGTAAACCCCATTCGGAGCAAGACCAAAAAGGGGCCGAAGAAGAGGTTGCCCGCCTCTGCTCCAAAGGTAGGTCGCTTGAGGCTGCCGGCGACGGCAGTCCCAGATAGATGACTATTTTCAATGACAGAACTCGGCTTACAGGTCTACTCTTTTTGTCAAAGACGGAAAAAGTACTTTTGTTTCTGTCTTTTTTTATGCCAAAAAGATATAATCAATGGAGAAGTAATCTTCATACTGAACACCGTATTGAGATTGGGTATATGCTGCGGCGGGATGAAGAGGAAAGCATTAACGGTGATCGGTATGAAACGCTTATTAGTCACAAAGAAAGAAGAGGTGAGAGTATGAAAAGAGCAGGGATTTTTTTACTGATGATCGTCATTTTGACCGTGCATACCGCCTGTCAGAAGCAGGAGGGGACAAACCCTGAAAACACGCAGACAGAGAATGGGGCTGCAGAAAGGGGCGAGAGTCAAACCGGGAAAGAGGGCGAAAAAGAAACGAAAAAGGAGAAGAAACTCAGCGAAAATGAAGCGAGAGATCGTGCACTGAAAGTCTATCAGCAGATGTATCATCAGGTGACAGAGGAGAATCCGGAATCTTCGATTCCGATCATTGAAACCGCCGAAGATCTCAGGAGAGTCGCTCTCTCTGAAGTTTTTGATGAAAGCAGCGGTCATGGAGCTCATTATTATCATCTGAGAGAAAAGTTCCCGGGAGAATATGCCGCTTTCCGGTATGAGCGTCCGGAAGGAGGGACGGATCTTCTTCTCTATGTCAATCTGCAGACGGGGCAAGTCTTCGATGATTATGGTTTTGCCGGCGTCACGGAGCTGCCGGAAAGGGAGCTGGTCGTCTTCAATCCTTATATTTTCGATATGAGCGGGACTTCGGCTTTTTTGCTGAGTCGATTGCGGGAGGCCGGAGTGATTGAGAGTGAGGAAGGTTATATCACGGGATTTGACGCTTGGATGCTTTACGAGTATGAATCCGAGAACGATCTGGGCGAGATCCCGGAGGGGATTTCCCGGGTCGAGATCTTGAGAGAGCCGGAGCTGACGATGGTCGGAATCTATGATTTTGACCTTGTGACCTATGAGATCGTCAGCTACCCGGAGGGAACACCCATCTATCATGACCCTCTCTCCGACTATCCGGAAAAGGATATCGGCGAGGAAAATGCGGCGGAGGAGCTCTTTGCGATCCTGCAGCATCTCTATGAGATCCCGAAAACTGCAAAGCTCGAAGATTTCGACTTCCGTGTGGAAAAGCGCTTTTTCGATCAGGCGGACTTTGACGGCTATGAAGTTGCAGTGAAGTCGGATCGGGGAGGCTTTGGAGAGAAGATCTATGCTCTTGATCCTCTCGGAACAAAAGTATATCTGCTGCCGGAAGGGGAGGAAAATATCATCCTCATTTACGGCAATCAAATGAAATAAATGACACAGTAAGGGATGTTATTATTGGTTAACCCTGAGTGTGTATCAAGCAATCAAATGAAATAAGTGATACAGTAAGGAGAAGGTTTTGTGATCAAGGAAAGAGACAATGGAAAGATCATCGCCACCTATACCTTGGGCTGCAAGGTCAATCAGTTTGAGACACAGGCGATGGAGCAGCTTTTTGCGCAGAGGGGATATCGGATCGGCCGCTTCGAAGAGTTCGCGGATATCTATATCGTCAATACCTGTACTGTGACAGCGATGTCGGATAAAAAATCCCGTCAGATGATACGAAGGGCTAAAAAGATCAACCCTCTGTCCTCTCTCGTCGTCGTCGGCTGTTATTCTCAGAAAGCGCCGGAGGAGGTGCTGGCGATAGAGGGGGTCGATCTCGTCATGGGCACGAGCAATCGGGACAAGATCGTCGATGAAGTGGAGAGACTGCTGCACTCCTCAGACGAGGATTTTTCGAGGATCCGGGTCGAAGATATCATGAAAAAGAGGAGTTTCGAGCCGCTTGAGATCAGCGATATGAGAGGCAAGACCCGGGCCTTTCTCAAGATTCAGGAAGGATGCGACCGTTTTTGCAGTTACTGCATCATTCCCTTCACGAGGGGGCCGGTGCGGAGCCGGCAGCTCGATCAGATCGTCTCTCAGGTGGAAAAGCTCGCAGAAAACGGATTTTCGGAGGTGGTGCTGACGGGCATCCATGTGGCCTCCTATGGAAAGGATCTGGATCGGCAGTCTTTGGAGATGGGAGCGCTCGCAGGACAAGGGCTGATCGGAGAAGAGGGGGAAGCGGAAGATTTCGCCGGAAAAGGGCGGGGAGAAGTACGTTTGGCGGATGTGATCGAAGCCGCCGCGAAGGTGGAAGGGATACGCAGAGTCCGTACCAGCTCCGTCGAACCACTGATCATCACGGAAGAGTTTTTGTCCAAGGTCAGAGAAGCGCCGGAGTTCTGTCCGCATTTTCATCTCTCCCTGCAGAGCGGCTGCGACAGCGTACTCCGGCGGATGAACCGCCGTTACGACACGGCGCAGTACCGTGAAGCGGTGCGCAGGATACGAAGCGTCTACCCCGAGGCGGCGATCACGACGGATATCATCGTCGGTTTTCCCGGAGAGACGGAGGAGGAATTCGATCAGACCTACGCCTTCCTGCAGGAGATGAATCTCTATGAGATGCATATCTTCAAATATTCGGAGCGTGAGGGAACGGCGGCCGCGAGAATGAAAGACCGGACGAGCCCCGAACAGAAAAACAAGAGAAGTGAGATCCTGCTCGCCCTCGCTCAGCGGAACAGGAGAGCTTTTGAAGAGCGTTTTCTCGGAACGACGGCGGAAGTCCTCTTTGAGACGAAGACGGATCACGGCTGGGAAGGTCATACGAAGAATTATCTGAAAGTCTTCGCAAACAGCGAGGAAGATCTTGAAGGCTGCTGCAGAAATGTCCGCCTGATCGCACGAAGGGAAGAGGGGATTCTTGGTGAGCTTCTCTAATACCTCAGTATTCAAATTGACAAAAAATAATTTTAGAGGTATAGTAGGAGATAAGGAAAGGCGGGTGCGGCAGATGGAAAACATCTGTCTTGCACCGGGCAGGAAAAGCTTCAGATAACGGGTTAGGACGGCAGACAGCATGAGAAGAAGGCCGTTGCAACAAGATAAAGGAGAGGATGAGTCATGAGCGAATGTATCTTTTGTTCGATCATCAAGGGGGATATTCCTTCGACGAAAGTCTATGAAGATGAGAAGGTGCTGGCTTTTCGCGACATTGCTCCGCAGGCGCCGGTGCATATCGTACTGATCCCGAAAGTCCACAGCAGGAGTCTTCTTGAGGCTCAGCCTGAAGTGATGAGCGATATCGTGAAAGCGGTCAAGATCATCGCAAAGCAGGAAGGGATCGACGAGAAGGGTTTTCGTCTCGTCAACAACTGCGGGAAAGAAGGAGGACAGACCGTAGACCATCTGCATTTTCACCTTTTGGGCGGAAGAAATCTTCAGTGGCCGCCGGGCTAAAAAATACTTGAAATAATACGGATTTCAGTTTATAATCATAGAGTATGTCGTGCTCAGCCAACGATGGCACTACTCCATACTGCAGTTTGATTGTTAAAGATGGAGGGGAGGGATAATGGATGGCAACAGAAATAAAAGTCAAGGAAAACGAGTCGTTAGACAGTGCTCTGAAGAGGTTCAAGAGACAGTGCGCTCTTTCCGGCGTTATGTCTGAGGTAAGAAAGAGAGAGCATTACGACAAACCGAGCGTAAAGCGCAAGAAAAAAGCTGAGGCGGCAAGGAAGAAAAAAAGATAACCATATTGGAATCAACAGGGGTGGAAGAGATGGCTTTGAAAGAAAAGCTGATGGATGACCTCAAAGAAGCAATGAAGAACAAAGAGCAGGTGAAAAAATCCGTCGTGACGCTGATTCGCTCCGCCATCAAACAAAAGGAAGTGGATGAGAGGATCGAGCTTTCCGATGACGATATTCTCGCCGTGATTTCCAAGCAGGTCAAACAGCGAAAAGATGCTTTGGAGGACTTCAAGAAGGGCGGACGAGAAGACCTGATTGCTCAGACTGAGGAGGAAATAGCTATTTTATCGTCCTACCTGCCACCGCAGCTCTCGGATGAAGAATTAGAGGGCATCATCAAAGAAGTGATTGAAAAAGTTGGCGCTTCGTCCATGAAGGACATGGGCAAGATTATAGGCATGGCAAATCCGGTCGTCAAAGGACGGGCGGACGGCAAGAGAATGAATGAGATCGTAAAAAGGATACTGGCATAGCATAAATCATATAGAGGGAACGCGAAGAGCAAAAGCAGTCTTGCAATTCGCGTTCCCTTTGTTTTATAATGAAAGAATATTATATCGGAGGGAGGCGCTGTTTCGGAGATGGCGGCGGGACTTTCGCAAAAGATCAGAGACCATGGAGAAGGACTCGCTATCTGGGGGATCCTGATCCTCAATATGATGTTGGTCTTCGTCCAGAGACTGTACATCGGAGTGATGCCGGATTTTTTGATGGAAAAGCTCGGCATCGGAATCGGACAGCTGGCGGGGCTGACTTCGGCGACTTTCTACGGCTATGCCTTCTTTCAGATCCCCTCGGGCGTGCTGATCGACCGGATCGGGATAAGAAAACTCAATTTTTTGGGAGCCGGGATCGCCTGCGCAGGTTCATTCCTGTTTGCGACGGCAAGGGTCTATCCTCTCGCCTATATCGCGAGATTTTTGATCGGGATCGGTACGGCCGCGGTGATCATCTCGATCATGAAGGTGCAGGTGCTTTGGTTTGAAGCGAAGTATTTTTCTCAGCTGTCGGCGGTGATGGCGTTTTTTTCGAGCCTCGGAAGCATTGCGGGAAGTCTGCCGCTGGCGATACTGATCGGAACCGTCGGCGCGCAGATGACTCTGCATATCATCACGGGACTGAGTTTTCTGATGATCCTGCTGATCGCAGTCTATGTGAGGGACAAGGAGAGAAGAGAGGAAGAGACGGTTTCTCCGAAAAAGTCCGTACTCTCATCGATCCGTGAGGTCATGACGAACAAATGGACCTATCCGCCGCTTTTTATGGGATTGTTCTTTATATCGACGACGACCTCTCTGACCGGCGTCTGGGTCGTCCAGTTTCTGATGAAGGGCTACGGTATGGACAAACTGACGGCGGCCGGCTATCTGCTGTATTTTTCCCTCGGCTTCATGGCAGGGTCTCCTCTGGTGTCCTTCGTTGATCGCAGACTGGAGGGAGACTATAAAAAGCAGCTCAATATCTTCACCTTTCTCTATCTGCTGCTCTGGGGATACTTCATCTTCCTCTGCAGGGCGAATCCTCCGGCAGAGCAGCTGCCGATCCTGTTTTTCCTGATGGGCGTTTTCATCATGTTTCATCTGCTTCCCTTCACGGCGATCAAGGAGGCCAATGCGATTGAAAATTCGGGGATTGCGACCTCGGTGACCAATACGATGGAGTTCATCGGAAGCGGGATCTTGAATGTCTGCATCACGGCTCTGATTTACCGCGGATATTCCATCGGAGAGTCTTTTGTCGTCATCTTCCTCTTTGCCGCATTGTCCTTTATATCTTCACTTTTTATAAGGAGGGTCTCATGCTGAAAAAGATAACCGGAGCGGAAGAGATCGCTCAGCTGCTCCCCAAGAGAAAACCGGAGGCGCATAAGGGGGATTTCGGACGAGTGCTGGTCTTCGCGGGAAGCAGAAGATACCCGGGAGCGGCTTATCTCTGCGCAGAGGCTGCCGTGCGCTGCGGAAGCGGGCTCGTCACTCTCGCTTCCGACTACGAGGTGCTGGATATACTCTCGATGAAACTGAATGAGGCGATGGTGATCCACAAGAGCGCGGTCGCGGTGCAGGGGCTGATCGAAACCGCCGATGCAATCGCGATCGGCTGCGGAATGGGCAGGCGCAGCGACACGCTGAGTACTCTTGAACAGGTGCTCAACAGCGTCAAAGAAACGCCGGTCGTCATCGATGCGGACGGACTCAATATGCTCTGCGGAAAGCTGGAACTGATCAAGGGGCGATCCAATGTGTTGCTGACGCCGCACGAGGGCGAATTTGCGAGACTGATCGGCTCCGACAGTGCTTTCATCTCACGAAGGAGAGAGGCTCTCGCGGAGAATTTCGTCCGCAAATATGGAGTCAATCTCCTGCTCAAGGGAAAACACACAATCGTCGCTTCTCCCGACGAGTTTCGCATCAATCCCTCCGGGAGCTCCAAGATGGCAAGCGGCGGTATGGGCGATGCGCTGACGGGTATGATCGCTTCTTTTGCGGGACAGGGGATGGACGTCTATACCGCCGGGTATTTTGCGGCCTTCGTCCACGGTTACTGCGGAGATGAGAAGGGAAAGACGATGTACAGCGTGACCGCCGGCGAAGTGATTCGGGAACTTCCCTATGCCCTGCAGAGACTGGCGGAAAAAAATAAAAAAAATTTTATATAAAAGGCTTGAAAAAATTTTCGTTTTTGGGTAAGATAGAAATTATAGTAGCACTCTACAAAGAAGAGTGCTAACATAAAATATCCTTTCTCCCTCAAGAGCTTAAAAGCTGAGATTTCTGAAGGAGAAGGAGAGTATATAGGAGGGTAATTATGAAAATAAGACCGCTTGCAGACCGAGTAGTGATAAAGATGGTAGAGGCCGAAGAGAAGACGAAGAGCGGCATCGTTCTTCCGGGAAGCGCGAAAGAGCAGCCGCAGATGGCGGAGGTAGTGGAAGTAGGGCCCGGAGGAGTCGTAGACGGAAAAGAGATCAAGATGGAGCTGAAAGTCGGCGACAAGATCCTCTTTTCGAAGTATGCCGGAACCGAAGTCAAGTTGGACGGACAGGAATACACGATCCTCAGACAGAGCGATGTGCTCGCAGTTGTAGAATAATAAAAAATAATTACTGGAGGGAAAGATAAATGGCAAAAGAGATCAGATTTGCGGAAGAAGCGAGAAAAGCGCTGGAAACAGGAGTAAACAAGCTTGCGGATACAGTGAAAGTCACCTTGGGCCCCAAGGGAAGAAATGTCATTTTGGACAAAAAATTCGGATCTCCGCTGATCACCAACGACGGAGTGACGATTGCAAAAGAGATCGAGTTTGAGGACGCTTACGAAAATATGGGCGCTCAGCTGGTGAAAGAAGTGGCGACAAAGACCAACGATGTTGCGGGAGACGGAACGACGACGGCGACGCTGCTTGCCCAGGCGATCATCCGCGAGGGACTGAAAAACGTTGCGGCGGGCTCCAATCCGATCCTGATCCGCAAAGGGATCCAGAAAGCGGTCGATGTTGCAGTGGAAGCGCTCAAAAACAACTCAAGACCTATCGAAGGCAAAGAGTCCATCTCTCAGGTGGCTGCGATTTCCGCAGGAGATGAAGAAATCGGAAAACTGATTGCCGAAGCGATGGAAAAAGTAGGAAAAGACGGCGTCATCACCGTGGAAGAGTCCAAGTCGATGGGAACGACACTGGAAATTGTAGAGGGAATGCAGTTTGACAGAGGCTATGTCTCCGCTTATATGGTGACGGATGTCGACAAGATGGAAGCGACTCTCAATGATCCCTATATCCTGATCACTGACAAGAAAATCGGGAACATCCAAGAGATTCTTCCGATCCTCGAGCAGATCGTACAGCAGGGCAAGAGACTGCTGATTATTGCGGAAGATGTGGAAGGAGAGGCGCTTTCGACTCTCGTAGTCAACAAGCTCAGAGGAACTTTCGAAGTCGTGGCCGTCAAAGCGCCGGGCTTCGGAGACAGAAGAAAGGCAATGCTTGAAGATATCGCGATCCTCACAGGAGGAAGAGTGATTTCCGAAGAGGTCGGACTGGAGCTGAAAGAAGCGACTCTCGATATGCTGGGACGAGCGACGACAGTCAAAGTGTCCAAAGAAAACACGACGATTGTCAGCGGAGCCGGAGAAGAGAAGGGGATCGCGGATCGAATCGCACAGATCAAGAGACAGATCGAAGACACGACCTCCGAGTTTGACAAGGAAAAACTTCAGGAAAGACTTGCAAAACTTTCCGGAGGAGTTGCAGTGATCGAAGTGGGAGCTGCGACAGAGACGGAGCTCAAAGAGAGAAAGCTGCGCATGGAAGACGCTCTCAATGCGACAAGAGCGGCGGTAGAAGAAGGAATCGTTCCGGGAGGAGGAGCGGCTCTTGTTGCCGTCATGGCGGATGTGGAGGCTCTGCTTAAGGAAGCGAAAAACGAAGTGAAGACGGGTATTGAGATCGTATCGAAAGCTCTGCAGGAGCCGCTGAAGCAGATTGCGATCAACGCGGGTCTCGAAGGAGCCGTCATCGTGGAAAATGTCAAGAAATCCGACAAAGATCACGGCTTTGACGCTCTTAACGAAGAGTATGTAAATATGATTGAAGCGGGAATCATCGACCCGACGAAGGTGACTCGCTCCGCACTGCAGAATGCGGCGTCCGTAGCTGCGACCTTCCTGACGACGGAAGCGGCGGTCGTCGATATCAAATCCGATGAGCCGGCGATGCCGATGGGCGGCGGAATGCCGGGAATGATGTAATAAAAAAGACAGCATGAATTTCAAAGACTGACGGAAAAGTAAGTTTTTGAGAGAAATCAGAAAATTAAAACGGCTGAATCTCAATGTGTTATCTGTTGAGTTCAGCCGTTTTTTATGTAGATCGCCTTTTGAAGTTTCGGAATTTCAGAAATGAACGGGAAAGCAGATTCTTTCGCAAAAGCAAAAAAAGAGAGCGTTCGCTCTCTGATTTTGACTTTCTCTTATCTCTTGTGCATCGGTTTGCCGCAGCATTCAAAGTCACAGCAGTCATGTCCTTCCGCCGGCTTGCACTCGTCGATGTCCGGGCAGTTGCACTCCGCTTTTACCTCGAATTCCAGTCCGCAGGAATCACATACATAAAGTTCACCTTTTTTCATTTCGTTACAGCTTGCCATGGTAAAATACCTCCTGTTGTTTTTATATATGAATATTTGAGTATCTATTCATATGTTCATATATAAATATACAAGATATTCTTTCTTTTGTCCAGTGTTTTTTGAAAAAAATTTTGAAAGAAAAAAGATTTTTTCAGCTGTTTTCGATTGCATCAATGGCGTCGATCACAGCTCCTCGAAAACCGTTCTTCTCAAGGGAGGCGACGCCTCGAATCGTCGTTCCTCCCGGAGAGCAGACCGCGTCTTTCATTGCTCCGGGATGTTTTTTCTCTTCCAGATAGAGTTTGCCGGTTCCGCAGAGCATCTTTGCCGCGAGACGGAAGCTGCTTTCCCGGGTCAGTCCGTGCTTTACGCCGGCGTCGGAGAGGGCCTCCAGATACATGGCGGTGAAGGCGGGGCTGCAGCCGCTGAGCGTGCCTGCAATCGACAGATGTTTCGTATCGACGGTTTCAATCATCGCGATAGAGGAAAAAATGCGGCGGAAGATCTCGTATTCTTCTTTTGAAAGGGAGTGCTTCTCTTCGCAGATCAAGATCCCTTCGCAGACAGCGACCGGTGTGTTGGGTATCGTGCTGATATGCCTTGCGCCCTCTTGGAGCAGGGATTGATATTTGTCAAAACAATAGCCGGCAGCGATGGAGATGAGAGCTTTTTCCTCGAGCAGACCGGTCAGCGGAGCAAGAAGAGCCTCTATCTGATAGGGCTTGACCGCCAAAATGACAAAATCGCTGCGGCGGATGACTTCTTCCGCTGTCTTGCAGGCCTTGATGCGCAGAGAGAGGGCCTTTTCCGAGAGTGTCTCGTAGTTTCTTGCGCAGGCGCAGAGCTGCTCGGGCTTTACGGCTCCCGCTCGAAGGAGTCCCGAGGCGATGGCCTGCGCCATATTTCCGAATCCGATAAAACCGATCCTTGCATCTGATTTCATAATATCCTCCTGAAAAATTGAGATGATCTGCTTTACAGATCTCAGATTGCAGACAAACTTCAAAAATCATTCGCCGGCGCAGACTCTCTTTCGGAAAAATCGGATCTGCTCGCCGGAAATTTCAATCGAGGGGAGCGCCGTCCCGCTGATTTTTCTGAAATTTCAGAGGATCGCTCCTCTTGATTTTTTCATGAAAGTTCCTCCTCTTCGTCTCATGAATTTTGGAGTTTGTCCGCTTTGTCTTTATTCTGATTATATTTGTTTTTTGATTCCGGGAAAAGAGTTTTTCACTGATTCCTATGGAAAAAAACCGACGGATGTGGAATAATGGAGGTGCGGGAAAGAGTATCGGAATCTCGGATTATAAAACCGGATCATCGAAGGATAGAAGAGGAGGGATATGTTATGCCTTATGGAATGATGATAGTCTCTGTACTTATCGTGGCCGTCCTGCTTTACGCGGTCAGTATGCAGCGCCGGCTCGTGCATCTCGATGAGCTGGTGTCCAACGCTCTGTCGCAGATCGGCGTACAGCAAAATTCCCGATGGGATGCGCTGACCGCTTTGGCGGAGCTGACGAAGGGTTATGCGGATCATGAGGCGCGGACTCTGACGGAGGTGATCGGACGCCGCCTGCCGGCCGGTACAAAGGTATCACAGGTCAATCAGCAGGAAGGTCTGCTGACGGAAGCTCTCGGCCGGATCATGGCCATAGCGGAAAGCTATCCGCAGCTGCGTGCGAGTGAAAACTACAGGGAAGCGATGGAGAGCGTCAACCTCTATGAGGAGCAGGTACGCATGAGCCGCATGGTCTACAACGATTCGGTGACGAAGATGAACCGTCTCGTCCGTGCTTTTCCCGGCTCGATCTTTGCGGGGATCTTGGGATTCGGTCAGAGGGAATATCTTGAGGAGCTCGCCGGAAAGACGCGGCCGCCGTCGATGAAGTTTTAACGGGGAGGCGGCTATGAGGAAAGCGGATATATGGAAGAAAGCAAGGATCGCAGGATGCTTCATCCTGCTGACTCTCCTGCTGATCCTCCCGATGCAGAGGATCAGGGCGGAGGAGGCGGCGATACGCAGCATCGATGTCCATGTCCTGCTTCAGGAGGACGGGGCCGCAGAGATCACGCAGGTATGGGATGTCAGGGTCACTGAGGGAACGGAATATTATATTCCTCAGACGAATCTTGGCGATATGCGCATCGAAGATCTGAGGGTATCCGATGAGAGGGGAAGGGAATACATTTTTGAAGAAAAGTGGGATCTGGACCGAAGTCTCGAAGAAAAGGCGGACCGCTGCGGGCTGAACAAGACGAAGGATGGCGTTGAGATCTGCTGGGGCGTCGGCAGCTACGGCGACCATGTCTTCACCGTGAAATATCGGCTGACGAATCTCGTCAAGGCCTATTCCGATTTTGACGGGTTCAACAGTCGTTTTGTCAATGATCAGCTCTCGTCTCCTGTCGACCGCGCGAGGGTGCGGATCGAAAAACAGGGGCATCGATTTTCGGAGGAGGAAGTCAATCTCTGGGGTTTCGGCTTTGACGGCACGGTTTTTCTGCAGGAGGGGATCGTCGTCGCTGAAAACAAGTCAAGGTTGCTGTCTTCGGATCATATGACGATCATGAACGCCTATGCCAAGGGACTCTTTCATCCCGGCTCCGTACAGAGCGGAAGTTTTGAGCAGGTGCGTGAAAGAGCCCTTGAAGGAAGTGATTATGGCGGAGATGAAGCGGGGAGCAAAGGCGTCTTGATCTTTGTCCTTGCCTTTATTGGAGGAGTCGTGTTCTTTTTGCTTGTACTCGTCCTGCTGCTCCACAAGGCGACATTTTTAAAGCCGAAAACCGGGAAAATGCCGAATAAGAGAACGGTGGACTACTTCAGAAAACCGCCTTTGAACGGAGATTACAACATTTGCATCGGGGCGCTCTCGAATGTGGAGAATGTTCCCCCGCGCAATATACTGGCGCTCTATCTGCTCAAGTGGATCCGGGAGGGAGCTCTCGCAGCAGAGGAGATCCCCGGGAGAGGTAAGTTTTCGAACAGGAGCGGGACGGCGCTGAGAGTCGTGTTTGACGGTCTGACGGGGGATTCGCATGAAAAAGAACTCTATGGCATGGTGAGGCAGGCGGCCGGATCGAATCGGATCCTCGAGGAAAGAGAGTTTCGGTCTTGGTCGGCACGAAATTATTCGGCGCTTTCGAACTGGTTTTCCATCGAGAAGCAGAGGGGAAGAGAGGGGTTTGACGAGATCGGCGGCACGGAGACCGTGTCGAAAGAATCCCGGATCGGAAAATCTCTCTTACGGCGCAAAGTGCTCAGTCTCAGAGGAGTTGGGCTCATCAAAGAGATCTGGGGATTTAGAAGATATCTGGAGGACTTCACCCTGCTGTCGGAGAGGGAGACGGTGGAAGTCACGCTCTGGGACGAATATCTGATTTTTGCGGCCCTTTTCGGCATTGCGGAAAAAGTTTCGCGGCAGCTGCAAAAACTCTATCCGGATTTTGAGCAGCGTTTTGCCGCGGGAGGCGGGACATCGAGTGATATGATTCGGACAGCGGGGATGGTGAGAAGCCTCGGCAATGCAGGCGAATTCGGCATGAACAGTGGAAAGAGCGCCAGCGAAGGCGGAGGCGGATCCTCTTCTTCGGGAGGAGGAGGCGGTTTTTCCGGCGGAGGATCGGGAGGCGGAAGCCGATAAAATCTATAAAAAAGCCGGGCTGCTGGGAGAGCGGCTCGGCTTTTTTTCGGTTTTATACTGTCATCTTTTTGAAAGTGCAGATATTTATGTCGTTCACTATAGCAGCATGAGATTCCTATAAGTTTTCCATCTCGTACCGAAACATCTTTTTGATCTCTTCAAGGTCGGAAGTCTTTCCGAGAGCGACCATCAGCTTGATGCGCGCCTTGAGTCCGCTGTAATCGCCTCCGAGGATGACGCCCATATCGCTGAGTTCTTTGCCGCCTCCGTGATAGCCGTAGGACTCCATGACTCTTCCCGAGGGGCAGCGGGAGACGACAACGACGACGACTTTGTTCTCCAGAGCGTAGCGAAGGCCGTCAAGGGCTCCGGGAGGCAGGTTGCCCCGTCCCATCGCTTCGATGACGATACCCTTCATCCCGGCGTCGACGGCGGCGCGAATCAGGACGGAGTCCATGCCGATATAGGATTTGATGATGACGACATTTTTCTCGATGACCTCCGTGTCGATATGTTCCCGGTGGACGAGGTAGCGGTGGAGGATGAGGTCGTTGGCGTCGATTAAGCCGAGAAGACCGTAGGGAGACTGGAAGGTGTTGAGGGAGAGTGTGTTTGTCTTCATAACTTCCCGTGCGATATTGACCTCGTTGTTGAGGACGACGAGGACGCCTTTGTTCATCGCTTTGGGAGAGATGGCGGTGCAAACGGCGGCGGCGAGATTGCTCGGTCCGTCATAGCCGAGCTCCGAGCTGTTGCGCATCGCGCCGACGACGATGATCGGCTTTTCGGAGTGGATCGTCAGGTCGAGGAAATACGCGGTCTCTTCAAGAGAGTCGGTTCCGTGGGTGATGATGACGCCCGTGATATCCTCTCTTTTGAGGCAGTCCCGGACGATTTCGCGGATCTCAAGCAGCCTTTCGACATTGATATGAGGGCCGGGATACTCTCCGTATTCGATCACTTCAATATCGGCGAGCTTGTCGATATTGGAGACCATGGAGAGAATTTCATGACCGGAGAGCGAGGGGATGGCGGCGCCGATCTTTTCATCGACAGCCATCGAGATCGTTCCTCCGGTAAAGAGCAGGGCGACTTTGGGTTTGTTCATGGACAGGACTCCTCTCGGATTTGGTTTTCGGGGTCAGAGACCGCCTTTCTTGTCGGGTGACTGCTTTTATTATATCGGAATATTTTTTGCGTGTCAAAGAGCGAGGACTTCAGGACACAGGGGAGATATAGTTCTTGTGGGAAGAGAGATTATAGGGTATGATAACGATGTAGGGATCGAGAAGGAGGGGGGCTTGGGATGGATTTTACGGATCTCATGCGAAGGATGAAAAGCCGGGGGATAGAGGCCCGCGCTTTCGCATTTCGGGAAGAACTGGAAGAGGCTCTGTCGGAGGAGATTCGGGAAGCGCGTACCATAGGTTTCGGAGGCTCGATGACTCTGATGGAGCTGGGGCTTTATGAAAAATTCCGCTCGATGGGCAAACAGGTGTACTGGCACTGGAAGGCCGGACCGACAGAACGGGTGGAGATCCTGCGGAAGGCGGCGCAGGCCGATGTATATTTCTGCAGCGCCAATGCGGTGACGGAGGAGGGCAGGATCGTCAATATCGACGGCAACGGCAATCGGATATCCGCTATGATCTTCGGAATCCCCAAAGTGATCCTCGTCGTCGGAAGAAACAAGATTTGCAAGGATCTTGACGCGGCGATGGAGCGTGTCAGGAGAGAAGCCTGTCCCCCAAACGCGAGGAGATTGAAGCTGAACACCCCCTGCGTTACGAAGGACTGCCCGGACTGCAGATCCGCCGATCGGATGTGCAATATCACGATGATTCTGGAGGGTCGTCCGAATATGACGAGAATGATCGTCTGTTTTTTGGACGAGGATCTGGGTTATTGAGCTTGGTGATGGAAATAGAAAGCTGGAATGACGGAGGTGAATTGATTGGAATGTTATTTTGACAACAGCGCGACGACGCCTCTGCGGGAGGAGGTCTTGGAAGAAATCCTCAGCCTGAGCCGCCTTTGCTGGGCAAATCCTTCTTCGGCTCATCGTCTCGGTCTTGAGGCCGAGCGAAGGCTGAAAGAGGCGAGAGCTTTGACAGCGGAGAGCCTTCGCGCTCAGCCGAAGGAGATTGTCTTCACATCCGGGGGGACGGAGGCGAACAACCTGGCCCTCAAAGGCATAGCGAAGGCGGCGGGACAGAGAGGCAGGCATATCATCAGCTCGATGGCGGAACACGATTCGGTCTATCAGAGTCTGTGCAGCCTCGAGGAAGAGGGTTTTTCCGTCACCTATCTCAGGCCGGACAGGCAGGGAAGGATCCGAGCGGAGCAGGTGAGAGAGGCGCTGAGAGAAGACAGTTTTCTGATCGCGCTGATGCATGTCAACAACGAGGTCGGAGCGGTGCTGGACATCGAAGAGCTTTCCCGGCAGACGGAAACATGGAACCGGGAAAGAAAGATCCCCCTCTGCCTTCATTTGGATGCGGTCCAGTCCTATCTTCGCAGGGAACTCGATATGGGAAAGCTCAGAGCTGTGTCAAGCATGAGCGTCAGCGCACACAAGGTTCACGGACCCAAGGGAGTGGGAGCCCTTTATTTGAGAGAGGGCGTGCGGGTTCGTCCTTTGATCGACGGAGGAGGACAGGAGAGAGCGCGCAGAAGCGGAACGGAAAATACTCTCGGCGTCTATGCCTTTGCAAAGGCGGTCGCTCTTCAGGCCGGCGATATTGAAAAGAGACGGGCGAAGATCGGAGCGCTTCGGGAGCGTTTCGAGAGAGAGGCGGCAAAACTGCCGGACGTCGTCTTTCATTCTTCCGCCGGAGGAGCGGAACATATATGCAGCCTTGCGTTTTCAGGCGTGCCGGGAGAGGTGCTGCTCCATACCCTTGAGCAGGAGGGGGTCTATGTCTCGACCGGGGCCGCCTGTTCGTCGAAGAAAAAGGGATCCCGCATATTAGAGAGCATGAATCTTCCAAAAGCTGAAAGGGAGAGCACACTGCGGTTTTCCTTCTCGGAGTTCAACACGCCGGAGCAGGTGGATTATGCGGTTTCGGTTTTGGAAAAAAAGCTGCAGGAGCTGCGCGGGATCCTCAAATACAAGTATACGGATGCAAAGAAAGGAAAAAGATAAATGGCGGATATCCTTATTATACGAAACGGTGAGATCTCGATAAAGGGTCAGAACCGGAGGATGTTTGAAAAGAGGTTGATTGATCAACTGAAATTGGTTCTGAGGGAACACAGGGCGATATCGGTCAAGCGTTCGGAGGGAAGGATTCATATCGAGCTGGGAGGAGAAGAGGCGCAGAGTATCATCGACAAGGTAAAAGAGGTCTTCGGCGTCGTTTCCTTCAGTCCGGCCTTTCGCTGCGAAGGGGGATATGAGGAGCTCAAGGAGAGTCTCGTCCGCCTCGTCGGGGGGGAGCTTGCTGACGGGGAGAAAAAAACTTTTAAAGTCCATGTGAAAAGGCAGGACAAATCTTTTCCGAAGCAGTCTCCTCAGATGTCGAGAGAGCTTGGCGGAGTCCTGCTTCGAGCCTTTGACGGAACTCTCTCGGTCGACGTCGTCGATCCGCAGCTTCTCATCACCGTCGAATTCAAAAAAGAAGAAAGTCTCGTGTTCTGGGACAAGATCAGGGGGCCGGGAGGGCTGCCTGTCGGAATCAACGGAAAATCCTGCATCCTTCTTTCAGGCGGCATCGACAGTCCGGTAGCCGCCTATCTGATGTCCAAGAGGGGGCTGTATATTGATGCGGTTCATTTTCACAGTTTCCCTTTCACCAATGAGCGCTCTCAGGACAAGGTGATGGATCTGGCTGCGAAACTGGCGCCCTATACGGGGAAAATCCGTGTGCATATGGTTAATTTGCTCCCGATCCAGCAGGAGATATCGGCAAACTGCAAGGAGGAACTCATGACGATACTCTCAAGGCGATTCATGATGAGCATAGCGGAGCGCATCGCCCTCGAAAACGGCTGCAACGGACTGATTACGGGAGAGAGCCTCGGACAGGTGGCTTCCCAGACTGCGGAGGGACTGCTGGCGACCAACGACGCCGTCGAGACTCTGCCGGTGTTTCGTCCTTTGATCGCTTTTGATAAGGAAGATATCATTGATACGGCGAAACGCATCGGCACCTACGAGATCTCCATCGTGCCGGAAGAGGACTGCTGTACGGTGTTCTTGCCGAAAAACCCTGCGACAAAGCCTCGTCTTGCAAAGGTGCTCGCCGAAGAGAGTAAACTGGAGAGAGAGAATCTGATCCGTGAAGCGATTGAGAAGTCGGAGATTCGGGAGGTGAGACCATGAAAAACGGTTTTGTCATTCGCATATTGAGCTTTGCCTGCGCGCTGATGGCCGCATCCTATCTGATGAGTTCCGTCGAGGTGGAGGGTTTTGGGAGCGCGGTGATAGCAAGCCTTGTATTTGCGCTCTGCAACACGTTCATCAAGCCGATCCTGTTCATCCTTTCGCTGCCGATCACGATACTGACCCTGGGTCTTTTTTCCTTCGTCATCAACGGGATCATCTTTTATATGGCTTCGGGATTTGTCGGAGGTTTTCATATCACAGGGCTTTGGGGCGCGATCTGGGGATCGGCGCTCGTCAGCATCCTCAATACAATCATTTCAAGATCCCTTGATATCGAAGACTGAGGGTGCAGCCTCGAAAAGCCGCGCTGCAATGATCTGATGCTCAAGGGGCTTTCAATAAAAGTTTGAGTAAGAATGGGCTTTGTGTTATAATGGACGGAATGAAATGATTTCAAATAACGGATGGAATAATGGAGGGGCTCGAATGGATAAGAAGGAACTGATTTATCTGCTGAATAAAATAAAAAAGGACGAAATCGACATCAATAAGGCGGCGGATGTACTCTCCTCCATCTATTACGAAGACATCGGCTTTGCAAAGATTGATCATGACCGAAAAAGCAGGACAGGCTATCCCGAAGTCATCTATTGCGAAGGGAAGTCGAAGGATCAGATCCAGCGCATCATAGAGCGGATGGTCGAGTTCGAGGGCAATGTTCTCGGGACGCGGCTGTCGGAAGAAAAATATGAATATCTGAGAAGGATGTTTCCCAAGCTTCGCTATCATCGAGAATCGAAGATGATGAAGATCGAAAACAGAAAGATCGAAGTGACGGGAAAAGGAAAGATCGCCGTTCTGACAGGAGGGACTTCGGACATAGCGATTGCCGAAGAAGCTGCGATCACCGCGGAGTTTTTCGGCAACGAGGTGCAGAGGATCTACGACGTCGGCGTCGCCGGCATTCACCGTCTCTTTGATCGTCTCGAAGAGATTCGGAAAGCGAGAGTGATCATCGCGGTGGCGGGGATGGAAGGGGCGTTGCCGGCTCTTGTCGGAGGTCTCGTCAAGTCGCCTGTGATTGCGGTACCCACTTCTGTGGGCTACGGATCGAACTTTTCGGGAATCGCGGCTTTGCTTTCCATGCTGAACTCCTGCTCTCCGGGCGTCAGCGTCGTCAATATCGACAACGGATTCGGCGCGGGCTATCTTGCGGGGAATATCAACCATATGTAAAGACGGGACAAAGCGGCGGAGGCGCCCTGTTTCCGTCGATAGGACGCCCTATGGAAGGAGGAGAAAATGAATCTGTATCTGGATATCTCCGGAGGTATTTCAGGAGATATGTTTATGGCGGCTCTCCTCGGACTGGGAGCCGATTTTGAAGAGTTCTGCAAAAAGATGAAGACCCTGCCGATGGCGGGGGAGTTTGATATTCGCCTGAGAAAAATGAAAAAAGGGAGCATAGAGGCTCTGAAAGTCGATGTGCTGACAGGAGATCCGCAGGAAGAAGCAGAAGAAGATCTTCCGGAGAGCGGGCAGGGCGTAGAACGAAGCGAGGTTCGAAGAGAAACCGGCGTCCGTTTCCATGCAGAAGGTCGTCACGCTCATGTTCATACTCACGAAGGGGACGGGGGAGAAGGTCGCCTCCATACCCACGCACAGGGATCGGATGAGGGAGAAGGCGTTCACCTCCATGAGCACACTCACGACTGTGATGGGGAAGAGGGACGTCCGATCCATATTCATACTCATGAAGGGGAACATGGGCGTCCCGCAGGAGAAGCGCATACTCACCATCACCATCATCGAAGCCTTCGGGATATCCTTGAGATCATAGAAAAATCGGGACTTTCGCCGAGGGTGAAGCAGCTTTCGGTCAGGACTTTTCACGCTCTGGCGGATGCGGAAGCCAAGGTTCACGGAATGCCGCGGGAGCAGGTTCATTTTCATGAGGTGGGCGCCGTCGACTCCATTGTCGATATCATCGGCGTCTGCCTGCTGATGGATGAACTGGGGATTGAAGAGCTCTACTATAATGAACTGCCGATGGGACAAGGGCAGGTACAGACGGAGCACGGACTCATGCCGGTTCCGGCGCCTGCGACGCTGATACTCATGGAGGGGATGCGGGCGAAGGTCAGTCCGGAGAGAGGCGAGATGGTCACGCCGACGGGAGCGGCTTTGCTCAAAGCCCTCGGCGCAAAAGAAATGCCCTTTGAGCGGTCGATGGAGATCCTTCGGACTTCGATCTCCTGCGGTCAAAAAGAGTTTCGCATCCCCAATATCCTCAGAGGCGTCCTCTTTCGTTTTAAGGAGAGGGCCGTCCCTATGAAGGACGAGTCTCTCTTCATGCTGGAATGCAATATCGACGATATGACGGGGGAGTTTCTGGCGGCGATACTTGAGCGACTGCTCAGAGGAGGGGCGCTCGACGCATGGATACAGCCGGTCATCATGAAAAAAGGACGGCCCGCCTATGTCCTTAAGGCTCTGACGACTCCGATGAACTACAGGCAGGTCAGCGAGATCTTTCTCGATGCGACGACGACCCTCGGCCTGCGGATGTATGAGGTCAACAGAACCTCTCTGGACAGGGAAAATATCTCTTTGAATACGAGTTTCGGAGAGATCAGCATCAAATCCGTCACGCAGCCCGACGGAAGCCGGCGTCAGAAGATCGAATTTGACGATATCAAAAGACTGGCAGAGCGTCACGGGGTATCCGAACTTAGAATGGAAAAGGAGCTCAGGCTCCTTCTTGATACAAAGCGGGAAAAGTGAAGTGAACGAAATGAACTATACAGGAAGTGCAGGAGGGTTTCTGAATGAAGACCATCTATAGTGAGCGCATTATTTTTGAAGACAGGGTTTCACCGGGATACCTTCAGATAGAAGACGGCAGAATCGTCGATATATTGGAAAACTTTCAGGGCGCGGCGGATTATGATTTCGGAGAGAGCTATCTCATGCCGGGGCTGGTCAATATTCACAGTGAGTATATCGCGCGAGAGACCGTCCTCCATATCAATCAGCTTTTTCCTTTTTCAAAGATCTTTTATGATGTGGAATCGAAGTTCATGCTTTCCGGTGTGACGACGCTCTTTCATTCCGTAGAGCTGGTGCAGGGGCGTCATAAGAGAGATCTGACCAGCGGGCCCCAGCTTCTGCGTCAGATCCGTGAGCTTTCCGAGGGAAACACCCTGATCGATCATCGGACGCATCTGGAATTTCCGCTGAATTTCATGGAAAATATGGATACGATCAAAGAGTTGATCGAGGCGGATATCATTGACTATATCTCCTATCTCGGCTATTCCCGCAGCGAAAAAGAGCGGTATCGGGAAATCTATTATCAGGAATATGTGCAGAGAGTGATGGAGCTGGATGAAGATACGGTCATAAAGATGGTCGAGAGGGTCAGAGAGCTTCGCACAGAGGCAAACCTTGAGGAGCTTGCCTATATCATCAAATACGCTCAGTCCAAAGGCGTCAAGGTGGGATCGACAGAGATCAGCTCCAGCCAAAAACTGGATTTTCTGCAGGATTGCGGCGTCAATATCATCGAGTTTCCCTCAAGCAGGGAGGCGATGGACTATGCGAAAAAATACGGAAAAAAAGTGCTGTGCGACAGTCTGAGTCTCTCGAAAAAGAGCAGGGATCTTGGCAGTCCCGACCTGCTGGAAGCGATCATAGCGGGCAAAGTCGACATTATCTCCTCAGACACAAGAAGCGGGGATCTGCTTTCCGCACTCTTTCATATCGGAGAGTCCATCGGTCTGGCGGAGGCGGTGGCTCTGTCAAGCGTGAATCCTGCGGAAGCCGTAGGTCTTCATGACAGAGGGAAGATCGAAAAAGGAAGAAAGGCGGATTTTGTGATCGTAAAAGAGATCTATCCGAAAAATCCCGCCGTTCAGGCGATGTTTCGGGACGGGGAACTGAAATATTGGTCGGGAATCTGAAGCAAAAAGGATTCGGTATCGTCTGCGGACGGTTGCCGAATCCTTTTTTGAAGGAAAATAAAAAAAGACTATAGAAACACCGGAAGAAACCGAATGCCTCTATAGTAAGGGAGGACATATCAGAGATAAGGAGGATCCCACGAGCGGAGGAAAGAAGAAGAAAATTAAAAATGCCCTGCTTTTACGGCAGGGCAAACAAAATCAAAGATGATTCATCTGTTCGTAAACTCCATCGCTCGTAAAGTTACAATCCTTATATGAACAGGCAGGTATTCTGACTCGAGCTTCAGCATCTTCTTCGCCTTCCCGGAAAGACTTTCCAGTGGCATTTGAAAAAGACTCTTCTCTTACAGCGGCGGGACCGTGCAGGAATTTCACCTGACTTCCCTTTTAATCCGACGAAAATATCCGTCGGAACCTCTTCACTCCTTATTCAGTTGTACTAACCACGATTATTATTATAGACGAAGCCCTCCTCTTCTGTCAAGAGGATTTTGAAAAAAGAAAGAAAAAGCCTGTGTTTCCTCTTAATTGATTTTTACGATTAATTATTTTGGATATTAACCTTTTGCTTCGTAATCAGGTCAAATTGTTTTAATACTTTGGAATCCAAATCTTCCAAGTGCATATTCACGCCATTCAGATCACTGTTGTTATAAGTTTTGTAATAGTATATTCCATTTTCCATATCAACACATGAAGTGTAGATAGTATATTCGTATTTGCCGCTATGAGCAACATATGTGCCGCCTTTTGGTTGATATACCGATTGAAGTAAATGGAAAAACTGTTCTTTGGATTCGGCTTCTTCAATAACGCTGTTTTCCTTAAAGAAACTTATTCTGACAAATCTGCCGGCACTCGAAACATCTCCCGGTAGTCCGATACTTCCCATTCCTAAGCTATAGCTTTCTAAATCAAGTGTTGATGAAAAGGTATTGGTACTGTCTTTACTGGATAAATGCTTGTAATTATTTAGATTGAACAGTTGTTTGTCAAACGGCGGATTGTTTGTTAAAATACCTACCGGATTAGCGTATACTTTCAATCCATCTTTCGTGCTTTCAATGGTGATAGATTCTTTTTTATCTGCAATAATCCAGTGAAGAGGGGAATTGGGTAATTGTCCGTTAAAATGAGTGTTGACCAGATTTAATTTTGAACATAATCTTTTCGCTTCAGCAACGGTTTTGCATTGAGATAAAACCCAAGGGATGAATTCAAATGGCGCTATATTATCTTTTTCTCCATCTAACTCAAAATACTTTGCATTATTTGGAAAAT
>JAUMYL010000018.1 GCA_030528675.1 Peptostreptococcaceae bacterium
CTGCGGTTTTGCTTCCGGCTTCACTTCCGCTTTCGGAGCCTCTGTCTGCGGTTTTGCTTCCGGCTTTACTTCCGCTTTGGGAGCCGCAGCAGCTTTCGGCGCAGCCGGTTTCTTCTCTCGAATGATTCCTCGGATCGCCTTTGTCGGGCATTTGCCGACACAGATCATACATTGCTTACATTTCGTATAGTCGATCTTCGCAAGGTTGTTCTCAAAGGTGAAGGCGTCGAAGGGGCAGGACTTCACACACATCTGACATCCGATGCAGCCCACGGCACATCCGTCTTTCACATCTTTTCCCTTATCCTTGCTGTTACAGTCGACGCTGACTTTCTGTCCGTAAGGAATCCAAGCGATGACGGCCTTCGGGCAGACTTCGATACATTTTCCGCAGGCAACGCATTTTTCCGGATCCACATGGGCAATCCCGTCTTCAAGTACATGAATCGCATCAAAGGGACAAACTCTTTCGCAACTTCCAAGTCCCATACAACCGTAGCTGCAGGTCTTAGGTCCTCCTGCGACCATAGCCGCCGCTTTGCAGTCCAGGATCCCGGAATACAGGGATTTATTCTTTGCATTGGTGTTGGTGCCCTTACAAATGACATTGGCGATCATGCGTACGCCTCCGCCGGCAGTAACACCCATAATCTCGGCAATCGCATTGGCAACCTCCGCTCCTCCAACCGGACAAGCATTGACAGGCGCGTCTCCTTTGGCGATTGCCGCAGCCAGACCGCCGCAGCCCGGGAATCCGCAGCCTCCGCAGTTTGCTCCCGGAAGAGTGTTCAGGATCGCTTCCTCTTTCGGATCCACTTCAACGGCAAATTTTTGGGAGGCGTAGGCAAGTCCCGCACCGAAACACAGTCCCATTGCAGACAGACTGACTACAGCATTTACAATCGGGTTCATATTTCACATCCTCCTATTTCACTAAACCGGTAAAGCCAAGGAAGGCTATTGACATCAATGACGCTGTGATCAATGCAATCGGGAAACCCTTAAAGACTTCGGGAATATCTGAGATCTCAAGTCTTTCACGAATTCCCGCGAAAAGCACGATTGCAAGCGTAAAGCCGACCGCCGCTCCGAATCCGTTGACGATGGTCTGAATCAGATTATAATCGCTCTGAATATTGAGAATCGCAACCCCGAGCACTGCACAGTTCGTCGTGATCAGAGGAAGGTAAACCCCCAGAGACTGATAGAGCGTCGGACTCGTCTTTTGGATCACCATCTCGACAAACTGCACGAGAGCCGCGATGACGAGGATGAAGACGAGAGTCTGCATATACTGCATATCCAATTTTTCCAAAATAAGCTTCTGGAAAGCATAAGTAATGATGGAAGCGAGCACCATGACGAAGGTAACCGCCATTCCCATTCCAATCGCCGTATCTACTTTCTTGGATACTCCAAGGAAGGGACAGATTCCGAGGAATCTCGACATGACGAAATTGTTTACCAAAATCGAACTGAGCAAGATGATAAGTAGTGATTTGATCATTTTCTATGCCTCCTGTTCCGCTGTTTTTGCTTCCGGAGCTTTTTTGGCGGAAGTCAACTTTTTGAATACAGCGAGCATGATACCCAGAGCCAGGAAAGCTCCCGGCGGAAGAATCATGATCAGCGCCGGTTTGAAGGCTTCTCCAAAGAGTACATGATTGAAGATGGAACCTGCTCCGAGCACTTCACGGATCGCTCCAAGTATCGTCAATGACAGAGTAAATCCGAGACCCATTCCGATACCGTCAAAAAACGAGGGAATCGGAGAATTTTTCGATGCAAAGCTCTCTGCACGGGCAAGAATGATACAGTTGACTACGATCAGGGGGATAAAGAGACCCAGCGCCTGATCCAGAGCCGGAACATAGGCTTTGAGCAGCATCCCCACGATGGTTACAAAGGCCGCAATCACGACGACGAAAGCCGGGATCCTGATTTTCGAGGGAATGATTTTTCGAATCAGTGAGATTACGAAGTTGGACATCGCGAGAACGACTGTCGTTGCGGCGCCCATTCCGAGACCGTTCATCGCGGAAGTCGTCACGGCAAGCGTCGGACACATTCCCAGCACCTGAACGACTGTCGGATTTTCTTTTATGATACCGTTCTTTAATATCTTGAAAATATTCATTGAGCTGCCACCTCCCTATTTCAAATTTTCATTATAATAGGCCAGAGAATTCTGAACGCCTTCTGTCACACCTTTGGAGCTGATCGTCGCTCCGGCGATCGCCGCGATCTCATTCTCCTTGGGCTGTCCGCTCTTGATGACAGCAAGCTGCATCTCTGCCGTCTTATCCGTATACTGGGAAATAAAAGCTTCATCCTTGGATTTCGCACCCAGACCCGGCGTTTCGTTCATCGTTCCGATGGAAACGCCGGACACGACGCCTTCTGCAGTCACTCCGGTAATCACTTCAATCGGACCGCCGTATCCCTTCGGAGCCGTCTTGATCGTATATCCGACCACATCGGAGCCCTTCATTCCCTTATATACTTCCAGAATCCCTTCCGGCATCTGCTCTTCGATTTTTTCAAAGTCTTCCGCCATCGGAAGAATCTTCATCCGCGCTTCATTGTTCGCTCGTTCTTCTCCCGCGGCAATCGTCGGCGCCGTAATCTGATTGACAATGCTGAGAAGACCGGAAGCCACCGCCGCAATCAGGCAGAGGATAAGACCCAATTTTACGATTTCATTTTTCATTTCTTTGCCACCTCCCCAAATACTCTCGGCGATACATATTTGTCGATCAGAGGCGTCGCCACATTCATCAGAAGTATCGAATAGGATACGCCTTCCGGATATCCTCCGAAATATCGGATCACCGAAGTGAGAATACCGCAGCCGACCGCATAGATGGTCTGTCCTTTTGCACTGACCGGGGAAGAGGAGTAGTCTGTCGCCATAAAGAAGGCTCCAAGCATCAGACCTCCGGCGAAGATATTGTATCCTATCATAGAAATATCAAAACCGGAAAAAATGAAAGTTAAAATGGCAACTGTTGCAATATAGTATACCGGAATCACATAGGTGATCACTCCGCGATAGATCAGGTACACTCCTCCGATGATCAGCAGGATCGCGGAAGTCTCCCCGATACATCCTCCGACATTGCCCACGAAAAGATCCATCATTGAAGCCTTTGACGCACCCTCCACTCCTTTGATAATCGCCAGAGGAGTCGCCGTAGCTACCGCGTCTGCGCCGGGAGCCACCCATCCGGTCATATCGACCGGCCAGGAAGCGAGCATCAATGCCCTCGCTGCAAGAGCCGGGTTCATGAAGTTATGTCCCAGTCCGCCGAAAAGCTGTTTTACGATGACGATGGCAAAGACCGCACCGATAAAAGTCATCCAGAAGGGCAGGCTGGCAGGAACGTTAAATGCAAGCAGAAGGCCGGTTACCGCAGCGCTGTAATCTCGAATCGTCACCTTTTTCTTCATGAATTTCTGAGTCAGGTACTCGGCCAGCACCGCGCCGAGAAGACCCGCGATAATATTGAGCAGAGCGCCGGTCCTGAAGAAATACACTCCGGCAACCGCCGCAGGACATAGCGCGATAAGTACATCTCTCATCACAATGGAGACATCTTCCGACGTCCGAATATGTGGAGAGGACGATATAGTTAACTTAGGCATTTCCATGCCGAAATCCCTCCTTATCCAATATTATTTCCCTTCTTTTCTTCTCTGTGCCAGAATCTCTCTCTTTGCAACCCGAATCGACTGCAAAAGCGGCCTTCCCGACGGACAGATGAACGAACAGGAACCGCATTCGATACAATCCAGCGCACGATACTCAGCCGCTTTTGCGTAATCGCTTGCAAGCGAATAAGCGCTGATGAACAGCGGCTGCAGATTGGCGGGGCAAATATTGACACATTTCGCACAGCGCATACAGTTTTGCATATCCTTGACTCTCGCTTCCTCTTCCGTAAAGCAGAGAATCCCGGATGAACCTTTGGTTGCAGCGACCTCCGTCGTGAACTGCGCAAGTCCCATCATCGGGCCGCCGCTGATGATCTTGGCCGGCTCCGCCTTGAATCCGCCTGCCTGGTCAATGATCTCCTGATACAGCGTTCCGATCTTTATCATGATATTTTTCGGCTCGGCAATCGCTCCGCCGGTCACGGTACAGATCCTCTCAATCAGGGGGATTCCCGTTCGAATACTTTTAGAGAGCTGCGCTGAAGTCGCCACATTCGATACGACGACTTTGACATCCATCGGCAGACCGCCGCTGGGCACTTCTCTCTGTGTACAGGCATAGATGAGCTGCTTCTCCGCTCCCTGAGGGTATTTCGTACGAAGTCCCACCACTTCGACTTCCGGATAGTCCTTTGCAGCCTCCCGGATCGTCTGCAGACAGTCCGGCTTGTTGTCCTCAATGCCGATATAACCCTTATGTACATTCAACAGCTTCATCATCGCGCGAAGTCCGTCCACAACGTCCTGAGGGCTTTCAAGCATCAAGCGATGGTCGGCGGTCAGATAAGGCTCACATTCCGCTCCGTTGAGGATGATCGTGTCGATCTCTTTCTCTTTCGGCGGGCTGAGTTTTACATGAGTCGGAAAAGTCGCTCCGCCCATTCCCACAAGTCCGATCTCCTTGACGACATTCATGATCTCTTCAGGGCTGAGACTCTCTACCGTTCCATAGGGCTTGATTTCTTCCCACAGCTCCTCCTGGAAATCATTTTCAATAACGATACATTGAACCGATTGACCTCCCGGAACGACCATGGGCTTCAATGCTTTGACCTTGCCGGACACGGAAGCGTGCACCGGAGCGGACACGAAACCCTGCGCCTCACCGATCTTCTGACCTTTTTTTACGAGATCCCCGACTTTCAAAAGAGGCTGACAAGGTGCTCCGATATGCTGGGATAGTGGAATATAGACCGTAGCGGGCGCCTTTGCCTCCTCCACCGGAAGATGCTCTGTAGTTTTTTTATTGTGCGGTGGATGGATCCCGCCTCTAAAACTCAGAAGCTTCATAATTTAAATTACCTCCTTCACTGTATAGTGACAAAAATTACATTCCTTTCAAGTATACTACAAAATCTGAAATATAAAAATATAAACCTTTCAAATATTTTATTTTTTTGCACAAATGAAAAAAGCGTCGGAAAAAATCTGCTCCGACGCCTGAAATCTCTTTATTTGATTAAAACAGACTCTAAGGAAGGACCCTCGTCGCCGACATATAGGAACTCGAATAATGTTTCGAATCCAAAGAATCAATCGTCACCGACATAATCCTCGCGGAAGAGGCGTGAATGAACTTGCCTTCTCCAAGATAAATCCCCACATGATTGACTCCATTTCTTCCGCCGTTGGTATCAAAGGCGATGATATCTCCCGGAAGAAGAGCATCTCTCGAAACCGGCGTTCCATATCTCGCCTGATCTCTCGACACTCTCGGCAATTTGATGCCTGCAGCGTTCTGATAGACATAGCCGACAAAGCCGGAGCAGTCAAAACTGTCCGGTCCTCTGGAACCATAGACATAGGGCCTGCCTAAAAGCGTTTTTGCATAGTCCAGCAGAGGCCCTGCCTCTCTCGAAGCGCCTCGGCTGACAACCTGTGCTTCCGCCCGGGTCGTCAGATACTGTCTGAGTACATAGCCTTGGACCTCATCCGTACTGATCTCCGCCCAATCTCCATCGGTTCCGAGCACTTTCACGACGTCGCCGGTATTGACGATCCCGATGGAAAGGCTCTCCGCGTCGGCAAATGCACGAACATTGACGCCCATCGCGCTGACGGACATCCTCTGCTCTTCTTTCATTTCAATATCCAGATTGCTCAAATAACCTTCAATTCCATTGTCCAGCTTCACCTTCGCCCAATCCCCGCTCGTTTCGAGGATCAGGACTTCCTGCCCTTTTACAAGCTTAGAGATCACGAGTGAATCGGCTTCTCCCGTCACCCGAATATCCGTCGGGTTCACCACGACGGCCTTCTGCTCCGCTTCCGCGAAAGAAAACTGCGGAATGAAAGCCATCGCTGCCGCCAAAATAAAAAGAAAAGTAAGTTTTTTCAGTTTCATAAAAAAGTTCCTCCTAAAGTTCAGTGAATGTTTTTTGCTATCCCCCTCTCTTCATCAGCTTCCGTGGAATTCTTTCCCACGCATCAAATAAAATGACGCCGAATAAACCAACTTCTGTATAATAATGAGAATCTTTTCATATAAAATAGTTACAGAAATATTACAATTTTTTCTACTTCCTTATGGTATCAAATTTTTCTTGTGCCTGTCAATAAAAAATTATGAGAAATTTTCAAAGTAAAAATAACCATCTGCTGATAAAACTCTTTTTATCAACAGATGGTTATTTTTACTGGTGCGGATGACTGGACTCGAACCAGCACGTCCTGTCGGACACTACCCCCTCAAGATAGCGTGTCTGCCTATTTCACCACATCCGCATAGGCTCTTTCAACTAACTACAGATAGCATTGTATCATTATTTTTCTCTGCCGTCAAGCCTATAAATTTGTAAATATTTTTTTTTGTATTCCATGACCCTGAGAAGGTAGAGTTTCGTCTCTCCGTAAGGTACTTGCCACTCCTTCGCATCCCCTCCGCCGACAAGCCCCGAAGCGATCCATTCACGCACTTTTGACGGGCCGGCATTATAGGCGATGATCGCAAGATGTTCATCCTGAAACTCCTTGAGCAACTGAGAGAAATACCAGGTACCCGCCCTGATATTGCTCTCTTTTTCATAGATTTTATTCAAGTCAAGCGCAAGGCTGCGGCAGGCATACTGCCAGGTATTTTCCGAAAGCTGCATCAGTCCTCTTGCATTTTTTCTCGATTTTGCATAAGGAAAAAATCTGCTTTCCGCTTTGATGATTGAAAATATCAGTTCCTTTTCGACCCCATAAAGTGCGGAAGCTGAAGAGACCTCAGAGATATACCTTTGCGGATAGTTCAGATAGTCGACCTGTCTTTTCAGATGACCCTGAAAAACAAAGGAAAGAGCGATCAGAAGCGCAATCAGAAACAATTTTCGAACTCTCATCTTTTCACTAAAACCTCTCCAATTCTTCCAAGAGAATATCGATCCGCCCATAAAGAGCTTCTTTTCCTCCGTTATTTTCTATGATGTAATCCGCAAATTTCTCTTTCTCGGAGACGGGCATCTGGCTGTCCATGATCGACCTTGCCTTGGCCTTCGATATCCCGTCTCTTCTCATGATTCTCGAAAGCAGGAGCGTCATCTCTGTCTTGACGAGGATGACTTTATCGGTCATCAGATGCATCTTCGCTTCAATCAGGAGCGGCGCGTCGACAAAGATCAAATCCTCTCCTCTGTGAAAATGCTCGCGGATCTGACGGTTGACCTTATCTATGACAAGAGGATGGAGAATGCGATTGAGGAGGTTTCTCTTCTCTTCTTCCGTAAATACGATATCCGAGAGCTTTTTTCTGTCAATCGCTCCGTCTGGATCAAGAATATCTTCTGAAAAACTCTCAACGACTTTTTCATACCCTCTCTCACCCTTTTCCATCAGCTCTCTTGCGATCTTGTCGGCGTCGACAATCGGATACCCTTTCTCCCGAAGATATTCCGAAACCGTCGATTTTCCGGATCCCATCGTTCCGGTGAGCCCTATTACATTCATCTTGTCCCCCTATTTTGTCTCGTACCAGGATTTCCCCGCTTCCACTTCCGCCAGCAGACGCACTCGAAGGGACGCCGCCTCTTCCATCTCCTGTTTCAGTATCTGTTTGACCTTTTCCACCTCCTCCAAGGGCGTCTCCACCATCAATTCGTCATGCACCTGAAGAATGAGTCTGGCGCGGAGATCTTCCCTTCGAAGGCGGTCATAGACTCTGACCATCGCGATCTTGATGATATCGGCGGCGCTGCCCTGTATCGGCGTATTCATCGCAAGCCTCTTACCGAGACTGCGCAGTACGAAGTTTTTGGACTGCACCTCGGGAATATAGCGTCTTCTTGCGAGCAACGTCTCCACATAGCCCGCTTTTTCCGCCTGTCTGACCGCCTCTTCCATATACTCTCTGATCTTCGGATAACGCTCGAAATAGCTCTCGATATAGTGTTTTGCGGTCTTGATATCCACTCCGAGATTGTTGGACAATCCGAAGTCGCTGATGCCGTAGACGATCCCGAAATTGACGGCTTTTGCGGCGCTCCTCTGCTCCCGACTGACCTGATTAATTGGGATTCCGAAGACTTCCGAGGCTGTCGATGTATGGATATCCGCCTCTTTGGAGAAAGCTTCGATCAAATTTTCTTCCTCTGCCATATGCGCCAGTACCCGCAGTTCGATTTGAGAATAGTCCGCATCGACAAGCAGGCAGTTTTCAGCTGCGACAAAGACTTTTCTCAGCTCTCTGCCGACTTCGAGTCTGACCGGGATATTCTGCATATTCGGCTCTGTCGAAGAGATTCTGCCCGTCGTCGTAATCGTCTGATTGAAGGAGGAGTGTATCCTTCCGGTCTTCGGATTGACAATCTTAAGCAGACCATCCACATAAGTGGACTGCAGTTTCGTGAACTGGCGAAAAGCGGAAATTTTTTCGATGATCGGATGGCGGTCATGCAGCGCTTCGAGCACCTCCGCATTGGTCGAATAGCCGGTCTTGGTCTTCTTGATCACCGGAAGTCCAAGTTTTTCAAACAGCACCTCTCCCAGCTGTTTCGGCGAGAGAATATTGAAGCGGCAACCCGCCAGCTCATAAATATCCTCTTCAAGATCTTCAATCTGTCTTCGAAAACGCTGCGAGAGTTCTTCAAGGACCGAAATATCCACTGCAACACCTTCATACTCCATATCCGCAAGGACTTTGATAAGAGGAATCTCCACTTCGTCCATCAGTTTCTCCATGCGATAATCTCCTATCTTTTCGAGCAGCGGAGATACTGATTCCTCAACGATATCTAAAAGAGCGATATGATATCGGGCCGCCTCTTCAAAAGAGATCTCTTCAGGATTTTTGCGGTTTTTGCCCTTTCCGAGCCATTCTTCCGTAGAAGGGAGCGCTCCAAGGGAATATTTCGCGGCGATCTCTCCAATCTGATAATGGGAACTTGTCGAATCAATGAGATACTCACAGATCGCAGCGTCGTAACGGATGTTTTCCAGAGAAATTCCGTAAGATCGAAGAGCCAGACAGTCTTCTTTCATATTATGGCCGTATTTGGGAATCGAGCGGTCTTCCAAGACCTCTTTCAGGCTGAGAAGAGCCTCTTCTTCCAGTGCAAAATATCGACCCTCCGCCTTGATAAAGAGCCAGCGAATCCTCTTTTCATCCACCATTCCGTCTCTGAGAAAAGCTTTGAGCAAAAGAGGCTTTTCCGGCCCGAAACAGGACGAGATCCGAGGAGCGTCTTCCTCACATATCCTCTCGACCACCGACAGGTCAAACTCCTCCTGCACTTTCTGCTCGCCGAGTTTCGGCAAAAGAGAGCCGAATTCCCATTCGTTGAACAAGGTCGTCAGCCTCTCGATATCCTCCTCCCGCAACAGGAGTTCCTCCATCGAAATCTCCAGCGGCATATCCGTGACGATCGTCGCAAGATTTTTGCTGAGAAGGGCGTCCGCATAGCCGGATTCCAGTTTTTTTCTGAGGGCTCCCTTGATATCGTCGATATGAGCGTAGATGTTTTCTATGCTTCCGTACTCCTGCAGCAGCTTCAGTCCGGTCTTCTCTCCGATACCGGCCACTCCGGGGATATTGTCGGAACTGTCCCCCATCAATCCTTTGAGATCGATGAACTGAGTCGGCGTGATCCCGTACTGTTCCTTCATTTCTTCCTCTCCGTAAGTGTCAAGCTCCGAAATGCCTTTTTTCGTCAGCATGATCTTCGTACGCTCCGACGCCAACTGCAGAGCATCCTTATCTCCGGTGATGATATAGACGGTGAACCCTTCTTTTTCACTGTATTTTGCAAGAGTCCCGATGATGTCATCCGCCTCGAAGCCCTCCATCTCGAAACGATGGATCCCGAAGGCGTCAACGAGTTCCTTGATTGGCTGCACCTGCCGGGCGAGCTCCTCCGGCATTCCTTTGCGGGTTCCTTTGTATTCTTTATACTGCAAGTGCCGGAATGTCGGGGCTTTCATATCGAAGGCGATGCTCATATGGCTCGGCTGATAGCGCTCTTTGAGCTTGAAGATGATATTCGCAAATCCGAAGATCGCATTTGTATGCATGCCTTTCTTGTTCATCAGCTCCGGCAGACCGTAAAACGCCCGGTTCATCAGGCTGTTTCCGTCAATAATGATCAGTAGATTCTCCATCTCTTACTCCTTCTTTTGATATCCTGTGGTTTTCATTATATCGCTACCGCCGTCCGAAAGCAATAAAAACAAGTCCATAAAAAAGACAACGAATATGCCTTTGTTCTTTGGGCTTTCGTTGTCTCTCTCTGCACTATTTTTCTCTTTGGAACACCGCTATAAAAAATCCGTCGCTCCCATCCAGATGGGGATAGAGTTCCCGAGGATCTCCGATCAGCCTGAAATCGGGATGCTCCGCCAAAAAATCCGAGATACGGTCGGAATTTTCCTTTTTTTCGAGGGTACAGGTGCTGTAAACGAGTCTGCCTCCTCTTCTGAGATACCTCGAAGCGTTTCTGAGGATCTTTCGCTGTATCTCGGGAAGCTCGGCCACATCTTCGTAGTTTTTATAGCGAATCTCCGGCTTTCTTCGAATGACGCCGAAACCCGAACAGGGAGCGTCCACCAGTACGCGGTCATAGTTTTCTTCCATCTCCGGCCGAAAGACCGAGGCGTCGGAAACTTCCGTCCGGATACTCCCAAGCCCCAGTTCCGCTGCTCTGCCTGCAAGAAGACGGAGCTTATTTTCCGAGACGTCCATCGCGTCAATTCTCCCGCTGTCTCGCATCTTCTCCGCGATATAGAAACTTTTTCCCCCGGGAGCGCTGCAAAGGTCGAGAATCTTCTCTCCGGCCGCGGGATCCAGTGCGTCGACCGCCTGCATCGAAGAGATGTCCTGAATTGAAAACTCTCCCTTTCGAAAAGATTCCATCTCTCCAATCCCCCGAAGTCCTTCCGCCGCAAACACGCCTTCCATTTCAGGAACTTCCTCTAAGAGAATCCCCTCCGCCTCCAGTTTTTCACGAAGCTTCTCCGGCGTGGTCTTCAGAGGATTGCTGCGAAGGAAGATCTTCGGTTTTTCATAAAAACTTGCAAGAAGACGCTCTGCAAAATCCTCTCCGTAGATCTTGAGCAGGCGCCCTGCCAAATATTCCGAGACGGAGTAGCAGAGGGAAAGGCGTTTTTTCCTGTCCCTGATCTTTGCAAGGTCCATCCACCTCGGCTCCCTCTTTTCTTTTTCGGCGGCAATCGCCCTCATGACCGCATTGACAAAACCTCTGCTTCGAAAATCGAGCGCTTTGGTCAGTCGAACCGTCTCGTCCACGGCGGCAAAATCAGCGACTCCATCCATAAAGAGGAGCTGATAGACCCCCATTTCCAGCAGGGTCAGGATTTTTTTCGAGATCTTGGACATTTTCATCTCCGAGTGAAGACGGATTACAAAGTCGAGATAATAGAGCCGGCTGAGGGTCCCATAGACGATCTCCGTCACAAATCCTCTGTCCTGCCGGCTATATGATGATTGGGAGAACACACGGTTCAGGAGGATATTCGAGTAGGCTTTTTCATACTTTACCTCAAAGAGAATCTCATAGGCCGTCTTTCTTGCATTTTTATTCATCTGCCCCTTCCTTCCTCCGGACAGCGTTCGACGCCGAAGCAATCCTCAATCGGCAGGATCAGCTCAATACAAGCTCCTCCTATACGAGCCTTCCCGGCTCTGATGCTCCAGCCGTTCGCTTCGGCTATGCTCTTGACAATCGACATTCCAAGTCCGGTGTTTCCTCCCTTGCCCTTGTAAAAACGGTCAAAAATCAGTTCTTCCTCCCCTTCTTCAAAGCCGCGTCCGTCATCTTCCAAGAGGATGACGAAGCGATCTTCTCCTCTCTTTCGGCCGGAGACCTGTATTTTCGACTGCGCGTAACGCATTGCATTGGATATGACATTGGAAAAAATCCTTTCGAGATCATCTTCATTCGTTTCAATGGAAAGATCGCGCGGCAGAAAATTGAGCACTTGGATGAATCGCTCTTTCGGTATGCCGGCAAGCTTGCTCGCCAGTTCGTCGACAAAATCCCAAAGACAGATCCTCGTCAGTTCCTTAGGCTCCTCGGTATTCACCTTCCCCAAGTATACGATGGAGTTCAGAGTATCGCGCAAACGCTTGCTCTCATCAATGATGATATCCAGTCCCTCATCTATCAGTTCCTCCTCCAGAACGCCGTCTTTGATCGCCTCCGCATACCCCTGAATCGACATCAGAGGGGTTTTGAGCTCGTGAGAAGTATTTTGGAAGAACTCTTTCTGTTTCTTGTCATACACTTTGAGTTTATTGACGAGCTTCAAAAAATCTTCGTTGATGTCGCTGAGTTCATCCCTCGTCTCAATCGTCTCCCATTCGATATTTTCCTGTTCCAGGGAGAAAGAAGAGATGTTTGCGCGGAGCTTGTTGATCGGCCCTATGATACTCTGCTCGAAAAAAAAGGCAAGCAGGATCGATATCAATAAGGTCGAAAAGATCCCCAGAAGCACGGAGGAGGAAATCCATCCGCTCGTGATCCGACTGTCTTCTTTTTCCGCAAGCAGGACGACATACCCGGCCGGATCTTCAGAGCTCAGTCCATACAAAGGGCGTTCCTGAACGAAATAATCCCTGTCGCTTTTTGCTTCGTACTTTTTTCCGACGCTTTGATTCAGAGAGTCATATGCGATGTTGCGACCCATATCGAGTACAAGCACCCTCATCGCAGAAAAGCGGCTGCTCGGAAACACCAGTTTTCCCTGCGCAAGGAGATCGCCAATACCAGTAACATTCCTGCTGAATATCTGCTCCTTGATATCGAAAATTTCCTCCGAAGGATCTTCTCCCTGACACTCCTGAAAGATCCCGCTGATCTGCTCAGCGATGAAATCCGCATCTTTTGCAAGATCGGCCAGAACCCTGTCGGTGATCTGACTTGTGAAATAAGAGCGTGATACGAACGTGAAGATCAAAGTGGAGACGACGACCACCACAAAATAGCTGAGGATGATCTTCTTGCCGATCTTGCTGATATCCGTGAGAAATACTTTTCTCAGGGTTCTTTTAATCGAACTACTCATTTCCTTCCACCTTATATCCGTAGCCCCATACGGTTTTGATCTCGAGGGTCGACTGCTTGTCCTTGAGTTTTTTGCGCAGACGTTTCACTGTGTCGTCCACGTTTCTGTCATAGCCGTCATAGTGGTATCCCCAGATATTCTCAATGATCTGCTCTCTGGACAAAGGCAGGTTGACATTGCGCAACAGATACTCCATCAGTTCATATTCCTTGATCGTCAGAGGAAGATCATCGCCTCGTACCGTCGCGGCGCGGCGCCCCGGAATGATCACAAGGTCGCCGCTGCTGAGTATTTCTTCTTTTTCCGCCTCTTCCTGAGCCTTGACGGTTCTTTTGAGTATCGTCTTGATCCGCACCATCAGCTCCCTCGGACTGAAAGGCTTTGCAAGATAATCGTCCGCACCCAGTTCCAACCCCAGAATACGGTCCAGCTCCTCACTTCGAGCGGATACGAAAATGATCGGCACTTCACTGACCTTTCGTATCTCTTTACAGAGATCCAGTCCGTCCATCCCTTCCATCATGATATCGAGGACGAGCAGATCGGGATGCTCGCTGCAGAATCTTTCCATGACCTCTTTGGCACGCTCGAAAGTGCTGACCCGGTATCCTTCTTTCTTGAGATACATCTCGATCAGATCCCGTATCCTCTTTTCATCATCCACCACGAAAATATGTTTCATCTTTCCAGACTCACCTGTCCTTATCTTTCTTTGCGGATTTTTTACATTCTTACCTATATATACCACTCTTTTATCGAATACTAATCATGAGCATGATATAAAATTCAAAAAATCTATTTCCCGTAAAATTAAAAGCTGCCGCAATCTGCGACAGCAAAGGAGGATGTATCCTATTCTTGGAGGGGATCCAAGTTTTGTATTGACGCCGGTGCAGTTTAGGGGGGAACGCACTCGGCAGATATTAAAAAGGGGTGGGGTATAAGTTCTCTTAACTTATGACTTTATGATAAAGCTTATATACGGAATAAATTCGGTGAAAATGTGGAAAAAATGTATGAAAAAACTTTATTTGTTTCGGCTTCTCTGACGAGCTCTCTCCGTCTTGTCGAGGATTTTCTTGCGCAGACGCATTGATCTCGGCGTCAGCTCGACAAGTTCGTCTTCATCAATAAATTCCAGCGCTTCTTCAAGAGACATCCTCTTCGGAGGGGAGAGTCTCAGCGCCTCATCCGCTCCCGAAGCTCTCATATTCGTCGCCTGCTTTCGCTTGCAGACATTGACGTCAATATCTCCGGAGCGCGCATTGCTTCCCACGACCATGCCCATATAGACCTTCTGTCCCGGCTCGATGAAGAGAACCCCTCTCTCCTGCGCATTGTAAAGCCCGTAAGTAACTGCCGTACCGTCTTCAAAAGCGACGAGAGAGCCCTGACTTCGGGTGGAAATATCTCCTTTATAAGGAAGATAGCCCTCATAGAGGGTATTGAGTATTCCATTTCCCTTGGTATCCGTCAAAAACTCGGAGCGATATCCGATCAATCCCCTTGTCGGCACCGAAAATTCAAGACGCACATATCCCCCTTTGGACTGGGTCATATTGATCAGCTCCCCTTTTCGAAGCCCCATCTTCTCCATGACCGCACCCATATATTCCTCCGGAACATCGATGACTGCACGCTCGATCGGTTCCAGCAGACTTCCCTTTTCGTCTCTTCTGAACAAAACTTCCGGCTTGGACACCATGAATTCATAGCCTTCCCGCCGCATCGTCTCCATGAGGATCGACAGATGAAGCTCCCCTCTTCCCGACACTTTGAAGGAATCTGCCGATTCGGTCTCCTCGACCCGCAGAGAAATATTCGTATTGAGCTCACGGAAAAGGCGGTCCCGAATCTGCCTCGAGGTGACGAATTTGCCTTCCTGCCCGGCAAAAGGACCGTCGTTGACCGAGAAATTCATCGCTATCGTCGGCTCCGAGATCTTGACGAACTCCACCGCTTCCTGCACTTCCATATCAGAGAGCGTGTCTCCGATATGAAGCTGCTCGATGCCGGAAACGGCGACGATGCTCCCCATCCTTGCTTCCTGCACTTCGACCCTCTGCAGCCCGCTGTATCCATAGAGCTTGCCGATGCGAACCTTGAACCGTTTTTCCTCATCGGCGTGGTTTAGCAGCATCAGATCCTGATTGATTCGCAGCGTCCCGCGCTCCACCTTGCCGACACCGATGCGGCCGATGTATTCATTATAGTCGATGGTGCTGATCAGCAGCTGCACCGGACCCTCTTCATCCCCTTCGGGGGCCGGTATATGGAGAAGGATTGCTTCATACATATCCTCCATCGTCTCTTTTTTCACCGAGACATCCCTCGTCGCCCATCCGTTGACTGCCGAAGCAAAGATAAAGGGAGAGTCGAGATAACGCTCACTCTCATCCAGCTCCAAAAGCAGCTCAAGCACATCGTCCACGACTTCCTGCGGCCTTGCTTCCGCCCGATCCACCTTATTGACGCAGACGAGAACAGGCAGACTGAGCTCCAATGCTTTTTTGAGCACAAACTTCGTCTGAGGCATCGATCCCTCAAAAGCATCAACCACAAGGATTACTCCGTTGACCATCTTGAGTACACGCTCCACCTCTCCTCCGAAGTCCGCGTGCCCGGGCGTGTCGATGATATTGATTTTTGTGCCCTTGTATTCGATTGCCGTATTTTTCGAAAGAATCGTGATTCCTCTTTCTCTCTCGAGATCGTTGGAGTCCATGACTCTCTCCTGTACCTGCTGATTTTCCCGGAAGATTCCGCTCTGTTTGAGCAGAGCGTCGACCAATGTCGTCTTGCCGTGATCGACATGGGCGATGATCGCCACATTTCGAATATCGTTTCTTGCCTTGATCCGACTCAAAATTACACATCCTTTATATTGAAATCCCTTGCTTTGTTTTTACTCAACGAAATATTATAACCAGACTGTAGACAAACTTCAAAAGTCATTCGCCGGCGCGGACTTGCTTTCGGAAAAATCGGACTTGCTCGCCGGAAATTTCGACCGAGCTCAAAACGGAGTCCTGCCGCTTTCGCTCTAAAATCAGCGTCCTGCTGATTTTTCTGAAATTTCATCGGCTCGCTCTTCTCGATTTTTTCACGAAAGTCCCTCATCTTCGTCTCACGACTTTTGAAGCTTGTCCACTTTGTCTTCAGTCTGATATTATAACATACTTTCCTTCGTTTGGGGATGAGTTCTTTTATAATGCTCCATATCTTCATAGTCCTGAATCGGCACATCTTCAAAGGCCGTCCGGATATTTTCGAGAAGACTATCTTCGGAAGGATCTGCAACAGAAGCCGCCTCTTTCTTCATGATGAAAAAAACACCGATCTCCTTGCCGAAAACCTCGGCGAGAGTCTTTTTGAGCACCTTCCGATTCTCTTCTGTGTCCACCATCTTCTTGAGCATCAGATACCCTTCCTCATAGGCAAAATAGAGGTTGTCCTTCCTGAACCGCATCGGTTCGGCATTTTGAAGCAGGGCTTTGATATTCGCGTAATTCTTCTTTTTCAGGGCGAGATAGACTTCCTCCATCTTGTCCTTCACTTCTTCAAGGATGCCTTTTTCCTCCTCATCCAACTCGATGCTCAGCTCCTCCGGTGCAAAATACGCAGGCGTCGAAGGCTTTTTCTCCTCCGACTTCCCGGCCAGTCTTTCTCCGTTCTGCCTCTCCTCGATCCGATGAATCTTCTCTTCCAGAAGAGCGATCTTCTGCTGCAGACGAAGGATCTCCTCCTGTCCCGCTCCGCCCTTTTGAGAGGAAGAGGACTCCTCTCCCGCGAAATAAAGTCTTCGAAGGAAGAAGGCTTCTATGAGCACTCTCGGACTTAAAGCGTATTTGATATCCCCTTCCAGATGGGAGAGCCCTTCCATCCAGTCGATACAGCCCGCCGCCGTCAGAAGATCTCCCGCTTCTTTCAGTTTTTCCGCATTTCTCTCCTCCCCTGCCGCCAACTCCGGGGCTCCGGATTTTGTCAGGAGAACATCTCGAATATAGGAGAGGCAGTCGGCGACCAGAAGCTTCATATCTCCGCCCTCATCTGAAATCTCGTCCAAAGTCTCCAGCAGTAAGGCCGGATTCTTGTCAAACACCGCTCGCATCAGCAATTCTATACGCCCATGGGCCGTCTCTCCCAAGGCCGCAGCCACCGAACCGTAGGATAGATCTCCAAAGGCGATGGTCTTATCGAGCATACTGAGCGCATCCCGAAGACTTCCTTCGCTTTTCTGAACGATGAAATCCAGCGCCGCCTCTTCATAACCGATCTCCATGCTTTCCAGTATCCCCTTGATGCGATGCAGAGCGGCGGCGGCGTCGATCCTTCGGAAATCATAGCGCTGCACCCTTGAAAGCACGGTCTGCGGAATCTTCTGCGGCTCCGTCGTCGCCAGAATAAAGATGACATGCGGAGGCGGTTCTTCCAAAGTCTTCAGCAGAGCGTTGAAAGCTCCCTGCGAAAGCATATGGATCTCGTCGATGATGTAGATCTTATATTTTCCGTATGTCGGAGTGTAGATGACATTCTCCCGAATCTCGCGGATATTGTCGACGGAGTTGTTGGAAGCCGCGTCGATCTCGATGATGTCCGCCTCTCCTTCCACACAGGAACGGCAAGTGCCGCAGGGCTCCGCGCCGATACGCGAACTGCAGTTGACCGCTCTTGAAAACACTTTTGCCGTCGATGTTTTTCCTGTTCCCCGGCTCCCGCTGAAGAGATAGGCATGAGAGAGACTGTCCTCAGATATCTGATTTTGCAAAATCTGTACGATGGTATCCTGTCCGACGATATCCGCAAACTGCCTCGGACGATGGATACGGTATAAGGCTTTATGCATAGTTTCCCCTCGAATCCTCAAATAATGAACCCATTATAACATATTTTGACTTTCTTGTCCTTTTCTCGGGCTCTTCATCCTTTTCACTCCCTATTTACAGTGAACGCAAAAATTATTTTTACTTTGCCGAATCCCTGTTCTGTAAAATAAAACCGGAGTCAATTTCGAGAGGATAGATATTGATGTCGTTTACCATAGCCAGCATAAGAAAAATTATGCCTTTGGCATATATCGCAGCGCTTTGCGGCGGATATTTCGTGAGTCGCATCACCTTCCTCCGTCGCGCTCTCCTCTGATCATCCAGAGGTTTCCCCTGACCTTAGGCAGTTTACAAATCTCTCCCTTTTCTGCAAGCTCTTCCAAAATCAAGATTTCCTCTTCCTTGTTTCTGCCTTTCATCTCGGCGATCTCCCTTTCGGTCAGCGCTCCGTAGAGAGCCAAAAGCTGTTGTTCGCCGCGAGCCTCATAAGAGTGAATTTCCGGCGCGAGTCTTCTTATGACCTCCTCATACATCCTCGTCGAATGATATCCGCCGAGAGGAACGGCGTCTTCCCTGCCGGTACGCTCTCCCTCTGCTTTACATCTGCGGAAAATCAGGGTCGGAAACTGATAGACCCCCAGTCTCTGATTGAGCAGAAGATCCTCCTTGAAAGCTTTTTCCGCCCGCCCGTCCTCAAGACTCTTCTCAAATTCACAAAGATCCAGACCTTCCGTCTCTTCTGCCGTCTTCCGGAAGACTTCCCTGTTTGAGATAATCTTTCTCTCCGTAAAGAGTCCAATCCTCATCTTCCGAAGATAACGAAAACCGACCTCCTCTCCCTGGAGAAAAGCCGCCTTGCAGGCGATGTTTGCAGGCCAGGAAGAGAAATGGCGAATTTCTGCGATCTCTTTCCAGACGAGTTCATCGATCGGCTGCCCACAGCGCTCGGAGGCGTCTCTCCAATGCGGCATCACCGCCTCCGCACTTGCAATATTATTTCTCTCATCATAAAAATCATCCATATCCCGAATCATTCCGCCGAATACATGGATCAGACGCATCTGCTCCCTGTATCGCTCTTTCAGCGCCAGCAGCATCGGTTCCGCCGCCCAGCACCAGGAACAGTACGGATCTGTAAATGCCAGAATTTCAACTTTTACCGGATCTTGCTCCCTCTCTTTTTCCATAGTATCCCTTCCTTTTTTGAAAAAACTGCATCACGGTTTATTTCCGACTTTACCGCAGTAAAACCGAGAGCCTATCCATACACCTTATCCATGTTCGCATATACTGCAGTGGAATGAACAGGAAAGCCTCACAACCCTCTGTTTTGGGAGCCGATCATCAAGTCGTCAAAAATACGAATCCGAACTTGCTGCACTCAAACACGGATTTGTGTCAATTTTTTCCTCGTTTGAATCGGCTTCTCAAAAATTTCGGAAACCCTTCCGCTTTCCTGTTCATTCTTGGAGCTACTCAATTTCAAAAGGCCATGCATAAATATATGCAGGCTCGAAGATGGCAGACGAGGTTTGAAAGTCATGAGACGAAGATGATGAGCCTTCGCGAAAAATCGAGATGAGCGAGCCGTTGAAATTTTAGAAAAATCAGCAGGACGCTGATTTTAGCGTGAAAGCGGCGGATGCCGTTTTGAACGCGGTCAAAATTTCCGGCGAGTAAATCCGATTTTTCCGAAAGAGAGTCTGCGTCGTCGAACGATTTTCGAACTTCGTATGTATCCCAAACTGTATAGTTCCAAAATCTCATACATACAAAAGGCTGCCGAAAACATTTCCGGCAGCCTCTTATCATAGACAGCTTTGATCTTTGCAGAAGATATAACTTGATATGTTTCCCGATGTCTGACCCTTTACAAAGACTTCCTGTCTCCTAAATCTTCCTGTCAGCAAGGATCGGACTCCTGCGCCGCATATCCCGCTTTTTTCAGAACTTCCTGGCACTGAGCGATCTTGTCTTCCGGCACGAGCACGATCGGACCCGTGCAGCCCATGCCGCTTTCGGCATAGATGCCGTTCTTCCAAAGCTCCTGTACCGCATCTTCCAACTCCATGATATCAATGCCCGAAATGCTTCCGGTCACAACCACCTTCTCCGGCATCGGCACCGCCTCTTCCGTCTTTGCGGCTTTCTCCGCCGGTTTCGGAATTGCATCCATCCACTTGATCTTATTAAGTTTTTCAAACTCTTTTTTCGCGATCTCGTTGATTCCGTTGTTTGCGATCTCGTGAGCATATTTGAGAGCGTTTGCGATTACCGGAGCCCCGGATGCTCTGGAGAGAATCAGTACATTTCTCTCATATCCTTCGCCGATTCCCGGCCCATAGCCGTAACCGGTCGTCTCATACTGTCCTCCGCTCGTAAAGGAAGAGAACATCTTCATGAGAATATTCCCTGTCAGGGTGTCGGTCACAACGACGTCGACAGCTCCGATCAGGATGTCGTTTCCACGGAGCACATTTCCTCCGTCGCTTCTCTGAGATTCTCCGAAATGGATATCGTATCCCTTTGCCTGAATCTCTTTGAGCGCTTTTTCCACGGTTCGCGCTCCGTCGACATTCAGGATGCCGACTGTCGGCTTCTCGATACCGGAAGCCTTCGCCGCGATAATGCCGTATACGGCATTTTTCACCATTCCCTCGACACGGTGAGCGGAGGATGTTCCTGTGGTCGTTGCGATGAAAAGCTCTTTTCCGGTCGCAGGCGTCACAACTCTTCCGACCGTCGATACGCCGATTGGGAAGTTGTAGTGCATGGTGACGCAGGCGCCGATCTCCTTACTGTCCAGCTTTTCCTCCATGATCTTGTACATCTGATCTTCCGTATCCGCTTCGTAAGTCTCGATCCCGCTGTCGTTTGCAGGTCCGATGAGCACAAGGTTCAGCTGGGGATAAAGTTTTTTTGCCAGCTTCGCGCCCGCGATCAGATTTCCTGTTCCGTGCTCACTGCCGAGTGTCGTCAGTGCTACTTTTTTAGCTTTGCCGAAACTTCCGGTCTGGATTCCGTCCGCAATATCCAAAAAAGCATCTGCTATCAATTTATTTAAATCCATCGTGCGGCCTCCTTAGTTTGCAAGACTTTCAGCAAGCTTTCTCATCGCATCGGCAATCAGTGACTTCACCTGCGTCTCATCCACACCTGCTGCGGACTCCTGTGCTTCTCCTGTGTTTTTCTCCATCACGAAAGATACTCCGTCAAAGAGGTTGGTCATTCTTCCGAGGAAGAGACTTCCCTTTCCGACGATCATTACCCTATTGAGTTTCCCTGACATGATATCTTCAATCGCAAAACCCACAAAAGGAACTCCCGAAGGAATATGTCCCTGCGTCGGTGCGAATCCCTGCATTCCATGCTCTTTTCCGAAGGTCGGAAGCTGTGCTTTTTCAAGCTCTCCTCGCTTTACTCCGAGAGCCGCGATCATCTTATAATTCGCCTCCGGAACGTCTCCGGCTCCTGCCGGCTTTGTGATATCCGGGTTCTGCATCTCAACGGAATACTTGTCAATATCCGTGATCTTGAGATTTCCTTTATCGAGCGGCATCGTAATCAGTGAAGTGATCACCGCCTGCGGGGATGATCCTGTTCCCACCGTGTGGCGTCCGATAAGATCCGTATTGACTACCGGAGATTTTCCGTCGTCTTCGGAAACGAGAACGGCAAATCCTCCGAGCACATCCTCGAGTACCGGAAGACCTTTTTTCACATGGTCTTTCGCGTTCATACCGAGTTTTGCCGTCGCTCCTCCGCCTACTACGACGATATGCTTATACACTCCGGCTTTGACGAGAGCTGCCGCGCTGATCAAAGAATGCGCCGGTCCTGCACAGAATCCTCTCATATCCGATCCTGTCGCGTTGACAAATCCGCAGGACTCCGCAATCGCTTTAGCAAAGTTTCCTCCGCCGCGCTGATTCATATCTCCGCAGGCTTCCTCGGAGCACTCAATCACATATTCGATCTCATCCGCCCTGACTTCGGAATTCTTCATGAGGTTTTTCACTGCAAGTACTCCGGAGGCCTTTACGACAAGATTTTCGAACATGATATGCGCAGTGAGGTTGGTATCCACATCATGCGCTCTTTTGACGCAGCCCACGACCTTCGCCTCATGGTAGAGGGGCTCTGCATGCTGCTCACTGATCAGAACTTCAATCGCTCCCTGCTCCTCCCCTTCTTTGAAGACCGCAAGCTCCTGCTCCGAGAAGAGGGGGTTGTTTTTAAGCAGACCGACCACATGAGCCGTAAATTCTTTATTCAGTTTGACCAGGTCAAAGGCGTCGACGATCTTCAGCAGACCGATGAACTCATCCTGAGGCATGATCTCTCCGAATTTTCCTTCTCTTTTTCCCTCGACCTTCTCATTGCACCAAGGCTGCGGAACAGTCTCCAAGTACTCCGGATGCCGGTTTCCGATGTACACCTGGTTGGGTGCATAGTTCACGACGTCTTCATAGCTGCGGATATGCTTTTCCACTTCTTTGAGAAAATCCGACTCCGGATTGACGATCATCTCAGTTTGGCAAGTTGTTCCATTGTGCACGATCATATCCGGCGTATGCACGAGGATGTATCCTGCTTTTTTTAACACGGGTTTTGTCATAAAGACACCTCCAACAAATTTTTATACCTTTCCCTACCATTATATCATAATACAGTCTATATTAAATTAGATGGGAGTGATCCCATCTAATTTAATATTTCTATAGATTGTATTGATATTTTCTATCAGTCTTCGAATACGGTCTGCTCATGCACTTCCGTCTCAAGCGCTTTGAGCGCTTTTTCCACAAGTGCTCTTCGAAGATGTTTTTCCTGCTCATGATCGATCGCCGGGTTTCCGAGCGGGTGAGGGATCGCTACAGTCGGGATGATTCTGTTCGCTCCTACTGTCAACGAAATCGGAACTACCGTACACATATGCACTACCGGCAGTCCTGTTCTCTCGATCTCTTTAACCATCGTTGCTCCGCAACGTGTGCAGGTACCTCAGGTCGAGGTGAGGATAACGGCGTCCACTTTGTTTGCCAAAAGATCCTGAGCAATTTCAGCTGCAAACTTCTTCGAGTTGGCAACGGAAGTACCGTTTCCTACGGTTGTATAGTAGTGATCGTGCAGCGATCCGATCTTTCCTTCTTTCTCGAGATCACGAAGCACATCCAGCGGTACTACACGATCACAGTCTTCGTTTGCATATACCGGATCATATCCGCCGTGCGCCGTCTCGGAGTTGGTCGAATCGAAATCTCCGGATGCGGGATATTCATATTTTCCATACTTCTGTGCGGAAGAGGATTCGATTCTGTCCGGGTTTCCTTTCGGTACGGGTCCTCCGGAGGTCACGACAGCGATCTTCGCCTTCGTGATATCCTTGATCGCCGCACCCGGCTCCACTCTGTCGAAAGCAGGCATCGGATATTCCGTGACGAACTCTTCGCCCTTGAGTTTCTTGATCAGCATTTCGACCGCTCTCTGAGATCCTCTCTTCTCAACGAATTTGTTGATACGAACGCCTCTTTCGATATAGCCCTCTTCTGTCGGCGTGCCGATCGGCTCTCCGCTGATCATCTTCTTCGCAAAAGCCGCCACTGCAGGGATGGCTGTTCTCATTCCCGCTGCAGAATCCGCAGTCCTTACGATATATGCGTTCTTCTTGAAGACGTCAACACCCGGATTTTCGTCATACATTGCAGTAAACGCCTTGATTCCCGCTTCGCTCACCATCGTTACGACCTGACCGCAGGCCATTCCGTATCGTCCGGCGTTAAATGCAGGTCCTGCAATCACAAGCTCCGGATTGAAGGATGTGATCAGCTTCATCACTTCTTCTTTTGCGCTGTCCAAGTTTTCGTTAAAATAAGAGTCTCCGCAAACGACCGTTCCGACGATCTCAGCCTCATCTCCAATCGCTTTCTGGAGATTCTGAGAAATCGGAGGAAGCTGCTCTGCAATATGAGGAGCTGTATCCGCTTTTTCTTCTCCCCCAATTCCGGCAAAGAACTGGTTTACATAATGCACTATTCTAATTTTTCCCATATCTTGTCCTCCTTTCGGTATCAGGATTCTTTCTTAATCGTTGAACTTGCAGAACTGCTCTCTGATGCTCTTCATTTCGGCAATCAGCTCATCTACATTAAGAACCATCTCCATCATACCGATCTGGTCGTCAAAGGTCGCAGCGTCGACTTCGTCCTTAAATTCCGGCTCTACGGCATGATACACTCTAAGTCCAAGTTCCACTCCCGCAAGCGGGCCTGCAAATGTCGGGTCTCCTGCAGTTACAGTTTCTGCTGCCAGACCGGCAGCTTCAGCTTCAGCGGCGCCTATAAGAACCACAACGTTCTCCGCTCCATATTTCTCAGCGGCGTCTTTCACTCTTTTTTGGTTCTCCAGGTCCATCGCTCCTGCAGCGGTTCAGACGAAGCACTCGGTAGCCGAGAAGATCACTTCGCAATCGATAGGCTTAAGGCACTCTTCGATCGCCGGTCCCGGAATACCGTCTCTGTCGCCGATAATTACTATTTTCTTTCCAGAAAAACGGCTCATTATGATATCCTCCTTAGATTTTTTGTTGACATTTTGGGGTATTGCTTCTGTTTCTTAGTAAGTGGATGCGGACATTTTCGTGAAGCCCACTTCACTGGTCGCTCCCGTAATCGCCTGGATCTCTACGGTGATGCTTCCGTCATCATGCAGAGAGCCTTCAAAGCCTCCGGCGATAACATCAATAACATCCTTGTTGCAATGTCCTATCGTTCTGTCCATCTTGGGCAGATGGATGATCATATTTGCGTTTCCTCCGGTCACGCAGGCGTCTCCCGACGGATCCGAGTCAGCCAGCGACTGAGAAGCTCCGTCTCTCCCCGCATACTCGTCGGTAACAAGTACGGTCTTGATTCCTTTTTTGGAGATCTTTTTGCAGTTCATCACGAGATCCGCATCCGGATTTCCGAATCCTTCTTCTGAAATGATGACGCCGTCGGCTCCGAGGAATTCCACGAGCTTTGCCGTCATATTGGAAGAACGCTCTTTATCTGCAAGATATACATTCTCGTTGGTGATGATCACGCCAAGGAAGTTATATTCTTTTCCATGCTGCTCATAAAGATCATGGATGATCGGATTGTTCATATGCACATAAGTCGGGTTTTTATCGCAAGCGGAAACACAGTTTCCGGAAGTGATCGCTCCGTCCATTACCTCTGTCGGATAGATGAAAGTCGGAATAATCTTCTTCGCATCCACACCGTATACATAAGTATCGTGAAGCAGACCCTGAGTCTGAAGCATGTATACATAGATGACCTTCGGCAGGTTCGGGTACTCCTTCACCTGCTCAAGGATCGGCTTGGTCTCATATACCTTCACTTCATCCGGCTCCACATCTCTTCCGGCTTCCCCAAGGTATTTTCCGGCACGATATCCCACGAGACGAACCGCTTCTTCATGCTCATGCTGGTTGAGTCCGTCCACCGGCTCGGCAATGACAACGACATTGCAGGTTTGCGAAAACGGCGTGTACTCCGCTCCCGGTCCGGTCATATCGACGATTCCTTCCTGGAATCCGACGATCTTTCCTGTCGTCAGCACCGCGGCGCCTTTGAGCACATGGGTTCTTCCCTCTCCCACCGTGTCCACCTTGCTCAGCCAGCCCGGGAAGATTCCTCCCTCGCCGCTGACTTTTACTCTCGGCTCGATCACATCTTTGACCGGCGTCACGCGAACGCTCTCTCCGGGTCTTACGATGTCAAGTTCCACCGAAGCAATCTTGTCTCCCATGATCTCTTTCTTCATCTCTTCCTTGTTGATGAATAAGGTTCCTTTTTCAACCTTTGTCACTTCACCAAACTGAATATCTTTGATAAAGATATTTCCAATTTCAAGACGCATAGAGTCACCTCCTAAATAAACTAAGATTCCATTAAATGTATTTCTTGATCATAGCTTCTACATTGGCTTTCGTGGCGTCTTCCTTTGTTACTTCATCCACTTTCTGTCCGCCCTTATAGATCGCTATGGTCGGAAGACCTAAAACTTTTTCTTTAATGGCAAGTCTTCTCGCCTTCGTGGAGTCCATCTTTGTGAATTTCACCTGAGTATATACTTTCTCAAGCTCTTCGATATCCGGCATCAACGCCTTGCAGGGCTCGCATCCCTCACTCCAGAAATCTACCAAAACAGGTCCTTCCGCCTGCAGCACTTCCGCTTCAAAAGTATCTTTATCCACCGGCAACATAACGCATTCCTCCTACTAAAATTATTTTTTGATATATACATTAAGGTTATACCCGAAAAGCCTGAAAATAAACCTTTCGGGCGCCTCCTCAACAGACAGTTTCTCTATCTTATTCAAAAGAGTTGTGCTCTACATACTTCTCCGCCATCACAGCCGCAATCGCGCCGTCCGCAGTCGCCGTCACGACCTGACGAAGCAACTTCTGTCTGCAGTCTCCTGCGACAAAAACACCTTCCACATTCGTCTGCATCAGCTCATCCGCAATGATGTATCCGGCCTCGTCCATTTCGATATGTCCCTTGAAAATATCCGTCAGCGGAAGATATCCCGTAAACACGAAGACGCCGAAAGTGCCGAACTCTTCATCGGCCACATACTCACTGAGCTCTTTGGATTTCGTATCCTGGAAGATCACCGACTCAACGATGCCGTCTCCCTTGATCTCCTGGATCGTCGAATTCCATTTGAACTCGATCTTGGGATTGGCAAAAGCTTTCTCCTGGATGGACTTTGCCGCGCGGAGCTCATCCCTTCTGTGTACGATGGTCACTTTGTTCGCGAATTTCGTCAGATACATCGCCTCTTCCACCGCAGAGTCTCCTCCGCCGACAACGAAAACTTCCATATCCGTAAAGAAGTCTGCATCACAGGTCGCACAGTAGGAAACGCCTTTTCCGGTCAGTTCCTTCTCTCCCGGGCAGCCGAGTTTTCTCGGAGTCGCTCCCGTCGCGATGATGACGGATTTCGCCTTGTACTCTTCTTTCTCGCCTTTCAGTACTTTGATCTTGGAAGAAAAATCAAAGCCTACGATATTGTCTTTTACCTTCTCCGTACCGAACTCTTCCGCCTGAGCGACCATTCGGGCAACAAGCGACGGACCTGTCGCATGCTCAACGGAACCCGGATAGTTTGCCACCTCGTCCGTTGTCACGATCTGACCGCCGTTCTTATCTTTTTCGATGATCAGCGTGCTCATTTTCGCTCTTGAGCCGTAAAGTCCCGCCGCAAGTCCCGCCGGTCCGCCTCCTATGATGACCAAATCATAAATTTTTGCCATACAAAGTTCACTCCTTTTTATTTTTTTAGTGCATTTTTAATTAAATCAAAATCGATGACCATAAAATCTTCTTTGACACGCTGCGTCCACGAAGGAGTCTTCTCATTGCCCTGGAATTTGTCATAGACGGCAAGAGCGTTTTCGATCAGCTCGAGGGAAGCAAAGTCGATAGTTTTTCCTGCCTCCAGGGCGATGCTCTTATACGGTGTCTCGTTAGGTTTTATACTGCCGGAAAGAGGATGTGTCAAAAGAGTGTGATTTTTATGAACATAGTCTCGGACCCTCAGAAGCACCTGCTTGTAGTCGCTATCGACGAAGTCCACTTCTTCCGCCTTGAAGTACTCTTGCACAGAAGGATTGTTTGTTACGATAATCATAGAATTCCCTTTCCAAAAAGAAAATTTTGAAATGATTTTCCTGAAAAATAAAAAACAGAAAGACAAGCCGCCTCGTCCCCCTGTTTTATCAGAGTCCTGTCCAAGAAGGATCCTTCTGCCTGAGAATTTCATCCGGATTTGGCCATTCCCGAACTTGTCCCTTCGGCGTTCCCATCACGGGAATCTCTCTCCCACTCTTCATTCAGCACCTATTTTGCTTTTCTATCACTTCTATAAAAACATTCTATACTAAAAACATTTTTTTCGCAAGCCTAATTTGAGGGCGGAACAGGAAAATTTTTCCCGCTTTCAAAGCCTGCCGCCCTCGTCTCCAAAACCCGCTCTTCGTCCGCTCAGGCTCACGAAGCAGAGCTGAATAATCAATACCGGATACCGAACTCCTCATCCGCGCCGACTACCGTAAACCATTCTATCCCGCGAACTACAGGATACTCCTTTTCTCCATCATAAATAAAGAGGTCAAGCAGGGAGCGGTTTCCTCGGGAAGGTCTCCCAAAGACAAGCTGATTTTTGTTAATGAACAGGATATATTCTTCCTCATAACAAATATCAGCCAGTGCTTGCAGTTTCTCATGACTTCGGGTGCCCGGAGCACCTCCTTCCCGAAATCTCCTGCAGTAGGCATCCATATCCTCCCCTTCGAGTCCGGAATCAACAGAATTCTCTTCTTCCGGTTCTTCGTCAGGGACTTTGCCCACAAACTTTCCGTGCTCATATATTCTCCTCTCGAACAGCTCCTTTTCGATCATGGATACTGCCAGACTTTTAATTGCGGATTCGTCTATATACCATTGACTTTCGTCGGGATTCTTTTTTGCTTCCCTAATCACTTCGGAGAATTTGAGCCTCGTCCTTTTATCATTCGGCAGCACGGTAAATGTAATTTGGTCTCCTCCATCCGTATCCTTCCTTTTGTAATAAACATCTGAGGAATAGGGGCTTAAAACTCCTTTTTCGACAAGGTGCTTCTTCTTTCCGTCATAAAAATAAAAACCTCTGTAATCCAACACCTCTTCTTCATCAGAAGAGATCAGTTTTCTCAGGGAGTCCACCCTTTTTTTGTCATTTCCTTCCATCTTTGCATAGATCTCTTTGGTGATATCGTCCTCAAGGAAGTCACTCCATCGCCCCTCACCCGAGTTCTCGGCCCTTTCCTTATAGTAATAAAAACTCCCTTTTCCTTTTCTCACAGTATTTTCATCCATTAGATTATGAGAAATCCACTTAAATCCGGCTTCAGTCAAAACCAGCTCCGGAGGGGAAACCCCTTCTTTTTTATAAAGCCGTCCCTCGTACCAATGATCCGGAATGAGATAGAAAACCGTATCCAAGCTCTTGTCAAATTGAGGCAGAGGCAGCATTCCTCCCCAATGATCCCTTCCTTCCGCTATCTCGATCGGCTCTTCCCCGAGTCTCTTTTTGTAAAGCACACCGCTCTTTACATAGAGAATCGTATTTCCGTCACTGCTGACCGCCTGCAGCTTTCCTTCGGCGACCTTTTCCTTTTCAATGAAATCATAGCGATAGATCAGACCGTCAGCCATAGGGTTCGATTTTTTCGTCTTCTCATAATAAATGACCCTCCTCTTCTCATCCGCCTGATAATAGACAATGTTCTCGTCTATTTTCACCTTTTTGTTGCCGTCTTCAAGATCCACAGAAAAGAGATCCATTATATACAGATCTTTATAGGGGATAATCTCCAAGTCCTTTCTATATCTCTTTTCCTCCAGACTTCTCGTATAGGAACTGTCAAAATAACTTCCTTCCTCGCTTCTCCAATCGTCTTCTGAATACCGCTTTATATTTTCCGGCACCAGCAAGATCCGTCCGCCTTTTGCATAGCTTATCCATTCAATCGGAGATTCTTCATCTTCCTTTATCTCTGCTTCCAATTGCCCACTGTAATAATATTTCGTAAGCAGGACAGATTTTCCGGCATAGTCGATCACATACAGCCCGTCTTTCTTTTTGTAGACCAGAGAATCTCTGCCCTCCTTCTCATTACCGAGCACCCTGCTGATGTTCTTCGCCGAGTCGAAATACTTCCTGTATAATTCTTGTACCGGCTTGACAGGCTCACACTCTTCCTTCTTCTCGCAGGTCGGAGCGGCCTCCGCAGGCACGGTCAGACTGCTTATAATCAGGAGAATCAGGATCCACAGACTTGCGCTTTTCTTTTTCATAAAGACTCCTTTCTGAGACTCTCTCTTTTCAGACGTTTCAATCACAATATCAATCAATCGAAACCCAAGGTCTGTCATTTCCTTCAACATAGTTTGAAGGTCCCGCAACAATGAATTCCTTCACTCCATCCGCTATGATCCGCTCTTTTTGCCCGTCAAACAAAACCAGACCGAATGGATGAGAGGATTCTTCCATATACTTTCTGAAAGCGATAAAGCTGTTATTAAAAAAGGTGATTCGTCCCAATCCGCAGTCAACTTTCGGAATTTCCGTCACTTTCTTATTGTGATAGATCCACAGCGTATCAGGCAACCAACTCGATTTTTTCTCATAAAAGATCACCGTATCCATTGCGGAATTATAGTCGATCTGCTCCTGATTCGCCGAAAGGATTCCTTTTCCATCGGCATACAAATCATAACGCTCTTCTCCTTTGTCATTTTCACCCACATACATTGATTTTTTCTGCATCAAGGAAGTTTCATAGAGCTGAATGTTCATAGGATTCACATTGATCTCTTTGCGTATAAGTCTCGGAGAGACAATCTTATTATTCTCGAGTTTTGCTGAATAAAAATCTCCTCTTTTGTTGAGACCATACTTGATATCCTTGAAAAAAAGCAGCTCTCCCGTTTTTTTCGAGAAGCCCAGATTCATCTCTCCTCCCTCCGACACTCCAATTCGCTTTCCGTCTTCGAAGATATGCTGTCTTGTCAGCTTCTCCTTCACCATACCTTTAAGTACAGCTCCCACAAAAAATTGTCGTTCCCAAAGCTCATCCCAGTAAATCTCAGACTTTGGGTCTCTTTGCTCTCCTTTGTTTTCCCAGTTCTTCTTGTCTCTTTCAAGGACTTCCGATAACTTTACCTTTGGAAAAGGCTCTCTGTTCACCATTGCATAAATAGATCGATTTCCTTGATGATGAGAAAGGTCGATTTCGTATGCTGAAGAAAAATCAACGAGTTCCCCTTCTTCAACGAGCCTGCTCGTCTTTCCGTCGTAAAAATAGAGTTTCGCATTTGTAAAGAAATGATCGATTTGATCATCCATCTCTTCTCTCAGTTTATCTACTTTTTCCCGATTGCTTTCGTCCATCTGCCCATAGATCTGCGGGGTGATATCGTCCACGATGAAATCACCGTATGTCTTTTTTGTCTCCTCTTCTTTGAGACTCTCTTGGAAATAATAAAAAGTTCCATTTCTGTAGGAAGTGTGATCACAGATATTGTGATATGAGGATTCCCAATTCCAATTCTCCATCACTTTCTCGACGGGATTATTTTTTACTTTCTTATAGAGAGTCTCCCCTCCCGGAATATAGTAGATCGTGTCCAAACTTCTATCAAATTTGACGATAGAATAACTAGTGCTGTTTGGAGGAAAATTATCCGCTATTTTTATTGTCTCTTGACCCACCGTCTTTTTATATAACGCATCATTATCAATAAACAAAACGGTCCTGCCATCGTCGCTGACAGCCTGGATTTTACCCACGGCCACCTTTTCTTTTCGGCTGAAATCGAAGCGGTAAATATCAGATTTTAGAATCCGTTCATCATCTATGATCTCTTCTTTCAGCTTCTCGTAATAAATGACCTGTTGTTTATCGCTCGCTTTATGATGGTAGATATTTTCATCAATCTTCTTTGGCAAATATGCATTATCCATCAGATCCACACAAAAAAGATCATAGATATACCTGGAATTTGAACTGCTGAGTCCTATCTTTTGAGGAATCAGCAGCATCTTCCCCTCTTTTCCGTAACTGAGCAAAGGCCTTATATCGATTGTTCTTTCAAAATATTTACTGTACAGGCCCTCTGTGAGCTTGACCGGCTCATGCCTCCCATTTGTGATCCAAAGTTCTCTGTCTTTTTGATAGACCAGATGATCCTCCCGGACTTTTCTTGCGGCCTCCGCGGGTACGGTCAGACTGCTTATAATCAGGAGAATCAGGATCCACAGACTTGCGCTTCGCTTTTTCATAAAGACTCCTTTCTGAGACTCTCTCTTTATCAAGCATCTCGATAACAATATCAATGCATCGGAATCCAAGGCTATTCTTCAGACGAACATCGGATCAACCCGCCTGCCTTTACTTTCCAAAACAGAAAGCAAAGGTTTTCCTCTCTTTTTCAAAAATGCGGTCAGAGCAGAGAAAAAGTTAAAAAACATTATACACTCTGTAAGCTCCGTTTTCAGTCTAACTGCATCAAAAACAAATTTCCGACTTTTTCTATCAGCCGATATCAATGAGCTGATACTCCCTGCTCCCCAATCCGATCTCCTCAGCGTAGCGGAGGATATATCTCGCGTCGATCTGCGGATGAGCCTTTGCAATCGCATCTTCACCCGCCAGTTTCTCCACAAGATCATAGCAGGCCGCATCAATCGCCACCGGATCATCGGAGGCGAGGATGCCGATATCCCCGACGATGGGTCTGTCGGACCAGCCCGCACAATCGCAATGGGGCGTCACATTCATCAGGAAGGAAAAATAGGCGGTCTTTTTCATCTTGTTCTTGACAGCGCCGTAGGCAAACTCTGCCATTTTCTCGAGAAACTGATTGTTGTCCGTCGTCCAGTTGACGTCGATCGACTTGACGGGACAGACCGTCACACATTCCCCGCAGCCATAGCAGATCTCATGATCGATATTTGCCTTACGGTTTTCCTTTGCTGAGATCGCCTGCACGGGACAGACTGCTCTGCAGCGCATACAGGAGATACATCGCTCTTCCTCGACTTCCGGTTTGATCGAAGAGTGCTGCATCTGCTTTCCTGCAGCAGTCGCTCCTCCCATCGCCAGATTTTTGATCGCTCCTCCGAAGCCCGCCATCTCGTGACCCTTGAAATGGCTGATAACGACCATCGAATCCGCATAATAGATATCCCCGGCGATCTTTGCGTGAGAAAAATGTCTGCATCCGATCTCAACTTCGACGGAATTTTTGCTGTACAGACCATCCGCAATGATGATCGGTGCTCCTGTCACTTCGTAGCCGAAGCCGTTTTCAACTGCCGTCCGGATATGGTCGATGGAGTTCCTTCGGCTGCCCGAGTAGAGCGTGTTGGTATCCGTAAGGAAGGGTCTGCATCCCGATTCCCTGACCTTGTCGACGATCGCCCGCACATAGACGGGATGCACATAGGTCGTATTGCCTTTCTCACCGAAGTGGAGCTTCACCGCAGTCATATCCTGCGGTGAAGCAAATTCTCTGAATCCTGCCTTATCAAACATTCTGCGAAGTTTGTTCGGAACATTCTCCGATTTAGATTTTGCATACAATGAGCTGAAATACACCTTTGACATCTCATTTCCTCCCCCTGATCTCCATATCTGTTTCTTAAATATATTTATATTTTTTTCTTTCCTCCAAGATACTCTCCGGGTTCCATTTCATCGGACATAGAAGAGGGCAACCGTCCCGGGACCGCAGTGTGTGCCGACGCCTGCACCGATCTCTCCTTCAATGATCTCTGCCGGTGAAAATTCGCTGATGATCAGCTCTTTGAGCTCTCTTGCATCTTCGGGATTGTCCGCATGAACCAGACCGATCGTTTCCCCTTTGAAATGCTCCTTGTCTCTTCGGATCAGCGAGAGAACCTTATCATTGACTTTCTTTCTGCCCCGCACCGAATCCATCGGAACGACGAGACCGCCTTCCACAGTCAGTATCGGCTTGATGGAAAGCATGGTTCCGATGACGGACTTCGCCTTGGATATCCTGCCTCCACGCTCCAAAAACTCCAAGGTGTCCACTGTGAAAATCGTCTGCATCTTCACCTTCATATGCTCAAGCTGAGAGAGGATCTCCGCAATGCCGCTTCCCATCTCCGCCATCTTGGCGGCCTCTGCGACCATGAGCCCCGCCCCCATTGACAGTGCCATCGTATCAAAAGTATGAATATCCTCCCTCTCTCTCATCTCTTTTGCGATCACGCCGGACTGGTAAGTCCCGGAAGCCTTTGAAGAAGCTCCGATATAGAGGATCTCTCTGTCGGGATAGCGCGAGAACGCCTCCTCAAATTCCGCAGGATTCACCTGAGAAGTCTTCGGCATCACTTTTCCGGTCGTCAATTTTTCATAAAACTGCTTTTTCGAAAGATCGACGCCGTCCTTATAGGATTCCTCCCCGAAAATAATGCTCAGAGGAACGATGTCGATATCATGTTCTTTCGCATACTCTGCAGAAATATCGCAGAGGCTGTCTGCGACGATCTTGATCTTGTTCATGGAAATTCCCTCCTGATTTTTTCCTAAAATATCTTTTCCCCCGCCCGAACATCCTCCAAGCCTCATTGACCGCTTCTCTTTCGATCCCTTCATCGGAAAAAATTCTGCGGATGCTGCCTGAGCCATTCATAGACGGCGACTGCGACGGAGTTTGCGAGATTCAGTGAACGCACCTTTTCCAGATCCTTCATCGGAATCCGAAGATTGTTCCGCCTTTCCAAAGAGGGGATCTCTTCGGGCAGGCCCCTTGACTCCGGACCGAAAACGAGGTAAGCCTCCTCTTCATAACAAACTTCCGTATGATTCTTCTGCGCCTTTGTCGTGAAGAAATAAAAATGCTTCCGTCTCCCTCTGTGATCCGGATGAAAATAAAGCTCTGCAAAGGAGGCATAGGACCGAATATCGACGAGATCCGCATAATCGAGCCCCGCTCTTTTGAGATGCTTTTCAGATAAGGAAAAACCGAGCGGACGGATCAAATGCAGAGATGCTCCCGTGCAGGCACAGGTTCTTATGATATTTCCCGTATTTTGCGGGATCTCCGGCTCTACCAAAACAATATGTATCGGCAAATCACTCTCCCCTTCGCCTACCGAGAGAATCTTCCTCTTCGCCTGTCCTCAAGAACTCCGAAAAGGAAAAATCTCCCTCTCACTTCATTAGATATAATTATAGCATGATTCTTAAAAAATAAACAGTCTTCGCTCAATCTTTACCGAAAAGCGCTCAAATGATCGGAATAGTGCCGGATCGCCTTTGCAAATCCGTCCTTGTCATTGGTATCCGTCACATAGACTGCCGCCCGCTTTACCTCTTCCTCCGCATTTCCCATCGCAATTCCGAAACCGGCGCGCTCGATCATCGAAATATCGTTGAAATGATCACCTAAAGCCAAGATCTGCCTTTCATCCACACCGTAATGCCGGGCGACTTTCGCCAGGGCGATCCCCTTGGAGATCCCCTCCGCCATGATCTCGAGATTGTTGTACCAGGACTGGCTGATCTCGATGCCCGGGATCTCCCGCAGACGCTCCTTCACTCTGTCCACTCGGCTTCTCTCCTCATCGATAGCGACGAATTTCATCGCCATCGAAGCTTCTTCCAAAGCGGAAAACATATCTTCTCTGACAGCAAGATGGATTCTCTCCTCCTCAGGCATCGTCTCATTAGCCCGCATATAGGCGAGCGAGGTGTACTTGAGCTCCTTGGTGTAAAAATCCCTTTCCGTGTAAAAATGATAGTAGATTCCTTCCTCTTCGAAGATCTCCATCACTCTGACAGCAAGATTTTTTTCAATGACTTTTTCGTAGAGTACTTCTTTCGTAACCGGGTTTTTGATCAAGGCTCCGTTACAGGCGATGATCTGCGCCCTCAGTCCGAGCTCTCTGGCATGAGAGGCCGCCGAAGCGAAGATCCGGCCCGTCGCCAGAAGAAAGACCGTCCCTTTTTCCTCGAGCAGGCGGATTGCTCTTTTGTTTTCCTCCGATATCTTTTTCTCGGAATCCAGCAGGGTTCCGTCCATATCACTGATGACCATTTTTATCATGCTTCTTCTCCTTCATCTTTCATACTGATACCAAACACCTTATCCCTATTCCGTACAGGCTTCAATGGAATGAACAGATCTTCTCCCTTTTTCATTCTTGAAATCATGCCCTTTCGAAAGGGGATTCACATAATGAGAACTCAGTCCGCGATCCTATCGTTGAGTGTTTCAATGACCGCGAATCCGTCAACAAGACTCAGTTTCGTCATGCTTGCATTTTCGATTCGAAAATTCCAGTACAGGCTGCTGTCCCCTGCAAGCAGGAGGGAGAGGATCGCCCGTATCGTTCCTCCGTGCGCGACGACCGCGATGCGCTGACAGCCCCGCCCAAGGTGCAGAAGCTTTTGCAGTCCCCGCTCTACCCTGCTGAAAAAATCCTCCATCCCTTCTCCCTGTGGATAGATGAAGCGATCGCCTTCCTCCAGCATCCTCCGGCAGTCCTCGGGATGCTCTTTTTCAATCTCTTTAAGAGTCTTGCCTTCAAAAATCCCGAAGTCGATCTCGGAAAGCTCCTCCATCGCGACAGGAAGATCGAAAAAAGATGCCGCCGTCACCTTCGCTCTCTGCATCGGTGAGGTGAAGACAAGCTCCGGATCATAGGCTCTCATCTTCTCCGAAAGCACAGCCAGCTGGCGATAGCCGCTCTCACTGACCGGGCTGTCGCTGCCCCGTCCGCAGTAAGCCCTCCGCTCATTTCCGCTCGCCCGCACATGTCTTACCAGTACAATGTCCATAGACTTCCTCCTATGCAAAGGGCAAGCAGATAGACCATCTCCGAGAGCTCACAGAGCGCTCCCAGCACATCTCCGCTCAATCCGCCGATCCTTCCCGTCACATCGCGGATATAGAGGAGCGTGAAGATCTGAGATGCCGCAAAAGCGATCCAATTGACGAAAATAAAATCCGTTCCTCCAAAAACCGCAGAAAAAAAGATGAAATACAAGATCGCAGAAAACAGACCGAGCCAAAAATCCGAAGTTTCCACCTTTCCGATAAACACATTTCCCGATCCGCTTTCTTTCGCGTTTTTTCCGATCCGACAGGAGAGCATCGAAGCTGTCCTCCCTGCAACGGGCATAAAAAAAACGGCTGTATAGCCAAGCTGAGACAGTCTCTGCAGAGCGCCGATCTTGAGCAGCAGGACGAGAGAGACCGCCAAAAGCGCATTCGTTCCCACCCGCGAATCTTTCATGATCTCAAGGATTCGCTCCTTGCTCCGATAACTGTAAATGCCGTCAAACGTATCTCCCAGTCCGTCCAGATGAAGTCCCCCCGTCAGAATCACGGAAGCTGCGACCGCGATCACCGCCGCGGCAAAATCTCCAAACAGAGGCAGTGCAAGGCGATGCGCAGCCTCATAGATACAGCCGAGCAAAAGACCCACCGTCGGGAAAAACAGCACGATCCGATGAAACTCCGGGTCAAATCCTGCAGAGCGCACCCGAATCGTCGTAATAAAAGAGAGGGCGTCCAAAAATCGGTTCCAATACCGCCTCATACCGAGCGCTCCTTCAAACAAAGAGGAATCCCGCTGACTACGAAGTACACTTCGTCCGCCAGCGCCGCCGCCTTTTGATTCACACGCCCGAGGATATCCCGATAGACCCGCGACAGCCTCGTATCCGGTACGATCCCCATGCCCAATTCGTCCGATACGAGGATCAGCCGCAGATCTCTCTCTCTCGATTCGCATATGAAATCTTCCACATCCCGAAGGATCCTCGTTTCCAGAAGATCGATCTCGCCTCTCTGCGCCTGCCTGAGATCGAGGCCGCTGTGGTAGAGAAGGTTGCTGACATAGACAGTCAGACAGTCAAGGAGCGCCGTATCCGATCCCTGCAGCGCCTCTCGGGCAAAAAACAGTTCCCGATAGACTTCTATCGTCTCCCAGTTTGACGGACGCTGCAGCCGATGCTTTTCGATCCGATCCCTCATCTCTTCGTCAAAAGGTTCTGCCGTTGCCAGATAGGCGATCTTCTCTCCTCTCTGCCTGCAGAGCGTCTCTGCAAACAGACTCTTTCCCGAACGGCTTCCTCCGGTCACAAACACGATCTCTCTCATTCCATCACCTTTCCTTTGTATCTGCATAGATCCGCAATCGTACACTGCCCGCACAGCGGCCGCTGGGCCTTGCAGGTCCTCCTGCCGTGAAAGATCAGCAGATGATGCGTCTGCGTCCAGTATTTTTTTGCCAGTTTTTTTGTCACATCTTTCTCCACCTCGTCCGGAGTCTTTCCCTGCGAAAGCCCGAGACGACGGGCAAGGCGAAAGACATGGGTATCCACTGCAAAAGCCGGAACACCGAAAGCATTGCTCAACACGACATTAGCCGTCTTTCGGCCGACTCCGGGCAGCTCTGTCAGCTCTTCCATCGTGCCGGGCACCCTCCCCTCATATTTTTCCATCAGCATCCGGGACAAAAGGATGATATTTCTCGATTTTGCGTTGAAAAATCCGATTGTGCGGATCTTCTCCGACAGAGCCGCTTCTCCCAGTTCAAGCATTTTCTCCGGCGTATTATACCGCTGAAAAAGTTCGGCGGTGACGATATTGACCCTCTTATCCGTCGACTGCGCACTGAGAACCGTCGCTATCAAAAGCTCATAAGGACTTTGATGGTCCAGCTCGCAGCGGGCCTCCGGATATGTCTCCTGCAGACGCTCGACGATCCGATTGATTCTCTTCATCCCTTTCCTTCACTCCTTTTCCTTCTCTTCATCCTCTGCCGACGACAGCAGCCTCATATTCCTCTCGATGATCTTCTTCCCGCGCCAAGCAAAGCTTCGATTCTTGTACTGCCGTGAAAAAGCCTTTCCCGACAACGAGAAGATCTCTTCCTCCTCAATCGAGCTTTTGTGAAAAGTCCCGACCGGTGCATATTCAATATCCTGATTGTGGGGACAGCAGCGCTGACAGATATCACAGCCGAAGACCTTGCCGGATCTTCTCAGGATCGCCTCTTCTTCTTCGGAGAGCTCTTCTTTTTTCTGAGAGATCGCCGAAGCGCATCTTGCGGTATCTATCGTAAAATCTCCGCGGATCGCCTGCCCGGGACATCGGCTTTGACAGATCATACATCTGAGACAATCTCTCGGGGGCGTCATATAGGCCTCCAAGACGGCGCTCGTCAGGATCAGTCCCAGAAAACCGTAGCTCCCGTACCTCTCATGGATGACCAGCGAATTTATCCCCCGCATGCCGAGCCCGCTGCGGCGGGCGATCTCTTTTTCGTCGACCTCCCCGATATCGACCTGCACTCGGAAGAAATCATCCGGATAGAGCCTCCGCAGCTCCTCCGAAACCTCCTCAAGCCTCTCTTTCACCCAGATATGGTAGTCCAGCCCCTGGGTGTAAAGCGCAAGATTTCCCCCTCCATCATGCTCCTTTGTCAAATAGGGAAAAAAAGCGACGAGGATCGAAGAGACTCCGGCTCCCTCAGGAGATATGAAATACTCCTCTCCTGCCTGCGGACGATAGATCCGGTACTCCGAGATCCCTTTTTTCGCCATGAGCTCCTTTATTAACATACTGACCTCAAAAAATCCTGCATCATAAAAATCTCCGGACAAAAAATCACTTCAACATTAAGACTCCCTTCAAATGCTTTCAGTATATCATAAGGAGAGCATAAAATAAATATGCGCTCTCAGCCCCGGGAGAAACCTGCGTCTCTCCGGGGATGCCTCCTGTACTCATCACAAAAAAGAACACCGACCCTCACCGATTGGATTTCAATCCTTCGATAAGAGACGGTGTTTCCGCCCTTCGGACGCTATAAATAATTTCAGACTGCAGGCAAACTTCAAAAATTTTTCGACGGCGCGGATTCTCTTTCGAAGCTTGTCTGCTCTATCTTCCGTCTGAGAAACCATCTTTTATATTTCAGCTGTTTCCAGAAAACTTTTCCATATACGCTCTTTTCTTTGATCTCATTCATTCGAAAGATACTTTTCCGGATCGTAATGAAGAGCCTCGTCCATTGAGATCGGAATGATGTCCAACAACTCCATCGTTTCCAAATTGATTTTGATGACGCTGTTTTTTGCGGTTCCGCCCACATTCTGAGCCAGCGGCATCACGAGGATCGGATATCGAATCTTCCACTGGATGTCCGGGATGATTTTCGCTTTTTTTCCGTCCTTGGAAGGCGGCTGCAGCCAGAATTGATTGAGCAGGGCGTCGGAAAAGCCTTTTTTTTCCGGATAGAGTCTCTCCGACAGGATATCCGTAAAATCCTTCTCTTTGTCCAAATGCTCGATACGCAGAAAAACGGAATCTTCGTTGCGCCATTTTTTCCAGCGAATAGCGGTGTCCCCGAGTCCTCCATATCCCTCTTCGGAGATATCCTTCGGCTCGACCAATCCATACTTGTGCCGAAATGTCAGCTGCAGCCCCTCTTCCTGCGAAAAAAACATCATTCCGCCAAACTCCTGTTCCCCGTATTCCCTCGTCAGCGGCAAATAGGTAACCCCGTTTATCAGCAGGAACGGATGAGGTCCCTCTTCCTTGGAATTGATATAGCGTCCCCTAATCTTGATCTTGAAATTGGGGCGCTCTGCGCGAAGATTCGGTTTTTGATGAGGATTTTTCTTCTTATCCGGCAGATAGGGCGGAATATCATCAAAGCGGAGCTGGAAGTCTAATGCCGAGATCGGCTGAACGGAGAGCTCTCTTTTCTTCTCATCCCACCGAGTCTCCAGCGCCAAAAATCTCGAATCGGCATTTGTCAGCGGGAAATAAATCATATGGTTGTACGAGATCAAAGGATACTCTCTTTCGCTGTTGTCGATCCGCTGACCGTTGATGGTAACGGGAATCTCCGCCAATTTCACAGGAATGGAGGCCGCCTGCACTTTCCCTGTCATCATCCCCATCATCAGGATCAGCAGAGAGAGATATCTTCCTTTTTTCATCCGAATCACTCCTTTTGTCTGAAGCTTCTTCATCAGAATCATACCCCGATTTCAAATACCTGGATTTCAGAATATAAATTAGAATTTTGTTGTAATCCGCTTTTCTACGCTTCCATCACTGCGATGTTATCCGGGAAGATCAGCTCCGCCTCGGTCGCCGCCTTGATATCCTCGGGAGTCACCCCCGGAGCGATCTCACGAACGACGAGCCCTTCTTTCGTCGACTCGATCACGCACATCTCTGTGACGATCAGGTCGACCTGTCCGGCAGCGGTCAGCGGAAGAGTGCACTCTTTGAGGATCTTCGGCTTGCCTTTTGCCGTATGCTCCATCGCAACGATCACTTTTTTCGCACCGACAACGAGATCCATCGCGCCGCCCATACCCGGAACCATCTTGCCCGGAATGATCCAATTCGCAAGATTGCCTTTTTCATCGACCTGAAGCGCTCCGAGCACCGTCACATCCACATGGCCTCCACGAATGATGCTGAAGGACATCGCGGAGTCGAAAAACATTCCTCCCGGCAGGATCGTCACCGGCTGCGCACCTGCATTGACGAGATCCTTGATCTCTTCGCCCTCTTTCGGAGCCGGACCGAGTCCGAGAAACCCGTTTTCGGACTGGAATGTAATATCAAGGTCTTTATCCACATAGTTTGCAACCATCGTCGGCATCCCGATCCCCAAGTTCACGACATCTCCGTCTTTTAATTCCTTCGCCACTCTCTTCACGATAAATTCTCTGGACATGATTACTCTCCTTTCACGATATAATCGACCACAACACCGGGAGTCACCACATGATCCGGATCGATCTCGCCGACTTCAACGAGGTTTTCCGCCACCACGACCACCGTATCCGCCGCCATCGCGATCAGGGGATTGAAGTTGCGCGCCGCTTTATTATAAGTAATATTTCCTTTTTTATCCACGGTATGTCCGAGCACCAGTGCCATATCCGCACGGAGCGGAGTCTCAAGCAGATAGGTCTGTCCGCCGACTTCCACTTTCTGTTTGCCTTCCTCCACCGGCGTGCCCAGACCTGTCGGAGTGAGCACTCCGCCCAGTCCGTTTCCTCCGCAGCGGATGCGCTCCGCAAGGGTGCCCTGCGGTGAAAGCTCGACTTCCATCTCTTTTTCGCTCATCTGGCGTCCTGTCTCCGCATTCGTTCCGATATGGGAAGCGATCACCTTCTTGACCTGCTTGTTCGCTATGAGACGGCCGATGCCCCTATCGACGAAAGAAGTGTCGTTGGCAATGATCGTAAGGTCCTTGATGTTTTTTCTTACGAGCTCATCGATGAGGATCTCCGGCGTTCCCGTCGCCAAAAATCCGCCGATCATCAGTGTCATTCCGTCTTTGAAAAGATCAGAGACCGTTTGTAAAGATACTACTTTGTTCATTGCTCTCCTCCTCAATTTAATAAAATCACATATCTATCATAATACAAATCGCCCATAAAAACCACCCCTTTTTCGAATAAAGGGGGCTTCCCGGGTTTTTCAAAAATAGACCCGAAGACCATCCGCATGATCTTCGGGTCTATTTTCAATTTTGATACAAAAGCTCCTCTGTTTTATCTCTCCCCTTTTTCGTAAGGGACGCCGTTTGCAGCGGGGCCGTTCGCCCTGCCGACGAAAAGCACGAGCACGGCGAGGGTGATCAAGTAAGGCAGCATCGAAAGCACACTTTCCGGCGCCTTGACTCCGATGTTCGGATTCCCTAAAAAGACGACGAGCCCGTTGGAAAATCCGAAGAGGATCGAGGCAAGCATCGCTCCCTGAGGCTTCCACTTGCCGAAAATCATCGCCGCCAACGCGATAAATCCCTGTCCGGAAACCAGCGTGGGACGGAACGTGGACACAATGGCCAAACTCATCGAGGCTCCCCCGAAACCTGCAAGGATTCCGGAAAGGATCACGCAGATATAGCGGACGAGATAGACGTTGACGCCGAGGGTATCCGCCGCCTTGGGATGCTCTCCCACCGCCCGGAGACGCAGACCGAACCGCGTCCGGTACAGGATGAACCAAGCGACCGCCACAAGGATGAAGGCGAGATAGGTCGTCGCATAGGTATTGAACACCGTATCAATAAACCCGCTCGGCAGAAGTCCGTTCAGATAGCGGGGCATCTTCTTGTCCAGAGGGATCGCCGGCGTCATCGTCGATCCGTCGAAAAGCACCTTGGAGACAAAGATCGCGATTCCGGGGGCCAAAAAGTTGATCGCAATTCCGGAAACGACCTGATCCGCCTTGAGGCTGACGGAAGCCACAGCGTGAATCAGAGCGAAGACTCCTCCTGCAAGTCCCGCGCAGGCAAAGGCAAGCCAAGGGTTTCCCGTGAATACGGCGACCGTCGCACCGGTGAACGCACCGATCGTCATCATTCCTTCGAGACCGATGTTGACGACTCCGGAATTTTCAGAAAAAACACCGCCGAGGGAAGTGAATATCAAAGGAGTGGAATACATCAGCGTCGTACTGATCAGGATGGCTAAGCTCGTAACAAAACTATCCATTTTTTCGTCCTCCTTTCTTTCCTTTCAGCTTTTCCGCAAGCATCTTGAACAGAGAGCTCGCAGCAATAAAATAAATGATCGATCCGATGACGATGGATACGACCTCGGGAGGCGCTCCAATCGTCTGAAGCTTGGATCCTCCGTATTTCAGTCCGCCAAACAGCAGAGCGGAAAGCACGACGCCGATTGGCGAATTCGCCCCGATCAGGGCGACTGCAATCCCGTCAAACCCGTATCCCTCGGCAGCTGCAAGGATCGTCACCTTATGAGAGACTCCGAGTACCTGAGTTGCTCCGGCAAGTCCCGCAAGACCTCCCGCAATCGCCATCGAGACGACGACCGAACGGTTGACATGGATACCGCCGTATTCCGCAGCGTCCTTATTGTGGCCCACTGCGCGCAGCTCATAGCCGAGGGTCGTCTTATAGATGATATAGTAAATGATAGCTGCCGCGACAAGCGCAATGAAAATTCCCCAGTTGACCTTTGCCGTCCCGACAAAATGCTTCAGAAAGAGGATGGAAGTCGAAGCGGTCTCCTTGATATTATGCGAGGCTTCGGTATTGGGAACGCGGAAGCCCTCCGTCGAAACGACGAAATTCGACAGGTAGAGAGCCGTCCAGTTGAGCATGATCGTCGAAATCACCTCATGGACGCCAAATTTGGTCTTCAAAAATCCCGCAATCGCCGCCCAGAGTGCGCCTGCGATCATCCCTGCCAAAATGCTCAGCGGAAGATGAATGATCGCCGGTCCGCTGAAAAAATAGCCGACCAGAGCAGCCGTAAAGGATCCGACAATATACTGCCCTTCCGCTCCGATATTGAAGAGCCCGGTCTTAAAGGCAAAAGCAACCGAAAGTCCCGTCAGTATCAACGGAGTCGCATAAACAATCGTCCATGCGATATAGCGGGGCTGACCGATCACCCCGTTGATCATGACTCCATAGGCCTGCATCGGATGAAAGTCTGCATAGATCAGAATAAGACCTCCGACGATAAAACCGCAGACAATGGAGATCAGAGTATAGAAGAACTGCTTATTGATCCTGCTCATTTCTTACCTCCTCCCGCCATCATCAGACCGATTTCTTTTTCGTCCGCATCCTGCGCATCAAGTATGCCAACGATCTCGCCTTCATAGATGACCGCAATGCGGTCGGACACGCTGATGATCTCATCTAATTCAAAGGAGACCAGAAGCACGCCTTTGCCCTTGTCTCTCTGCTGCACCAAGGATTTGTGGACGAACTCGATGGCGCCGACATCCAGCCCTCTTGTCGGCTGAGTCGCAATCAGAAGTTCCGGATCGTTGGTCACCTCTCTGGCGATGATGACCTTCTGCTGATTCCCTCCGGAGAGAGCCCGCGCTTTCAGCTGCTCATTCGTCGGTCGCACATCGAACTTTTCGATCAACTCCCTGGCAAAGCTGCGGATGCTCTTTTCATTGAGCCGGCCCTTGCCTGCAAATCGGGGTTTGTTGTAATTTTGGAGCACCATGTTTTCCGCCACGGTAAAATCCAGCACGAGTCCTCGTTTTTGCCTGTCCTCAGGGATGTTGTAGATTCCTGCTTCCATGATCGTCTTCGGTTTCTCGTTGAACACTTCTCTGCCGTTTACGAGGATCGATCCGCTGTCGGCCTTACGCAGTCCTGTCAGCACCTCAACGAGTTCCGACTGGCCGTTTCCGTCGATTCCCGCTATCCCGAGGATCTCCCCTTTTTTCACTTCGAGGCTCAGTCCGTTCAGCACCGGTACTCCTCTGCTGTTTGTCGCCTTGAGATCCCGAATCTGCAGTACATTTTCGCCGACGACGGCAGGCGATTTTTCCACAGTGAAACTGACTTCCCGGCCGACCATCATTGCGGCGAGCTCTTCCTGCGTCGTATCTGCTACTTTAACGGTATCCACATACTTTCCTCTTCGTATGATCGTGCAGAAATCCGCGGCCTCCTTGATCTCCTTGAGTTTATGCGTGATCAGAATAATCGTTTTCCCCTGTCGGGTCAGATTGTGCATGATCTCGATCAGTTCCCCGATCTCCTGCGGCGTCAGCACCGCCGTCGGTTCATCGAGGATCAGGATCTCCGCACCTCGGTAGAGGGCCTTGAGGATCTCCACCCTCTGCTGCATCCCGACTGTGACGTCCATCACCTTTGCATTCGGGTCTACATAGAGACCGTAGCGGCTTGAGATCTCCTCGACGTCCTGCACCGCCTTTTTCATGTCGACCTGACCTCCGACTTTCATCGGCTCTCTGCCGAGGATGATATTTTCCGCGACCGTAAAAGGCGGGATCAGCATGAAATGCTGATGAACCATTCCGACGCCCAGACGGATCGCATCATTCGGATTGTGGATATTCGCCTCTTTCCCGTTGATCAGGATCTTTCCTTCCGTCGGCGTATAAAGACCGTAGAGGATGTTCATCAAGGTCGATTTTCCAGCTCCATTTTCGCCAAGCAGAGCATGGATCTCGCCCCTGTGCACGGTAAGGTCAATGGAGTCGTTCGCCGTAAAATCTCCAAACACCTTTGTAATAGACTTCATTTCCACCGCTTTGCGCAAAAAATTGATCCGATCATCATTCATCCGAATCTTTTCCGTACTCATTCTCTCCCTCCTTAGCAAAAAATCCCGACATCAACTGCCGGGATTTTTTCTTTTGAGCATAGTCAATATGACTAATTTTTCATTGCATCATATTCTTCTGCGGTTGCCGGAACTTTGATTTCCCCGCTTATAATCTTCTCTTCCATTTCTTTTACGAGTGTCAGAATCTCTTCAGGCACATTCTTGCTCGTCGTCGGAGCGATCGATACTCCACCCTCGGCAAGACCGAAAGTTCTCGTCGTTCCGCCTGCAAAATTGCCGTCTTTCAACTCTTTTGCCACTTCATAGATCGCATTGTCCACTCTCTTCACCGCCGAGCTGATCACATTGTCCGGCGCCAGATCGTTCTGATCTCTGTCGACGCCGATCACCATCTGGTTCTGCTCTTTTGCGGACTCGATGGCTCCCGTTCCCGTATCTCCGGCTGCATGGAAGATCACATCGATTCCTGTTGAATACATCTGGTTTGCAATCGCCTTTCCTTTTGTCGGATTGTCAAAAGCCTCGGCAAACTGAACATCAATCTGCGCATCCGGATTTGTATCTTCCACTCCTTTTACAAAGCCGTAACGGAAACGATTGATAACGGGAACATCCATTCCTCCGATGAAGCCGATTTTGTTAGTTTTCGTCATCTTCGCTGCGATAACGCCCATCAGATAAGAAACTTCCTGTTCTTTGAACATAACTCCCAGTACGTTGGCCGGAGTTTCATCGCCGTAATCGTTGTCGATGATCGCAAACTTCTGATCCGGATAAGCTTCTGCCGCATTCTTCATAGAAGAAGCCATCTTAAATCCGATTCCCCAGATCAGGTCGTTTTTCGCATCGACAAGAGATTCAAGGTTCGGGTCGTAATCCGCATCCTGTTTGGATTCGATATAGCCGACCTCAATACCCATATCCGCTTTTACCTTTTCGAGTCCTTCCCATGCGCTCTGGTTGAAGGACTGGTCTTTTACACCGCCGACGTCCGTTACCATGCTGATCTTGAGAGCGGTCTGCTCGGAAGTCTCGCCCTCCTGCGTCTGCTCGCTCCCCTGAGCCGGTTCCTCCGCCGGAGCCTGCTCTTTCGGCGCACATCCCGCAAGAACGGACACACCCATCACGGCAGCCATCAAGATAGCCGCTATTTTCTTTTTCATATCCCTTACCTCCTGATTGATATCTCTTTGTGATTATAACACATCCTCTATCTATTTTAGCAAAAAATCCTCTTTTTACAAGTCATTTTTTCATTCGGGGATCATTTCTCCGAAGATCGTTTCGAGATATCCATTGAGAAAAAAGATTCGTGGAGCTCTCCTGTTCATTCCATGACGACCCATGCGGAATATGGATAAAATGTTTCGTGTCAAAAAAGATCCGAAAGAGGAATCCTTCTCTCCCGAAGGAGAAAAAGCGCTCTCGGATCTTTGTCTTCTGCCTGCTGAGCGGACACGAAAATTTACTCGGCAAGGACTCTGTGGAAAATCTTCTTTCCCTTTCGGATCTTGATGCCTTCCTTGAGCTCCTCCGCCATGACTTTATGCTCGAAGGTCTCGACTTTTTTTCCGTCAATCGAGACGCCGCCCTGCTCAATCAGTCTTCTTGCCTCGCCTTTGCTCGGAGAAAGCTTGCAGAGCATCATCAGCTCGACGATATTGATGCCTTCCTGCGGGATATCCGCAGCCGCCATCCTCGTCGTCGGCATATTCGCGTCATCCCCTTCTCCTGAAAAGAGCGAACGGGAGACTTCCTTCGCCTTGTCCGCCTCCTCTTTTCCATGCACGAGAGAGGTCAGTTCATAGGCAAGGACTTCTTTTTTCTCATTGATCCTTCTGCCGTCCCATCTGTCCATCTCTTCGATCTCTTCCAGCGTCAGGAAGGTCAGCATACGGATACACTTCATGACGTCCGCATCGTGGACATTTCTCCAGTACTGGTAAAACTCAAAGGGAGAGGTCTTCTCCGGATCCAGCCACACCGCACCTTTGGCGGTCTTGCCCATCTTGTTGCCCTCACTGTTGAGCAGCAGGGTGATCGTCATCGCATAGGCGTCTTTTCCTCTCTTGCGGCGGATGAGATCCGTTCCCGCAAGCATATTGCTCCACTGGTCGTCCCCTCCGAACTGCATATTGCATCCGTAATTGTCATGAAGGTAGAGGAAGTCGTAGGCTTGCATGATCATATAGTTGAACTCGAAAAAGCTCAGCCCCTGTTCGAGACGCTGCTTGTAGCACTCGGCGCGGAGCATCGTGTTGATGGAGAAGCAGGCTCCGATATCGCGCAGCATATCAATATAATTGAGTTTGAGAAGCCAGTCCGCGTTGTTGACCATAATCGCTGCATCTTCCCCGAATTCGATGAACCGCTCCATCTGTCTGCGGAAACAGTCACAGTTGTGCTCTATCGTCTCCGGCGACATCATCGAACGCATATCGCTTCTTCCCGAGGGATCTCCGACGAAACCGGTCCCTCCTCCTACGAGAACGATCGGTTGGTTGCCGGCCATCTGAAGTCTCTTCATCAGACAGAGCGCCATAAAGTGCCCTACATGAAGAGAATCCGCGGTCGGATCGAATCCGATGTAGAATTTCGCTCCCCCGTTGTTTATGAGCTCCCGTATCTCCGGCTCATCCGTCACTTGTGCAATCAGTCCCCTTGCTTGCAATTCTTCATAGATTCCCATAGTTTTCCCTCCGAAAATAAAAATTCCCCTGTCCTGATCTCAGGACAGAGGACGAATGGGTCATCCGTGGTACCACCTCTGATTCAAGCAAACCTCACGATCCGCTCCTCATCGTGTGCAAACACACACTGAACGCTGTATCGGGCGTACCCGTCGCACCCTACAGGCCTGCGCTTTCGGGCGGCAGCTCCGGAATGTATTCAGTCTGATATCCTCTGCGTCCTTCCACCTTCCGGACACTCTCTGTAAGATTCCACCAGCTTACTCGTTTCCTTCATCGCCTTAACTTATTTAGAGCTATTATACCGTGAGTCCTGTGAAAATGCAAGACCCATTTTTTATTTTCCGAGCATCGCGGCTCCCAGGATACCGGCATCATTTTGGAATCTCGCAGTCACGATATTCGCAAAAGGAATCTCCTTGAAGATCACATGGCGTTTGACCTCCTTACGCAGTTCGTCAATGAAGAGTTCAAAAGCACCGGCAACCCCGCCTCCGATGACGAAGAGTTCAGGGTCAAGAAGATTGATCAGTCCCGAAATTCCGATTCCGAGGTATTTGGTAAAGCGATGGACAACCAACACCGCGACCTCATCGTTTTCACGATAGGCGTCGAAGACCATCTTTGCGGTCACTTCATCGAGTTGACCCTGCACCTTTTCCCGAATAAGACTGTTTTTCCCGTCCATCATCAGCTTCTGAGCGTATTTGATAATGGCCGTCGCCGAGCAGAAGGTCTCCAGACAGCCGTTGTTTCCGCAGTTGCAACTGTAAAAATTCTCTCCGACGATCAGATGGCCGAGCTCTCCTCCCGTATGAAAGGCTCCCTGATGCAGCTTTCCGTCAAGGATGATCCCTCCGCCGACCCCTGTTCCGAGGGTAATCATCACACCGGACCGAACGCCTTGCATTGCGCCGAAATGATACTCGGCAAGAGCCGTCGCATTCGCATCATTATCAACATAGATCTCCGCCTGCGGAAAATACTCTCTGAGTTTCTCTCCCAGAGGGACATTGACCCATTTGAGGTTCGTCGCATAATAGACTTTTCCGTTCGAATCCGAGGCTCCCGGCATTCCGACCCCGATAGAGGAAATTTCCTTCACGGAAATATCCGCCTCTTCAAGCAAGTCATTTATCAATCCCGCCATATCTTCAACAATCTGATAAAACCCCATATCCACTTCCGTCTTACAGCTTTTTTTCAAAACGATCTTTCCGTTTTCATCGGCGATCCCGGCCTTGATTCCGATACCGCCCAAATCCACACCGATTCGGTACATCTATTTTTAACTCCTTTTATCTTTTTATCTTTGATTTAAGCTTTCTCTTTGATTTTTGCCTCCATTTATCTTTGATGCAGGAAAAAAATCGCAGCCTGTGTACGGTCTTGAAAACGCATCTTCTTGAGCAGAGCCGCCACATGATTTTTTACAGTTTTGTCACTGATATTCAGTTCTTCTGCAATCTGCAGATTGGAATATCCTCTCGCAATCAGTCCGATGACTTCCTTCTCTCTTCTTGTCAGGCTGTCCATTCTCTTAGCATCATCCCACAATATCTTCAGATCTTCCATATCTTTGCGCATCAGCTCTGAAACCGCAGGAAAACAATAGTCTTCTCCTGCCTCCGCGGCGTCAATCGCCTCGATGAGACGGGCAGGTTCCGCATCTTTCGTCAGATAGACCTGCACCCCTCTGTTGAGTGCCTTGAGTACCTTTGCCTGCTCCCTGCAAAAGCTCAGAAGGACGATCTTCACCGCCGGGCAAGCCTCTCGTATCATATCCAGCAAAGCAATCTCCTCCGGGTATTGAAAGATATCGACGATCAATATATCCAGCTTTTCCTTTTTGATTTTTCGAAGCAGCTCGCTGCGACTTTTTGCGCTTTGAAACAGTTTGACGTCTTTTCTCTCTTTGAGATAAACTTCGAGAATCTCTCGAAAAAGAGGTTGAAGCTCAGCGATCAGGATCTTGGGGATCACGACCGACTCCCTCTGCTAATCGCGGCGTCTGCCGCGCAGCGCCATCAGCCGGATCAGCTGAGAGGCAGCCGTTGCCGCGGCCGCAACATAAGTGAGTGCCGCGGCGTTCAAGACCTTCCTCCCTTGAGAAAGTTCCTCCGGCATCAGAATATCCGTGCTTTCAAGCTCCGCCAAAGCTCTCTTGCTCGCATTGAACTCGACAGGCAAAGTGAGCAGTTGAAACATGACTGCAAGGCTGAACAGCAGGATGCCGATATCCAGCAGTCCGATAAAACCGAGAGCGAGTCCTCCGATCACAAAGAACCATGAGATATTGGTCGCGAAGTTGACATAAGGAACCATGACACTTCGCAGAACAAGCGGCGTGTACTCACTCGCGTGCTGAAGCGCATGTCCCACCTCATGAGCCGCAATCGCGGCCGAAGCAATCGATCTTCCTCCATAGACTTCAGGCGAAAGCCTGACGACCTTATGTTTGGGATCGTAATGATCCGACATCTCTCCGCCGACTCTTTCTATTCGTACATCGTAAAGCATATTTTTTTCCAGAAGTCTCCTTGCCGCTTCTTCTCCTGTGATTCCTCGGCGATTTCCCACCGCAACATAGTTTCGATAGGCGGATTTGACGAGAAACTGCGCAATGAGTGTCAGCAGCATCGCAGGCAAAAGAATTATAAGCGTACTGTCATAGTATAAAGGCATCTCTCCACTACTCCTTTCCATCTTCCAAAGAGAGAATCTCACCGACTTCGATACTGTTTCCTTTCAGATAATCGGATACGGACATCGCCTTCTTCCCCGGCATCTGGATATGAGTAATCCGGACCGGATGATCGGCCGCCGCCGTATCGATCCCTTCCTCGGATACCCGAAGGATCTTTCCGGGCGCAGACTTTACCTCCTCCTCAAGACGCTTTGCCCGAATGATTTTCATCCGCTGTCCCTTATAGGAAGTGTAGGCGCCGGGCCAAGGGAAAGTCCCGCGAATCAGATCGCAGATCTTCTTTGCCTCAAGCTCCCAGCGGATTTCTCCGAGAGACTTCTCCATGATTTTCGCGTAAGAGGAGGCCGTCTCGTCCTGAGGCGTTCTCGGCGCAGTACCTGATGCGAGAGCGAGAAGAGTTCGTCTGAGGGTCTCTTTGCTCAGCGCCGCAAGTGCATCATGCAGCTGCTGCGCGTCCCGGTCGTCTCCGATCTCGATCTCATCCTGAAATATCATATCTCCGGTATCGAGACCCTCTTCCATATACATCGTCGTGATTCCGGTCTTGTTCTCTCCGTCGATCAGCACGCGGTTGATCGGCGCGGCTCCCCGATATTTCGGAAGCAGGGAAGCGTGGACATTGACACATCCGAGTCTGGGAATCTCAAGGATTTCTTTGGGGAGTATCTGACCATAGGCGGTCACGACGATCAGATCCGGGGAGAGGGCTTTTATTTTTTCCACTGTTTCCCGGTCTCGGATCCGCTGCGGCTGATAGACTTCCATACCGTATTCTTCCGCTTTCAACTTGACGGCGGGTGCCTGCATCTTCTTGCCCCGGTCTTTCCTTCGGTCAGGCTGCGTGATGACGAGACAGATCTCAAATGCGCTCTGCATGAGCGTCTCCAGCGAGGCGACCGCAAACTCCGGCGTCCCCATAAAAATAGCCCGCATCGAATCCTCCCCTTTCTTTTCCTTGTATTCAAACGGTCGTCCGCATAGTCTATTCACTTTCTTCCCGGTGCTCATACAGTCGCCCTCTGACCTTGTCCTTGAAGAGAATTCCGTCCAGATGGTCGATCTCATGACAGAGCGCCCGCGCCATGAAATCTTCGGCGACAAGCTCCCGAGGGTTCATTTCCCGATCGAGATATTTGATCTTGATGCGCTGCGGCCTCTCGACTTCGCCGAATTTGCCCGGTATGCTCAGACAGCCTTCATTGTCCGTCTGACTCCCGGACTGCTCGAGGATCTCGGGATTGATAAAGGCAGAGGCTCCCTTTCCGTCATCGATATCGACGACGATGACCCTGCGGAGCACGCCGACCTGAGGCGCCGCAAGCCCCACCCCTTCCGAGTCGTACATCGTCTCGATCATATCATCGATCAGCTCTGATATTTTGTCCGTCATCTTCTCGACAGGTCTCGATTTTTTGCGAAGCACCTCGTCGCCGTCTTCTTTTATGATTCGTATTGCCATTACTTTCCTCCTAATCTATTTTTCCGTACTCTTTTTTCTTTTTGCAAACAGCTCTCCATTGATTTTCCAGCTTTTCCCTCCATCAAAAGAAGTCTTGTTTTCCCAGTGGAAACTATCCTGCATAATATCCGAAAATACCCATTGATTGAGACCTTCCGCCGTATTCCGATTCGTGATTACGATATCTCCCTCGGCTTCTTCCGCCTCTAAAAAGACCATTTTTCCTAAACAAGTGTAACAAATATCCCATTTGTTTTTTCGAGGATCATACATCCTGATCGTCGTTCCATACTCCGCATCGGGCTGAGGATGAATTTTCCGTTCCGCTCTTGACGGACAGATAAAAACATCCTGCACTCCCTGCCCGTTTAATATTTCTGAAAAAATCCATTCTCCGATCACATGTCTCTCGTTTTCAGTTCCTTTTCCATCGATCCATTCGATCTCCCATTCTCCGATGAAAGGACTGAACATCGTTTTGCCGGTGCGTTTTTCTCCTGTCAAAGCTCTGCAAAATTCATCCATATACCGCACTCCTTCCGAACTCATCACACTATATGCTATATATACCATATAAAGTTTCTTTCGAAACAAAACGAATATCCCTATTATGCCATATTGACCGGATTGATGTCGATCGTCGCATAGACTTCTTTTTCAAGGACGACGCCCCGTTTTTCCGTCAGAATGTAATTCAGTATTTTCTTGATGCGGTCAAGGGGTATCTGCCGGTCTTTGAGAAGGATCTGCCAGCGGTATTTGTCTTCCGCCTTTGAGATCATACAGGGATAAGGACCGTAGACCTCTTCCGTCAAAAGCTCTCTCTTTTTCGCATAAAAGCAAAAGGCATCCCGGATCTTCATGGCAGAGGAAGCCGTTCTGACTTCGTCTTTTCCGACGACCAGCACCCGCAGAAGATTTCCGTAGGGCGGATAGACATAGGCCTCCCTAAGCCGTATCTCCTCCTCGTAAAAACCTTTGTAATCGTGTTCTTTCACGTGCCTGAGCATATGGTGATGGGGGGAAAAGGTCTGGATGATCACTCTTCCCTCCTCTTCTCCGCGTCCCGCCCGTCCTCCGACCTGCTCGATGGAATTGAAGGTCCTCTCATTGCTTCGGTAGTCCGGAAAGTACATCCCCTGATCCGCATGGATGACGCCGACGAGATTGACCCTCGGAAAATCATGGCCCTTGCCGATCATCTGCGTACCGATCAGGACTCCTTTTGCGGAATGGCGAAAGGCGGAGAGGATCTTCTCATGGTCTCCCCTCTTTTTGACACTGTCTCTGTCCATACGGTAGATTTCCGCCTGAGGGAAAAACTCCTCCACTTCCTGCACGATGCGTTCTGTCCCCATGCCTCGGTCTTCCAGATGCCCTTCCCCGCAAGAGGGGCAGTCCCTGACAAAGGGCTGCTCGTAATTGCAGTAATGACAGCGCAGGACATTTTTTGACTTGTGATAAGTCAGCGAGATGTCGCAGTGAGCGCAGCGGGGAATATGGCCGCAGCTGCGGCAGGTGACAAAGCCCGCATAGCCCCTTCGGTTGATATAGAGGATGACCTGATTGTCTTTTGCAAGCTCCTCTTCCATATATCTTTGCAGTTTCTTGCTCAAAAAAGACAGATTTCCGTCTTTGGCATCGTCAAGCATATTGACGATCTCCACCCCGGGAAGAGGCTTTTGATTGGCTCTTTCCGTCAGTTCAAGCAGTTTCCACTCACCGGTCTTCGCCTTGTGATACTGGGAGATTTTGGGCGTGGCGCTGCCGAGCAGCAGGCAGACGCCCAGCTCGAGATTCATCCTCTCCGCAAGTTCCGTCGCCTGATATTTGGGACTTTGCTCAGACTGATAGGCATCGTCGTGACATTCGTCGACAATGATGAGGCCCGGATTCCTGACCGGAGCGAAAAGCGCCGATCTCGCCCCGATGACGACAGGCGTATCCATCTCCTGAATCCTTCTCCACTCATCCGCCTTCTCACTCTTTGAGAGATTGCTGTGTATGACCGCAAGACACTCCCCGCAGACCTGACGAAACCGCTCGACGGTCTGAGGCGTCAGAGAGATCTCCGGAACGAGGACGATCACTCCTTTTCCCTGATGCAGCATATATCCCATCAGCCGGATATAGATCTGCGTCTTGCCGGAGCCGGTGATTCCCCTGAGCAGCATCGGGCGATTGCCCTGTCCGATCTCACCGAGTATCTCCTGATAGACCCTTTCCTGCATCAGATTCAGGGAGATCTCCTCACGGATTGGCTCTTTCTTCCCTGCAAACGGCCCTCGATAGTCCCTCTCTTCATGAATGCGCAGAATCTGCTTTTCAACAAGCTCTGCGAGGTACTGCCTCGGAAATGCGCCGATTTTGCTCCGAAGGCTGTCTTCATAGATCTCTTCTCCCTCAAGCAGACTTTGATACAGATTTTTTTTCTTCGTCGCATTTTTTTGCAAACGATGAAAAGCCTCACAAAGTGAGGCTTTGTCCTCTACGACGATCTTCCGCCTGTATTTCGGGGCAGCTTCCCGGATACTCTGCGGGTAGAAGAGAGTGATTGCATCGATATGACTGCTGAGGTATTCCCTGCAGATCCAGTCCGCCAGCCGCAGACGCTCCGGACTGAGATGAAAAGGAGTACCCAGAACCCCGAGGATCTCTTTGAGCCCCTCCCTGCGTCCCTCTTCCTCTGTTCCGACAACGATGCCCCTGTAGACTTTGTTCCCTCTTCCGAAGGGCACCTGCACGACCGTTCCCACCGCAAGCTCCTCCGAATACTCATAACTGTAGACTCTGTCAATATAACGGGACTTCTGGTCGAGAAGCACCTGACAGATGTATTTTTTCTGATGGCCTAAGGCTTTTTCTTCACTCATACGAACCGTCCTTCACAGAGAATCTCAGTGTTTCAGCAGCTGTGCGGCTTTTTCCAGGATTCTGACCGAAAGTTCCGCCTTGCTCATCAGCGGGCAGTCCTCGATCTCTTCCCGGCTGATGATCTTCGCGATATTGGTATCGGTATTGAAGCCCGCACCCTCTTGCTTGATATCGTTGAGCACGATGAAGTCAAGATTTTTCCTGTCGAGTTTCTTTTTCGCGTTCTCAAGGATATCGTCAGTCTCCGCCGCAAAACCGATCAGGATCTGATGCTTCTTGACCTTTCCCAGCTCCATCGCGATATCCGGATTGCGCTGCAGCTCGAGGAAGAGCTCCTCGTCCTTTTTCTTCACCTTGGAGTCGGAAAAATTTTTCGGCCGATAATCGGAGACCGCCGCCGCTTTGATCATGATATCCGCCCGCTCAAACTCTTCCATCGCCGCCCGGTACATCTGCTGCGTCGAAGATACAAAGGTCACTTTTTGCAGCAGAGAAGAAGGACGGAGATTGACCGGTCCGCTGATCAGCGTCACCTGAGCACCCATGAGGGCCGCCTGCTCCGCAAGAGCATAGCCCATCTTGCCGGAGGAATAGTTCGTCAGATACCGGGCGGGATCGATGCCCTCTCTCGTCGGCCCTGCGGTAATCACGACCTTCTTCCCTTCAAGAGTCTCTCTCTTGTTTAGATGAAACAGGATCCTCTCTTCGATCTCTATGACATCCGCGAGCTTGCCCCTGCCAACGTCCGCACAGGCGAGGCGTCCGAAAGCCGGCTCAATGATGTCGCAACCGAGACTTTTAAGTTTTTCCAGATTCTCCTGCAGGATCGGATTTTCATACATATTGGTGTTCATGGCCGGCGCGATTACGAGGGGCGCTCTCGTCGCCATGACCGTCGTCGTCAGCATATCGTCGGCAACTCCGCCGGCGATCTTGCCGATGACATTGGCGGTCGCAGGGACGATTGCAAAGACGTCGGCTTTTTTGGCGAGGGCGATATGCTCGATATCCCAGGATCTCGGCTCTTCAAACATATCCGTCGTCACATAATTGCCGCTGAGACTTTGAAAGGTCAGCGGAGACACGAATTTCACCGCATGCTCAGTCATGATCACCTGTATATTGACGTCTTTTTTGACGAGGGAGGACACGAGATCGCAGGCTTTATACGCCGCAATTCCTCCGGTCACTCCGAGAACCAGCGTCTTTTTCATGAGAGCTTCTCCTCCCCTTCCTTTTGAAACCGACTCACAATCTCTTCCTGATAGCGGTTTACCCTGTTTTTTTCCGCGGTTATGATCGCTTCCATCTCATCGAGGGCCTCTTCGACCCGGTCATTGATAACGAAATAATCATAGCTCCCGATCTCCCCGATCTCTTCCATCGCCCGCTGCAGCCGTCCCTCTATCTGCTCCTGCGTCTCCGTGCCCCGGTTTTCGATACGCTCTTTCAGCTCCCGCAGAGAGGGAGGCAGGATGAAGATCAACAGGGCCTGCGGATATTTCTCCTTGATCTTTTTCGCTCCGACGATCTCGATCTCCAGCAGGACATCCTCTCCCCGCGACAGGCAGTCTTCGACCCATTTTTTGCCGGTACCGTAGTAATTGTCAAAGACATGAACGTACTCCAGCAGCTCCTCCTGCCGGATCATCTCCTCAAAACGCTCCTTGCTGATGAAATGATAGCTCACTCCGTCGACCTCCTGCTCTCTCGGCTGTCTCGTCGTCGAAGAGACGGAGAGACGCACGGAGTCGTTTCTCTCCAAAAACGCCTTGCAGAGCGTTCCCTTTCCGGCTCCGGAGGGTCCGGACATCACCATCAGCAGACCTTTTCGTTTCATATTTTCTCCCTTCCGCTGAACCGGACACCATTTTATCCGATCCCAATTTTGTCGTAAATCTCAAAGAAAAATACAGATTCCTGAGATGCTCACCCTATTATATTAAAATCCGACTGCAGACAAATTTCAAAAATCATTCGACGGCGAGGACTCTCTTTCGGAAAAATCGGATTTGCTCACCGGAAATTTTGACCGCGGGGAGTACCGTCCTGTCGCTTTCACGCTAAAATCAGCGTCCTGCTGATTTTTCCGAAATTTCATCGGCTCGCTCTTCTCGATTTTTTCACGAAAGTTCCTCATCTTCGTCTCATGACTTTTCAAGCCTGTCTGCTTTGTCTTCACTCTGTATATCAAAATTTTTATATCTCAATTTTCAGATACAAATAAATCGGACACTTCTATGAGAGCCTCTTCTCTATTCGATGTTCTGCACCTGCTCACGAATCTTCTCGATCTCCGATTTCAGTTCGACAACGAGAGAAGTGATATGGATATCCGAGGATTTGGAACCGATCGTATTGACTTCCCGATTCATCTCCTGAATGATGAAATCCAGTTTGCGCCCGATGTTCTCTCCTTTCTGCAAGGTCTCTGCCAGCTGCTTGATATGGGTCTCAAAACGGACGATCTCTTCCGTCACATTGGATTTTTCTGCGTAGATCGCGGCTTCCTGAAGGATCCTCTGTTCATCGGCTTCGTACCCCTGATACTGAAGGATCTCCGCAATCCTTGCCCTAATCCTGCTGCGATACTCCCCTTCTATCTCCACAGCATGGCTGCGCAGCTCCTGCATCGTTCCCTCGAGGATCTTCGTCCGCATCAGAATGTCCTGCTCCAGCTGTCTGCCCTCTTTTTCGCGCATCGCAAGGAGTTTCTGCATCGCTTCGGCAATCGCGGTCTGCAGGGCCTCCATGATCTGATCCGTGTCCAGCTCCGCCTCGGAGCTTTTTACCACCTCGGGAAATCTTGCTATATTGACGACCGAGATATCATCTTTGACGTGAAACTCCGCACCGATCTGCTTGAGGACCTCAAAATAACTTTTCGCAAGGTTGAGATCCAAAGAGACTTCACTGTCCGATACATTCTCCGTATCCATCTTGATATACATCTCCATGCGGCCTCTTCGAATGTACTTCTTGCACTCCTGCCTGACCCAGTCCTCAAGAAAGAGGACCTTTCTCGGCATCTTGATGCTTATGTCCAAATAGCGGTTGTTGACTGTCCGCACCTCTGCGACAAAGCTGTAACGCTCGCTCTTTCCCTCTCCCCGTCCGAAACCTGTCATGCTGATCGCCACAATCCCTCACTCCTTCTCCGCTTCATGCTCAATATCGATACCCCGTTAAATATACGGTATTTCGGCTGCCGGGACGAAAAGGGTTATTCGCATAACTCCGATTCTTCACGGTTTTGACATAATCCATTATAGCGGATTTCTTTGAAAAAACAACCCCTATGACAGCGTATATCTCGCTGTTCACGGGGTTGTTTTCATTTCAATAAGCCTGCTCCACATATTGCTCGGCCTCTTCTCTCGGCAAGCCGAACTTCGCTTCGATCTTTTCGATGATTTCTCCTTTTGGAAGATTCATCTCCTCTTTATAAGTACGAACCAAGACGAGAATTCCTTCTTTT
>JAUMYL010000019.1 GCA_030528675.1 Peptostreptococcaceae bacterium
ATGATTTCAAGAGTTTTTTCAAGGCGGGAAGTGATAAACTCGGGATTATATCACAGGTGAGGAATCAAAAGTCATTTATTTTTGCAGAATCCATTTTTTTTGAACAAATAGTTTGCAGGCAAACTTTTTATTGACAAAGGAGAAGGGATACACTATTATTAGCTTAAACTAATAAAAGTGAGCGCAGGGAAAGTTTCGGAGGGAAAAGGCCGCCTTCTTGCAGAGAAAGGGGAAGAGAATGATAAACAAACGGTTGATCGGACTCGTGCCGGAAAGCAAAAAGTACATCGCAGTCAATGTCGGGGTCCAGTGGATCGGACTGTTCGCAAACATCTATATGATCGCTTCTGTCAGCAAACTGGTTCAAAAAATCTATGAGAAAGAAGCGCTCTCTTCGGATTTTGTAACGACCGGTCTCATTGTCTTCGGGGCGTTGATCCTTCGTCTGATCTGCATGAATCTTTCCTCGAAGATGAGTTTCTTTTCTTCCAAGGCGGTCAAGCAGAAGCTTCGGGTGATGATCTACAAAAAGCTCCTCAGTCTCGGAGCTTCTTATCGCGACAGAGTTTCGACTTCGGAGATCGTTCAGGTTTCGGTGGAAGGAGTCGAGCAGTTGGAGACCTATTTCGGAGGCTATCTGCCCCAATTTTTTTACAGTATGCTCGCTCCGCTGACGCTGTTTGCAGTGCTGAGCCGCGTACATCTGAAGTCCGCGCTGATCCTGCTGCTCTGCGTGCCGCTGATCCCGGTCGCCATCGCTTCGGTTCAGACCTTCGCCAAGAAATTATTTCATAAATACTGGGGACAGTACACGACCCTCGGCGACTCGTTTCTGGAAAACCTGCAGGGGCTGACGACGCTCAAGATCTATCAGGCGGATGAGTACAAGAGCCGGATGATGGATATCGAGGCGGAAAACTTCCGTAAGATCACGATGAAGGTGCTGACGATGCAGCTCAACTCGGTGACGATCATGGATTTTGTCGCTTACGGAGGCGCGGCGCTCGGGATCATCGCCGCGGTTCTCGCTCTCCGGGAAGGAAGCGTCGCGCCGGGCGGCTGTCTGATGATCATTCTGCTGTCGGCGGAGTTTTTCATTCCGATGCGTCTGCTGGGCAGCTTCTTCCATATCGCGATGAACGGGATGGCGGCGGGAGAGAAGATCTTTCGCCTGATTGATCTTCCGGATGAAAAGAAAGGAGAGGATCCTTTTCCGGAGGATATTGCGATCAAGATCCGGGATCTCGGTTTTTCCTATACTGAGGAGCGCGAGATCCTGAGGGACATAAGGATGGATTTTCCGAAAAACAGCTTTATGGCGATTGTCGGAGAGAGCGGCTGCGGCAAGTCGACCCTTGCCGGCATCCTGACGGGACGCAACAGAGGATACAAAGGAAGTTTCGAAGTGGGGGGAGTCGATCTTGCAAGGATCCGGGAGGATTCTCTGATGCAGTCGGTCACTTATGTCGGTCACGAAAGCTATATCTTCAGGGGAACCGTCGAGGAAAACCTGCGCATGGGCGCAGAGGAAGCTTCGGAGGAAGAGCTTTGGCAAGCGCTGAGAAAGGTAAACCTTGAAGACTTCCTCAGAGCGGAGCAGGGGCTGAAAACCCGGCTTTTGGAAAAAGGAGCGAACCTTTCCGGAGGGCAGCGTCAGCGTTTGGCACTGGCGAGAGCGATCCTGCACGACAGTCCGATCTATATCTTTGACGAGGCGACTTCCAATATTGATGTGGAGAGTGAAAATCAGATCATGGAGCAGATCCGGGAACTGGCGAAGTCCAAGACCGTCATCCTGATCACCCACAGGCTCGAAAATGCCGTCGAAACGGAGAAGATCTATGTGCTCGGCGAAGGCAGGCTCAAAGAGAGCGGAAAGCACGAGGAACTGCTCAGGCAAAAGGGACTGTATGAACGCCTCTGGAAGAATCAAATGGAGATCCGGAACTTCGGAAAGGAGGAGATCGCATGAAGAAACGCTCGAATATGCAGGTCGCTTTTCGCCTGACAGGACTTGTGAGACCCCTGCTTCTCTATATGCTGCTTGCAATCGTTTCAGGGCTTGCGGGTCATCTCTGCGCCGCCTATCTGACGATCTACGGCTCCTACGGGATCCTGGAGATTCTCAGAGAGCCGGCGCAGACCAAGAGCGAGCTGATCTTGGGGGATCTGATACAGGTGCTGAATCTGAGGATCTTCTTTTTCTGGATCTTAGTCTTTGCGATCTTTCGAGGTATCCTGCACTATGGGGAGCAGATGTGCAATCACTATATCGCGTTCAAACTCCTCGCTCTGCTGCGGAGGAAGGTCTTCACCTCTCTGCGCAGGCTCTGTCCGGCGAAGCTCGAAGGCAGAGACAAGGGCGATCTCATCAGCCTGATCACCTCGGATATTGAGCTTTTGGAAGTGTTTTACGCCCACACCCTCTCTCCCGTCGCCATCGCCATCGGGATGAGTCTGTGGATGAGCCTTTTTATCGGCAGCTACCATCCTTTGCTGGGCGGGATCGCGCTTTCGGCTTATTTTGTCGTCGGGGTTCTGATTCCCTCCCGGATATCGAAGTGGAGCGGTGATGACGGAAACCTCTTCCGCGACCGCTCAGGACAGCTGAGCAGTTTCGTTCTGGAGAGCATGAGGGGACTTCCTGAGATCATCCGCTATGGAAGAGGTCGGCAGAGGCTTGAGCAGATCCGTGAAAAGACGGATCAGTTGCTTCTGATTGAAGAGAAAATGAAAAAGAGAGTGGGCTGGAATATGGGTGTGACAACCGCCGTCATATTGGGATTCAGTATGGCGATGCTCTTTGTCGCCGCCCGTCTGCACGCGCAGGGGGCCGTCGGCTTTGACGGCGTGCTGATTCCCTTCGTTGCGATGATGAGTTCCTTTGGCCCCACCGTCGCGCTGGCGAATCTGGGAAGTACGCTCCAAAACACCTTTGCTGCGGGAAACCGCGTTCTCGACATTCTGGAGGAAGAGCCGATGGTTCGTGAAATAGAAGAAGGAAAATCGGTCTTTTTCAGCGGCGCGGCGGCGGATCATCTTTCTTTCCGTTATGAGAATGAGCTGATTCTTGAGGATCTCTCTCTCGATATTCCGCAAAACCGGATCCTAGGTATTTCGGGAAAGAGCGGAAGCGGGAAATCGACCTTGCTCAAGCTGTTCATGCGGTTCTGGGAGGCGGGAGAAGGAAAGGTGCTCGTTTCCGGAGAGGACGTCAACACGATTAAGACGGAAAATCTTCGCGCTCTGGAGAGCTTCGTCACCCAGGAGACCCATCTGTTTGACGATACGATTGCAAACAATGTCCGTATAGCGAAGCTGGACGCCGATGATGAAGAGGTGGTTGCCGCCTGCAAAAAAGCGGCGCTGGATGAGTTTATCCGCGATCTGCCCAAGGGATATGAGACGAGGGTCGGAGAGCTCGGAGATAGGCTCTCCGGCGGAGAAAGGCAGAGAATCGGTATGGCGAGGGCTTTTTTGCATGACGCGCCCTTCATGCTCCTGGACGAGCCGACGAGCAACCTGGACAGTCTCAGCGAGGGGATCATCCTTCGTTCGATCTGTCGGCAGAGCGAGGAAAAGACCGTTGTCCTAATTTCTCACAGGGAATCGACACTGCGGATCGCCGATGAAGTTTTTGCGATGAAAACCGCAAGACAAAGCTGAGACTGTTATCTTTGCTCATTTCATGGAATATGAAATTTCGCGGAGTGATCGGTATAGAGGAAGGAGAAAAAGAATGAGTGTCAGGAAAATGATTTATCTGATCGGAGGTTTTGTCGGGCTGGGACTTGGAGCTGTCGGAGCTGTCGTCATATTTTTGCCGTCTTTTCCCTTTCTGATGCTGGCGGCCTATTGTTTCGCCAGAAGCTCGGATCGTCTCAACGACTGGTTTCGAGGGACGAAGCTCTATAAGGACAATCTGGAGTCTTTTGTGCAGGGCAGGGGGATGACAAACAAGGCGAAGATCCGGATCATCCTGATCGTCACTTTGACGATGAGTGTCGGTTTCGCGATGATGAGCAAGGTTCCGGTCGGAAGAATGATCCTTGCGGTCGTTTGGATCTTTCATATCGTCTATTTTATATTCGGTATCCGAACCATGCCGAAGGAGGAGGCTGTCATTGAAGGTAATGGAAGGGAGTAAAATGAAAGAGAATAAAGAGAGAAAATACTATCTGCTTGCGATGCTGATCAGAGAACTTTACTCTTTGTCGATGAATTCGATGGACGGGGATATCGGACCTTACGGGATCACCCCTCAGCAGATGATCGTTCTCAAGCTGATCGCACACAAGGGCTTTACCGGCAATCGTGAGATGACGCGGGAGATGAAGATTTCGAAAGGGACGGCCTCGGGCATCATCAGAAGGCTGATTGCCAAGGGACTGATCTGTAAGGAGCAGGATCAAAAAGACAGGCGTCAGGGGCGTCTGGTGTTTACGGAGGCCGGAAGAGCCTTCGCCGAGAGCATCCGTCTGGCGATGAATGAAAGTTTCAGGAATATGTTTCAGGATTCTTCCGAAGAGGATCTCGATAAGTATGAGGAAATTCTTCGGGAGATGAGCGTGAAGATGAGAGCTGCAAGATAGCTCTCATTTTTTCTGCACAGCATTTGTGCAGGCAAAAGAAGGCTCAGACCGGTGGTTTCAGTATATGAGATTTTGCAGCTCTCATCAACTTTGCCTGTCGATATCGACTTTTTCGCTGTGCGTTTTTGTTTTTTCAATTTCAAAAGGTGTGAAAACTGTGGAATATCCGATAGAGATTGAAATTTTGCCGGGGATATATTACAATAGCTTGTAGGATAAAGCCTGATCAGGACAGTGAAAGGCGCTCATTGCAAATAATGTGCAATAAAGACATAAGGATCGAGGGGAACAGGGCGGCGTAAGTATGAAGATAATAAACAACAGGTATAAGATCATAGAGACGATTCGGGAGAGCGATACTCTCGTCTGCTTTCTTGCGGAAGATCTGTTTGGCGCAAATCGCAAAGTGATGCTTTGCATGGTCGAAAAGACGCTTTTTTCGCCGGAGACCTACGAATACATCAAACGATACTTTGCACTGGCGCGTAGTCTTGCGGATGTATTTTTTTTGAAGAGCCTGGATTTTTCGTCGGTTCAAAATATGGACGGGGTGCGAAAAGACGGTTCTTTCCTCATGTATACAGTGGAACATCTCCCGGATCCGATCTCTCTGACTGACTGGGTCGGAGGCGGGTCTGTGAAGCGACTTGTCGAGGCTGTGGCGATGATACTGAAAGCTCTTAACTATGCGGGACTTTGCGGTTTTGTCCGAAGTTCTTTCGCCCTGAAGGACCTCTTCATTCACCGGACGGAAGGAGGTCCGTGCTTGCGCCATACGGATCTCATGAGCTATGCGATGGAAGACGTCGCCTCCGCAGATCCTGCGGGAATCGTCGAGAGTGAACTCTTTCTTGGAGAGTCGGCGGGCCAAACGGTCGATCTGAAAGAGCTTGCCTGTTTTCTGCTGTCGGTGATCGAGGGGAGAGAATGGACAAAGAATGAGAATTTTGCAGAAAAGATCAAGAAGTTCGAACGAGGTTCACGCTTCGGGAGTGATCATCTCGAAAGAGGGGTTTTTGAAAAGCTGCTGGTTTTCATTCGAAGGCTCCATGAGAGCGATCTGCAGCCGAGCGTTGATTCGCTGAACAGGGTTTTTGCGGAATACGCCTCTTTGTTCAAACTCTCTTCTCGAATCGAAGATAGCGATAAGGTCCGTCACCTGACGAGGGAAGGGGCTCTTGTCGGTCGGAAGAACGAGGTGGAAGAGATGATGAAGCTTGCTTTGCAGACTTCTCCTCAGGAATCGGCCCGGGTCGTTCTGCTCAAAGGAGTGCAGGGGACGGGGAAGACACGCGTTCTGCGAGAGATGGAGCATCTGCTAAGCTTCGAAAACATCTTGCTTCTGTCCAGCTTTCGGCTGAGCAAGGAACAGCCGCAGGCCCTTCTGGAAGATTTTTTCAGATCCTATGCGGATCTGTTTTTGTCTTTTTACTTTGGTGAGAAAAGAAAAAGCTATCTTGAAAGATTGAATGAGATCAAAGAGTACTTTGTTTCCGGTCAGCCGCGTCAGGAGGAGCGTCATCGCCTCAAGATGCTGCTTCGGGCGACGACTCTGATGTTTCAAGCGATGCAGAATCAGCGGATCGTATTCATCGTCGATAATTTTGAATTCGCCGATGAGACGGTGGTCGAGTTTCTGCTGTATTTCCTCTCGGATCCGACATTGAAAGAGAAAATGATGCTGCTGCTGTCTGTCGATCCGAAACAGCTGCGGGAGGATGCGGGCGCTCAGAAGCTGATCCGGATCCTTTCTTCAGTCGCTCAAGTCAAGGAAGTGACGCTTGAGAATATGAGGCTGCAAGATGTTCGGATGATGATCCGCTCGACCCTTGCCACGACTCGGAGCAAGGAATCTTTCGTGCATAGGATCTATATGGAGACTGCGGGGAATCCGGGACTTATATCGAAGGCTCTGCGCGAATATATGCTCAGAGGATATCTCAGGCTCTGTCCGCGGACGGGACGCTGGGAATTTGCCGACGAGCGCCTGAAAAGAGAGGCGACGCCGAAGCGCAGGGAAGATCCCTTCCGGCGGCGGGATGGGGAGAAGTTTTCGGAATCGGAATGGGAGTTTCTCACTCTGCTTGCCTGTTTTCAAGGTTCCGTGAGAGCAAAGCGTCTCCTGCGCCTTTCGGAAAGAGGCGGGCGGGAGATGGAGAACTTTCTTGAGAAATTCATCCGGATGGGGATCGTCGAGGGATATTATGACGGAAGCGTCCACTTTGTGAGCCTGTCGGATCCTTATCTTCGAGAGAGACTGCTTACGCAGGCGCCGAGGAAAAAAAGATCCGGTATCCATGAGGCGATTTTGACTCTGCTGGATCTTGGAGAAGATGAAGACGTCATCGAGGCTCTTTTTCAGTTTCGCTCTCTGAGGAAATTTCGTGAAGGAAGAAAGCTCGCCCTGCAAACTGCGAAGAGTAAGGAGAAGAACAATCCGCAGATGGCGATCATCTTCTACCGAAAGGCCCTTGAACTGACGGAAGACGATGAGCTGCCCGAGGAGATCGCGATCCGTCTGTCTCTGGCAGAGATCTATTTTTCTTTCGGATATGTCAAGGATTGCCTCGACGTCATGGAAAAGCTCTTTTCCCTCTATGGGCGCGCAACGATCCGCTCTCAAAAGGAGAGGATCCTCTATCTGCGGGCGCGGCTGGCATTCAACCTCGGTGAGGTATCGGTGCTGGAAGAATGTGGGAACCTCGCAAAAGAACTCCTTTTGGAAGGAAAGGAAAAAACGACGGCCCTGATCCGTCAGAAGATGGAAGCGGATCTCCGCGTGCTGAAGGGCGAGGTGCAAAAGGCTCTGCCCATCTATCGGAATATCATCGACCGGTATGAGGAACTCAAAGAACATCGAAAGATCGTGGCCGAGTGCTGCCGGCTGTACGGAAGCCTTTCGGCGCAGGCGCTGGAGCCGGAGGAGAGGCTGTCGTATTTTCAAAAGGGGATCTGGCTGTCCGACGAGCTGGGCGAGGCTTTTGAAAGCATCGCCACTATGGGGAATATCGGCTATTTTTACCTGACTGAGATCTATGATTTCAACAGAGCGATTGAGCTCTACGAACATATTTTTGAACAGTCGAGACAGAATATGTATGTCCTGATGGAGATCAGCGCTCTTCATCATATCGGCGTCGCTTATATGATGAAGGGTGAGATGCTCAAGGCGCAGGACTATATTAAGAAGGCTTTTCAGAGGAGTTTGATGATCGATGACGACGGTCGGAGGGCTGAAATGCTTGCGGAGATCTTTCGGTGCGCCCTGAAATCCGGGGATTTTGCGGAATTTCAGAGGCTCAGGATCGAGCACGGGGAATTTTTGGAGATATCAAAGCGCACGAAGGATGCAGATCATTTCTTTTTGCTTTGGTCGGATTATTCATTTTCTCTGGGGTATTATAGCAGAGCTTCGGCCTGGATCAGTAAATTTCTCGGCGCAAACATGAGATCAGGCTCCCTTTTTGTCGAGGAGTGGCAGTGTGTTCGAGAGCTTAACCGAATGCTGGGCGTTGGCGAATACGAGGAGCATATCGTCAGAAAATATGTTGAGCATCTCAAAGAGCGTTCGGATCGCATTGAGAGGCAGGAGAGCGTCTATCGCCTCTGCCGGTATGTGGAGATCCTGCTGCATCGCTTCGGGACGGCTGCGCTGGAAAAGACGATCCGGGAGGTGCTGACCCTCGAACCGCTTTTGAAGACAAATTGCCTGAGAATGTATTTTTCCTATTTTCGCGCCCTTCAGACGGTTGAGCGGGATACAGAAGGTCTGCGGGCGGTTTTGTCGGCGAAGTTCTATGTCAAAAGACACAGTTATGAAGCCGTCAGCGTCGGAATCTGTTATGAGATCGCAAGGCGCCTGCTTAGTCTCAACGAGCAAAGAGAAGCCCTGCCTCATCTTGCGGACGGTCTGCTCTATGCGGTCAAGATCATGAGCAGGATCCCTAAGGAGCATCAGGCGTCCTATTTCAATACCCATCAATTCATCCGCATCTTCCGGCTGTATGAGCGATGGATGGAAGGCTGCGCCGCCGGACCGGAAGAGAGAGAAAGCATTCTTACGCAGTCGCAGGTGCAGGGCATTCTTGAGAAATATTCGGAAAACTTCTTTGCTCGAGGGAGCAAAGCCATGGATGCGATTGTCGAAGAGAGACTGAGGCATCTGGGACTGGATCCTTCTTTGGAAGTTCTTTTGCCGAGGCTTACGGGCGGCAGAAAGAAAAATATCCGAAGGCTGCTTGAGTTTTTTGCAGCGAGTATCCTGGCGACGGATGCTTTCATTCTTCTGCATGACGGAGCGGGAAACTACGAGACGCTCGTCCGTTTTTCCGTCGGCGCCCCGTATATCGACATGAGGATCCTGGCGAAGTATCTCAACCGGGGCAAGACTGTGATGCAGAGAATTTCGGGAGAAGGCAGCGTCAAGGAATATCCGGATATTGTCGAAATGATCGCGATCCCTCTGCCGGAAGGAAAGGCGGGAAGGGCCAATCGAGTCAGAGGCTTTATCGTATTTTTGACGGATAATTATCTCCACCTGTTCACCGAACTGACGCATCATTATCAGATGATGGAAATCCAGGTTCTGATCGCCATGATACAGGGGTATGAACTCAAGCAATCCGTTTCCATTGATCCGCTGACCGGAGCCCTTGCGAGAAAGTACCTCTTCGAACATCTCTCAAACGTCATGCAGTCTCTCAAAAGAGAACGAGCGATCTCGATTGGCATTTTCGATCTGGATCATTTCAAGAGGGTCAATGACAGTTATGGTCATCAGGTCGGAGATATCGTTCTGAAGACCGCCGTCGGAACGGTGACGAGATATCTGGGAGGCAGACATCAGATCGGACGCTACGGCGGTGAAGAATTCATCATCGTCTTTTATGATCTGGATGCGCAGCAGGCTTGGGAATACGGCGAAAAATTGAGGAAAGAGATGGAAAAAGTCGTCTTTGCAGGATATCCGAGGCTTCAGGTCACTTTCAGCATGGGTATCAGGCAGCTGGACAGAGAAAGAGATCTGACTCCCGAAAAATGGGTCGAAAAAGCGGACAGAGCGCTCTATCATGCAAAGGATACCGGAAGAAACCGCTGCATCATCTATACGGATGATCTTTTGAAAAGGCGCAAGGGCTATACGGACGAGTATGCCATGGTGACGGGAGATGAGATTCGGGATAACCGTGTCGTCATGGCTCTGACCGAACTGACCTTGCTTCGGAGGAGGAAGGGGGATCTTGAAGAGAGGATGCTCGAGCTTCTCTCAAGAGGCATTGAGCTCTTCGGTGTGCAGGAGAGCGGAGTGATCTTCCTTTCCGAAAAGGAAAAACCTCAGGGGTGTTATAAGCTCCTTGGAGAACAGGCGCTGCACAGAGGGATCCGGCTGAGCGATTCGCTGATAAGGCGGCTGAGATATAAAGAAGAACAGAGGCTCACGATTGATTGGAGTGAAGAGAAAAAGCCGAGTCGGACAGAGTATTTTCCGATCTGGCAGTCCGTGCTGGCCGTACGCATCACCACCGGAGACCGGCTGAGGGGGCTGCTCTATTTCAGAACGCCTTTGACGGAGAGGATGTTTGATGAGAGAGATTTGAATTTTGCGAAGATCATGTCGAATATTGCAGGTTTGTATCTGAGTCGAGAGGAATAAGATGAAGAAGGTTAACGGACGGTATGAAATCCTTCGGGAGCAAAAAATCATAAAAGGCGGAGTACGGATCTGCGAGGGCCGAGATCTTAGAGACGGATCTTCGGTCGAACTTCTCCTGATCGAAAAAAAAGATGAGCATCTGTGTCTTCTGCGGAATATCGAACATCTCTATGAGCGCCTTCGGGATATGGATATCCCTTATATATCAAAGGTACGGGAGTTTGACTTCGTATATGACTGCGAAGAGGATCGGGGAACGGGGGAGCCGAGATTTTACCTGGCGGTCTTTGAGCGGATCGAGGCTCACCTCATGCGGCAGGCGTTGATATCGGCGGAGGATGAAGAGATCCTTGAGGTGATGATCTCCACCCTTCAGCTGCTGAATTACTTTCATCTGAAAGGTGTTTTATGGACTTGTTTCAATGAAGGCAATCTGTATATTCGCATCGGGGAAGACGGAAAAAAGCATCCTTTCCTGAAAGATCCGATTCGATCCGCGATAGAGTATGATCTCGATCAGGTGTCCAAGATGGCAGAGTCAAGGAGAAGTTCTATGGACACGCAGGGAGGCGGTTTCTCCTTTCGGAGTGTCGGAAAATTTTTCCTGTCTCTTTTTCTCCGTCGGGAGGAGATCGAAGATCCGACAGAGGCGCTGAGCGTCTGGCGAAAAGAGCTTAAGGACGGCGGAGAGGCAAGAGGGCTGCGTGACAGGATCAGTCTTTATCTCATAAAAAAACTCGGTTTGGAGGGTCGGAACGAAAAAACCGGCGACTTTTCCTTCATCCTTCGGGAAATTCGGGAGAAATTCGGGCGAAATGACGCTTTGATCCATATCGACCGCAATCAGAACATCCGTCTGTCCGAGAGGGCGGCCGTCGGGACGCTCATCAACCGAAGGATCTTTGAAGAATTCATGCAGATAAGAGAAAATCGGAGAGAGAATGCTCTTCTCTTCATCTATCTGAAAAAGGGGTTTTTGGATAGCTGTCTGCTGTCGGATTTCCGAAGGAAGATATCATTGATGGATCTCAATGTCCTGCCTGTCTTCGATTGGACGGACTCAAATTTCACAGGGCAATGGCTGGAGAGGTTTCGGGCGTTCAGAAAGCATTCCGTCCTGACGGAAGAATTTGGCGGATTTGACAAATTTTTCCGGGAATATGAGAGACTGCTGCGGTCCAGAAAAGTCATGCGTGTCGAAGATCTGAAGGACAAGGGATTGATGCGTCTGCTGACCGTTGCCGCCGAGCTTCTCATATCGAATACGGATGAGCGCATGACGATCATCTTCTGTCGAAGTTTCAATCAGATCAATGAGTATATTCGTTATACGATGTATTACGCCTTTTATTTCGGAAGGCTGCGAAAACTTCTCATCCTTGCTTTCTGCGAGGAGGAGCAGGAGGAAAGCGAAGCGCTTCGCGGGACGAAATACTCGTTGATCGAAAGCGGGAGAGCGCGGGAATTGTTTCCTGCGATTTTGCGCGGAAAGGAATTCGAAGAATTCCTCCTCCGCACTTTTCATGGAAGAGAGGTCTCGAAGGAATTCCTTTCCTTCGTCTATCAGGAGAGCAGAGGAAATATCCATGAGATCCTCGAGATGCTCCGCTGCCTGCTGGAGTACGGAATCCTGCGATTTGACGGAGAACGGGGGAACGCCGCCGTCGAGGCTTCGTTGGAAAGCTGGAAAAAATGCCGCTTGAAAAAGAATACGCAGGAAGAGATGAGCGCGGTGTTCGACCGACTCAGAAAAGACGAGAAAGAACTGCTCAAATGGGCGTCGATCCTTCGTCTGCCCAAAAGCGTCTTACAACTTGCGGATCTTTCGAGAATGAGAAAGGACAGGGTGGAGGAAGCGACCGCTTCGCTGATCTCGAAAAAGCTCCTTTCCGTCCTGATGTATCAGGAAGAAGAATCCTACAGGTTCAAAGAAGAACAGTTTCGTCTGTTCGTCTATGAGCGGAGGATGAGCAAAAAAGAAAGGATGCACAAACATCGTCGGCTGGTGGGTCTGTCCGAGCCGAGAGGAGAGGAAGAATGGATCGCTCTTGCGGAACATTACCGGCTTCTTGGCGACAAAGATTCGATGCACAGAGCATCGACCTTTCTGAGGATCCTTGGGGAGCAGTACGCGGATCGCATGGATTATGAGAGGGCCTTGGAATTTTATGAGAGTGCGCTCGAAGGTCTTACCGACCGGGAAGAGTCCTTTTCCCTGCTCATTTTACTGTTTCGATACGCCTGTTATCTCAAGAGATCCGAAAAAATCGAAAGTCTGATGCAGGAGCTTGATCGACTTGCGGAAAGTGTCAAGGATCGAGAAATGGCCGCAGAATTCTATGGTCGAGCCTTCATAAATATCCATATCGGCTATATCGGCGATGCGGAAAAGGCTTCATACTATCGCGAGATACTGGAACAGATGCACGAAAAGAGAGAGGCTGTGACGGCCGGGATCTGTCTGTACGCGGAAAAGGCGAGGGAGGCGATCGGCAGAGGAGATCATGAGATCGCCAAGGGGTGCTGCAGAACTGCGATTGAGCTTTGTGGAGAGAACAGAAGGCTCGACGATATCAAAGGCGAGATTTTTCGGATCTGGGCGCTGGCCTGTCTTTTCTCCGGAGAGAAAGAAGATTCTGTCACACTCAATCGGAAGGCGGCCTTTTATTCCGAAAGAGGGAAAGACGTCCGTGGAAAGATCGTGGCTCTCCATAACATGACGCATGTGTATGCAGAAGACGATACGAATGCCGAAAATATGAAAAAAATCAAAGAGATCTATGAAAACAACCTCTCTTCGGCTCGAAAACATAAGATCGCAGGGATGGAAATCTTTTCCCTCTACAGTCTTTCGCTGTTCTACGAAAAGACAGGCGACGCAAAGGCGGCCCATCTCTATGCGAAACAGGCGCTCGTCTGCGGAAATGAGACGGGGGAACAGGAATATCGAATGATCGTACTGGGCAGGATGATCTATTACGCCGTTCAGAAGGGAGAGCTTGTCAAAGCTTGGTCCTACTACGAGGAAGCTCGGCGTCATCAGGTCGCCGATCCCCGTTCTTTCAACTCCTATGCTTTTTCTGAGACCGTCCGGCTGTTGTTCTTCAAACTGAGAGCTCTGGAAAAAGCGGTGGAAGCTTCGGAACCCTGCGCGCAGGAATTTTTCGACGGATGGAAAAAAAATCCGTATCAGATCCTGCCTTTTCAATACTTCCGAAAGCTGTTTTCCGAGGAAAAAGAATCCGAAGAAGAACTGGATCATCTGATCGAACGACTCAGGCAGATGAAGAAGACGGATCGCATACTCTCTCTAAGACTGATGTACGAGATGTGCCTGATCCTTCACACAACGAGAAAAAGGGAAGAGTATCCCCTGTTTTGGAGATCGGTCGTCGATATTCCTGTCGTCGATCCTTCCCTGTCCGCGATCCGTCATTTGCTGCAGAGCATCGACGAAGGATCGATCTCGGCGGTACAGATGCACGAGATGCGGGCCTGTGTCGACAGCGAGATCGTCGATGACGCCGGCATACAGATCCGGCTCCATCTTGCAGAGCATTATATCCGAAACGGCAGGATCTGGGAGGCGGCGACTCAGTTTGTCGAGTCGATCCGAGAGATTTTCGCCGTCATGCGGGCGACTCCTCCCTCTTTCCGGAGGAAAATTTTTGAGACCAACGGCTATATAAGGCCTTTCCGATATTTGGACCATCTGATCGACAAAGGAGACTATCGAGGTTTGAGAGCGTCTGAAGAGATTTCGGTCTCCGCAGATCGGCTCAATGACTGTCTTTACGGATGGGATTTCATGGAAAAAGTCGGTCGTCTGAGGGTGGCCGACCGACTGAAAGATGAAAAGAAGGCTTTTGAACCGGATCATCTGAGGATCGAGTCCGTTCTTTCCGAATTCGGAGATGATTTTGAAGTCAATCTGAAGATATTGCTCAGCTTCCTTCAAAAAATGTTGATGGCCGCGGAAGTATATTTTTGCACTCCCGAAGGAGATAAGTACAGACCGCTGCTCTTTGCAGGAAACGCGGCGGAAGAAAAATGGAGACGGTGGGAGCGCCTTATCCATAAGAAAAAAGAAGAGGTTTTCACCGAGAGCACAGAGGATGGCATTTTACAGACTTTGTTCATTCTTCCGATTTCCTTTGAAGTGGATCTTTCGGAAGGAGACTCTCCGATCCTGCTGTTTACGACGAGCAGGTGCATCCACCTTTTTGATGAGGAACAAATAAGGAAACTGCGCTCCTATCTCCCTCTGCTCTCGATACTGACAGAGGATTATCTGCTTAAGCGAACCTCCTCGACAGACAAACTGACGAAGCTCTTCTCCCGGGCCTATCTTGAAAACGAGATTATAGAGCGGTTTGTGGAATGCCGGGGAGGACGCTGTCCGCTGAGCGTACTGATGTTTGATCTGGATAATTTCAAAAGGATCAATGATCGCTACGGTCATCTTGTCGGGGACTTTGTCCTCTCGGAGGTGGCGGGAGCGGCGCATTCCGTGCTGCCGAAGGAAGTCAAACTCGGGCGTTACGGAGGAGAGGAGTTTGTCGCCGTTTTGCACAGATACACCGCGAAGGAGGCTTTGGAACTTGCGGAGCTTGTTCGAAGGAAAGTGGAAACATTTGTGTTCAAAGGGTGGAGAGACCTTTCCGTGACGATCAGCCTGGGGATCTCCGAGCTGCATAAGACCCAGGACACCGTCAAGGGACTGATCGAGCGGGCGGATGAGGCTTTATACAAAGCGAAATCCGAAGGGAAAAATCGCAGTCTCATCTGGTCGGCGGATATGCAGATCCCCAAATCCGAGGAGCAGACGGTCAGAGGAATCCTGACGGGTAACGAGCTCAAAGATTCCCTCTATCGCCTGTCTCTTTCCGAGATGTTGAGAGAAAGCGCGAAAAATACCGAAAAGGACGAAGGGATCCTCAATGTCCTGACCCGGATGATCGAAGTCTTCGAGGCCTGTGAGATCCTCCTGGTGTCCTCCTGCGGAGAAAAGGCCTGTTCACTTTCGCGGGAAGAACAGAGACTCAGACATTTTTCCTTCGTGCAGAGCGATCTGATCGAGGAGGTTCGAAAAAATCCGGAAGGTTTTTACAGGGTGGACTGGGAAGATACGACGGGCAGAAACAAGCTGACCGGTCTTATCGAATGGAATTCCGTCATGGGACTTGCCGTGCTTTCCGGCGGAAAAGAGACCGCTTTCCTCTATATGAAGGCGAATCTCCGCGAAAAAGAGTTCGGAGAGCGAGATTTGAAATTGGCGGAAGTATTTTCCGTTTTCCTGCTCAATTATTTGGACTGATTGCATTTAGAATCTTGACAGATGGGATGTGTTGTGGTAGATTTTATGGGTAGTGCTTATATTACCCCAATCTATAAGAAAAAATAGATCCTTCTGATGCATAAGAATATGTAGGAGGTGGACCAATGAGAGTCAAAATAACGCTCGCTTGCCAGGAATGCAAGCAGAGAAACTACAACACTACAAAAAACAAAAAGAACGATCCGGACAGAATCGAACTGAGCAAGTACTGCAGATTCTGCAAGAAGCATACCGCTCACAAGGAGACGAAGTAGTGTTCGCTCAGACGCCGAATCGGAAACCCCGATTCTATTTCAACGGTAAAGGGTGTGAATAAATTGCCGGCAGAACAAAAACAGACAAAAGGACTGCCTGTCGTGTTTCAGGAGACGAAATCGGAACTGAAAAAAGTACATTGGCCGAAAAAGAAAGAACTGATCAACTACACTTGGATCGTACTCTCTTCGGTGGCGGTCGTCAGCCTTATCATTTTCGCGATTGATAAAGGTCTCAGTTTCGTTGTGCAGAAGGCAATTTCGCTGTAAAGGGCGCGCATGGAAAACGGGAAGGAGGTTGCGGGATGCAGCAGGAACAGGCCTCTTGGTATGTGATCCATACCTATTCGGGACACGAGAACAAGGTGAAAGCGACGATTGAAAAGGCCGTTGCCAATCGAGGGATGGAGCATTTGATTCAAAGCGTGGCCGTACCGATGGAAAATGTCGTGGAATCAAAAAACGGAAAAGAGAATATTCGGCAGAGAAAAGTGTTCCCCGGCTATGTCCTCATCAAGATGATCGTAACGGACGAATCCTGGTATGTAGTGCGTAATACGAAAGGCGTTACGGGTTTTGTGGGTCCAAACTCCAAACCGGTCGCTCTGACAGCGGAAGAAGTCGAAAACATGGGCATCGAAAAAGCGAAGACTGCGGAGATCCGCGTTGATTATGCCGAGGGAGACAGCGTTGTCGTCTCGTCGGGTCCTTTCCTCGGATTCAGCGGCGTCGTCAGCGAGATCCATCCGGACAGGCAATACGCGAAGGTCGTGATATCAATGTTTGGCAGAGAAACTCCGTTAGAACTGGAGTTTTCACAAATAAAGAAAGCGGATTAAATCCATAGGAGGTGTGTAAATATGGCGAAGAAAGTCATCGGACAAATCAAACTTCAAATCGGCGCAGGCAAAGCGACTCCGGCTCCTCCGGTAGGACCGGCTCTGGGTCAGCACGGCGTCAATATCATGGGATTCTGTAAGGAGTTCAACGCAAAGACCGCGGATCAGGCAGGTCTGATCATCCCGGTAGTGATCACCGTGTATCAGGATCGTTCCTTCAGTTTCATTACAAAGACTCCGCCGGCGGCAGTCCTCATCAAGAGAGCCTGCAAGATCGAGTCCGGATCCGGAGAACCGAACAAGAAGAAAGTCGCAAAGATCAAGAGATCTCAGGTAAAAGAGATCGCCGAGATGAAGATGCCGGATCTCAACGCAGCGACAGTGGAAGCTGCGATGGCCATGATCGAGGGAACGGCGAGAAGTATGGGTGTAACTGTAGAAGAATAGTTCTATTTTGGGGAAAATAGATTGGTGGGAGGAAGGCAAGATTACCGTTATTACCACGAGGAGGAAGTTTTATGGCGAAAAAAGGCAAGAAGTACAGGGAGGCGGCGAGTAAGTTTGACAGAAACAATCTGTTCAACGCGTCCGAAGCAATGGGTATCGTCTGCGAGGTCGCCTCTGCCAAATTCGATGAGACCGTAGAGGCTCATATCAAACTGGGCGTAGACTCCAGACACGCGGATCAGCAGGTGCGAGGCGCCGTTGTTCTGCCCCACGGAACAGGTAAGGTAAAGCGAGTGCTCGTGTTTGCAAAAGGCGAAAAAGCCAAGGAAGCGGAAGCGGCAGGAGCGGATTTTGTCGGAGCGGAAGAGCTCGTGACAAAGATCCAGAGCGAAAACTGGTTTGATTACGATATCATCGTAGCGACGCCGGATATGATGGGCGTAGTCGGAAGACTCGGAAGAGTGCTGGGGCCCAAGGGTCTGATGCCCAACCCGAAATCCGGTACCGTCACCTTCGAGGTGGCAAAGGCCATTGAAGAGATCAAAGCCGGTAAAGTCGAGTATCGTCTCGACAAGACCAATATCATCCATGTGCCGGTGGGAAAAGTCTCTTTTGGAAAAGAGAAACTGACGGAGAACTTTTCAGCGCTGATGGAAGCCGTCATCAAGGCGAAGCCCTCGGCTGCAAAAGGACAGTATCTGCGTTCGGTCAACGTGTCCAGCACGATGGGACCCGGCGTGAAGATCAATCCGGCTAAAGTGACCGAGTAAGACTTGACAAGGTCGGTCTTTCAGGATAGAATACTAAGGTAAATCAAATACGAAGCCGCAGACAGCAGGTGCCCCGTGCTTAAATATCCTGCCGAGGTGTTTTGAATATACGCATGTGTATCAGGAGCCTTTTTTGTCTGCGCAAAAAAGGCTCTTTTTAGAGCATCAAAGGAGGTGCCACATGACAAAAGCGATTGAAAAAAAGCAGGTCGTAGTACAGGAGATCGCAGACAAGATGAGAAAAGCATCCGCCTGCATCGTCGTAGACTACAGAGGCCTCAAAGTAGCGGAAGTGACGGAACTGCGAGACAAGTTTCGAGCGGCCGGAGTGGATTACAAAGTGTATAAAAATACTCTCGTGAGACGAGCGGCAGCGGAAGTCGGCTCGATGGAGAAGTTTGACGACGTAAACCTCATCGGGCCCAACGCGATTGCCTTCTCCTACGAAGATCCGATGACGCCGGCGAAGATCATTGCCGACTTCGCAAAGACCCATCCGAAACTTGAGTTCAAGATGGGTTATGTAGAAGGAGAGTATTACGAAGCGGAAGGACTCAAGCAGCTTGCAAGCATCCCGTCCAAAGAAGAACTTATCGCGAAGCTTCTCGGAAGCCTCAAAGCTCCGATGTCCAACTTCGTCTATATGCTGGATGCTCTTATCAAAAAGCAGGAAGCCTAAGCCGAGCGCAAGATCGGCAGAGACTGGGGTTGCTGTTCCCCGGTATTCCGGAGGGTTTTTGATCATCCATGGAAGTCGGGCGGGAAGAGAAGCCGGTCTTTTGCCTTGAGTACGGAAAAACCAAAAATTTATATTATTATGGAGGTGTCGTTATGACGATCGAGCAAATCTTGGAAGCGATTGAGAATATGAAAGTACTGGAACTGAATGAGCTGGTAAAAGCGGCAGAAGAGAAATTCGGCGTGTCCGCTTCCGCACCGGTAGTGATGGGAGCCGCAGCCGGAGGCGGAGCAGCTGCTGCAGAAGAGAAGACGGAGTTTGACGTCATTCTTGCAAACGCAGGATCCTCGAAAGTAGGAGTCATCAAAGTCGTCAGAGAGATCACGGGACTTGGACTCAAAGAAGCAAAAGACCTCGTAGACGGAGCGCCGAAGCCGGTGAAAGAGGGCGCTACCAAAGAAGAAGCGGATCAGATCAAAGAGAAGCTGGAAGCTGCGGGAGCAAGCGTAGAAGTAAAATAGTAAAATTAAGCAAGATTCGAAGAGACTGTCCGAAAAGGGCAGTCTTTTTTTGTAGGGAAAAAGCGTTTGATACTATTCCCTGTCTGAATTGTCATCTGACAAAACACCTGATTTGTCGTTTGAACATGGATATCGTTTTCGGTGGTGGAGCTTCAATGAGGTTTTAGTATAAACTCTATTCGAAATACCATCCGATATTCCGATCTACTTTCAATGAAATTTCGGATGACAGGTCAAGGGTATATTTTATCGGACGGCATTTTGATTAGGCATTAGTGTCAACAACTATTTAGAAAAAAATCTAAATAGTTGTTGACATTAGAAGAGAAGAAAGGTAGAATATATTTAGAAATATTTCTAAATATAAGCGAGGTGAAAGGAATGGCGTTTGCGCAGACATTTAAGGCACTTTCTGATCCTGTCCGTCGGGAAATATTGATGCTCTTGAAGAAGGGGTGTCTTTCCGCCGGTGAAATCGTCAGCCGCTTTCCGGTGACGGGAGCGACGATTTCCTATCATCTGAGCATTTTGAAAAAAGCGGATCTGATACATGAAACCAAGATTAAAAATTTTGTCTATTATGAGCTGAATACCTCGGTTCTTGAAGAAATCATGTTGTGGCTCTCTGATCTGAAAGGAGGAAAGGAAGATGAAGGAATATAAAAAACTCGTTTGGCTGACATCCTTTGTGACAGGTTTTCCTATGCTTGTCGGAATTTTTCTGTGGGGTCGTCTTCCGATGCGAATAGCAACGCATTTTGCGACGGACAACAGTCCGGATCGTTTCAGTTCGAAGCCCTTTGCGGTCTTTGGTCTGCCGGCGCTGCTTTTATTGATCCATTTGATTTCGATCTATATTGCTTTTAATGATCCAAAGAGGAAAAACATCAGTAAAAAGAACCTGATGCTCGTCTTTTGGATTGTGCCATTGATCTCTCTTTCCTCTTGTCTGTCGATTTATTCGATTGCGCTCGAGACAGAAATAGACATCAGTCTCATAGCGAAGCTGGTGATTGGAGCGGTCTTTATTCTCATAGGGAACTATCTTCCGAAATGCAGGCAGAATTATACGGTGGGTTTCAAGACGCCTTGGAGCCTAAGCAGTGAAGAAAACTGGAATCGGACGCACCGTTTCGGGGGATGGGTTTTTGTTGTCAGCGGTCTTGCCGTTTTGCTATCGATCATTTTTGATCAGGACTGGATCATCTATCCTGTAATTGTCTCCTTCTTTCTTCCGGTTCTATATTCTTTCGTCTTGTATAAAAAAGGAGTCTGATATACAGTGCGCCTTGAATATTCATAGGGTGTTTGAGTCGGCGTGATTTCCCAACTGAGAAAAAAGTGGAATGTAATCTTTATGTAATCGTTTTTTTCGGATATCATAGTATAATGGTAGTGAGTTTTCTAATTTAATTTCAAAAGAAAGGTGAGGAAAAATGAAAAAGACGATGTATCTGATTTTGGTCAGTATGATGGCGTTTCTGATGATGGGAGCCACCTCTGCTGAAAAAGCCTATTTGGATGCGACGAAGTCGGTGCTGGAATGGAAGGGCGCCGAGGGCAAAAGCGAGTTTACCGTGGATGTGAAACTTTCTCCGGAACTCGATATCAAGTACAGCGGGGATCTGAAGACCAAGAGCGATATGGAAAGCCTGACCACCTATATCGAACTCAATATGAAAGCGGTGCAGGCTCCGGAGCCGGTTCCGCCGTTTCCATCTTCGATCCGAATGTACACGAAGGGAGCGGATCTCTATGTGGAAAAGAAGACGATGAATTCGTTTATCGAGGTGGTGGGAGGACAGAAGCTGGATATTCCGGAAGAGTTCATCCTGATCAAATCCGATGTGCCGATGGATCTGAACAAGAAGATGATGGGCGACCTCTTCCACTATTTCTATACGATGGAACTGGGCGTCGACACGGGACTGCAGAAAGACGGGAACCGGTTCACCGTCAGCATGAACGCGGACAAGATCGTGGATATCGCAGACGCCTACATCAAGTATACGCTCAAAAATGCGGATAAACTCATGGGACTGATGGCAATGTCTCCGAAGGATATGGTCGTAAGTGAAGAAGAGAAGATGGAGGCGTTGAAGCAGTATGAAGAATTCGTAAGGCCGATGCTTCCGGAAATCAAGAAGATGTTCGCAGGAAGCAGTTACATGATGGATACGACGATCTCGGAAGGCAAGGCGAGCGCTGAAGAGAAACTCGTCATCAAGGCGGAAGGCGTCGAGGCGGTCATCCGTACGAAGTCTGCTTCGAATCGGGCGGATCATGTGAACGTCAAGCTGCCGACTTCCGTGAAGGCCTATACGGCACAGCAGCTTGCAGAGATGATCGCACCGAAGATCCCGGTGCCGACTTTGGAGGCGGAAGAGACGGCGGAGGCGGAGGAAATTCCGATTCTCTCCGTGAAGCTGGACGGAAGCTATCTGATTCCGCCGGCAACGGAAGTGAGCGGCAAGATCCGCATCGAAAAGAAAAACGGAAGGATGTTCTTCAGTGTGGAAGATCTGAACAAGCTGCTGGGAGAAGAGATGGAATATGAGAAAGAGTTCATCGGTGCGGCGGAGCTTTTAGAGAAGTTCGGTATTTCCGCAATTTGGAACAATGAGACGAGAACTGTGGACTTTATGTATCAGTAGAAGGATTACAGAGTAATAAAGAAAAGCTGCCGGATATTTTCCGGCAGTTTTTTTTCGGACTGTATGAGAAGGCGGGAAGTGGATTTCAAAGGAGGGTCGTCATACGAGGCGGATATTTTTCGGCAGGCGCAAGATATGTCAAATGTGTAATTGACACTGATTTTTCAATAGGCTATACTATTTGTGATAGTGAATTGAGAGCCGAGGCCGACGTCGGTTTCGAGACGAAAGGAGAAGCTTATGAAAGCGGTGGATATCAGAAAAATCTTCAGGAATACGGATGAATATACAGGGAAGCTGATTCGAGTGCAGGGATGGATTCGCACGCTGCGGGATTCGAAGTCCTTCGGGTTTATCGAAGTCAATGACGGAACTTTTTTCAGGAATCTGCAGATCGTCTTTGATGAAAGCCTCGGGAATTTCAAGGAAGTCGCAAGGCTGCCGATTGCGACGGCGATCTCTGTCGAAGGGGAGCTTGTAAAGACGGAGGGTGCAAAGCAGCCTTTCGAACTGAAGGCGAAGAGGGTATCGGTGGAGGCTGCCTCGGATTCGGATTTTCCTCTTCAGAAAAAGAGACATACCCTTGAGTACCTGAGGACGATTGCTCATCTCAGACCGAGAAGCAATCTGTTTTCCGCTGTCTTTCGCCTGCGCTCTCTTGCAGCCTACGCTCTGCATACATTTTTCCAAGAGAGAGGTTTTGTCTATGTCCATACGCCCATCATCACGGGAAGCGACGCGGAAGGCGCCGGCGAGATGTTTCGTGTGACGACGATGGATCTGCGGGAGCCTTCGAGAAAGCCGGACGGAAGCATCGACTTTGCGGAGGATTTCTTCGGCAAGGAGACCCATCTGACGGTCAGCGGACAGTTAGAGGCGGAGATTTTTGCTCTGACATACAAAGACGTCTACACCTTCGGACCGACTTTCCGTGCCGAGAACTCGAACACCTCAAGACACGCCGCGGAGTTTTGGATGATCGAGCCGGAGTTTGCCTTTGCGGATATTGAGGACAATATGGCTCTGGCGGAAGATATGATAAAATACGTGATCTCTTATGTTTTGGAGCAGGCGCCGGAAGAGATGGAGTTTTTCTCGCAGTTTGTCGATAAGGAGCTTATGGGCAGGCTGATGAATGTGGTCAATAATGAATTTGCAAGGGTTTCTTATACGGAAGCCGTCGAGCTGCTCCAAAAATCCGGGCATAATTTTGAGTATCCGGTGGAATGGGGCGTCGACCTTCAGACCGAACACGAAAGATATTTGACAGAACAGATATACAAGAAGCCTGTTTTTGTGATAAACTATCCGAAGGATATCAAGGCGTTTTATATGAGACTGAATGACGACGGAAAGACGGTCGCGGCGATGGATCTTCTGGTGCCGGGGGTCGGTGAGATCGTCGGCGGAAGTCAGAGAGAAGAGCGCATGGATATCCTGACTCGTCGCATTGAGGAGATGGGGCTGAAGAAGGAAGACTACTGGTGGTATCTGGAGCTCCGCAAGTACGGCGGAGTCAAGCATGCCGGCTATGGGCTCGGTTTTGAGAGGATTTTGATGTATCTGACGGGGATATCGAATATCCGCGATGTGATTCCCTTCCCGAGAACGGTAGGAACGGCGGAATTTTAGGATGGATTACGGAGAAGAGCATGGATTTGAGAATAAGCGGACAATTTGGACGGCTGATCGGGTCTTCGGGACCGAGCAGGAGTTATTATGATGCGCAGGAGCGCTTTGAAGAGATCCTAAGGACAAAGCTCGGTGTTTCGAAAGAGCTGCCTGCGCCGTCTCCGGTTTCAGGGGAAGAGAGCCGAAGTTCCGATGCTGCGCTTTCGGCCTATCGTGCAGGGACACTTGCGGATATCCGCAACCGGAAGGAGACAGGGAGTCCGGGACTGGGTTCCGCCCTCATCGACTCTTCGAATCTTCGAAGGAAGTCCTCGATCAGCGCGGCTCAGCTCGAACAGGCGTTGCAGGGAACTGCGCTTGCGGGACTTGGAGCGGCCTTCAAAAAAGCGGAGGCGGACTACGGGATCAATGCGGTCTTTCTTGCGGGGCTGGCGATCCATGAGTCGGACTTCGGACAGAGCCGCATCGCCCGGGAAAAGAACAATCTTTTCGGCTTCAAGGCCTATGACCGTTCACCCTATAAGAGTGCGCAGCAGTTCTCTTCCTTTGCTTCGGGGGTTGATACGGTCGCGCGCTATCTGTCGGAGAATTATCTGACGGAGGGTGGAAAGTATTACAGCGGAACGGGAATCGGAGATATCGGAAAGCGTTATGCCACGGATTCGGACTGGTCGAAAGGCGTCGAAAAGCGTATCCGGAGACTGCTTGGATTTTAGCCGTTTGTGGAGAGGATCGATTTGAGAGGAAGTTTATCGAGACAGGAGAGAAAGCAAAGAGCGAGAGAGGATCGGCGGGAAGCGCTCAGAGACGGCAGCTATGCTCGTGCAGGAAAAAGACGCTGCCGCAACAGAAGCGTCAGTTTGTCGATGGCGGCTCTTCTCTTCCTGTTTGCGCTGGCAGGCGGACTGAAGATACTCAAGGTCTATGACGTCTTTGCAGGCGACCAGAGAAAAGAGGAGAAGAGATCGGCGGAAGTGATCTTTGAGGATACGCAGGAGCTGAGAGAAGCTTATGAGAGGCTTGCGGCTGCCTGCAGCCGGCAGATGGAGGAAGAAAAGGGTCTCAGGGAGATAAGGGCCGTATCGGAAAATGAGTGGAGTTTCATCCAGATCTCGACCAAGAGGACGAATTCGCTGATATCCGCCTCTTTGAAGGAAGGTGCGGTTACGAAGATCGCAGCCGTCGGCGTCTATCAGGAGGAGAATCCGTATTTTGCGGCGGGTCTGCTGGAGAATATCAAATTCGTGATGATGCTGGTGCTGGACATGGATATGGATCAGGCGGAGAGCATCCTGGAGCGGGAGGGCGTCCTTTCGGAAGGAGACCTGCTGCTGAAGCCCCAAATTTTTGAATATCAGGGAAGAGAGTTTATTTTTCATATTGCGGGAAACAATGAGTTTTATTTCGGCGTCAGAAATAAGATGAAGTTTGTAAATCGTTGATTTCGAAGTGTGGATTTGGAAGATAGAGAAAGGAAGGTAAATTTTGCCTCATATTGCGGTAAGAAAAAGCGGCGCTTTGGTGGGAAGCGTCAAGATCAGCGGCGCGAAAAATGCGGTTCTGCCGATCATTGCAGCGACTCTGCTTGCGGAAGAGGGCGTATCGATCATCCGAGGGGTTCCGAATCTTCGGGACGTCCATGTCATGTGTGAGATTTTGGAACATTTGGGTGCAAAGACGAGTTTTGAAGCGGATGTGCTGACGGTCGACGCGAGAGAGATCACCTGTCTGGAGACGCCCTATGAGCTCGTCAGCAAGATGAGAGCCTCCTTTCTTGTCATGGGATCTCTGCTCGGGCGGTTCAAGCGTTCCAAGATATCAATGCCCGGAGGCTGTCCGATCGGAGTCAGACCGATTGACCTTCATCTCAAAGGCTTTCGTGCGATGGGTACGACGGTCGAGATGGAGCACGGCTATGTGGAAGCGCATACCTCGAGACTGTTCGGAACGAAGATCTATTTGGATTTTCCTTCGGTGGGAGCGACGGAAAACATCATCATGGCGGCAGCGCTTGCAGAGGGCGTGACGACGATAGAGAATGCCGCGGAAGAACCGGAGATCGTCGATCTTGCGAATGTCATCAACGAGATGGGCGGCAAGGTGAGAGGAGCCGGCACGAAGACGATAAAAGTCACCGGCGTCAAATCTCTGAAGGGCACGGAGCATACGGTGATACCGGATCGGATCGAGGCGGGCACCTATATGGTGGCGGCGGCGATTACCAAGGGAGACGTCGTGCTTGAAAATGTGATCATCGACCATTTGAGGCCTGTGATTGCGAAACTGATGGAGATCGGCTGTACCATTGAAGAGGGAGAAGGAGTCCTCCGGGTCGTCGGTCCGAAAAAGATCCTTCCGACGGACATCAAGACGATGCCTCATCCGGGATTTCCGACGGATCTGCAATCGCCTTTCATGGCGCTGCTCAGTTTGGCGGAGGGGAATTCCGTCGTGACGGAGACCGTCTTTGAAAACCGGTTTATGAATGTTTCTGAACTCAAGCGCATGGGAGCGAATATCAAGATCGAGGGCAAGTCCGCGGTCATTCAGGGAGTCCCGGAGATGGACGGCTCGAATGTCGCAGCGACGGATCTGCGCGCCGGAGCGTCGCTGGTGCTGAGCGGACTGGTCGCAAATGGAGAGACCATCGTCTCCGAGATCTATCATATAGAGCGAGGATATGTGGATTTGGTTGAAAAATTGAGAGATTTGGGTGCAGATATCGAAAAAATCGAAGATTGATAAAGGAGCGTTAAGATGGGATTTTCACCGGATATCGGAATAGATTTGGGTACCGCCTCGGTGCTTGTGTATGTCAAGGGAAAAGGGATCGTCCTGCAGGAACCTGCGGTCGTGGCGATTGATATTGATACGAATAAGGTGCTTGCAGTAGGAGAAGAGGCGCAGAAGATGCTGGGAAGGACGCCCGGCAACATCGTCGCGATCCGACCGCTCAAAGACGGAGTCATCTCGGATTATGATGTGACCGAGAAGATGCTCAAGCATTTTTTGGAAAAAGTGACCGGAGGAGTGGGACTGTTCCGCTTTCTCAAGCCTCAGATCATCGTCTGTGTGCCTTCGGGGGTTACGGAGGTGGAAAAAAGGGCGGTGATCGACGCGACGATGGAAGCGGGAGCGCGCGACGTCTATCTGATCGAAGAGCCGATAGCGGCGGCGATTGGAGCGGGCATTGAGATTTCGCTGCCCAACGGCAGTATGGTTGTCGACGTCGGCGGAGGAACTTCGGATGTTGCCGTTATTTCTCTCGGAGGCATCGTCGTCAGCACTTCGATCAAAATTGCAGGCGATAAGTTTGACGAGGCAATCGTCAAATACATGAGGAAAAAACACAGCCTCCTGATCGGAGAGCGTACAGCCGAGGAGATCAAGATCAACATCGGCTCCGCCTATCCGAGAAAAGAGGAGCAGTATATGGATGTTCGGGGCAGAAACCTTGTATCCGGTCTGCCGGAGACGATCAAGGTATCTTCTTCGGAGACCTTGGAAGCGTTGCGTGAGAGCGTTGCACAGATTGCGGACGCCGTCCATTATGTGCTGGAGAAGACGCCGCCGGAGCTGTCTGCGGATATCAGCGATAAGGGAATCCTGCTGACAGGGGGAGGTTCGCTGCTCAACGGACTGGATCAGCTGATCTCCAAGCGCACGGGCATCGAGGTCTATATTGCGGAAGATGCGATCTCCTGCGTCGCGAAGGGAACGGGAGAGGCGCTCAATTCGATCAAGGTGCTTCAGCGCTCATCGAAAAAAAGATATTAAAGAACTAATGCTCCCTTCTCTTTCGGTCGATATAAGAAATAGGTTTCTTCAGGATGGAATTGGAGGAAAGAGATGTTTCGAGGACTTTATACGGCGACCAACAGCATGCGTACCAATGCAAAGCGTCTGGACTCCGTAACCAACAATATAGCGAACGCACAGACGAGCGGATTCAAAAAGGACGTCCTGCTTGTCGATTCTTTCGCGGAAAAACTGGTCGTCAAGCGCAACGGCATAGAGAGCAGTCTGCGCCCTTCCCGTCAGGACGTCAGGATCGAGCGGCTCTCAGAGCAGGAAAACGGAGCCTATCGAATTGAAATCAAAAGAGGGTATCTGACGATGGAAGACGAGCAGGGCAAGGGCTATTACAAATCCGCCGTCGTAAAGAGGGATGAAGAGGGCTATCTGCGGACCGTCCTTCGGGACTCGGATCTCAGGGAGCATACGAAATTCGGAGCCTATCTGCTCGACAGGAAAGGCGACAGGATAAGAGTGGGAGAAGGAGAGCTTTCACTGCTGCCCGGCGGCCTGCTTCAGGTCGGCAAAGCGGCCTCCGCGAACATCATCGCCGCCCCCGCGGCGCAGGTAATCGGTACGATGAATGGCGGAAGTCGCGTTGACCGGACGACGATCAATTTTTCTCAGGGAAAATTGGAGTATACGGAAAACCCTCTTGATCTTGCGATTGAAGGAGAGGGTTTTTTCAAGGTACTGGACGGAAGAGACGGAAAGCGGAAATACTCGAGGCAGGGCGCTTTTACTTTGAGTGTCGAGGGGCTTCTCGTCGACCGAAGCGGAAATCCGGTTCTCTCTGCGAGCGGTTCCCCCATCCATATCCCTTCCGATGCGGGAAGGCTCACTATTGATCCGAAAGGAAGAATCTACAGGGACAGCGGCAGTCAAAAGATTTTGATCGACAGGATCGGAGTTGTTTCGGTGGAAAATAAAGAGGATATGAAAAAGCAGGGAGAGTCCTATCTTGTTTCCGTCGAAGGCAGACAGCTGCGTGAAGCGGAGTTCGGGGGCGGAGTTCGGCAGGGATATCTCGAAGGTTCGAATGTGGAGACGATTTATGAGATGGTGGAGATGATCGAGACCCTGAGAAGATTTGAGGCAGACCAGAAAGTGATTCGTTCTTACGATGATATCATGAATAAGGCGGCCAATGAGATCGGAAAACTGAGCTAAACATAAAGGAGAGTAGAATATGAGAGCATTGTGGACGGCAGCCAGCGGCATGAAAGCACAGCAGCTCGGTATGGACACCGTGGCGAACAACCTTGCCAATGTCAGCACGACCGGATTCAAAAAACAGAAGATGGAATTCAAGGATCTTCTCTATACCGCGATGCGCAACGTATCCAACGAAGCAGAGCAGGGGGAGCCGGTCAATCTGCAGATCGGGCATGGGGTGCGTCCCGTGGCGACCTCTCGTCTTTTCATGGACGGGAATCTTGAAAGAACCGAGAATCCCACCGATGTCGCTCTGCAGGGACCCGGATTTTTCGTGATACAAAATCCGAGCGGAAATCCGGAAGCCTTTTATACGAGAGACGGAAACTTCAAGTTTTCGGCACAGGAAGATTCTGTGACCCTCGTCGATTCTCAGGGGCGCAGCGTCCTGTCGCTCGAGGGTGCGGAAATCACAATTCCCAACGGTATGAAGGACTTCACGATCTCGGAAGAGGGAGTCGTGACGGCAAAAAATCCTCAGGACAACACAACAGAGGAATTCGGACAGATTCAGATCGTACAGTTCATCAATCCGGAGGGGCTGAAGGCGATAGGGGACAACCTCTTTGCCGAGACGGCGAACTCAGGGGTTCCCGTGACGGAAGAAGAGGAGAACAAGGATACCAGGCTGATCCAGGGATATTTGGAGACCTCGAATGTTCAGCTGGTGGACGAAATGGTCAAGATGATCATCACCCAGAGAGCCTATGAGATCAATTCCAAGGCGGTGCAGACCGCCGACGATATGCTCCAGACGATCAATACGCTCAAACGGTAAGCGAAATACGGAATGGAAGAGCCGGGATTGAAAATGACAGGAGTGAAACTCTTTGGATATTAGACCGCCGATGCTTCCTCCCTCCCGTATCGAGACAGAGATCTCGGAGACGGACAGGAAGAAGCTGAAAAAAGCCGCTCAGGATATGGAAGCGGAATTTATGAAGATTTTGATGAAACAGATGAAAAAGACTTTGACGGGGGTCAGCTTCGGAGAGAAAGCTCCCGGAAAAGAGATGATGACCGAGATGATGATCGAGCGCTATGCCGAAATCTCCGCGAAGGAAGAACCCCTCGGCATCGCGAAGATGATCTACGAGCGGTATGCGAAGACAGAAAGTCCGGTGAAGCCATGAGCGTGTTCTCACAGATCTTCGCCCTCTTCCTGATGATGGGGGCAGGCTTCATCGTGCGGAAGAAGAATCTCATCACGGATACAGGCGTGTCGGAAATGAGCAGGCTGTTGCTTTATGTGACATTGCCTGCTTTAATCATTAAGGCGATGCAGTTTGAAATCGGCGTGGAGGAAATGATGCGGGGGATGAAGATGCCGCTGCTTGCATTGATCCTCTATACGGTCTGCATAGGCCTTGCCTTTCTGACGGTTCGTCTTATGAAACTTTCCGGTAAGCAGGCGGATGTGCTCCGGTGCTGCCTGATCTTTCCGAATGTCTCTTTTATGGGCTATCCCGTCGTTCTGTCGATTTACGGTGAAGAAGGTATGTTTTATGCCGCTCTGTTCAATATGTTTTTCGACCTGCTGATATGGACAGTCGGCATTGCGATCCTAAGTCGCAGCGCGGATCGGAAACAGAAAGGAAAATCCGCTTTGGCGAGTATTTTGAATCCCGGCACCGCAGGGGTGCTCATCGGTCTTTCCCTGTTTTTCTTCTCAATCGACCTGCCGGTTTTCATCAGCGATACCCTGACCTATCTGTCGAGAGCGACGGTCCCGATCGCCATGATCTGTATCGGAGCCCTGCTGTCCCAATCCTCCGTCTCCGACGTCGTGGGAAACAAAAAACTGATCTTCGTTTCCTTGGTAAAGATGATTCTCTTCCCGCTGATCGTTCTGCTGATCTTGAAAGCCGCGGGTATGAGCGGATACTTCCTGACGATCCCTGTCATCATGATGGCGATGCCGAGTGCCGCAAATGTGGCGGTCTTCTCGGCGAAGCTCGAGAGCGATGCGGTGCTGGCTTCTCAGGGGGTCTTTCTGACCACTCTGATGTCTCTGGTGACGATTCCGGTGCTTGTAAATTGGATCCGATAAAATGCAACCATAAAGAGAGCTGAAAGAAATTTTGCAGATCTCAGACTGAAGACAAAGCGGACAAACTTCAAAATTCATGAGACGAAAATGATGAACTTTCGTGAAAAAATCGAGAGGAGCGAGCCGCTGAAATTTCAGAAAAATCAGCAGGACGCTGATTTTAGAGCGAAAGCGGCAGGACGCCGTTTTGAGCTCGGTCGAAATTTCCGGCAAGCAAGTCCGATTTTTCCGAAAGAGAATCCGTGCCGGCGAATGATTTTTGAAGTTTGTCTGCAATCTGAGAGCTGCAAAAATTTTTTGCAGCTCTTTTTTTCAAAAATGTAAAGTACCATTGACATTCGATGGGATATGAAGTAGAATAATGTAAAGAAGACTTTACGAAAAGGAGGGATATTTTGAAAAATAAGGTAGAGCAATTACGGAAGGAGATGGGATTGACGCAAGAAGAATTTGCAAGGGAGATCCGCGTTTCCAGGCAAACGGTCAGCGCGATTGAAAACGGAAAATACAATCCCTCGTTGGATCTGGCGTTCAAAATCGCAGGGTACTTTGACCGGAGTATAGAAACGATATTTTTTTATGAAGGAGGAAGAGAAAATGAAAAAAAATAATATAGCTCTTGGAGCGGTATATATTGTTTTGGGGATGCTGTCGCTGTATTTTGCGGTTACTTATGTAGAGGATGAGATGTCCGGTCTTTTTTACGGATTCGCGGGTGCGCTCGGAGGAAACGGGATATTTATGATCTTCCAGATCGTTGTCGGGATCATCGTGTTTAATCATCTTTTGAAAAAATATCATTGATCCATCTAAGAGCAGACCAATGAAAAAATCCGAAAGAGAGTCCCTGCCGCCAAAGGGTTTTCTTTCGGATTTTTTCTGTCGTCCGGACGATGGAGGGGGGGTGATCAAAAATCATGAACGGGTGAAAGCTGCCGAAGAGCTCCGGTCGAAAGCCGATCTCCGGTTAGAAGAGGATATGAGAGAGGATCATCACCAGCAGTCCGGCGGTCATGTTTCCGAGAAGGATCACGGGAAAGGAGTATTTCAGACGAATGTTGAGGATCGAAGCCAGAGCGGATCCCGTATAGGCTCCGGTGGAAGGCAGGGGAAGAGCGACAAAGCAAAAGAGCCCCAGCAGGCTGAAAGCTTTGAGTTTTTTCGATTTTTTATGGATATGGCGATGGAGGAAGCCGGTAAAGCGGGGAAAGTATCTTTTTTCCTCCAAAAATTCAAGGCTTCTGCGGAAAAAGAGAATCAAAAAAGGCGCGGGAAGACTGGAGCCGAGAACGGAAAGCAGATACACCTTCCAAGGATTCATTGCAAATCCGATGCCGAGGGGAATCGCTCCCCGCAGTTCGATAAAAGGCGTCGCCGAAAGGATCAGCACAAACAGCTCCTTGCTGAGACCGCTCGTAATATCCATCGGAAATCTCCTCCTCTTTTGAAAGGATATGGAAAATCCTGTCATAAATTGTAATCACTGTGTAATTGTATATATCGACAGGATATACTAACATAGAGAGAGATAAAAGTCAAATTGCGTAAATTTCAGGAGAGATAAGATGAAAAAGAAGTGGACGGCTTTGGTATTGGGGCTTTGGATCGGCTGTATGCCCGTGATTTCTCAGGCGGGAGGTCTCATTGATGAAAATAAATATGAACTGCGTCTTGGAGAAGGAGTTTCTCTGAAAAAAGAGACTGTCTTTTACGAATGGGGCGTGCAGAGTTTTAATATCCTCGAGATGGATCTCAAGGATCCGGCTCTGAGGACGGATCTGATTTTCAATCAGAGCGGATTCAGCCAGAGACTGAGTTTGTCGAACATGGTCAATCAGGACAGCAAGGTTCTTGCGGCGGTAAACGGAGACTTCTTTTCGATGTCGACTCCGGGTTTTTCGATCGGGCCGATGATGAAGGAAGGAAAGGAGCTTTCCAGCGCTCATTACGAAGGCGGGAAGTACGCGGCTCTGCTGACGGACGCTTCCGGAAAGTCGTTTATGGATTATATCGAACCGGGGGTCACGGTGCACAACCATACGAAAGGCGCCGTCACAAATGTCGCCTCGATCAACAAGCCGAGCAAAAACTACGGCAATATCGTCATCCTGACGAAAGAGTATATGAAAAATTCACCGGGGGCCGATAAGACCTTCTTTGATCTGACGGAAGTCGTCGTCGAAAACGACATCGTGAAGGAAGTCCGCTTCGGTCAGCCTTCTGTGCCGATTCCGGAGCATGGATATGTCATGGTGGCAGGCGGGGCGAACAGCTATATTCTCAGCGGGAATTTTTCCGCGGGAGATCAGGTACAGATGAAGACCAATCTGACGATCCGGCATCCGCAGGCGAAATTTGCGATTGGAGGCGGGACGATGCTCGTCAAAAACTCCGCGGCGACGGAACTGACGCAGAGCGTCAAGGGGAAGAGTCAGAGGACTGCGGTCGGCGTCACGAAGGATCAGCGCCTGCTGATCGTGACGGTCGATGGAAGGAAAGCGCCTTTTATCGGCATGGATGAGAAAGATATGCAGAGCTTTATGCTCAGCCGCGGCGTTTCGGAAGCGATGATGCTCGACGGCGGAGGCTCGACGGAAATGGTCGCGGACGGAAAGATCCAAAATGAAATGGCGGGAGCGGAGCGTCCTCTTGTCAACGGGCTCGCGATCAAGACTTCGAAGGAGGCGGGGCCTGCCCGCAGCATCCACGCCTCCCTGCTGACAGCTGTGCTTTTCCAAGGAGAGAAAGCCGAGATCTTCGCAAGGGCAAGCGATGAGCAGGGGGTTCCGCTGCATGTGCAGACCTCCGAGTTTCAAGTGAGCAGCGAAGGATTTTCCGGAAGTTTTGACGGCCGTTTCTTCACACCGACTTCCTACGGCAAAGGGGCGATTATCGTCAGCTACGGCGGAGCGTCCCGGCGCATTGAGACGGAGGTTTTGCCCCGCAACATCGTCGACGAGAAATACAGGGCCGAGCCTTCCGGCGATCCCGCCTTCGTCATCGTACCGGATATGAGCTCTCAGGAGTCGGTCATGGATGATGCGATCAAGGCGAAGATGCAGCAGTCTCTTGCAAAGACGCCTCTGATCATCAGTTTCAAAAACAGGGATGCGGTCTTTGAAAAGGGACTCGGCAGCGTGAAAGAAGCTTTTAACGGCGCTTACAAGACGAAGACGGTCAAGGATACGACCTATATTTCCATCGACAATCGCGGAGGAGGAATCTATAAGGTCAAGGGTCAGTGGGATTACCTGAAAGGTCTGCTGTCCAAAGCGGAGAAAAATATCGTCATCCTGCTGCAGGGAGAGGAAGCTTCCGCGGATCGGAGAGATGCGGAAGTCTGGAACAAGATCGTCCAGCAGGCCGCAAAGGAGAAGAATGTCTATGTCGTCTCCGAGGCTTCTTCCTTTACGAGCAAAAAGACCGGATATATCAGCTATATCGGGATACCGGACTACGCAAAGATGTCCGGGCGGTCTCTCGATGAGATCAAATGCCTCTCTTTCTATGAGGATGATCAGGGTCTGCATTACGGTTTCAAGAAGGTATTTTGAAATAAAATTCCACTTTTTGCCGACATTTATGATATAATGTATAGGTTGAAGTCTATCAAAACATAATCCAAACAGGAGTAGGGGGAATCAGTGTGAAAGCAGAGGTTTTGAAAAAGGAAAACAATATTGTAACGATGAAGTTGATAATAGATGCACAGACATTTGAAAAAGGCTGTCAGACAGCGTACAACCGCATGAAGTCCAAGATGAACATTCCCGGGTTCCGCAAGGGAAAAGCGCCGAGAACGATCATTGAAAAGATGTACGGCGTCGAGGTGTTCTACGACGACGCGATCAATGAGGTGCTTCCTGCCGCTTATGAGCAGGCTGTCTCGGAGCTGAACCTGGAGATTGTCAGCCGTCCGGATGTCGATGTGGAAGAGATCGGCAAGGAAAAAGATCTCGTGCTCAATGTCTCCGTGACGGTCAAGCCGCAGGTGCAGCTGGGCGAATATAAGGGAGTGGAAGCGGTCAAAGAGAGTGTCGAGGTGACGGAGGAGGATATCGAGGCGGATATTCTTGCAAAGAGAGAGCAGAATGCGCGATTCATCGCAATCGAGGATCGTCCGGTCAAGGAAGAAGACATGCTTCTGATCGATTTCAACGGCAAAGTGGAGGGAGAAGAGTTTCCGGGAGGAAAAGCGGAGAACTATTCGATTGTCGTAGGGAGCAAAACCTTCATTCCGGGTTTCGAAGAGCAGCTGGTGGGTATGAATTCAGGTGAAGAGAAGGATATCGAAGTGAGTTTCCCTGAGGAGTACCATGAGCCCTCCCTCGCCGGAAAGCCTGCGGTATTTACGGTTAAGATCAACGAAATCAAAGAAAAAGAGCTTCCCGAACTGGATGACGAATTTGTAAAAGACGTCAGTGAATTTGACACTTTGGAAGAACTGAGAGCCGACGTCCGAAGCAAGATCCGGGAACAGAAAGAGCAGGAAGCGGAGAGAAAGCTTGAGAATGAGCTTGTCAAGCTGGTTTCCGACAATGCTTCCGTCGACATTCCCGAAGTGATGATCGAGACTCAGATCGAGAGCATGATGCGAGATTTCGATTATCGTCTGCGCTATCAGGGACTTTCTCTTGAAGACTATCTCAGCTTCAGCGCCATGACCAGGGAGGCTCTTCAGGAGCAGATGCGTCCCGAGGCGCAGGAGCGGGTGAAACAGAGCCTTGTGATCGAAGCGATCGGAAAAGCGGAGTCTGTTGAAGTGACGGAAGAAGATATGGAAAAAGAATTCGAAGAGATGGCAAAGCTCTATAAGATGCCTGCCGACAAGCTCAAAGAGACGATGCGCGGTCAGGATATCGACTATATGCGCGAGACCGCACAGTCGAAGAAAATCGTCGGACTGATCAAGGAAAACGCGAAACTGAAGTAAACGGGAGAGAAGAGACTATGGCTTATGTACCGATAGTGGTAGAGCAGACGGGAAGAGGAGAGCGCAGCTATGATATCTACTCGAGACTGCTCAAGGACAGGATTATCATACTCGGAGATGAAGTGAACGACCATACGGCCTCGCTGATCGTCGCGCAGCTGCTTCATCTCGAATCGGAAGATCCGGACAAGGATATCTTCCTGTATATCAATTCGCCGGGCGGCGTGATTACAGCAGGCATGGCGATCTATGATACGATGCAGTATATCAGGCCCGATGTGTCGACGATCTGTATCGGCATGGCGGCTTCCATGGGAGCGTTTCTGCTCGCTTCCGGAGCGAAAGGCAAGCGCTTTGCTCTGCCGAACAGTGAGATCATGATCCACCAGCCGGCCGGCGGCGCGAGAGGACAGGCTTCGGATATCAAGATTCACGCCGAGAGGATCCTCAGGACGAGGCAGACTCTCAACGTGATCCTTGCGGAGCGAACAGGCCAGCCGCTGGAGAGGATCGAGAGAGATACGGAAAGGGATCATTTCATGGGTGCGGGTGAAGCCAAAGAATACGGGATCATTGATGAAGTCATCGAAAAGAGACCCTAAATGAATCTATGAGAGGTGTAATGAATGGCAAGATTTGACGAAAAAAGGAGTATTCGCTGCTCATTTTGCGGAAAAAATCAGGAACAGGTCAAAAGGCTGATCGCAGGACCGAATGTCTATATCTGCAATGAGTGCATCGCTCTGTGCAAAGATATCGTCGGAGATGATGAAGAATTTGAGCAGGAGCTTGAGATCGCCGGTCTGCCGAAACCGAAAGAGATCAGGGCCTACCTTGACGAGTATGTCATCGGGCAGGACGATGCGAAAAAGACTCTTTCCGTTGCGGTGTACAACCATTATAAGCGCATTTACTCCGCGGAGGAAAACATAGCAAGCAAAAGCGTCGAGATCCAAAAGAGCAATGTGCTCATGATGGGGCCGACCGGTTCCGGAAAGACTTTTTTGGCACAGACGCTGGCAAGGATGCTCAACGTCCCCTTTGCGATGGCGGATGCAACGGCTCTGACGGAGGCGGGCTATGTGGGCGAAGATGTGGAAAACATCCTCCTCAAGCTCATTCAGGCCGCCGATTTCGATATAGAGAGAGCGCAAAAGGGCATCATCTATATTGATGAGATCGACAAGATCACGAGAAAATCCGAGAACACTTCGATCACGAGGGACGTCTCCGGAGAGGGCGTGCAGCAGGCTCTGCTCAAGATCCTTGAGGGAACGAAGGCGAATGTGCCGCCTCAGGGCGGAAGAAAACATCCCCATCAGGAGTTTTTGCAGATCGACACCAGCAACATCCTCTTCATCGTCGGAGGCGCTTTTGACGGGATCAACGATATCATCAAGCGAAGACTCGGCGACAAGACGATGGGATTCGGCGCGAGGATCGTCTCCAAGAGTGATATCGAGGTCGGCGAGATCCTCAAACAGATCCAGACGGAGGATCTGCTGAAATACGGTCTCATCCCGGAATTTATCGGCCGCGTCCCCGTGGTGGTCACACTGGATCCTCTGGATGAGAAAGCGCTGATCTCTATACTCAAAGAGCCGAAAAATGCGCTGGTCAAACAGTTCAAACGCCTCTTCGAGATGGATCAGGTCATCCTTGAGGTCGAGGACGCCGCTCTTTCGGAGATCGCGAAAAAGGCGATGGCCAAGAAGACCGGCGCCCGAGGGCTGCGAAGCATCATGGAGAAGGCGATGATTGATACGATGTACGAGATCCCCTCCAGAGACGACGTGGAGAAAGTCGTGATCACAAAAGAATGCATCACCGAGGACAAGGAGCCTTATATCATGCTGAAAGCGGGCAAAAAAAAGAAGGCGATGCCGGAGGAGACCGCATAAAAAAGAAAAGATCGGAGCAAATCCGATTTTTACGACAGAAGGTTCGCATCGTCGAAGGATGTTCAAAGTTTTTCTGTAGTATAAAGAATTTTCTGTAGCGTCTAAAGAAAAAGCGGCAGCTAAAGAAAAGACAGTATCTAAAAAAGATAGAGAAGACAAAAGAAAAGTCCGAAGACTCTGCCCCGGGGCGGAAGTTTTCGGACTTTTTTGATAGAATTTTTGGGAGATCGGATATTAAAAAAGCAGCAGTCCAAGCGCGCCGAAGCTCAGAATGACGGAAATCGGATGGAGTTTGCCCCAATGAAGCAGTCCGAGAGCGGCGAGAAAAATCAGTACGGATTTCAGATCTACAAGGCTTCTATTTCCGGTGGAGAAGGCGGAAGAGAGGATAAGCCCAAGAGTGATCGGTTTCAAATAGAAAAAGATCTCCTCGAAGAGACGGGAGTCTCGGTATTTTTTGATGAAGGGAAAGACCGCGCTCATGAAGACAAGGGGGGCGGAAATGATTCCGAGGGTTGCGGTCAGACTGCCGAAAAAGCCGTGATAGCGGTAACCGATGAAAGTGGCTGCGTTGATCGCAATCGGCCCCGGCGTCATCTGTGAGAGCGCAAGGATATCCATGAACTCTAAGGGACTGAGCCACCCGTGGACTTCGATGATCTCCTTCTCGATGAAGGGGAGCATCGCATAGCCGCCGCCGAAGCTGAAAGCGCCTATTTTGAGGAAGACGAGATAGAGTGATAAGAGTATGAGCATAAGCCGATCAGGACACCTCCTGCGATAAAATAGAGCGGGCTGAGGCGAAACAGAGCGACGCCCGCAAAGGTCAGGATCAAAAGTAAGATCTGCCGCAGCTTCCCGGAGATCTTCGGAAAGAGGCGAAGAAAAGAGAGGAGCAGCAGAGCTGGGATCACCGGATAGACGCCGAAAAAAAAGCGGCCGAGCAGAGCGGACTCTCTTGCGGTCTTGTAAAGCGTCGACAGCAGCAGGATGACGAGAAAAGAGGGCAGAGTGACGCCGCACAGACAGCAGAGAGCGGCGGGCAGTCCGCCGAGCCTGTATCCGAGGAGAAGAGAGAGGTTGATCGCAATCGGTCCCGGAAAACTCTGGGCGACGGAAAGGTAGTCGAGAAAATCATCGTCGCTCAGCAGAGAGGCCTTCTCGACGAGCTCTTTTTCCATGACGGGCACCATCGCATAGCCGCCGCCGAAGGTGAAGAGTCCCATGCGAAAAAAGATGAGGAATAATTTGAACATAAGACCTCCGAAATAATATGAAATAGTGTAAAATTATAGCGGTCGGGTATATATAAAAAACTTAATTTTTATGATATCATTTAATATGGATGCTGTCTACAACCATAAAGGAGAAATAGAGAATGTCTAAAAATTACACAATAAAATCGACGGATATTCCATTGATTCCCCTGAGAGGAATGTCGGTATTTCCGTATACGGTTCTGCATTTTGATATCGGACGGGACAAGTCGGTGCTCGCTCTGGAAGAAGCGATGCTTGCGGATCAAAGGATATTTTTGACCGCACAGGTCGACTTCGAGCAGGACGATCCGACGCAGCAGGACTTTTACAAGACCGGAACGATCTGCAAAATCAAGCAGATGCTCAAACTTCCGGGCAATAACAACATTCGTGTTCTCGTTGAAGGCGTCTCTCGCGGAACGATAGAGCAGGTACATCAGGTCGAGCCTTATTTTAAGGCGATCGTCAACGAGGTGGAGGATATCAGACTTCAGCATATCCCGAAGAATATTCAGGCGATGATGCGGCTTCTTCTGGAAGCTTTCGAGGAGTATGTCAACATCAGTAACCGGATATCTCCGGAAGTGATGATGACCCTGACGGATATCGAGGAGCCGGGACGCCTGGCGGACGTCATCGCCTCCAATGTCGCACTGAAGTCGGCTCAGAGGCAGCATCTGATAGAGAGTCTCGACTTCGCGCAGCGGCTTGAAGAGGTCTATAAGATCCTTCTTGAGGAGATCGACGTCCTACAGATCGAAAAGAAGATCAACACGAGGGTCAAAAAACAGGTCAATAAAATCCAGAAAGAATATTATCTCAGAGAGCAGATGAAGGCGATCCAAAAGGAGTTGGGCGACGACCCGACGGATATGGACGAGGTGGTTTCTTACCGCGAAAAACTTCAGAAGATGAAGGTCTCCAAAGATATCAGGGAAAAAATTGACAAGGAATTGACCCGATTGTCCCGACTGTCCCCTTCTTCTCCGGAGAGCGGGGTCATCCGCACCTATATCGAGACTTTTTTCGCTCTGCCTTGGGAGAAGTCGAGCAAGGACAAGCTGGATATCCAAAGAGCGCAGGAGATCCTCGATGAAGATCATTACGGTCTTGAAAAGGTCAAAGAACGCATCATCGAGTATCTTGCGGTCCGAAAACTTGCAAAATCCCTGAAAGGACCGATTCTATGCCTCGTAGGTCCTCCGGGGGTCGGAAAGACCTCGATTGCAAAATCCGTCGCCCGCTCTCTCAACCGGGAATTTGTCAGAGTGTCTTTGGGGGGAGTGCGTGATGAAGCGGAGATCCGGGGGCACAGGCGTACCTATATCGGAGCGATCCCGGGCCGTATCATCAATGCGATCAAAGAAGCAAAGGTCAACAATCCGGTCTTCCTCTTTGACGAGATCGACAAGATGGCTTCGGATTTTCGGGGAGATCCGGCCTCGGCGATGCTTGAAGTGCTGGATCCTGAACAGAACAAGGACTTTACCGACCACTATATGGAGATGCCTTTCGATCTGTCCAAAGTGCTTTTTTTAACGACGGCAAATTCACTGTCGACGATCCCGAGACCCTTGCTGGATAGAATGGAGATCATTGAGATCTCCAGTTATACGGAGGTCGAAAAGCTTGAGATCGCGAAAAGACACCTCCTGTCCAAACAGCTTGCGGAGCATGGACTCAGCGAAGGTTTTGTCAAACTCTCCGACGATACGCTCAGGGAAGTGATCACCAAATATACGAAAGAAGCTGGCGTCCGCGGCCTCGAGAGAAAACTCGGCCAGATTTGCCGAAAATCCGCAAGACAGAAGGTGGAAAAGCCGGAGCTTTCTTCCGTGAAAGTCGGCAAAAGCAATCTGGAAAAATACCTTGGAAAGCCGATATACAGGTATACACCCGCCGATGAGAAGCCGGAAGTCGGCAGTGTGACGGGCCTTGCCTGGACACCGGTCGGAGGAGATACCCTGACAATAGAGGTCACAGTGATGAAGGGAAGCGGAAAGCTGGAGCTGACGGGAAAACTCGGCGATGTGATGAAGGAATCCGCCCGTGCGGGCATGAGCTATATTCGCTCGATCTACGACCGGTACGGCATCGACGAAAACTTCTACAAAGAGAACGACATCCATGTTCACATTCCGGAGGGAGCGATCCCGAAAGACGGTCCGTCCGCGGGGGTGACGATGGCGACGGCGATTCTCTCCGCACTCAGCGGCATACCGGTCTTCGGCGATGTGGCGATGACCGGAGAGATCACGCTTCGGGGAAAGGTACTTCCGGTAGGAGGCATCAAGGAGAAGGTGCTGGCGGCTCATCGTGCCGGCATCAAGAAAATCCTCCTGCCTGCGGAGAACAAGAGAGATCTCGACGAGATCCCCGAAAACATCCGCAAGGAGCTTCGTTTCGTGCTGGCGGAAGATATGCAGACCGTACTCAGGGAAGCGCTGAAAAGGAAGTCTGCGCGATGAAGATAAAAAAAGCGGAATTTGTCAAGTCGGCGGTCTCCAAAGAGCAGTATCCCCGGGACGGACTGCTGCAGATCGCCTTTGCGGGAAGGTCGAATGTCGGAAAGTCCTCCTGCATCAATACGCTGCTTGAGAGGAGAAGCATCGCCAGAGTCAGTCAGACCCCGGGAAAGACCCGCACGATCAACTTTTTTCTCGTCAATGAGGATTTTTACTTCGTCGATCTGCCCGGATACGGCTATGCGAGAACTTCGAAGGAAGAGCGCCTTGCTTGGGGCAGGGTCATGCAGGCCTATTTTGAAAAAAATCCGGCCCTGAAACATCTCTTTCTTCTTCTGGATATCCGTCATGAGCCGAAAGATGAAGATCTCATGATGTACGAGTACGCTCTGTATTACGGGATTCCCGTTACGGTGATAGCGACCAAGTCGGATAAGATTTCAAGGGGAGCTTACCAAAAATCCTATTCCCTTATGCGAAAGAAGCTCAAAGAGCGGCAGCTGCGGATCTTTCCTCTCTCCTCTCTCAAGAAGACGGGAAGAGACGAGATCCGCGGGTTCATTGAAGAGGAGATTCTTCTTTCTTTCAAGGAGGCGGGAGAGGATGAACTCTAATTTTGCGGTGCAGCTCATGAATACTCTGTTTTTGTCTGCGATGCTGATCATTCCTTTTGTATTTGTTTTTTTTCTCATTCGAAAGATTCGAAAAAAACATGAGGAAAACGAGAGTCTAAAAATCCGCATCGCCTTGCTGGAGAAGAGAGTGGAAGCGCTGGAAGAGTATATTGCAGAGTCGGAATAAGGATTGAAGGTGGGAGCAAAAATGAAAGGAACAGTCGTCGGAACTTGGATCCGAACACTGAGCAGACAGTACGGAAGCGAGAAGATTTACGAGAAGATGGCGGCGGCGGGGATCGATCCAGAAAGGCCGATATCTCCGCTTGACGATATCGAGGACGAGAAGGTCTACCGCCTGATCGACGAGGTGTCAAAGACATTTTCCATCGAGAAAAATCAGCTTTGGAAAGAGATCGGGGAAGATAATGTCGCCGCCTTTTATGAAGGGTATGGAGGTTTTTTCCGTAAAAACAATATGTTTCAGTTTCTCTGTTCGATGAACGACGTCCATCAGGTCGTCCGAAAACGAATAGCGGGATCGAATCCTCCGATTTTAGATATGCTTGTGCAGGGAAAAAATGAGGTGCATCTTCTTTACAAGTCGGAGCGGGGGATGTTCAGCTATCTGATCGGGCTTTTGGAGGGGACGAAAAAACATTTCGAAGAAGATGTCAGGATCGAGGAGATCAGCCGAGACCGCAAAGAGATGCGCATACGGCTGATCTTTCCTTACGAGGTTCGAAGGATAGAGACTTTCCGGGGCAGCCGGCTGATGTCGCTGGGTTTCATCAAAGACCCCTCGGTGAAACTCGGTCTGATGACGCTGCTCTTGGGGATCGCCTCCGCCCTTCTGCTTCGTCTGCCCCGGACGGCATGGATACCGCTGATCGTCGCGGCGGCTGCGGCGACGGTAGGACTGAAGATTCTGATGAGACCGATGCGGGCGGTGGATCAGGCTATGGACTCCCTTCTTGACAGGAACTATGTTATCGACAGGGAGATCCGCAGCGGCGGCGACGCCTGCGAACAGCTCTATGACAAGATCAACCGCTATAAGGCTGCGATCAGTGAAGATTTTATCGGACTGAGCAGTATGACTCAGGAGATGCAGGGATTCAGCCGGAGTATGGCGGAGATCTCGCAGAAGATGGACCATACGAGTCTGCAGATCGCTCATGCGACGGAGCAGCTGTCGCGGACGTCGGCAGTGCAGGCGGAAGAGACGGAGCAGGGCGTCTTCCTTCTTCAGCAGAGTGTCAGCGGGATACAGAGGGTGTCGAAGGAAGAGAAAAAAAACAAGAACGAGCTGGAAGAAGCGGTGGGTCGAATCCGTGAATCCTTTGAAGCCCTTGACGTCACGGTGGGAAGTCTCGAAGAAATGCTCGGCAAGTTTGAAGTGATCAGGGGAAAAAGTACCGAGCTCAAAGACAGAGGAAAAGAGATCGAAGGGATCGCCTCCCTCGTTTCAGGCATCTCCTATCAGACGAACCTCCTCGCATTGAACGCCTCGATTGAGGCCGCAAGGGCCGGAGAGACGGGTAGGGGCTTTGCGGTGGTCGCCGAGGAAGTCCGCGCTTTGGCGGAACAGTCGGAAAAAGCTGCGAACAATATCAAGGAGAATGTCTACGGATTTTTGGCCCAGATGGATGCGGTGGTGGAAGATATCAACGAGCAGTACCGAAGGGTCCTGATGGAAAACGAATCGATCCGAAAGGCGATCACGGCGACCGATGACGCGAATAAGAAAATCACCACCGTCGCGGAAAAGATGGCTGAAACTTCTGAGGAGCTTGAAGAACAGACGGAGCAGATGAATCGGATGTTCTCAAATATCGAATCTCTCGCCTCAATCGCACAGGAAAACTCCGCCTCGACAGAGATCGTCAGCAGCAATGTTTCAAGCTATGCCTCGGAGATTCAAAATCTGACCCGGAGCATCGCGGATTTCGAGCGGCTGACCGGTGAGTTCAAAGGGTATATTGATTCGTTCAAGCTATAGACCCTGAGTACAGGGGGAAGGGGGAGGCACTGTGAAGCTCTCATCGAAAATACTCTTTGCCTTGGCGCTGATCTTTGTCGGTACGGCGATTGGGATTCAGCTGCGCAGTCCCTATCAGATGAGCGGCTACGGCACGGTCTTTAATCGTCAGCTCATCAGCAAGATCAACAAGGAGAGGATCGATATCTACGACCTCGAAAAACAAAAGAGGAAGGTCAACCGAGAGATCAAAGATATCAGCAAGGTCGCTTCCTGGAACAACGAAGATATCGCAAGATATAAGGACAAAGTCGACAATCTTGAAAAATCCATGGGTTATTCCTCCCTGAGAGGCCCGGGGATCGTCATGAGCATTGACGGTTATGAAGAGTATAATATCGCCTATCTGATGGAGGAGAAAAAGTTTTTGATCCTGCTGATTAACGAACTCAAAAGCCGTGAAGCGGAGGCGATCTCGATCAACGGACAGAGGATCAGTCCTTTTTCCGAGATTACGCTTGCAGGCAGTCATATCAATATCAATTTCAAGGCGATTGCTCAGCCTTACGAGATCAAAGTGATTGGGGATTCGGAAGGGCTGTTTTCCTATATGGATCGGGAAAGTCCGATTGTCGACGTCATGCGAAGGAGTTACGGACTGAAGATTCATTTCCGTCCCGAGGAGGAGCTGACGATCAAGGCTCTGGAAAAGCACAAGACGATGGAAAATATCGTTCGCAGCGAGATTTGACATGAATAGAACTCCAAATATGCAGTTCTTGCCGTAGAGACGCTTTTTAAGATGTATGCCGCAGACTCTGCCATTTCAAGTCGTTGTTCATAGGACAGATTTTCCGAGGTATCGGGAGCGATGCGGTCCGTATTTTTATGAGAGACCAAGCGGGAGGGGAGGAAGAGATGAAGACACTCATACTGACGGTGTCCGCCGGATTCGGACATATAAGCGTATCGAAGGCTCTGCAGGCTTATATCGAAAAAAAGGGAGATGCGGCTCGAACCGTCGATGTTCTTGAATACATCAACCCGACGCTGAACAGGATATTCCAGTCCTATTATATCCGATCTCTGCGGTATATTCCCGAAGATATCCAAAGCAAGGTCTATGAGAAGGAGATAAGGGAGACCCTCCGAGAGGCGGAAAAAAACGAAGAGGAAAAAAAGGAGAGCCTGCTGGAGATCGTGAAGAGCTTCGGGGAGGAGATCACACTGGCGGAGATCTTTGCGAAGCTGATCGCCGGAGATAAGATCAGGGAACTGATCGAAGAGTTTCAGCCGGACAGTGTCGTCTCGACCCATCCTTTCATCGGAGATATGATGGACGGAATCTACCGGGAAGAGGAGCTTTCTTTTTCTCTCCTGACAATCATTACGGACTATGTGGTTCATCCCTCCTGGTTCAATGAGACTTCCGATCTGTTCATCCTGCCTTCGGAACTGCTGAAGTACGATCTGCAGACCCTGCATATCGACGAGAGCAAGGTACGTTACCTCGGGATTCCGGTAAGGGAGGAGTTCGATAAAATTTCCCGTAAACAAGAAGAAAGAGGACGATTCACCTATCTGATTATGGGCGGAGGCTACGGACTTGGCAAGCTGAAGCACTATGTTCAGCAGCTTCTTTCCCTCGAACAGGAGGCGGATATTCTCGTCCTGTGCGGAAAGAATGAGGAGCTGAGGGAAGAGCTGCTTCGGCTCGGAGAGGAGCGCGGATATCCGAATCTGCATCCCTATGGTTTTACAGAGGAGGTGGATGTTCTGATGGCCGCCGCGGACGTCCTGATCTCCAAGCCCGGCGGCGTGACACTGACAGAGACGATGCAGGCGGGGCTGCCGATACTGATCAAGGATTTTTTGCCGGGACAGGAGCAGCGCAATGTCCAGTTCATCCTCAACAACCATCTTGGGGTGTATGCGGCAACGGATATGGAATTTCTCTCCTGCTGCCGAAGACTTTTTGAAGATGCAGAGTTTCGTCGGCAGCTGAGGAAAAATATGGAGAAGATCCGAAAAAAAGAAACGGCGGCCGCGATCTATGAGCTGCTGGTTTCCCTGCGGAAAGGAGAGAGTCATGAGACTGACGGGGATTGAACTTCCCTGCCTCTATGAGGATACGGAAGAATATCTGATTTTTGAAGAGGAGGACGAGCTGCGGCTTGGAACGGAACTTGCGGCGCTGACTTTCTGTGAGCAGACCCTGCGGGCGAGCTGCCGCGCCCTTACATCCGAGAGGCGCTTTCTACTGATCGTCGAATTCAGAGGTGAAGAAGGGAAGAGGGGAGAAGAGTTTTCCTCCGCCCTTCTACAATGGCTTCGAGGGGAGCTGGGTTATCGGATCGGCGAGGAGGACGAGCTGCTGATCGCTTACCGGGAAAATAAAGATGCGGAAGGACTTTGCCGCAGTAGGAATTGAGGAACGCCATGCTGATTCTTTCAAATATCAAATTGTCCTTGGACGAAGAGCTCTCGGCTCTGCGTGCCAAGATCGCCTCAAAACTGAAAATTGCACCCGGGGATTTCGAGTACCGGATCCTTCGGGAGTCGATTGACGCAAGGAAAAAAGGACAGATTCATTTTGTCTATCAGCTGGCCGTCAAGACGGCGCAGGAGGGCCGAATCCTGAAAAAAAACCGGGATCAGGAGATCAGCCGGCAGGAAGAGAGGACTCCACCGCCTCTGAAAAGAGGAAACTTTCCGCTAAAGGGAAGACCGATTGTCGTCGGCAGCGGTCCCGCCGGGCTTTTTGCGGCGCATTTCCTTGCCGTACAGGGGTATCGTCCCCTGCTGATCGAGCGGGGAAAGCCCGTGGAAGAGAGAAGGCGCGACGTCGAGGAGTTTTGGAGGAACGGAAAGCTGGATCCCTCTTCCAATGTCCAGTTTGGAGAAGGGGGAGCCGGGACTTTTTCCGACGGGAAACTGACGAACCGCAGCAAGGATATAAGGGTAGGAGCTGTGCTGGAACTCTTTCATCGTCACGGAGCGCCGGGGGAGATCACCTACTCCCACAAGCCCCATATCGGCACCGATATTTTGAGCGGAGCGGTGGTCTCGATCCGGCAGGAGATTCTGCGTTTGGGTGGAGAAGTGAGATTTTCCGCTCTGCTGGAAAAGATCGAGGAGCAGGATGGGAAGCTCTGCGCCGTCCATGTCAACGGAGAGCGCATCGAGACTTCGGCGCTGATTCTTGCAATCGGGCACAGTAGCAGAGATACCTATCAGATGCTGCATGACTTCGGGGTGGAGATGAAGGGGAAGCCTTTTGCGGTCGGCTTTCGGATTGAGCATCCTCAGAAGCTGATCAATAAGGCCCAGTACAAAGAGTTTGCGGAGCATTCGAGACTCGGAGCCGCCGACTATCACCTCACCTATCAAAACAGGGAAAAAAATCGCTCCGCCTACACTTTCTGCATGTGTCCCGGGGGACTGGTCATCGCTTCCTCTTCTTCCGAGAGGGAGCTGGTGGTTAACGGGATGAGCTACCATGCGAGAGATATGGAAAATGCGAACAGCGCTCTTCTGGTCGGCGTCGACGGGAGAGATTTCGGAGCCTTGCCGATGGAGGCTGTCGCTTTTCAGCAGAGAATCGAAAAGGCGGCCTTTCGCCTCGGTGGGGAGGATTACCGGGCTCCCGTCCAGAGAGTCGAAGATTTCCTGAGAGGAAGAGAGTCTCTCTCCCTCGGAGGGGTCAGAGCCTCCTATCGGCCGGGTGTGCGGATGACGGATCTTTCCCGGCTGTATGCGAGAGAGCTGACAGAGACTTTGCGGGAAGCGATCCTGTCCATGGACAAAAGACTTCACGGTTTTGCATTGCCCGATGCACTGCTTACGGGAGTCGAGACCCGATCCTCCGCGCCGCTGCGCATCCCTCGGAATCCGCAGACCGGTGAATCGGAAAGTCTCGAAGGGCTCTATCCCGCAGGAGAAGGAGCCGGCTATGCGGGCGGGATCGTCAGCTCCGCCGTTGACGGCATCAAGGCGGCGGAAAATCTGATCTGCAAATATGCGCCGCCTTCGGATATTCCGATGGAATGAAGAGAAGGAGGCGGACTTGCTTTCGAGGCTCGGGATTCGCTCTATGGAGAAGGATCTCGGCGTCTGCCGCAGCAATCAGGAAAATAAATGAGTTTGGATATATATCGGAAAGTGAGGAAAACATGATCTATGTGGTAGGGATCGGCCCGGGAAGCGCCGATCTGATGACTTTTGAGGCAAAGGAAGCGATAAGGCGGTCTGAAGTCATCGTCGGATATAAGACCTATGTCGATCTGATTACAGATTTGATTGAGGGCAAGGAAGTCATCTCCAACGGCATGAAGCAGGAAGTCGAGCGCTGTGAGGAGGCGGTTCGCATCGCAAAGAGCGGAAAGACCGTTGCGGTCATCAGCAGCGGAGACGCAGGCGTCTACGGAATGGCGGGATTGATATTGGAGCTTGCGGAAGAAGGGATCAAGGTAAAGGTTGTGGCAGGGGTCACGGCGTCGCTCGCGGCGGCGGCTCTGCTGGGAGCTCCTCTGATGCACGATTTTTGCCATATCAGCCTCAGCGATCTGCTGACGCCGAAAGAGCGGATCGACAAGAGGGTGCATCTGGCGGCGGAAGGGGATTTTGTGCTCTGTTTCTACAATCCACGCAGCAAGGGGAGAGAGAACCATCTCAGAGAGGCCTTTGAGACGATCCGGAAATACCGAAAGGCAGACACTCCGGTGGGCGTCGTCAGACAGGCGGGAAGAGCGGAAGAAGAGTTCTTTGTCACAACTCTTGCGGAGATGGATTTTGAGCGGGTCGATATGTTTTCCATCGTCATCGTCGGAAACTCCTCAACTTTCGTAAAAGGAGGACGCATGGTGACGCCGAGAGGGTACAGGTTATGATTCTTGTCTTTGGAGGAACCTCGGAGACGCATCTGCTCTGCGATTTTTTGGAGAAAAAAAACAGGGATTTTCTGGTTTCGGTTGCAACGGAGTACGGACGCAATACCTTTGAAAAATACGGCAGCCGCCTTCAGGCGAGCCGTCTGGGCAAAGAGGAGATCGTCGCGCTGATTCGCGGCAAGGGTATACGAAAGGTCGTCGATCTCACCCATCCCTATGCGGCAAACATCTCACAAAATGCGATCGCTGCGGCACAGGAGGCCTCTGTGCCCTATCTGCGCTACGAACGAAAGTCTCTGCTGGAAGAAGATCCGATCCTCTATGAGGCCGCAAGCCACGAGGAAGCGCTCTCTCTTGCGGAATCGCTCGGCAAGAGGCCTTTCCTTGCAGTCGGCAGCAATTTTGCGGGGGTGTACATCCGGTCGGAAAAATTTGAAAAAGCCTATATCCGAGTGCTCCCCAAGAGTGAGATCATCAAAAAATGCGAGGAGCTCGGCTATGATTACAGCTGTATCATCGCGATGCAGGGTCCTTTCGGCAAGGAGCTCAACAAGCAGATGCTTCTGCTGGCAAAGGCGGATATGATGGTGACCAAAGAGAGCGGAAATGCAGGCGGCTTCATGGAGAAATATCAGGCCTGCAAGGAGCTTCACATCCCGCTGATCGTCGTGGAGAGACCGAAGATCGACTATCCCGCGGTTCGCGATGATCTCGAAGAGGTCAAAAACTGGCTGATGGAGGAGGAGTGAGCAGGGTAAGGAGATGAGATACTATCCGGCAATGCTGAATTTGGAAAAAAAGAAGGTCCTTCTCATCGGCCTCGGGGCGGTCGGTCTGCGCAAACTGACCGCTCTCTTTGATACGGGAGCGGAGATTTTCGTAATTGCGGGAAAGAGAGGACGGAGCGAGGAGCAGATCATAAAGGCCCTCTGCCGGAAATATCCCGGGAGGAGCGAGAAAGAGCTTGACGTCTTCCTGCAAGCTCTTCGGATATCGAGGGAGGATTTTTCTTTTGAGAGGCATGAAAACCTGCTGAAGCAGGCGCAGATGATCCTGCTCTGTACGAACGACGGGCCGCTGCAGCTTGCGGTCAGGCGGTACGCGAGGCAAAGAGGGATCTGGACGCTTCGCTGCGACTTGGGAGAGGACTCGGATTTCATCAGTCCCGCCGTCGTCGAAGACGGGCCTTTACAGATCGCAGTGTCCAGCTCGGGAAGCAATCCTTCTTTTTCCAAGGAAGTCAGAGCAAAGATCGAAGATTTCATGCAGGGATTGGAGCCGCCTCCGCCTCGTTCCATGAAGTCAGAGAAGACACAGGAGAAAGAGCCTTTGAGACAGAAGTCTCCGCTTCGGCAGGATCGAGGCTGCCAATAGAGGGGAGACCATCCTGAAAACGGCGTAAGCAGATGTTTGCGGCAGATGGAGGAAGGTATGAATATAGTCGTAGGGACGAGGGGAAGCGCCCTTGCGCTGAGCCAGACATTGCTCCTCGTCGATGAATTGAAAAAACTGCATAAAAATCTGATCTTTGAAGTGAGGATCATCAGGACGAAAGGAGATCTCGATCAAAGGACTCTGCTGCACAAGATGAACGACAAGGGGATCTTCGTCAAGGAGATCGAGGAGCAGCTGATCGAAGGCGGGATTGATCTTGCCGTCCATTCGATGAAGGATATGCCCTCGGAAATGGATGAGCGTCTTGATTTTCCCATAATCTCAAAGAGGGAAGATCCTCGGGACGTCCTCGTGCTGCGCAGCGGCCTCGAAAAAGAGGCACTGGCTTCTTGCGAGGCTCTGAGGATCGGTACGGGAAGCAAGCGCAGGGCCTTTCAGTTGAGCAGGCTCTATCCTCATGCGCAGGCTCTGCCGATACGCGGAAATATCGACACGAGGATCCGAAAGATCACCGAAGAGGGTCTGGACGGCGTTGTGCTGGCCGCTGCCGGACTGCTGCGGGTCGGAAGAGAAGCGGAGATCGGAAAATATTTTTCCCAAGAAGAGATGCTGTCCGCGCCCTGTCAGGGGATGCTGGCTTTGCAGACCCGCAGAGAAGACTCTTTTATGCGGGAGATCCTTCAGGGGATCGCCGATGAAGAAGCGACGATTCAGTACCGGGCGGAGAGAGCGTTTCTTGAGCAGACCGGCGGAGGCTGTCATCTGCCGATCGGCGCCTACTGTCGTGTCCGGAAAGAGGGCGTCGAGCTGTTGGGACTGCTCGGGACGGAGGACGGAAGGATCCTTTTGAGAGACAGGACGGAAGGAAGAGCGGAAGAGGCGGAAAAGCTCGGAAGAGAGCTTGCCTGCCGTCTCAAAAATAAACTGGAGGGAAAAGATGAATAAGGGCAAGGCATATCTGGTCGGGGCGGGCCCCGGAGATGAAAAACTGATCACCGTTCGAGGGATGGAGCTGCTGAAGCAGGCGGATGTCATCATCTATGACCGCCTCGCGAATCCAAGGCTGCTCAGACACAGAAAAGAAGGCTGTGAACTGATCTATGTCGGCAAGGCGGGCGGCCATCACAGCATGAAACAGGAAGATATCTCGAAGCTGATCGTCTCAGAGGCACAGAAAGGGAAGAGTGTCCTTCGTCTCAAGGGAGGAGATCCTTACGTGTTCGGGCGGGGCGGCGAAGAGGGCGAGCTCCTTCATGACAGCGGCGTCCCCTTTGAAGTCGTGCCGGGAATCACTGCCGGCATCGGAGGCCTTGCCTATGCGGGCATCCCCGTGACCCACAGAGATTACGGTTCTTCTTTCCACCTGATCACCGCCCATAAGAAATCCGGCGTCGATACGCTGGACTATCAGGCTCTTTCGGCTCTGAACGGGACATTGGTCTTTTATATGGGCGTGGAAAACCTCCCCAATATCGTGCGGGGTCTGCTGGAAAACGGAAAAGACAGAAAAACCAAGGTCGGGCTGATCTCCTGGGCCAGTTACGCCCATCAGAAGACAATCGTGACAGATCTTGAAGAGCTCTCTAAAGGCGAAATCTACGACAGGATCAAGCCACCGGTTCTCATCGTGGTCGGAAATGTCGTCGAAGTGCGGGACAAGCTCAATTTCTTCGAGAAGAGACCTCTGCACGGAAAGAGAGTCGTCGTGACGAGAGCGACGGAGCAGGCAAGCAGTCTGACGGAAAAACTTCAGTTGCTCGGAGCCGAGGTCATCGAGTCGCCGGCCATCGGTATTCGGCCCATCGGACAGGAAGCGCTGAGGGAAGAGATAAAAAATCTTTCGGATTATACGCATCTTGTCTTCACAAGTCAAAACGGGGTGCGCCTCTTTATGGAGGAGCTGATGAGAAGCTCGGACGTCAGAGCGCTTGCAGGTCTTCGTCTCTGCTCGATTGGGGAGGCGACTTCCGATGAACTGAGGAAATATTCTCTCAAAGAGGATCTGACGCCCCGGCGCTATATCGGGGAAGAGCTGGCGAAAGCCTTGATCGAAGATATCGAAAAATCCGAAAAATCCGCCCGAATCCTGATCCCGAGGGCGTCCTCCGCGAGAGAAGTGCTGGTGGAGATGCTTTCCGTCTGTCCGAAGGTCGAAAAACTGCAAGAACTCAAAATCTATGAAACGAGGGCCGAGGCGATGAGCGGTCAGGTCAGGGAAAAGCTGCTTGAAGGCGTCGACGCCGTGACCTTCACGAGCGCATCCTCGGTCAGGAATTTTTTTGCAGGTGCGGATGAAATCCTGCAGGAGGCACTGAAAGAAACAAAAATGATATCAATCGGACCGATCACTTCACAGGCGGCGGAGGCTCTGGGCAAAAAGATTGCCGCTGAGGCGGAGGTCTCGAATATCGACGGGCTGATCCATGCTCTTTGCAAGGTGCTTGAAGGTTGAAAATGGTGAGAAGACTTTCCTTTAATGAGGATATTCGGGGCCGTCATCTGAGGAATCTGAGGGCAAAGAGAGCTTCCTGCACAGATTTTGCTGTACAGTCAGCCGCCGGCTGAAAAAACCTGAGAGTTTTTTGTGCAAACGGGGTGTAAATTGATCGGATATATGCGATACTTCCTGTGGCAAGAGATGAAGAGTGAAAAGAGCGAGAGGAGATTAGAGTTTTATTATGGTGAAAAACAATCGGAATTTAGTGAAAAGGCCCCGCAGACTTCGGGCGAATGAAACCGTTCGCGGCCTTGTGCGGGAGACGAGCCTTGCGGTCAGCGATCTGATCTATCCTCTTTTCGTCGTCGAAGGAGAGGGCGTTAAACGGGAGATTCCTTCCTTGCCGGACTGCTATCATTTTTCCGTCGACTCTTTGGAAGAAGAGATTCGCGAACTCCTTGCCCTCGGCCTGCGTTCGGTCATTCTCTTCGGGATTCCGGCAGAGAAAGATGCCTGTGGGAGCGCCGCCTACGATGATCAGGGGGTCGTCCAGAGGGCGATACGAAAGATCAAGGCTGTCTGTCCAGATTTCTATGTCATCACGGATATCTGTATGTGTCAATATACCGACCATGGGCATTGCGGAATCTTTTCTGAAGAGGGGGATCTCCTCAATGATGAAACTGCCGATTATCTTGCGAAAATAGCCCTGAGCCATGCAAAGGCCGGAGCGGATATGGTCGCTCCGTCGGATATGATGGACGGACGGGTGCAGGTTATACGACAAATGCTCGACAGCCACGGCTATACCCATCTGCCGATCATGTCCTATGCGGCGAAGTATTGCTCCGCCTATTACGGACCCTTTCGTGAGGCCGCGGATTCCGCACCGGGAAAAGGAGACCGAAAGGCCTATCAGATGGATTATCACAATTCCGACGAAGCGATAAGAGAAGCGGATCTCGACATCGAAGAAGGAGCGGATATCATCATGGTCAAACCCGCCCTTTCCTATATGGATATCATACGAAGGTTCAAAGACCGGTATTGCATGCCGATAGCGGCCTATAATGTCAGCGGAGAGTATGCGATGCTGAAAAATGCGGTCTCTGCCGGAATCATGAGAGAGGAAGTCATCTATGAGACTCTCGTCTCGATCAAGCGCGCGGGAGCGGATATCATCATCACTTATTTTGCAAAAGAGATCGCAAAAAAGGCGATGAAATGAGAGATATTGCACTCTGAAAGCTTCAGGAAGTTCGAATCAGGTTATGCGAAGGAGCGTTTGAAAATGCGTGATATTCCGCAAGTTCATCAGATGTTCGGCAATCTGCATCGCCGGTAAAGAGTATTTGAAAAAATAAAAAATGAATGGAGGTCATCATGGTGGTCATGATTCTTCTCGTCGCGGTCGGATTATTTTCGGTCATGGCGGCGATTTTGAACTGGGATTTCTTTTTCAACTCGTCAAAAGCGAGGATCTGGGTGCGGCTTTTCGGCCGAAACGGAGCGAGGATCTTCTATATATTGCTCGGAGCGGCGATCATCGTCCTTGGAATCCTGTCCCAAGTGGGGCGCTGATGCTGATACCGATCAAGATGTCATCCGAAGAGAGACAGCTCTGAGCCTTTATCCAAAATTTCATTGAAAACAGATCGGGGTATCAGAGAGTATTTCAGACAGAGTTTAGTATAAGAGAGATGCAAAAAGAGGCTGCGGAAATGAAATTTCCGTCAGCCTCTTTGTCACTTGATCAGACGCATCAGCTCGATTTTCAGCAGATCGCCCTCCAGCGTTGCGCTGGCTACATCCGTCATGCTGGCGACGAGAGTCAGCTCATCCTGTGTGACGCTGTCTCCGACCAAAGACCAATAGTATTCCTCCATCTCCACTTCGCGGTGAGAACTGATATGTTCCTGCACCTGCTTTAACTCTCTCGCAGAGATACTGACGCCTTTTGCCTCGACATGGATCAGATGTCGATCTTCCTCTGTTTTCAGATCGATCGTGAGAGAGCAGGCTCCCTTGCTGAGGCAGTAGGAGGCGATTTCGTCGATCAGTTTAGCCAATTTTTTCTTTTCAAATCGCATCTTGTTTCTCCTTTTTCAGCGCGTCGAGCATCGGCACGAAAAGTGTCGCGACAAGACCGCCGGAAAGTCCGTTATTATACAAAAATACACCGCCATGCAGGGCGCCGATATTAAAAGTCATCACCAGATGAAGAAAGCCCAGTACAAATCCGTAACTGAAGCCATATTCGCCGACAATCGGAGCGAGCGTCGTCGCGAAGAGGCCGGCAATGATGACTTGGGTGGAGGCGATGTCCATACTTAGTATCTTAGCAGACAATGCGACTCCTGCCAAGATGGAAAGACAATTTCTCGGATGTTTTCCAAAGGCGGCAAATCCTGAAACCGTCAGTATGCCCGCGATGGTCGGTCCGTTGATCACGCCGCCCATCAACAGGACATAGAGGATGGAGATCAGTCCCATGATACCCATATTGATCGTCGAGAGAGAGAAACCGTCGAGCCGCGTCATATCGGTAACCAGTCTTCCCGACCGAGAGAGCAGTTTGGAATATCCTGAAAAGCTGCGGCCGTTCGTAAAAAAGCCGTAGAGGATCAGCAGGATGAAATAGAGGGTGAAAAACCAGTTGAGCCGATCATCAGAGGAGGCGCTGACGATCAGATTCGTCTGTACGGGAATTTTGAGAGCCTTCAGGATCGAAAACACGAGAATGCCCATCAGTCCTCCCGCAAACCCCATATTGTAGATGCTGTAGCCTGAGTGTGCAAGGAGCACCTGAGAGGATACAGCCGGCATGACATAGCCGAGAAAAGCGCCGATGATGATGGTCAGGAACAATGAGACGGTCAGATCGTACCTGAGCGAGAGCACGAGGACGGAAATCAGAGGACTCAGCGCGGTGGACAGCATGCAGATGATGAAGACATTTTTGAATTCGATCTTGTGCACTTGGGCATAAAGCCAGCCTCCGAGATAAAAAGGCCAGATATTGAACATATTTTTTCCGATAAAGGAAAAACCGCTGATCAAAAATAGCGAAGAGATGATGATACCGTTCGGTTTGAGTTCGAGACGGTAGATAAGCCAGAGATTGATCAGGGTGACGACGGCGGAATTAAAGAGTGCACTGCCCATGCCTCCCAGGAGCATATAGTCCGTCAGCAGCACATCATTGGAAAGCCGAATCTTGTTGATCCCCCGGATGACGGCGACAGGGTTGTCATAGGTGAATGCCAGTACAATCATGGCAAGAGGAAGAATTAAGAGAACGACGAATTGGTCATTCTTATGCAGGACATTTTTTTCTTTGGAAAAAATTTCGTGAAAAGTAACCATTTGTACCTCCTTGTCGACATTTTATGATATGATATCTTCGGACCGCAAAGCAGATATTAAGATATTATAACACAAGACTGTTAATTTATCTGCATAAATTTTTGTTGACAACAGGAAAATTTTTGATTAGAATAGATGAGGTAGCAGGATGGGATATGAAGAGAGATTTATGAGAGAAGCCCTCAGAGAGGCATTGAAGAGTTATTTCAAGGATGAGGTGCCGGTCGGTTGCGTCATCGTCAAAGACGATAAGATCATTGCAAGGGCTCACAATCTGCGGGAGACTTCTCAAAATCCACTGGCACATGCGGAACTGATCGCGATCCGGCAGGCTTCGAGGGTTCTCGGACAATGGCGTCTGATCGGCTGCGAGATGTATGTCAGTCTCGAGCCCTGCATCATGTGTACCGGTGCAATCATGGACTGCCGTATCGGGAAAGTCTATATCGGAGCGGAAGACCCGAAAAGAGGAGCTTTTACCGGTTACATCAAAGTGATTGAAGACCGTCTCATCCCTCATAATGTCGGCTACGAATACAGACCTACCTGCAGCTCCGCCCTGCTCAAGCGATTTTTTCGCAGACTCAGGCGAAAAAAGCAGGAGGAAAATTGAAAAAGCGGAGAAAAAATCTCCGCAAAAAAGCAATCTTCGAGAGAAGAGCGATTTTGGAGAGATGTCCGAGTGGCTTAAGGAGCTCGCCTGGAAAGCGGGTATACGGGGAACTGTATCGGGGGTTCGAATCCCCCTCTCTCCGCCAAAAAAATACGGAAAAATAAAAGACTACGAATAAACCCTGAAATACCAAGGTTTCCTCGTAGTCTTTTTCATTTTCTCAAGAGAAGAAAAACGCCATTTCTGTATCGTAAACGCCATTTTTTTCGCTTGTTTTTCACCCCGTTGCGGAGCTACTGCGGCGCAGCTGCAAAAAAAACCGTCAGGCAGGACGCCGATTCTCCAAACTGTTTTTTTGCTCCGCCGCTTTTTGATTCCAAGCAGTGAGCAGTCCTCTTTTCCGCATTTTCAGTAAGGATCGGAAAAAGAAGATGAAAGAGAAAAGGGTGTTTGTTTTGAGGCCAACTTTACAAAAATCGTAAAAAATAGTATACTGAAGACAGGAAAAGATTGGAAAAACTGAAAGAGAGAGCTGAGGAAAAGACAGTGTTTCGAAAGTAAAGCAGGATATAAATATAAAAAATACTCAAGGCGAAAAAACAGCATGGGCAAAAAGGAGGCGATGGGATGCAGCCGGTCAGCGGTCATCATGATCATTACTTCAAGGCGAATCTGGGACAGGCGGAGATGGCGGCAGATTTTTTGAGGCAGTGTTTGCCGCAGAGCCTCGCTGAACAGGTGGATTTTTCGAGTTTGCAGCTGCAAAACGGAAGCTTTATTGAAAAAGAACTGCGTCAGCTGTATTCCGATCTGCTCTATCGAGCTTTGATTCGGGAGAGAGAGGCCTATATCTACTTTCTCTTTGAGCATAAGAGCGGCAATGACAAAAATATCGCTTTGCAGCTGCTGGGATATCTGCTGTCGATCTATCGGGAAAGCCAAAAGAACCACCCTTCCGCTCCGCTGCCCTTAGTGCTGCCAATCGTGTTTTACCATGGAAAAACGCCGTGGAAAGCCGGGAGGTATTTTTCCGATCTGCTGATGTCCTATGAGGGTTTGCAGGAAGAACTGAAATCCTATATTCCGGATTTCACTTACCTGCTGTACGATACCAATGCTTACCGGAAAGAAGAGCTGCCGGGGGAGATTCCCCTTCAGATTTTTCTGCGGATCATGAAAAGCATCTTGGCGGGCGATCAAAGAGAATTTTACACGACGCTCAGCGAAACGATCCGTCTGCTGGAAGCCTTGCAGGATGAAAGCAGACGGATGGAGATCTTTGAGCAGATGATTCGCTATATCTTTTCTGCCCGAGAGGATGCAGATTTGGAAGAAATCAAAAAGCAAGTGGCAGAAATCTCGTATGAAAGGAGCGAAGAGCTGATGAGCATCGCCGAAAAATTAGAACAGCGCGGTCTGGAAAAAGGAATGAAGCTGGGGAAAGAACAAGGAATCAAACTGGGTATCATTGAGGGGAAGAAACAAGGAATCGAG
>JAUMYL010000005.1 GCA_030528675.1 Peptostreptococcaceae bacterium
GTTCTCGGAACGCTATGAGACCCGCAACGAGACCCAAGCCTTTCACTATCTGGACATCTTCGGTGTTCTGCGGATGAAGAGGGGGCGCGTCGGCGTGGATTTTTTCCGAAAGATAGCCTATTAGAGGTCTATGGATTAAAACAAGTGAGTATATAGGGAATCGGCAATGTCGTTGTGAGAAAGGAGTTTGTCATGGCAAAGTATACAGCAACGGATTTTGGTGTAAACTTAGGAGAGGTATTAGAGACGATAGAAAAGTTAAAAGAAAGAATATCCGGATTACCGGGAACAAAGCCGGATTCGGATCAGGCGGAATCCGGAGACTCAAATCCGGTGACCCCCGGAGAACAATTATTTGCCCGTGTGTTTGCCGAGCATCTTTACGAAGAAAACTCGGCAGTCTATAAGGAGCATGTCGCGAATAAAATAAGTATAGAGACAGAGATTGAAAATTTTATTGCATCAAAAAATATTTCCGATACGATGACGCTTCCGAACAGTATCGCCAAGTCTGCGATGAGGCGACTGGAGGCGGAGTTTGCGAAATATAATCAGGAAAAATTTAATGAGAAATATGGCATGAAGATTATACAAGGCCATGATCAAACAACGGTGGTGCATACTCGCAATGTCTCCCGCCTGGTCAAGGAAGTGATACATGAGTCGGTAAAAGGTCTCAGCCTGTCTCTGGGAGGAGAAGAACTGGACACTTTTGCCGGAAAGATCGCAAAAAATGTATACGACCATTATAAGGGATCGAAATATATAGAAGATCACAGCGGATATCTGGTGGGGATCTACAGGAACAACGGAGAGAGAACAGACAAAGGAGAAGATAAAAATTTGATCACCTTTGCATTCGCAAAGCGGACGGATTTGGTGGTGCAAGATAAAGTTGGAAAGGCCTTGGCCTCTTCTGTAGTCAGTATAGGAGCAGGCAACATATTTTCGTCCGAAGCGATGAAGATTCTCAATGAAGGAGGGTTTTCTCAGATCGCCCGGACAATGAAGGAGATTAACCGTACGAGCGGTGTATTGTACACCGGGTTGATGAATGCGCCCGGTGTCGCAGCCTATACGTCTACCGCAGAATTTCTGGATATGGAAAACAAATTTATAAATAGTTTGAAACACCTAAATGATTTATCTCTACAGCAGACGAAAATTGCTTTTAATACAGGTATTGATCCGGGTTTGAAACAGGTAATAGATGACTTGTCTATTTTTTGTGGACTGTTTATTCCCTCATTGGCTCTAAATATTACCGCAACTGTAGTTTTAGGACCGATGTTGGAATTTATTAATAGCTATATATCCGCTGAAGAAGCAAAGAGCGAGATAAATCGATTCTTGGAAAGTACAAAAGATGAGTCCGGATTTATTGAGTCATCTATAACTTCAAAGCCGAATTCTATTACTTACGCAAGTAAAAACGGTTTGCCGACTGTCGTGGCAAACGGAAAATCACGAAATATCGTAACCTTAGGAGGAGGAAATAATTATATTCGGGCAATCGACGGTGATGAAAATATATTGGATGGACAAGGAGGCGATGATTATATCGTCGGCTACGATAAAAGAGATACATTGATCGGAGGAAGCGGAAAAGATGTCCTGATGGGAGGTAAGGGAGACGACAATCTTCACGGCGACCAAGGGGACGATATCTACAAATATCAAAAAGGGGATGGTTCCGATACGATACATTCCGGAAAGTTTTTTGATCATAGAGGAGAGGACAGGGAAATTCAACATGGCAAAGATACCTTGGAAATTACCGGCTATGAGAAGAAAGATCTGCGTGCGGAACTCGTCAACGGAAAGATACGCTTGTACTTCGATGCGGAAGATGTCCCGGCAGAAGAAAAAGAGAAACGGAAATCCGACTCGATCACCTTCGAAAACACGGATCGTTTGGATGACTCTCACAAGGGTGGGCGGATAGAAACAATCTCGATCATCAAGATCGGAAAAGATGAAGAACATCAGAAAGAAATCAAAGTCAAGGACTGGCTTCGGTATGATAGTAAAAGCAGTATTTTAGACGGAAATGAGCAGGACAATCTCATTCTCGGGAAAGAGAGCGGATTTCAATCCATATCCGGAAAACAAGGCGACGACATCATCTACGGAGGAGCCGGGGATACAACCTATTATTACCGAAAAGGGGACGGAGAAGATCTCATCTTCGATAAAGGGGGCAAAGAGGATTGGCTGAGTCTTTCGGACATCAAGAAATCCGAGGTTCGTCTGGAAAAATCCGGAAACGATCTGCGTATCCTCCTGAAGGCGACCGGAGAATGCATCGTCACGCTGAAAGAGCAATTTTCAGACAGCAAGGCCATCGAGAAATTTGTATTTGACGCAGAGCCGAAAGAACCGATAAAATTTTACGATTGGAAAACCTTGCGGAAAGAGATCGAGGACGGTCTTTCACCCGAAGATCCGCCGAAACAAGATCCGGATACGCCGAGCCCCGGAAATCCGTCCAATCCATCAAATCCCTCGAATCCGACGAACCCATCCAATCCGTCCAACCCTTCCAATCCATCGAATCCGGACAAACCGAAGCCTCCCCTCCCCGGGGCTCGTCCTTACAGCGGTGCTATCGAGGGAACTCGGATTGAAAAAGAACTGAAACAAGCCATTATCATCCCGCGTGCCGACCCGCTGGTGCTGGATCTGGACGGAGACGGGATCGAGACCCTTTCCGTGCAAGAAGGGACTTATTTCGACTTCGACAACAACGGCTTTGCGGAAAAAACCGGATGGATCTCCTCCGATGACGGATTCCTCGTGCGGGACAAGGATCATAACGGGCAGATCGACTCCGGCGAGGAGCTGTTTGGGGACCGCACGGTGCTGTCAAACGGAGCGATTGGAAAAAACGGGTACGAGTCGCTTACGGATCTGGATCAAAACAAAGACGGAAAGATCGATGCGCAGGACGCCGCTTTTTCCGAACTGAAGATTTGGCGTGACCTCAATCGGGACGGGCGTACCGGCGACAATGAGATCTTCACGCTCAAAGACTATGATATCACAGCGATTCAGACCGAGCATACCCTCGTGGACAAACTGGATGAAAAAAACAATCTGCAGACACGGGAAGGACTCTATGAAAAAGCGGATGGCAGTACCGGCAAAGTCGGAGAGTTCTTCTTCGAAATGAAACGCATCGAGAGCCGGCCGAAACGATATATCCAGCCGACTGATGAAGTGCTGGCCCTGCCGGATATCGACAATATCGGGAATGTCCTTTCCCTGCATCAGGCGATGATGCACGACGCAAGCGGACGCCTCAAAGAGCTGGTGAGCGCGTTTGCCTCGGAAACCGATCGGGAAAAGCGAAATGTACGAATACAGGAGATCCTTGAAGTGTGGACAGAGACACAGTCCGTTGACCCGGGCGGTCGCGGTCCTCATTTTGACGGACGGAAACTGGCGATCCTCGAGAAAGTGACGGCGATGGAGTTTCGAAGCCCTGTCGGATCCAATCCTCCGGCTGTCAGTGTACCGTTCTTGGAAAGAGCCTGCCGGGAGCTCTTTGAACAGGTCTATGCGGCGCTTAGTGGACAGACCCATCTGCAGCCGCTGCTGCAGGAGATCCTGCCCTCTTCCGAAGAAGAGGCATGGAGCGCTTCCGACATCGAAAAGGCGACAGCCCGCATCTCCCGAGAGATCGCTGCCGACAAGGCAAAGGGAATCGCCCTGATGGAAGACTTTGGCCGTTATCTTCAGGCAAAAACGACCGAAGAGAATCGGTCCTTGTATCTGCAGTACCTGCGCTTTGTCAAGGGCGTGTCCGAGAGTGATTTCCTGCGCATGCTCCGCTTTTCTCCCGATGCCGTCATCGGCGATGAAAACGATAATGAAATCCGTCCTTTACCGGGATCTTCGATCCTGTACGGCGGAGAGGGGAATGATAAAGTATATGGAGGCGGAGGCCAAGACCTGCTGTACGGCGGAGCGGGAGATGACCGTTTAGAAGGGGGAGAAGGAAAGGATGTACTGGATGGCGGATCCGGAGATGATGTACTGAACGGGGGAAGTGGAAGCGACCACTACTTGTTCGGAATCGGAAGCGGCATAGATGTGATTGATGACTACGGCACTTCTAATGAAGCAGATCGAATTGTATTTGGAAAAGGGATCGCAAAAGAGGATATATCCTTTGTGAAAGAAGGAAACGATCTTGTGATCCGTATTTATGGACATGAAGATCAATTACTCATACGGGGTTATTTTTACTACGGAAATTCGATAAACGCGGCAATCAATACTTATCGTACCATTGAAGAAATTGAATTTGCGGATGGAACGATATGGGATCAAAAAGCGATTTTACAGAAGGTGATTCATCTATATGGAGACGAAGGAAATAACGAATTATACGGCAGTAAATATAAAAATGCACTCTATGGAGAAGCGGGAGATGACAAATTATATGGGGGAGAAAGTGCAGATACGCTCTACGGAGGGGCTGGAGATGATATTTTTTATGCCGGATTCGGAGACGATGTACTGGATGGAGGAGAAGGAAATGATGTTCTTTACGGAGCAGAAGGAAATGATCGTTATATATTTGGAATAGGTAGTGGAAACGACCTTATTTATGATTATAGCAATAATACAAATGAAATCGATCGAATCATGATAAGTGAAGGAATAGCGGAAAAAGATCTTTATCTTGTGAAAGACGGAAGCAAATTGGTGCTCCGCATCCGAGGACATGAGGATCAGCTGACCATACAGAACTACTTTGAGTATTACTATTCGAGTGACACAAAAACGAAAGCGTCCTGTATGATTGAGCAGATTGAATTCTCCGATGGAACCATTTGGAATCAAGAGATGATTTTAAAGAAAATTTTTCTTGTACAAGGCGATGAACAGGATGATCATCTGCTTGGAAGCTATTACCAAGACGAACTCTATGGAGAAAGCGGAAATGATAGATTGGACGCAGGAAGTGGGGCAGATAAACTATATGGAGGAGAAGGAAAGGATAAGCTGAATGGAGAAGAGGGAGATGATCATCTGTATGGAGGAGAAGGGACAGATGAATTAAATGGCGGTTCTGGAGACGATATTTTAGATGGTGGAGCGGGAGATGATGTGTTAAGTGGAGGTAGCGGAGGTGACAAATATCTGTTTGGAATTGGAAGTGGAATCGATGTAATGAATGAGTACGGTTCTCCAAATGAAGCAGATCGGATTTTGCTTGGAGAAGGAATTCGCGAAGAGGATTTGCTTTTCGTGAAAGAAGGCAACCATTTTGTGATTCGTATTCGTGGTCACGAAGATCAATTAACGGTACAAGGCTATTTTTACTACGGAAATTCGATAAACGCGGCAATCAATACTTATCGTACCATTGAAGAAATTGAATTTGCGGATGGAACGATATGGGATCAAAAAGCGATTTTACAGAAGGTGATTCATCTATATGGAGACGAAGGAAATAACGAATTATACGGCAGTAAATATAAAAATGCACTCTATGGAGAAGCGGGAGATGACAAATTATATGGGGGAGAAAGTGCAGATACGCTCTACGGAGGGGCTGGAGATGATATTTTTTATGCCGGATTCGGAGACGATGTACTGGATGGAGGAGAAGGAAATGATGTTCTTTACGGAGCAGAAGGAAATGATCGTTATATATTTGGAATAGGTAGTGGAAACGACCTTATTTATGATTATAGCAATAATACAAATGAAATCGATCGAATCATGATAAGTGAAGGAATAGCGGAAAAAGATCTTTATCTTGTGAAAGACGGAAGCAAATTGGTGCTCCGCATCCGAGGACATGAGGATCAGCTGACCATACAGAACTACTTTGAGTATTACTATTCGAGTGACACAAAAACGAAAGCGTCCTGTATGATTGAGCAGATTGAATTCTCCGATGGAACCATTTGGAATCAAGAGATGATTTTAAAGAAAATTTTTCTTGTACAAGGCGATGAACAGGATGATCATCTGCTTGGAAGCTATTACCAAGACGAACTCTATGGAGAAAGCGGAAATGATAGATTGGACGCAGGAAGTGGGGCAGATAAACTATATGGAGGAGAAGGAAAGGATAAGCTGAATGGAGAAGAGGGAGATGATCATCTGTATGGAGGAGAAGGGACAGATGAATTAAATGGCGGTTCTGGAGACGATATTTTAGATGGTGGAGCGGGAGATGATGTGTTAAGTGGAGGTAGCGGAGGTGACAAATATCTGTTTGGAATCGGAAGTGGTGTAGACGTGATTCAAGACTATGGCGATTCTGATCAGATCGATCGAATCATGCTTGGTGCAGGAATTCGAAGAGAGGATGTGCATCTTGCAAAAGAAGGATACAATCTGGTGCTTCGCATCCGCGGTCAGGAGGATCAGCTGACTGTGCAGAACTATTTCGACTACAGCGGCAGTGACAATCTGCAGATAGACACTATGAGATCGATCGAGCAGATCGAGTTTGCGGATGGAACGATCTGGACCGGTACAGATATCGAAAGCCTCTTAAAGAAACCGCTTGAGGAGCCGCAAGAGTCTCCTGTACCGAACAATCCGGAAGAAACGAACTCGGAAGAAATCTCTTCTCTGCAGCCGGAAAAACCGGAAGAAGAAAGTGGAGAGATGATTACTTCGCCAGAATCGGAGAAACCGGAAGAGGGAAGCGGAGAGATGGTTCCGCCACCACAATCGGAAAAACTGGAAGAAGGAAGTGAGGAAACGATATTGCCAGATCATCTGCAAAATTCGCAGGAACAAAATGAACCAAGAAATCATCTAAATCCGCTACGTATGCTGTATACACAGGTGTTCGAAACACGAGCCGAAAGAGGCGTTTCTCTGCCGGAGGCAAATCTATACCGTCTCCATCAGGTGCAGCAGCTGGTGCAGGCGATGGCGGTCTTTGCCCCCGAGCAGGGTGTGGACTTTCGAAGTGCACAGACCCTGCAAAAAGAAGAGGGAACGGTTCTTTCCGCATTCTGGGTAAAGGAGAACTTATAAACGATGAAACCGGATTTCAAAGACCCCAAAAACAGACGGGAAGCTCCTGTAAAAGAACCTTTTCCGGAAAGAGAAGAGGCAAAGGAAAGGAAAGAGAAGGAAACAGAAAACACAAAAGATCGAAAATCTGCGGAGTCCCCTGCGGACTCCGCTCTTTCCTGTTTTGTGACGATTGCCGCTTTTCACGGGATTGCCGCCGAGGAACAGCAGCTTCGTCACGCCTTTGCCATGACAGACAAAATCAGCGAGACGCAGATGCTGCTGGCCGCTAAAAAGATCGGGCTCAAAGCGAAGGCCGTTTCCATTGCTGCGCAGGATCTTTCGCAAATGCGCCTGCCGGCAATCGCCTATCTGAAAGATCAAAGCTGCCTGATTGCGGCGAAAGCCGATGAAAAAAGCATTTTAGTCCTCTTTCCCTATAAAGATCGGCCGGATCTTCTGTCCAAGGAAGCATTCGAGCAGATCTTTGACGGAAGAATCCTTCTCTTTGCCCGGCGTTCCCGGAAGAACGAAGCCGGCCGTTTCGGTCTGTCCTTTTTTCTGCCGGATATCATCAAGTATAAAAAACCGCTGCTGCAGGTGCTGCTGGCGGCCTTCACTCTTCAGGTGCTGGGACTGTTTTCCCCGATGATGACCCAGGTGGTCATCGACAAAGTGCTGGTGCACCATTCTTTCACAACCCTCAATGTCCTGACCGTAGGCCTCTTTCTCATCATTTTATTTGAGACCCTGCTGTCCATGGCGCGTACTTATGTTTTTTCCCATACGACTTCCCGCATGGACGTGCTCTTGGGAAGCCGCCTGTTTCATCATCTGTTTTCTTTGCCCTTTCCCTATTTTGAAGCGCGAAGGGTGGGAGATACCATTGCAAGGGTACGGGAGCTGGAAACCATTCGTCAGTTTCTCACCGGAGCGCCGCTGACCCTCGTCTTAGACCTTCTGTTCCTTGTCGTCTATCTTGCGGTGATGTTCTTTTACAGTACGAGCCTGACCTTTCTTACCCTGGCCTCTTTGCCGCTGTTTATCGCCCTGTCTCTGATCGTCACTCCCCTTTTCAAGGCGCGACTGGAGGAGCGCTTTTACCACGGAGCGATGCAGCAGTCGTATCTTGTGGAATCCGTGACCGGCATCCAGACGATCAAGGCTTTTGCACTGGAGCCGCAGATCCAAAACAAATGGGAAGATCTGCTGGCAAACTATGTGCATGCCTCCTTTCGAACCGGAATCCTCTCCGGCCATGCCGGCGCTCTCGCCCAGTGGATCCAAAAGACCTTCGATCTTCTGATCCTGTGGCTGGGGGCTCATTTGGTCATCGAACAGAAGATCTCCGTCGGACAGCTGATCGCTTTTCGGATGCTCTCCGGAAGAGTCAGCTCTCCGGTGCTGCGTCTGGTGCAGATGTGGCAGGATTTTCAGCAGGCGGGACTTTCCATGCAGCGTTTGGGAGATATTTTTCGCACCCGTCCCGAGCCGAGCGTCGACTCCTCCAAAATCACCTTGCCGCCGGTGAAGGGAGATATCCGCTTCGAACAGGTGCGTTTTCGGTACCGCCCGGAAAACAGCGAGGTAATCCGAAATCTCTCCTTCGAGATTCCCGCAGGAACCGTCGTTGGCATCGTCGGCCGCTCCGGATCCGGAAAGTCCACCCTGTCCAAACTGATCCAGCGTCTGTATCTGCCTGAAAGCGGAAAAATCCTCATCGACGGCGTAGATATCGCTTTAGCGGATCCCGCCTGGCTGAGAAGACAGATCGGGGTCGTGCTGCAGGAGAATTTTCTCTTTCATGCCAGCATTCGGGAAAATATCGCCGTTCACGACCCGGCGGCTCCGATGGAAGAGATCATCCGGATGGCAAAAATCGCGGGTGCTCATGAATTCATCCTGGAGCTGCCTCATGCCTACGATACGATAGTCGGTGAAAACGGAACGGGACTCTCCGGGGGACAAAAACAGCGCATTGCGCTCGCCAGAGCCCTGCTGGGCGATCCGAAGATCCTCATTCTCGATGAAGCGACCTCCGCCTTGGACTACGAGTCGGAGAGAGTGATTCAGCAAAATCTGAAACAGATCTGCCAAGGAAGAACCGTGTTGATGATCGCCCATCGTCTGTCCACCCTCAAGGAGGCGCACCGTATTCTGGCTCTGGATCAGGGAACGCTGGTCGAATACGATACGCCGCAGGCGCTGCTTGCAGGAAACGGACTCTATGCGCATCTGCATGCGCAGCAGGAAAGGAGGGCCCCCACCGATGACTAAAAGATGGATACAGAAAAGAAACCGAAAAAGGAATGAGAAACTGCGAAGTGAGTTTCTGCCCTCCGCACTGGAGATCGTCGAAAGCCCGCCCTCCCCTCTTGGCGCAGGGATCATCTTTTTTATCTTCGGAATCCTGCTGAGCGCGATTTTGTGGGCGAGCATCGGCGAAGTCGATGAAGTCGCTGTCGCCCGGGGAAAAATCGTGCCCGACGGAAGGCTCAAAGTCGTCCAGCCTCTTGCAGAAGGCATCGTGACCGGTATCTTCGTCGAAGAAGGGCAGAGCGTCCGAAAAGGACAGCTGCTCTTTGAACTGGATGCGGGCATGCAAAAAGTGGACGAGAGTGCCCTGTCCCGTTCTCTGCAAGTGGCGCGCATCGAAAAGAAACTGTTGGAGACATCCTTGCAGGATCCTTCTCTGGAGCGTCTGGAAAAAGAAATCCGAACGGAGGAGCTTCCGCAGGAGATGAAGGACGCTCTGCTTTCCTGGCTGCGTCTTCGCCTGCAAAACCGCGAAGAAAAGAAACAGCTGCTGGCTCTTTTGGTCCTGCAGGCGCAGCAACAGAGAGAGCTTGCCGCAAAAGAGCTTGCCCAAGCACAGGACGCCCTGCCGTATGCGCAGGAGCGGGAGAAAATGCTCCGAGCGGACAAAGACCGGGAGGGCCTTGAGAGCGCGGCTCTTCGAAAGATCCGACAGAGCCTTGAAATCCTCAAAGAAGAAGAGGAGCGCTACCGCACCCTGCACGAAAGCGGAGCGATCCCGAGGCAGGACTGGCTGGATAAGAAAAATGCGATCCTTCTGCAAAAACAGGAGCTGCAGCAGCAGAGCCTGCGGGCGCAGAAAGAGCGGGAGCTCGCGCAGATGAACTGGCAGCAGGCCGAAGAAGAACTCGAGAGAAAAAAACAGGAGATCCAAAGCCGGCAGATCCTGCTTGCGCAAGCCGAAAGCAAATGGCGGGAGGCCAAGACCCATCAGCTGAGCAGCGAAAGTCTCTACGGCGAAGAGACCACCTCTCTTCTCATCGAAAAACAAAAACAGATCGAGCAGCTGGAGGCGGCTTTGGAGAAAGCGCAAAAAGGCGTCGCGCTGCACTCTTTGACCTCTCCGGTCTCCGGCGTTGTACAGGGAATCTCTCTGACCACCGTTGGAGGTGTCGTCACACCGGCGCAGCCGATTATGAGCATCGTACCGGAAGATACGCCGCTCAGGGTCGAAGCTTTCGTCCTCAATAAAGACATCGGTTTTGTACATCCCGGACAGAAGACCGGGATCAAGATTGATACCTTCTCTTTTCAGCGATATGGGATTTTGGAGGGGACGGTGGAAAGCGTCAGTCCCGACGCGTTCGAGGATGAGAAGCTGGGGCTTGTCTATCGCATCAAAGTGAGGCCGGCCGCCTCTCATTTGATGGTGGAGGGTCGAGAGATCCCCCTTTCTCCGGGGATGGCGGTCACGGTGGAAGTGAAGACCGGAAAACGCCGCATCATTGAATTTTTCTTAGAGCCTCTTGTCAAGTATATGCAGGAAGGGCTTCAGGTCAGGTGATGGTTTCTTGCTTTGTTGGAGCAATATATTCGATACCTGTTTGTTTTATGGTTAAGATGACTCGTTTCATTTGCTCTATGCACTTACAAAAAATATTTTTACATGGATTCTCTCTTCAAAATTTGATATAATAAATTCGGAAGATATCTTTAGTAAAATTTCATATGCGATGTAAGGGGAGCGGAACTTTGCTGAGAGGCGGCGCTGAAATGCGCTGCGACCCTATACCTGATTTGGATAATGCCAACGGAGGGATTACTGTTATTTATTTGCTCAGCGTGAGCAGTGTTCAAATCGAATGCTGCTCATTTTTTATTTTCCGCTCTTTCTTCACACATTGCCGTAACAAGGAGTGATGACGATTACAAACAAACGAGAAAAACCCCTGATTCATCTGCTGCACAATCATGTGACTCTCAACGATGTCGTCAACATGATTATGGCGGTCGGCGGCACTGCCGTCTGCGGAGAGTCTGAGGAAGAAGCGGCGGAGCTGACTTCTCTTTCAGACGCTCTTCTCATCAACACAGGCATGCCCACAAGAGAAAAACTCCGGGCAATGATCCTCGCCGGACAGAGAGCCAATCAGCTTGAGATTCCCGTGCTCCTCGATCCGGTCGGTGCCGGTGCTTCCTCTTTTCGAAGAGAAGTGATCCGGGAGCTGCTTTTTCATGTCCGATTCTGCTGTATTCGGGGAAACAATTCCGAAATCGCCTCTCTCTGCGATCACTCCTTCACTTCGAAGGGGCCGGAATCGGTCGATACGATGCTTACGGGAGAAGAGATAAAAGCCCTTGCCCTTCGCAGCGAAAGCATCGTAGTCGCAACGGGAAAACGGGATATCGTTACAGATGGGGGTCGGATCTTTGAATACCCCGGCGCCTCTCCCCTGCTCAAAGAGTTTACCGGAGGAGGCTGCATGCTGTCAGGAGTCCTCGCCGTCTTTCTCGCAAAGTCGGGAAAAACAAGACCTGTGAAGTTGCAGGCGGTGCAGTCCGCTCTGGATCTCTATCGAAAAAACGCGAAAGATTCGATGATGCGGACGCATCCCCTCGGGATGAGCGGGACGCTCTCCTATAAGAATGCTCTGATCGACGGGATGAGTCTTTACAGAGACGAAATTGCAGAAATCTTTGAAAAACAGTAATACTAAAACCTTATTGAATCGCCACAACCGAAAACGATATCCATGCTAAAACGACGAATCAGGCGTTTTGTCGGATGACAATTCAGATAGGGAAGAGTATAAATCGTGAAAGGAGAGTTTCTGATGAATCCGAAACAAATCAAAAAAATTGTACTTTCAGCCATGCTGATCGCACTGGCTGTATCACTTTCCGCCTTTTCATTTCCCGTTTTCGCTTCCCGATGTTTCCCGATACAGCATCTTGTCAATCTGATCGCCGGGATCTTTTTAGGGCCCGCCTATGCCGTTGCCATCGCCTTTTCGACTTCGCTGATTCGAAATCTCATGGGAACCGGGTCTCTGCTCGCCTTTCCCGGTAGCATGATCGGCGCCTTCTGCTGCGGTATGATCTACCGATATACGAAAAACCGCGGTCTTACTTATCTCGGCGAGATCTTCGGAACAGGGATCCTCGGAGGGATGAGCGCCTACCCGGTGGCTGTTCATTTCATGGGAAAAGAAGCCGCCGTTTTCACTTATGTTCTGCCTTTTCTGATCAGCACGGCGGGAGGAAGCATGGTCGCAGCCCTTTTGATAGCGATCATGGATAAGAGCGGAGTACTCCGTTATCTCAAAAACAGAGGAGAGCTGCGATGAGTTTCCGGCGGGCCACGGCTCTGACCATCGCAGGTACCGATCCGACCGGTGGAGCAGGGATACAGGCCGATATCAAAACCATGCTTGCAAACGGAGTATATGCCATGAGCGTCATCACTGCAGTGATTGCACAAAACACCCGCGGCGTTTTCGATCTGTGCAACCTTTCTGAAGAGCTCATCCGGAAACAGATAGATGCGATTTTTACGGATATCCCGCCTGATGCGGTCAAGATCGGCATGATCGGGAAATTGTCTCAAGCAAGGGGCATCGCGGAGGCTCTCCGCCATTACAAGGCTCGCAACATCGTCCTTGATCCCGTCCTCGGCGCGAGTGTCGGCAGACGATTCATGGACGATCCAACGATACGGGAAATCAAAAGAGAGCTTTTTTCTCTCTCTTCTCTGATCACACCGAATATCCCGGAAACTGAGGCATTGACAGGAAAAACCATCCTTTCGCAAAGAGATATGGAAAAGGCCGCCGCTCTTCTCTCTGAAGAATACGGATGCGCCGTGCTTATCAAAGGAGGACATCGGCTTCAGGATACGGACGACCTCCTCTACGACAAGGGACTTTTTATCTGGTTTCGCGGTAAACGCATCGACAATCCCAATACACACGGCAGCGGATGCACCCTTTCGTCGGCGATCACTTCAAACCTGGCAAAGGGAAAAACTCTTGCCGAAAGCGTAGAACAGGCAAAAGCATATTTGAGACATGCAATCGAGAAACGACTCGATCTCGGACAGGGAAACGGACCGATTGATCACGGGAGCTCTCTGTCCGGACAATTCATACAATAACACGATAGGAGGAGCTTATATGAGCCGAACTTACAAAACACAGATGGAAGCGGCAAAAAAAGGTATCGTCACAGCTGAACTGAAAATCGTCGCAGAAAAAGAGCGCCGTCATGCAGAGGAACTTCTTCCTCTCTTGGCCGAGGGAAAAATGGTCATTCCCGCAAATATACATCATAAGAGTTTAGACCCAAACGGCGTCGGCAGTATGCTGCGTACGAAAGTCAATGTCAATCTCGGCGTCAGCAGAGATTGCAAAGATTATGATGTGGAGATGGAAAAAGTCCTTCGGGCCATTGAACTCGGCGCCGAAGCGATCATGGACCTTTCCAGCCACGGAACCACTCAGCCTTTCCGCCGAAAGCTCTGTCAGGAGTGCCCTGCCATGGTGGGCACCGTGCCGATCTACGACTCGGTCATCCACCATCAGAGAGATCTCGGCAGTCTGACTGCGAAAGATTTTATTGACGTCATCCGCGTTCACGCGGAAGACGGCGTCGATTTCGTAACGCTACACTGCGGAATCACGCGAAAAACGATTGAAAGTATCAAAAACGGAGGACGAAAAATGAATATCGTCAGCCGAGGCGGAAGTTTGGTCTTCGCTTGGATGTCTATGACCGGAGAAGAAAATCCTTTTTACGAATACTATGACGAGATCCTTGAGATCTGCCGAGAGCACGATGTGACGATCAGTCTCGGCGACGCCTGCCGTCCGGGCTGTCTTGCCGATGCAACGGACATCTGCCAGATCGAAGAGCTTCTCCGCCTCGGAGAGCTGACAGAAAGAGCCTGGAAGAAAGATGTTCAGGTGATGGTCGAGGGTCCGGGCCATGTACCGATGGATCAGATCGCCGCCAATATGAAGATCCAGCAGACGATCTGCAAAGGGGCTCCTTTCTATGTTCTCGGACCTCTCGTTACGGATATCGCTCCCGGTTACGACCATATCACAGCGGCGATCGGCGGAGCGATTGCCGCCTGGTCGGGCGCGGCCTTCCTCTGCTATGTCACCCCGGCGGAACATCTGGCCCTTCCGAATGTGGAAGACGTCCATCAGGGGATCATCGCCAGCCGCATCGCAGCCCATGCCGCCGATATCGCAAAAGGCATCCCTCATGCACGCGAACAGGATGACCGCATGGCAAAAGCCAGACAGATGCTCGACTGGGAAGCTCAGTGGAAAGAAGCTCTGGATCCGGAACACGCCAAAGCGATCCGTGAAAGCCGTATGCCGGGCGAGGAGTACTCCGATACCTGCAGCATGTGCGGCAAATTCTGCGCCGTCCGCAGTATGAATAAGGCTCTTGCGGGAGAAGTCATAGATATCCTGTAGTAATACTCGGCCCCTATCCATAGTCGTCATAAACCTCGGCAGAATGAACCGGAAAGCCTCACGAGTCTTCTATTTGGGGACAGTTTCCACTTTCCGGTTCATTCCTGAAATTATGCACTTTCAAATGGTGTTGTCCCCAATCGGACGCAATGTATAAATTGAACTCCTGTCTCCTTTCCTGTCTCATCTATAGCAAACGACACAGACATCCGCGCTTTCAAAATGTCTTTCGTTCTCATTTTATACTAAAACCTCATTGAAGTGCCACCGCAAACATTATATTAAAACGACAAATCAGGCGTTTTTTTAGATGACAATTCAGACAGGTAATAGTATTACACAATAGAGATTCGACAAAGTGAAACTAATTTTTGCGTTCACTATATATAATGAAACTCCGGAACATTCATCCCTTTCTCATTCCATGGATCTTCCTCATTTTTTCTGTTGTTTCAAATTTTCGATATAAGTCTTAAGTCCCGTTTCAAACTTGTTCTCCTGAGGTCTGTAATAGTTCCTGCCTTTCAGCTCCTTCGGCAGATAATCCTGCTTAATGTAGTGATTTAAATAGTCGTGAGGATAGAGATACTCCGTGCCTCTATTCATCTCTTTCGCTCCCTGATAGTGAGCATCCTTCAAATGAAGAGGCACATCACCTACCATCTTCGTCTCAAGATCTCTAAGCGCCTCCCCAATCGCCTTGTAGGCCGAATTGGACTTAGGCGACATACTGAGAAGCACAGTCGCCTGCGCAAGCGGAATCATCGCCTCCGGGAACCCGAGATGCAGAGCCGAATCGACACAACTTTTGGTGATGCTGACAGCAGAAGGATAGGCGAGTCCGATATCTTCCGAGGCTATGACCAGCAGTCTCCTGCAGATGGATTTGAGATCATCCGACTTGATCAGCCTTGCAAGATAGTGCAGCGCCGCATCCGCATCGCTTCCCCGTATCGACTTCTGAAAGGCGGAAAGGACGTCATAGTGGCTGTCACCGTCGATATCACAGATCAATTGTTTGGAAATATTGAGTTCCTTCAGCAGATCGACGCTGAGTTCGACCTTCTTTTGATCCGTATAGAGCTGCAGGATCAATTCTAACAGATTGAGGCTCTTTCTTATATCGCCGTCTGAATACACCGCGATATTTTCCAGCGCTTCTTCGGTATAACGAATCTCATAGTCTTCCGCATTCAATTTTTCAATGATCCTGCGAAGGTTCGCCTTCGTCGAATCCCCATCAATCGAATAAAACTCGACGACGATGCAGCGACTGAGCAGCGCCTTGTATACATAGTGATAGGGATTTTCCGTTGTGCTCGCTATCAGAATGATGTCTCCCTGCTCGATGTATTCAAGCATCACCTGCTGCTGTTTCTTGTTGAAGCTTTGGATCTCGTCGATATAGAGAATATCCTTTCGAAAGAAATTACCTTCTTTCGAATCCCTTAGGATCTCGCGTATCTCCCCCGTCTTCGCGTAGGTTGCATTGAGCATCTGCATGCTTTTATTGCTCTGAGCCGCTATCACATTGGCCATCGTCGTCTTTCCGACTCCCGGAGGACCGTAAAAAATCATATTCGGAAGGATATTTTCTTCAATCGCCCTGCGCAGGATTCCCCTTCTCCCTGTCAGATGATTTTGCCCGACAACCTCATCAATATGAACCGGCCTCATTCGATGCGACAGAGGAATACTCTGCAATTCATTCTGCTTCATAGATACTTTCCTTTCCCGCAAAACGGACAGAGCTGCCGGAAGAAATCCGACAGCTCCGAATTTTAACTTTTCATCTTCAAATTTCTATTTTCCTGTTATCAACTTAATGATCCCCGAGGAATTCAGCCAAATGATAAAGATCGCTATCGGAGCGATGTACTTGATCATAAACACCCAGTATCCGCGGCTCTTAAATGGCAGTTTACCGCCATTGGTGATCTCGGCAATCGCATTCTCCGGCTTCCAGACATATCCGACAAAGATACACATGAAGAAGCCTGCAAGCGGCATCAGAAGATTTTCAGCAAAGAATCCTGCAAGATCGAAGAAATTCATTCCGAAAAATTGAGTTGTAAAGACGCCCAAGGACAAGGAAGAAGGAACTCCGATCAGGAAAGCTGCAATTCCTAACAGGATGACCGCAGACTTACGACTCATACCGAAATGGTCTATAAAATAAGCGGCTGGCGTCTCCAATAGTGAGATCGAGGAAGTGATCGCCGCAAAAAGTACCAGCAGAAAGAAAATGATTGCAAAGATTGTTCCCAGAGGCATCGCATCAAAGACTGCAGGCAGAGTGATGAATATAAGCCCCGGTCCCGCCGATGGTTCAAATCCGAAAGAAAACACCGCCGGAAGGATCGCAAAGCCTGCAAGAAGCGCTACAAGAGTATCCAGAGTCGGAATGATGAACGCGCTCTTTTCCAAGTTCGCGTCGTCGCTCAGATAACTTCCGTAGGTGATAATCGCGCCCATACCGAGGCTGAGAGAGAAGAATACCTGCCCCAGCGCCGCAACAATCATATCAATCGTCACTTTCGAAAAATCGGGCTTGAGATAGAAAGAAATTCCCTCAGCCGCTCCGGGAAGCGTAACGGATCGTATCGCCAGAATCGCCAAAAGAACAAAGAGGCCCGGCATCATGATCTTGCTCGCCTTTTCCAGTCCTCCCTCGACGCCTCGAGCGACGATCAGGATATTGAGCAGCATGAAGATTCCATGCCATAAAAGCGGCTGAACGGGATTGGTAATAAAGCTCCCGAAATAATTAGCGGAATCCGCAGCCACTGAAGAGCCTTGACCGATTATGTAATTGAAAAGATACTTGAGTATCCATCCGCCGATAACACTGTAGTATGTAACGATTGTAAACGGAACGAGGACGCCGATCACACCGACAAAGGCCCATTTCTCCCGAATCTTTCGGTAGGCGCCGATCGGGTTGAGCTTCGTATGGCGACCTATGGTCATCTCACCAAGCATTACAGTAAAACCGATGAGTACGACGAGCAGGAGGTAGATGAAAACAAAAGCCCCTCCCCCGTTTTGTCCGGTCAGATACGGAAACTTCCAGAGATTTCCAAGACCGACTGCAGAGCCCGCAGCTGCAAGGATAAATCCGATATTGCTGAAGGTGCCGCGATTTTTCTTGTTTTCCACAATAATCTCCCCTTTCTGCAAAACGAAAGTCATAACTTGATGAACATACTTCAGTCCGTTTTACAACAATATTTGATTTATCCATTATATTAAATTTTCAGAAGATTGTAAACAAAAAAAAGTATTAAAATTTATTTTTTTCGAGCTCCTCGATCAATTTATCATTGAGGATCTTGATATGCGTCCCTTTCATGCCGAGGGATCTCGAATCGATCACTCCGGCGCTTTCAAATTTACGAAGCGCGTTGACGATCACAGATCTCGTAATGCCGACTCTGTCCGCGATCTTGCTCGCGACAAGAAGCCCTTCATTTCCGTTAAGCTCTTTGAATATATGCTCAATCGCCTCCCTCTCCGAATAGGAAAGCGTATTGATCGCCATCTGCACGACGGTGCGGCTTCTCATCTCTTCTTCGAGTTCCTCGCTTTGCGCCCGAAGGATCTCCAGACCAACGACCGTCGCGGAGTATTCGGCCAGCAGGGTGTCTTCGTCGCGAAACTCATGATCGTATCTGGAGAGGATCAGCGTTCCCAGCCTCTGGCCGTTTCCGAGTATCGGAACAACGGCAACATATTTCTCATAAGTTTTTTCCTCCGGAAAGATATTGAGCAGACTTTCTTTTGTCAGATTGATTGCGGTTTCAGAAATTTTATTTACCGACTCGATATAATGTCTCGGCAACCTCTTCTCTCCGGTAGTTTCATCAATGATTACCGAACTGTCTTCTTCATGCGTCAGACCCATACCGAGAACCTTGCCCTGAAAGCTGAGGATATAGACATTGGAATTGAGTATATCTTTAAGAATTCCGCTCAATTGCTCAAAAGAAACCGGTTTTGAACCGGCGTCCTGCAGGATCTTATTTATCTTTCGGCTTTTTTCCAGTAAAACGCTTGACATATCTCTTTTCCTTCCTTAAATAATGACTCTTCCTCTCAATGGCGTAAACAGAAAGAGGAGAGCCACCAAAAAATCCTTCCGAAAAATTTTCATTTTCCATGTTTTCGCCCGAGAATCTCGGCATCCCGAAAATCTGAAACAAAACCTTTACGCTGAATCTTTTTCGAAATCGTTATATTTTTCCTAAATCTCTTATAGAAAATCTTATCATAATTGATAAAAAGAATCAAGAGATTCTGAAAAATCATACATTACAAAAGCATATATTTCCAATCGAAATTCACTTCTTCTTTTTTGCAGGCTTCTTCTTTTCGGATTGGTTGTGCGGACATTGTTTGTCTGAACATTCGACCGTCTCTTTATTCTTGCTCTTGACTCGAACGAGAATCTTGCCGCAGATCGGACAGTTTTCTCCTGTCGGCTCTTTCCATGAAACAAAATGGCAGGAAGGAAATTTGGAACAGCCGTAAAAGAGCTTGCCTTTTTTTGACTTGCGCAGGATGACTTCGCCGTCGTCGCAAAGAGGACAATGAACCCCGATTTTCTCAAGCAGAGGCTTTGTCCCTTTACACTCGGGATAATTTTTGCAGGCCAAAAACTTCCCGAAGCGTCCGAACTTTACGACCATGGGAGACCCGCATACATCGCAAATCTCATCCGTCTCTTCTTCAAGCACGATCTTTTCAATATTTTCCGTCGCTTCTGCGACTGCTTTTTCAAAAGGCTGATAGAATTCTCTGATCAGCTGACGCCACTCGATATCTCCGTCTTCCACAAGATCGAGCTTCCCTTCCATTTCAGCGGTGAAGTCCAGATCCATGATCTGCTTGAAGTTCTCTTCCATCAGATCCGTCACAATAAAACCCAGTTCTGTCGGCGTCAGCGCACCGCCTGTTTTTTTGACATATTCTCTCTGCATGATCGTCGATATCGTTGGCGAATAGGTGCTCGGACGACCGATATTCAGCTCTTCCAAAGCTTTGACGAGAGACGCCTCCGTATATCTCGCAGGAGGCTGAGTAAAATGCTGGGAGGGGTCTATTTTCTTGACAGCCAGTACCGATCCCTCCTTCATCTCCGGAAGAATGAGGTCTTCCCGCCCCGCATGGGTATAGACTCTCATAAATCCGTCAAATTTCAGTTTGGATCCGTTGGTACGGAAGATGTAATCGTCGACAGAAGCATTGACGCTCTGCGCATCATAGATCGCATCCGCCATCATACTTGACAGAAACCTTTCCCAGATCAGTTTATACAGTTTGTACTGGTCCTTGGTCAGAGAATTTTCGACCTCGTGGGGACTCAGTTCGACATAAGAAGGACGAATACATTCGTGCGCGTCTTGGATTTTCTTCTTATTCTTTTGTGAGAAGGAATATTTCTTAAAATAGTTTTTTCCGTAGGTCGAAAGGATATAAGCCTTGCCCGCCTCCTGCGCCTCTTCGGATATTCGTACCGAATCTGTTCGAATATAGGTGATGAGACCGATGCTGCCCCGCCCTGCTATCTCCACACCCTCATAGAGCTGCTGAGCGAGCATCATGGTTTTTTTCGTCGCAAAACCGAGTTTGTTTGCAGCTTCCTGTTGCAGAGAACTGGTGATAAAAGGCTTATAGGCCTGTCTTCTCTTTTCTTTGTTTTCGATCTTTTCGATCAGGAGCTTTTTCCCTTTGAGTTCTTTCAGGATCTTATCGACGGTCTTCTGATCCGCCAGCTCCATCTTGCCCTTCCTGTTTCCGTGAAACTTAAAGAGGACTTTTTCTTTATGATCGCTCAGGGCGGTCAGCGCGATCTCCCAGTACTCCCGGGGAACAAAGGCTTCAATCTCCCGCTCCCGCTGACAGATGATCTTTGTCGCCACGGACTGCACTCTTCCCGCACTGAGCCCCTTTCGGATCTTGAACCAAAGGATCGGTGAGAGTTTGTATCCGACGAGACGGTCAAGGACTCTTCTCGCCTGCTGCGCATCGACAAGATCACGGTCGATCGCTCTGGGCGTCTTTATCGCTTTTTTGATTGCGTCTTTTGTGATTTCATTGAATTCTATCCGTATCGGTTCTTTTTCATTGATGCCGAGCAGATGAGACAGATGCCATGAAATGGCCTCGCCCTCTCTGTCCGGGTCTGTCGCAAGAAACACCTTATCCGCCTTTTTCGCTTCCTTCTTTATCTCTGTTACGACCGGACCCTTGCCCCGAATCGTAATATATTCCGGCTCAAAATTATTCTCCGTGTTGACGCCGAGCTTACTCTTGGGCAGATCTCGCAAATGACCTACGGAAGCCTTGACTGTGTAATTTTTGCCGAGAAATTTCCCAATCGTCTTCGCTTTTGCCGGAGACTCGACTATCACTAAATTTTTCCCCACTCTATACACCTCGTTCATCCGTATTCTATAAAATAATGCATTTTGGATTATAATATATCCCGCAGGAATTTTCAATTCTTTTCTTCAAAACAAAATCTCCGAATGAGAGTTTATGCTGAAACATCTCAGGCGTTTTGTCAGATGAGAATTCAGACAGGCAATAGTATCAAAAAATGTTTGGCATTACAGTAAAAAGAGCTGTGGAACAAGTTCTTCCGACAGCCCTGTTTTATTTATTCGCCTTTTATTTCTTTGCCTGTTTTTCCTGCTTTTCATTTTTGTCATTTTTCTTGAGAAGAGCTTTTCTCGAGAGATTGAGCCTTCCCTGTGAATCGATCTCCGTCAGCAGGACTTCCACCTCATCTCCCACTGCAAGCGCATCCTCCACTTTCTCAACGCGCTTCACATCGATCTGCGAAACATGGAGAAGCCCCTCTTTCCCCGGAAGGATCTCGATAAAGGCACCGAAGGCCATCAGCCTCGTCACCCTGCCTTTATATATTTCACCCGGCTCCGGTACTTTGACGATGGTCTCGATCATCTCTTTTGCCTTCTTGCCCATGTTTCGGTCCACAGCCGCGATAAAGACACTTCCGTCATTTTCGATATCAATCTTCACTCCGGTCTCGTCAATGATCTTGTTGATGACCTTTCCTCCGGGGCCGATGACATCCCGGATCTTGTCAGGATCGATGTTCATGGTGATGATCATCGGCGCATACTGAGAAAGTTCCGGTCTGTGAGTTGAGATCGTCTTTTTCATCTCTCCGAGAATATGAAGCCTTCCGACTCTCGCCTGTTCAAGGGCACGAGTGAGTATCTCCTCATCGATCCCCGCGATCTTGATATCCATCTGAATCGCCGTGATGCCTTTTTCGGTTCCCGCCACTTTGAAGTCCATATCGCCGAGGAAGTCCTCCATCCCCTGAATATCGGAAAGGATGGACACATCGTCTCCGTCCTTGATCAGACCCATGGCGATTCCTGCAACCATATCCTTCAGCGGCACCCCTGCATCCAGCAGGGACATGGTGCTGCCGCAGACGCTGGCCTGTGAAGTTGACCCGTTGGAAGAGAGGACTTCGGATACGACGCGAATCGCATAGGGAAACTCCTCTTTGCTCGGAATCATCGGCTCGAGAGCGCGCTCCGCAAGGGCTCCATGACCGATCTCTCTTCTCCCGGGACCTCTCGAAGGTCTCGCTTCTCCAACGGAGAACGCCGGAAAATTATAGTGATGCATATATCGTTTTTCTTCCTCTTCACCGAGCCCGTCAAGCACCTGCACATCGCCGAGAGCTCCCAGAGTCGTCACGCTCATCACCTGAGTCTGCCCTCTCGTAAAGATCGCCGATCCGTGAGTACGCGGAAGCACGGCCACCTGCGTCCATATCGGACGAATCTCATCCATCCTGCGGTTGTCCGGACGGATCTTGTCTTTCGTGATCAGTTCTCGAACGCCTTCTTTCGTCAGCTTGTAGATCACTTCTTCCACATCTTTCATATGCTCCGGATAGATCTCGGAAAAATGCTCTATCGTCTGCGCCTTTACCGCGTCCATATTCTCAATGCGCTGCATCTTGTCTTGCGTCAGGATCGCTTCTTTCATCTTTTCTTTCGCGAAAAGAACCACCGCATCGGCAATCTCTTCGTCCGGAACAAAAAGTTTCACTTCGTCTTTCGGTTTTCCGATCTCACGGACGATCTCTTCGATAAAAGCGACGATTTTTTTGATCTCTTCATGAGCGAAAAGAATCGCGCGCAGCATCGTCGCCTCGTCGATCTCGTTTGCTCCGGCCTCGACCATCATGATCGCGTCTTTCGTCCCGGAAACAACGAGATACATCGCCGACTTCCCGCGCTGCTCCGAGCCGGGGTTGATCACAAACTCGCCATCCACAAGTCCTACAGCCACCGAGCCCGTCGGTCCGTTAAAGGGAATGGAAGAAATGGAGAGCGCGACGGAGGAACCGATCATCGCCAAAGTATCCGGACTATAGTCCTGATCCACCGACATCACGGTCGCCACGACCTGCACATCATTTCGATACCCCTTCGGAAAAAGAGGTCGGATCGGACGGTCGATCAGTCTCGAAGTCAAAATGGATTTTTCCGACGGACGCCCTTCTCTCTTGATGAAACCGCCGGGAATCTTGCCCACAGAATACAGTCTCTCTTCAAAGTCGACACTCAGCGGGAAAAAATCGATCCCCTCTCTGGGCTTTTCGGAATTCGTCGCCGTGACGAGCACAATCGTATCGCCGCTCCTGACGAGGCAGGATCCGTTGGCCAATTCCGCCACCTTTCCGATTTCCACTGTCATTGTTTTATTGCCTACCAAGGTTTCATATATTTTGCTCATAACGGCCTCCCTATAGTCCTATGCAAAAAGAGCAGGAAAATCCCGCTCTTTCTATTATTTTCTCAATCCTAATCGTTGAATGAGGCTGTTGTATCTGTCCAGATCTTTTCCTTTGAGATAGCGAAGCAAAGACCTTCTGTGGCCTACCATTTTCAGCAGTCCTCTTCTGGAATGATGATCTTTTTTGTGTACCTGCAGATGGCCGTTCAGCTCGTTGATACGCTCGGTCAAAAGCGCTACCTGTACTTCCGGAGAACCGGTATCTCCTTCTTTGAGCCCATACGCTTTAATCAGTTCTTCTTTTCTTGTTTTGATCATAATTTACACCTCCGTATTATTGAAAGCGCCGTCTGCCGAGATGGGGGCGAGGATTCCTCCTACCAAGCAGCGGCTCTCTTACCATTGACTATTGTATCATAGGCTTTTTGTATAGTAAAGAACATTTTTTGATTTCTTCTGCGTCTTTTCCCAGTTGTTCTTTTAGATCGTCAAGAGAGGAAAACTTCAGTTCATCCCGGAGTCTTCGGATAAACTGCAGGCGAAGAGTCTTTCCGTACAGATCTCCCGAAAAATCCAAAAGATGTCCTTCCACTGAGAAACCTTTATTCTCTATCGTCGGATTGTCGCCGACGCTGACCGCAACGTCAAACTGCTTTCCGTCCAAGGTTGTCCGGCAGAAATAAACCCCTTTTTTCGGGAGCACAAAATCATAATCCAAACGGATATTGGCTGTCGGATAACCGAGTTTTCGTCCCAGTTTCTGTCCGTGGATCACTTCTCCTTCAAGTTCATAAGGACGACCGAGGTATCTCAGAGCCGATTCAACCTCGCCCTTTTTGATAAAATCACGAATACAGGAACTTGAGACTCTCATTTTATCAACGAGGACCGGCTCAATGATATGAACCGTAAAGCCCATCCTTTCCCCGGTTTCCTTGAGGTATTCCACCCTGCCCTCTCTCCCTTTGCCCAGCCTTGAATCGAAGCCCATGACGACGTCCCTCGCATGAAGCCTCTCCAAAAGGATTTCTTCAGAAAATCTCTCCGTCGTCATATCCATGATTTTTTCGTCAAAGGGCACGCAAACCGTGTCGCTGACGCCGAAGAGGGTGAATATCTCCAGTTTTCTTTCGAACTGGCTCAAATATTCGATTTTTTTTCGCTGCACAAATTCCGTCGGATGGTTTGCAAAGGTGAATACAACCGATCTTGCTTTATGTTTTTCCCCAAGTTCCACGGTTTTTTTCAGCAGAGCCGCATGGCCCAGATGCACCCCGTCAAAATTTCCTATCGTGACGACCGACGGTCCCTGAAAATGTATCTTGCTGATATCTCTGTGAAGATTCAATCTGTATTCCTCCGAGCAAAGTCTGATTTTTTCCGTAAAAATTTCTTCATTTCAAATAAAAACAAAATTGCCGCACTGAATGATATATTGGTCGGCCATCTTTGATCATATGAGAAGAGTGTCGCTTTTAAGGAAACAGCCTTCTTCCTCGCTTAAAATCTCACCGATCCCGTAAAAGACTCCGCTCTGACTGAAAACCCTAACCTTGCGGCAAGGAGGCGCGATTTTTGTCACCGCTCCCTTCGCGGAGATCTTGCAGCCGTTGAGATAGGCTTTTTCCGCCGTTGACCGGATGATATGATCCTCCATTGAAAACTCAATCTCCCGCATCGGAATCAGATGCGCCTCGACGCCGTCCTTCTCAAGTTCATCGAAACTGACGGCGTCCGCAAGAGTAAACTGTCCCGATCTCGTCCGGATCAGCAGGCTCATATAGGTAAGATGACCGAAGTGAGTCCCGATATCCCTGACGAGACTGCGAATATAGGTTCCCTTGGAACAGTGGACGTCCATCCGCAGCTTCGGATAGTGATAGTCGAGGATATCGATCCTGTCAATCCTCACTCTTCGGCTCGGGATCTCCTGAACTTCCTTCCCTCTGCGGGCGCTCTGATAAAGTTTGACTCCGCCGACTTTTACGGCGCTGTACAAAGGCGGTATCTGCTCAATCTCACCGATAAAAGGCCACAGATCTTCCGCTGAAATCACCTTCGGCGCAAGAGACGCTTCCTCCTCCGAAATCACATTTCCGTAGGAATCGAGGCTGTCGGTCGCCTTCCCGAAGATCATCTCCACACGATAACTTTTGTCCTTTTCCATGATATATTGACTGAGTTTCGTTGCCTTTCCGACGCAGATCGGCAGCACGCCGGCCGCATTCGGGTCAAGCGTACCCGTATGTCCCGCCTTTTTTATCGAAAACCGCCTGCGTATCATCGCCACAACATCGTGGGAAGTCATCCCTGTCGGTTTAAGAATGTTGAGGATTCCGTTCATGGTTCATCATATACTCCCTTGTCTTCTTGAGGACCTGTGAGACTGCGGTCTCCATATCTCCCTGTATCGTGCATCCGGCGGCCCGTATATGTCCTCCGCCGCCGAAATGAGACGCGATCTCGTTGACCTTGACCCATTCCTTGCTTCGAAAGGACACCTTGATCAGTTTTTCTTCCTTTTCCTTGAACAGCAGACCGACTTCCGCACCTTCGATGCTGACCGTACGGGCCGGAAGTTCTTCCAGATCGTTGAAATCAATGCCGTATTTTTCCAAGACGTCTCTCGTCAGTCTCGCATAGACGATTTCTCCGGATCTTTCGAGCGACGTCATCACTTCGGCAGCCATCTTGACATAAGAAAGCGAATCGTTTTGATAAATCGACCGCACCGCAAGATCCTTCTTTGCACCTTTATCCAAGAGATCCGCCGCCATGCGAAAGGCGGAAGAACCCGCACTCTCATACTTGAAACTTCCAGTGTCCGTGCAGAGCCCGGTATACAGAGCCGTCGCAATTTCCGCATCGATAGGATCTTCTCCCGCCTCCATCATCAGCTCGTAAATCAACTCGCAGGTCGAAGAAGCGTCGCTGACGACGAGATTCAGATCTCCAAAACTTCCGTTGCTTTCGTGATGGTCTATATTCAGGAGCAAATCCGCCGCCGAAATGATTTCTCCGTCTATCTTCAGCCGGCTCTTATCTCCGCAGTCAAGCGCTGCAAGGATATAGCCTCTTCCCGCAAGGAGAGGTTTTATCTCCTCCGAATTTTTCACATCGAAGTTTTCATAGAGGAAACTCAGATTGGAGGGAAAAGAGTCATCCAATACATAATAGGCCTCTTTTCCCATATTGCGAAGATAGCGTACCAGGGCAATGCAGGAGCCGATATTGTCTCCGTCCGGAGCGACATGGCTCGTAACGACAAAAAGACCGCGGCTTCGCATCACTTGTATCAGCTTATTCATCCTCCGCCTCTTCCTCATCCATATGAAGCCCATCAATGAGTTTGGACATATAGATCCCTCTCTCGATGGAATCATCGACCTTGAATATCAGTTCCGGTGTATAGCGAAGATTGACCTTTTTTCCGACTTCTTTTCGGATAAATCCCGCGGCGCTGGAAAAGCCCTCCATGATTTTGTCCGTATCCTTGCCGAGAACACTGATATAGATATACGCATATTTGAGATCCCGCACGACTTCAACCGAAGTCACGGAGATCAGTGAAGGCGTATCCGTGATTCGAATGTCTTTGATCTTTCGTTCGGTCAAAAGTTCGGTGACGACTCTTTTTATCTCTTCCGCAATCCTTCCGGTTCTTTCAAAACTCATCTTTCCACCTCAATTCCCTCATTTTCTTTCGAAACACTGCGAGAGCATATTCCTACACTCTCTTTACTTCTTTCATGACATAAGCTTCGATGATATCGCCTTCTTTAATATCATTGTAGTTGGTCAGGCCGATACCGCATTCGTATCCGGAGGCCACTTCCTTTACATCGTCCTTAAATCTTCGCAGCGAGTCGATACTTCCTTCATAGATGACGATGCCGTCGCGCACGAGCCTCACCTTCGCATTACGCTGGATTTTTCCGCTGACGACATAAGACCCTGCGATCATGCCGATATTCGGCACACGGAAAGGTACGCGCACCTCGGCTCTTCCGAGTTCTTCTTCCACAAACTCCGGCTCGAGCATCCCTTTCATCGCTTTCTCAATATCCTCAATCGCCTCATAGATGATGCGGTAAGTCCTCATATCGACCTTTTCCTTTTCCACAAGAGACACAGCCCCAACGGAAGGACGAACATTAAACCCGATAACGATCGCGTTGGACGCCGACGCCAGCATGATATCCGATTCAGTGATCGCTCCGACGCCTCCATGAATCACTCTAACAGAGACTTCCTCATTGGAAAGTTTTTCCATCGACTGACGGATCGCCTCTACCGATCCCTGCACATCCGCCTTCACGATGATGTTGAGCTCTTTGAGCTCTCCATGCTGCATCTTTTCGAAGAGATCTTCCAGAGAGATCTTCGAACTTGCCCGCATCTGTTCGTCTCGAATCTTCGTCTTTCTCTTCTCGCCGAGCAGACGCACAGCCTTGTCGCTTCCGAGCACAACAAACTGATCTCCCGCATTGGGCACTTCATTGAGTCCTAAAATCTCCACCGGAGTTGAAGGCGGCGCTTTTTTGATTCTTTTTCCGCTGTCGTTGATCATCGCTCGAATTTTTCCGTAAGCCGCTCCTGCGACGATAGGGTCTCCGACTTTGAGTGTCCCGTTGGCGACGATTACGGTCGCTACCGGTCCTCTTCCTTTATCGAGGTTCGCCTCTACGACAGTTCCTACTGCAGCTCGGTCGGGATTTGCAGTCAGTTCTTCCATCTCGGCGACAAGAAGGATCATCTCCAGCAGGGCTTCAATATTCGTACCTGCCTTTGCCGATACCGGAACATCAATGACCTGTCCTCCCCAAGCTTCGACCAGCAGCCCCTTTTCTGAGAGTTCCTGACGCACGCGGTCCACATTCGCAGCCGGCTTGTCGATCTTGTTGATCGCGACGATGATCGGCACTCCGGCGGCTTTTGAGTGGTTGATCGCCTCTACGGTCTGCGGCATGATCCCGTCGTCGGCCGCAACGACAAGTATGGCGATATCCGTCACCTGAGCTCCCCGTGAACGCATCTCCGTAAAGGCCTCGTGACCCGGAGTGTCCAGAAAGACGACCTTTTTCCCCTGAACATTCACTTCATAGGCTCCGATATGCTGGGTGATCCCTCCGGCCTCCTTGTCCGTGACTCTCGTATTTCGAATCGCATCCAAAAGAGAGGTTTTTCCATGGTCCACATGGCCCATGACCGTCACGATCGGCGGCCTCGGCTTCAGATCCTCCGCGTCGTCCTCTTCGATGATGATATCCTCTTCCTCTTCTTCAATCGCTTCTCTCTCTAAAAGCACCTCATAATCAAGGGCGATCTTCTCCGCAGTTTCAAATTTGATCTCCTGGTTGATATTCGCCATGACGCCGAGTTTCATGATCTTCATGATGATCTCGGAAGCCGCAACGCCGAGTTTTTTTGCAAGCTCTCCGACGACAACCGTCTCACCGATCACCAAAATGCCGCTGTCCTCTTCCTGAACCGGCGTTTCCTGTTTCTTATCCTGCTTATGAGTCTGCGCTGCATGGCTTGCTTCTGATTTGTGATGTTCCTGTCTGCCTTTTTGCCTATGCCTGTTCTTTTCCGGTCTCTTCTGATCTTTCGGCTGTTCTTTTGATTTCTCGGGAGTTTGAGTCTTCTTCGATTCCGCCTTTTTCTCTTCGGTTTTTTTCCTTTCTTCCCTCTTCGCTTCGTGGGGTTTGCCCTCTTTGATCTCCGATTTCCCGCTTTTCTGAGGCGCAGGGCCCTTCCAGTGCTTTTTCTCCGAGGGTTTTGCCGAAGCGGCGTCTTTTTTCTCTGTGGCTTTGAGTTCTGCGGGTTTTTGCGGTTCCGCCTTCACTTCTTCGCTCAAAAGCTCTATGATCAAAGCCGCCTCTTCTCCCGACAGGGTGCTCATATGGTTCGTTACTTTAATATCTAATTCTTCCAGTTTTTCCAGAAGTTCTTTACTCGTCATGCCCAGTTCTCTGGCTATCATATACACTCGCGTCTTTTGCACAAGCTTCACCTCCTAATAAACTTCCCATGCTGTTTGCAAAATTTCTATCTGTGATTCCGATGACAACGCGCTCTTCCTTTCCGATTGCCTGTCCGAGTTCATGCCTGTCAAAAAGCTCGCATACCGGAATGTTTCGCGTCCGGGACTTGTCTTTGATTCTCTTCGCCGTGTTCTCCGAAGCGTCTTTGGATAAAAAGACCAGCCTGACCGCGTTTCTTTTGATCTGATCCAAGGTGAGCTGTTCACCGGACGTCAGTTTTCTGCTCTTGTACGCGAATCCGATCAGAGTCTTCAGCTTATTTTTCCTTAGCTCTTGATTCAAGTTTTCCCAGCTCCGTTTTCAAATTCTCATAAACTTCACCTGAAATTTCCATTTTGAAGGCCCGGTTCAATCCTTTCGATTTTATCGCCCTCTCAAGACAGGCCATATCTTTACAAATATACGCTCCTCGTCCGTTCGCCCTGGACGTCGGATCGAAAAATATCTCATTCTCTTTGTTTTTGACGATGCGGATCAGCGCTTTTTTATCGCTTCTCTCTCCGCAGGCAATACATTTCCTCTGTGGTATCTTCTTGACTTTCATAGAGTTATTCCTCCGGATCCGAAAACTCTTCCGTCTCTTCTGCGTACAGAATCTCCGTCTCCGTCTCAGCAAGCTGACTGACGCTCTTGATATCGATCTTCCAGTTCGTAAGCTTGGCTGCAAGACGGGCGTTCTGCCCTTCTTTGCCTATCGCCAGAGAGAGTTTGTCATCCGGAACGATGACGCTTGCGCTCTTCTCCTCTTCGCAGACATTGACGGAAAGCACTTTGGAAGGACTGAGAGCGGCAGAGATGTACTCGACCGGATCCTCGCTGTACTTGATGATGTCAATTTTTTCGCCCTGAAGTTCGTCGACGATATTCTTGACTCTCTGTCCCTTCGAGCCCACGCAGGCACCGATGGGATCGACATTCTCATCGAGAGAATGAACCGCCATTTTCGTCCTCGATCCCGCCTCCCTTGAAATGGATCTGATCTGGACGACGCCGTCAAAGATCTCGGGCACTTCACTTTCAAACAGCCTCTTTACAAGTCCCGGGTGACTTCTTGACACGAGGATCTGAGGCACATTGTTGTTCTTTTTCACCTCCAGGATATAGACCTTGATGCGGTTTCCCGCAGTGTACTCTTCAAAGGAGATCTGCTCGGACGAAGGCAGGATCGCCTCTGCGGATATAGTGATATCCCGGCTTCCGATGATCGTCAGATTGATATAGACATTGCCTTTTCCTACGCGGATAATTTCACCGGTGATGATCTCCGATTCGCGATTGAGAAACTCTTCATAGATGATATCTCTCTCCGCTTCTTTTATTTTCTGGATCACCATCTGTCTTGCCGCCTGAGCCGCTATCCTCCCGAAGTTGCGTGGAGTGATCTCGCTTTCAATGACGTCTCCCTCCTGATAGCTCGCATGGAAGACCTCTCTGGCCTCTTTGAGGCTGATCTCTCCGTCGAGGATATCTTCTTCCTCTTTGTCCACGACCGTCCTGCCTGCCAGTACTTTAACATCTCCGTTTTCTTTATCCATCTCGACCCGAACATTGTGAGACGTTCCGAAATTTTTCTTATATGCATTGAGCAATGCCGACTCCAGGGCTTCAAACAAAATCTCTTTGCCGACCCCCTTCTCTCTCTCTATCTGCTCAAGAGCGGCGATAAATTCCTCGTTCATATCTATCCTCCTAAGTCCTGTTAAAATTTGACAGCCAGCCGTATCAGGGCAATATCTTTTCTGGGAATCCTGAGCAGGCGATCCGCCGCCATGATCTCAACCTCTCCGTTTTCGTTCAGTCCGATGAGCTTTCCTTCAAATTCCTTCATTCCCGACAAGGGTTTGTAGAGCCTTATCTCTACCTCTTTTCCCTGCTCGCGGACAAAATCCCTGTCTTTTTTCAGCGGTCTGTCCAATCCGGGAGAAGAGATCTCCAGCATATAATTTTCGGATATCGGATCCGCTTCATCGAGTTTCTCTCCAATGATGCGGCTGAGTGTTTCACAATCGTTCAAGGACATCTTGCCGGATCTGTCAATATAGATGCGCAGATATCTCATGCTTCCTTCTTTGACATATTCGATATCGACAAGTTCATACTCCTCAGGAAGAATCTTCAGAACAATCTCTTCCGTAAGTTGTTCCACTTTTCCTGCCATGATATCACCTCCCCTTCCTTTATAAAAATACAAAGCGCCTGTGCACATCTGCGGAAGCTCTTCATTCCGCAGAGATAAAACGAAAGAGTGGGTAAGCACCCACTCCATGTATCTCTCCGTACACATTCACTTGATTCAAGCTTTCTTACTTGCCTCTCGTCCGAGTATAGCACGAACAACTGAAAATTTCAAGTCTTTTTGTGATTATTCTCACCCGCGCCAAACTCTCTGACGACTTCGATCTTCCCGATGATACTGCGATTGAACTCCTCAAGCTCATCGGCGGGAATCCAGTATTCCTGATGATGGGAGGCTCCGACCCTCTGCGCCTCATAGCCTGAGATAAACGCATCGTCTATCTCAAAGCGGAGGACATACCCTTTGAAACCGGAGTTTTCATCCTTTGTGTTCCAACGCTCCGCAATCTCCAAGGCGTAGCGCTCATTGAGCACCGGATAAAATATCGGCTGCTGCGCAAGCCGAGGAGGAAAGGCTTTCCAACCGCTCTTTTCGATCAGGATCTTCTCTTTTTCTCCCACCGGTCGAAATAAAATCATGCTTCCCTCAGCCTCCTCCGGATCTCCATAAGAATTTTCCCGAGCATATTTTTACCCTCGCCGCTTAAACCGCAGCCCCAGTAGTAATCTCCGGTCGTATTTTCGATGAGCTCCTGCTCTCCCGTGTTCAGCAGAATCTCCCGAATATCCGCATTCTGAGAGAATTTCATCAGAACGGCCTGCCTCATGATATCGTCCTTTACTTCCTCCCAGTCGCTTCGAAGCGGGAGACTTCGATCTCTTCCCATCTTTGCCGCCTCCATCGGAGTCTCTGAAAGCCTGACCTGCTCTTCATACACTGTCCCTTCAAACTTTTTCGCCTGAAAATAATGTTCGCTCGTCTTCCAAAACCGCCCCTCGGCTTCAAATCCGTAGTGAGCGAAATTAGAAAAACAGCCGTACTCTTCACCGATCTTATAGAAATAAACTGCCATCTTCCTTCCTCCTCTGTCTGACAATTCCATACAGAACGTCGGCTGAACCCTCATAGCTGCAGACGGTTCGATATCCTTCTTCTCATTGAAAAACAAACGAACGGTTCTCTCTGTCGAACACCTTCCATTTCCTTCCTATTGCTTCATCCTCCTGTCCACTGAATCCGTAAAGACACAGAATTTCGATATCTTTCAGCAGGAGGGAATATCAGATATCCCTCAAAACCCTGCAGGTCTTATTGTCGCCGAAGATCCTCTTCCCGTCTCTCCATTGCTTTCCGCCGTCCATCGGTCTTCTGAGCGAAAGCAAGGATCAGCAGTCTGCACCAGACCCTCGTCAATATCCCGACCAGGATCGGCGGCGTCAGCGTCATATACATGAAGGCCAGACTCTTTGCCACGGCTATGCCTCCCTCTCTGCGAGCGCTTCATATTCTTTTCTGCGCTCCTGCAGTTCCTTGAGGCGAAGGCGGACTCTTTCGCCGGACTTTCCCTGAAGCTCTGCCGTCAGCTTCTCACAGGCCCTGATTTTCATCTCCGTCAGCTCCCGCAGCAGGGGCGTGTTTTTCCTGATGTTGATCGCTCCAAGCTCAAGCTCGATCTCGGAGGGGAGATCCTCTTTCCCTCTCTCCGCCTTTTTTGCGATCATCAGATGATAGATGATCCCTTCATCCTTAACCAGATCCTCCTCTAAAATGGAAAATCCTTCCCGAAAGAGGAATCTCCGGAGTCTGTCCGGAAACTGCACCGGTTGCAATATCAGCAAGGGCGCTGTCTGAGGAAACTTCTCCCGATAATCCTCAGCGAGAATCTCCCCGATCAACTCTCCTCCCATGCCTGCAATGACGACGACGTCCGCCTCGTCCCTGCGGAGCACTTTCAGCCCGCTGCCGCATCTCGCCTCGATCCGCTCCTGCAATCCCTGCCTTTCGATTTCTGTGATCGCTTTCTCAAGAGAACCTCTGCTGATATCTGCGGCAACGGCTCTCTGAGCCTTCCCGGATTTCACCGCCTCGACAGGGATATATCCGTGATCGGCGCCGATATCCGCGAGCATTTCGCAGGGAGGGAGATACTCTATGATTTTTTCCAGTCTTTTATTTTTCATCGTCTCTTTGAAGCCCGAGGAATTCGCCTGCGGCCTCTTCTCCTTTTTCACATTCTGTCTACTTTCTTTATTACAATTATATTCCATTTTTTCAATCTCGAAAAGAATTTTCTTTCGGATCGGAACATTGTCCTCGCCGCGCCCCATTTTCAAATCTTTGTATGCAGTCTGCTCCTCAGAGCTCTCAGACGGAACGAGATAGCAGAGATAAAAATCTATGAAAGACGGATTTTCGGGTATGTATGAAAAGGATCCCCCAACCACTGTTTGATACCAAGGAGGTTTTCATGAAATTTATCCGATTTGAATATCAAAAAGCCGTTTTTCTCGGCCTGCTCGCCGAAGACGGACAATCCGCCGTCAAACTTTCCGACCTGCTTGAAAAAGAGATTTCATCCGATATGAACGAATTCATCCTCAGCCATAAAGAAGAGGATATCGAAAAGATTAAAGGCCGGATGGGCTCTGCCCTCTCTAAATCCATTCCGATCTCGGATCTTCGTCTGCTTGCGCCAATCGCAAGACCCCTGCACGACATCCTCTGCGTCGGCTTCAATTATTCCGATCATTTTGCGGAGATCAAGAAACAAATGAACAAACCCTCTCTCCAAGCGCCGGAAAAGACCGTCTATTTCACCAAACGCGCCCTCTTCATCGCCGGCGACCGGGAAGAGGTGCAGGGACGCTTTGATCTGGACGAGAAGATGGACTATGAAGTCGAGCTTGCGGTCATCCTCGGCAGGGGCGGAAAGGACGTCAAAAAAGAAGAGGCCCTTGAGCATGTCTTCGGCTACTGCGTCTTCAACGATCTTTCATCTCGGTCGATTCAGCTCGGACACAAACAGTGGTTTCGCGGCAAAAGCCTTGACGGCTACACGGCAATGGGCCCCTATATCCTCCACAGCTCGGCGATGGACTTTCCGATGAAGCGGCGGATCACCGCCCATGTCAACGGGGAACTGCGGCAAGACTCCAATACCGAGTACTTCGTCAAAGATGTTCCCTCCGTGATCAGCGAGCTCTCCGAGGGACTCACCCTCTGCTGCGGAGATATCATCGCGACAGGCACTCCGGCCGGCGTCGGCATGGCGATGGAACCGCCCCGCTTCCTTCAGGCGGGAGACGAGGTCTGCTGTGAGATCGAAGGGCTGGGCAAACTTACCACCATCATACGATAAGACAAAGAAAGGACGACAACTATGAAAAAAACAGCGCTTCTGGTAATCGATGTACAAAATCTTCTCATCAGAGAGAATCCGAGAAACAAAGAGCTCTTCATCACGACGATCAACCGGCTCATCCGGGATTTCCGCAAAAATGAACTTCCGATTATCTTCATCCAGCATACCAATGATGCGGAGATCCCCGAAGGCAGTGAAGCGTGGCAGATCTGGCATGAAATCGAGGCCGAAGCCTCCGACAAGCGATTCAGCAAATCCTTCATGAGTGCCTTCAAGGGTACGGGACTGGACGCTCATCTCAAAGAAAACGACATCGACTCCCTTGTGATCTGTGGCATGCAGACTGACTTCTGCGTCGATACGACCTGCCGCGTCGCCTTCGAACTCGGTTATAGCCTCTATATCCCGGAAGATGCGACGACGACCTTTGACGACAAGTACCTCAGCGCCGAGCAGATCCAAAAACATCATGAGCTGATCTGGAGCTATCGTCTTGCGAAGGTCGCTCCTGCGGATGAGATCCTCTCCGAGATCCTCAAAGGATAATAATACTAATACCCGATCAAAACGCCATCCGATGAAATATGTCCCTGAAATTTCATCGAAAACAGATCGAAATATGGAATGGTACTTCGAATAGGGTTTAGTATAAAAAGCCCCGCAGGATGATCGGAAGATCCGCGAAAAAATAGGGAGTATCAGCCTTGGCTGCTGCTCCCTACCGCTGAATTTATTGATTTATCTCCTCCACTCCTGTTTTATCTGCCGAAGACCGGATTGGATGCTGCCGACGCCTTCGACATCTCCGTTTTTTATGCGCTCATGACGCCGAAAGAGTCTCTCCCGGCTTTTTTCCACTTCCCTCCTGGAGAAGCAGACCCCTTCTCGCTCAAGGATCTCAATGATGTTCTTCTTCTGTAAAGAATACAACTTCATTGACAAAGCACCTCTCCAAGACGAAGTTTCGTCCGCATTCCCTGAATGTATTCATCCATCTTTTCCAGCTCCCCGAGGACACTTCTCTCTTCTTCCGTCGTCTCGATCACTTTGTGAATCCCGCCGTTTTTGATGACGATGCGGCGGTCCGCAATCAGTGCAAGCGTCGGGTCATGCGTCGCCATCAGGACGATCTTGTCCTCGGAAACGAGCAGATCCAAGGCTTTTTTTCGGTCGATCCCCGCATTTTCGATCTCGTCGATCAGGACGATGGGCGAGGAGCTGAGGATCGCCGTATCCGCTATCATCAGAGCTCTCGACTGTCCTCCGCTCAGGGCGGTGATCGGCGTCTGACGGTTAAATTTTTCTCCTGCCAGATGATTTGCCGCAGTGATGATCTTTTCGACGGTCGCCGGAATATCTTCGACGAGCCGGCTCGCCGCGTGCAGCTCGAGAAACTCCTCGACTGTGAGGTCCATGACGAAGTTCATATTCTGAGAAAGCTGAGCGACGAGTTTGTTATTGGAAGAAAATCGCCACTTCTTGTCCGCCGGCTTGCCGTTGATGAGGATCTGACGGTTTGTCGGCGTATCTCTCTGCGCTGTCCATTCGATATCCGCCAAGAGCCGGGATTTCCCCGAGCCCGTCGGGCCGACGATCGAGATGATCTCCGACTTGCGGATCGTCAGCTCTTCAAAGCCTTCCGCCTCTCCGGACTTGTTCGTTCCCGCAAGTATCGTCATCGAATGGACCTCATTTTCTTCTTCCATTCCCAAAAAGCTCTTCATCTGCGAAATGTATTCCGCAAGCCCTTCCCGAAGCCCTTCGATATCCAGAGCGAGATCCTCGATCTCCTCTTCACTGAAATGAGCGAGATATTCCTCAAAACTCTGCTCCTCAAAACCTTCGATATTGAGCTGATTGTCTTCAAAATACGCCGAAACAAAGGGATATTGTTCCAGCAGTCGTCTTATTTTGATCCCATCCATCTTATTCACCATACTCCCCAAGTTCCATTTTTCTGACATTGCCCATCTGGAAAGCTTCCCCTATGCGCGTTTCCCCGAGACAATAGGAACACAGCGCCGAAGGCATCGGAAAACGCAGTTTCATTCCCTGTACAGTTTCCACTTCCCGCTTTTCATCCATCAGCAGCGTGCTCAGCTCGTAGGCACCCTGACCGGTCAGACCGTTGACATGCATGATCAGAGCTCTCGGGTTGACAGAGCTGACTTTGGAAGAAAAAACTTCTCTCTCCGCCTGCGAGACGATATCCCCTTTGGTGATCACGACGATATCCGCGGCCTTGAGCATCGGGCCGATCTTTTTCGGCGTGTTGATGCCGGAGAGGTTGTCGATGACGCAGATGCCTTTGATATCCTTGATATAGGGCGAGCAGCGGTTGCACAGACCCGCAGATTCGGTAACGAGAAGAGAAAGTCCCATCTTTCGTCCCCATTGCACGACTTCCTCGATATTCGATACGAAGAAATGATCGGGGCAAAGTGCTCCGGAGAGCCCTTTTTTCACGGGAATTCCCGCTTTTTCATAGAGGAGATCGTCGTCCGTGTAGAGACAGTCGAATTTGACTACCCCTACGGAGATTCCCCTCTGACGCAAAGCTTCGATAGATTTCAATATGATACTGGTCTTTCCCGATGACGGGGGACCTGAAAATACAACGAGATTCATAAACAGCCTCCTTTTCTCTGCTTATACGAAATGTCCTCTGCGACAAAATTCAGATTCTGCCCTCTTTTATAAGCTCTGATGAAAGAGATTTTCACAATGCCTGATCAGGGCGCCGATATCATGGCTGTGAATGAAATCCCAGCCGACCCAAATGAATTTCTGATCTTCACTGAGACGGTTGTCAACCTGGGGATTGGTGGAAGGAAATTTGCCTCCCGCCGACAGGATCTCTCCGACTTCCTTCGAACGGAAATAGTCAACAAAGGGCTGTACCTGCTTTTGTTTAGCTTTTTTTGCCAACAGGAAAATCGGACTGATAATCGCCCCGTCTTCCGGCCAAACCGCCTGCATCGGACCGTTTTCCCTGAGCATTTGGGTAAAGAAATAGGGCGTGATGCTGATCAGCGGGGCTGCCTGCTCTCCGCTTCCCTTGCCTTTGACCATCTGAGACGGATGCAGACTCTTCTGGTAGGAACGGGCAAGATTGCGAATGCCTTCGTCTCCGAAAAGTTTGTAGATATGGATCACAAGCGCATTGAAGAGGTCAAGATCCTTGAGCGGCAACGATACCGAGTTTTCGAACTCCGGTTTCAGGATATCCGCCCAAGTCCTAGGCATCTTTCGATCCCCCAGCGCCTCGGTATTGATGATCCAAATCGCCGGTACGACTCCGGATATCGCATACCGGCCTTTCGGATCCCGCAGATCGACCTGCTCATTGCAGAAATCTTTGTTGATCTCTCCGGTCTCCACATAAAAGACATCTTTTTCCATGAACTGCCCCATCAGATCTCGGTCGAAAAAGAGATCAAAACCTGCAGACATCAGGATCTCAGAGACTTCATCCTCTCTGCCGGTCTGCACACGCTCCTTGATCCAGTCGATGCCGAGGTTTGCAGATTTGAGATCGTAACCGACTGTGTAGTCCAGCTCCTTCTGCTTCTCTTTGAGAAAAGATTCAAAATGCTCGACAAGAGGAATCCGGATCGGGCAGGGCAAAACTCCTTCGATACGCACATCTCCGGCAGCCGACTTAGGCATCGCATCCAAAGAAGAGTCGATCAAAAACATCCTGTTTTGTTCAATCGCTTCCACAAGCTGCTTTTCGACGATATCCACGTTCATCTTCTTCGATTTCAGCGCCATTTCAAGAGAGATCGTCTTTCCCATCGTCTTTCTCATCATCTCATTCTTCAGAGGCTCAAATCCGTTCTGCACGAGCACGTCTAACACTTCAGGATACTTTTCCGTAATATCATATACTTTATCTTTTACATCAAAATAGGAATTCATCTTTTTACCTCCGTTTTTTTATCCTACTCTCTCTTCTCTGATTCACAAAATTCAGAAGTCTCAAAACGATCCTTCTTTCATTATGAGACTATTTTAATATAGATTTTTCTTTCTGTCTGTAACTTTTGTTACCTTCGAACAATTTTTTCGAAAAGAACGGGATTTTCACAAAAAAAATGACGGAATCCGGAATGGCTCCCGAGCCGTCATTATATAATCACAAGATTACCCGCCAAGTGTGAAAAACAGGATGATGCGCACTCCAAAACTGCAGCATCGGCGCCTACTCTCCGGTCCTTGCAAACAGGGAAGAGACTCTCTGTCTTTCACTCAGAGGCAGGTCTTTATGGCGATAAATGCTCAAAACGATTCCCGTCAGCGTGTAAGACAGGAGAATCCCGCTTCCTCCTGCGGAGAAATAGGGCAAAAACGTCTGCATCATCGGAAAAATACCGAGATTACCCAGCAAATACATGAGGAAATTCATCGAAAACACGAGTCCGCAGCCGCAGCCCAGAATCCTGCCGAGAGGATCCTTCTGTCCGAGAGCGGTTGAAAAGACTTTGAAGAGCAGGACTGCCAACAGAAGGCAGAGCGCTGCAGCTGCAAAGATACCCAAGGCCTCCGACAAATAGACGAGCAGAAAATCCCTGCTGAACATTTGGACCGCAAACTGCATCGTCTCTTCTCGAATCCCTTCCCCGCCGGATACAAAAAGTCCGCTCAGTTCCCTGACAAACTCCTGCGCTTTTTTCATTTGGTAGAAATCCTGAAGTCTCCCGCTCCAATCAAAGCTCCCTGCGCCGAGACCGAGAAAAAAGACTCCGATAAAAGAGAGATTGACTGCGGCTGCGGCCGCCAAAACCATCTTCTTCGAAACTGCAAACCATCCTTCTCGGACTGCAAAAGCAAGCAGGAAGGAAAGGGAAAACAGCAGGAGCGCTCCCGTGCTGAAATTAAATCGAAAAAAGACCGAAATCACCGGAATCAGCATCCAGACTGCCGATTTCAGCAAGGCTGCATATCCTGCTCCCCGGAAACTGTACAGAAGAGCTCCGTATAGCGGAATATAGAGCATCAGCAGATGAAAGAGCGAAAACTGCAGTCCTCCGAATTGAATCGCCCCGATAAAGGCAAGATTCCCTCCGCCCCTCCATATAAAGTATATAACTGTCGCTGCAATCAATCCCGCGGCGATTTTCGCGTATCGGGCCAAGAGGCGATAATCGGCCAGAGTGATGACAGACATGACAAGGATACCGATAAAGGTATGCAGGAGAAATCGGTCTCCGCCAAACTCCCCTCGGATCTTCGCCTGAATCAGGACGGCAAAAATCGCAAGCATCTTCACCAAAAGCAGAGTACTCCAGGCGATTTTTGGCCGATGGATTCTGTCCAGTGAAGCTCCGGCCTCCGCAGGATCTCCCATATCGAGAACCGCAAGATGCTCCGCTTCTTCCCGGCTCATCCCCTGCCGAATGAAATCTTCGGTCTGCTCCTCCAAATGTCCTCGGATCTCCTCTTCGATATAAGGATGTATCTTTCGGCATCTGATTTGCTCAAGCAAAAGTTTGATATACTCTTCCATCTCTATCCCTCCGTCGTCAACACCTGCGTTACCGCCTGCGAATAATGCTGCCATTCCTCGGTCTTTTCTTTCAGAGCCTGCCGCCCTTTTTCAGTGATCCGGTAGTACTTCCGGATCTTTCCGAGAGTCTCCTTTTCATAGACGCTCAGCAGTCCCTGCTCCTGCAGTCCGTGCAGCAGAGGATAGAGTGTACCTGCCTTGAGCTCGAAGACATTTTGAGATCTCCTGCGCAGCACATCGATCATCTCATATCCGTACCTGTCCTTTTCCGAGAGCAGTTTGAGCACCAGCATTGCCATACCGGCTGCTATCGGCGTTTTTTGAGCTGCCATTTCCTCCCTCTCTTTCTCTTCCAAAAAAATATATAGATTACCGATATATCTCTATATTATATCGATAATCTATATATGTCAAGAGAAAATAATCAATATCTCTCGAATCTCTCTGAATCATGTACTCCGATCTTCAGAGCCCTGTTTCATACCCCGGACAAAGCCGACACATCTTCTGTGTCGCCGCAATCAATAGGTTATGATATCCTTCGGCGCCAGCGGCTCCGTCTGAGGCTGTCCATAGATCTTGTCCCAAATGCTTTTGCTCTTTTCGTGAATCGCTTCCGCCTGTTTTTCATACTCTTCCGCTTCTGCCGCCAGTTTGGCTGTCGCTTTGTCGATCTCATCATACACCTTATCTATTTTTTTGTTTAAGGCTTCAAGCTGATCCTCGACTTCGAGCAATTTCTTTTTTTCTTTTTCCGTAAGTACTTTGGACGCTTTTATATAACTCCTGCTATCCTCTGTCTTCTGCTGCTCGACCGTCTCGTTTTTCACCATTTTTTTCCACAGTTCCTGATTCCGATTCAAAAGTTCATCATATTGCTGAAAGAGTTTCTGATGTTTTGCGAAGATCTTTTCACTGATCTCATCTATTTTTTTATAGATCTTTTCGGCTTTTTCATAAAGCGGAGCCGCCTGTTTCTCATCCAGCAAAAGCCTGCTTTTCTCACGCTCCGTTAAGAAGTCCCAGTCCTCTATAAACTCTTCAATGCTCGGCGTTTTCAGCATATCAAGATCATAGGTAAGGACTCCGGGTCTTCCGTAAGCGTCTGCCGAGCCGCCGAGCAGACCGGCTAAACCCATCGAAAGAATCATTGCCCCTGCGAGAATTTTCATTGAATTTTTTTTCATTACACTCATCCTTTCTTTTCCGTATCTATCGTTTGTTTTCCTGATCCCGCTTATTCCACACTGCTTCGAAGAGCTTCTCCGTCCGGACTTCAGACAGCTGACAGAGCTCCTCTTTTTCGCCGGATCCTTTTCGGTCGCTGACCTTGAATCTATGATACCGAAAAAATTCAAGAAAAATCTCCTTGATTGCGAATGAAAAACCAGTCAAGTTTGCGGCAAAACTGTGTCAGAGCATTTTTCAGAGACTCATCATGAGACGGAATCAATGTCCACCGCCATTTTTCGCAACTGTTTGAGAACCTCCGGAGAGTAATATCCCTCCTCCTGAAGATTCTTCAGAAAGGGGTCGATACTACTGTAGACGTCTTCGTTCATAAAGCGCTCGTAGAGCTCATCTTGGGTGATCTTCCCCTTGGACTCCTGCAGAATCTTATCCAAGATTCGGTTGACTGCCTTCAGGTTGATATGGCCCCAATCTCCCGAGTATTTTTCCGGGCGGGCGTCCACATATTCTTCGATATTTTTATACCGTTTCTGTCCGCTCTTGGGCGCGATAAAACGCTTTTCAATCGCAAGGAGGCGATAGAGATTGATTTTCTCCCATTCGTTGAGATTTTTTTCGATGGACTGAGCTGTGACTTTATTGTTGGGAACATACCAGCCCTGCGCAGAAAAATGACGGATATTCTCTTCTTTTTTGAAGACAAGTCCATGACGGGCATAGATTTCGTTGATCGCTCGGCGCAGGATACGGCGATCCGCTTTTTGAGCAAGCTCTGCAAGCTCCTCCTGACTGACCAGATCTTCCGAGGAATGAGGCAGGATCTCGGAGGCGTCAAGAGAGAGGTTGACGCGGAGTACTTTTGCGCTGTAACTCTCCTGGCTTTCGTCCGAAAATTCGGACTGAGGCTCTTCACTCTCTTCCCCGGCGCTGTAGCTGTCTTCCGCCTCCCTTTCTTCGCCGGACACTCTTTCTTCCTCTTCCTGCATTTCGCCGATCTCTATCCATCCTTCCTCTTCTCCTTCAGAGCCTGTTTCTTCCATCTCAACCCAGTCTTCCTCATCCTGCGCTTCTCTTTCCTCTTCCGGATTTTTTTTGCTCTTTTCATCTGCTTTCGTCTTCTTCTCTTCGGAAGTCTCTTCCGTCTTTGAAGAATTATCTTTCTCTCGTCCTCTCCCGGGCAGGGAACAGGAGCAAAGCAGGATCATCAGAAGTGCAAGCAGAAACAGGATCATCCATTTTTTCTTCATTTCCATCCTCCTCTCATTATCTCACTCTTTCAAAAATAAAATACAAAAGCCGCCATACGGAAAAACGATTTTGACGGTACGTTTCTTAATTATTATTATACGATTCTTCAGAAAAATACTCAATTCATTTTTGAAAAGCCGGATCTCTATTTCCCATATATTCTGCTTATCACCGGATATTTGAGGGAATACATAGGATAGGGAGGGCAGCTGTACCTATCGAAAATCAAAAGGAGGCATATTCATGAGGATCATCACTATCAGCCGGGAATTCGGCAGCGGCGGACGGGAACTCGGAAGACTGATCTCGGATGTTCTCGGTTTTGATTATTACGACCGGGAGATCATCACGATGATCGCGAAAAATTACGGTTTTGATGAAAAGTATGTCGAGCGGACGCTGGATCTGCGCGCTTGGAACGCAGCTCCGATCTCCTGGAGATGCTCTTTCAGCATCCCCTCCGTCATGGAGCCCACGATGCAGACGGGTCTTCTCCTTGAGCAGAGGCAGGTGATCGAAAAAATCGCCAAACAGGAAAAGGACTGTGTCATTGTCGGCAGAAACGCGGATGTGATCTTGGAGGATCATCGCCTTTTTCGTATCTTTGTCTGCGCGGATCGGGAAGCCAAGATCAGAAGATGTATGGAGCATGCCGTGGAAGGTGAGAAGCTCACACGCAAAGAGATCGAAAAAAACATGCGCCGCATCGACAAAAACCGTGCCTACAATCGCGAGATCATCAGTGACAGCCGATGGGGCGACCCGCACAGTTACAATCTGACGGTCAACACGACGGATTGGGATCTGACCCGGCTGGCTCCTCTTATCGCATCCCACGCCCGGGCTTTTTTTGATCAGAATCTGTAAAATATTCAAAACGATCATATAAAAGATCTTCAGGAAAATCACGATTCTATGATCCGATCTTTTTTCAAATCTCAGATTCCTCTGTGGAAAATGAGATTTTTTCTTTTTTCTGAAGCTGTATCGTCTTCCCGGAAAGTTTATTGATATGAAAAAGTTTTGCTTTATTATTGACGAAGAATTCATGAATCCCTATAATAAGTACAACTGTTTTTTATTCAAGTACATATTTCAAGGCAGGTGAATGTTTATGATGAAGTATGTGTTCAAGAGAATCCTGATGATGATCGTGACCCTGTTTTTTATCGTATTGATCACTTTCATTCTGATGCATTCCGTGCCGGGAGGCCCTTTCACCCAGGAAAGGGAACTTCCCGCGCAGGTGGAGGCGGCGCTCAATGAGAAATATCATCTCAACGACCCTCTGCCGAAGCAGTTTTTCGATTATGTGATGGGAATCCTCCGATTTGACCTTGGGCCCTCTTTCAAATATCAGGGGAAAAGTGTCAACGACTTCATCGAAAACGGCTTTCCCGTATCCGCAAAACTCGGCGGGATCACGATTCTTTTCATCCTGTTCGTTTCGATCCCTCTGGGCATCTTTGCGGCGGTCAAAAATGACAAATGGCAGGATATGCTGGTCATGAGTCTCGCAACCATCGGCGTCACGATCCCCTCTTTTGTCGTCGCGACGGTGCTGATGTATCTGTTCAGCTACAAACTCAAATGGACGCCGACGTTCGGTCTGGAATCATGGAAAGGATATATCCTTCCCGTTGTCGCTCTCGGAGGCTATTCGACCGCTTTTATCGCCCGTCTGATGCGCTCGAGTCTTCTCGAAGTCATGGGGCAGGACTATATCCGTACAGCTCGTGCCAAGGGACTTACAGAAGCGAAGATCATCACGCGCCATGCTCTGCGCAATGCCCTGATCCCTGTTGTCACCATACTGGGACCGACCATCGCCGGCCTTTTGACCGGCTCTTTTGTCATCGAAAAGATCTTTGCGATTCCGGGCATGGGCGTCTATTTCGTCGACAGCGTCGGTCAGAGGGATTATACCGCCATCATGGGGATCACAGTCTTTTACGCGACGTTTTTGATCGCGATGGTCTTCATCGTCGATTTCTTTTATCTTCTGATCGATCCGCGCATCAAATATGACTAACGGAGGTGAGCAAGGATGAATGAATGGGCAAAATATACACCGCCGCAGGAACTTAAGGAGAAGATCTGGAGCAAAAACCGCAGTTTTGCAGGAGATGTATGGTTTCGGTTCCGCCGCAAACCGACGGCGATCCTGGGACTCTGCATCATACTGCTGCTGATATTCTTCTCTTTTGTCGCACCCTCTTTCAGCAGATACCGCTTTGACGAGCAGAATCTGGAATTCAGCAACATCCCCTTTCGGCTCAAGGTCTCGGAGATCAACGGGAATTATTACTATCTCTCTCCGAATCTCAAGGTGATCCGAGTCGCCGAAAACGGGGAGCTGATGCACTCTCTCCCGGCTGATTTTGAGGATGTCATGAAGAAGAAATTCACTTTCAAGGATGAAAATTCCGATATCTATGTCAGCTATTTTGAGAAACCGGCTCATTTCATCGATGCGAGCGGAAAGAAGATCGAATCTTCCAAGACTTTACACAATAAGAGCTATCTGCTCGGCACGGACAATCTCGGCAGGGATATGCTGACACGCCTGATGTTCGGCTCAAGGATCTCACTGATCGTCGCCTTTATCGCGACCCTCGTCAATATGTCGATCGGGATCCTCTACGGCGGCATTTCCGGCTATCTCGGCGCAGCGACGGACGCGGTGATGATGCGCATCGTTGACATTATCAGCACGATTCCGCTGACGCTCTATGTCATTTTGATCATGGTCCTGCTGAACAACGGATTTTTCAGTATTATCATCGCCCTGTCCAGCGTTTACTGGGTCAATATGGCCCGTATCGTTCGAGGACAGATCATATCACTGAAGGAAAATGAGTTTGTCTATGCGGCAAAGACGATCGGCTCCAGCTCCTCAACGATCCTGTTTCGTCATCTGCTGCCCAACGCAATGGGGCCGATTCTGGTCACAGCGACGATGCTGATTCCCTCTGCGATCTTTATTGAAGCTTTTTTAGGCTTTATCGGACTGGGGATCGCTCCTCCGATGGCGAGTCTGGGCACGATGTGCAACGATTCTCTGCAGACATTGCGCACTGCTCCTTATCAGCTTTTTCTTCCTTCGCTGGTCATCTGCATCACGATGTTCGGCTTCAGCTATGTCGGTGACGGACTGCGCGACGCGCTGGATCCCAAGCTTCGAAAATAAGACGAATTTTCAGGGAGTGAGACTATGAACAAATTGCTTGAAATAGAAGATCTGTCTGTTTCTTTTTTCACGGGAAACGGCGAAGTCAAAGCGGTTCGCGGCGTTTCCTTCGGTCTTTCCGAAGGAGAGATTCTCGGCATCGTCGGGGAGTCCGGCAGCGGCAAAAGCGTCACTTCCCTCTCGATTCTGAGACTGCTTGCTGATTCCGCAAAGGTGAAACAGGGAAAGATTCTCTTTGATTCACAAGATATCTCTTCGGTTTCCTCGTCTTCGATAAGACAGCTGAGGGGAGGGAGCATCTCTATGATCTTTCAGGATCCGATGTCCTCTCTGAATCCTCTGATTCCGGCCGGAAAACAGATCGCTGAAATGCTCGAAATCCATAAAAGAGAACTGTCCGCCCGAGAACGGAAAGCAGAAACTGTGCGGCTCATGGAGATGGTTCGCATTCCGGAAGCGGAAAAGCGGTTTGATTCCTACCCTCACGAATTTTCAGGAGGGATGCGTCAGCGCATCATGATTGCCATGGCACTGGCCTGCAAGCCGAAACTGCTAATCGCGGACGAACCGACGACCGCTCTCGATGTGACGATCCAGAATCAGATCCTTAAACTGCTTCAAAGTCTTCAAAGAGATATGAGTATGAGTATCATCTTTATCACGCACGACCTCGGCGTCGTCGCGGAAATCTGTCATCGGGTCATCGTCATGTACGGAGGAATGATCATGGAAGAGGGCTCCGTCGACGAGATCTTCGACTTTCCGATGCATCCCTATACAATCGGACTGATGAAGTCGATCCCGAGCATCGAGCAGGACAAAGACGAGATTCTCATACCGATCCCCGGTTCACCCCCGGATATGCTCAACCCGCCGTCCGGCTGCCCCTTCGCTCCAAGATGCGCCTATGTCCGCAACCTCTGTATCGACAAATCTCCTCCCTACCGGAGGGTCAGTGAAGGACACCGCTCAATGTGCTGGCTGCTGGATCCGAAAGCGCCGGCGGATGAAGACAATCCTTTTGCCGACTATCTCCTGCACTGTCAAAAAGGAGGGGTTTTGCGATGAATGTCATGCTTGAAACCAGAAACTTAGTCAAGCATTTCCCGGTCAAAGGCTCATCCGGAGCGGTGGTCCACGCGGTCGATGACGTCAGCTTCTCGATCCGAAAAGGAAAGACCCTCGGACTCGTCGGGGAATCCGGCTGCGGAAAATCCAGCTGTGCGAGGACGATCATCCGTATTCACGATCCGACCGGCGGACAGATCTATATCGACGGAGAGGAGATCTCTTCAAAAAGCCAAAAAGAGCTTCAGCCGATCCGAAGAAAAATGCAGATGATCTTTCAGGATCCCTATTCCTCTTTGAACGGAAGGATGATCGTCCGGGATCTGATCGCAGAACCTCTGATCGCTCACGGACTCATAAAGAAGGAGGCCGAGGGAAATGAGCTCATCTACGAGATGCTTGGCCGCGTCGGACTTCAAAAAGAACATGCAAACCGCTATGCCCACGAATTCAGCGGCGGACAGCGCCAGCGCATCTGCATCGCGAGAGCTCTGATCCTAAAACCTCAGATCGTCCTCTGCGACGAACCGATCTCCGCCCTTGATGTCTCGATCCAGGCACAGATCGTCAATATGCTAAGACAGTTCCAGCAGGAACTGGAGCTGACCTACCTGTTCATCGCACATGACCTTTCCATGGTGCGCTATGTCTCCGATGAGGTCGGCGTCATGTATCTGGGCCGGATCGTCGAGCTCTGCGAGTCGGTCGAAATCTACAAAAAACCGCTTCACCCCTATACCCAGGGTCTGCTCAGCAGTGTGCCGATCCCTTCTCCAAAACTTGCAAGATGCAGGCAAGACAGAGGCATCTTCGGCGATATCGCAAGTCCGATCCGCCTTCCGAGCGGCTGCCGATTCCATGCACGATGCCCTTACAAAAAGGAGATCTGTACAAAAGAAGAGCCTCTGCTCAAAGAAGTGGGCTCCAAGCATTCTGTTGCTTGTCATCTATATTGATTTCAATTACAAAAGGAGGAAGAACGTATGAAAAGACTGGTACGATTTTTTGCTTTTATCCTATGCCTGACAATTATCTTTACCGGATGCGGAGACAGTACGCAAAAACCTGAAGAGTCATCAGGAGAAACAGGCTCGTCGGAGCAGACCGATACTCCCGAAGCCGGAGCGCAGGAGCTGATTTTTGTGCTTCACAATGAGCCGGACGGCATCGATCCGAATGTCACGAGCAATTCTTTTGCTTCCCCGTTTCTGACCAACTGTTTCGAAGGGCTCGTCACCTATAACGAAAACTCCGAACTCGTTCCCGGACTGGCGGAGAGCTGGGATATCTCCGAAGATGGAAAGACCTATACCTTCCGCCTGAGAAAAGACTTGAAATGGAGCGACGGAAGCCCTCTGACATCGAAGGACTTCCTCTACTCGATCCACCGCGTCCTCAAACCGGAAACCGCGGCCCAGTATCTGAGCATGGTGACCGATTACATCGAAAACGCCCAAGATGTCTATGATGGCAAAAAGACTGCCGAAGAGCTCGGTGTGCAGACCCCGGACGACCATACACTTGTCATGAAGCTCAAGGATCCCGCGCCCTTCTTCATCGATATCCTTTCGATGAATGTCTTCGTTCCGGTTCAACAAGCCGCCGTAGAAGCACACCCGGAGAAATGGACGCTCTCTCCGGAGACCTATATCACAAACGGCCCCTTCAAAATCACTCAAATGAATATGGGAGAGTCCGTTGTCCTTGAAAAGAATCCGAATTATTACAATGCGGATACCGTAAGTCTGGAAAAGATCACCTTCCGCTACATCAAGGATCAGGCCACCGCCCTCAACGCTTTCCAAAGCGGTGAAATCGACGGTTTCCGTGAGATTCCTTCCGCCGACCTTGCCAAACTCAAGGCGGAAAGCGACGACCTTTACACCATTGCTCAGTATGCGACGACTTATTACCTGATCAACACGGCAAAACCGCCCTATGACGACACCCGTGTACGCAAAGCCATCAACCTTGCCATCGACAGACGCGCTTTGATCGACAATGTTCTGCAAGGTTCCGGAGAACCGGCTTACGCACTCGTTTCTCCGGGCTATTCCGCAGAGGGAACCAAATACGAGGAGGGACGGGGAGATTACGGCATCACGGCTTCCGCAAATCCTGAAGAAGCAAAAAAACTGATGGCCGAAGCCGGATATCCGGACGGCAAAGGTTTCCCGACAATCCAGCTCTCCTACTATACCCACCCGCAGGTAAAACAGGTAGTCGAAGCAATGGCCCAGATGCTCAAGACCAATCTGGGCGTCGAAGTCGAGATCTCGACAGAAGAATGGAAAGTCTACTATGACAATGTGCAGGCCGGCAAATATGAGATCGCGGCAATGGGATGGGGCGCAGACTATCTGCATCCTATGACCTTCCTCCCGCTCTTTGTCGGAGATGATCCGCTCAACAACAGCGCCTATGCGAACCCTGCCTATGACGAAGCCGTTGCGGCTGCCAAGATCGAAACCGACGCCAAAAAAGCAATCGAGCTCATGCGAAAAGCCGAGGATATCATGATGCAGGACTATCCTTTCCTGCCTCTCTACCATCGCTCGACCAGCCTGATGATGAAGCCTTATGTCAAAGGCTGGTATATGACTCCGACCGCCAGCCTGTATCTTCGCAATGTCAAAATCGAAGGGAAATAAAAGATTTCCTTCCACAAAAAAGAGCTGATCCAAAAGTAAGCCTTTGAGAGATATCAGAAGCCAAAATGGCTGAACTTCAACATTTTATTTGTTGAGTTCAGCCATTTTTTCCTTTTAGGGACTTTGGGGTCTGTCTTTTTTCCTCTTCTACTTGAGGATATCATTTCTGCAGAGATCCTCAAAGCTTTCTCTTCTTATGACAACGAAATCTTCATCGCCTTTCAGCATCACTGTCGCAGGCCTCGGAAGCCGGTTGTAATTAGACGCCATCGAGTAATTATAAGCTCCGGTCGTACATACGGCGACGATATCTCCCCTGCAGATACTCTCCGGAAACAGAATCTTCTCCTGAATGATATCTCCGCTTTCACAGCATCTGCCGACCAGAGAGCATTCCAGATCCCGCTCTTCTTCCATTTTTCCCGCAGGCAGACAGGTATACCTGGAACCGTAGAGCGCAAAACGCGGATTGTCCGTCATTCCTCCGTCGACGGAGACATAATTTTTGTATCCCGGAATCCGTTTGACCGAGCCGACGGTATACAGCGTCATACCCGCCTCAGCGACGATGCTCCTGCCCGGCTCCATATGAATCTGAGGCTGAGACATCCCCAGACGATCACAGATCCTTTTCACAGTCTCCGATACCCGCTTTATTTTCTGCTGGGGATCGATCCTCAGATCCTCTTCGACATACCGCACTCCGTAGCCGCCTCCGAGATCCAGCTTTTTTGCCGTATAGCCGTATTTTTCCCTCATCTGACTGCAAAAATCCAACATGATCTCCGCCGCACGCTCAAAGACGTCCTCCTCAAAGATCTGCGATCCGATATGGCAGTGGAATCCTGAGAGCTGCACATTTTCCTTCTCCAGAGTGAACTTCGTGATCTCTTCCGCCTGTCCGGTCTCAATGGCACTTCCGAATTTCGAATCGACCTTGCCTGTCGCCACCGCTTCAAACGTATGGGGATCGATGCTGGGTGTCAGACGCAGGAGAACTTTCTTCCGGATCCCCCGTTTTTTCGCTTCTTTTTCGATCACTTCGATCTCTTCGATGCAGTCGACGACAAAATAGCCGACGCCCTTTTCCATCGCGAAGCTTATGTCCTCATCCGTCTTGTTGTTCCCGTGAAAATAGGCTTCCGACAGATCGTAGCCGGCAGAGAGCGCCGTATGGATCTCCCCGCAGGAAACGAGATCGACTCCCATTCCCTCCTCCTGAAGAATCCGGTAAAGATACTGAAAAGAGTTCGCCTTGCTCGCGTAAAGGGGCTTTGATCCTTCTCCGAAATATCTGCGGAAAGCCTCTGTATAGATCCTGCATTTTTCTCTGATCTTGTCTTCATCAAGAAGAAACAACGGCGTCCCGTATTTTTGCGCCAGCTCCACAGTATCTCTGCCCGCAAAAGACAGATGACGGTTTTTCAAAATCGCAATATTGTCACAAATCATATAAACACCTCTCTCTACATTAAATCAATCAGTTTGTTTTCTCACTCTGCACCGAGACGGCTTTGTCCAGCCAGTCTTTTCCATCGACAAATCTCGACACGATATAGGAGACGACATAATCCCCCGAGGCATTGATCATCGTCGCCGGAGGATCCACCAGATTGCCAATCATCACGAGAATCGGAAAGGCGACTTCGATCTGCGTAGGGAAGAAAATCGAGCAGATGATGTATTCCCCAATATACCCGCCTCCGGGCACCCCGGACATCCCGACGGAAGAGAGAACGGCAACCAAAACGATTGGCAAAAGCAGGCTCCATTGCAGACTTTGTCCGAATACACCGAAGACAAAAGCGATTTTCAGCACGCAGGAAAAACAGGAGCCGTCCATATGCATCGTCGCTCCAAGAGGGAGAACGATCTCGCTGACGTCTTTTGAGATTCCGGTCGCTGAAGCCGCCTCCATATTCGTCGGTATCGTCGCCACGGAAGAACAGGTTCCCAGAGATACAATCGCCGGGCTGATAATATGACGCATCATCGTTCTGATCCCGTGCTTTCCACCTCCAAAGCGCGCAAACAGAGGAAAAGCCGTAAATATATAGATAAAACAGAGGGGATAGTACACGAGCATCGCTCTCGCATAGGACTCGGTAATCGCACTGCCGTACTGGGCGACGAGATCCGCAAAAATCGCAAAGAATGCAATCGGAGCATAATAAGTGATGATCTCCACAAATTTGAGCATTACATCCGACAGCGCAGTCAGTCCGAGGGCCACCTTTCCTTCAGCCCCTCCGGAAAGATTGGCCGCAAACCCGAACAAAAGAGAAAAAATGATCAGAGGAAGCATCGCACGCCTGCTCAAAAGACCCACAAAATCACTGGCCGTGAAGAAGTTTACGATCATTTCGGAAGCAGTCGCATATTCCCCCATCTCTTCTTTCGGAATTTCATTCCAAGCCTGCAGCACCGGAGGGAAGATCTTCATCAAAACAAACATGATAACGGCCGCTATGACGCCGGTAATAACAAAGGTACCCAAGGTGACGCGAATGATCTTTCCCGCACGCCGACGGCTTTTCATACCCGCGATGGAACTGGAGATCGAGGAAAATACAAGAGGTACGACCACGCAGAACATCATATTGATAAACAGGGTTCCAAGCGGCTTGATCTTCATTCCGAATTCCGGTGTAACCCATCCGACAATACAGCCCAAGATCATCGAGCCGACCATAATCGCCAAAAATCGATAATTCTTGAATACAGATCTTTTATTCATGGTTTTCCTCCTTATCTTAAAATTCAGAGTTTTCCGTCATAAATCAAGTTCTTCATCGAAAATCTCACCCTTCGCTATGATATTCGTCAATCCCGTCAGACAGACCTGCTCGACTGAGGCCTTCGTGCCGATGATATCAATGAACAGCTCCCCTCCTCTCATGCCGACTCTCGTACTTTTTCCCTCTGTCTTTCCGTCCAGATACAGGTCAATGACGACGGCGGCCGTGCCTGTTCCGCAGGCATAGGTGAAATCTTCGACGCCCCTCTCATATGTGATCTCGTAGACCGAACCGTCATTCATACATTCATAAAAATTGATATTGGCGCCCTTTGGGAAATCTTTATAGTATCTGAGTTTTCTTCCGAGAGCCAAGAGTTTTTCCGCAGGCATCTCTTTCAGATTTTTCATCGGCACAGCGGCATGCGGAAGTCCGGGATCTCCCAGTTCGACATAGCTGTAAATATACTCCTGTCCGTCAATCACAGCCTTTTTTTTCCGCTCAATCAGGCTCGGAGCATTCAGAAGGACCTTATACATCCTCTTGTCTATCCTTTCACCGACTATCCTTCCGGCCGTCGTTTCGATCATCTGCCTCTCTCCTGCAAGATGATTTTCAAACCCATACCTGCAGATGCACCGCGCCCCATTCCCGCACATCTCTCCGAGACTTCCGTCAGAATTATAATAAGTCATCCTGTAATCCGCGCCCTGCTCGGGTCTGTCGACGACCATCATCCCGTCCGCTCCTACGGAGAGACGTCTTTCACAGAGCGTCTTTGCAATCATCGGCCACTTTTCATACCCTATCTCCCCCTTCATATTGTTGAAGATCAGAAAATCGTTGCCTGCTCCGTTCATTTTCCAAAACTGCATACTCTCCCTCCTCTCTCATATACATTATAAATAAAAGCAAAAGTCATACCATAAATAAAAGGGCATGACTTTATCTGCTTTTCCAAAAACCGGAACTTCCTTGGCTATTTTTTTCCGAAATTCCGGAATTTTTTCCTGATTTTCGGAATTTCTCAGGAGAGACGATGCTCCTTGAGCTTCTCATAAAAAACGGATTTGGATATCTTCAGTTTTTCCATGGCATCTTTTCTTATGCCCTTACATTCCTGCAAAGTTTCGACGAGAATCTTTCTTTCCTCGATCTTCAGCCGCTCTTTGAGGCTTCCGTTCTCCGGTCTTTCATCCTCGCTTTCGATCTGAATATGTTCCGGATAGATGATATCGGAATATGACAAAGCGACCGCTCGCTCCAGCACATTTTCCAGCTCCCTTATATTTCCCGGCCAATCGTAATTGAGAAGCTTGCTGAAGACTTCACCGGACAAATATTTCTCCGGCATCCCATATTTCTTTCGAATACTTTCCATCAGATTGTCCACGATGAAAAAGATATCTTCCTTGCATTCTCTCAAAGGCGGAAGCTCCAGAGAAAAAGCACTGAGGCGGTAATAGAGATCCTTGCGAAACCATCCTTCCGCTATCCCTTTCCTGATATCCCTGTTTGTTGCGGCAATGATCCTGACATCTACTTTGATCGGTTTCGTCGAGCCCACCCGATAGATGGTCTTATTTTGAATCACATGGAGAAGCTTTGCCTGAATAGGAGGAGGAATTTCCCCGATCTCGTCCAGAAAAATCGTCCCTCCGTCCGCCTCCTCAAAAAAGCCGCGTTTGCCTTTGGGGCTTGCTCCGGTAAAGGCGCCTGAGGCATATCCGAACATCTCACTTTCGAACAGATTGGATGAAATAGAGGTGCAGTCAGCGACGACAAAAGGCCCCTTCCTCAGCTGCATCAGATTTATCGCGTTTGCCAAATAGCTTTTTCCGGTTCCGCTTTCGCCGGTAATCAGAATATCACAGTCCATCCGGCTCAGCCTGTACGCGTATCTCTTGACAGAAAGCATCGCCGTACTGCTGCCGAAAAGCGTGGAAAAGGCATTGACCGGAATCAAAATATTCTCTTCCGCCCTTCTGTAACTTTTTTCCGCCGCTTTGATCGCCTCATTTCTCTCCTCAATCGTCCTTTTGAGATCTTCAACATGACGAAATTTTACAACAACACCCTCGATCTTCCCTTCTCCCCGGATCGGAAACAGTGAAGCCACGAGGGCGAAGCCGTTGATCTCATATTCCATATCCGCATATTTTTCGACAAAACCTTGCAGCATATTGGAAATATGTTCTTCAAAGAGTTTTCCCTCAAAAAATTCCTTGAAATGATATCCGGTCACCTTGATTTCGGAATTCGGCGTCTTCGCCGAAAAGAAACCTCCCCGAAGCAGATTGCCGACGCCCTCCTTCCGAGCCGAATAGCCCTTTTCTTCCCAGAATTTTACGGCGCCTGTCTCTCCATCCAGAACCACCATTTGAGCGATGCACAGAAAATAAGATATGCTGTACCGGTTTCCGTTGACAATGACATAGGCCTCTTTATTTTCAATTCCTACAGAGATTCTGTGTCCGCAAAAAAATGTCTTCATCACCAAAGAAGCAGATTCCTTTTCACTTAAAAACTTGTACTGTGCTTTGATTTGTCCGGATTGGAAGACGCCTGCCGCAAGGATCATATCCCCTTCTTTGATCTTCCTGTCATGAATGCCTATCTTTTCCAAGTCCGCAAGAGAGAGCTTCCCGTCATCCGCTCCGATCTTCGTATCTGCGATAATTACAATATCTCCCGGCACAATCTTACCCGCCTGATGAGAATGCTCACTGCGGCTGAACAAACCGAATCGTTCTTTCGCCTGCTCATTGATATTTGTGATAATTCCCTCCGCGTCAAGAGTGAACATCGCATGCGCAGAGGCATCCATGACAGCTTGCAGCACCTTCATGAGCTCTCCTCCTTTTTATCTGTTTTGCATCTATAATAAAACAGGATTCCAACTGCATATAAACCCACCTTCATCCCTATCGACGAGGTGGGTTTATATGATTGAGCCCGCTTTTTTGCTTTATGAGGGCAAAGACGTCATTTTTCCTCCAAAGCCGTCTCCCACTCCTGCTCTCGAAAACCGACGAGCACGAAATCTTTGCCGACGAGGATCGGCCGCTTGACAAGCATACCGTCCGACGCCAGAAGTTCAAACTGTTCCTCCTCGCTCATGGCCGGCAGCCTGTCTTTCAGCTTCCATTCCTTGTAAAGAAGACCTGAGGTGTTGAAAAATTTTTTCAGAGGAAGACCGCTTCGGCGATTCCACTCTTTAAGCTCCGATTCGGTCGGATTCTTCTCTTTGATATCTCTCTCTTCAAAAGAGATTTCTTTGGACTCCAGCCATTTTTTCGCTTTGATACAGGTGGTGCATTTCGGATAATATACAAATAACATATCTTTTCTCCTTATCATCTTTCGGCGGCTTCCGGTCAAAGAAACCCTCTAAAAAGGTCGCCGCACGGCTTAGATCGAAAAATTTCAACCATACCCTGCAGGATCTTTCGAATTTCTTACCTTTCATAATCTTCGACGATCCGGCTGAATTTTATTCTTCATTCTCTGTAAAGGATTTGATACTAAAATTCATTAAAAACGATTGACAAATTCATCGTCAATGAGTAATTTGTTTCACAATCTCTCTTGCTAAGGAATGGATCATTTCACACAATCGATCTACAACATCATTTAACATACGGACTACTTCGTTTTTGAACCCCATCCTACGAAGTTGTTTCCAAATTTGTTCGATGGGATTCATCTCCGGAGTATGAGGTGGAATATGTGTGATTTGAATATTCTTAGAGCCTGTTGGAACGCTCGTTTACTGTTCATCTGCTGGGCCCTATCCAGTCGGATGCGTTTCGAAGAATGAACCTTCGTCAAACCAAAAATGATGCGAAAAACTCTTTGATGATTGCCCAACTTTTACGTTTTGGCAAGTATTCCTGCACGAAGTTAGCGCAGGAAGAGATGTTGGCGCTACGCAATCTGTCGCGCTATCATCTCCATTTGGTCGACACCTGCTCCGACTGGAAAAGAAGGCTGATCGGAATCATGGATCCAGTTTTTCCGAAATACGAAACACTTTTTTCCGATATCTTTGGCGTCACCTCCAAGCAATTGCTGCAGCAATACCTTTTTCCTGAGGACATGCTGCGCGTGAGCGCTAAGAAACTGTCTCGCCTTCTGGAAAAAGCGGCCGCGGGCGATTTTCTCTGGAAAAAGCCAAACAAATTCAGCGCTCTGCTGCCACAACCTTTGGGATCTCTTTTGCCAAAGAGGCTTTTTCTTTCCAGAACCGGCAAATTCTGTCTCAAATCCATTTTTTGGAAACACAGATTCGTGAACTGGAAGAGCAGATTGCCCAATTGCTTGCGCAAAGCGATTATGCCTTCATCACAAGCATTACCGGAATTGGAGATGTACTAGGCGGCGTCATTGTCGGCGAAATCGGGGATCCCGTTTTGAACATCCGGCACAGCTGGTAGCTTACGCCGGGCTGGATGCCGGAGTCAAACAGTCCGGAGAATTTGTGGCAAGCAAGAACCGAATCTCCAAAAGGGGATCGACCTATCTTCGAAGAGCTCTTTGGATGGCGGAACCGTTGCATCTCAGAGAGAGCCGGCACTGTCCATAGATTATGAAAAACTCAGAGGGCGGGGAAAGCATCACCTGACTGCGGTCGGCGCTGTCGCGCGTAAAATGTGTCATATTATTTTCGCAGTCCTACAAAATAACACCCCCTATACTCCGGCTATCTAACTTTGTTTTTGAATGAAGCAGAAGAGCTTTTTTTGTCATGCTCTTTTTTTGGGAAAAAGGCAAAAGTAATTACGAAAAAATTTGCTTGTATTTTTCTTATTTTATTCTTAACTTTTTATAACTGGTCTTTTTGTTACATATACTACAAAAAACGAGAAATTAAACGGGTTTTTAATAGGTAGTCTATTGCGGATTATGCCACAAGAAAGGAGTGAGGCGATGAAAGGTTTCCATTCCTTATAGTTAGTCTCTATGCCATATTCCCAAACCCAAAAACAGAATTTCAAATCCTGAAAGGTAATCCGGCTTTTCATGAGCGTAGCTGCGGAGAATGGGGCGATTCTCCCAACCGGCCTATTCCTATAAATACACCAAAATAAACACTTAAAACAAGTTCATTATTTTTTGAAGGCTTGTACTGTCTTGTCCATTTGTTCGCCCTCAGAAAAAACTGCTGAAAGAGACTGCCTGATCCGCAAACAGTTTCTTCCTTCACTTAGATTTCCTCCAGACTTAAATCTTTCCTTTTCTGATCCCGAAAACTTTTCGGCTGACAGCCCGCAGGAGATTCCGGTCGTGGCTGACAACAATGACGCCGATTCCTCTTTCGAAAGATCGTTGATGATATTTTGCACCTGTACCGCCTCATACTGTTCCTTGGGGATCGCCTGTATCTTCCCGCGGAAAATCTCCGCAAAATACGCCGCATAATTCAGAGAAAAAGTAGTCACGACGGCCGGCAGCCTCTCCATCGTAATCCCAGTCCGAAAAAATCTGTAAAGAGAAAAATAATTTTATACCGGATTCTCAAAGCGGAGCAATTCCTCCAATTTCTGAATGATCCTCTCCTTTTCGCGACTGCCGACCGTTGACAGACGCAGCAGCGGAATATCATTTTTTTCAAGAATCGTATTCTTCAAAATATCTCTCTTTGCCTGTTCCGTACCGTTTTTATGAAAGGTATAGCCGTCTACTTCAACTGCTAAGAAGGGGCTTTTCGTCACTTTGTTATAAATCAGAAAATCAAGATGTGTTCTCGGGTCGGATACATATTCTGCCTCCCGTTCAGTGAGAGGAGATTTATATTTCAGCATATTCATCGGATAGTGGTTGACTACATCCAAAGAGTCAAATCGACTCATTTTCAAAATTTCTTCGATCAAATCATATACAAAATTCTCCGAGTCGTAATCCAACCTTCTTTTATGGGACTGAAAATATTTTCTTCGAGCTTCTTTGTATTGTTTGTAAAGATAGTCGAAAACTGAAGTCACCTTACTGTCCATCGAAATGAAATTGTTGTATTCTATGTAACCTATCAAATCGCTCAAATTTCTTTCCTTCTTCTGTTCGTTTCCTGAAATCACAACAATCAATCGCTTCTTCGCCCGCGACACCGCGACATTCAGCAAATAAGGATCATCGACAAAATCGCTGATTACATCGTCAACCGTCGAAATAATAATACTGTCTTTCTCTCGCCCCTGAAACTTATGCACAGTCGATATCTCTAAATCGTCAAAAGTTTTTTTGAGCGCGTTCACCTGATCCTTATAGGGTGCGATAATACCCAATTCTCCCTTCTCGGCAATGTGGTTTGGCATGATTTCATGCAGAAGGATGTCGATCTGACGCTGACTGTAATGCCCTCTCGCATGATCTCCTTTTACCGATCGTACAGCCGTTAGGACGTCTTTTTCCCCCTTATCTTCGGTCATGATGACGAGATCTCCGCCATAAAATTTTTGATTGCAAAAGTTGATAATTTTGGGATGACATCGATAATGCTCTCTCAGCAAAGTCTGCGGAATGCCGGGGATCACTTCCGTCATCGACTGCAGAAAACTTTTGGCAAAACGATATCCTTCTCCGATTTGAAATCTATTGTATATTTTTTCCGCCGCTTCCCGCGTCGGTGCGGTGATGACGTTGGGCAGCTGTTTTCTGTCTCCCACGATAACGCAATTTTTTGCACCGGACAAAGACAGCGCTCCCGTGGCAATATCCACCTGAGACGCCTCGTCCATAATCAAATAATCGAAAATCGCTTTCTTGCCCAAGCTACTTTTTGATGAAAAAGTCGTACTCAGAACAATCGGATATTCCCGCAGTACATTTTCCGAATCCTTCCACAGCTCTTCTTCCCTAAATTTCCTTCTTTCGGATTTACGATTATATCTTTTTGCCAAGGCGTCTTTGAGAACTTTCATTGACTCTTCCTGCAGCTCATGAAGCAGATCTCCTTTTTGCTCTGACAAAAAAGACTGTATCTCTTCAAGCTCATCACGCATCTCCCGAAGCCTGGATTTGTAAAAATGATTTTGGATCAAAAACAGCACGGCTGACGATTTCTGTTTATAAATACTCCAATCCATAATCCCGAATCGGATCATGTTTTCAATCTTAAAAAACAATCCCGCGGATTTTTTCCGTTCCAGATGGTCTCTGTATCGATTTTCCAATTGCAGTAGTTTTTCAGAAGAAATTTCAGACTTGAAAAAATTTCCCTTTACATTCAAATTCAGATCATCAAAATGCTTTTTGAAATATTTCCACTCCGTTTCAAGAGTAGACATCTCCTGCTTGAGCCGCGCCGCCCTTTCTTCCTTTTCAAAAATCGCTTGGAGCAATATGGATTTATGTCGGATCGAAGCCGGAGAAATTTCCGGCTCACCCTTCCGCTCCCAATTTGTAAAATCAGGATATTCCCCGGTTTGGTTCTGAATAAACATCTTCTTGTTTTCAGTCTTCCCAAGAGAAGCGACGATAAATTCCAACTGATACTCCGGCGCGGCCAATTTTTCATAGATATTTTCAGTGGCCGAATTGTTGTTGGATACGATCTGCACGGTTTTTCCGAGAAGCAAAATATTGGCGAGAATATTCAAAATCGTTTGAGTCTTTCCCGTTCCCGGCGGCCCCTGAATAATACTCAGCTGATGTTCCATTGCGTTTTTGACCGCCTTATACTGACTGGCGTTACATCCGAAAGGAAAAATCGGCACGAAATGATTTTCATTTCCGAAATCAAGTCCTCTCCCTTCGAGATAGTTCGCTAAAACGAGTTTTTTATCAATAAAGTCAATATCTTCATATCTTTTGAGCAACAAGCTTTCGCCGGTATTCGGATCTTGAATATCGCTAAGCGAAGCAATTTGCTTTAAGTAGGAAAATACACGCTCCGATTTGGGATCGCTCAAACAGGACTCGCTGATTTCCAACTCACTTTGAGCAAAAGTAAGTTCAGCAGCTTCTTTTAAGAATATATGCCAATAAGACTCACTCTTGTCTCGAAAAACGCAAATCTCTTCTATATTAAACAACTCTTTTCCCTGATATCGAATCCGATAGTTTTGCGGCTGCAAAATTTCCGGATTTTTCAAATGGCATACATTGACTGGTAAATACGAATATTCACGACCGTTGTTAAAACGCACATCATACTTACGAGTCTCTTGATTATAGATGCAGCGATCAATCTCTTTCGTTTTAACTTTGCCCTTTATAATTATGAGATTTTGCATCGTATTCATAGGAATTCCTCTTCTCCGTCATTTGCGACTCTCGTCATCAAGAACTTGAATCTCTCTCATCCTCGCAAAAATCTACCATCTTCCCGAATTTCTGTGCTGCTCATCTCGTCTTTCTTCATTTAGACGTTACACACAACAAATCCAAATTAAAACCACCCGAATCGATTATATATTCCTATCCTATATCTTCCAATTCACGAGCTCGCTCGCACAGAACGAGCTCTCGTCCCGATAACCGTCAAAGTCCATTCGGATATTTGATCTCACCTGCTCTTTGATTTTGAAATCCATGCGATTATGCATCGGTGCAATCAGAGAATTCCCTTGGTTTATGTCTATATCCAGCATCAAATGATGCTTTGTACTTTTGAAACTCACATGTGCATGCTGCCGATCCGGAGAGACCTGAACCTTCGCCTTGCTCCCGAGATAGCTCGCAAATCTATATTCGATTCCCTCATGATGTAAAACAGCAATATGTCCCAGAAAATTCAAAAATGGAGATGAAATATCCGCCACCGACAAAAAAAGCGAAGTCCTCTCATTCTTAAAATGATTGCACTGAGCCCATATGTAGAATTTCGGGAAACTCTTCCCTCGGTCTCCTTCGATATAGCCCTTCCCTTGAAAGGAAAGCTCTTTTCCACCGATGTTCACCTTGCCATGCACGCTGTGATTCATACTGATGACATCGTGAAAACAAGGCATATTGAGGTACTCAAAAAAACCCATAATCGAAGGATTCCATACACTTGTTTTCAGCGGGGTAAATGCTCCTAAAATCAGATCCGCCTTGATTACATCAAGATCCAGTTTCACACGGTTCTTCGAAATGAAACCATGGTCAAAACTCAAGCGAAAAGGTTCTTGGATCTCGAATTTATGGATATCATACTTTAGAAACCCCTGATAGACCTCGGACTTGAAATGAATGATATACTGCAAAAACGCCATTTTTTCGTTAAAAATGGAAATACCGGGAATGAGGATGATGATTAAATCCTGACTGTCATCCACAAACTTGAAATACCAACCCTCAAAATAATTTTTTTTATTTTTATTGCCTCTAAAAACCAGTGTTCTCATATTTTACCAATCCCCTAAAGCTTACAGCAAAATTTCATTATTCTCCCTATCCATTCTGTGTTTTAGTCAACCCGATAACAACACTAATCCATGTCAAAATCGCCATTGTAATAGGACTTCTCCATATTGGTTCAACTATATATTGAGCCATGTTCTTTTCAGCAGCAGAATCTCCATTATTAATGTCTCCAAAAGCAAATTGCACTGATCCATTAAAATTTGTTATTCCACTGAAATTGTTCTGATTTTTATTTCCTTTTGTATTTTTCATCATTTTTCTCCTAAGAACCTGTTCAGAGTCTTCATGCTCGAATCGAAATAAAAGCAAGGCAAACCCTATTCATCGCGGTTTCGAGATAGCGGTCTGTTCGCTCATAGCATCACTATCATACGGTTTTCGCATTATTTTTCTCCTCTTTTCCATATATACTACAAAAAACAAGAGATTACACAGGTTCTAAGATTTTATTTCCCGCCAGTAGACTTTGTAAATCTCCTCACTGACTTTGACCTTTTGTCCTCCTACATATAGATAATATGCTTTTTTCATTTCAAAGTCCTCCATTTCTTTTGACTGACTGTTTTTTAGACAAAAAAGGAGGACTTCTGCATCCGGGCATAAAAAGTCCTCTAAAAAGAAAGCAATTCCATCTTTCAAAATATCTAATATTTACTTTTTCTTGATAAGTATTAACATAAAAAAGGTCTATAAACTTCCGCTATATGAATGCCAACTCTTAAATAACACATAGTAATCTCCATTCCGCCTCCTTTTGCTGGCGGCACAAATAGTAATGAAAGTATCCACTGCCTTCTCGTTCTTTCACAGTAATTACCTCCTCCAGCTATTTAATCCATTCGTTCTCCTTATCATAACCATATAGATTAAATTACACCCGCCTTTTCAAAATGCTTTTTAAGAATTTTAGTTGCTACAAATGCTCCAGTACAAGCAAGAACAAAAGTTATCAAGCCAAAGCCTACTGCCCACGAAACTTTGAAATAAGATAATGCTTCATTTATTTGTGCTTCACTCATTTTCCATTTTGATGCTCTTTCCACAAAAGAAGCTGTTCCGAATAAAATCACAGGAATTACTGTCCCTAAAAAATCTGCTAATGCAAATGTCCCATATCCAATAATCATTCGTCCCTTACTCTCATAATTTCCTATAATCAAATCACATATAATTCCACCGATTACAGCAAAGACTGCATGAGGTAAATGTCCTCCCGACAATGCAATTAAGCCAAGAAGAGTTCCTGATATTATAAATACGCCCTTCTTTTTAACTTTCAAAGCCATAAGGATATAAACGGTAGCAGCTATCATAAAGCTAACTCCTGAAGCAATAAATCCTCCAATAACTGTTGTTGCCATAGCAAAGCTGGCTGCCATGTATATGACAATTCCAATTGCATTAAAGATTCCGATTGTAATAAAATCACGACCATTTAATTTGTTTTTCATAAAAGTCCTCCTAATAAATTTTCTGTATTACTATCACAAGAGCAATCATCAAAGCTCCTAATAGTCCAATCATTAAGTCTGTTTTTCTAAACCGCAATTCTGTTAATGTTACCCTCTTCTCATCACTATCAAGCCCTCTAATGAGTGCTGAAGCTGACAATTCATCTGAAATCTTGATCATTCTCATTAAAAGTGGAACGAGCGTATATTCAATATATTTCACCGGATGTAGCAACGGGAAAAATCTGCTTGTTACGATTCCTCGAATCTTCATATTCTCTTTTAATGCCTTAAATTCTATTTTTATAGTTGGTACAAACCTAAGCAAAACGCTAAAAGGTATACCAATGCTTCTTGGCACTTTCATTCTATTTAATGCTTCAAGCATTTCACTTACACTTATAGTCTTTGTTATATATCCACCAAACATAGCAAGTAAGGTCATTCTTGATGCAAAGTAAATAAACATATATATTGCAAATACGATGCTTGCTTCACAAAACTTTCCAAGCCCTAACTCTATGCAGTATAAAAGCACAAAAAACAAAATAAAGCGCAATGCTCTTTTCCACATACTGCTGTATACATGCAGAAAAAAAGCAAAGGCAATCAGTCCGAAAAGCAGAATTGTATCGCTTATAAAAAAGCTCGTAAATCCAACAATTGGAAGTAGAGTAAGTTTTATTCTCGGATCGACTGTTTTTCTATCTATCAAGCTCTCTACCTCCTCTCATCTTATCTAATATGAGAAATTTATTACTTTCACTCATATTCAAAACTTTTTCTATTTTTCCATCTCCCATTACCCAGAGCTTGCTCACTGTGTTCGCTAAAAACTCAAAATCATGACTTATCACCAAAACTGTTGTCCCATTTTTTAATTGTTCTTCAATCAAATTTGCCACTGAAAGCATTGAGTCTTTATCACAACCTGATGTTGGTTCATCATAGATAAAAACTTTTGCCCGTTTCATCATTCCACAAGCTATTGTCAGTCTTTGTTTTTCTCCTCTTGATAAAGCAAACGGATGCTTATCTATATATTTATCTAAGCCAAGAACATTCAAAATAGACTTTGCCTTTTGAGTATTTTCTTCTTTATCTTTATTTGAAATACCAAGTAACATTTCATCAAGTACACTTTCCGAAAATAACTGATAGTCTGAATCTTGAAATACAAAATATGATATATCCATTAAATCTTTACGATTCAACTCTTTATCTTTTTCCGCCCATATTTTTCCTTCTTCGATCTTCTCAAGTCCTGAAATTACCCTTGCAAAAGTAGTTTTCCCGGTACCATTTAACCCAATAAGACCAATGGCTTTTCCGCACTCCATATTGAAATCAAGATGATTTAAGATATACTGATTTTGTTTATTTCCAACCTTAATTGCACTTGGGTAACAAAATTTCAAGCCTTTTCCACTGATACTTTCATCATTTAATTGATATGAATCTTTCTTCTCTCTTATCCTGTATTCTTCTAATTCAAGAGTTCTTAGCCCATTCTCATCCCAAAACTCCCCTTCAAGATGGATAACTTCTTCCCGACTCAAGTCCTGTGCAATTTCTCCATCTTTCACCAAAAGAAAACGGTCAAATAAAGATTTTACATAGTACAAGCGATGTTCAATTAGAACAACCGTTGTTCCTTTTTTCTTTAATTTTTCCAAAATTAAAAATAGGTCAAATGTTGCTTTCATATCCAAATTTGCTGAAGGTTCATCTAAAATTAAAACTTCCGGATTCATTGCATATATGCTTGCAATAGCTATCTTTTGTTTCTGTCCGCTTGATAATTCAAAAACTGATTTCCCTTTCAGTTCCGGGGTATCCAGTTCTGCATATACTTCTTCTACTCTCTGTTTGATTTCATCTCTTGATTTGCAGATAGTTTGAAGACCAAAAGCTATTTCTTCATCTGTCGTTGTCGTGAAAAACTGACTTCTTGGATCTTGAAATACAGTCCCTACAATATGCCCTATTTCATGAAGCAATAATTTGCTTATATCTCTTCCGGACGCAAAGGCTTCTCCTTGCATTTTGCCTTTGTAATAATGTGGAATAAGACCATTCATTACACTTCCAAGAGTGCTTTTACCGCTTCCACTTTTCCCTGAAATTAAAACAAATTCACCTTTTTTAATTTCAAGATTGATATTTTTTAAAGCAGTTCGCCCATCTTCCCATTCATAAGAAACATCTTTTAACAAAATCATGCTTACACCTCATACTGAGCTTTCCATAATTTTGTGTAGTAACCATCTTTCTCAAGAAGTTCCCCATGCTTTCCTTTTTCAAGTAAATTTCCTTTTTGAAATACGAGAATTTGGTCAGCTTTTTGAATTGTTTTTAAATGGTGAGCCACTACAAGTACAGTTCTATTCTTTGCAAGTTCTGTAATAGCATCTTGTATCAAAGATTCATTTACAGGATCAACATTACTTGTCATTTCATCAAGAATTAAAATCGGTGCATCTTTTAGAAAAGCTCTTGCAATAGATATTCTTTGTCTTTGTCCACCTGAAAGAATCCCACCATTTTCTCCAATATCCGTTTCATAACCTCTTGGTAAACTCATAATGAAATCATGTATCCTTGCCTTCTTTGCAGCTTTAATGATTTCCTCTTTTGTAGCTCCTTTTTTACCTACTCTGATATTTTCTTCAATCGTGTTATCAAACAGTTGAACATTCTGCATGACAATGCTGATACGATCTAAAAGCTCATCATAAGGAATATCCCTTATATCAGTTCCTCCAAGTGTAATTTTCCCTTTATGCACATCATAAAATCTTAATAACAGGTTAGTTATAGTCGTCTTGCCGCTTCCTGACTCACCAACCAGTGCAGTCATTGTTTTTTCATCAATATCAAAACTTAAATTTTCCATTTTGAACTCATCCTGTTCATAAGAGAACTCAATATTTTCAAAGGCAATGTTATTTTGCTTCGGAACAATCCCATCCACTTTATCCGGGATTACATCTGCATATAAAATTCTTGAGAGTCTTTCGTAACTATCTACCGCCGAAACATAGTACATATAGTGTTGTTCCATAGAAGCGAATGGCTTATAAAACTCTTTTGAAATTACTGCAAAGATAATAAAATGAAGTACATCAAGACTTCCCCTTATAACAAGTATTGCTCCTGTAATTAAAAGAACTAAATATCCAATATCCAGTAAAAAACCAAATATAGATAACTGTTTTGCCTTGAATCTTGAAGCTGCTTTGCTTGTTTCTCCAAACTTTTTTGTCTTATTCATAAGCTCATTATCCAAGCTCTTATTGTTTGAAAAACTCTTTAATACAGGTATTCCTCTAACATATTCAACAAATAAGCTAACCATATCAAGAAGTGCTGAGTTGTTTTGATTTTCAATTCTTTCAGATTGCTTAATTGTCAGATATAGAAAGATAAGTGCAATCGGAACAGATACAGCCATCATAATGGCAAGTTTGAAATCAATACTTGCCAGACCAACAAATACGACTGCACCTATCAAAAAATCGCCAAACATTCTTGACCACATGTGTCCTACAACAAGGGACATATTATCAACATCCTTGTGGAGAATGGTATTTATTTCCCCAAGGCGTTCATTGGTATAAAATCCCAAACTGAATTTTTTCAGTTTAATAATCATTCGCTCTCTGATTTGTTGAACAATATCAAAACCTGCACTATGCTTTTTCATATCTGCAACCATATTACAAATGCCTTTAAACACCACAAGTAACCCAATTGCAACAAAATCTTTATATAAACTTGCTATACTCGTCCCATCATATATATGAAACAGTATAGAAAATACGATAACAATCATGGCTATGGAGCTTAGTCCATAAAGGGCAAAGAATATACTTGATATAGCTAAATCTCTTTTGCCGGTTTTTGTTAGCAATTTTATCATTTCTCTAAACATTTTCTGTTACTACCTCTTTCAAATTCCATCTGTCTACCTTATTCTGTGCTTCCACCATATCACAATAAAAATCACACCTGCTCATCAGTTCTTCATGGCTTCCTGTATCAAGAACAAGTCCTTTATCCATAACAATAATTTGATCTGAATTTCTAATTGTATTTAAGTGATGAGCGATTGTAATAACCGTTTTGTCCTTGCTTAAATCATCAATTGCTTCACTAATGAGTTTTTCATTCTCACTGTCAACCGCTGCCATCGCTTCATCTAATATTAAAATCGGTGCATTTTTAAGTATCATTCTTGCTATGGAGATTCTTTGTTTTTCTCCACCGGATAACTTAACTCCCATTTCACCTACTCGTGTTTCATATCCATTTGGTAAAGCAGAAATAAAATCATGGCATCTTGCTTTTTTAGCAGCTTCTATGACTTCTTCTTTTGTTGCATTTAGTTTTCCGATTGCTATATTTTCAAAAATACTTAAATCAAAAAGGATAACTTCTTGCCCAACACTACCAATCAACATTGAGATGTTTTCTTGACTATATTCTTTTATGTCTTTTCCATTTATCAGTATTTGTCCTTCGTTTGCATCCCAAAATCCCATAAGCAAATTAGATACCGTACTCTTTCCACAACCGCTTGCACCTACAAAGGCATTCAAGCTATTTTTCTTAAAAGTCAAATTGATATTTTTAAGCTCAAAGCTATCTTTTCCGTATGCAAAATTCACATCTTTAAATTCTATATCTCCAAATTCTAACCCTTGTTCTGTTTTCTTATTCGGCAACGGAACAGTTAGAACTTTTCCGATTCCCTTCAAAGCTTCCTTGAACACAATAGAAAAATGCTGCAATGTAGCCGTCTTACTTATCGAAGCTGTAAAAGCAGAAGATAAAATGATAGCAAGAATAAATTTAGGTGTCGTAAGATTGCCTTGGTAAAGAAATATACTTCCTAAAATCATGACAACAACGACTCCAATCTCCATGAAAATATCAATGAGTCCCATTGGAATCGTAATTGCTCCCATGCTCTTTTTCACCCAATAAATGTATCCTCTTGCTGTCTTTAATGTTCTTTCGCTAATCTCCTCTTCTTTCGCAAAAGCCTTAACAACAGAAATATTTTTTACATATTCCATCAATTCTTCTCTCATCTTACTTTCATGTTTAAAATAAATGGCAAAGTTTTTGTTCATCGTTTTCTGTGAAAGAACTTTTACCAAATACATGAGTGGAACACCTGTAATCATTCCAAGTGCAAGACGCCAGTCTACAAAAAACATTCCTATAAAAATAATAGTCGGAAGAAGTGTAACTGCCATTATTTCAGGCAAGCCATGAGCAAGATATACTTCCACTTGCTCCACATCATGCTGAATAATATTGGTAAGTTCTCCTGTATTATATTCCTTGAAAAAACCTAAGCTTAATTTCTTCAGATGTTCTATTATGGAGAGCCTAAGCTCTGTCAGTTTTTCATAAGCCTTTTCGTGAGCTATCTTAGTAGCAAAATAGTAGAATACTCCTTTTAGAACAAACGAGATAAGCATTGCAAGAAAAATATACTTCACCTTTTCTGCTTCCGTATTCTTTGTAATCAAGAAACTGATTAAATAAACCAACAATACCTGCGGTATTAAATCAAACAGTATTTTCAAAGTAAGTAATATATTTGACTTTAAATTATTACCTACTGCTTTTCCCCTTAACTCTTTTTCTGTCATAAACAAAGCTCCTTTCAAAATTGAATAAAACCGAATTTTAATTCAATATTAGAGTTTAAAGTAAGACTTCGCCATTACGCAAAGTCTATTTTTTGAGTCAACTATCTATAAGTTATAGAATGTATTCTCTCATTATGTTATAAAGATTCCACTCCTTTATAATAACATCTCGCTATCAGCTTCAACATTTCTTTCGCCCATTCCTCATTTTGATAATGTCTTGCTATTTCAAGAAGACCTTCTGTAAAATTATTTGCCAAAATATGTGCAAGCATCGGATCATATTTTTCTTCAGACTGTCTATTGATCCCTTCTTCAATATGCACTTGCATCTGATAGATCAACTTGTGTTTTGCATCCATATGCTTCGTTCCGTAACTCTTATCCATAAGAATAATAAGCTTTTTACGATCCTTTAACAACTCATCAATGTATTTTGCACCGGCAATTTCAAATCGTTCGGAAGCCGAACCTGCTTCTAAGGATTCTTCTTCATCAAATGCAGACTCAAAGTTTAAATAAATAGAGCCAACCACTGCGTCAAATAAAACTTCCTTGTTTTTGAAATAAGTGTAGATCAGTGCAACAGGAATATTCGCTTCACTTGCTATTTCTGTTAGCTTTGCACTCCTGTAGTCTTTTTCATAGAATACTTTCTCTGCTGCCTTAAGTATTCTATTTCTGACTTCTTCTTTTAATACTTGTGCCATAACAAACCTCTTCTCATAACCTTAATACCGAATCTATATTTAATAATAAAACTAAATTCAATATTTGTCAAGTCTGATATTGAATTTCTTTCCTATAATTCGAGACGCCCTGCTAATCCAAAACCACAACAGGCTTACGAGTGATACAGGCAATCAATAAATGAACCTAACCAACCGAAAAGATGAAAGGTAACGGAATGAGGTCGGAGTCTACGAAATGAGTAATTCCTAAGTTGGAGACCTACTTACTCCTTACCAAATTTTTATATTTTCTCAGCCTGTGCAATATGAAATGCAGCTGCCTTAAACCCAAACTTTTCCAAAACATAGTTTTGAACTTGTTTATAGGCGGCGTTGCTCTCGGCGCTTGTCAAATCCATCTCATCAATCAGAAACTCTGCACTAATATGCTTTTGAATCTAATTTGGAAAGCAACACGATTGTCTCCACATGTACCGTATGCGGAAACATATCCACCGCACGCACTTCCCGAACTCTATAGCCCTGCTCTTTCAGGATCTTGAGGTCCCGCATCAGAGCCTTGGGATTGCAGGAGATGTAAAGGATCTCGGGTGCGGAAAAGGCGATGACATCAAGGAGTGCCCGAAGGTGCATGCCGGCCCTCGGAGGATCGAGAATGATGAGATCCGGTTTGTCGGTGAGTTTGGAGACTTCCTGCATGACATCGCCTGCGATGAATTCACAGTTTTCGATGCCGTTTGCCGCGGCGTTGCGTCTTGCCATTTCCACCGCCTCTTCAATGAGTTCGATGCCGTAGACGCGGCCTGCTTTTTCGGCTGCAAGAATCCCGATTGTCCCCGTACCGCTGTAGAGATCGAAGATGACGGACTTTCTTCCCTGAATCAGTTCAAAGGCGGTCTGATAGAGGCATTCCGCTCCCTTAGTATTGGTCTGGAAAAATGAAAAGGGCGATATTTCGAACTTTTTGCCGAGCAGGGCGTCGAAAAAATTTTCTCTTCCGAAGAGCAGCTCGACTTTTTCGGGGATGACCGCATCAGAGAGAGCGTCATTGGTCGTATGCAGAATGCTGACAAGATCTCCTTGTAGAGAGAGTCCTCTCAGCATGTCGACATAGGCTGCAAGGTCGTAATCAAGCTGGGAGGTCGTGACGAGATTGACCTGGATCTCCCCGGTGTTTTGCCCTTTTCTCAGCACGAGATGCCGAAGATACCCTTCGTGTGAAAGTGTCCTATAATGAGGAAGCTCTTCTTTCCGGAAGAAATCTCTCGTCCCCCTCAGGATCCTGCGGTAATCTTCATCTACCAACATACAGGAATGGACATAGGCGATCCCCACCGGAGTATTTTTCATATGCATGCCGAGAGCGAGCTCTCCTCCCTTTTCTTCATCGCCGAAGGTAAACTCCATCTTGTTCTTGTACTCATGGACCGCCGGGCTTCCATAGACTTCTTCCAGAAGCAGCTCCTCATGCCCGCTTTGCAGGAAAAGCTCTCTGAGCTGTTGTTTCTTGATTTTCATCTGTTCCTCGTAGGGAAGGGAGAGCAGACTGCAGCCGCCGCATTTTCCGAAATGGAGACAGACGGGCATCGTTTCGAGGGGAGAGGACTGTATCACGGACAGGAGCTTTCCTTCGATTTTATTCTTTCGAATCTTTTTAATCAGCAGTTTCACCTTCTGACCTCTGATACCTCCTTTAAATACCACTTTCTGCCCCTCATGCAGGGCTATGCTCTCTCCGCCGAACACCATCTCGTCCACTGTCAATTCCAATAAATCTCTCTTTTTCAATTCGCACCTCATCTATCTGTATTTTTATCTGTATTTCTCTAAAATTTTCTTTTCCTCTTCCGTCAGCTCCCGGTACCCTCCAAGGGGCAGGAGCGCATCGAGGATGAGCTCTCCCATCGACAAGCGCTTGAGATACAGGACTTCTTTACCCACCGCCCGAAACATCCTTTTGACCTGATGGAATTTTCCTTCTGTGATCCTCACTTCCGCCTCGGAAATCTCCTCCGAGGAGAGGATCGACAGTTCCGCCGGAAGGCAGCGATACCCGTCTGAAAGCAGGATCCCTTCTCCGAAAGATTCTATATCCCGCTCACACAGCCTCCCTCTCACCTGCGCAAAATATTTTTTGACAACCCTCTTTTTCGGTGAAAGCAGATTGTGAGCAAGCCTGCCGTCATTGGTCAGCAAAAGCAAACCTTCCGTATCTTTGTCCAGCCGCCCGACGGGAAAGAGATTCATCTTTCGGTACTGCGGATCGAGAAGATCCAGAACCGTCTGCCGGCGGCTGTCTTCGGTGGCCGTGAGAACTCCCTGAGGCTTGTGGAGCATCAGATAGAAGAACTCCCGGTATACGACCTTCTCTCCGCAGAAGCAAACTTCCTCCTCTCCGATGAGAGTTCCCGGGTCGGAGACCGGCTTTCCGTTCACCGTCACAAACCCGGTTCGGATCTGTTTTTTCACCTCTGTCCTGGAACCGATGCCCATATTCGAGAGGTATTTATCGAGTCTTATCTTTTTATTTTCCATATTTTTCTAAGCGGCCTTTCTTCCTCATTATTATTTCCGGGACAACTTGTCAGATCGTGACTATATCGGGTTTATAACCGATACTTTCAAGAAAAATTATAAGATCGGCGGTTTTAATAAAGATCGTCTTTTCATTCGTATTGGGATGAAAGCTCATACGCTCCTCCTCGATGATCTCCCGATCAATATACACCTTGATGTCCCTGTCCTCATTGTGGAGCAGTCCGAAGGGGGATACCACTCCCGGCGGCAGCATCATCTTTTCGTACAGACTCTTCTCGGAGGCCATCTTTATCTGGTTTGCCGAAACGAGCTCCTTGAATTTGTCGATATCCAGTCTTTTTCTGTCATCCATGATCAGCAGATAAAATTCCGTCTTCTTCCTGTTTGTCAGGAACATCGTTTTCGTGCGGACACCTTCTATCCCTTCGATGAAACGGTCTGCCTGCTCTGTCGTCAGCGCCGGTTCATGTTCCACGATCTCAAAAGAAATATCCAAACTCTTCAATGTTTCCTCTACCGTCGAAAACAGATTCATGCTGTATCCTCCTCATCCATTTGTTTTTCCTGTGTTCATTTTCTGCTCTATGAAAGAGCTTCCGAACATCGACAGACTGCATACAAAACCTGAAAATCATTCGGCGTACAGATTCCTTTCGCATCTCAGCCGACTCCTCTTCACTCTGTAAAATATTTTACCAAATATTTTATGCCTCGTGGGAGTATTTCTTGGATTTTGTTGGGTATAATACATAGGATATTATTTTTTCTCTCAAGGAGGTCTTGTCATGGCGTTAGTCAACAGCAAAGAGCTTTTTCGGCATGCATACGAAGGAGGCTATGCAATCGGCGCTTTCAATGTCAATAATATGGAGATCATTCAGGGGATCGTTTCTGCCGCTCAAAAGGAGCAGTCCGCTCTGATTCTTCAGGTGTCTGCCGGCGCGCGCAAATATGCAAGCCCGATCTATCTGCGCAAGCTGATCGAAGCGGCAATCGAGGAGACGAATCTCCCCATTGTCCTTCATCTGGATCACGGAGACAGTTTTGAGCTCTGCAAACAGTGCATCGACGACGGATTCAGCTCTGTCATGATCGACGGGTCGGCTCTGCCTTTTGAGGAAAACATCGCTCTGTCCAGAAAAGTCGCCGACTATGCGCACGAAAAAGGCGTGAGTGTAGAAGCGGAGCTCGGCAAACTCGCCGGCGTCGAAGATGAGGTAAATGTATCCGCGGAAGATGCCAAATTCACGGATCCCGATCAGGCGGTGGAATTTGTCGAGCGCACGGGAGTGGACTCGCTCGCGATTGCAATCGGCACAAGTCATGGTGCTTATAAATTCAGCGGAGAAGCAAAACTCGATTTTCCGAGACTTGAAAAGATCACGACACTTCTTCCGGATTTCCCCCTCGTGCTCCACGGTGCTTCCTCTGTGATTCCCAAGTATCTGGATATGTGCAATCAGTATGGAGCGAAGATCCCTGGCGCAAAGGGCGTGCCGGAAGATATGCTTCGCGAAGCCGCAAAATACGGAGTATGTAAGATCAATGTCGATACAGACCTTCGCATGGCCTTGACTGCAGCTATCCGAAAAGTCTTCGCCGAAGATCCGGCGGAATTCGATCCGAGAAAATATCTCGGGCCCGGACGCGCGGCAATCGAAGAGATCGTACAGCATAAGATCAAAAATGTCTTCGGCTGCTCAGGTTCCGCCGCAAAGATAAAATAAACAGAGCAAAAACGACCTCTCACTGTCTTATCACAGGCAGCGGGAGGTCGTCTTATACTAAACTCTGTTCGAAATACCATCCGATCTTCCGACCTGCTTTCAATGAAATTTCGGATGACAGGTCAAGGGTACATTGTATCGAAGGGCATTTTGATTAGGTATAAGTTTATATTGATGCTAAACACCCTTTAGATATGCAGATAAGATAATACCACATTTCATGCTATTACCTGTCTGAATTGTCATTTGACAAAACGCCTGATTTGTCGTTTTGACATAGATATGATTTTCGGCGGCGCGCTCAATAAGGTTTTAGTATCAAACACTGTACTTCCAAAATACGGCTCGCTTTACTCCTCATATTTTCGTAGTTCCGAAATGCAGGCCGCGGCCACCTCATCCTCCGGATTGAGCTCGAGGGCTTTTTGAGCATAACTCCTCGCTTTGTCGATCTGATCCATATTGAGAAAGACCATCGAAATATTGCAGAGGATCTCGGTGCTTGAAGGATCCAGGTGGTTCGCGTACAGGAAAAGCTCCAGTGCCTGCTCGAAATCTCCAAGAAAAGAAAAACACAGCCCCATCTCATTGATGAGTCTCGGCAGGTCGTTTTTCAATCCATAGGCAATTTCATAGAAATCCAGAGCTGTTTCATAGTTTTGCTGCAAACGCTTCAGATACCCCATATAAAAATTCGCATCGAAATCCTCTTTGCTTTTTTGGAGCACCTGCATCAGTAGAGTTTCGGCTTTTTGATATTCTTCTCCTTCAATAAGCTGCAACGCCTGCTCGATCTTTTTTCCGATAAAAGGATACAGATATCGCTGAGCCTCCTCCTGAAAGGCAGCTTTTTTCTCTTCCTCTTCAAGAGCTGCCGCATACTCCTCGCAAAGCGCTCCATAGTTGATGAGAAAGTCCTCTTCTTCACCGAAGACATTGAGGTATCCTCTCGTATACAGAAGGCTCTCGAGCAAATTGTTATTTTTATAGGCGGTCATGATCAGTTCTTTCGCCCAATGCACCGGTGAATCCGTGAAAGAACGGATAAATCGGAGATAGGATTCTCTGTATCGAAAATCTCCGTCGACGCCGAGGATGAAGAGCATCGCCCCGGCAATTTCCGACGAACGGATACCCGCCTGTTCAGCGGATCCCAGCTGCGGAATCTGCCTTGTGAAAATCGGTATTTCGATATCTCTGATCTCTTCCAATTTCGGATCCTCTAACTTTTCTTCCTTCAAAGACAGAAAGAGCAGTCTTTCCGTCTGTTCCAGCAAATAGACTTCAATCGCGCTCCTCATGATCTCCTCCTCTCTCCTGCAAAAGGTACCTTTCCGTGAATATCCCGCCTGCCGCTGTAGTCAAATGCGATCAGGCAGCCTGTCTCCAAAATCTCTTTATATCGGAGGTATTCCATCAAATCATAATGAAAATCATAGACAGCGACTTTTTTTGCCATCTCAAAAAGATGCATCTCCTCCATCCGGAAAGCGGCCCGAACAGATCTGCGGTCAAGAAAAGCAAGGCTCTCCTCCTTGGACAAAAATTCTCTCTCATCTCTCAGAAACTCGGGCAGTACACGAGTCCTCCCCATTCGAAGATAATCAAAACGCAGCAGTTCCCGAAACAATCTTTCATTGTAGTCGGGATTTCTCTTCAGAGAATCTCCAAAAATAAAAAGCAGAAAAAAATTATCATCCCGAGACAGTTTTTCTCCGTCAAACCTCGTCCGGTGAAGCTCTCCGATCTCCTCATAAAGGCGCATATAGTCCTCTCGGTAAAAATCGCTGAGATATCGAATCCCATAATGGAAGAGACTGCTGTTGTAAAAACGGTCGACCATCTCCTCCACTTCCTTGAGATGAAAGAGCTCTTCTGCAGAAATATAGCGATTTTCCAGAATTTCATAGGGCGGATAGTCGCGAAAGACATAGCCGTGCCTCTCTGCCTGCTCCCGAATCGGCGTTCCTTTGAGCAGCTTGAGAAAACCGAGCTGAAGCATATCCGGAAAGAGTCCGTAGACGTCCTGAAAAGACTTTCGAAAAGAAGAGAGATTTTCTTCCGGAAGCCCTGCGATCAGATCGAGATGCTGGTGGATATTTCCTTTTTTCTGCAGCTTTTTTACATTCTGAGCGAGCAATTCAAAGCGGTCCTGCCTGCAGATGGAGCTCAGCGTCAGCGGATTGGTCGACTGAACGCCGATCTCCAGCTGAAACAGCCCTTCTCTCGCCCCAGCCAGCTCTTCTATCAACACATCCGTGAGCAGATGCGCCGTAATCTCAAAGTGAAAATTGATCTTTCCGTCATCGACTTCTTTCAGAAAACAAATCAGCTCCATCGTCCTTTTCGGTTCCACATTGAAAGTGCGGTCGACGAATTTGATCTGCTTTGCTCCCATGGCGACCAGCTTTCGAATATCCTCTTTCACCTGCGGCATCGGAAAAAAACGCACGCCTTTCGTCACGGAGGAGAGACAGTAACTGCAGTTGTAAACACAACCCCTCGAGGTCTCGTAGTAAACGATCTTATTTCGGATTTCCTCTTCGCAGGCTTCCTCATAAGGGCTTTTCACCACACTGAGATCCGGCAGAACGACGGGCGATCCGTTTGCGATGATCCGCTCTCTGCCGTCCGCTTCTCTGCGTCGCCACCGGAGACCCTGCACCTCCTCCAATCCGATCTCCCCGGAGAGGGCCCGCAGATACTCCGAAACCGAAAGCTCTCCTTCTCCGGCTATCACATGGTCGATATACCGATGTTTTTCCAGCAAGCTTTCCGCATCGTAGCTGACTTCCGGACCGCCGAGAAATATCTTGAGATCCGGCCTTATCTTCCTGAGGTTTTTGCAGATGCGCAGCACGCTCTCAATATTCCAGATATAACAGGAAAATCCGATGACTTCATGATCTCCCTGCACCAAGGAAGAGAGGATCCGATCAATATCTTCGTTGATCGTGTACTCCCTGACTTCAACATCTCCAAACGCTCTGAGCGCTCGAGCGATATATTTGATCGACAGACAGGAGTGGATGTATTTGGAATTCAAGGTCGTAATCAGCACTTTCATAATTTTCTCCCTTATTGTTCACAAAAAAAGGAAGTTACGCCGATTTCGCCCTCTTCCTTTTCCTTGCCCTTTTTGATTCTATCTCATCTCTACGATCAGCTTGATCGCCGTTCTCTCTTCTCCGTCTATCTCCACTTCCGTGAATGCCGGAATGCAGATCAGATCCCTTCCGGTGGGAGCGACAAAGCCTCTGGCGATTGCAACGGATTTGACCGCCTGATTGAGCGCCCCCGCCCCAATCGCTTGAATTTCAACCATTTTAGACTCTCTCATCACCGCTGCGAGCGCCCCTGCCACCGAATTCGGATTCGATTTTGACGATACTTTCAAGATTTCCATTATACTCCTCCTCACTCATTCCTATGTCTCTTCTTCTTCCGGTTTCTGAAAAGACACTCCATACTGCAGCCTTAAAACGAGTCCGAGGGTTTCGAAATCTTTGGTATGCACCGTCAAAAGCGTCGTTTTGAACCGAAAAGATCAGAAGTCGATGATTTCGAGTAATATATACCCAAAATTAGTAAAAAATAGCCGAAAAAACGGATCAAACGCAAAAAAGCTCGAAAAGTTTTCACGGACGGTATGCTCACCGATCCGTTCCTCTTTTTCGAGCTCTGCCCCGATTTTTTACTTCCGAGATCTTCATTCTCAATCCATTTTTCCGTAAAAGAACGTTTTGAGCGGTTTCAGTCGGAACTTCTGAGGAGAAATGATCTGCTCCGTACTGCCGACAAAAAGTATGCCGTCTTTCGCCAGCGCGTTGCTGAATTTCTGATAGATCTCAGCCTTGGCCTCCTCCGTGAAATAAATCATCACATTCCGGCAGACGATCAGATCGTATCCGTCTCCGTAGGAATCTTTGAGAAGATTGTGCTGCCTGAAGCTGACGCATTTCTTTATCTCGTCGCTGATTTTCAGCATTTTCTCCGGCGTCTCGGTAAAATACTTCGACACGATCTCTTTCGGAACCGATTTGACGCTGGATTTCGCATAGATACCTCTCTTCGCCTTCTCCATCGCCTCTTTGTCGATATCTGTCGCCGTGATGCTGATCTTACTCAGAGGAAGAAATTGACTTAGTATCATCGTCAGAGTATAAGGCTCCTCACCCGTAGAGCAGGCCGCACTCCAAATCTTAATCTTTCCCTTTCTCTTGATGACGTCGGGAAAAATCTGGGTCTGCACGACCTTCCACTGCTCCGGATTTCGATAGAACTCCGAGACATTGATCGTCATATAATTGATGAATTCCTTGAAGAGGTCTTCATTTTTGTCCAGCGCGGAAAAATACAAATTCAAGTCGGTAAATCCGTTTCGCCCCGCCAAAGACTCGATGCGCCTTTTCATCTGCTTCTCTTTGTAGGAACTCAGATCAATTCCCGTCTTTTTGAGTATTTTCTCCTTGAAGGACTCGTACTGCGACATCCGGCCTCTCTCCTGTCTCTTATTCTTCGGAATTCTCCACCGGCTCTTCGACAGCGCCTTCCTGCGGTTCTTCCGCTTTGTCTTCCAGTATCATGCTCAGCTCTATCTTCTTCGTTTCTCCGTCGATGCTGATAATGCGCACATCAACAGTCTGTCCGACTTTGAGCACTTCGTTCGGATTCTTGATAAACTCGGAAGAAAGGTTGGATATATGCACAAAACCGTCCACGGTCGGATGCAGGTTGATAAAAGCACCGTACTCTTTGATATTTTTGACTTCTCCGCTTACGATATCTCCTACTTTGGTCTTTTCGGCAAACGCCGTCCAAGGATGTTCCACAAGAGATTTAATGCTCAGCGAGAGGCGATCCGTCTCCTTATCAAAGCTGATGACCTGGACTTTGACCACATCTTCCACTTTATACAGTTTTCTTACATTTTCATTTCTGTCCCAAGAGATCTCGCTGACATGAACCAGCCCGGTGATTCCTCCGATATCCACAAAGGCTCCGTAGTCTTTCACATCTTTGATCACGCCTTCGAAAGTCGCGCCCTCGACCACCTTGTCCATGATCTCTTTGCGCATCTCTTCCTGCTGCTTGAGCAGTATGTTCTTTCTCGAGAGAATCAGTCTGCGTTTTTTCGGGTCAATATCAATGACTTCCACCTCGAATGTCTTACCTATATATGTTTTGAGAGCTTCCTCTCCGATAAACTTCAATTCGATATGACTGAGCGGAATAAAGCCTCTGACAGAACCTTTGTACGCTCCGATCAGGCCTTTCGCATTAGTCTCGACGATCTTCACAGGAATGACCTGTCCTGCTTCGATATCATCCCAAACCTTGAACTCGTCAACTTTTTTCTTGGAAAGCAAAATGTCTCCTGTATTTTTATCGATCTTTACCACCTGAACCGTGATCTCGTCTCCCACTTTAACTGTCTCTGTCTCCAAAATCTGATCTTTCGGAAGCATTCCGTCGGTCTTGTAGTTCAGGTCCACATAGAAAGAATCCTCTTTCTCGATCATTACTTTACCTTTTACGATACTTCCCTTGTAGACCTCCTGGTACCTGGTTTCTTCTTCCATTAACAGTTTTTCCATTTCGCTGCACATCAGTTTTCCAACTCCTTAAAATATATTTTGTGAACATAGAAAAGACCTTCTCTGCGTCTCCTATCCTATTATTCTAACAAAATTTACCGCAATTGAAAACAATTAAATGTAAATTTTGCATAATATTTTTATTTATTGTTTCATTTCCCTTCTTTTCATCCTGTAACAATAGGGGTACAGATCTTCAAAACCGACTTTTTCAAAAAGTTTGAGAGCCGTCGTGTTCCGATAGTCGATATCGGTCACCGCGATTTTCGCTCCGCCGCGCAGACCGAAACTGAGTATGCTCATCAGCAGCCTCCTTCCATAGGAAAGACGGCGGTACTTCTTATTGACGACGATTGAGTGGATGAGCATCTTGTCTCCTGAAAACATCGCCAGTCCCTGCCCGAGGAGGACATTCTGGTCAACGAGGCTGAAATACGCGGATTTGAGCATGACGCGGCTCACCGAGTCCACAAAGAGATCTTTGCGATCCTCTCTCATCTCAAGGAGATAGACCCTGTCGCTGACCCAGATATCTTTGAGAGACTCCTCAAAGAAAACTCCGTTTTGAATGAAGCTGGCAAAGGTGAAGAGCTCTTCCCGAAGTTTTTCGATATCGAGCGCCTTGACGAGACCCTGACCCGCTTTTTCATAGCCTCTTCGGTACAGTTCCTCGTCAAATCGCTGATATCCCTTTTCAAAGATGATCCGAAAGGCCGGGTCGACGCCCAGCCTCTCGACAAACTCTTCACAGGAGCCGATCTTCTCCTGCATATTTTGATTCCTGCTGTAGAGGGGATGAATGCAGGAGGAAAAAGGGCCTTCTCCACCGCAGTGGATGAGAAATCCTTTGTGCACCCCTTGAAACGGCGCCGGTTTTATATTGAGAAGCAGTTCTTCATATTCCGTAAACATCCTATCCCCTCCCGGTATCTCTATACGTGAAAAGCCTTGCTTTTTATCTCCTCTTTCAGATCGCCGATGAAGGCGTCGATATCTTTCGAGCCCAGATCGCCCAGATCACGGGAACGCACCGAGATATTCTTCTCGTTTTCTTCTTTTTCCCCGACAATCAGCATATACGGAACTTTTTCCAGCTGAGCTCCTCTTATCTTATACCCAATTTTCTCGGCTCTATCATCAATTTCGGCTCTTATGCCGCATTCATCGAGTTTTCTGAAAACTTCACGTGCGTAATCCATATACTTGTCGGAGATCGGAAGCACCTTCGCCTGCACAGGAGCGAGCCAGGACGGGAATTTGCCGGCAAAATGCTCGGTCAAAATGCCGATGAAGCGCTCAATACTTCCGAAAGCGACACGGTGGATCATGATTGGACGATGTTTTTCTCCGTCTTTGCCGACATAAGTGAGGTCGAAACGCTCCGGCAGCTGATAGTCGAGCTGTATCGTTCCGCACTGCCAGGTTCTTCCGATGCAGTCTCTGAGGTGAAAGTCGATCTTCGGACCGTAGAAGGCGCCGTCTCCCTCATTGATGTAGTAAGGCAGGCCGATCTCATCCAGCGCCGCCTGAAGATCTGCTTCCGCCTTGTTCCACTGCTCGATCTCCCCGAGGAATTTTTCCGGTCTCGTCGACAGCTCGACATGGTATTCAAAGCCGAACGTCTTGTAGATCTTATCAATCAGTTTCGCCACGCCTTTGATCTCATCCTTGATCTGTTCAGGAAGCATGAAGATATGGGCATCGTCCTGCGTAAAGGCACGAACCCTCATCAATCCGTGCAGAGCGCCGGAAAGCTCATGACGATGGACTCTTCCGATCTCTCCGATCCGAATCGGGAACTCTCTGTAAGAATGGATGTCGTTCGCATAGACGATCATGCAGCCCGGGCAGTTCATCGGCTTGATCGCATAGTCTTCTTCGTCGATGATCAGGCTGTACATATTCTCCTTATAATTGAACCAGTGTCCGGAAGTCTCCCAGAGCTGACGGTTGAGGATGATCGGCGTCTCGATCTCCACATAGCCGTCTTCCTTGTGCACCTCTCTCCAGTATCTGAGCAATTCGTTCTTCAGCACTGTTCCCTTCGGCAGGAAAAAGGGAAAGCCCGGTCCTTCTTCCTTGAGGACGAAAAGACCCATCTCTTTTCCGAGTTTTCGGTGGTCTCGAAGCTTTGCCTCCTCCAGCATCTTGATATAGTCGTCCAGATCTTTCTTCTTTTCGAAAGAGATTCCGTAAACTCTCTGAAGCATCTTATTGCTCTGATCTCCTCGCCAGTACGCGCCCGCGACGGAAGTCAGCTTGAACGCTTTCACCTTCTTGACGTTCGGCAGATGAGGCCCTGCACATAGATCCGTAAATTCCCCCTGCTTATAGAAAGAGATGACCGCATCTTCCGGAAGATCATTGATCAAAAGAACCTTATAGTCCTCTCCCATCTCGGAGACGAGTTTCAACGCCTCTTCTCTCGGAAGCTCAAAACGCTCGACCGGAAACTCTTCCTTGACGATCTTTTTCATCTCGGCCTCAATCGCTTCCAAATCTTCGGGCACGAGACGGTGCTCCAGATCGATATCATAGTAAAAACCGTTGTCCACCGCGGGACCGATTGCCAGCTTCGCCTCAGGAAAGAGTCTCTTGATCGCCTGCGCCATGATATGAGTCGAAGTATGCCAGAATACCTCTTTTCCCTCTCTGTCTTCAAATTTGAGAAATTCTACTTTATCTTTATCTTTCACTTCGCTCATCAGTTCTCTGAGTTCACCGTTGATGAGAGCCCCGACAACGGATCGTCCCAGACCTTCGCTGATGGAGTTTGCAACATCGATTACTCTCACTCCGCTTTCAAAATCTTTGACCACTCCGTCTTTCAACTGTACCTGTATCATTAGTATCCTCCTTTTTCAAAAATAAAAAGCCGCCCCCATAATGGGGCGACTGTAAAATCGCGGTTCCACCCAATTTGACCCACAAAAAGTCCGCTTGACCCTGCTTAACGCGCAGCGTTCGTCCCGCTCGTCACGGAATGCTCATAGGTGGTTTTTCATACAGCCTCGCCAAGGAAACTCACAGCCAAGGTCTCCCTCTCTGATGGCAAAGACTCCACTACTTGCCTAATCTCAGCAGCCTCTGATCAAATTGTCGTAATAGAACCATATCATAAAGCCAGTCCATTGTCAAGAGAGGATTTTCATTCTCTTTTTTATTTTTCTTTGTCTCCCCTCTCTCTGAGCTGCAGCAGCAGCATCATCGTCAGGACGACAACGAACATCAGGGAGGACAGGGCGTTGATCTTCGGACTGATCCCTCTCTTGGTCATCGAATAGACTTTGATGGACAGCGTCGTCACGCCGGAACCGGTCGTAAAAAAGCTGACGATGAAATCGTCCAGAGACAGTGTAAAAGCGAAGAGCGCTCCGGTGACGATCCCGGACGTCAGTTCCGGCAGTATCACCTTGAAGAAAGCCTGCATCGGCGTCGCGCCGAGATCCATCGCCGCTTCTTCGATATTGGGATTGAGCTGCATCAGCTTGGGCAGGACCGCAAAGATCACATAGGGGATGTTAAAGGTGATATGCGAGAGTATCAGGGTCGTATAGCCCATTTTCATCCGCAGGAGCGCAAAAAATGAAAGCAGCGAGATCCCGATGACGATATCCGGATTGATCATCGGGATATAACTGAGGTTTATGACGACATTTTTTACCTTCGGCCTCATATTGAAGATTCCAATAGCGGCTATCGTACCGATCACCGTGGAGAGCAGCGCTGCAATCACAGCAACCGCAAAGGTCGTATACAGGGAATCCATAATCGAGGAGTCGGCAAAGAGTTCATGATACCAGTTCAGCGTGAAGCCGCTCCATTTTCCGCTGTACCTCGAATCATTGAAGGAAAAGAGGATCAAAAGGAAAATCGGCAGGTAGAGAAAGAGGTACATGATGAAAAGATAGGCTCTTGAAAGATGTTTTTTTACCATAATCCTCTCCCTCCGTCCTTGGCGCTGTATTTGTTCATATATCCCATGGAAATGACGATCATCGCCATCATAATCATGGAGATCGCCGAGCCGAACTGCCAGTTTCTCGCCATCATGAACTGATTCTGAATCAGATTTCCCAGCAGGATCGTCTGCCCTCCGCCGAGAAGATCGGAGATGACAAAGGTCGAGATCGCAGGCATGAACACCATGACGATCCCCGAAACGACTCCCGGCAAACTCAGAGGAAAGATGACTTTGAGGAAGACCTCTCTTCGGTTCGCCCCGAGATCTCTCGCCGCTTCGATCAGAGAGTTGTCGATCTTCGACAGTACGGAATAGATCGGCAGCACCATGAAAGGAATGAAGTTGTAGACCATTCCCATGATGACAGCCCCGTTTGTATACAGGAGCTTGATCGGTTCCTCGATCAGTCCCATCGCGATCAGAAACTCATTGACGACCCCCTGATCCCGCAGCACGACCATCCAGGCGTAGGTACGCAGGAGAAAGTTCGTCCAGAGAGGCAGGATGATCAGCATGACGAGAAGATTCTGTCTTTTGAGATTCGATCTGGAAATGATATACGCCATCGGATAGGCGACGATGAAACAGGCGAAGGTGCTGTATACCGACAGTTTGATCGAGCGCCAGAGCACATTGAGATAGATCGGTTCGAAAAACATCTTGTAATTTTCAAGAGTAAACTCATAGATGACGCCGCCGTAGGGATCTCTTCGCACGAAGGAGTACATCATGACGATAAAAAGCGGCACGACCGTGAAGATGATCGCCCAAACGAGGTAAGGAGCGGAAAGCAGAGTCTTTTTATTCATATTCCGTCCCCTTTCTCATGATGTGGATCGCTTCCGGCTCGAAGTCCAGTCCGACTTTGCTCCCGACCTCCGCATGGTGAATCGTATGGATCATCCATTCGGACTTTGTCTTTTCATCGACGACGATCACCTCATAGTGAACTCCCTTGAAGACCACATCCGTCACTTCACCCGTAATCTTCGCCTTTTCACGGTCGATAATCAGAATGTCTTCGGGACGGATGACGACTTCAATCTCTTCCTTTTCTCCAAAGCCTTTGTCGACACATTCAAAGACCCCTCCATTGAAAGAGACTTCAAAATCTTTGATCATGATTCCGTTCATGATGTTGCTCTCTCCGATGAAGTCAGCGACAAAGCGGTTGACAGGCTCGTTGTAGATATCTTCCGGCGTTCCGATCTGCTGGATCCTTCCCTCGCTCATGACGACGATCCGGTCGGACATCGTAAGAGCCTCTTCCTGGTCATGGGTCACATAGATGAAGGTGATGCCGAGATCCTGCTGCATCGTCTTGAGCTCGTACTGCATATCCTTTCGCAGCTTGAGATCCAGCGCTCCGAGAGGCTCGTCCAGCAGAAGCACTTTCGGCTCGTTGACAAGAGCTCTCGCGATGGCGATACGCTGCTGCTGACCTCCGGAGAGAGAATCGACCTTCCGCTTTTCATAGCCTTCCAAATTGACGAGACGCAGCATCTTCCTGACTTTTTCATCAATGAGATTCTGCGGCATCTTCTTGATTTTCAGCCCGAAAGCGATGTTTTCGTAGATATTCATATGAGGAAAGAGCGCGTATTTCTGAAACACAGTGTTGATCTGTCTCTTATGCGCAGGCAGCTCGTTGATCTTTTTGCCCTCAAAGTACAGCTCGCCCTCGCTCGCCGTGTCGAAGCCCCCGATGATCCGCAGGGTCGTCGTCTTCCCGCATCCGCTGGGTCCCAGCAAAGTGACGAATTCCTTCTCACGGATCTCAAGGTCGATGCTCTCCAGCGCTCTCTTCTCCTCAAAGATCTTCGATACTCCCTTCAGCTCTATGATATTGTTTGACATTTCGCCCTCCCTTATTCAATATTGTAGTTGTTGCTTGCGTTCCACAAGAGATATTCATCGACTCCCGCATCCGCAAGCCCCTTTATCTGCGCCCGAATCTGCTCGGGTCCGTATTTGGTGTTGCTCCCCTTGACCCAAGGCGCCGTAAAGCTCTGTATCCAGGGTCTTATCGTCGCCGGAGTCTTGAGATTCTGGTTTCTCATCACCGAGTCGAGCGCACTTTTATAGACGGTCTCATAGGGGGCGGCGTCCGGAATCTCGATTCCGTAGACTCCGTTTCCGTAATGACTCGGATACATCATCGGACAGATATAGTCCGTATAGTTGCTGATCGCTTCCCAGTACTGACCCAGCTGCATATCGTCCGGAACGCTGCCGACAAGCCCGTAGACGTCTGCCGCCACATAGACCTGCTCCTTGGAAAGAACCTCATAGGCAGTCTTGAGGTATTGCTGGATCGTCTCCGGTTTTCCCTCGTTTTTCTCGTTGCGGTAGTCGAGCATCGCGTCGATTTTCCCTCCGTCGGAAGCGGGGAATCGGACATAGTCGAACTGGATCTCCTGAAACCCTGCCTTCGCAGCCTCTTTGGCGACTTCGATATTGTAATTCCAGAGATTCCTGTCATGGGGAGACACCCAGATAATTCCGTCTTTGTTGACGAAGGGCTGTCCGGTCTCTTTGCTTATGATCACCTTATCGCCGTTGTATTTCGCGTAAGTCGGGTCTTTGAAAGAGACGACACGAGCGATCAGATAGATATTTTTCTCCTTCAGTTTTTTGACAAAGGTCTCGATATCCTTGATCGGCGCCTTCTCATTGGCGGAAGGCGCATATTTTTCCGCGGATTTCGTGCGGAAGAGCATGTTTCCGAAATCATCCTTGACGTCGATGACAAAGGCGTTGATATCCGTGCGCTCCGCCAGCTCGATCAGTTTGTCGAGCTTTGCTCCGGAAGCGGCGTGGATCGTCAGATAGACTCCTTTTACCTTTACTTTTTTGTTGTTTTCGTACTCGATTTTGTCCACCGGAGAAAAATCCAAGTTTCGCAGATCTTCTCCGAGCAGTTCCTGCCTCGTTTTGACTGTAAATTCCGCAGCGATATAACCGGTTTTTTCTTCCGGTCGCATATAGCGGATATGATACCAGAGCATTCCTGACTCCTCCCTGACTTCCTCGATCAGGGAGACTCTCGTCCCTTTGATCAGCTGATCCTGCAAGGCGGAATCCTTTTTAGCTTCCGCCCTTACGTTGAGCGCGTCCGCAGACACATAGAAAATACCTTCTTCTTCCGCCGTCATCGGATTTTCTTTTTCGCCTTCCTCTGAAGACTCCCCTTCAGAAGAGTTTTCGCTTGCCGGCTCTTTGGCCTCCGGATTCGACTTCGAAAGGCAGCCGCTCATGCTCCAAACTCCGGTCATCAAAATCATCAGGATCAAGAGCAGTATTTTTTTCCGATTCATCAACTTCCCTCCTCTGCAACTTTCTAAGAAATAATGAAAATCCCCGCTTTTTCTACTGCTTCGGTTTCGATCCGAGATACTGGTAATAGTGACTTTTCAGTTTTCCGTTATAGATCTTTCGTTTCTTTTGAAAGGGGATCTTAAGCTCCCTGTCCAGCTGTTCGTGGACGGAAATGATATTGAACGACCAGTTCCGCAGCTTCGAAAAGACCTCTCTTGCCGACGCATAAAGCTCCTCCATTCCTTCCTGCGGATTGAGACGCTCCCCGTAAGGAGGATTTGTAATGAGAAAGCCGTACTCTTCCTCCGTCCGAAGATCTTTCAGTTCCCGTTGCTCGAAGGAGATCAGATGTCCCACGCCTGCAAGTTCCGCATTTTCTCGAGCCAGCTCGATCACCTGCGCATCCATATCATAGCCTTTCAAGATGAATTCAATATCCTTTTCGGCCCGAAGTGCCTCTTCTCTTTCCGACTTCCACACATCTTTCGGAAGAAAGGAAAAGCGTTCCCCGACAAAATTTCTGTTGACTCCCGGCATGATGTTCGCACCGATCATCGCGGCTTCGATCAGTATCGTGCCGCTCCCGCACATGGGATCCATCAGAGGTCTTGACGGTCTCCAAGGCGTTGCAAGCACCATGAAAGCCGCTATCGTCTCCCGAAGGGGAGCCTCGCCCGACCTTTCCCGGTATCCCCTCTTGTGCAGGGCAGGGCCGCTCGTATCAATCGTCACTTCCGCGACATCTTTGTGGAGAAAAACGGTAATCGGATATTCCGTGCCCCGCTCCGGAAAGATATCCGTCCTGTATTTGACCTTCAATCGGTCGACGACGGCTTTTTTCGCCACCGACTGGATATCCGGAATCGAGAAGAGCTTGCTTGAAACGCTCTTCGCCTTCGAGATCGGAAAAGCGTCCATCTTCCTGACATACCGCTCAAAGGGAAGAGCTTTCATCCCCTGATAGAGCTGCTCAAAACTCGCGGCGCGGAACTCTCCGACCTTGATGAGAACCCGCTCCGCCGTCCGAAGTCCGATGTTCGCTCTGGCGATATCCGAGGCGTCTCCCTCAAAGCGAACCCTGCCGTCCGTCACTTTGGTCACGGCTATCCCCATATTTTTCAGCTCATAAGAGACGGTAGACTCCATCCCGAACAAACAGGGGGCGATCAGTTCATATTTCATTTTGCTCCTCCTTTTTCTTCCGGATTCATATTTCCGCCGACATATCCTCCCAGATCGAGGGAGACTTGGGAAAAGCCGAGCCGGAGAAGCTCTTTCCGGATGCTGAGATAATCCTTTGAGTCGATAAAACGCCGGATCTCTTCGGCGGCAATCTCTATCTTCGCCAGATCTCCAAAGCAGCGTACTCTCACCTGAGTGTAGCCGAAACTGCGGACGATTTTTTCCGCCGCTTCGATCCTCCGCAGCTTCTCCTCCGTGATTTCTTCATGATAGGGAATGCGGGTGATCAGGCAGGCCATCGCCTCTTTATCATGCGTCTCAAGTCCCAGCCGCTTCGAGTATTCTCTGATATCGGACTTGGTAAAACCGGCGTCCATCAGCGGACTGACTACCGAGAGCTCCTTGAGTGCTCTCATGCCCGGACGGTAGTCGGATCGGTCATCCAGATTGCTCCCGTCGTAGACTCTCGTGATTCCTCTTTCCTTCGCCCTCTTGATAATCTCCGAAAACAGCGCCTTTTTACAGAGATAACATCTCTGCTCCTCATTTTTCGTTAGATTCTCTATGCGGTAGATATCAATATCGACAAATTGATGCGCCATTTGTGAGCTGTCCGCAAAGCGCTTCACCGATTCGATTTCCTCTTTTGTCATATTCGAAGACCTCACGGTCATTGCGATAAAGCGATCTCCCAGCAGCTGATGGCAGACGGCGGCAAGCAGGCTGCTGTCCACTCCTCCGGAAAAAGCCAGCGCCGCTTTTCCATCTTCCAGAATCCGCTGATGCAGGATCTCAATCTTTTTTTCAAGAGCGGGGCGGCTCTCTTTCGCCGGGAGAGGCCGATTTCTTTCTTCCAATCCCCTTCTCAGGTCTTCCTCAAAGATCTCATTTTTATCGAGCGCCAAATTTACGAGACGGTCCGCTTCCTTATTGTATTCTCTGCGTACATGACGAATCTCAAAGCGGTTAAACTTTGAGATCATATCCGTCGCCCTGTCATACAGCAGTCTGAGTTCCTCATTTTTGACCTTGTACTCTCTCTTTATCTGCTTGACGATCAGCTCGCTGTCCATATAGAGCCGAACCTGCTCGGCGCCGATCTCCGCCGCCCTCTCCAGTCCTCTGATCATCGCCGTGTACTCGGCCGCATTATTCGTTGCCTTTCCGACAGGCTCCGCATAGCGAAAGATCGGCTCTTCCTCCTCTGAATACAGTACATATCCAATCGCCGCGTCTCCGGGATTTCCTCTCGAGCCTCCGTCGGTATACAATTTGACTGTTTGATATTTGGCCACTCTTTTCACATATCTTCCTTTCTGTCAGCATCTGACTCTATGTACAGCAAATGTCCACAGTTTAAGCAGAGTACGGGAATTTTGTCCCGAATTTTTGACTGCAGCTCCTTTGAGATCTCCGACTCACAGCAGAGGCAGCGGTCTTCCTCCACTTTCGCAAAGACGCAGTCCAGCTCCCGTCTTTTCAAATCATAGAGTTCCAGCCACCCCTCATCCACTGTCTTGCGAAGCTTGCGTATCTTCTTCTCCATTCCCTTTATCCGCTCTTCAAGATAAGCCATCTGCTCATGCTGGCAGATCTTTTTCTTCAGCAGATTTTTTTCGAGCATTCCGACCTTATTTTTGTGCTTATAGAGTTTTTTCGTATGAGTGTCAATCGTCGAAAAAGCCGTGAACAAGGCGCTCTCCGTCTGTTCTTTCTCTTTTGCGAGAAAACGCCGTCTCTCACTCATTCGGGATCTCTCCGTCTCATCGAGGAGATTTCTCTCATAGAGGCATTTCAATACCTCGCCCATCTCTTTCTCAATATCCGAAAGCAGCCTCTCTTTCTCAAGCAGGCAGTCCTTTGCCGAATCGATCACATTCCTTATCAGACGCTCCTCCTCACGACGCATGCGAATCTCTTCTTCCAGCCGATGGATCTCTTCGACGTCCAAAAGAGAAGCCGCCTTTTTTTTCGCTTTTTCAACGAGCCCATATCCCTTATCTATTCTCCTAAGCACATCCAAAGAGAAAACCCCCTCAACTGCTCACAAAAACAAACGGATCTTGGAGAGTCTCCGACTCTATATACTCCAGAGAGACGTCCAGCTTCCTGCCCAAAAATTCTCTCATGCTCTGATTGAAGATGATTTCCGTACCGTAATGTCCCGCGTCCAGAACGACGTAGCCGGCCTGGAGAGCATCCTGAGCCTCATGATATTTGATATCTCCGGTCAGAAAAGCGTCGCAGTCCCTGTCAATCGAAGCGGCCAAAAACTCGACGCCCGCTCCCGTGACAAGACCCACTTTCTTTATTTTCCGATCATGACCGCAGATCATCCGAAGATAGGGCATTCCAAGTTTTTCTCTCACATAGTCGGCAAAATCCTTCGGGCGCATTTCTATTTCAAGTTCTCCGTATCTTCCGATTCCCCTGTCCTCGGACTCGGGACAGGTCAGTCTCTGCACCTTTTTCAGACCTAAAAGTCCCGCCGCATAGTCGTTGAGCCCTCCTTCCATTATATCATAGTTTGTATGACAGCTATAGACTGCAATATCATTTTTTATCAGCTCATAGACCTGACGGCCTTTTTCTTCCCCATCTACGACGGCTTTCAATCCCCGAAATAAAAAAGGATGGTGGCTGACGATCAAATCCGCCTTCTTCGCCTTCGCTTCCTCTATGACCGCCATCGTCACTTCAAGTGTCAGAAGAACTTTTGAAATCTTCTGTTCCCGCCTCCCTATAGTCAGTCCCACATTATCCCAGCTGTAAGCCAGCGAAGGCTCAAGCAGATCGTCCAATTTTTTCGCAAGCTCCTCCAGTCGCATTTTGCACGCTCCTTTCTCCATAGTATAAATTGTAAGACAAATGCGTGAATGTTTCAATATGAAAAAAGAGCCCCCGAAAATTTCTTTCGGAAGCTCCTGCAAAGCGAAGAAGAAAGGAACTGTGATCGGCAAGGCGGCGGTCAGGAAATATCTCGCTCTCCTCCACTCCCTGTCGAACATTTTTTTCAATCATCATTTTTAACTTCACAGTCGATCTCTTTTACCGTCGCTTTATTTTTTCCGCTTCTCTTCGCTGCGTAAAGAGATATATCGGCCCAGCGCATCAACACGGATTTTTTCAACTGAGCCGAAGCTTTACCGACTGCAACGCCGATACTCGCGGAAATCTTCCCAAGAGGAGCGCCCTTGTTCTCGATATTGAGATCCAAGATTTCCTGCCGTATTTTGTTGGCCAGCGCCTCACTTTTACGGACCTCCAGTCCGACACAGGCGCATATGAACTCTTCGCCTCCAAAACGGGCGCAGAGCCCACCTACGACGTCAAGATTCCTCTGAAGGATTTGAGCGACCTTTTTCAGGACTTCATCCCCCTCAAGATGCCCGTAAGTATCATTGTATATCTTAAAATTATCAATATCCAGCATGAAAACGCTTACTTCTTTATTTTTGATCTCCGCGTTTTTCATAAATTCGGAGATTCTCAGCTCGAAATCTCTACGATTGCTGATCTGAGTCAACCCGTCAAGAGCCGAGAGATAAGCAAGCCTGTCATTGGTTCGTTCAAGCTCGGCCTGCGCCGCAAGGTGAGCTTCTATTTCCTGTTCCAGGCGCTTTGAACGGATCGCGTTATTGAGGGCGATTGACAGGTAAGGAAGAAGTTGTTCCAAAAAACGGATATGCTCCTCGCCGTACACGCCCTCTCCCCGATTTTGAAGAGAACAGATTCCGACAAAGTCCTCTCCGACTTTGAGCGGGATAAAGACTGCCGAACGGACAGGAACTTTCTCATCAAAACAAAGAGAAGTTTTTCGAAACCGCCGCTGTCCATGCGTATCATCCAATATCAGCATCCGATCTCTTTGCCGGCATTTCGTCCATATGCTCTGAGAGTCTGTAAGATCCACTGAAAAATCCGGCTGCAGAGCGTCGTTTCTGTAATAAGCCACTGATCGAAGCTGCGTTTTATCCTCATCGGCAATCATTAAGATGAAAACATCCAGCGGAACCGTCTTTTTCAAATTTCGGTAAATCGAATCGACCACCTTCTTCAAATCCAAAGATGAAGTCATATTTTTGCCGAGCTCATTGATCATCTTTATCTGAGCACAGGCTTCCGCAAAGGCGTTTTTATGCTTGATCGCCTCATTAGCCACCTGCTGAAGCTGCGTGTTCTCTGATTCGATCACTTCAATATCCGCACTCTTTTTCAGTATATCGTCGACAATTTCAAGAGAAGAGAGCGAACGCTTCCGGATCGACTCCTGACTCTTTTCAAGGATCTCAATATACTTTTGTCTCGTCCCTGCAAATTTTTCGTTGTTCCCGGTCGATCTATAATATTCCAAAAGAGCCGAATAGACGCCCAAATTTGCCGCCATCCGTTCCGAGATCTCCATTGATTCCGCCTCAAGGAGTTCCTTGCTGTAAAAATCCCGATCCATACGGAAGGCCTTGGAAAGCGCAAGAAAATCATTCAGCAGGCCCATTCTTTTCTCCGAATCTTTCTCCTGTATCAATGAGACTGCCCGATAATACTCCGCTTTTCCCTCTCCAAACTCCCCTCTATGAAAAGCGTAAAACATCTTTCCGAGATGGTACATATACATCGCATCCGGATTGATCTGACCGACGATAACGCTTTGCAGACGCTCCAGAGCAGGAGAGATCTCTTCCAGACGATCAAGCCGACAGAGCGCCGGAATGAGAACGGATAGATAAAACACCAGTTTCGAATCGTAACGAGGCTGATCTTTTCCTCCCCGATCCAAGGCGACTATAGCCAGCTTTGCATTTTCACAGGTCTTATCATGTTGATCCAGAGCGTCATAGATCAGGGCGATATTATTGTAAGCGATGGAAGTCATCGCGAAAAGACCGTGCGATTCTTCCGTCCGTATCACCTTGCGATAATATTCAAGAGATCTCTCAAAAATGCCTGCAACAAAATAAGCGTTCCCGAGAAAGTTCTGGTTGGTCGACACCAGCTGCCACATTTCCAGTCTCGTCGCCTTTTCGAGAGCAGTCGTACATATCGCGATCACTTTTTTATGGTCTCCGCTCAGATAACAGGCAAGTCCTTTCCCTGTCTCTACAAAGACCTGAAACGGAGGATCTTCCCTATACCTTGCCGCTGACTCCAGTTCTTCTATAAGTTTTTTTCCAGCGGAAGGATCCGCCAAAATATCCGAGATCAAATGTTTGTATAATCCTTCCGAGTCCATTTGGAGATATTTTTCTCTATTCACATCTCATCTTCCCTGCATGGATACCTCTTGCAATATCGGCGCCGGATTCCGCAAATTTTCGCCGCGCCGCCTTTATTGCAAACTTGTATTCATATAGACAATATCAATATCGTCAAAAATATATATTTTCACTCCCAACATTCTAATATGAATCCCGGATTTAATCAAGAATTTTTAATTCTATAGCTTCAACATATATAGGTCTTAAAACCTAAATTTATATAGATCCCAAACTTACAGCGAACACTTAGCCGTCGACTACGGCTATCCGGATCTCCTTCTCCAGACGGATACGGATAATGACGAGACGCAGGACGTCGAAGAGAGGGAAAATCAGATCCGAAACAATTAAAACAAGCCCCTTTCATCCATTAGCAGCATCAATGAAAAGGGCTTTTGCCGAATCGGGTATATCGACCCGTCCGCTATTTTTTATATTCTTTCGCGACATATTCGCTGGTAAAGGCTTTGAGCAGGGCTCCGTAACCGGGACGCAAGGCGATGATATCTCCGACCTTATACTCTTTCTCACTCTCCGTCACATCGACGATCAGGTGGTCGGAGCTCCCTCCGAGGATCTCGATTTTTTCATCGAGGGGCGTCAGAGAATCCAGCGTCGTATCCTGCTGCCCGATGGCAAGAATCGCCCGCTTTCGCACTCCCTTGTCCTCATAATAGGGAACATTGCCGAAAGCATCGACGCCGATCTCCCCGATGGGAAGAGAGGGCTTTTCTTTGAGCTCGATGATCTGGCACTCTATCGTGAAAACATCCTGATGAAAGCCTTTGAGATCCTCTCCGTAGGAGGTCTCCCTGCCGAGCAGGAAGGACTCTCCGAGGCGCAGATGGCTGATTCCCTCCGGAAGTTCCCCCTTTTCTATCAGGTAAACGGAGCTGGAATTTCCTCCGGATACCATCGGAAGATCGAGGGCAAACCTGCTTCGGATCTCGTCTGCCAGCTTCGTCAGTTCTTTCAGATTGTCATTTTTCGGAATGACGGCTCCGTAGCAGGTCAGATTGACGCCGAGACCGAGGATCTTTATGTTTTCAAATTTCAAAATCTCTTCGACTGCGGCAAAAAGATCTTCTTTCGAAAAAAATCCTTCCCGCAGATCCCCAAGATCCGCCATGAGACAGATTTCGTGTATTTTTCCCTGCTTTTTCGCTTCCTGATCCAGCGCCCGGATCACTTCCACTTCCGAATTCAGACTGAGATCCGCATGAGCGACGACTTCCTCCACTTCAGAAAGCATCGGGATGCGAAGCAGCAGTTTTCGTGTCTTCAGGTCCTGCATTTTTTTAAGATTGGCAGTTCTGGAATCTGCCAGATACTCAACGCCGACATCGTCAAGGACTTTCGTGATCTCGCTGTCCGCACTGAAAGCCTTCGTGACCAGCGACGTCCTGCAGTTTCCTTTCGCACAGAGTTCTTTTGCCGCAAAGGCGTTGTCTTGCAGCTTTTTCAAATCTATGATTATCTTAGGATACATCTTCCTCTTCCTCTTCCGTTTTCAAAAAATAACTGTCGTCGATCCCCAGACTTCTGCACATCAGCTCAAAGGCCGATTCTTTATATACCTTGGATAAAACTCCGAGAGACGCCATAATATAGTGATTGTCGACAAGAATCCTAGCCTCGGGCGTCGGAAACAAGAGCAGACCGGTCTGATTGTGCCTTGCGATCTCTTTCATGATCTCTATTCGCCCGGGCAGTCGGGTCAGCGCTCCTCCCGTACCGACGATATAACGGACTTCGGTCAGATCCTTTCCTTCCGCAAGAGCAGAACGGCCGGAAGGACCGTAGACATTTCTGATCCTTCCCGCATGTCTTTCGACGGCTTTGATGACGGCTTCCAGAGTCAGGCGCTCGACGAAGCGCTTTTCATCGTTGTTTTTCGGAATCGCCCTGTATTCGGTCATGATCCTGTCGATATCGAGACCCAGCTCTCTTTCGATGTTTTCTTTACCGATGACATTGACGATATTGGGCATATTGACAAAAACGCCCAGATCTCCCTCGACCGTCCTCTTGGCAAGAGGCTCGGGGCTGACAAGTATACGTTCGATCTCTTCCGATCCTTTCGTCACCGAATGCAGATCCGTCGTCGCTCCCCCCACATCAAGAACGATGACGTCACCGATCTTCTCATGGAGCAGTTTTGCACTCTCCATCACGGCACCCGGCGTCGGGATGATCGGTCCGTTGACGAGATCCCGAACTCTCTCCATCCCCGGCGCATGGATGATATGCTCCTCAAAGGCGTCCTGAATGACCTTCCTCGTCGGCTCGACATTGAGTTCGTCGATTTTCGGATATACATTGTCCACGAGGTAGAGCTGATAATTCGTATTTTCAAATATCAACCGAATCTCTTCATGATTTTCGACATTGCCCGCATAGATCAAGGGGATCGGCAGGTTGAGCTCTGCGATCATCTCCGCGTTGAACAAAGCGGTGTCCCTCTCGCCGTAATCCACTCCGCCAGCAAGAAGGATGATATTCGGGCGGATCTCTTCGATCTTCTTGATATCCGATCTCCTCATCCTGCCCGCAGTCACCTGATGGATGATCGCCCCCGCTCCGAGGGCCGCTTCTTTTGCAGCTCTCGCCGTCATATCGTAGACGAGCCCGTGAACCGTCATCTTCAATCCGCCGGCTGCACTTGAAGTTGCAAGCATCTTTTCGTATTCGATTTTATCCGCGCCGAGACTTTCCGCAAGAGCGTCGATTGCTCCGCTCAGCCCGATACGGACGTCTCCCTCCAGCACGGAGGTCGGCGCTTGCCCCTGACCCAAAAAAACCGGGTCAGGGGTATGAATATCGTTAAAGGCATTGACTACTGTAGTGGTAGAGCCGATCTCGGCCACCAGAACATCAATCTTCATTATTTACCTTCTTTCATCTCTCTTCTCTTCTTCACGAGGAAGGTCGCTACATGGACTCCTTTGGAGCCTCTTCCGAAGCCGGCGTCCACGCCCTGCTTCACCGCAACTTCCGGCGTCACCTGCGTTCCTCCGGCTGCGATCATCACCTTGTCTCGGATCCCTTTTTCGACAGCAAGCTCGTGGATTCTCTTCATATTCTTGTAGTGGATATCGTCATGACTGATGATCGTCGAAGCCAAAATCGCGTCCGCCTTGAGCTCAATCGCCGCATCAACGAGTTTTTCCACGGGAACGGAAGTGCCGAGATAATGGACTTCCACTCCGTATTTCTCGATACCGCCGTGCTTGATGTCGATTACCTCGCGAAGTCCGACGGAATGCTCATCTTCTCCGACCGTGGCCGCAACGACTTTCAGCGGCTCTTTTTCAATGTCTTCTCGAATCTCCTGCTCAGAGAGAATTTCCGGCTCCGGCGGGATCACGAGGGAGTCGATATCAATATTGAAGGGCACTCTTCCCTTGAGCTCGATCCTCGTTCCTTCCGCTTCCTGCATCACTTCTTTACTGATGACCTCCACTTCTTCAAGGTTCATCTTCTTCGCAAATTCGATGGCCGCAAATTCCGCCACCCTCTTGGAGGTCGGCAGACACATGGTCAGCAGTACGATACCGTCCGCCATCCACTCGACTTCCGGTTTGATGATCGAGGAGTTTCTGTACTCTTTCGTCTCTTCCATTCTCTTGTGAACATTGTCATTTTCATCCAGCTCATCAATATAGATGATCTTGTCGTGCACTTCCAGTGTGCAGCCTCCGATGAGTCTGGAGGGACTCTCCGCTGCGGAGGCGTCGTACTGAGCGACATTGTTGTATCCGAAGTGAGCCGTAACCGGCGCCATATAGTCCTCATCTCTCTCGAAGACCGTTCCCACTCCGATTCCGCCTTCGCTCTGTCTTGCGATACCGTCCCCGTTACGCTCGGGATAGAATCCGGAATCCACGAAGAATCCCTGCTCCACCGCATTGAAATATCCTCCGGCCTCGATGATCTCTTCCATAAAGAGAACCGCTCTCTCTTTGAGTTCGCGAACCTTTTCTCCCAGGATACCCTCTCTGTTGAGCTGAACCATCTCCATGAGTCCGTCCATGCCCACAAGTGCCTGTTTCGCCGTATCGCAGGCCTCGATATTATAGATATGCCAAGGCACGTTTCTTCCCTCGTCCGGCGTGATCGTCGACTGAATATCCGCTCTCGTCAGCTTAGTGAGCAGGAGATTGAGCACGTGAGTCACAGTCGCCTCTCTCGTTGAGGCTTCCATATACTTCGTGTTCATCTGCGCACGGATGCGGTAGTCTCTGAAGATGTCACGCAAGGCGACCGCATAAGGCAGGTCAAGGTACATACAGGGTGCCGGAGGTGCTGTCGGCGGCACCGTCGACAGACAGATATTGCCTTTTTTCATACCGACTTTTACAGAAAAGATCGAGTTGATTGCGTGCTGCACCATCAGCTCGGGCATTACCTTCCAAGCTTCTCTCGCCGTTGCGTTCGCATTGTGGGCTCCGTCGATCTGCGCCATATCCGCCCAAGCCATGATCGTTTTGGACTCGCAGGCGTCGATAAAGGAACGGATCATATTGATATTTCTGTAGAGCACATTGTACTGGGGATCCTGATGGGCCCCGTTGATTCCCTCTTCCGCAAACATCACGGCGATATCCGGTCCTGCAACTCCGGATACATAAGAGTGGTAATTGATCGGTCTGCCCACTTCTTCCTCGATCAAATCGAGGGCTTTACGCTGAGCACGAACCTGCTTTCTCGTGATCGGCACTCCTCCGATTCCCTGCGGAGTTCCCTCGATCAGTCCGTCATAGTGAGACTGACCCGCTGTACGGATGACCATGATGTGATCCGCTCCGTGCCAGGCAGCCATGCGCATACGGCGAATATCATCCTCGAATCGTCCGGATGCGACCTCCGTCGTTATGACCGGCTGCGCCTGCGGATCGATATCTCCGAAGTATTTTGCCGACGGAAGCGGTACGGAGTTTCCCAGCGGAGCGGAACAATCCTTATAGACGAAAGGTCCCATCTGCAAACCCTCTGCCGGCTCTCTCCAGGTCCAGCCTCTTCTTTTGGGAACATATTTGTCCAAATCTTTGAGTATATTCTCAATATCCAACTTTTCGTTATGTTTGAGCTGAAAATCTTTTTCCATTATTTCGCACCTCCACTAAAGATCGCAACCACTTCGTCCCAGTACTTCCCTTCCGCAAGGGCGACTCCCGCCTCTCTCACGGGGATGTTTTTCTCTTTGGAAATCCTGTATACGATGTGTCCCGCTCCTTTACCCATCAGCCCTCTGTCCATCGTCTTGTCGACGATGGATTTTGCTTCAAGGGACGAGAATCCCATACGCAGAAGTACGGAACGCTCGATTGAAGGCGTCGTGTTCTTTCTTCCCAGATCCAATAACGGATCCACTATCTTCTCCGCCAGCTCCCAGAATCGCTGCTCGAGCTGCTCTTCCGAAAGCCCTGCCAGATGCATTCTTCTTGCCTGAAAATCGTCTGCTCGTTTCATTAGTTCCTCCCTTAATCCATGAATACTTCCGTTTTATTTTTAGGCGTTTATCTCTGCTATCGCCTTTTTAACGAAGTCGATATCCTTCTTTGTCTCTTTTGCAAGGAATTCGAGATCCTCTTCGCTCGGATTCTCCACTTTATAGTTGCTGAGCGCGTTCTTGATCAGAGATTTTCTCATCTTGTCCACATCCTGATCTACGGCGCGGATGAAAGAAGGATCTGCCGGCAGAATGATATTCTCTCCCGGAACCTCCTCTGTCGGATCTCCAAAGTGCACATCGATGCCGTTCTCTCGCGCAAAGGAAAGCTGAGGCTGAATATGTTTTCCGGCTCCGGTGTACTCCGTCTCCTGAACGACGATCATCTCATTCTGATCCATCTCCTGAGCAACGGAGAAGGCCGCTGCAAGAGCCGTGTTTCCGGCCGGTCCTTTTTCCAGACCTTCGAGACTTGCAAGAGCTTCCGTGATATAGAAAACGGATCCTTGGTTGACGGTGACATAGCGGTCCATATATCGAAGCGGTCTTGCCGCGGACCTTGGAACATCGGAGCGATCCGGCCAGGTCGCAAAAGGCATTCCGAATCCCGTATGGCTGGTCGTGAAGGACTTCTTATTGAACTGGGTATCCGAAGCCATATGCAGTCCCGCAAGGTTTACGCTCGCTGCGATGATTTTCGAGGAAGCACCGGCCTTGATCAGCCCTCTTGCGGTTCCTGTAAGGTTTCCTCCGCCGGCATTCGAGCAGACGACTGCATCCGGATCTTTTCCGTACAGTTCTCTAAACTGCATCGCAATCTCATAGCCGAGGGTCTCAACTCCCGCGATACCGAAAGGTGTATAGAGGGAAGCGTTGAAATATCCGGTTTCTTCAAGCAGGGTCAGGAATTTATAAAAGAGCTCCGGTCCTACGGAAAGCTGTACGACTTCCGCACCGAGCGCTTCGCATTTTCTTGCTTTCTCGATAATCTCCGGCTGTCCCACTCCCTTGGAGTCATAGCATTCCTGAACGATGATGCATTTCAGTCCCGCCATTGCCGCCTGAGAGGCGACTGCCGCTCCGTAGTTTCCGCTGGTGGCGGCGATCACGCCTTTGTATCCGAGTTTTTTCGCGTGATAAACGGCATTTGCCGCCCTTCTCGCCTTGAAACTTCCCGAGGGGTTTGCCGCCTCGTCTTTGATGAAAATACGGGCTCCTTTTCCCGCGGGAGCATATTTTCTCGCAAGAGCCGTCAGGTTTCGAAGCTCGAGGATCGGCGTTCTTCCCACGCCGGTCGAGTACTGGATCTCCTGCATCTCTTCGAGAGTATATCCGGTTTCTCTCATCATTTTTTCATAGTCAAACCTCAAAGAACCGCTCTCGAAGGTCGTATAGTCGATTCCGATTGCATTCTTCATGATCTCGTTCTTTCGTCCCATGACCGCGCTGTAGCTCATATCTTTATTCATGGTCCTCACCTCCGAATAATACTTCTCTCACCTGCTCGGAAACTGCGAGCAGCTCGGGAACGAATTTTCCAAAGCTGTGTGTGTAAGTCGGCTCCACTTCGAGGAGTGTTCCGCTTTCCACTCGTTTTGTACGAGTCGTCACGCTGACTTCATCGCCTATTTCGGCGGAATCTTCGATCAGATGACCTTTTACCCACAGTTCCAAAGGTACTTTTTTCGTGTCGTCCGGCACTTGAGGAGCGCGTTCTTCAGGGGTGAGAACCACTTTATGAATCAATACCCAATCGCCTTTTTTCGCCATTTGTATCCACATCCTTTGCCTATATACATTGAGAGAGATAGTGTCGCCACTACCCCTCTGCAGAATATGAAAATATGATTTTCAGAAAACGGGCATACCTTATTTTACGATTTTCGCCTCTTCGCAGATCGTATCTCTGAAGTCTCCCATGATCGCTCTGGGCACCGGAAGGTCGATCATAGTGTGAAGCCCCGCTCTCGCATTGATTACATGGGGGATCATATTGACGCACATTGCAATCGTTCCGATTCCTCCCGGAACTTCCGGAGAGTTGACCATATTGATCGACGGTGTTCCTTTGATGATTACATAATCTCCGGTGTTGACGCCGACCTGCTCCGGTTCGATCTGCTGCGGATGATCCATTTCGATCTTGAGTTTTCCGTCCACATATCCGAATCCTTTCATCGCGCAGCCCGCTACATCTCCGGCTTTTGCAAAACCGTAGGGGGACTTTCTGTCCACATCCGTCACGATCGGCTCCATGGACTGCTCCACGGGACCGCTGAGTTTCCAGCCGATAGCGTCTGCAATCATCTGAATCGACTCATGGAAACCTACATGACCTGCAAGATGTCCGGTCTCGACGCCTTTTTTGAACTCATCAACCGTGATACCGATGCCCTGCTCTTCCATAACCGCAGGCCCGAAAGGAGAAAGACTGTTCACCCTGCGGGATACGATATGCTCGACTTCTTCACAGCATCCTGTCATAAGTACAACGAGCAAATCCATGATCAGACCCGGGTTGATTCCTGTTCCGAGTACGGAAACGCCGTTTTCTTTTGCGATTCTGTCGATCTCCTTGGCAAGATCCGGACTCTGAGCCGCAGGATACGCCATTTCTTCCGCGGAAGAGATCACATTGATCTTCTTCTCAAGAACGAATTTGATCTTTTCGAAAGCATTTTTAGTGAACGAGTCGGTGCAAAGCAGCACGACGTCCGCAGACTTCTCTTTAATCACGTCTTCTGCCGAACCGATCAGGACGTCCGGACGGTCTCCGCGCTCTGTCGCGATATAGTCATACATGCTGGTTCCGATCTTTTTGCCTCGGCCGACAACACCGACGATGTCCACACCTTTTTTCTTGAGCAGCATGTCAGCCATTCCGCCGCCCATGGCTCCAAGTCCCCAGATGATCACTTTTACATTTTGCATGGCAAATTCCTCCCTTACTAAACCTGTAAATTGTATAATTATAGTAAAGCCGTCTTTTTAATTAGCAAATTTCATGCCTGTTTTGTGAGAAGGTTTTTCTGTTTTTCCAAAACCCTTAGAAAATCATTGTTCTTTTTATTTTTTTAATGAAATCATTTTTATTTCGACCTGTTTTTTTGAAATTTTCAGCCAACTCCTTCCTCTTTTGATTTTCAAAATTGAAAAAATCCAAAAAATAAAGAAACCACGCAAATATATTTGCATATAAGAGCAAAAATATTTGCGTGGTTTGACTTTTCTGCCTTAGTCAACAAAAACGATCTGCACATTGCGGCAGTTGGTCACATAGACGAGGGAGGCGTATGTCAGGCTGAAAGACAGGATATCTCCCACCTTCCATTCTCTTTTCGAATCTTCCACATCCAATATCGTGTGATCACTGGAAGCCCCTATGATCTCGACGCCCTGTGCAAGAGGCGTGATCTCTTTCCAGCTGCCGTAGTCGACCTTACCGACTGCAAGCAGCGCTCTTTTTCGAATCCCACGATCCCTATAGACAGGCGTCTGTCCGAAAGCATCGACGGAAAGTCTGCCGACAGGATGTGAGGGTTTGTCCCTGAGTTCTATGATCTCCGCCTTGAGAGTGAAGACGTCCTGATGCATAAAACTCATATCATAGCCGAAAAATCGCTCCAGATCCTTCGCAAGGAGGATGCCCTCGCCCACCCTCAGCAAATTGATGCGCTGCGGCATATCTCCGTCAAATATCCGCGGAAGGCTCGTGGTCGCTCCGCCGGAAATATATTCCAGTGTTCTCCCGAGTCTTTCCTCAATACGCTCTGCGATCTCGACAAGTTCCGCCAGTTTATCCGCCGTCGCATCTACGGAGCCGTAGCACCCCAAGTTCGTTCCCACTCCTCCGAGCAGGAGATGAGAGCAGCTGTTTTCAACCCATTCCGCGACGCGGATCATCTCTTCCTTATCCCAAAACCCTTCCCGCAGATCGCCCAGATCCGCCATCAGGATCACCTTATGCTCTTTGCCCTGTATTTGCGCCTGACGGTTGAGAGCTTCCAGCACGGACGGATCGCTGTTGAGACTGAGATCTGTCAGCCGGATCACCTCTTCCGCCTCACTGAGCATCGGCACTCTCAGCAGCAGCAGAGGGAGCCTGACGCCGGCGCTGCGCGCATCCTCCAGCTGTTCCAGCCGTGAAGAAGCGATCATGACCGCCCCTCCCTTCTCGTAAGCGAGGGCGCACTCCGGGATACCCGTTGCTCCTTTGATGACGCCGGCGATTCCGATTCCTCTTTCCCCGCAGCTGCGAACCATCGCTTCGACATTTTCTCTCAGCGCATTCAATTTGATTTCAACTCTCGGATACTGCTGCTTGACCATCTTGTTTCTCTCCTTCTTCTCTTTCCGCATATTTTTTCAGCTTGTGCTGCAGGGTCTGACGCTTGATACCGAGAAGTTCCGCACTTCTTGTGATATTTCCGCCGGTCTCCCTCATTTTCTCCAAGATCATTTGTCTCTCGATATCGCTCAAAAATTCGTCCAGCGGTCGGCCGCAAAGATTCATCCTGAACCGGTCTTTCTTTTCTTCCGGCTCTTGAATCATCAGATGGGCTTCCGTGATCACATGGCCGTCGTCAATGACCGAAAGAGCCGCCATGACAATATTCTCCAGTTCCCGGACATTTCCGGGCCACTCGTGATGCATCAGCATCTGCTTTGCTTTGTCTGAGACCATCCAGACTTCTTTATGATACTTCTCATTATATTTTCTGATGAACATCTCACAGAGTGTCAGGATATCGGATTGTCTTTCCCTCAGCGGAGGCAGATTGATCGGAATGATATTGAGGCGGTAAAACAGATCCCTTCTCAACACTCCGCTTCGAATCAGCTCCTGAGGCTTCTCATTGGTCGTCGCAATGATGCGGACATCCACAGGAATCTCCGAAGTCCCGCCGATCCGACGAATATATCCTTCCTGAAGCGCCCGAAGCAGTTTTGCCTGCAGTTCGTAAGGCATGGAATTGATCTCGTCCAGAAGAAGAGTTCCTCCGCTTGCCTGCTCAAAGAGTCCTTTCCGGTCAATCGCTCCGGTAAATCCGCCCTTCGCCGTACCGAAGAGGATCCCTTCCAGCAGTGATTCGGGCAGAGCCGCGCAGTTTTGCGCCAGAAAGGGCATATTCCTGCGCTTGCTTTCATAGTGGATGCTCTGGGCTATCAGCTCCTTGCCGGTTCCCGTCTCTCCGTAAATAAAGACGGAAGCATTGTTTTGAGAAGCCTTCCTCGCCAGCCGGACCGCAGAAAGAAAGCTCTCCGAGCTTCCCCAAATATTATCGAAGGTGTATTTCTTTATGCGTCGCTGCGCCTTGTCCGGATGAATGATCTCTGTTTGGAGTTTGAGGATTTTATCCGACATCTCCTGAATCTCCGTGATGTTTTTCGATATCTCGAGAGCCCCGATGATCTCCCCTCTGTAACGAACCGGAAGAGTCGTGTTGATCGTCGTGATCTCTTTCCTGTCTTTATTATAGTATGTCTGCTTCTTGCTCAGCGTCTGTTCTCCTCGGAGCGCTTTCAGCAGGGTGCTCTCATCCTCCCTAATCGAGGTAAATACTTCTCGGAAAGGTTTTTTCAACACATCGCTTCGATTCATCTGCTCAAGATTTTCCATCGCGCGATTGTAGATGACGCTCACACCGTCTCTGTCGACGACATGGATCCCCTCTTCCACTCGATGCAAAATTTCTTGCATAATGATTTGAAGTTCTTTTGACTTCATCTGATTCCTCCGTAAAAATACTCCCGGACTGACGAGCTCCGGTTCCTGCCGCTTTCTTTCTAATTATATCACAGAATTTGCCTCCGCAGACATTTCATGGAGATATTGCAGGAATACTTAAAATTTTGATTCAAAAAGGCCGGAAAGTCGTATATAATAAGGTATCCAAACAAAATATTTTCCGAAAATTCAAAGGAGAAAGGAATATGAGGTCTATGAAAACGAAGTTTACAGACGCATTTCAAGTGAAATATCCCATCGTACAGGGAGGAATGGCCTGGGTTTCCGATGCCGTGCTCGCCGCCGCCGTATCGAATGCGGGCGGTCTCGGAACGCTTTCCACCAGCGGCCGCGAATCCGCTTGGGTGAAAGAAGAAGTAAAAAAACTGAAGACATTGACCGATAAGCCTTTCGCAGTCAATGTCGTCCTTCAGGCCGCCAACAAAGACGAGATCATCGACATCCTCTGCGAAGAACGGGTGCATTGCGTCAGCTTGGGAGCCGGCAATCCCGTTCCCTATTTCGAAAAACTGAAAAGCGCAGGGATCAAATCCCTTCCCGTCGTGCCCAGCCTCAAGCTTGCAAAGAGGGTGCAGGACAGCGGCGCCGACGCCCTCGTCATCGAGGGAATGGAAGCCGGAGGACATATCGGCAGCCTGACGACAATGGCGCTGATGACACAGGTGATCGGTGAGATCGATATTCCCGTCGTTGTCGCCGGAGGATTCGCAGACGGAAGGGGTCTCGCAGCGGCACTGATCATGGGAGCCTCCGCCGTACAGATGGGTACGCGATTTTACGCCTCCAAAGAGTGCACAGCTCATGAGAACGCAAAGAATCTCATCGTCCATGCCGGAGATACCGACACCGATATCACAGGCTACCTCGCCAAGAGCATGGTTCGGGGCATCCGAAACGATCTGACGAAGAAATACCTCGAAATGGAGGCTGCAAACGCTCCTGCCGATGAGCTGGTCAAACTGGTGACCGGAACCAGCCGAAAGGCTCCTCAGGAAGGAGATGTGCAGTGGGGACTCGTTCAGGCGGGACAGAGCCTCTCGGTCATCCGTTCCGTCGAAAGCTGCGAGGACATCATCCAGACCCTCATCAAAGATGCAAAAGCAGCTTACAGCGGAGCCGGCACACTCTTTGCCGAATAATCCGTCTTTTTTCTATCCGTTTTCAAAAGGGCTTGCGAAAATTTTCTGCAGGCCCTTTTATATTTCTTCTCTCGCTCCGGTTCAGCAAACTTCTCTTACTGTACTATCTTTGATCTTTTTTCTATGGTATAGTAGTGGATGAAATCTTCAGGCACCAAAATATCTCGATAAGAAAGGATGGCTCATTATGCATTTTTATGAGGAAATCATATCCTCCATCACTCCTCTGAATGAGGAATATATGCAAAAAGCACAGGAAAGACAGAACAATCTCATCAAACCGGTAGGCAGTCTCGGCAAACTCGAAGACATCACAATACAGCTCGCCGGCATCTATCAAAGTGAATTTTTCGACACCTCCAAAAAGGCGGTCATCGCCTTTGCCTCCGATCACGGAGTCTACGAGGAAGGAATCGCTCCCAACGCTCAGGAGATCACGAAAATCCAGCTGCCCAACTTCGTCCGCGGCATCACCGGCGTCGGAGCCCTCGCCAAATTCGCAAAAGCCGATGTCATCGGCATCGATGTAGGCGTCAACTGCAGGGAAAAAATGCCCGGCGTCATCGACCGAAAGATCCGGTGTTCCAGCTCCAATATGGCAAAAGGTCCTGCAATGTCGAGAGACGAAGCGGTTCGGGCCATCGAGATCGGCATCGAAGAAACCCTGAAACTCATCGATGCCGGATACCGCGTCATCGGGATCGGAGAAATGGGAATCGGAAATACGACGCCGAGCAGCGCGATCATCTCAGTGATGGGAGATTTTGAGCCAATCGAAGTAACAGGCAGCGGAGCCGGTCTCAATTCCGAGGGAGTCATTCACAAGGCCGAGGTCATCAAGCGCGCCATCCGGCTCAACCGTCCGGATAAAGAAGACGCAGTCGATGTACTTGCAAAAGTCGGCGGCTTCGAAATCGGCGCGATGGCCGGAGCGGTTCTCGCCTGCGCTGCAAAGAGAATTCCCGTCGTTCTTGACGGCTTTATTTCCTATGCCGCCGCGATCCTGGCGATTCGTCTCTGTCCATTGAGCAAGCTCTATATGATTCCCTCGCATTTTTCCGCGGAACCTGCTTCCAGCAAAGCCTTTTCTCTGCTTGACCTCTCTCCGATGCTTCAGATGGATATGCGTCTGGGAGAGGGCTCAGGAGCCGCTCTCTGCTTCAATGTCATAGAAGCGGCCAACTTCGCCTACAATAATATGTACACCTTTGCGGAAGCCGGATTTTCCGTCTGATAAATGCAATAAAGCATTACGGTCCCCGCTCGAAAGGAATGACAAAAAGATTCTCTTCTGCATCCCTCTTCCCGGGATCCAAGGAGAGTCTTTTTATTTTCTGAAATTTCTCTCTCTTTATCTCGGATTACTTGCAAGTTTCTTAACAAAAAAGTATAATAGTACTGATAACAAAAATTTTTGGAAAAGAAGAGGAGGTTTGTTATGAACAAGAAAATTTCATGTCTGTTTCTTGCTTTTGTAATGCTGCTCTCCATTGCTTTCACAGATTCGGGAGCCGTACTTGCGGACTCTTATGACGAGCTGATTGTCGTACATACCAACGACGCTCACTCGAGAGTGCGATCTGTCAAAGACAAGGACGGCAATATGACCGGAGTCGGCTACGACCGAATCTCCCAGTATGTTAAAGATCTGAAAAAAACCAAAAATGTACTCTTTCTCGATGCCGGAGATACCCTGCACGGACAGCCGATCGCTACGATCAGCCGCGGCGACTCCATCGTCAGCCTCATGAATCTGATGTCCTATGACGCGATGGTTCCCGGCAACCATGATTTTAACTATGGCTATGACCGACTGAAAGAACTGGAGAAAAAAATGAATTTCCCTCTGATAGCGGCCAATGTAACCGACGAATCCGGAAATCTGGTCTTCTCTCCCTATACCGTCAAGAAAATAAATATGATGAAAGTGGGAATCTTCGGACTTGCGACACCGGAAACCGCCTATAAGACAAACCCGAAAAACGTGGAGAAAATCAGGTTTACAGACCCGGTCGAAGCTGCTGAAAAGGCCGTTGCCGATCTCAAAAAGCAGGGCTGCGACGTCATCATCTGTCTGGCTCATCTCGGATTGGATGAGGGAGATCACACCAGTGACAAAGTGGCGCTCGGAGTCAAAGACATTGATCTCATCGTCGACGGCCACAGCCATACGACACTTCCCGAAGGCAGGATGGCCGGCAGCACTCTGATCGTCAGCCGCGGCGAACACGACAAGGCTTTCGGAATCGCCACTCTCGAGATTGAGGATCGGGAAGTCCAGTCGAAAAAAGCCAGACTGATCATGGCGAAGGATGCGAAAGAACTGGACGCGGATCCTGCGGTCGTCGAAGAGATCTCTTCCATTACCGAGGAGCAGAAAAAGATCCTCAGCGAAGTGATCGGAAAAACCTCTGTTGAACTTGAAGGAAAAAGAGAAGTGGTCCGCGCCGGCGAAAGCAATTTAGGTCAGCTCGTCACGGACGCAATGCTGGACGTCACGCAGGCAGACATCGCTCTTACAAACGGCGGAGGCATCCGCGCCAGCATCAAAGAAGGCGATATCACAAAAGGAGACATCCTGACGACCTTCCCCTTCGGAAACTATCTCGTCGCAAAAAAAGTAAAGGGATCCGCTGTTTTGGAAGCTCTGGAGCACGGTGTCTCCACTTATCCAGAACACAACGGAGGGTTCCCTCATGTGGCCGGCATGAGCTTCACACTCGATCCTGCGAAAAAAGCCGGTGAAAGAGTCAGCGAAGTCAAGGTCGGAGACTCCGATCTCGAACCCGACAAAGAGTATATCCTCGTCACCAATGACTTCATGGCCTCGGGGGGAGACGGATACACCATGCTGAAAAAAGCGCCTATCGTCAATGAATATCCGGCTCTCGACGAGATCCTGATCGGATATATTCAAAAATCCGAATCAATCAGCGGAGAATTTTCACCGAGAATCCATATCAAAGGCCAGTCCTCGGCTCCTGCAGAAGATCCGGCTTCGAAATCTTCTCCGGAGGCTTCTTCCACAAATATTGACGAAGCGGCTCCCTCTTCCATCGCTGCTGTGGTCACAGCAGAGGAAACTTCCGCTTCTCAGGAAGAAGTTCCGGCTGCTCCCTCTCAGAAAGAAGCCGCCTACCATATCGTCGCACCCGGAGATATGCTCTGGAAGATCGCGGCAAAATACAATACAACTTGGCAGAGATTAGCAAAGATCAACAAGATCAAAAATCCGAACCTCATTCACCCGGGACAGAAAATCATGCTCCCATAAGATTCAGAAAGTCAAAAACTGACCCTCATCCGTTTTGCTCCATTGACCGGATGAGGGTCAGTTTTCTTTGTGCTTCACAAATATAGAAAAGCTGAGGAAATTTCCTTCCTCAGCTTTTTCGCTGCAACTGATGGAATATTAAATTTTCGAAGTCTTGGGAATCACGATCTTCTTTCCTTCTTTCTTCCACTGAGCGAACTCTGCCGTCGCGGTGAAGAGAGCGTCTGTCGAAGAGTTGAGTCCGGTCTCGCAGGAATCCTGCACGACCCCGATGATGAATCCGACCGCCACGACCTGCATCGCGATCTCATTGGGGATTCCGAAGAGGCTGCAGGCGAGAGGGATCAGAAGAAGCGAACCTCCCGCAACTCCCGACGCACCGCAGGCGCAGACCGCAGAGAGCACGCTGAGGATCAGAGCCGTTCCGATATCTATGTTCGCATTGACTGTATGCGCCGCCGCAAGGGAGAGTACGGAAATCGTGATCGCGGCTCCCGCCATATTGATCGTCGCTCCCAGCGGAATGGACACCGAGTAAGTATCCTTGTCAAGACCCAAGTTTTCACAGAGGGTCATGTTCACCGGAATATTTGCCGCGGAGCTTCTCGTGAAGAAAGCTGTCACGCCGCTCTCACGAAGGCATTTGAACACGAGAGGGAACGGATTCTCCTTGATGTGAACAAAGACGATGATCGGGTTGACCACAAGAGCAACGAAAAGCATACAGCCCACAAGTACCGCAAGAAGCTTCCCATAGGTGGTGAAAATCTCAAATCCGCTTGTAGACACCGCTTCAAACACGAGTCCCATGATACCGATCGGAGCAAAATTGATCACCCAGCGCACCACCTGAGATACCGCATCCGAGAAATTTGCAATCATGGTCTTCGTCGTGTCCGGAGCGTTTCTCAGAGCCATCCCCAGCAGCAGCGCCCAAGTGAGGATTCCGATATAATTGGCATTGTAGAGAGCCTTGATCGGGTTGTCGACGATGTTCATGAGCAGGTTCTTCAGGACTTCGGTCACTCCTGCCGGAGGACTGATCTCATTGGATCCGGTGACAAGCTCCAGCTGCACCGGAAAGAGGAAACTTGCAACAACCGCAACAAGAGCAGCCAAAAAAGTTCCGAGAAGATAGAGTACGATGATCGACTTCATATTGGTCTGATGCCCCTCTCTATGTTGAGAGATTGCCGCCATGACAAGGACAAAGACCAATATCGGAGCTACGGCTCGAAGCGCTCCTACAAAAAGAGAACCGAAAATCGTAATGCCCTGAAACTGCGTCGGAAACTTCCACGCCAGCAGGCTACCGATGAGAAGTCCGATCAGGATGCGCTTGACGAGACTGAGGGACTGCCATCTTTTCAATACACTGTTCAATAGAATACCTCCTTAAAAATATAAAATGATTTCCCGGGATATCTTCCGACAACAGATCGCTGAAATGGAAAACGGTGATTCCAAAAAATTTATCGGCGTTCTCCATTGATAAACGATCCCTCATCCGATCGGATATCCTTACTACCATCTTCATATAAGATGGTAGTTTTGTCAAGCTTAAATATCGTTATTATCAAAACGAAATGATAGCCAATTGCAAAACGCTCCAGAAGTTTTCCCGGCAGAAACAGACTCCGAGCCGGTTTCTGCCGGGCGTCCTCATCGGCAAATCCATTTTCTCCCGAAATACGATTCAACAGACCGGCTCTTTATCTTAAAGAGAGTCCGTCAGCTCTTCCATCTGTGTGATCACATCTCCGATATAGGCGATGGTGTCCATCAAGGGTTTGTCGGTGGAAATATCCACTCCGGCCATCTTCGCAAGTTCCTCCGGAGTCTTTCTGCCACCGGCTTTGAGCACTTTAACCCAGTCCTGAGCCGCTCTTTCTCCCTCTTCGAGGATCCTTCGGCTGATCTGCGTCGATACCGTCAGCCCCGCGCTGTAGGTATAGGGATAGAGTCCCATATAGTAATGAGGCTGCCTCATCCAGGTCAGTTCCGCTCCCTCATTGATCTCCACCGCATCACCCCAGAACTTTTCCAGCACTTCTCTCTTGATCCTGCTGTAATCCCCGGCCTGCAGCGACTCTCCTCTGTCAACGGCTCGGTAGACCTCTCTCTGGTAAGCCGCTTCCAGCAGATGAGTGACGAAATTATGATAGTAGGTATTGCCGATCATCGAAGAGAGAACCCATCTGCAAAAGCGCTTGTCCTCGCTCTGCTTCATCAGATAGTTGGACAGCAGCATCTCATTGGCGGTCGAAGGCGCCTCGATAAAATACAGGGAGCACTCTTCTTCCAGTATATTGTTTTCTCGCTGCGCCAGAGCGAAATGACCCGCGTGTCCAAGCTCATGTACAAGGGTGAAGACCTCACTGAGCATTCCCGTCCAAGACAGCAGGATGTATGAATTTTTTCGATAAGGACTCGAGCAGAATCCTCCGGTGGATTTCCCGATATTCTGCGCGTAGTCCACCCATCTCTCCTCATAGGACTTCATGACGAGGCCGATATACTCCTCGCCGAGGACGGAGAGCGCTCCCTGCACATACTTCTTGGACTCCTCGATCGTCACCGTCGGACTGAAATCCGGATCGAGAGGAAGTTTGAGATCCGCAAATGTCATCTTTTCGATCCCGTGAACTTTTTGAAGGAGCTTCGCATACCGTCTCATATGCGGCGCCAGATGCTCCGTAATCAGATCGATCTGCCTGTTGTAAAGATCCGCGGAAACCCTCTGCTCAAAAAGCAGATAATCCATCACCGAATCAAAGCCTCTCAGCCTGGAGAGGATCTTTTCTTTCTGTGTCTGCGTCGTATAATAGTTCGCAGTTGTATTGACATATTCTCGGATTTTCTTGGAAAAAGCTTCAAAAGCCGCTCTTCGAACCTCGGTATCCACATGATACTGGTACTCGTTTTCGAACAGCACATAACTCAAGGGATAGGACTTTCCTCGGACTTCAAAATCGGGAAAATCAATATCCGAAAGCTTTGTCGTCTCATAGCCCCTGAAAGGCAGGCTGAGCACCGGTCCCAAGGTCGCAAGCAGCTCTTCGCTCTCCGCCGGCAGACGATGCTGTTTTCTCTCTTTGAGGATCTGCAGATAGATCTTGAACTCCTCTGTATTGTCTATCGCCTCGTTCAATACCGCCTCATCGAGATCCATCAGCTCGCTGTCGACAAATTTCACCTCGGTCTCAATTTCCGCAAGCAGCTGATCGACGCGGTTGGAAAGCTTCTGACTCTCTTCGTCCGTCATATCGACAGAGAGTTTCAAATATGAATAGTTGGAGATATGACTTGAATCTATCATCAGCTGACTGTATTCCTTCAGCAGGTTCAATACATCCTCCGGGGTCGAAATCTTCCCCTTGAATTTTTTGGAAATCGATTTTGCAGCAGAGGCCGCTTTGCCCATCGCCTCATCATGCTCTTTTTCATTCCCGTAGAGGCGTGTCAGATCCCATTTGAGATCTTCACTGATCTCCGATCTTTTTTTAAGTGCTGTGCTCATATTCCACGTCCTTTCTTCCATAATGAATTTTCCCAAAACATAAAAAATAATTTGTATAAGGAAATTTTACCATATAGAATAATTTATTCAATAGCTAAAACAGATTTTCGAGATCTGCGAATACTCGTTGTGATTTTCCGATTTTTATAGTAGGATAAAAGACAGATAGACATCGAAAAAATACAAGGAGTGATTCTATTGAAGCCTGTTCTCGATTTTGAACCCAAACGAGTATTTCACTATTTTGAAGAGTTGAGCAAGATCCCCCGCGGCTCTTACAACGAGCGTCAAGTCAGCGATTACCTCGCTTCTTTCGCCAAAGAACGCGGTCTCGACTACACGCAGGACAAATTCATGAACATCGTGATCCGAAAACCGGGCACCAAAGGATATGAGCATCTTCCCACCGTTATTCTCCAGGGGCATATGGATATGGTCAACGAGAAGAACGGCGACAAGGAGCATGACTTTGACAAAGATCCTCTGACCCTTCTCATCAAAGAGGACTATATCTATGCGGACGGCACGACCCTCGGCGCCGACAACGGGATCGCCGTGGCGATGGCTCTTGCGATCCTCGAATCCGACGAGATCCTCCATCCTCCTCTGGAAGCGGTGTTCACCGTCGAAGAAGAAGTCGGCCTCACAGGAGCTGCAAATCTTGAGGGCAGCCTTCTCAGCGGAAAATACCTGATCAATATCGACTCGGAAGAAGAAGGGGAATTTCTCGTCAGCTGCGCGGGAGGAGCCCGTACAAAACTGCATATCCCGATCAGGAGAGTCCCCGCCTCCAAATCTTCCGGCTGCAAACTCTCCGTCAAAGGACTCAAAGGCGGACATTCCGGCATGGATATTATCAAAGGAAGAGGAAATTCAAACAAGATCCTCGGACGCCTTCTCTTTGAACTTTCCAAATCTGTGGATTTTGAGCTGTCTTTTGTCAGCGGCGGCTCCAAGATGAATGCGATCCCAAGAGAGGCACAGGCCCTGTTGGCTGTGGATGCTGAAAATAAAAAGCTCCTCTCGGACTTTATCGAGAAGTGGAACGGCATCCTGAAAAATGAACTGTTCGGAAAAGACGAAGGCGTTCTGATCTGCTGCGAAAAGGAAGCACGCCCCGATCAAGTGCTCTGCAGGGAGTCCAAAACCCGTCTCCTCCATGCTCTTGTCCTTGCACCAAGCGGCGTCCATTCCATGAGCGCCTCCATGGAAAATCTTGTTGAAAGTTCCGTCAATCTTGGCGTCCTAACGACTGAAGAAGAGAGCGTAACACTGGAAAGCTGCCATCGAAGCTCCGTAGACAGCCTTCTTGACGATCTGCTCAATTCGTATCAGGCTCTCGCCGAAGCGGTATCCGGAACACTTACAACAGATTCCCGCTACTGCGGCTGGCAGTACAATCCAAATTCCGAGCTCCGGGAACACTTCAAAAAAGTCTACAAGGACATGACGGGAACCGAGGCCAAGCTGGTCGCCATCCATGCCGGCGTGGAATGCGGTCTTTTCGGAGAAAAGATCGAAGGGCTGGATATGATCTCCCTCGGCCCCAATATGTATGATGTTCACACGCCTGACGAACATCTGAGCATTGGCTCCACCAAGAGAGTCTATGACTTCCTCCTTGAAGTCCTGAGGCGATTTAACGAAATTTAGAAGATCAAAACTTGTCTCTGTTTTTTCTTCACCAAAAAAGAAGAGGGGCTCCAGCTCCTCTTCTTCAGACTACAGACAAACTTCAAAAAATCCTTCGACGGCGCAGATTCTCTTTCGGAAAAATCGGATTTGCTCGCCGGAAATTTCGACCGAGCTCAAAACGGCATCCTGCCGCTTTCGCTCTACAATCAGCGTCCTGCTGATTGTTCTAAAATTTCGGCGGCTTGCGCATCACGATTTTTTCACAAAAGTTCATCATCTTCGTCTCAGGACTTTTGAAGATTGTCTTCTTTTTCTTCATTCTAAAAAGAGGGGCTCACCTCCTCTTCCTTTGTTGTCACGATTATTCCGAGATCAGATTCTTCGCCCAGACCTTTGACTTCACACGGCGATACATGAGTCCGAGGATGCAGACGTCTCCAAGAGACGAGAGAGCGACGACCGCCGGATAAGGAATATCGAGAAGCCGAAGCCCGACAAAGGCAAGAGGCAGATTGATCAGGTAGATGCCGGAAAGTTCGAGAAACACGGGATACCCCGTATCTCCTCCCGCGCGCAGGATTCCGGCCGATTCCATCGCGTTATACATCCTCGGCGGAAGGAAAAACGCGATGACGATAATCATTGCAAAAGCGTTCTGCCGGATCTCCTGACTGACATTGAACCAGTTGACTGCAAAATAAGCTATTCCTATCATCAAAAGCGCCGCTGAAGACGAAGTGAGCAACAGCGTCTTCGAATACGCCTTTTCAAAGAGGAGGGCTTTGTCGATATTCTTTGCCCCAAGCTGATTGCCTATCGTGATGGACGCCGCACTGGATATACCCATCGTCGATATGTAAGTGATCCGCATCAGCTGATTCGCAATCTGATAGGAGGCATAGACGTCCGTATTCGTCCTTGAAAAGATGATCACATACAGACTCATCCCCAAAGACCAGAACACCTCATGCAAAAATACGGGCCAGCCCGTCCGAAACACCTTAAGCGCCAAATCCCCGCCGAAGGACAAAAACTCTTTCGGATTCGCATGCAGAGGATTCTCCGGTTTCAAGATATAGAGAAGGTACTGACAGAGAGACAGAAAAGCGGACAGCACCGTCGCAATCGCCGCTCCCCGAACCCCAAGCTTTGGAAAACCGAATTTTCCGAAGATCAGAAAATAGTTCAACAGCGTATTCGTGCAGAGAGAGACCATCGAAACACGAAGGGGAAGCTTTGCATTCTTCGAGGCTCTGGAAGCCGAGGCAAAACTGAGCACCCCCGCAGTCAAAGGAATCTGAAAGGCGATGAGTCTCAGATAAGGAATACCCTGCTCGATCAGAGCCCTGTCTTTGGAAAACAGAGAAAGAATGAATTCTGTCGCAAAAAAAGCAGGCAAAGCGAAAAGCAAAGATACGACAAGGGAAGAGAGCACCGAAAGACCCGTCACCTGACGATAACCCTTCACATTTTCCTCTCCCCAGTATTGTGCCATATAGATCTGCATTGCCGACACGACACCGACGATTGAGAGGTTCGCGAGAAAATAATACTGTCCGCCGAGACCGACAGCGCTGAAAGGAACTTTGCCCAGCTTTCCCACCATCAGAGTATCAATGAAATTCAATGAAACAAAAAGTATGCTCTGCAGGGTGACCGGCAGCGCGATCTTGCGCAGAGACTCTCTGAACTCTTGCCGAATATCCGATGAAATCATCTGTTCCCTCCTATTCCATTCAAAATTCTTCATATTTTTCCTTTTCAATCCGTAACAATTCTCATTATACTTTTATTTTAACTCACAGACAATCCTTATGTAAATTCAATTATGTAAAAAAACGGTTTCACTTATGTCAAAATTACAAAGCCGAAAAATAAGCAACCTTATACTAAAACCTCATTGCAGCGCCACCGCCGAAAACTATATCCATGTTATAGCAAACGATATAAATATTCACGCTTTCGAAATGTATTCCGGTTGCATTTTACAGAATAGAGATTCGACAAAGTGAAAATAATTTTTACGTTCACTGTAAAACGACAACTCATGCGTTTTGTCAGATGACAATTCAGACAGGTAATAGTATACTGCCTAACCAAAATGCCGTCCGATAAAATGTACCCCTGACCTGTCATCTGAAATTTCATTGAAAATATGCCATTGAAAAAGAACCGCCCTCCCGGACGATCCTTTTCCTATTCATTATTATCTTACTGCATTTCTGCCAGTTTCTTATAATTTTCGTATCTTTCTCGCGCTTCCTGCTCCGCTTTTTCGAAGAGTTCTTCCGCGATTTCCGGGAAGGCTTTTTGCAGGGAGGTATAGCGAACCTGTTTTTCGATAAACTCTCGGAAGCTTGCTTTCGGTTCTTTGGAATCCAGAGTGAAGGGGTTCTTGCCCTGCTCTTTGAGCTCCGGATTGTAGCGATACAGATGCCAGTATCCCGCTTCTACCGCCTGCTGGGTATTGGCCTGAGTTCTTCCCATACCTTCCTTGAGACCGTGAGCGATACAGGGAGCGTAAGCGATGATCAGGGAGGGCCCGTCATATTTCTCCGCTTCAAGAAGCGCTTTCATCAGCTGGTTCTTATCGGAACCCATACCGACCTGAGCGACATAGACATAACCGTAGGTCGCAGCAATCATACCGAGGTCTTTTTTCTTCACTTTCTTTCCGGAAGCCGCAAATTTTGCCACCGCAGCCGTCGGAGTCGATTTGGAGGACTGTCCTCCGGTGTTGGAATACACCTCGGTGTCAAATACGAGGACATTGACATTCTCTCCGGATGCGAGGACATGGTCGAGTCCGCCGTATCCGATATCGTATGCCCATCCGTCTCCTCCGAAGATCCAGATGGATTTTTTCTCAAGGTAGTCCGCTTTATCCTTGATTTCGTCTGCGAGAGCTTTTGCCTCTCCCTTGATTGTCGTGATCGCTTCTTTGACTTTGAGCGTCGCCGCTTTGTTCGCTTCCGCGTCGTTCATCGACTCGATCCAAGCTTCAAAGGCCTCTTTCGCCTCAGCGGGAACATCTTTTTCCAGCAGCTCGGTCATGACGGTTTTCAGTCTCTCACGAATTGTACGCACCGCAATCGCCATCCCGTATCCGTACTCCGCATTGTCCTCAAAGAGAGAGTTCGCCCAAGCGGGTCCTTTGCCTTCCGCGTTCTTCGTGTACGGAGTCGCCGGAGCGGAACCTCCCCAAATCGAGGAACAGCCGGTGGCGTTAGCGATGATCATACGGTCTCCGAACAACTGTGTCACCAGTCTTGCATAAGGCGTCTCCCCACAGCCTGCACAAGCTCCGGAGAACTCCAGCAGCGGCTGTGCAAACTGACTTCCTTTGACGCTGTTTTTCGCCATCAGATGATCTTTATAGGCAATGTTTCCATGGGCATAGTCAAAATTTGCCACCTGAGCTTTCTGCGTTTCAATCGGCTGCATGACAAGAGCTTTTTCGCCTTTTTTGCCCGGGCAGATATCGGCACAGTTGCCGCAGCCTGTGCAATCAAGCGGCGCTACCTGCATTCTGTACTGCAGACCTTCCAGACCTTTACCCATTGCAGGGATCGTTTCAAAGCCCTCCGGTGCGCCGGATTTTTCTTTCTCGTTTACAAGGTATGCGCGAATTGCCGCGTGTGGACATACGAAAGAACATTGATTACATTGGATACAGTTTTCCGGTCTCCACTCCGGAACATTCACTGCGATCCCGCGCTTTTCGTAGGCTGCGCTTCCGCAGGGAAGCACACCGTTTTCACTTCCTTCAAACACGGATACCGGAAGATCGTCTCCCATCTGAGCATTTGTCGGACGAAGAATCTCGCGGATGAATTTCGGTTCATCATCGGAACCTTTCGCAAGACTTTCCACTTTTGCATCCGCCCAGTTTGCAGGAACTTCCACCTGATGCAGCGCATTGGCGCCTTTTTCCACAGCGGAGAAGTTCATATTGATGATCTTGTCGCCTTTCTTTCCGTATTCTTTGACGATGGAGTCTTTGAGGTATTTCTCCGCATCTTCCATCGGAATTACTTCCGCCAATTTGAAGAAAGCGGACTGCATGATCATATTGATACGGTTTCCAAGTCCGATCTCCTCTGCGATATCCGTCGCATTGATCGTATAGAACTTGATATCGTTCTTTGCAATATAGGATTTGATGCTTCCCGGAAGGTTCTTATCCAGCTCGCTGTCGGACCATTTGCAGTTGAGGACAAAGGTTCCGCCTTTTTTGAGACCTTTGAGCAGATCGTACTGATTGACATAGGCCTGGTTATGACAGGCGATGAAATCCGCTTCGTCGATCAGATAAGTCGATCTTATCGGTTTCTTTCCGAATCTCAGGTGAGAGATGGTCACTCCTCCGGATTTTTTCGAGTCATAGGAGAAATATCCCTGGGCATACATATCTGTATGGTCTCCGATGATCTTGATCGCAGACTTGTTCGCTCCGACAGTTCCGTCCGAACCCAGTCCCCAGAATTTACATCGCACGGTGCCTTCGGAAACGATCTTGAGCTCTTCTTCCACCGGAAGGGAAAGATTGGTCACATCGTCGACGATGGAGATCGTGAATCCGTTTTTCGGCTCTGCTGCCTTGAGGTTTTTGAAGACGGTGAGAAGATGGGTCGGCGTCGTATCTTTCGATCCGAGTCCGTATCTTCCTCCCACGATCAACGGAGCGTTTTCTTTGTTGTAGTAAAGGTTTCGAATATCGAGATAGAGCGGTTCTCCCATCGCGCCCGGCTCTTTCGTTCTGTCTAAAACCGCGATCCTCTTCACAGTGGCAGGCATCGCTTCAAAGAAGTATTTCTCGGAGAAAGGTCTGTACAGATGCACTTTTACAAGACCGACTTTCTCTCCTTTTTCCATCAGATGATCTATCGTCTCTTCCAGAGCCTCCGTCACGGAGCCCATAGCGACGATCACATGCTCTGCATCTTTTGCGCCGTAGTAGTTGAAAGGTCTGTACTCTCTTCCGGTCAGTTTCGAGATCTCTTTCATATAGCCTTCCACGATGTCGGGCACCTGAATATAGAATTTGTTGCTGGCTTCTCTCGCCTGGAAGAAGATATCCGGGTTCTGTGCGGTACCTTTCGTATATGGATGCTCCGGATTGAGCGCATTGTCTCTGAATGCCTGCAGAGCGTCTTTGTCCACGAGTTTTTCCAGATCGGCATAGTCGATCAGCTCCACTTTCTGCACCTCGTGAGAAGTTCGGAATCCGTCGAAGAAGTGCACGAAAGGCACTCTCGATTTGATCGCGGAAAGATGAGCGATCCCCCCGAGATCAATGACTTCCTGAACCGATCCGGAAGCCAAAAGCGCAAATCCCGTCTGTCTTGCCGCCATAACGTCGGAATGATCTCCAAAGATCGACAGCGCGTGACTGGCAAGCGCCCTTGCGGAAACATGGAAAACTCCGGGAAGAAGCTCTCCGGCGATCTTGTACATATTCGGAATCATCAGAAGAAGTCCCTGAGACGCCGTGTATGTAGTCGTGAGCGCTCCGGCGGAAAGTGAACCGTGCACGGCTCCGGCCGCTCCCCCCTCGGACTGAAGCTCAACCACTTTTACTTCCTGTCCGAAGATATTCTTCTGACCGTTCGCAGACCATTCGTCCGTAAGTTCCGCCATCGGGGATGACGGTGTGATCGGATAGATCGCGGCCACTTCGGTAAATGCATACGAGATATATGCGGCGGCCGTGTTTCCATCCATGGTTTTCATAATTTTTGCCATTCCTCTGCCTCCTTCATAAAAATAAAAAAATCACTTGCGTAATAACACCGGATTTGAAAATAAATATTGATCTATAGAACAAGACTGCCTTGTTATTACCCCTATCTCTGCACTACAAGCCGTTTACAATCGCGACGGAAGCACTGGCTCCTATACGGGAAGCTCCGCTTTCGATCATCTTCTGCGCATCCTGAGTCGTTCGGATTCCGCCTGAGGCTTTAACGCCCATCTCCTGACCGACCGTCTCCCGCATCAGACGGACGTCTTCCGCTGTCGCCCCTCCGCCGCCAAATCCCGTCGAAGTCTTCACATAGTCTGCGCCCGCTTCTTTTGCAAGGGTGCAGGCTCTGATTTTTTCCTCCTCCGTCAGCAGACAGGTCTCAATGATCACTTTAACTAAAGCCTTCCCCTTCGCTGCAGCGACAACGGCTTCAATATCCCTGCGCACGAGATCCTCATCCCCTTCTTTCAGCGCGGGGATATTGATGACCATATCGACCTCCTCAGCTCCTCTTTCGACCGCATCTGCGGTCTCGAAGGCTTTCACCTTCGAAGTGGAAGCCCCAAGCGGAAAACCAACGACTGTACAGACCTTGACGTCAAAGCCCTGTAATTCCCTGCTGCAAAACTCAACAAAACAGGGGTTTACGCAAACGGAAAAAAAGCCGTGCTCCTTAGCCTCTGCACAAAGCTTACGTATTTCATCCGTCTTCGCATCCGCCCTGAGAAGGGTATGGTCGATATACTTTTCCAACGCTTTCACCGGCGTCTCTCCTTTCTCTGTCTTGCCGAACTCTTTTTCTTTTCGATCTGAAATACGCTAAAGATCAATACCAATCGTATTTTCGGAAGCCTCTGCGTCTCCCTCTCTTACATTATACTGATTTCACCGGGATAAATCAAATGTATTTTGATATAGATCTTGCAGCAGTTTCCTATCCTCTGCGAATGATAACCAACATCGCGTCGTCTTTCATCGTATCCAGTTTCGAAAAACTCTGAAGCTCAGATTCTATGCTGTCGCAGATGACCTGACCCGTCTTTTCCTGCTCTCTCTCCAAAAATCTGCCCAGCCCCTCCGTCCCGAATTCTTCTCCCTCCGGGTTCGTCGTCTCTATGACGCCGTCGGTATAAAGGGCGACAAGATCCAGTTTGGATATATCATAGATTCTCTGCTCATACTCATTGTCTTCCATGACACCGATGGGAATCCCTCCTTCATTTTCAAAGAAGTGCTGAGAAGATTTCCCATCCTTATGTAAGACGATTGGCAGAGGATGACCCGCATTTGCAGAGATCAGGATCTCCTGCTCCGTGTCGACCATGACAATCCGTGCCGTGATGAAGAGGTTGAGTGCGTCGAGATCCTGAAAGAGAATGGAATTGAGCCTGTTCAAAATCTCATTGGGCCAGAGATTTTCATGCAGGAGGGTCTTGAGCACGCCTTTCATCATCGCGACGAAATAGTTGGAAAGTATGCCGTGACCCATGACGTCGGCAATGAACACAATCGCTTTATGCCCGTCAATCCGCGCGATCTTGCAGAAATCTCCGCCGATCTGCTTGGACGGACTGTGATGATAGTCAATCGTCGCACCGTTTTGGAGTTTGAGATGTCTGTCGCTCATAATCAGCTGCTGCTGTTTCGCGATGATATCGAGATCACGCTCGATCAGCTGTTTGTCAAAGAGTTTCCGGCTGTCCAGATACATCATCAGTGACAGAGCGATCTGAGAAGCATAGATGCTCAGTATCTTCATATCGTCGGTATTGTACCTCTTGCTGTTGATGACGATCAGCGAACCGACATTCTTCTCTTCGTGGATCAGATTCTCATAGACGAGAGATCGCACTCCCGCATCGACCAGCATCTGCGGCAGCGTCGCCGTCGTAAAGGATTTCTCTTCCAATCCGAGATTTTTGTGCTTGACGACAAACTCAAGGACGGCCGTCATCGGCTGAAACTCGCCGTAGTTTGCGGCCGCATAGACCCTTTCGTCATGGTCTTCCACAAAGACAAAAGAGGCCTCGCTGCCGGTAAAACGGCAGGCCTGCTCGCTGATCATGCTGAGAAAAGAATTGATATCCTTATTTCGATAAAGTTCATCCGTCGCTTTGGAGATCGAATTGATCGTATTGCGCAGTCCGCTGATAATTCTGTCCAGATCGCCGTTGTGACGAGTGATCTCGATGGACATACCGAGAAAAGAAGCGACGGAATCGAGAAAATTCATATCTTCAGAGGAGAGTTTCTCATCCTTTGAAAGAAAGCAGGTCATGAAACCGAGCACCTTGTCTCCCGAAACGAAAGGGAATACCGCTCGCCCGCTGTACCCTTCCAGTTTTGCAAACTCATGCTCATCAGCGGCCCTTTCGTCGTTCTCCAGATCTTCGATATAAATGGAACGCCTCGTCTCGACGGATTCACGAATATACTTCGGATACATATGAAAAGGGATCTTGATCCCGTTGTCCGTGATGCAGTCCTGAAAAAAATCCGGAATACTCATCAGAGTCTGATGACAAACAAGAAAAGCATCCTTGTAGTTTTGAGGTTCAAAAATGTTGATGCAGGCCTTCTTCGGAGGAATCACCTCGAGCATTTTTTCCACGATCTCATCTTTGATTTCAAAAAAATTTCTGGAGGAAGTGACCAGTTTTGAGATGTCTACTATCGCGTATAGAGCTTTATTGTGCAGGTTTTTTTTCATGATTCCTCCTTTCTCACAACAGGATAGTCTTTCATTTGTATTCCATGAGAATTATACACTATTTTCCTCAAGAATCAAACGGTAAAATGAGAATCCGCGCAAACGACAGAAGGAATTTCTATTCAACCGCCGCTATATAGGGCAGATTGCGGTACTCCTCCTTACAGTCGATGCCGTAGCCGACAATAAACTCATCCTCTATCGTAAAGCCGATGTAATCCGCCTTGATCTCCGTCTTCCTCCGATGAGGCTTGTCCAGAAGAGTGCAGAGACGGAGCGAATTGACATGTCGTGCGCTCAGATAGTCCTGAAGATAGCTCAACGTCAGTCCGCTGTCGATGATATCCTCGACAACGAGAACATCCATCCCCGAAATATCCATATCGAGATCTTTGAGAATCCGCACGACGCCCGAGCTCTCCGTCGACATTCCATAGCTCGATACCGCCATAAAATCCAGCGTCAGAGGCAGATCAATATGACGGATCAGGTCGGAAACAAAGACGGAAGCTCCTTTGAGGACGCCGACGACGATCAGATTCTTTCCGGCATAATCCGCCTCGATCTGCCCGGCCATCTCGACGACCCTCTTTTTGATCTGCTCTTCGGATATCATCACCTTTGAAATATTCAGTCTCTGCGCATTCATTTTTTCTCTCCTCTATTGTTTGTCGTTAATGATCTCTACAGCCTTCTTCAGCTGGATGTCGTCGATTTTCCCCTCTTTGTTTTCATCTTTTTTATCAGACTTGGAACCTTCGGAATTTCCTTTCTCTTTCTCTTCTTTCGGCAGTTCCACCACGACGTCCGGCTTGATGCCTTTTTTATGGATGTATTCCCCCGAGGGAGTAAAATACTGAGCGGTCGTCAGAGTGTATCCCGTATTGTCCCTGAGTCCGACGACACTTTGCACGAGTCCTTTCCCGAAAGTCGTTGTGCCGACAAGTGTTCCCGCTTTGTTGTCCCGAACGGCTCCTGCAAGGATCTCGGAGGCGGAGGCGCTGTTTTCATTCACTAAAACGACGAGAGGAATCTCGAGTTTCCCTTTTGCATCCGAGGTCAGATAACGCTTTTGTCCGCTTCGGTCCATCGTATATACGATCACTTCTTCGCCGAGGATGCTGTCGGCAACGACTTTGACCTGATCCAGCAGTCCGCCCGGATTGTCCCTAAGGTCGATGATCAGCCCCTTGGGAGAATTCTTCTTCACTTTGGAGAGATGCTCGTTGAACTCCTCCCCTGTATGCTTGTCGAAATTTGAGATCCGAATATAGGCGATATCTTCCATCATCTCGGATTTCACAGATTTGATCTGGATCTTCTCCCGGACAATCTCGATATCGAAAACGTCATTGTCTCGGAAAACCGTAAGTACGACTTTCTTCCCCGGAACCCCCTTGATCTTTCGAACGGCTTTGTCCATCTCTTTTGCCTTGAATTTTTCCCCGTCAACCGACAGGATCTTATCTCCGGGCTCAATGCCCGCCTTCTCCGCCGGAGTGTCTTCAATCGGAGCGACAACGGTAATCAGACCGTCTTCCCCCGGGGAGATGACGATGCCGACGCCGACATAGCTGCCGTCCGTGGATTCCATAAGCGATTGGTACTCGTCGGCGTTATAATATTGCGAATACGGATCCTCCAGCCCTTCAAAAACTCCCTTTTTCATCCCTTCAATCAGCGCTTCTTCACTGATCTCCTGATAAAAATCCCGCTCAATCGTCCGTTTGAGCTCCAAGACCTGTTTGAACTTCTTATAATCATCGTCCTGACCGTTCGCTATGAAATTCGACCCCATAAGAGAAATCGTGCCGGATACGCTGATAAAAAAGGTAATCAACACACAGATTCCTGTGACAAAAAAAGCTTTTTTCTTCGATATCACTTTTCTTCCTCCGTTCAGTTCAGTCCGATGTATCCGGACGGATTGACATGTTTTCCGTTGATTCGAACCTCAAAATGAAGATGCGGTCCGGTCGAGTATCCTGTGGATCCCACTTTCGCTATCACCTGACCTTTGCTGACCATATCTCCTTCCGAGGAGACAAAAGCGGAACAGTGTGCATAGAGGGTGACGACCCCCCCGCCGTGATCGACCATGATCGCTTTGCCGTAAGTACCCCGATTGCCGACAAATATGACTTTTCCATCGTTTGCAGCGCAGATCCCCGTACCCATCGGCGCAGCAAGATCCACTCCGCTGTGAAACTCCTGACGCTTGGTGATAGGACTGATTCTTCCTCCGTATCCGGAGGTGAATCTTCCGGCAACCGTAAGAGGCCATCCCATGCTGCCTCCCTTGTAGGGACCTGAAAGCCCGTTGCTGCTCTGAAGCTCTCTGATCCGCTGCTCGAGCGCCGATGCCTCCTGATACATCTGCTGCTCCATGATCTCGAGCTTGACAAGATCCTGTCTGATCGTCTCCTTATCTTTTTCCTGCTGCTTTTTCGTTCTTTCCAAGGTGGTCTTCTCGGCTTCAAGTCCTTCCAGCAGAGCGATCATCTGCTTTTCCTGTCTTTCGAGGCTCTTTTTATGTTCAGAAATCGCATCCTTGCTGTCTTTCAGCTCTTTGAGAACCTCTCTGTCTTTTTTCACGATCTTCTTTATCATGCTGACATTGGCGAGGGCGTCCTCCATATTCTCCGAATCCAAAATGACGCGCAGATAGTCGACTTCCGAAGTGCGATACATCACCTGCAGGCGCTTTGCGAGCAAAGCGTTGTTTTTGTCTATCGTCTTTTGCAGGGCATGTATTTTTTCCTGCGTCACGGAGATTTCTTCCTGCTTGCTTTTGATGTTTTTCTGCATCGTCTCGATCAGTTTTTCACTCTCGTCGATCTTCGCATCGAGGACAATCATTGTCCGATTGAGCTCTTCAAGTATTTTCTTCTTATCCGCCTGTTCCTGCTTGACGTCCTGAATGTTCTCCCGAACATCCTTCAGCTTCTGATCATAGGAAGTACTGTAAGAGATGAGTCTGCCTGAAAGAGTCAGAACGACCGACAGAAACAGAATGCTCCGATATCTTTTTTTCATCCTATCCTCCTACACTTCCAAATGCCTTCTCAGAGAGACAAGACTCCCCAAAATTCCGACGCCGACGCCTGCGGAAAGAAAGATCGAGAGCATATTGTCGAAAATGACGTCCACAGAGAGCATACTGTTTCCTATCAATGTATAAGTCCCGCTTCCCAGCTTGTCATAGATAAAATCATAGAGAAGATAAACGAAGCCCAAAGCGACAGACGCCCCGATCAGTCCCAGTATCATTCCTTCTATGACAAAGGGCCAGCGAATGAACCAGTTCGTCGCCCCGACATACTTCATGATGTTGATCTCCCGCCTTCTCGCATAGATGACGATCTTTATCGTGTTCGCGATGATGAACAGAGAGATGACGAAAAGCAGCAAAATCAGTGCCAGACCGGCGATACTGATCACTCTGGAGAAAAAGAGCAGCCGATCGACCACATCCTTATAGTAATTGATGGAATCGACTCGGACGTCCGCTTTCAGATGATCCGCCACCGCATCCGCGTTTTTCAGGCTGTTGAGCTCGACGATCAGAGAGTTCTGCAGGGGATTTTCAAGACCTTCCAGCAGATAGGCGTCTTCACCCCATCGCTCTTTCAATTTATCCATCGCCATTTCTTTCGATTCGAATACGACCTTGCTGACATTGGGCAAACTCTCGATCTCCGATTTCAGTACGGTGATTTCCTCGGCGGTGACCTCATCCATGATAAACGCCTGTATATCGTCAAACTGATGCTGTATCATCATCGCAAAATGATTGATATTGAGAACGACGGCAAGAAGCACTCCGAGAATGAACAGCGAAGAAGCGACCGAAGCGATGGAAGCCGCAGCCATATTCTTATTTCTCCAGACGCTTTTGAATCCGCCGGAAATATTGTAAATTATGCTACTGAACATCGTTATAATAGCCCCTTTCCACATCTCGGATCAGCCTTCCGCCCTCCAGCGCGATCACCCTTCTTTTCATCTTATCGACGATTTCTTTTGCATGGGTCGCAACCAGTATCGTCGTTCCCTGCGTCCGATTGATGTCCGTCAGAAGCTGCATGATATCGCCGGCAATTTTCGGATCGAGATTCCCCGTCGGCTCGTCCGCGATCAGCAAGGCGGGTTCGTTGATGATCGCCCTTGCAATGCCGACACGCTGCTGCTCCCCTCCGGAAAGCTCCGCAGGATAGGACTTCGCCTTGTCGCTCAGTCCGACGAGACTCATGATGCTCGGAACCTTCCTGCGGACGTCCCGGGGACGGTTGCCCGTGATCTCCATCGCGAAGGCGATATTCTCATAAACCGTTTTGTTCGGAAGCAGCCGAAAATCCTGAAAGACAACGCCCATACTTCTTCGGAGAAGAGGTACTCTTCTCTTCGACAGCAGGTCCAGTCTCATGCCGTTCACCGTGATGTATCCCTCCGTCGGCTCTTCCTCTTTTAATAAAAGTTTTATAAAAGTGGATTTCCCGGCTCCGGAACTGCCCACCAAAAATACGAATTCTCCTCTTCTTATATGAAGATCGAGACAGTTGATCGCATACCTGTTCGATTTTTTAAACATTTTGGAAACTCTGTCAAACCGTATCAATACATCCACCTCATTAATTAAGTTCGTATTTTTCATTATAGCACAAAAAATACTCCTCGGAAAAAAGATATGCGAAAGTCCCGATTTTTCGGAGCGAAATTCCGTCTTCTTTATACTTAGGATGAGTTCCCTATACTCGATCCGCTTTCCGCGTCAGTACCATTCCGTTCGTACCGTGATGATCGGAGAAGTCCCGGGGTGGTTTCGGGACACCATTTCTCTGAGTTCCGCCAGCAGAAAGGAAAGATCAAAATCCCTGTCCACCCGATTGCCGTCGATGATCAGATAGATCTCCACATATTTTTCGCCGTCCATCTCAAATATGGCGAGATCGTGATAGGATTTGACATAGTTTCTGCTTTTGACAAAGGAACTGATCAGATCCCTGAGGCTCAGTTCCTCTTCCGTATGCCTGCCGATCGGCTCGACATGAATCACAAGTTTCACTCCGTATTTTTCAGCGATCTTTTTCTCTATGATGTTGACGACGCGATGGCAATGCACCAGATCCATCTCCGCAGGCACTTCCGCATCCACGGTGGCGACAATGCGCGCCTCGCCGTAACTGTGAAAAAAAAGATCGTGAATGCCGAGGATCTCAGGATATTGGAGGATCTCCCTTTCCACCGCATCTTTCCACGCCGGATCCGGAGCCTCTCCCAGCAGACGGCTGACCGTTTCTCTGACGAGACCGTAGCCGGAACGAATGATCATCATCGAGACGATCAGGCCGACATATCCGTCAATCGGAATCGTGATAAAGTGAGAAAACAAAAGAGAGGAGATGACAAGCAAAGTGATGACGACGTCCCAGCGGGCGTCTTCCGCCGTCGCTTTCAGGACCATGGAGTCGATCTTTTCTCCCATGCGGCGATTTGCATAGACCAGATAGAGCTTCAGGAAGACGGAAACGACGAGAAGAAATATATTGATATAGGAAAAACGAAGCGCTTCCGGAGAGAGAATCCTCAGGACTGAACTTTTGACGAAATTGAGACCTACGACCATCACCATTCCGGAAATGACAAGAGCGGCAATATATTCCATCCGTCCATGTCCCTGAGGATGATTACGGTCAGGAGGTCTGGAGGAGAGTTTGAAACCGATGATCGTCACTATCGAGGAAGCCGCATCGCTTAAATTGTTAAATCCGTCTGCCATGACGGCAATCGAGCAGGTCGCTATCCCGATGACGATCTTAGCCAGAGTCAGTATCAGGTTGATCAGTATGCCCGACATACCGACAAAATAGGCTACCTTGACTCTCACCTCCTGATCGGCATAATTCGGTTCCTCCTTAAAGTATTTTCGAATCAATCGCTCCATGGCTCCGCCTCTCCTCGCCGTTTTTGATTCATTATAAATGATGTGAAGGGATAAAATCAAGTTTCCTCTCTGCAAAACTCTGCAAAAGAAAGTTTCGAAAAGCCTCTTCCTGCACAGACAAACAGCCGGAAAAAGGAAAATCCCCCTCAGCCGCCGTGAGAGGGATCTTATATCATCAGTCTTTACCGGTGCAGTATATGAGTTTATTGAGCGCTACGCCCGCTACCGCCGCGAGGCTGAGTCCGGACAGACTGACATTCTCCGTGATCGGAATTCCGATCTGCAGATTCAGATGTCCCGAAAGTCCGATAAAGAGGACTGTTGCAATGACGAAAAGATTTTTCACATTCATCCGGGTCTTTGCATTTCGGATCGTCTTGACGCCGATCAGGGCGATCATACTGAACAGCATCAGAGAGATCCCGCCCATGACCGCCGTCGGAATCGTCCGGAGAAATCCTCCGACTTTGCCGATAAACCCGAGTACAATCGCAAGCAGGGCCGTGATTCGAAGAATGGCGGGATCGTAGTTCTTCGTCAGGGCGAGCACGCCGGTATTTTCTCCGTAGGTCGTATTCGCGGGTCCCCCGATCAGTCCCGCAAACAGCGTCGCAAGGCCGTCCCCGAGCAAAGTCCTATGAAGACCCGGATCTTCGAGAAAATTCTTTCCGACGACCATTCCGTTCGTCGTGACGTCACCGATATGTTCCATAAAAACCGCAAGCACGACGGGGGCGATGACAGCTACCGCTCCGAAACTGAACTTGGGAAGAGTAAAATCCGGAACGTGCAGCAAGTCGGCGCTGCCGACAATCGAAGTGTCCACTGCCCCTAAATAAAGAGCCAGAGCATATCCGACAAAAACTCCGGTAATGATGGACGTCTGCTTGAAAAACCCTTTGGCAAAGAGCGTTATCGCCAGTGCTGTCCCCAGTGTCACAGCCGATAAGAGATAGTTTTCCTTCGCCATGCCGAAAGCGACCGGAATGAGATTCGTTCCGATGACGACGATCATCGGCCCGATGACCTGAGGCGGAAAAAACTCCTTGATCTTGTCAACGCCGACCTTTGAGACGATCAGCGAGACGAGAACATAGATGAATCCCGCCGCGATAATCCCTCCCTGCGCATATCCAAGATCACCGTAGGCCTCTCTTACTGCGATGATCACCGGGATAAACGCAAAGCTGGATCCCAAAAAAACAGGTACCTTTTTCTTTGTGCAGAGATGGAAGACGAGAGTCCCCACTCCGGCACTGACGAGCGCCACCGAGACATTCAGTCCGGTGAGCATCGGCACGAGCACCGTCGCTCCGAACATCGCAAGCAGATGTTGGAGAGCCAGCAGGATTTTTTGGACTCCGCTGAGCCTTTCGCTCTTCTCTTCCCTTTTCACTTGCTGCCAAGCAGCTTCACTACGAATTACTTTTTCAGCCATTTTTTCTCCTCCATTCATTTTTGGAGAAAAGCAGTCTGATCCTCCGTCCGCCTTCCGGCCCTTCTTTTTCAGAAGATCCCTCTTCGCATGCCCGGAGATGAAACCGCCGTTCCCCTTTTTCAGTCTCTCAGGACTGAATTAAAAAGGTCTGTTACTCATTGATGGAAACAAATTCCTTCCCATCGGTCTCCATCAGGCTGACCTTAATCAGCTCAAGCTTCGAAGTCGGAACATTCTTCCCGACAAAATCCGCCCTGATCGGAAGCTCCCTATGCCCCCTGTCGATCAGAGAGGCCAGCTGGATCATCCTCGGCCTTCCTCTGTCCATGACCGCATCCATCGCCGCCCTTGCAGTTCTTCCGGTATAGAGCACATCGTCAACGAGGATGATGATCCTGTCCGAGACCGAAAAGTCGATATCCGAACCGTTGACGACGGCCTGCTCCGATTTTTCGGACAGATCGTCCCGATAGAGCGTGATATCCAGCTCGCCGACAGGAACTTCCTGACCCTCGATCTCTTTGATCTTTTGAGCGATCCTTTTTGCAATCGGCACTCCCCGCGTCTTGACGCCGATCAGCGCGATATCGTCGACCTCTTTATTCCGCTCGATGATTTCATGTGCGATCCTCGTCACCGCACGGCGGATCGATCTCTCATCCATGATCATCGCTTTTTCTTTCATCTCATCACCTCTCTCCATAAAAACGGACAAACAAAAAACCTCGGTGCAATTTGCACGAGGCTTCACAGAACTCATCATCATCTGACGGTTAAAATCAGGCGCTAAAAGACAACAGCTCCTTTCGTGCCTCTCGTGCAAAATTAAAGGACGCTTCGATTCATTATATCTCCGCCGACCTTCAAATGCAAGAAAAATTTCTGCCGATCTCCCATGACGTCTATGACGTCAAAATTTGCAGAGCGCTGCCGTCCATGGTATAATGATTCTGTACAGCGATGAAAAAACAGATGAAAAATCTTGTGTTCAACGAAAAAAAATGGGTACAAAATCAATACTTTCATTCTTAAATAAAAGTATTTTTCATTTAGATTTGTTGTACAGATATTGAAAAAGTTCTCTTTATCAATACATCAAGAAAGGAGTCGTTTACTTGGCGCAGACAAACATCAAAAAGAAAATACTCGTGATCGGAGCGGGGCCCGGAGGCTATGTGGCTGCCATCCGCGCCGCACAGCTTGGCGGAGAAGTCACCATCGTCGAAAAATCGGATATGGGAGGCACCTGCCTCAACGTCGGTTGTATCCCGACCAAAGCCCTCCTTCACACGGCGGAACTCTTCAAAGAGATCTCCGAAGCGAAGAAGATCGGGATCGACCTCACCGAAAAACCCTCCATCAACTGGAAAAATGTGCAGAAGAGAAAAAAGATCATCGTAAAAAAAATGACTGCGGGAGTACGCAGCCTTCTTCAGATGAACGGCGTGGAAATTCTCTCGGGAACCGCGTCCTTTGTCAGCGATGAACAGGTGAAGATTGTCAAAGCCGACGGGGAAACCGTATGCCTGAACCCTGACGCTGTCATCATTGCAACAGGCTCTTATTCCGTCGCCCCCCGCATGGAAGGAGGAGACCTGCCCAACGTCATCGACAGTACGGCCGCTCTCTCACTGGAAAAACTGCCGGAAAGCCTCATCGTCCTCGGAGGCGGCGTCATCGGCGTCGAATTTGCAAACCTCTTCCTCAATATGGGAGTCAAGGTCGATCTTTTTTCGAGACAGAGCGGTATTTTGACCGCAATGGACAAAGATATCTCAGTCGCCATGCGCAAGACCTTGGAAAAAGAAGGCATGAAGATCCACACCAAAGCCTCGACGAAAAAAATCGAAGAAAAGGACGGTCTGCTTCTCGTCACCTATGAACAGGACGGCGAAGAAAAGCAGATTCAGGCGGAATATGTTCTCTCCTCTGCCGGCAGAGGACCTTACACGGAAGGACTGGGACTGGAAAACACCTCGATTGCGATGGACGGAAAATTCATCGGCGTCGATGAGCGCATGAGGACCTCCTCCGCTCATATCTATGCAATCGGCGACGTCACGGGAAAGAGCATGCTCGCCCATGTCGCCTCCGAACAGGGGATCGTCGCTGCCGAGACCATCATGGGCGTCGACGCCAAAATGCACTATGATGCGGTTCCCTCCTGCGTATATACCGATCCCGAGATCGCAAGCGTCGGTCTGACCGAAGAAGAAGCTCTGCAAAAGGGCATCAGCCCCTCTGTCGGCGTCTTCCCTCTCGGAGGAAACGGGAAATCCCTGATTATGAACCGGGTCGACGAGACCTTCATGAAAGTCATCTTTGACAAAGAGAGCAACAAGCTCATCGGTATGCATCTTTTCGGTCCGAGAGCGACAGACCTGATCATCGAAGGAACCCTTGCCATCAGCACGGGAATGAGCTATGATGATTTTTACAGGACGATCCATCCGCATCCGACAGTCTGCGAGTCGATCAAAGAGGCGGTTTTGGACACCAGAAAGATCGCTCTTCACAAATTGGAGCTTTAATCTCGCCGATTCTCATGACGGGTACTTCCGCCCTCATCGTCGGAACTGTCCGTCTGTGATTCATTTATACAGTATTCAGATAGAACTTATTATTCAGAAAGGAAGGGATCGAAATGGAAAATGTAAAAAAGACACCGCTATTTGACACCCATGAGAAAAATGGGGCAAAAATGGTGGACTTCGCCGGCTGGGGCATGCCGATCGAATATGAAGGCATCATTCCTGAGCACCATGCCGTGCGAAAAGATGTCGGTATCTTCGATGTCTCCCATATGGGCGAGATCCTGCTCGAAGGAAAGGACGCAAAGAGGTACCTGGACTATATTGTCTCCAATGACATCAGCATCATGGAAGACGGCAAGGTAGTCTATACGCATTTCACCAATGAGAACGGCGGTGTGGTCGACGATCTGCTTGTATACAAATACAGCGACGAGAAGATCCTCCTTGTAGTAAACGCTTCCAATGTCGATAAAGACTATGCTTGGGTAAGCTCCCACAAAGAAGGCTTCGAGGTCTCGGTGAAAAACCTCTCCGATGAGACGGCGGAGATCGCAATTCAAGGACCCAAAGCGGAAAAAGTGCTTCAAAGACTTACCGATTTCAACCTTTCAGAAATGGGCGCCTTCACCTTCCGCGACCATGTGACGGTCGACGGGATCGACTGCCTGATCTCCAGAACCGGCTACACGGGAGAAGACGGCTTTGAGATTTACATGAAGCCGGATCAGATCGAAAAACTTTGGAACAAATTCCTCGAGATCGGCAAAGAAGACGGACTCAAACCCATCGGTCTCGGAGCACGGGACACTCTTCGATTCGAAGCGAGGCTTCCGCTTTACGGAAACGAGTTTGACGACAATATCTCTCCGTTGGAAGCGGGATACGGAATGTTTGTCAAAGTTGACAAGGCAAGTGATTTCATCGGAAAATCCGCCCTCAAAGCTCAAAAGGAAAAGGGCCTGCAGAGAAAAGTCATGGGCCTTGAGATCCTTGGCAAAGGAATCGCAAGACATGGCTACGATGTCTACAAAGACGACAAAAAAGTCGGCGTGATCACGACGGGATACGCATCCCCGACCTTGGGCAAGACCATCGCTCTCGCACTGATCGACCTGCCCTACGCAAAACTCGACGAGGAGCTGAAAGTGCAGGTGCGCAACCGCTTCCTCGACGCAAAAGTCATCAAGTCCAATTTTTATTCCAAAAACTATAAAAAATAATCAAAAATCACAGGAGGGATTCAGCTATGAAAACAGTAAAAGGACTCTATTATTCCAATGATCATGAGTGGGTAAGAGTGGAAGGAAACAAAGCCTATATCGGCGTGACCGACTATGCACAGCACGAGATGGGTGAAGTCGTTTACGTCGAAATGCCGGAAGTGGACGATGAAGTACAGGCCGGAAAATCTTTCGGTACGATTGAGTCTGTAAAAGTTGCTTCCGATGTGCTCGCTCCGGTTTCCGGAAAAGTCATCGAAATCAACGAAGCCCTCGACGGCGGTCCGGAACTGATCAACGAAGACGCTTTCGCAAACCATATCATCGTGGTTGAAATGAGCAATCCGGACGAGCTGAAAGAACTCATGGACGAGGCAGCTTATATCGAATTTACCCAGAAATAATACCGGAGGTCAGTCCTATGCACAAATATATATCCCATACCCCTGAAGAAGTGAAGGAAATGCTTCAGAGCATCGGCAAAAACTCCGTCGATGAACTCTTCGAAGACATTCCTTCCGATATCCGCTTTAAGGGAGATCTCGATCTGCAGCCTGCAAAATCCGAGCTTGAAGTGAGAAGGATCCTCCACTCACTTTCCGCAAAAAACAAAAATGTCGATGAACTCGTATGCTTCCTCGGCGCAGGTTCCTACGATCACTATATTCCGTCGATCGTCAAAAACATCGCCTCCCGATCCGAGTTTTACACTTCCTACACGCCTTATCAGCCGGAAGTAAGCCAGGGAACACTGCAGATGATCTTCGAATTCCAGAGCATGATCGCCGAGCTGACGGGACTTGAGGTTTCCAACGCCTCCCTCTACGACGGTTCGACAGCTGCCGCCGAGGCTTGCCTCATGGCTTCCGATCCCGACAAGAAAAACGTGGTCGTCATCTCCAAATCCGTCAATCCGATGACGAGAACCGTGCTGCGAACCTACCTGAAAATGCAGGATCTCGAAATGGTAGAGGTGGATACGAAGGACGGAAGAACGGATGGGGATGCGCTCAAGGCCGCTCTGCACAACAAGGTTGCCGCCGTTCTGATCCAGAGCCCGAACTTCTTCGGTGTCATCGAGGATGTGGAAACCCTCGAACCTATGATCCATGAAAACAAATCCGCTCTGATCCTCTCCGTAGACCCGCTGTCTCTGGGCCTTCTCAAAACGCCCGGCGAGCTCAAGGCCGATATCGCGGTCGGAGAAGGACAGGCTCTTGGAAACTCCCTGAACTACGGCGGACCCTATCTCGGATTCATCGCAGCGACGAACAAATTCCTGCGCAAAATGCCGGGACGCATCGTCGGTGAGTCTGTCGACAAAAATGACAACAAAGCTTATGTTCTGACCCTGCAGGCGAGAGAGCAGCATATCCGCCGAAGCAAAGCGACTTCCAACATCTGCTCCAACCAAGGACTGATCGCGCTGATGGCGACGATCTATATGTCCGTGATGGGTAAGCAGGGAATCACCGAAGTCAGCGAGCAGATCATCTCCAAACTCGCTTATCTGAAAAAGCGTCTGGAAGAAAAATCCCTCGGCAAGATCCGCTTCAACGTTCCCTGCTACAAAGAGATCGCCGTGGATTTCGGCAAAGATATCAGCGAGCTCAACGCCAAACTCCTTGAGAAAGGCTTCCTCGGCGGATACGACTTGGGAAGAGACTATCCCGAACTGAAAGGCAATATGCTGATCTGCGTGACGGAAAAGCGAAGCAAGGAAGAAATCGATGGATTCATCAATGCACTGGAGGAGGTATTACGATGAGATACAGCAAAAATATCATAGAGCTTTCCGTAGCCGGAAGAAAGGGCTACAGCCTCCCTCCTCTTGATGTGGAGAAACAGGAAGTATCAAAGCTGATTCCCGAGCAGTTCCTGCGCAAGACGGCAGTCGAGCTCCCGGAAGTCAATGAAGTCGATGTCATTCGCCATTTCACAAAGCTCTCGAACAAAAACTACGGTCTGGACGCCGGCTTCTATCCGCTGGGCTCCTGCACCATGAAATACAACCCGAAGATCAATGAAGAGCTCTCCTCTCTGCCGGGCTTCGCCAACCTGCATCCGCACCAGGCGGAAGAAACCGTGCAGGGCGCTCTTCAGGTGATGTACGAACTGCAGAATATGCTCTCCGAAGTTTCCGGCATGGACGCAACGACACTTCAGCCCGCAGCCGGAGCTCATGGCGAGATGGTCGGACTTCTTCTGATCAAGGCTTACCACGAAGACCGGGGAGACCTGAAGAGAAAGAAGATCATCGTTCCCGACTCCGCTCACGGAACCAATCCGTCCAGCGCTTCCGTTGCCGGATTCGAAGTTGTGGAGATCGTCTCCAACCCTGACGGTTCCGTCAATATCGACAACCTCAAAAAAGAACTCAATGACGAGGTTGCCGGACTGATGCTGACAAACCCCAGCACCCTCGGACTCTTCGAACAGCATATCAAAGAGATCGCCGATCTCGTACACGAGGCGGGCGGACTGCTCTACTATGACGGAGCCAATATGAACGCGATCCTCGGCAAATCAAGACCCGGAGATATGGGCTTCGATGTTATGCACTACAACCTCCACAAAACCTTCTCCACTCCTCACGGAGGCGGAGGACCGGGAAGCGGACCTGTCGGCATGAAGAAACATCTTCTCCCTTACGCGCCGGTCCCGATGGCAGCAAAGGACGGAGACCGCTACTATCTCGACTACAATCTGCCCAAGAGCATCGGCAAGGTGAAAGACTTCTTCGGACATTTCGGTATCTACCTCAGAGCCTATGTCTACATCCTGACAATGGGAAGAGACGGACTCAAAGAAGCCGGAGAAATGGCGGTACTCAACGCCAACTATGCGATGCATAAACTCAAAGAGCATTACCTGCTCCCAATCGAGACTACCTGCAAGCACGAATTCGTGCTCAGCGGACTCATCGACAAGTCCGAGCATGTGACGACCCTCGACGTCGCCAAGCGTCTTTTGGACTACGGCTTCCACGCTCCGACGATCTACTTCCCGCTCAATATTCCGGAAGCGATCATGATCGAGCCCACCGAGACCGAATCCAAAACGACCCTCGACGAGTTCATCGGCGCACTGATCAAAATTGCGGAAGAGGCGAAAGCAGATCCTCAGCTCGTCAAAGACGCGCCGCACAATACAGAAGTTTCAAGAATCGACGAAGTTCGGGCCGCAAGAACCCCGATCATCACTTGGCATCACAAATAAAAAAACGGGCCGCAGATATCCTGCGGCCTTTTTTCATCCCGGGCGTAAGCTCTTTATTCAGTATTCGACCCAATTCTTCCGGCTCTGCAGAAAGCATTTCACAATGGATCGGATTTTTCATTTATTGAATTGTTTTATACTATTACCTGTCTGAATTGTCATCTAAAAAAACGCCTGATTTGTCGTTTTAATATAATGTTTGCGGTGGCACTTCAATGAGGTTTTAGTATTATAAGAGAAAAGGAGGAAAAATCAATGACTGAAACAAGAAGCAGCTACCTGACCTCAATCAGCATCGGTGTCGCCACAGTATGGTTCTCCACACACTGCGGCGCAGGTTTCGCGTCAGGAACACAAGAACTGCAGTATTTCTCCAATCACGGCTGGTTCGGCGTTTTCATGCCCATCCTAACCTTTACGATCATCGCGCTGACCTATTATATCGGTTTGGAAACTGCAAGACAAACCGACAAATGGAGCTATGATTCCTGGTCGAAAGAAGCCTTTGGGAAATACTCCTCTTTTTTGACGCCCGCCATGGATCTGAGCATTATCATAACGACGATTGCCGCTACTGCAGCCACGATTGCGACCGGAGGTCTGCTCATCGAGCAATACCTTCATCTTCCGATTATCGTAGGATCTCTTGCGATGTTTGTCATCGTCACCCTGATCTGCGTATTCGGAGCGGCTGTTGTAAGAAAAAATGCAATGATCATGACGGCTGCCATACTGATCATCATTTCAATCGTTCTCGTCGCCGGTCTCATTAAATTTGCTCCTCAGATTTCGAAACTGATGTCCGAAGGCTACATAAATCCGGAATCTTCAAAATGGAGTATCTCCGGAAGCAATGAGACGGTTCCCGGAAATTTCGGAAACGCACTTCTCTGGGCTCTGACTTATGCCGGTTTTCAAATCAGTGCCATCGGCGGAATCACTTCATCTTTTAAGGGCGGACAGCACAAGCAGGAAGCGCAGGGCGCTGTCATCGTCGGAGCTGTCATTAACCTCCTCATGCTGGTCGGCATCTGTCTGCTGATCTTCTCCGGAATGCCTGAGATCTATACAGACGAAACCGCTCGAACCCTTCCGACCGTCTACCTCGTCAATCAGCTCAATATCGAGATGCTGAATGTACTTTACCCGATCCTTCTCTTTCTTGCGCTGATTACGACCGCTGTCGGATTTATCTTCGGCATGGTGCAGCGAATCGATCCTTACGTCCTCCAAAATATGAAAAAACCCCTTCTTCGAAAAACGATCATCAGCCTCCTCTGCCTGACCGCCTGCTATCTTGTATCGACTTTGGGTCTGATGTGGGTTGTCAAAGTCGCTTATAAGTATCTTGGGATCTTCAACTGGATCTTTATCATTCTGCCGCTCTGGTTTATCGGCTATCCGAACATCAGGAAGAGAGATTCCCTTCATCCATAGTACTTCATGCCAATCACACCCGACATATACTGCAATAGAATGAACAGGAGAGCCCAATGAGTCCTCTGTTCAGAAAACCGCTTCGCTTTTCTGTTCATTCCTGAAACTCCAATGTTTCAAAAAATAATCAGTATAATTCAGATATTTCATTCTCATAATCTCTTTATTGATTTCGTCTGAAAATCAGATTTTATCTTTTCGGCTGAAAAAATCGTTTTTCAGATTTACTGCTGTCTTACTGAGTACAAGCAGTCCGATTAAGTTCGGTATCGCCATGAGACCGTTCGCCGTGTCTGCAAGATCCCAAACAAACTCCAGTCCTCCTACTGAACCGATAACAATAAAAATGACCCACAGTATGCGAATCGGCAGTATCACCTTCGAACCGAAAAGATACTCCCCCGCTCTCTCACAATAAAAGTTTGCCGATATCAGACAGGAATATCCAAACAATACAGCCGAACCCATGACAATATAGCTTCCGATGTTTCCGGGAAGCAAGGCATTAAATGCTCTCATCGTCAGAGCCGGTCCGGAAACTCCGGTCAGCCATTCTCCGGACATCACAATCGTTATCCCTGTGATCGAGCAAATCAAAAAGGTATCAACAAAGACTTCGGCCACTCCCCAGATTCCCTGCTCCACCGGATGATTCACCGTAGCGCTGCTATGAATGATCGGGGAACTTCCCATTCCCGCTTCGTTGGAAAACATTCCTCTTGCAAATCCCATCTTTACAGTCGTCGCTATCGTCGAACCGACAAATCCCCCGGCAGCAGCCACCGGAGTAAATGCGCTCTTTATGATGAGGAACAGAGCGGCAGGCAGCTGACGAATATTCAGCAATAAGATGAAAATACCCGCGAGAATATAGAGACCTCCCATGAAAGGAGCCAAAATTTCACAGACTTTTCCCATTCTCTTGATTCCACCCAGAATGACGATTCCGGCGAGAAAAGAAAGAGCGATACCGCTGATTAGGGGTTTGAATCTCCACTGTTCTTCGAGGGAGAGTACCATTGAATTTGTGTCAACGATCGCTCCCATGATAAAATATGTAATCAGTACCATAACACTGAAGAAATACGCCATAAATTTATTATTCATCCCTTTGTCCAGATAATACATCGCGCCGCCGCTATAGGTGTTGTCGGCACGCTTTTCACGATATTTGATACCGAGTGCGATCTCTGAAAATTTAGTAGCCATTCCGAAAAAAGCGGATACCCACATCCAGAATACAGCTCCCGGACCGCCCATCGCGATTGCCGTCGCAACACCCGCAATATTTCCTGTCCCTACTACAGCCGCAATGGCAGTCAGACCTGCCTGTCCCGAAGAAATATCTCCTTCTCCGGAAGTCGGCTTTCGAAACATCTTTCCTATCGTGTTCCGAAGAATGTAACTGAAGTTGAAGACCTGAATAAAATGCAGCTGTATCGTCAGAACAATCCCGGTAAACAGAAGCAGACCAATCATATAGGGACCCCAAACAATTCCGTTCAAAAATTCATTTGCTTTTGTGATGAAACTCATTCCTCAGACCTCCCCTGCACCTAAATCTTCCCCTGATTTCATACTCCCATGATCAATTTTACTCTTCTTTCGCTTCCTCTGTCAGCATTCGATACTAAAACCTCATTGAAGTGCCACCGCAAACATTATATTAAAGTGACAAATCAGGCGTTTTTTCAGATGACAATTCAGACAGGTAATAGTATAACTTCATAATTTCATTTCTTTCCTTACTAAAAGACCTCATCCTGCCATGTGATGGAACTTCCACATACAGGAGAGGTCTGTCAAATCATATGCTGCAAACGGAAAGGAATCCATCGTCTTTTGCTGCTGTCTCAAATCGTCTTCAAACTGAGACTGATATAAATCCAATCTTACTCGGAAAGCAAACTGTCTGAATCCCCTTATCGTTTCTATTCTTTTTTCTGATCAAATTTCTTAAGTGCATCGGTCAGATTGTAGCCGGTCAGTGCTTCCACGGTATCCGGAAGAGTCGACATGATATCGGTCACATAGCCGGTCACCTTGGACGCGCCGTGTTTTCCCTCACCGGCTCCATTATCCACAATGACGATCTTCTCGGTTCGTGACAGTGGATCGGATACGGAGCGTGCGATCTCGGGAAGCTTTTCGATGATCATCTGGGTAACCGCCGCTTCGTTGTAGAGCTTGAAGGCCTCCGCCTTCTTCTCCATCGTCTTCGCTTCGGCGTCCCCTTTCGCCATGATCGCTTCCGCTTCGGCACTACCGCTAAGCTTGATCGCCTCTGCATCCGCCTGAGCTCTGAGCTTGATCGTCTCGGCCTGAGCTTCTGCTTGGGCGATTCCCTTGAGCTTGATCGCTTCCGCCTCCGCCTGTGCACTGAGCCTTATGGCGCTTGCCTGCGCTTCCGCCTCCTGAATCTCCGCGTATTTTTTGGCTTCCGCCTCTTTTTCCTTGCTGTATTTGTTGGCATCCGCCTGTTTCTTGATCGTCGCTACGAGCTCCTGCTCCCTGCGCAGAGACTCTTTTTCCTGCAGTTCGATCTCTTTCTCTTTCTTCGTGATCTCGACCTGCATCGCTGTTTCGGTCACTTCTTTCTGCACTTTGTTCTGCTCGATCTCATAAGCGAGGTCGGCCACAGCTTTTGCCGTTTCCTGTTCTTTTCTGTACCCTTCTATCTTGAGGAGTTTCGTCTTGTTTGCTTCCGCGATCTGCGTATCGGCAACAAGCCTCGCCTCTTCTCCCAGGCGGGTCGCCTCGGAAGTCTTGATCTTCGTCTCTTTGCTCGCTTCCGCCTCCGCGATATCCGCATCTCTCTTCACGGCTGCGATCCTCGGCTTTCCAAGCGCCTCAAGATATCCGTTCCTGTCGCTGATATCCCGAATCGTGAAGGCTTTGATCTCCAGCCCCATTGTCGAAAGATCGAGAGCTGCGACCTCCTGCACCTGAGAGGCAAATTTCTCTCTGTCTTTATAGATCTCTTCCACCGACATCTTCGAGATAATCTCTCTGAGTTTTCCCTCAAGGACGTCTTTCGCCGTATCTTTGATAAATTCAATTGTCTTGCCTTCATGTCCGGTATTGAACTGCTCGACGGCGGAAAGGATGCTCTCTTTATCGCTTTTTACTTTAAGTACTGCAACTCCGTCTGCACGGATATCGACTCCCTGCTCCGTGAGCGCCCCGTCTGTACGCACCTCGATCTTCATGTTCTCCAATGAGATCCGGTCGGAACGCTCCAGCAGCGGAACGACGAATCCCCCGCCTCCGGAGATCACTCTCTTGCGCAGCCCTGTGACGACCATCGCCTTATCCTGCGGCACCTTTCTCCACATCAGCAGGATACTGAAGATGATAAGGATCACTACCGCCGCGATGATGATCGCAATTGTCATACTGTTTGGATTCATTTGTTTCCTCCTCCTCAATCAAAATTTTTTGACATAAAACAAATTGTCCTTGATGTCTATGATGATGATATCCTCCCCCTTTTTTATCAAATATTTTTCAAAAGATTTTGCCGGCGATTGATAAGTGTTTCCGTTGACGACATAAATGATCGCCCCGACCTGTTCTCCTTCCATTCGAAGAGCCGCCTTGCCCAGATGGCCGATCAGCTCATGCTGCGATGCGACCGTTGTCGCTTCATTTTTGAGAACCCGAATCAGGAAGCGGTTGATCAAATAGACTCCGGCGCAGGCGATCAGAGCCGCCAAGCTGACGACAAGGGGCATAGCGACCCCCTGATCGGTAAAGATCAGTCCGAAGCCTCCAAACAAAGTACAGAAGAGGATGATGAGATTCGGTCTCAAAAAACCGAGCAGAAAACTGAAAGAAAATCCCCCTGAGGCGCCCGCGCCTCCTGCTTCCAGTCCTGAAGAATCAACGTCCACATCCCCGGCGTCCAGATCCAGACCGTCCGCATCAAAGTCCATATCGACGTCCAGATCCAAATCGAGATCCAGATCGACATCAATATCGGCATCGAAGTCCACGTCAATACCATCCATATTCATGAAATCCGAAATATGCCCCAACAGAAAAAATAAGACTGTCAGTATGACGCCTACATAAAAACACACTTCAAAAAGAGTTACCATACTCTTCATCTCCCGCTCATTTCGATTCTCTCGTTACCGATGTTCTCTCTTGTTTATAAAATTATTATACTTCAACTTTTGAAGAGGAGGATTACAAAATTATAACAATTTCATCAAAAGGCAATCGGTTTCCCAAAAGACCTCTTCCAAGTCATATTTTGCCTGCGTCCTCCCGAAAAAACAGGGTATATTCTTAAAAATGCCTCTCAGGCAACTTGTTCAATATCCATTGCAAATATATACGAGGTGAGCCCGATGAATTTTGAAAAACTTTTTATAGACGGAAAATGGACGGATGCCCATTCTTCCGAGCGGATCGAAGTGGAAGATCCCGCAACGCTTCAGATGATCGCAAAAGTTCCCGCCGGCAATCGGCAAGATGTAAACGCTGCGGTGGAAGCCGCCTCCCGAGCTTTTGAAAATTGGAACGAAACTTCCGTCTCAGAGCGCATCCTTATCGTCGAAAGAGCAAAAGACATCTTGAATGAGCGCTTTGAAGAGATTTTAGACCTCGAAGTCCGCGAACTCGGATCTCCGATCTCTTGGGCGAAAAATGCACACGTCAAGGGACCGATCAAACGCATCGAACATTTCCTGAAAGTGATGCGTAGCTTCCCCCTCGAAGAAGAACTGAGCAAGTCCCGTATCCTCAGAGAACCAATCGGAGTCGTAGCTGCCATCACCCCTTGGAATTATCCTCTCGGTCAGATCGTACAAAAAATCATTCCTGCCATGCTGACCGGCAATACGGTTGTGCTCAAGCCATCTCAAAACACGCCGCTCACATCCTATATCCTCTGTGACGCCTTCGCCCGGGCCGGTCTTCCCGCCGGCGTCCTCAACCTCGTGACGGGCCGCGGCGCAGAGGTCGGCAACGCTCTGGCGACTCACCCGAAAGTCGATATGGTCTCTTTCACCGGATCGACCGACGGAGGACGGGAGGTCTCCAAACTTGCACTGGAAAGCATCAAAAAGATCTCCTTGGAATTGGGAGGAAAATCCCCTCTCCTCGTGCTCAGGGGCGCCGACTATGAAACAGCCGTACGCAGAGCGATGGACTCGGTGTTTTACAACACGGGACAAACCTGCGCCGCCCTGACGAGAATGATCGTCCCTCGGGAAGATCTCCCTCAGATCGAAAAACTGCTTATCGAAGGCTCATCCTCCTATCTTGTCGGTGATCCCAAGGATGAAAAAATCGCTGTTGGCCCTCTTTCGAGCCGAAAACAGTTTGACAAAGTTAAAAAATATATGGAGATCGGTATCTCCGAAGGAGCTAAGCTGATCGTCGGAGAGATTCCGAAAGGCCCGGAAGGCGGTTATTTCGTACAGCCCTCGGTCTTTACGAATGTACGAAATGATATGACAATCGCCAAAGAAGAGATCTTCGGACCTGTCCTCTGCCTGATTCCCTATACGGATGAAAAAGAAGCGATCCGGATTGCCAATGACTCGATCTACGGACTCTCCGGAGCTGTGTTCGGTCCGGAAGACAAAGCGAAAAAGGTCGCTCTCCTGCTTCGTACCGGAACCGTCTATATCAACGAGGGCCGCTGGGACGCAGACGCTCCTTTCGGAGGATACAAACAATCCGGTATCGGAAGAGAAGGCGGTCTGTTTGGACTGGAGGAATTCGTGGAGATCAAGACAGTTTTTGATCAATAAAAACAATTCCGCTAAAGATCGCATCTGCAAAAGTCTTCAGTCCGATCCTGCTTCGGACAAAACGGGAGAATCAGTGAAATCTCTTTAGATAAGGAGAAATCATAACCAAAACAAAACATATGTTCTCTTTTTTCTGTATTTATGATATACTGAAGAGAACATATGTTTTTTCTTTTGGAGGTGAACGAAATGGATACTACGAGAAAGCTTGGAATCCTCGCAGATTCAGCCAAATATGACGTCTCCTGCTCATCCAGCGGTTCAACCGGACGCAAAGCCGGAAAACGATCTGTCGGAAGCACCGAAACCAGCGGGATCTGTCATTCCTTCACCTCGGACGGACGATGTGTCTCACTCTTCAAGATCCTGCTCTCCAACGCCTGCATCTATGACTGCAAATACTGCATCAACCGTGCGACCAACGACATTCGCAGGACCTCCTTTACTCCTCGTGAGATCTGTGAACTGACAATGGATTTTTACAAACGCAACTATATCGAAGGTCTTTTTCTCAGTTCGGCTATCTTTGTCAGTCCTTCTTATACGATGGAGCGTCTTCTGGAAACTGTCCGCATGATACGGGAGGAGTATCATTTCCGCGGCTATATCCATCTCAAGGCAATTCCGGGAGCCGATCCTCTGCTGATCGCCAAGGCCGGAGAGTATGCGGATCGTCTCAGCGCAAATATCGAGCTCCCGTCCAAAGACAGCCTGAAAGCACTGGCTCCGGACAAAAGCTATCGCGATATCCTCACTCCGATGCATCTCGTCAATGTCAAACTCCTCGAAAACAAAGAAGAGCGTTCTTCCCGCAAAAAACCGTTCGTTCCTGCCGGACAGAGCACTCAGATGATTGTCGGCGCGTCCCCGGAAAGCGACGGACATATCCTGCATCTCTCCGAGGAGCTTTACACTCGTTTTGCGCTGAAGAGAGTCTATTACTCCTCTTATATCCCGGTCAATACGGACTCTCTGCTCCCCGCGCCGGTCTCTCCCCCTCCCCTGCTTCGGGAACATCGCCTCTATCAGGCGGACTGGCTGCTGCGGTTTTACGGCTTTCGTGCAGGAGAGATCCTGTCACCGAACCAAAACTTCGATCTTGCCCTCGATCCCAAATCCAATTATGCTCTGAACCATTTAGAGCAGTTTCCCCTTGAAATCAACCGCGCGCCCTATGAAATGCTCCTGCGAGTCCCGGGAATCGGAATCACCTCCGCCAAAAGAATCCTCCAGTCTCGGCGATGGGCAGCCCTCGGTTTTGAGGATCTCAAAAAGATGGGAGTCGTTCTCAAACGTGCAAAATATTTCATCCTGTGCAAAGGGAAATACTATATGGGCCTCCGTTTTTCCCAGCACAATATCCGCAGCTATCTGACCCAGGATGAAAAACTGCAAAGCAGGCTCTCCGACGGAGTCCAGCTGAGCATCGAAGACCTGGCTCCTGCGGAGATATTCAGTTCGACGAGTGGGGAGCTGTGATGAAAAAGCAAACGTGAAAAATACCGATAAAGAAAAATAAACAGAGCGAAGACAAAGTGGATAAGCTTCAAAAGTTATGAGACGAAGAGGAGGAGCTTTCGCGAAAAATCAAGACGAGCGAATCGATGAAATTTCAGAAAAATCAGCAGGACGCTGATTTTAGAACGAAAGCGGCAGGACGCCGCTTTGAGAACTTTCGAAATTTCCGAAAGCAAGTCCGCGCTGGCGAATGGCTTTTGAAGTTTGTCTACAGTCTGAAATAAAGAAAGGGATGAAAGAAAGGAGTGAGCATCTTTGATCCGACTGCTCTATGACGGAAGTTTTGACGGCCTGCTCTGCGCTCTTGCCGCCGCCCTGAAACAGCCCCAGGGACAGGAGATCTCTCTTGAGCCCTCTGCCGAAGCTCAGATCTCTTTCGGAGACCGTCTTGAATATATCGAGACCGGGGCCGATCTTTCCTCCAAAGTCTATCTGCGCATTGAAGAGCGTTTCGGAGAGGAAATCCTCAAAGACTTCTATTCGGCCTTTCTCTTCCCGGGCTCGGAAGACCTGATCCTGCAATATCTCCGCCTGCTGATCTGCTCCCAAAGACCCTCCGGCGTCCTCTCCCATCCTGCTCTTAGAGAACTGGAAAAGAGGATTCTTCGAATCCGTCGGGAAGTGCACCGATACAAGGGATTTCTACGTTTCCGCCGCCTCGACGGGGAGATGTTCTACGCAGACTACGCACCCGCTTTCGATATCACCTCTCTGCTGATGCCGCATTTTACAAGACGCTTTCCCGACCAAAAACTCATCATCCACGATATCGGAAGGAGTTTTGCCGGAATTTATGACGGACGCCGGGTACTCTATACAGAACTTTCGTCGAAACCGTTCCCTCCGTCTTTTTCACAGGAAGAATCCGCTCTTCTCTGGAAACAATATCTCCATCATCTCAGCATCGAGGAGCGCGCAAATCCGAGACTGCAGCAAAACCTGATGCCGAAAAAATACCGGAAATATATAACGGAAATGAAATGAAAAGCACCTCTCTTGAAAAAGGTGCTTTTCAAAATATACTCTATTCTTACTGCTTGACTTGCAAATCGACCACTTCAATAGTATATTTATCTTTGAAGGCTGTCAGACGCTCTCTCTCCAAATCATCTCTTCTCGCCTTTGCAGCAACAATATTTCCCTCCGAGTAAACAATATCCACTCTGTCATCGCGAACGATCGAGTCGTTAAAAGTCAATGCAACAAAACCGTTTGCAGACTCTTCACTGTCTCTTTTTTTCAGGCGCACTTCAAAAAAGAGAGCCAGTTGATTCTTAGTCCACCCATAACCCACAGATTCCGGTTTTTTTGCGACTAAGAGATAGGCTTTGTCAAAACGAAAAGATGCATCTATGTTCTCATCCTCTCCGTAGTATGTTCCGCTGAATGTTGAATAGCTCTCTGCGGCATTTTTAACCAAATAAGCCTCTATGATATCTTGAGCTTCTTTCACAATGGTCTCTTTAGTTTCTTTGTCAATTTGCACCGCCGAATGAAGATATTCATCGAGACCTTCTACGATATAGTCTTTGCTTGACGAGTCTATAATATACATCGCATCGTTTGCGGTGCTTTCGTTATAATTTGCTGTCACAGTCACCGTGTCACCGACTTTAAGATTTTCTGAAGGCTCGGCAGTGAAATGAATACTTCTGATAAAATCATCTTTGCTATTATTGTAGACTTCAGCTCTACCGTTTGGAGAAACACCGGAAAACAGGACTTCCACATCTTCAAATACATTGATAACCGTCCCCTCTGGCAACTCGGAAACCTTTACCTTTTTTTCTCCTCCGACCAATTTTACCTTATCTGCATCGCTTGAAGTGAATTCAACTTTCAAAGTGACCATATCACCATTCTTGAGATCTGACGAAGGTTCGATATCGTATCTTATGCGATCCATATAACTTCCAATTGCAAACAGCCCTTGCATGGATTCCACTGTAATTTTGCCTTTCTCTGCTATCTGCTGAATCAAAGCTTCTTCATCAAAAACGACTTTCGCTTTTCCGGATCCATTCATCCCTCTGATTTCCACATCATAAAAATCAATCAGTTCCACCTTACTTCCACAACCTGCAAAAAATACCGCAAACAGTACCAAAAATCCTATCAACACCAACTTGTTCGATTTCTTCATTTTCTTCCTCCAATACAATATCAGATTTAGAATCAAAAATTTCCGTCAACCTCAAACAGAACTGAACCATTTCGAAATATATTCTATCATATAATCAATCCCTTCACAATAACCAGTCTTTCTTCTGATAGGAGTCAGCTTTTGATCTCGTGGGTCTCCACTTTGCTTTTGACCGTGATCACAGATACGGAAAGGATGACGATGATCGATCCGAGACTCTGGATCAAGGTCAGTTTTTCACCGAAAAACAGAAAGCTGGTGATAAAGGTCACGACCGGCATCAGGTTGAGGAATACCGAAGATATCGTGATCCCCAGATGATTCAGGGAATACATATAGAAATAGGTTGCAAGTCCCGAGCAGCAGACCGCCAAAAAGACAAAATGAGAAGCAACGGAAAAATCCCAGTTCTCCCAGCGCACGACTTCGGTATGCAGGACTGGCAGAAAGGCTAAAAGTGCAAAAAGCGTCTGGTAGAAGCCGACTTCCAGATCCGAATAGTCGTCAAAGAGAGGCTTGGAGGCGAGCTGGAAAATCGAATAACAGAGCACGGCGACCAGCATGAAAATATAGCCCTTAGCTGATCCGCCCTCTCCAAGGTTTGCGCCGATCACCATATAGACTCCGACAATCGAAGCGACGATCCCGATCACTTCGAGAGGACGGATCTTCTTTTTGAGAAAGATCGCTTCCCCGACCATCGAAGAGACCGGAAGAAAGGCGACGATGATCGAAGCCGTGTTCGCACTGATTTCGACGAGGGCTGAATTTTCAAAATAAAAATACAGGGTGATTCCGACGATCCCGGACAGCGCAAAGCGCGGAATATGCTTTTTCTGCATCTTCCGCGCCGGGGTCATCCGTTTCATCATGACAAAGAGCATCACGATAGCTATAAGCAGCCTGTAGAAAGCGAGATTCAAGGGAGGAAGCGCCTTCATTGCGATCTGGATACTGACAAAAGACACCCCCCACATGATGACTGTAAGAGATAAAAATGTGACGCCTATAATCTTTTTCTCCTCCAAGAATCTTCCTCCCATACCCGCATTATGCCAAAATTTCCATTTCTCTTCCCACTTTTTCAAAAATCTCAACAGCCTTGTCCAACTGCTGTTTCGTATGTCCCGCCGTTACCATGCAGCGCACGCGACCCGTTCCCTTCGGCACCGTCGGAAACACGATGGGGCTGACGAAAACTCCGTTTTCATAGAGTTTTTTCGAAAACTCAATCGCCTTCGCCTCTTCTCCGATGATGATCGGAGTGATCGGCGTCTCGCTGTTTCCGGTATTAAAGCCGAGAGTGCTCATCTTTTCCTTAAAGTATCGGGCATTCTCCCAGAGCTTGTCCGTATACTCTTCGCTCTCCATCAGCATCTTGATCGCCTCAATGACCGCTCCCGTGTCCGCCGGCGTGTTTCCCGTCGAAAAGAGGAAGGGACGCCCTCTATTTTTCAGCCAGTCGATTGTCACTTTCTTTCCGGCAACATAGCCTCCGATGACTCCAATCGCCTTGGAGAGCGTACCGATGATGAAATCCACCTTTCCGTGAAGATGAAAGTGATCCACCGTTCCTCTTCCGCTCTTTCCGAGAACACCGGAAGAATGGGCATCATCCACATAGGTCATACAGTTGTATTTTTCCGCAAGAGCGACGATCTCCGGAAGCTTTGCGATATCTCCGTCCATCGAAAAGACGCCGTCCGTGATGATCAGCACTCGATTGAACTGATCTCTTTTCTCTCGGAGCACTCTCTCCAGATCCGCCATGTCCGAGTGCTTATAAGTTGCTTTTTTCGCTTTGGACAGCCTCGCTCCGTCAATGATCGAAGCGTGATTGAGTTCATCCGAAAGGATGAGATCCCCGTCTTCAACGACTGCCTGAATCGTTCCGGCATTACAGTTGAAACCGGACTGGTAGACGATGACCGCTTCTTCTTTTTTGAACTCGGCGAGCAGAGCCTCGAGTTCATCATGGATCTTGAGGTTTCCGATGATCGGGCGCACGGCTCCCGCTCCCGCACCATACTCCTCGATTGCCGCAATCGCCGCCTTCTTCAGTCTCGGATGGGTCGCAAAACCGAGATAGTTGTTTGAAGAAAGATTGATGACCTTCTTGCCGTTGATGATGCTCTCCGCCTCACTGGGACCTTCCAGCGTCACGACTTCCTTATAGAGGCCCGTCGCTTTCAGATCATCGACTTTCTCTTTCAGATAATCCATTTCATGAATATTCGACATGAGTTTCTTCCTCTCTTTATTTTAATTTTTCAGCCAATTTGTCGAGCATATCCTGCGTCATGCTCGAAAGCGTATACTGCGGATCCCATCCCCACTCTTCTCGCGCAGCGGAATCGTCCAGGCTGTTCGGCCAGGTATCTGCAATCGCCTGTCTCACCGGATCCACCTCATAGCTGAGTTCAAACTCCGGAATGTGCTTTTTGATCTCCGCGCCGATCTCCTCGGGAGCAAAGCTCATCGCTGTTATATTAAAGGCGTTTCTGTGCACGAGCTTCTCTCCGTCCGCTTCCATGAGATCATGGATCGCCTTGAGAGCGTCCGGCATATACATCATATCCATCTTCGTGCCCTTTGCGATAAAGGAAGCATACTTCTTGGCTTTGAGCGCTTCGTAGTAGATATGCACGGCGTAATCCGTGGTTCCTCCTCCCGGCAGCGCCGCATAGGAGATCAGTCCCGGGAAACGCACGCCTCTCGTATCGACGCCGAAACGACTGTGATAATAATCCGAAAGAAGTTCTCCGGCGACCTTAGTCACCCCGTACATCGTCGAAGGACGCTGGATCGTATCCTGAGGCGTCAGATCCGGCGGCGTCGAGGGACCGAAAGCCGCAATCGAACTCGGTGTAAAGACGGAAAGCGATTTTTCTCTTGCGACCTCAAGCACATTAAAAAGACCGTTCATATTGATATTGTATGCCAGCTGCGGTTTTGCTTCCGCAACGGCGGAAAGCAGCGCGGCAAGGTTGATGATCGTGTTGACCTTGTACTTGTCAACCAGCTCCCCCAGCCTTTTGGCCTCAAGCACATCCAAGATTTCAAACGGACCGCTTTCAAAGATATAGTCCGGTGCGTTTCTCGTCACATCCGTCGCGATGATATTGTCGTTTCCGTACTGCTTTCTCAAATACATGATCAGCTCGGTTCCTATCTGTCCCAGAGAACCTGTCAGCAAAATTTTTCTCATTACGCTATCCCTCCGGCTCTATTTTGTCTTTGATGAAAAGACATTTGTTTGATAAAATCGTTTTTCTGTGTACTTTTCCCCTTCATTATAATCTCGGAAAAGAAAAAAGTCCACTTAAAAATTCAAGGGAGCCGAAAAAATATCCTCCTTCTATTCCATGGCGACAAAGACCTTCATCAGAATCCCGTCGATGTCAAAATCGACGCAGACGACCTGATCTTTTTTCATATTGACTCGAATGTCCTCACCGCACAGCAAGGTGGGTACGGAAATATCAAGCACGATCCCTTCATTGGAAAAATTGATGCTCGAGTTTGCGGTCAGCATATTGGAAAGCTCTGAAAGAGCCGATTTTGCCATATCATTGAGCTCATCGACCGGCATACCCATCATCATCGTCGAAGCGACTTTTTTTGCTGACTCCATATCCAGATTATATACGACATTTCCCTTTTTATCTCCGACGATTCCCAGCGTCATCACGACTCCGTCCGCCTGAATGGTCTCCTTATGCAGGCTGACTCCCTTTCTCTCGACCGAAGAAAAGCCGATCTGAGGCATGATCCCGGAAACCGCATTCAAAAAAGGGTTGATCAGCTTTACATCCATTCACACTCACCCCTCATAAATCCGATATGCATTACAATGTCGCCGAATTTTGTAACTCCTGTAAAACCGCGGTTAGAAACATCTTCAACGGACAGCTCCAAACGCCTTCCCTGAAAAACCGCCGGCGGCGATAACCTCAGTCCAAGTTTTCTATCCGTCAAATTGATTGCCGAAACCGCATTTCCTGCGATCACATTGGCAAACTCATTGAAAAAAGCAACGATCTCTTTCGTTCCGATCTCCGTTTTTTCGAATATTTTTCCTGTAATCGACGCCGCTGCAGTTTCAGATACGGACAAGATCATCCTTCCCTCCTGTGCGCCGATAATACCGATGCTGACAAGATACCCTGTGAAGCTCTCCGGCCCCTCTTCCGAATCGGAGCTTCGGAATCGGGCGTCCTCATCGACGATTTTTCGGATGTTTTCTTCAAAACTCTCCGCAAAGGCCTCTTCATAGCTTTCCAGAGACCCGTCCTCTTCCGTCCTCTTCGAAAACAGTCTGTCTATTTTATCAAACAGCAATTCTTCACGGATCGGTTTTTGGACAAAGGCCTTGATCCCCGCTTCCCTCGCCTCACTTACGATAGCCGTATCCATCATGGAACTGACCGCAATAATCCTCACTTTCGGGTGTTCTTTCAATATCTCTCTGGCACAGTCGATCCCCGTTCCGTCCGGAAGCGTCATGTCCATCGTAATCAGATCCGGCTTCCATCTTCGGGCACCCTCTACGGCCTCCGCTGCTTTTTCCGCCTCTCCGACGACCTCTATCCCTTTTCTTTCCAAGCTCTCTCGGATCAATCTGATCGCAAACCCTGAATCATCGACAATCATCGCCCGAATCTTCTCCATGCACATCCTCCCTTTCCCGTCTCTTTTCTCATCCGCTTGTATATGGACAGCCTGCGGCTCCATCCAGACGATGCTTCCATCGAAATTTTTCCGATACCTTCTCTCTATTTTCCGATCTCTGCAGGCGGTCTGTATCTATCAGACAGAATATCCGCCGCCTTTCACCGCTGATCCAAATCTATGTTTGTCTGCGCCATGAAATACTTGATCTTCTCTTCCTTCATCTTCGTAAGAAAACTTTCCAGAGCTTCCGCATTCCGTCCGTCAATCAAGAATACGGATTTTTCCTCATCTATTTTTTTATACCCCAGATTGCAGAGCGAAAAAACTTTTTCTGCTTCGGCAGAATTCTTTTCGTGAAAACGAAGATAATATATCTGCGGAAACAGTCGGACCTCAGACTCCGAAAAGTCGATCTTCTCCGTATAGACGAGGCGTTGTTCCGAGAATCGGATATCTAAAATATCGCTGACAACCGCGGCAGCCGTAGCAAGTTTTCCGGCTCCTTCTCCATAAAATGCGACTTCCTGAAGAAAATCACCCTTCGCCGTTCCGATGTTGAAAGCGCCGTTGACGCCGGCAATCAATGAGGTCTTCGGCACGAACGCCGGAAAGACTCCTGCATAAAATCCTTCTGTCCTTTGCTTTGCTCTTCCGACCATTTTGACAACGCAATCCCATCTGTCCGCATAGCTCATATCTGTCTCCGAGATGTGACGGATTCCGCTCATGAAGATTTTTTCCAAAGGCAAATGTCTCTCAAGCACCGTCGTCGCCAGCACGCTGATCTTTCTTGCCACATCCGGACCGTCGATATCGTCCGTGGGATCCGCCTCGGCAAAGCCCGCTTCCTGCGCCTGTCCAAGCGCCGTTTCAAAGCTCAGATCCTCCTTGCTCATCTTTGTCAAAATATAATTGCTCGTCCCGTTGAGGATTCCGCCGACTTCATCGTAAGTAAGAGCCCGGGCAGACTGACAAAGGGTTCTGATCAGAGGGATGCCGCCGCCCACCGACGCTTCATAAAGCAGACTGACTCCGTTTTCTTCGGCAAGTTTCAGGAGTTCCTCCATATGAGCCGCAAGGACCGCCTTGTTTGCGGTAACGACGGATTTTTTTCTCTTCAGCGCATAGGAGATATATTCAAAGGGCTTTTCGATGCCTCCAAGCACCTCGACGATGACTTCAATCTCATCGTCTTCAAGGATCTCATAAGCGTCCGCGGTGAATCTCACCTTGTCCCCGCAGCGGCTTTTATACTTTTCAACCTCTCTGACAAGAGCCGCGGAAACCTCGATCCCCTGCATTTTCAATCTATCCGAAGTCAAAATCTCATATACACCGCTCCCGACCGTTCCAAATCCCAGCAAACCGACCTTCACGAAAACCCCTCCCTAAAGATATATTTTCTCTTAATTGTAACCCAAAAAGACACAAATTTCCACTTCAATCGGCATTTTTCATACAGATATAAAAAAACAGAGAAGTTTCAGCCTATTCGCTTGCACTTTCCTGAGAACCTATGCAGTGCCTACACGAAAGTACCTTGCGGAACGCTTTGTAAATCAGGACACCGAATAAGGGCAGAAGTGGTATTAAATCTCATTCAAAGCACCCTACAAGACATTAAGAAAAGCCTTGATGAAGATAACGAAGCCTTTCTCCGTTCCATTCAAAACGAAATGGAAGAAAGCGAAAAAATGAAAATGGAAAAGAAAAAGACAAGGCTCACAGATAGTAAAAACAGGCTTCAGGAACTGGAACGCTTAATGTGTCGAATATACGAAGATATGATACTGGAGAAGATACCGAATACCCGATATGAAATCTTAAACAATCAGTATGAAACCGAGCAAAGAGAACTTAGCAAAGAAATCGATGGGTTGGAAAAAGCCATCAAGCGATACGAAAAAGAAACCGACAGAGCCAAAAAGTTTATCCGGTTGATTGAACGCTATGATAACTTTGATGAACTGACACCGACCATCATCAATGAGTTTGTGGAAAAAATCTTAGTCCACGAACGAGATCGAAAAGGCAGTCAAACCGCCAATCAAAAAGTCGAAATCTACTTCAACTTTATCGGGAACTATGAACCGCCGAAAGAAGAATTATCCGAAGAAGAAATACAAAAATTAAGGGAGGAGGAAGAAAAAGAAAAGGCGAGAAAAGATAAACTTCATCAAAACTACCTCAAGCGTAAAGCAAACGGCAAGCAAAAAGAATATGAGGACAGATACAAGAAGAAGAGGGAGCAGCTCAAACAAGAGAAACTTAAAACGCTGAAAACTTATGGAATTTTAGCGAGAGTATATAATGACATAAATAGTGAAACTGATCACTATGATTTAATATAATTCGTAAATCAAAACTAATTTTTTATAAAAAAATGCCGATATAATAAATAAGGACAAGTTCTTGTTTGGAAAAAGCGGACATACAATACTTTTAAGGAGGTTTTTATGAAATCAAAAAAATGTTAGTATCACTTGTATTGACTTTAACAATGATTATTACAATGTCTGTAACAGTTTTTGCAGATGAGGTACAGACAGAAAAAACGGAGAAAATTTATCAAATAACGATTCAAGGAGAGTATCAACCGTTATATTGGCGGGATGGAAACAATAAAAAAACAGTAGTTTCTTACAAGAGTTTAGGTTTAACTCTTGCTCCGGGGACTGCTGATTGGAGTGTACCTGCAATATTTAATTTTTCTGTACCTAAAAATGCAAAGGTTAAAAAGATCGAGTTTAACCATGGTACGGCTCAAACAGGCGGTAGACATATGTTAGGAGCTATACTGGGTAGAAAATTAGAATTAACTTCACCTAACGGGAAAATTAGAAGTGTTGATTGGAATAGACGTTCATTTGAAGATATAAAAGGATTTTTTCAAAATGATGTTTATGGTCAATGGTCTGTAAGAATGTATGGTCAAAACATTGCTACTCCTTCAAGTGATTATATGACGAATTTAAGGTTTTGGGGTTCTGTTATATACAAACGACCTGAATTAACTATATCATATACTTTGGAGTGAATTGGATATGAGAATAAATAGTTATTCAAACTTTTATAGTAGTTATCATCCAGTAAAAACGTTTACTGGCAGTAAAAATAGTGTTGCAAAATCAACGCTTCCAAAGAGTACTTCGGTAGATACATTAGAATTAAGTAATAGTGGAAAAAAAAAGAACGGGTTATCAAGTGATGTAATAAATACAATTCGAGAATTTGCAAAAAGAGATGCCAAAATAGGTGATTATATGTCCGATGAGTATAATAACTTTCAAAGAACTTATGTGAAAAATAACATCTCCCCTGATCGTTCTGCACTTATGGCAAAAGCAAGTCCATTAGTACCAAGTTCTAAGGATGGTATAAGAAGTTTCTTTAAATACTATGGTTTGCCTGATGTTTCTCTTATAGATATACTACTTGGTTCGGAAAGATATACAGCGTCAAGAAAAATGAATTATGTTTCTGTAAAAGATAAAAACGGAGTAGAAGTACTTTCTTGGAGTCAAAATGCAGGATGGCTATCACATCCAAGTCCAGAAGAAGAAGCTTTTTGGGACGCGGAAACAGCAATATATGCAGAAGCTTTTAGCGAAGCAAGAGCTGAAATGAGAGCAAATGGAGAGATATAAGAGTTAATTTGAAAAAGTGAACAAGATTTGTCTAAAATAGAGAATTTTCTCAGATATTGAGAAAGTTCTCTATTTTTTATCGTTTTTTTAAATTATTCGGAATCAAAAAATGGAAAAGTTAAGTGCGAAATGTGCTTAACCTTTTTTCATAAAAACGAAAGCGAGGAATGGATATGAAAGACAATAGGACGGAACTACAAAAAGTAAAATCGGAAATTGAACTCAAAGAAAATGAACTTGAAAAGT
>JAUMYL010000020.1 GCA_030528675.1 Peptostreptococcaceae bacterium
AGTAATAGCAATGATTTTCGTCTGATTTTTCTTCTTGGAAGTGATAAACTCGGGAGCCTTAAAACGCTTGTCACCGTTTTTTAGCGGATCAAACAAAAATATAGTGGTTTAAGAATGAACATTCAACTTGACTCAATGACAAAATATGGGAAAAGTGATATAATAAAAAGAACAAGAAATTGACAAATGGGAATTTTAAGGTGGTGGATTGATATGGAAATTATCGTAGCTTATGGATATGAGAATGAAATGTTAAAATTGATAAAAGAATATACTTATGATATTCTCCAAAATGGAGCTGATGTGGCTGATTGTCTTAAATCCCAGCATTTGGATGACGAGTTAAAGGATATGCAAACGAAGTATGGCTTGCCATACGGCAGAATGTATATTGCTCTTGTTGATGAAAATGCTGTTGGATGCGTAGCATTGACAAGGAACGATGAAACTTTTTGTGAAATCAAAAGGCTATACGTAAAACCTAAATACAGGGGAATGGGAATTAGCAAAGCACTTATAGAAAAGGTCATTGCTGATGCGAAAGAAGTTGGCTACAAACATATGCGTTTAGATACTTTCCCTTTTATGTCATCAGCAATTAAATTATATGAAAAATATGGTTTCTATTACATTGAGAAATATAATAATAACCCAGCGCAAACAGCGATATTTATGCAGTTAGACTTGTAGATAAATGATAATTTGTAGAAGCGAAACAATTAAATAAAACCATAGAGAGGAAGTAAACGCAAATTGCCGATACTTCCTTTTTTTATTGTCAAAAATTCAAAAAAACGGAAAGGAGAATTTATGGAAGAACTAAAAAATAGAGATAAAAAAGGCATTAGTACAAAGAGAAAGATTGGAAAGACCACCTATGAGGTTGTTGTCCACTTCAATGAAAATGCAAGGGAAACAATGCAAGATAAGCTGACAAGAATAATGCTGAGGGAGCTTAGGAGAAAATCGGACGAAAAAAAAGATGATTTTGATTAAAAAGTCCTTGACAAGTAGCAACAGGAGTGGCAAGACGGTATGTTGTACCCTTGCGATCTGCAAGTGACGCCAAAATAGCTTTTTGAACATAAAGGCCGTTAAATGTCTTGGAAATAACAAGATCTTCTACCCAATGCGCAACCATTTCTCGGTCAATCAGAGGAATGGCATTTCTGAGATTTTCAACTTGTGCAAAAATCTTGTCCGTCGCCTTATCAAAAGCGTCAGGATATCTTGAAATATACCAGTTACGCCAATTTTCAATAGTGATTTCTTCTCCCGACGCCATAAACTCCGGAAACAGTTCGGACATTTGGCCGACAACAATAGAACGAGTACCCTGTGCATTTTGGTTTGCCCAATTGATCAACTGAGATGTGTACTTAGGAAAGCTAAAGGATTCACTTTCGTTAAAAATTTCGATTCACTCATTTTTGAGTGTGTATTTCATTATTTTACTCCCTTGAAAATTTTTTTGATTATTTTCTTTCCTCAATATCTGCACTTCGAAAATCAAGATTTTCCATATGCTCATCATATTCTTATTGCTTAGAACCTGTTTAATTTCTCGTTTTTTGTAGTATATGGCAAATTCTACTTCGGAGACTCTAAACAGGTTCTAAGATAAGATCAATCCTCCCTCTTCATCTAATATCCGAAGATATTGGAATTCTGCTTAATTATTCCATATATCCATTCTTGATTTTATTTTCCATCAGATAAAGATATGTCTCTTTCCTCTCTTTATATGGTACGCTCCATCTCTTCTCCCATTATAAACCGTCCATTGTAATAGGTGAATCCTCTCATCCGTTCAGCGCCCGATCCACATTTCGTATGAAGTCCTGAACATTCGTCACGACGGAGACCGCTGTCAGCGTTCCTCGGTCGGACAGCTTATTGACGGCAAATTCCTGAATATCGACAGTGTACATGTATACCGGGCGGACTTCCCCGTCAAAGACATTGTAGGAAGGAGTCATATTGCCGGTCGCGACGGTGAAGAGGATCGCGCTCATCATGATGATCGTCGAAGTTTTTCGTGCATGGGATCTCATGATGTTCTGCGCTTCATAGACATTGTTGATCGTCTCCGGCAGCCCGAAACGGTCGCGGATCGTACCGGAAAGGACAAAAGGAACATCCATTTCGACGCAGGCTTTGATAAATCCGTCCTTGACCATGCCGGATTCGACGAGCGCCTTTGTCGATCCGAATTTTCTTGCGAGATTGATCGTCGCATAGAGATTTCTCGTCGTGTTCTGCTCTTTCCGAAATGTTTTCTGCCCCCAGGCCGTATCGTAGACGCCTTTTTCAAGATCGAAGGCCGCAGTTTCCGTGCCGCAGAAAATCGCCTGCACATACCCTTCTCGAATCAGACGCTCTAACGCGAGCCTCGAGTCCCGATCAAGGGATACGGCGGTACCGAGGACGAGGGTGACATACCCCTTATTCGCCTTCTCATGCCTCAGCACTTCATAAAGAGTGTCATAGTCCACGGAAAATGCGGTTTCCCGCGAGCGACCCGATCGAAAAGCGAAGGTTTCGGACTCCGCTTTTTCCTGAAGAAACCCCTGCGTCCATACATAGATCCCCTCCGACGCATCTTCTTTTCTTCCGACGACAACCTTGTCGCCTTTTTTTAGGTTTCGAAACTCGACGATATCGACGCGCTCTTCGCCGGGCGTATCAAGAGCGACGCAGACCGTATCCATTCTTGACTGCTCCGCCAGTATCCATTTCCCGTTGATCTTGAAATATTCGGGGAAGACGGAAAGTGCATGGTAATTTCTCGGACTGATCCCGTCCTGCTCGACCTCTTCCAACCTTGCGTCGGGCGCATTCTTCAAAAAATCCTGTTCAAAATCCGGATGATGATATTTCGGCATTGTAAACTTCATTCTTCTCTCTCCTTTGACGCTTCGATTTTTTCCCTCAGTAATTCCACACAATCCTCTTCCCGAATCTCTTCCATCTGCATCAGCATTTTATCCGCCGGTCTGACTAAGGCTTTTTCACAGTTGACGACAAAATCCTGCACATTCGTAATCATCGGTACAAAAGCCATGTACTCCCGTGCCGCTCCGACTTTATTTGCAACATTTTCCGTGATGTCGACGACATACATATAGACGGGAGTGATCTTTCCGTCTTCCCGAACCCGGTACCCGGACGCCATGTTTGCGACCGAAAGACTGTGCAGCATCGTTGCGATTCCGATGATCAGCGTCGCCTTGTCCAGTTCTTTTTTCGTCTCTGTCAGCGCTTTATCCGTATCACCGATCACTTCGGGCAGAGGGCCGTCATCCCGTATCGATCCTGAGAGCACGAAGGGCACATCCATATTGGAAAGCGTCTTGATGATGCCGTCTCTGACATTCCCCCCCGCGATAAACTCCTTGATGGAACCCGCCGCACGAACTTCATTGAGCAGATCCAAGTGATTGTAATGCCCCATCGGTACATTTTCCTGGGTATAGATGTTCTGTCCGAGGGCGGTCTGCAAAAACCCGCCTTCCAAATCGTGGGTACACATCGCGTTTCCTCCAAGAAGAGAATGGATATACCCGTTTTCCGCAAGATGATTGAGCGCATTTCTCGTGTCGTAGTCAAAAACGACGCTGGGCCCAAGCACCCAAACGATATAGCCGCCGTTGTCCCTTTCATGCTCCATCAGCTCGAACAACCGGTCATAATCCTCTGAGAAAGAAGTCTCTACCGCCTTTCCCTTCAGTGAATAGATCGAAGACGGAAATCCATCCGTATAGACGAGTATCCCCTCTTCTCCTTTCACCGTATCGCCAAGAACCACCCGATCACCGGCTTTGAGATCCCGCAGCTCCTTGATGAGGATATCCTCTCCTTCAAGAACCGCCGCGCAGTTCAAAGAATTGTGCAGGGGCAGTATCCATTTTCCTTTATACTTATAGAAGGTGGGCAGATGGGTCGTCAGATAGAACTCGTCCGGAGCCACCCCGTCTCTTTCGACCGTTCCAAGACGGATCTGCGGACAAGCCTCATATTTCTCTTCTGAAAAATTCGGCTTTTCAAAAACAGGCATTTCAAATTTCATAGGTTTTTCCTCTCCATTTCTGTAATTCTTTACTTAATTTTTTCGTCGACTACTTTCTATATCTGCTCCGATTTCTCGGAAGGAATGGCTCTTTTCTCCTCCGCCGCTCTAAGTCTCATTTGGCTTTCCTCGATACTCAAGATGACTTTGGTGAATTTTTTGATCTCATGATTCAAATGTTTCCTTGAAATCTCCGTGACGATCTGCTCTTCTATGATCAGATTCAAAAGTCTGGCGCCCGTCTGCGCACTTTGAGCGCTCCGAGCGAGATGCTCCGCCGCTTCTTCATCAAAACAGAACTGTATCTGATGAAGCTTCAGTTCTTCTTGCAGTTCTTCCAGACGAAGAGACGCCAATTTTTTCATTGCCGGAAGATCAAACTCTTTCAAATAATACGTTTTATCCATACTCTTGACAAAGGTATCCGGCATTCTTCTCTTCGACGGATCGTCTCTTTGTCTGTCCTCCAAAGAAGTCGTCTGCGCCGCCAGGATCATCGTGTTTCTGAAATCGACGATCCTTCCTCTGCTGTCTGTGAGAAGCCCTTCGTTGACGATCCTGACAATCGCTGCACGAATCTCTGCGGCAGCGAGATCTATATTATCAAAAAAAACCACGCTGTGAGGTCTGGTTCGGATCCATTCCGCAAGACAGCTTCCCGAATCATATCCTACATAGCCCGGCGGGGCTCCGATCAGTTTCGTCAAAGAAGATTTGTCGGTAAATTCGCTCATGTCCAGCACAATCAAATTTTTCTTTCCATAAAACAAATACTCTGCAAGCAGTCCCGCAAGATAATTTTTGCCGACTCCTGAGGGACCGCAAAGCAAATAGGATCCGATCGGTCTGTTCTTTCGTAGCAGTCCGGCTCTCGCTCGAATATGAGCATCGACTATCTCGTCGATCATATCTTCTCTTCCTGCAAACTTCTTTTTGAGTTCTTCTTTTGTTCGCTTTGTCCCATGCGCCTCGTCCTCTTCCAGACGATGCTTATGAATCCCCGATATCATCGAAACGACTTTATTGACTTCTTTTGCCGTCACTTCTTCGCCTTCCTGTCCGCCCGCCATTTTCAGCAGAGCGGCCGCTTCATCCAGGATATCAATCGCGACGTCGGGCAGCTTCCTCTGAGGCAAATATCGCTTGGACAGTCTCACTGCGGTCATGAGAGCCTCATCGGCGATCTTAGTTCTGTGATGCCGCTCATATTTTTCTTTGACGCCTTTGAGCATGGATATCGCAGTCCGTTCATCCGGCTCTTCCACGAGGATTTTCTGAAAGCGGCGATCCAATGCGCCGTCTTTTTCTATATAGAGCTTATATTCATCCAATGTCGTCGCACCTATCGTCAGGATCTCCCCTCTTGCAAGCGTCGGCTTGAGTATATTGGAAGTATCCATCGTGCCGGAACTGCTTCCGGAACCGATGATATTGTGCAGTTCATCAATGAACAAAATGATCTTTCCCTGCGATTCTTTCAAAATATCCAGCAATCTCTTCAGTCGCTCCTCAAAATCCCCCCGATATTTCGCCCCCGCTATCAGACCTGTCATATCGAGGGAGAAGACGACCCTATCTCTCAAAGAATCGGGGACCTCTTTTTTTACTATTCGCTGTACCAGCCCCTCCACAACAGCCGTCTTGCCGACGCCGGCTTCTCCGATCAGCACGGGATTGTTTTTCATCCGTCTTGAAAGAATCCGTATGACGGAACCGATCTCTTCTTCTCTTCCGATCACCGGATCCAATTTTCCCTCTTCCGCTTCTCTCGTCAGATTCCTCCCGTATTTTGTCAATATCTTCATCTGTTCTTCCGAGATTCCTCCGGCCAGTCTTTCGTTCAGGATCCTCATAAACTCGCGACTGAGAGACTCTCCGGTCAACTCATGTCTTGCCGCAATTTTTGCGCTTTCCATTTCCTCATCTTTCAACAGAGCCAAAATCAGATGTGTCGGCATGATCTGCGGTGCATAGTCTTCTCTTGCGATCTCCTGCGCCAGAAGAAGAACTTTTTGATAATTTCTGCTGACATAGAGGTTTTTTATACCTTTGGGCGATCTCAATCTTGCGATGGCATTTTCTATATCTCTGCAAACAGCCTGAATATCGATCCCCATTTCACGGATCGTCCGCACCGCCATATCCCTTCCGTCGTTCAGCAGGGATATCAGAAGGTGCAGTTCTGTCACCTCTATATTCCCGTTGACGACTGCAAGCCGATTCGCTTCTTTTATCATCTCCAGAACGGAAGATGAATATTTGGAAATATCCATTGACGCCTCTCTTCAAAATAGAAAAAAAATTATCAAAAAAACAAACACTATCGAAAAGCGATCTTCCGATAGTGTTTCATACAGTGGTTTCTCTACACCGGATGCGTCATATCCTGCTCGTTATACAGTCCGGTTTCGATTTTATATTTTTTCGCCCAGCGGTTTTTGAGAAATTTCTCTGCGGTTTCCGGAAAGAGTGCATACGAGAGCACATCTTCATCCGAAGAGGCGTATTCCTTGATCTCCTGTTTGATCCGTTCAAACTGCGGAGGGATCAGGTCGGCGGGACGGCAGTCGATCACTTCTTCCTCTCCGATCGCAAGTTTTTTCACCTCTTCGTCCACCGCAGCCGGCGGGCGTCCGTAGTACCCTTTTATATAATCTTTGATCTCTTTGGGTACCATCTTATATCGGGAATCCATCGCCACATTCATGACGGCCTGAGTGCCGACCATCTGGCTCATCGGCGTCACAAGCGGCGGATATCCCATATCCTCCCTTACTTTAGGCACTTCTTTAAGAATTTCCTCGTATTTATGACTCATATTCTGTGCTTTGAGCTGAGACACCAAGTTGGAGAGCATCCCGCCGGGCACCTTATATATCAAAGCTTTGGGGTCAACGGATACCGACTTGAAATCCAGCAGCCCCTTTTCGATATACTTCTGCTTGACCGCTTTGAAGTAATCTGCAATCTCCCCAAGCACCTTCAGGTCAAGCTTCACCTCATATCCCATGTTTTGACAGGCGATCGCCGAGGATTCAGTGGCGGGCTGGGAAGTTCCTTCGGAAAAGGGGGAGATCGCCGTATCAATAATATCCGCACCGGCTTCGATAGATCTGAGATAGGTCATCGCCGCGACGCCCGCCGTCGCATGTGTATGCACCTCCAGAGGCATTTCTCCGATCTCTCCCTTGATGCCCTTGACTATTTCATAGGCGTCTCCCGGCAGCATGACACCGGCCATATCCTTGATACAGATCGAATCCGCTCCCATGTCGACCATTTGTCTGACAAGGCGAATATAATACGCAATATCATGCACCGGACTGGTCGTATAGGAGATCGCACACTGGACATGCGCCTTTTCTTTTTTGATCGTTCGGATCGAGGTTTCCAGATTGCGCAGATCGTTCAGTGCGTCAAAGATACGCAAGACGTCGATTCCATTTTCAATGGATTTGCGAATGAAGATCTCGACGATATCGTCGGAATAATGCTTGTATCCCAGAATGTTCTGCCCTCGCAGCAGCATCTGCAGCCTGGTGTTTTTGATCTGTTTTCGAATCAGACGCAGCCTTTCCCAAGGATCTTCGTCCAGATACCTGAGACAGGCGTCAAAGGTCGCTCCTCCCCACATCTCGACCGCATGATAGCCGGCCTTGTCGATCATCTCAAGAGCCGGAAGCATATCCTCCGTCGTCATCCTCGTCGCAATCAGAGACTGATGGGCGTCTCTAAGCACGGTTTCCGTAAATTTTACCTCTCTCATTTTTACCTCCGAATGCGGCCGCTCTTTCAAGACAGCCACTCTTTTGATTCCGCTTTTCGGCAATAATTTTTCATCTCTCTCTTAATCTACCACAATTTCAGGTGAAAATAAAGGATAAAATGCAAAATTTAGAAAAAATGAATCTTGTCTTTCATTTTTCTTCTGTCTTTGGAATCTGAGAAAGCGGAGGCAGCTCTTTGAGCGATTCCAGAGAAAAATGACGGAGAAATTCTTCTGTCGTGCCGTAGAGGATCGGCCTTCCGATTTTTTCGAGGCGACCCTGCTCACAGATCAGGCCCGCTTCCAACAGGGTATTTACGGCCTTGTCGCTCCTGACTCCGCGTATATACTCGATCTCGGATTTTGTGACCGGCTGTCTGTAGGCGATGATGGACAGGGTCTCCAGAGAAGCCTGAGTCAGGGATTTTTTTTTGATCGGATGGAGAAACTCTTTCAAATACTCGTAATTTTCTTTCTTCGTGCCGAGCTGATAGCTCCCGTCGACAGCGATCAGTTCCAGCCCGCTCATCGGATGCTGATACCGCTCCTTGAGAGCGGAGAGGATCTCCTCCCATTCCTCCTCAAAGATTCGAATCTCCGACTGCAAAAAAATATCGCCGACGTCTTTACGGGAAATCGGATCTCCGTAAATGAACATCAGCGATTCCATGAGAGAAACGCCTCTTTCAACGACGTCCGTCCGGATATTTTTTATCTTGATCCGCCCCTTTTCAGGCGTCTTCATCTCTTTATTCATAGGCTGCTCCTCTCTCAATACGGATGCGTTCCAGATGAGAAGTCTGAAAAAGATTCGCTCTTTTCCCCCTTGCCAGTTCGAGGATACCCAGCATGGTCGCCACCTTTTCATCCGACTTGGGCCTGTCGAGCACCTCATCAAAATAAAAATGTTCCCGCTCTTCCAGCAGGCTGTCCATGCGACGAATTTTTTCCTCGACGGGAATGACCGGTCTTACGAAGCGGATGCTCTCCGTCTTTTCGCTTTCTTCTTTTTTCTCAGGAAAAGCCTGACAAAGAGCGGACAGCGTCACTCCCGACAAATCAAGCTCTTCTTCGGCATAGATCTCCATTGCGATGCGAAAGTAGCGCGACGGGGAGCGCTGATGCCTCTCTGTAAAGAAATCAAGGGTCTCTTTGTATTTTGCGTATTCCAAAAGGGCGTCAAAAAGCTCCGCCCTCGGATCTTCGCTTTCTTCCTCCGCACTGAGGTAGAGCATGTAGCGGGATTTGATCTCCAAGAGTCTTGAAGCCATATAGATGAAATCGCTGGTGATCTCCATATCCAGCGATTTCATCTCTTCCAGTCTCTCCATATACCCGTCGGCAAGCTCAGAGATCGAGATATCGACGATCTCTATTTTTTTCTTCGATACCAGATCAAGGAGCAGCTCCATCGGCCCCTCATAGTATGGCATGGATATTTCATATGACATAAGAGAACCTCTATCCCAAAATAAAACCCAGTACCGCGTCCATCATGCCGATAATCACCCTCTGGATCGGATACATCAGATAGCCGACGCCTCCTGTGACGAGCAGGACGATCAGCAGGATGCGTGAATACTGCTCGTACTCGTACATCTTGTATCTCCACTTCGGAGAAAGAAAGGAGTAGAGTATCTTGGAGCCGTCCAGCGGCGGCAGCGGGATCAGATTGAAGCAGGCCAGACCGATATTGATCATGACGGCTGCTCCCATGACTCTGTCATAGGCGTCCAGACCCACCGCATCCGAAGTGAAATGCAGGATGATGAAAAAGAGGGTCGCCAAGATCAAATTCATAAGGATTCCGGCGATGGACACTAAAAAGAGGCCCAGATTTCTGTTGCGAAAATTTCTCTCGTCGATCGGCACGGGTCTTGCCCATCCGAAACCTACAAGCATCAGCATAAGAAAACCTACCGGATCGATATGGGTGTGGGGCGCGACGCTCATCCTTCCCTGACGCCTCGCCGTGTCATCTCCCATCCAATATGCCATCAGCGCATGGGCAAACTCATGAAAGGAGAGTCCGATCAGGATTCCCGGCACTATCACCAATTTATCTGCCAAAATAGACATAGATCTTCCTCCCGGTTTTCCTATACTTCCATAATGATCGGAAGGATCATCGGATTTCTCTTGGTCTTTTCATAGAGATAGTCGCGAAGATCGTCCCGAATCGCATTTTTGATCGCCGTCCATTCTCTCGTATGCTTCTTCTCGCAATTCTCCAGCGACCATTTAACGACGTCCTTGGCGTCCTCCATCAGCACTTCGGACTCCCGGACATAGACAAAGCCTCTGGAGACGATATCCGGTCCGGAGAGCAGTTTTCCGGTTTCTTTGGACATCGTGACGACAACGACCATCAGACCGTCCTCCGACAGATGCTTTCTGTCACGAATGACGATATTGCCGACGTCTCCGACTCCAAGTCCGTCGACCATGATATTGCCCGAAGGCACTCTTCCGGAGACCGCCGCCTTGTTCTGGCCGACCTCAAGCACGGCGCCGTTGGACATGATAAAGACGTTCTCTTCCGGCATGCCAAGATTTTTTGCAAGTTCCATATGCTGTTTGAGATGGCGGTACTCCCCGTGCACCGGCATGAAAAACTTCGGTCTTACAAGACGATGCATCAGTTTGAGTTCTTCCTGAAGAGCATGTCCGGAAACATGAATCTCAGCCAGCGTATCGTAGATGACTTTCGCGCCCCGCTCAAAGAGCTGGTTGATGACGCGGGAGACGAGCTTTTCGTTTCCCGGGATCGGATGAGCGGAAAAGATCACCAAATCTCCCGGCTTTATCTCCAGCTGCCGATGTTCCTGATAGGCCATCCTCGTCAGCGCAGAAAGCGGCTCTCCCTGCGATCCTGTCGTGATGATGACGATTTCACTGTCATCGTATTTATTGATATCTTTGAGATCAATATAGATCCCTTCAGGGATATCGAGATAGCCGAGGTTTGTTGCGACGCTGATCACATTGAGCATCGAACGGCCGGACACCGCAAATTTTCTGCCGTTCTTGTGCGCCGCATTGATGATCTGCTGCAGCCGGTGGATATTGGAGGCGAAAGTCGCGATCAGGATCCTCGCATCCGCCTCCGCAAAGATGCCGTCCAGACTGTGCCCAACGACACTCTCCGAAAGAGTGTGTCCGGGACGCTCTACATTCGTGCTCTCCGCAAGCATCAACAGTACACCCTTTTTCCCGATCTCGGCAATACGGTGAAAATCCATGATCTGTCCGTCAATGGGCGTAAAATCGACCTTAAAGTCTCCTGTATGGAAGATCGTACCCATCGTCGTATGGATCGCGAGGGCGCAGGAATCCGGAATACTGTGATTCACGCGGATGAATTCCACTTCGAATCCGCCAAGTTTCACTTTTTCTCCCGGATTGACGACATGGAGACTCGCATTGATGCGGTGCTCTTTGAGCTTGAAGTCCACAAGTCCCAAAGTCAGTTTCGATCCGTAGACGGGCAGATCCACCTTTCGGAGCACATAAGGCAGAGCTCCGATATGATCCTCATGACCGTGGGTGAGGACGATTCCCTTCACCTTGTCTTTGTTTTTGATCAGATAGCTGACGTCCGGAATGACGACGTCAATGCCCAGCATCTCGTCCTCCGGAAAAATCAGTCCGCAGTCAACGACGATGATCTCATCCTTATATTCAAAGGCGGTCATATTCTTGCCGATCTCCTGCAGTCCCCCAAGGGGAATCACTTTTAAGTTTTGTGCTTTTCTTGCCATTTCATCTCTCCTTCTCATTTTCGAATCAACAGGCATTTGACAATTATGGCCGCTCATCGTACACTATACCTATCCACAAAGTTTCAGAAACGGACGGTGCGATCTATGAGAGGCAAAGCGCATGCCGCAGTCGGCCTGCTGACATATTATAATTTTTCACTTTTGACGGGAACTCCCCTGGATATCGCTTCCGCGGCGCTTTCCGTCTCTTTTTCTCTTCTTCCGGATTTGGATCATTTTCAATCCCTGATCTCAAAAAAACTCTCGAACCCGCTCCTTGAAAAAATTTTTGAGAGTATTCTGATATCTCTGATCCTTTTCCCGACCCTGTATATTTTCAAAGTAAAGGGATTCCATTTTTATCTATCATCCGTCACGGTCATCTTCCTGACCGCGTTTATAGGCATGTTCATAAAAAAAAGCGTCCTGCGAAAACTTTCCATTTCGTTCAGTATTCTCTGTCTGTACTTTATTCTGAGGCGGATTCTTCCGGATAAACAATGGATTTATTTTGCCGCCTTCCTCTGCCTGCTTCCCTGGTTTTCTCATCGGTCTTTCTCACATTCTCTCACGGCGGCTCTTTGTCTGTTTTTCTCTTTGAAATCGCTCTGGCCTTCTCTGGCCCCTGTCTGTACGATTGCATACGGCAGCCATCTTCTGCTTGGAGACCTCTGGACTCCGTCGGGCATTCCTCTGTTTTTTCCTTTTTCAAAAAAGCGCTTTCGCCTCATTCAAACGGCGAAACCTTCCAAAAAGATCCTCCCTCTTATCGAAATTCTAATCCTGTCCGCGCTTTCAGCCCTTGCTTTCTATCTTACCCTAATCCTGTTGCAGGCAAACAAAAGCAAGCCCTCATGACAGAAAAAATTCTGAGGGCTCACGCTTTTCTTGCTGCAGATACCGCCTTCGGAGCATGCGCTTACAGGCAGTCCGAACAAATCCCGTAAAATTTCACATCGTGATTATCAATTTTGAAACGGTAACTGCTTTCGATCTTCTCTTCGAGGAGATCGAGGAGATCTTCTTCCACTTCAATGATCTTACTGCATTTTTTGCATACGAGATGATGGTGATTGTGCGCATTCTGATCCGTATTCAGCTCATAGCGGACACAGCCGTCATCCAGGTTGAGTTTTGTCGTAAAGCCGATTTTGTCGAGCATTTGCAGGGTACGATACACAGTCGCCAGTCCGATCTCGGGACAGTCGACCTTGACCTCATCGTAAATCTCTTCGCTGCTCATATGCTTGCCTTTGGAGTTCATGAGCGTCTCCACGATGCAGCGCCTTTGGGGCGTCAGCTTAAAGCCCTCTTCTTTCAGTCTCGCTTTGAGTATCTCCACATAATTTTCCATAGCTCATCCCGACCCTCTTCGTTTCAAATAATAATTCTTATCACTTGTTATTATAAAGGGCTTTTAACGAAAAGTCAAGAAAAGCATTTATTCTTCTTCAATGAGGGTATTGTACACCTCAACGACCATCTCATACTCCTCATCATCCTCAATCGGGATCAGGAGCATCTCTTCCTCTTCGTCGTATTCGAGACGAAAGATGTAGGCCTCATCGTCTTCAAGCTCCTCATCCTCCTGCAGAGGAGCAAGGATCGCATACTCTCTGTCATTGGCTTCCATGCTCATAATCAGCTCAAATTCGACCTCATTGCCTTCTTCGTCCACAAGGGTGATAACATCATCCAAAAACTCTTTTTCCATATACAGTCTCCTTTTTTCTATTTGGGGCGAGCGTCCAGATAATTTTGCAGAATATGGACGGCCGCCACGGTATCGATCAGTTTCTTTTCCTTCGCTTTCTCCATCCGGATATGGGAGAGACTCTGTCTTGCCATCCTGCTCGTCAGTCGCTCGTCCCGGTAGATCAGCTCCATCGTTGGATATCTCTCCTTCAGTTTCTCAGCGAATCGTCTCGTGTACTCCGCCTGATATCCCTCGCTGCCGTCCATATTTTTCGGCAGGCCGACAACGACTTTGACGACGCCTTCTTTCGCAAGGATCTCTGCGATCTCTCGGAGCGCAGAGTCGTTGCTCTTTCGCTCTATGGTCCGCACCGGCTGAGCGAACATCCCGAGCAGATCACTCATCGCGACGCCGATCCGTTTTTCCCCGATATCGAGTCCGAGTATTTTTTCCATTGAATTTTCATTTCCCTTTCAGATACTCTTCGACGATCACTTCAAGAAGCTCGTCTCTCTCATATTTTCGAATGATCGTCCTCGCGTTTTTATGGCTCGTGATATAGGTGGGATCTCCGGAGAGCAGATAGCCGACGATCTGATTGACCGGATTGTATCCTTTTTCCTGAAGCGCCGCATAGACAAGGCGGATCACTTCTTTTTCACTGAGCGATTCCATCTCTTTCTTATGCTCGAATTTCATGGTAAAATCCATATTCTTGCTCATACGAAATCCCCCTTTTCTCATAAAATCATTTTTTTCAATATTTCAACGGATTGCTGCATTGCCGTCTCCGCTTTGGAGGGATCTTTTCCTCCGGCCTGCGCCATATTCGGGCGTCCGCCTCCGCCTCCGCCGGTCAGAGAAGCGACTTCTTTGATGAACTTCCCGGCATGAACGCCTTTCTCGAGAGCCCCCTTGGAGACCATACAGATGAAAGAGAGCTTGTCCGCCGACTTTCCACAGAGCATGACCACCGCATTTTCCGCCTTGTCCAGCAAACTCTCCGCCATATTGCGCAGTGTCTCATCGTCCAGGTTTTCCAAAATCGCCGGCAGATAACGGACTTCCCCGATTTCAGTGAGATTGTGCAGAAGATCCTCAGTTTTTCCTCTTGCCATCTCGCTCTTGAGCTGCTGCAGTTCCTTCGCTGAACGTTTAGCTTCTTCGACAACGGACTGCAGCCTCGGGATAAAGTTGTCGTCGTTGGTCTTCAGCAGCTGTTTCGCCTCCGCCATCAGCTTTTCTTTTTCTGTCAGATAGTCGTAGACATTCTGTCCGGTCAGGGCTTCGATCCTGCGCACTCCCGCCGCAACTCCCGATTCGGAGAGGATCTTGAAGATACCGATCTCCGCCGAATTGCTTACATGGGTCCCTCCGCAAAGCTCGGTGGAAAAATCTCCGACAGAGACGACCCGAACGATATCGTCGTATTTTTCATCAAAGAGAGCGACCGCCCCCGATGCTTTCGCCTCGTCAAGCTCCATCCGCTTCGTCGTCACCGGAATACAGGCGGCGATCTTTCGGTTGACCAGACGCTCCATCTCCGCGATCTGCTCCGCGCTCAGAGCTTCAAAATGATGGAAGTCAAAGCGCAGCCTCTTGTCGCTGACGAGGGAACCCGCCTGTGTGATATGGGCCCCGACGACTTCTTTGAGCGCTTTGTGGAGCAGATGTGTCGCCGTGTGGTTCTTTCTCGTCGCATTGCGGATCTCTTCTTCAACGAGCATCTGCACGCTCTCTCCTTTGCGAATCTCGCCCTCAAGAACTTCGACATGATGGAGGAACTGCCCTGAAGGAGTCTTCCTGACGTCGACGACCTTGGCGGCAAAGCCTTCTTTTCTCAGCTCTCCTCTGTCCCCTGTCTGTCCGCCGGACTCTCCGTAAAAAGTCGTCCTGTCGAAGACGAGAATCCCCTTGTCTCCTTTTCGGAGGACGTCGGCAACGAGACCGTCCGCAAGGATGTCTGTGATCCTTCCCTCGGTATTCAGGCTCTCATAGCCCTGAAAATCCGTCTTTCCTCCTTTGAGCTCCATCGAGTTTTCTTCGTTCCATCCTTCATTTCCCTGCTGCACTCTTGCGGAGCGCGCCCGCTCCCGCTGCTGTTTCATCTCGGCCTCAAAGCCCGCTTCGTCAACGCTCATTCCGCTCTCCTGCAAGATCTCCAGCGTCAATTCCACCGGAAAACCGTAAGTGTCGTAGAGCCGGAAAGCCTTATCTCCTGCAAGTACGGTGCTTTTTTGCTCTTTCATCTCCTCGATATGCGCAAGCAGTATCGAAAGCCCCTGTTCGAGGGTCTCGGCGAACTTCGCTTCCTCGACGCCTACGATCTTTTTGATATAGGCCTGTTTTTCCGGGAGCTCATCATAGGCTTCCCTGTAATTTTCAATAACGCTGTCGATCAGTTCCGTCAAAAATCCCTCTTGGACGCCCAGCAGCCTTCCGTGTCTCGCCGCTCTTCTCAGGATCCTTCTGAGGACATAGCCTCTTCCCTCATTGGAAGGGATGACCCCGTCCGCGATCAGGAAGGTCACGGCGCGCAGATGGTCGGTGATGACCCGGATCGAGACGTCCTGCATCGCATCCTGATTGTAGACCTTTTGCGCCAATCGGCAGACATGATCCCGGATATTTTTCATCGTATCGACGTCAAAGATGCTGTCCACGCCCTGCATGATGCAGGCGATCCGCTCCAGTCCCATTCCCGTATCGATGTTCGGATGCTTCAGAGGATTGTAGTTTCCTTCCGTATCTCTGTCAAATTGCGTGAATACGAGATTCCAAAGCTCCAAAAACCGATCACATTCACATCCCGGCTTACAGTCTTCACAGCCGCAGCCGAACTGCTCTCCCCGGTCGATATAGATCTCCGAGCAGGGACCGCAGGGCCCTGTTCCGTTTCCGATCTCCCAGAAATTATCCGCTTTCCCGAGGCGCACGATTCGCTCTTTCGGAACGCCGACCTGTTTTTCCCAGAGCTGTTCCGCCTCATCGTCTTCTTCATAGACGCTCACCCACAGCTTTTCTTTCGGCAGGCCCAGATCGACGGTAACAAACTCCCAGGCCCACGCCGTCGCGTCTTTCTTGAAGTAATCTCCAAAAGAAAAATTGCCGAGCATCTCAAAAAACGTCGCATGCCTGGCGGTTTTGCCGACATTTTCGATATCTCCGGTTCTCATACATTTCTGACAAGTGACCATGCGCTTGCTCGGGGGCGTCTCAAGACCGACGAAATAGTTTTTCATCGGCGCCATCCCCGCATTGATCAGCAACAGGCTCTTATCATTTTCCGGAACGAGGGAGAAACTCTTTCTCGCCAGATGTCCCCTGCGTTCAAAAAAATCCTTGAACGCCTGTCTCAGTTCATTGACTCCCATATATTTCATTGATGAAATATCCTCCTCCACTTCAGTATACAAAGTCTGTTTGAATGATCGTCCTCTGATTTTCAGCGTTTCTTTCTCCGCCAATACAAAAAACCTTGTTCTAATGATTTTACACCATTTTCACAAGGTTTTCAATCCAAACTGATTATAATGCGCCTTTAGTCTTCTTCCACATCGTGATGATGGTCGTGATCATCGTCAAATTCGACGTCCGTCAGACCCTCGATCTGCATATTGTTCTTTCGCGCATAGTCTTGGAGCGCTTTTTTGATCGCCTGCTCCGCAAGCACCGAGCAGTGCATCTTCACCGGCGGAAGTCCGTCCAGAGCTTCAGCCACCGCCTTGTTCGTCAGATCCAGCGCTTCACGGATCGACTTTCCTTTGATCATCTCCGTCGCCATGCTCGAACTTGCGATTGCGGAGCCGCATCCATAGGTCTTGAACTTGACGTCTTCGATGACGTCATTTTCGACCTTGAGGTAGATCTTCATGATATCCCCACATTTCGCGTTGCCGACTTCCCCAACTCCGTCGGGGCTTTCAATCTCTCCCACATTTCTCGGATTGGTAAAATGATCCATCACTTTATCACTGTACATTTTATTTTTCTCCTTTCAAAAAATCTTCATAGAGCGGCGACATATTGCGCAGCCTTTCAACAATCGGCGGAAGCTGCTCCAGCACATAATCCAGTTCTTCCTTTGTCGTATAGTCCGAAAGGCTCAGTCTGAGAGAACCGTGGGCGATCTCATGCGTCAGACCGATAGCCATCAGCACATGAGAGGGATCGAGAGAGCCGGAAGTACAAGCGGATCCGCTGGAACCTGCGATCCCCACGAGATCCAGACTCAGCAGCAGGGCTTCTCCTTCGATGAATTCAAAACAGAAACTGGCCGTGCCCGGGAGTCTCTTTTCACGGTCTCCGGTGACAATCGTATGAGGGATCCTCTCAAGGACACCTTCGATCAGATATTCCCGAAGCTCCGTCAGCCTCTTCGCATGCTCCTCGAAGTTCTCCTTCGCCAGCCTGCAGGCCGTTCCGAAGGCGACGATTCCCGGCACATTTTCCGTTCCTCCGCGTTTTTTCTTCTCCTGGGCTCCCCCGTGCATGAGATTTTCGATGCGAAGCCCCTTACGGATATAGAGAGCGCCCGTTCCTTTCGGTGAATAGAGCTTGTGGCCGGACATCGAAAGCATATCGACCTTCAACGCCTTGACGTCAATCGGGAGATTTCCGACCGCCTGCACGGCGTCCGTGTGAAAGAGCACCTTCTTTTCCCTGCAGAGCGCGGCGATCTCTTCAATCGGCTGGACGCTTCCGATCTCATTGTTTGCAAACATGATGCTCACGAGGATCGTATCCTGACGCAGAGCATTTTTCAGTTCCTGTATATCGAGAATCCCGTTTGGCTGTACCGGGAGATAGCTCACTTCAAATCCGTGTTTCTTTTCAAGATACTCGCAGGTGTGCAGCACCGCATGATGTTCGATCTGTGTCGTGATAATATGCTTGCCCTTGCCGGTATTTGCAAAAGCCGCTCCCATGATCGCCCAGTTGTCCGCCTCGCTTCCTCCCGAAGTGAAATAGATCTCGTCCGCAGAAGCTCCGATCAGCGCTGCGGTATTTGCCCGCGCCTCGTCCAGCAGCTTCTTTCCTTCCCGGCCGAAGCCGTGGACGCTCGATGGATTCCCGTACCCTTCGCCCAAGACCGGAAGCATCGCGTCCAACACTTCTTTTTTGACCTTGGTTGTCGCCGCATTGTCTAAATACACTTTTCTGATTTCCATTCCCACATCTCCTTTATTGATTCGATTGTCCTTCTATATGATGCTCCCTGAGCATGTCTCCGAGTGTCCAGCTGTCGATCACCTGATCAATGCTGTCTTTGATCTTCTGCCAGACCGCCTTGGTCGCACAGAAATCGCTTCGTTCACAGACGTCCCTGTCCTCAATGACGCATTCCGAGGGAACGATCGGCCCCTCTAAAGCGCGGAGAATCTCCCCTACCGTTATTTCATCAGAAGCTCTTGCCAGATAGTAGCCTCCCTGCGCTCCGCGGATACTCCTGACGAGACCCGCTTTTCTCAGAGTTGCAAAAATCTGCTCCAAATACAGCTCCGAAAGACCGTTTTTCTCCGCGATGATCTTGAGCGGCAAAGGATTTTCATTCCCCTCGTTCAGTGCCAGCTCGAACATCGACTTGAGCCCGTAGCGCCCTTTCGTAGACATTTTCAACCTTTTCACCCCATTCTTGCAGAGATGTAAAATCCCGAGTTTTTTTCTATGGTTTTCTTATTTGATTATATAGCAGCCCCGTATGGATTGTCAATCGAAGAAAATAAAAAAAGAGAAGTATTTTTTATTCTCTACGCCCTTTAATTTTTTCTGACGCTCTTGATTTTTCGTCCTTACTGTACTATAATCCAGAAAGAATTGATAATTTAATTTCATTCCCCTCTCCTCCCTTCAGGGAAATTCCGGAGGCGAAAAGTGAAATTCGGAAAGGAGTATCCATCTTGTCCAACAATACCAAACAAGCCCTTCAAAACTATATGAACCTCAAAAAGCGGGTCGTTTTGGACGGCAGCCTGATCGGCATACTCGCCGGCCTTTTCACGATCTTCTACCGCCTGATGCTCTCCTGTTTCGATCAGCTTCGAGGCAGGCTCTTTCAAAACGCCGGTCCCGCCCGCATCCTTTTGCTGATTCTTTTGTTCCTCGGCTTCTCTCTGATCGTCGCCCTGCTTATCAAATGGTCTCCTCTCAGTAGCGGCAGCGGCATTCCGCAGATCCAGGGCGAACTGCTTGGGAGCATTGATATGGACGAAAAAAAAGTGATCAGCGCGAAATTTATCGGCGGAGGACTCTGCAACCTCGCCGGCCTATCTCTCGGAAGAGAAGGCCCGTCGATACAGATCGGAGGAGCCTGCGGGAAACTCCTCTCCCGGCTTTTACATAAGGATTCCAACGAGGAGCGGTTCATGATCTCGGCAGGTGCAAGCGCCGGACTGTCCGCGGCTTTCAATGCTCCGATTTCCGGAACGATCTTCGCTCTTGAAGAGATGCACAAAAACTTCTCTCCGCTGATCCTCGTTCCCTGTCTGATCGCCTCCATCGTCGCCGACTATATCTCCAAAAATATCTTCGGACTCGACGTCTCTTTTCATTTCATCAAGCTGGAAGAGAGCCTTCCGTTGAAAAACTATCTGCATATTATCGGCATCGGGATCTTCTCCGGTCTGCTGGGCGTCTGCTTCAACCACATGATCCTCAAAGGACAGGATTTTTACAAAAGACTCCCTCTTCCCGTGCTTTTGAAGCCTGCAATCCCCTTCATGATCTCGATTGTTTTGGGATTCACTCTCTACGATGTCTTAGGCGGAGGACATCATCTCGTCGAGCATATCATCGACAGTCCGATGTCTTTGCAGATCCTGCTGACTTTGCTGATCGCCAAGCTCCTGTTCACCAGTCTCAGTTACGGAAGCTCGGCTCAGGGAGGGATCTTTCTCCCCGTCCTTGTGCTCGGTGCACTCTGCGGCGCCGTCTATGTTTCTTTTTTCGAACAAATACATCTGATGGACTCCGTCTATCTTTCCAACTTTGTCATCCTCGGAATGGCGGGGTTCCTGACAGCCGTCGTCCGCTCTCCGATCCTGTCCATCATGCTGGTCACCGAAATGGTGGGATCTTTTTCCCATATGCTCTCCTTCTGTCTCGTCGCAGTGACCGCTTACCTGATTGCAGAACTCCTGAGCTGTCCGCCGATCTATGAATCTCTGCTGGAACGCCTCCTCTCAAAACCTCTGCACTCCGCCGACCGACCTTCCGCGGAAGAAAAAACGATCACGAGCTTTTTAATCCATATGCATGCGGAAATCTGCGGCAAAAGGCTCAAAGATATCGTCTTTCCCGAGAAAGTGCTGATCGTCTCTGTCAAGAGAGCCTCCGCCGAGTTCATCCCGAACGGTGAAAGCGTCCTGCAAGGAGGGGACGAGATCACCGTCCTCTGCGACAAGAAAAACCTGCTGACGGTCAAAGATTACTTTCTTCACCTGTAAATATTTATACTACATACAGAAGGTGATTCTATGAAAGAAAACAGCCGCTATTTACTCTTTCTTCTCTTGATCCCCCTATTGCTCTATTTGTTTATAGGGAGAACGGAGCCTTTTATAAAAGTATTTGCCTGACATCCGTCGTCTACGAGGAGGAAAGCCGCCACCTCTTTGCGCAAGAGATTCCATTTGACTACAAAGATGTAGAGTTTACTGAAAAAGAGGTCAAGCTGACTCTTTTGAACGGCTACCGAATTCATTATCCCGTCGATCCGGACCTCGGTGCACTGGTGAATAGTCTGTCTGACTGCAAGGAGAAAGATTTTTTCTTCGATACAACACCGGTAGAAGTCTATTTTTCAAAGAAAAAAGACAACAGCTTTCTCGTGATGACATATTTGTGGAGAAAGCATAGAGACAGAAGAGTGGCAAAAGCAGCATTGGAAATGAAATACAGTCCGCAAGAGAGGAAGATCATCGCTTATGCGGGACTCCTGAAATTCCAGATCTCTATGTACGAAGAAAAGTTTTACCAAAAAAAATATATCGATGATTCAGAATAACTTATCCACCTGATACTCACCGAGCATTTCACTCAAATTCTCAAGAGATTTCTTGAAAATTTTTGTCCTTTCAGCGGAAAAATGTCTTTTTGGAGATGTCAAAGCCGTGCCGCTTTATTATACTAAGGGCAGGGTCTTTTCAGATCTTCCAATCAGACAGAAGAGTTAGCGTAATCTAATTTAAGCGCCGAAGGAGGAAAATTTATGCCTGAACAATTCAGCAGTCTCAAACTTACAGGGAAGGATCTCATCCATATCGGTATCTTTTCCGCCGTCTATTTTGTACTGAGCTTTGTCGGAATGTTTCTCGGAATCATCCCCATCCTATGGATTTTGATGCCCGGCGTTGTCGCCCTTATCGCCGGCATCCCCTTCCTGCTGCTCAGTGCCAAGGTACAGAAACCCGGAGTCTCTCTTCTCATGGGACTGGTCACCGCTCTGCTCTACTATGTCACCGGACAGTTTACCATCGTTATCCTGACGACCTTTGCCGCCGGCTCTCTGCTGTCGGAACTGGCCCGATGGCTGACAAAATACGGCAGCTTCCGGGGAAATACGCTCGCCTTCATCCTGTTCTCTTACGGCATGACAGGCTCTCCGCTGCCCATATGGCTGTTTCGAGACAAATTTCTTGCACAGATCTCGGAGCAGGGCATCCCCGATCAGTATATCGAAACACTGAATGCCGCAGCGACGACCCCCATGCTCTTCGTACTGCTCCTCTCCCCCGTCGTGGGCGGTCTGATCGGAGCTTTTATCGCAAGACGAATCTTCAAAAAACATTTCGCAAAAGCGGGAATGATTTAAAATGAAAGAAAGCAATCGTATCTGCAGGCTGCAACTCGACCCCAGAAGCAAGATATTTCTTCTTTTTGTCTCCAATATTCTGCTTTTTTTCAGCGGATCGTCAAAACTGACGGCCTCCTACACTGTCCTTCTGATCGTACTGCTCCTTTTTTCCGGCTGCCTTAAGTCGGTCCTCCTGTTCTTTGCGATCGGAGCCGGTCTGTCCGGGATCAATCGTTTTCTGCTGCCCATCGCCCCGGAGACACTGATATTCCTGTTCTCCATCTTCGTGAACTACACCCTCAAGATGCTCCCCGGCATGATGTCTGGCGCTTTGCTGATCATGACGACCTCTCTGCATGAAATCGTCCTTGCGATGAGAAAATGGGCTCTTCCCCAAAGCCTGATCATTACCTTGTCTGTAACGATCCGTTATTTCCCGGCGATCTTTGAAGAAATCCGGCATATCCGTGATGCCATGAAGTTGAGAGCCATTCCCCTGTCTCGGAAAATCGAAGGCTTTGTCATCTCTCTCATGATGGCCGCTTCGACCGCTGTCGAAGAACTGTCGGCGGCGGCCGTCACCCGCGGCATTGAAAATCCCGCGAAGAAAACCAGTATCTCACAGCTGCGCTTTGCTGCGGCGGATTATGCCGTCCTTTTAATCGGGACTTTTTTCATTGGCGCTGCGCTTGTATTATGATGAAGGAGGCTAATCAGAAAATGATCGAAATCGACCGCGTCAATTTTTCTTATGCTGTCCGCAAAGGAGCTCTGGAGGATATTGAGCTTCGGATCTCTCCGGGAGAATGTGTCCTGCTCTGCGGAGAGAGCGGCTGCGGCAAGACGACCTTGACGAAACTGATCAATGGACTGATCCCGCATTTCACGCCCCACCGGACTTTGACAGGCCGTGTGCATATCGGCGGACGCAGCGTCCCGGATACAAAGATGTATGAACTCGCAAAAATCGTAGGCTCCGTCTTTCAAAATCCGAAGTCCCAGTTCTTCAATCTCGATTCCGACAGCGAACTCTCTTTCGGTCCTGAAAATGAGGGGCTTCCGCCGGAAGAGATCGAAAGACGAGTCAGGGAGACTGTCGCGGACCTGAATATTCAGCATCTGCAGCACCGGAATATTTTTTCGATGTCCGGCGGCGAAAAACAGAGCCTTGCATTTGCCTCTGTCTATGCGATGCGGCCGCACATCTTCGTTTTGGATGAGCCCTCCGCAAACCTGGACGAAGAATCGATCGAGCTGCTGCGCCGGCAAATCACGAAGACAAAGGAGAAGGGACATACCCTCGTCATCGCGGAACACCGTCTTTATTTTTTGGCGGATATCGCCGACCGCATCGTCTATCTGAAAAACGGCAAAATCGAAAACATATGGACCCGAGAAGATTTTCTTTCCTTAAACCCGCAGGAACGGGTCGCTTTGGGTCTGCGCTCCATACATCCCCATAGGCTCCGACTGCCTAAGAGCAGTTTCAAGCCGGATGGGAAGGGACTTCTTGTCAAAGGGCTCTCCTTTGCATACGGGAAAACAAAGATCTTAAAAGAAGTGAATTTTTCCGCAGAGTACGGCGATATCATCGGCATCGTCGGCCGAAACGGCATCGGAAAATCCACATTCTGCCGCTGTCTCTGCGGCCTGCTGAAAAAACAGACCGGTACTATCTCTTTCGGCGGCAGATCCCTGTCCCGAAAAGAATGTCAGAAGCTCTGTTCTCTCGTAATGCAGGATGTCAACCACCAGCTCTTCTCCGACAGCGTATGGGATGAATGTGAGCTGTCCGCCCCCTTTGGAGCGCAGGAGCGGATCACCTCGGCTTTAGAACGGTTCGATCTGCTCGAATATCGGGATATGCACCCGATGGCCTTGTCCGGCGGGCAAAAACAAAGACTCGCCGTGGCCGCGGCAATCCTCTCCCGCAAGGAGGTGCTGATCTTTGATGAACCCACCAGCGGTCTGGATTATCGCCATATGATGGAAGTGAGTGCTTTTTTTAAAGATCTCGCAAGATCAGGACATATCCTTCTTGTGATCTCACACGACTCGGAATTTCTCAATGAGACCTGCACGAGCCTGTTTCACTTATAGGAGGTGAGCGATTTGAAACAGCTGAAAACAAAGACCCCCTTCCCCAACGCCGAATACCGAACAGTTATTGAAGATGAAAACTGCCGTGTCCTTCGTATCTCTGATGTCAGCGGGGAGGGTCTGATGACCTTTTACAAACTGCTGCCCGGTGTCAGCGTCATATACAACGATTTTCATATGTCATCCTGTGAGTCGGATTTTCAGCCGGACTGCGATATGCTCTGCATCGACCACTGCCGGGAGGGAAGGATCGAACAGGAGGTCGAAAAAGGCGTCTATGCCTATTTTGAGGCCGGCGATCTCAAAGTCGACCGACGCATCCATCATACGGGACGCATCGAGATGCCGACGAAACATTTTCACGGCCTCTCCATCGTATTTGATCTGAAACAGGCCCGCGAATCTTTACCCGCAGCAATGGCAGGCTTTCCCGTCGACCTGTACTCGATACAGAAAAAATACTGCGACGACGATCATCCCTTTATCATCACCGGAGAATCCCCCGTTAAGCATATTTTTTCGGAGCTCTACGCGGTTCCTCTGAAGATTCGGAACTACTATCTCCGTGTGAAAATCTTTGAACTGCTCTTGTTTTTGGACGCCTTCGAGCCCTCCCGGAACAACCGGGATCAACGCCCCTATTTCTATAAGACCCAGGTGGAAAAAGTCAAGGCGATCCACAAACTGCTGACCGAAAACATCACGGAGCGCTACACCCTTGAGCATCTGGCAAAACGCTTCGATATTCCTCTGACGACGATGAAGAGCTGTTTCAAATCCGTCTACGGCAGCCCTATCTTTGCCTATATGCGCATCTATCGCATGCACTGTGCGGCAAATCTACTGCGCAGGCAAAAGGAGCTCAGCATCGCTCAGATCGCGGGCATGGTCGGATATGACAGTCCCGGAAAATTTTCTTCCGCCTTCAAGGATGTCATCGGCGATACGCCTTTGGCCTATCGAAAATTCCCCGTCCATACGGCGAGTTTATGGCCGGACGGAGAAGAGAAAAAATAAAGATTCCCTTATAATCAGATTGGCAGGAAGATCCTTGCCAATCTGATTTTTTTGAGGAGGTATACCCCATGGAACAAAAAACAGCCGAAAAAGGCTGGCTTTCCGATCTCTTCTTCTTTGCATCAAAGAGCAGGCAGAAGATGATCCTGTCCGTCATCTTTTCTTTGATCAGCGTCGCAGGAGGTTTTTTGCCTTATTTTTGCCTGTACCGAATCACAGAGCTGTTCATTTTCAAGACGCCTAAGGCCGAGATCTTTCTTTTTTGGTGCGCTGCCGCCGCTTTCGGTTATTTCATCCACTATCTCTTTTTCGGACTCTCCACAGCGCTCTCCCACAGCGCCGCCTATCATACCCTCTACCAGCTGCGGCTGGCGATTGCCGACCGACTGATGAAAGCTCCTTTAGGAAGCGTTACGGAAAATGCAATCGGACATCTGAAAAATGTGATGATCGAAAAAGTCGAGGGCATCGAGCGTCCTCTGGCCCATATGATCCCGGAACTGGGCGCAAACATCCTTCTCGCTCTCCTGGTTTTCGCCTATCTGTTTTCCATCGACTGGCGCATGGGCCTTGCTTCGATGATGACTCTGCCGGTGGCGGCAGTTCCGATGATATTGACCAACAAAGGATTCGAAGAAAAGTATACCGCCTATATGAAAGCAAGTGACCATGTCAACTCTGTCATCGTCGAGTATGTATCCGGCATCGAAGTCGTCAAGACCTTCAATCAATCTGCCGGTTCCTACGAAAAATTTACAGAGGCGATCCGTTCCTATAAAGATTTCATCCTCGCTTGGTTCCGCAGTTCATGGAAAGGCATGAACCTGATCCTGGCAATTTTGCCGACTACTTTCCTGGGAACGCTGCCGGTAGGTCTGATTCTGTACAAACTCCGCATCATCACCCCTGTGGAACTGACAGTTTGCCTCGTGCTGGCTCTGAGCCTTCTTCCGGTTTTCATGAAAGCGACGACTTTCATCACCGAAATGAAATCGATGAAATATAATGTGGGCGGCGCAAGAGAACTGTTGAAGATGGAAAGTCTCAGCGAGGCGGAAACTGAGGCTGCACCGATCTGCTGCGATATCCATTTTGACGATGTCAGTTTTTCTTATGGGGGCGAGATGGAAAACAAAGTCCTGCACAACCTGAGCTTCACGATTCCCGAAGGAAGCTTCACCGCTCTTGTGGGTCCTTCCGGGGGAGGCAAATCGACCATCGCAAAACTGATCGCCCGATTCTGGGATGTAACCGCAGGCCGCATCCGGATCGGGGATACAGACATCCGGGATATCCCGCTGAAACAGCTTGCCCGCCTTGTCAGCTTCGTCACTCAGGACAACTTCCTGTTCAACTGCTCTCTCAAAGAAAACATTCGTCTCGGCAATCCGGAAGCTTCGGATCAGGAAGTATTCGAAGCGGCAAAAGCCGCCTGCTGCGATGATTTCATCCGAAAACTGGAGAAAGGCTACGACACGCCGGCCGGAGAAGCCGGCAGACAGCTTTCCGGCGGTGAAAAACAGCGTATCTCCATCGCAAGAGCCATATTGAAAAATGCCCCGATCATCATTCTGGATGAGGCAACCGCCTTTACGGATCCTCAAAACGAGGAACAGATCCAGCGATCGATCGCCGCGCTGACAAAAGGAAAAACCCTGCTCGTCATCGCCCACCGCCTGTCAACGATCCAGGGCGCCGACCGGATCATCCTCCTCGAAAAAGGGCAAATCACAGACAGCGGCACCCAGGAATATCTGCTGGAACACAGTTCCCTGTACCGCTCGATGTGGGAAGCCCATATCGGAGCAAAACACTGGGCCGTATCAAAGAAAGAAAAAAGAAAGGAGACTGCTGACTCATGTTTCGATCGATAAAAAGAATCTTGGACTGGGCGGGAAAATACCGCAGCCGTCTCTACCTCGGTTGCTTCTGCTCCTTTTTTGCAGTGTGGTGCTCGGCCTTTCCCATCCTCATCGCCGCCCGGGCACTGACCCTGGTTCTGGACGACCTGAAAGGGAAGGCCCCTCTTCCCTGGTCGGCGGTCTGGCTGTCTCTTCTCGGCATCGTCGCATCTATTCTTCTCCGATATGTCTTTTCTTACCGGAAGGCCAAGCTGCAGGAGAGCATCGGTGATGAAGTCGCGGCGGAAGAGCGCCTGCAGATCGGTGATATCCTCAAAAGAGTATCTCTCGGCTATTTTTCCGAAAACAGCACCGGAGACATCCTGACGGCGATCACCGGCGATCTGTCCAATCTCGAACTGATGGGAATGAAGCTCATCGATGCCGTCGTCAACGGCTATATCAACCTCCTTGCCGTCATCCTCCTCATGTTCGGGATCTCTCCTCTCGCAGCGCTGACCGTCATTTTAGGCGCTGCCGCCTCCTTTGTTTTCCTTGGAAACATCAGCAGGCACAGCCGGCAAAATGCGAAGGCGAAACAGACTTCTCAGGAAAGGATCACCGATGCCGCCCTCGAATATATCCGGGGTCTGCCGATCGTCAAATCCTTCGGACAGGAAGGAATCTCGATTCGGGAATGGCAGGAAGCCTGCAGCAGACATAAAGAGGTCAACCTCAAAATCGAAAGAGGCGTCGTCCCCAGCAACTGCGCCCATTTTCTCTCGCTGAAAACCGCTTCCGTACTCCTGATCCTGATCGCCGGGATGCAGACGATTCGAGGCTCCATGCAGCTGCCGGTCTTCCTGCTCTTATCAATGTTTGCTTTTATGATCTTCGGCTGTATCGAGAATATGAGCGACTCCGTCTATATGCTCGGTCTGATCGATGCCTCCCTCGATAAACTGGAAGCGATCAAACAGGCAAAATTCATCGATGAAGAAGGAAAAGACTTCCCGATCTCCCGCTATGATATCGATTTTCAGAGTGTTTGCTTCGGCTACGGAGAGAAGATCGTCCTGCAGGATCTTTCCTTCCATCTTCCGCAGCAGAGTTCCACCGCCATCGTCGGTGCCTCCGGAAGCGGCAAATCGACGATCTGCAGTCTGATCACCCGCTTTTACGATGTCAACGGCGGCCGTGTAATGATCGGCGGCCACGATGTACGAGAGTTCACCTGCGACAGCTTGCTGAAGAATATCAGCATGGTGTTTCAAAATGTCTATCTCTTCCACGACAGCATCCGAAACAATATCGGATTCGGAAAGCCCGGCGCGACAGAAGAGGAGATCATCGAAGCCGCTAAAAAAGCCCGCTGCCACGATTTTATCATCGCTCTGCCGAAGGGATATGATACCCTGGTCGGCGAAGGCGGCTCCTCCCTTTCCGGCGGTGAAAAACAGCGTATTTCCATTGCCCGCGCAATGCTCAAAGACGCACCGATCATCATCCTCGACGAAGCGACCGCAAGCATCGATCCTGAAAACGAGCATCTGATACAGCAGGCGATCAGTGAGCTCGTATACGGAAAGACCATCCTTACAATCGCCCACAGGCTCTCGACCATCGAGAACGCGGATCAGATCCTCGTCATTGACGAAGGGCGGCTTCTACAGACTGGCACGCATGATCAGCTCTCCTCACAGCCCGGTATCTATCGAGATTTCATCGACATCAGACAGCGGGCCGAAGGCTGGCATATCGCCTGAAAAGCATCCTTTTTCTGCCGCCAAAGTCCGGATGCCGCTTCCTCTTTCCGAAAGTCTCGGGAGGAGTACATGAAGAAGGTGATACTAAACACCTTATCCATATTTAACCTGCGTTCCGATGGAATGAACAGAAAAACCTCACGAGTCCTCTATTTTGAGAAACTGTTCTGCTTTTTGTCCATTCCTGAAATTCTACGATTCCAAAGAGTGATTCATACTAAACCCTGTTCGAAATACCATTCGATATTTCGATCTATTTTCAATGAAATTTGGGATGACAGATCAAGGGTAGATTTCATAAGACGGCATTTTGATTAGGTATTAGTATCATATGAAAAAATGGCTGAACTCAACAAATAAAATGTTGCAATTCAGCCATTTTGATTTTCCGATTTCTCCCTAAAACTCACTTTCGGCTCCGCCCTTTTCACTTTTCCGCTGAGCCGGCTATTTGATTTTCCTTCCTATCCGCATATCCGCTCTCCACTGCGGAGCGTCTCCGTCATCGCCCCAGTACTCATCTATCGAAGCAATCTTTCCATCCTCAACGGATATAAAGGACGTCGCATGAACCGAAACGGAAGATTCCCTGCTGAATACCCTCGTCACTGTGATGATCCGATCCCCCAGTTCCTCTATCCTCTCCACCTCTCCATCCCACTGTCCCGGGTATTCGCAGTTCGCTCGGATAAATTCATCCACCGTAAACTGTTCATTGGTATTGTGCCAGCTGACCGTTGCCGTTTCCTTAAAGAACCTTCGCAGCTTTTCAGGGTTCTGCTCCACAACCGCCCTCCAAAAGTCTTTTATATTGATTTTATTCCCCGCAGTGCGACGCTGTTCATCCATGATATCTGCAGATCCTCCTTCCTTCTTCCATCATTTTCTCTGTCAGGAACATTATATCATTCACCTGACTTTTCCACAAAAAATTCTGTTATATCATTTATTCCCGACCGGTTCTATTGTTAAACTATGTAACCATTTACATCTTTCTGAACACACTCTTGGAATAGAGGGCTATCAACATAGAAATTAAGGCTCCAAAAAGCAATATGAATGATTCTCTTCCCTTAAAATGTTCAAAAAGGAATCCATAGATCGCCTGCCCCATCGGCTGTGCCGAAAGAGCTGCCGCGATCAGAGCCGCTATGATCTTTCCGACGAGATCCGGCGGCGTCCGGGCTTGAACCATCGCAAATATCTGTATGGTAAACAGAGTCGCCGCTCCCATCGAGAAAAAACAGAGCCCCGTTATTACAGTGTAAGCAATCGTTTCGGGAATATCAAAAAACATCGCCGTTCCCATAAGGGCGACCGATACACCGCAGACCCACAGCAGCCTGTATGCCTCCTGCACTTTCAGCTTCCCCTGTGCCGCTGCGGCAACAATCCCTCCGGACAGTCCGCCCAAGGCAAGCACTCCTTGGGAGATCCCCAGTTTCGCATCGCTCATCTTAAGCGTTTGTATGATTACAATCGGCATTCCCACAATCATCACCGCTGTCAATACCAGATTGAACGCCGCTACTATCAGAGCAACCGAAAAAAATATCGGCTTTTCCTCTCTGACAAAAGCAAGACTGTCTTTCAGATCTTCTCCTGCCGTCGCAAAGATTCCCCTCTCTTTTCTCCGCCGGGTAAAGGGAATATGGATGAAGATCTCCATGATCGCCGACAAAGTAAAGCACAGCCCGCTCAGGATCAGGATTGATTCCAGTCCTGCGTTTGCGAACAACAGGCCTCCTATGACAGGTCCGAGCAGATTTGCCAAGGTGCTGACCAAATGGATAACGGCATTGGCGCGCAGGAGGTGCTCTTCATCGACAAGCAGAGGAATGCTTGCCTGTACGGCCGGCTGGTAAACTCCCGCGATTCCGTACAAAAGCATCAAGATCGTTATAAATAAAGGAACAATGGACACTTCCTCAAACAGGAAATATACTGCCAGACTGAGCGCCGCTGTTGATTGACACACAAAGTGAGAAACAGAGGAGAGGGAGAAAAAAGGCGTGAAAAAAAGTAAAAAGCGGGGAAAAAGGTTGAAATAGGCGGAAAGTACGCGCAAAAAAGGCGTAAAATAATGAAAAGAATTTTTGCAGCACTGTCAAAATGAGTTGGCGGTGTTTTTTAGTTTTTGGAGCCCCTATTTAGAAAATTTTAGAAAAGCGTTCAAAAAGTATTTTAAGAATTCAAGAAATTGTTCAAATGACTATTTTTCAATAGGTTCGAGAAATATTTTTTTGAACGGTGAAATTTTAAAGTGTAAAAAAACGCTCTTCAAATTGCATTTTTCCTCAGTTTTCTGAAAAGAAGATTGGTTGCGCGGGAAAACAAAAGGGTTTTTCGATAAAAAATACATTCAAGTCTTGTTAAAATCTACATATTAGGAATTTACTGATTCATAAAATATATCTATTTTACGCGCAACTAAAATAAAAAATCCGCGCAACTAAGTTTCGTGCTTGATTTTCCAAAGGCTTCACAATATTTTGAGAGAAGATGTGAAAAGAACTTGAAGGCCAGTTAGACTGGCCTTAATTTGATATAAAATTCTATCATAATCAGCTAAAAAAAATAGATTCAACAATACAATTAAAGTTTTATTCCTATGATTCTGAAATCAGTAAATTCTGACTTTGGAACTATGATGGGAGCATATTTCTGATTGATAGATCGTAATTCAAAATGATCATCGAACTCGAAAATTTTCTTTAAGGTTGCATCATTATCAATAGAGGCCACGACAATCTGTCCAGCATAGTCAGCGGCAGATTGCATTTTAATAAGAACAAGATCTCCGTCATGAATTTGAGGTTCCATGGAATCTCCTTTCACCCTGAGAGCGAAATCTGCCTGTGAAGTTTCTTTGGTCTTCGGAACAGAGACGAGATCAGCAACAGAATAGGCATCGGGAAGAATAATGGGCTCTCCAGCAGCAACAGAACCATACATAGGTAGTTCATCATATTCGAGATCTTCATTGTCTGTTTGCTGCGAAGAAACAATACGCAGAGGGTTCTTATTTTTATTTTCTTCATGCAATAAAGAGGATGTCTTTTCAGAACTTGCATTTTCAGAATACACGAGATAATCTGCATAGCTCTTAAGGGCCTCCCTGTTTTTATTTGAAAGTGTTTCAACTTGTTTGATTAGCATTTTCAGGTCGACTTCAATGATTTCCGGATCTGTAACCGATTCTGATGAACAAGAAATATCTTGTCCCTTTACAAGAAAGTCTAAAGATAACCCTAAAAAATCGGCTAATTTAGCTATCTTTATGTATGAAGGCTCCATAATTTTCCCATCCTTCACTTTTTTCTTCCAATCCGTAAAAAAATTAGCATTGATTCCACATGCGATTAAAGGTTCTTTTTCGTCATATCCAGCCTGTTTAATTGCGTGGAGAAGTTTATTCAATACTTGATCTTTCATCAGGATCACCTCTAAAATTTTTTAACAAGAAATATCTTGCTAATTGGTTTACAAACAAGATATTTCTTGTTATACTATATGAAGATAGAATTTTATATCTGATTCTATCATAAAATGAAAAAGAAAAACATATTTTACCGGGGTTTTTAAGACGCATACGCCCGATCAAGATATGGATCGAGACAGTAGAAGCCTGTCGAGTATGAAAAAATCCGGAATAAAATCATCCAAAAAGGAGTGGAGAAAATGCAAAAAAATAAAAGAAAAGGTGTTGGCCAAATCACTCCATTTGGGATTTTGGTAAAAAAAGCGCTGATAGAAAAAAACATGACTCAAAAGCAGTTAGCTGAAGAAATAGGAGTTGATAGTAAATATCTGCATCTTGTTTTTTACGGTTACAGATCAGGAACAAAATACCTGCATAGAATTGCCAAGTACTTGAAATTAAAGGAGGTTTCATGAAAAACAAGCACGATCGAATCAGGGAAGAGAAAAGATAAAAAAAGGAGGATTTATGAAACACACGATCAGGGTTCATGAATATGTGACAAAGGTCTATGAAGTGGAAGTGGAAGTAGATTCGGAGGAAGAGGCAAGAGACATCGAAGATGAGATGGCGGAGAATAAGAACGGCTGCATTCATGCAGCGGAAGCCGCTGCTTGCTATTGCCCTGGAAAGGAGGTGCGAATCAAGCTTTTGGAAGAGCTGAGTTCACCTTGTGAGATTGTGTAGGAGGAATACGAAATGGAGGAAATAAAACAGCTGCGACAGGAACTGAAAAAGGCGCTACTGGATCAGGTGCAGATCCTCGCACAGATCAATATGAAGCTGTGTGCGGAAATGAAAATTCTCTCGTCGGAGGAGGTGATCAGAGCCATTCTCTTGCGGAAAGATTCGCAGATGATGTTTCATCATTTGTCTTCGCACATAGAAAAAGAGTCGGAGCAGATACGAAAGAATTCGGGAACAATTCAAGGCCTCGTGCTCGATGTCTTAGACATCGAGAGCAACGAAGAGGTATAAGCTCGACTCTTGGTAAGAGTGTAACAGAAAACGAGATTTTTTGCAAATAGATGGAAAATGGCAGGTGAGACAGGTGCTATTGACGGTCCGGGAAGTGGCGGAGTTAAAGGGATGTACGGAGCAATATATAAGAAGGCTTATTCAAGAAAATCGAATACTGGCTATTAAATCGGGAAATCCGAGCAACGGGAAAAAGGAATATCGGATCGAGGTATCCACTCTTCCGGAGGAGCTGCAGAGAAAATATTACGCACAGCAGAAGAACACTCTGCCGCCGGTTCCTCGGAAAATAGAAGAGGAAGCGATTTCGCAAAAGAAGAAACCGAGAGGAAAACGGAGGACAAAGCAGGTCTGTGAGCGTCCTTGGGAAGAGTATTCGGCAGAGCAGCGGGAGGAGATCGACCTTTGGTGTGAGATTCTCTCCCGGTGGCAGAGGGAGCGCAATCTCTATCATGACAAGTGCAAGGCGGATGCGGACATCCTCGGCGCGATCAATCTGGATCTGAAAAAGCGCGGTATTCCCCTCGTCGTCAACACGGCGATGCTCTACCGCAAATATCAATGGTACAAGACTGGGCAGCTGGCAGGGCTTTTGGATGATCGGGGCGGATGGAATAAGGGAAAAAGTAGTATTGCACATCCTATTTGGGACGCCTTCCTCTTTTATTACTTGGACGATCGCAGACCCCCGCTTTCGAAAGCCTATGAGACAACCATGGAGTGGACGCAGGAGTTTTTTCCGGAGCTGCTCGCTTCGATACCGCACGAGCGAAGTTTTCGTAGGCGGCTGCAGGCGGAAGTGCCGCAGGCGGTGCAGACGATGCTGCGCAAGGGAGAAAAGGCGCTGGATGATGAATGCCTTTTCTACATCGAGCGAATGTATGAGGATCTGCAGGCGAATGACTGCTGGATCACGGACAACCATACGCTCGACATCCAAAGCCAAGCGGATGAAAAAAGCGGCACGAAAGAGGGTATCCACCGCCTCTACCTCACTGCCTTCATGGACGCGAAAAGCGGGATCATCACGGGGTTCAACATCACGGATACCCCGAGCATCAACAGCACCCTGTTTGCCCTACGGCAAGGAATTGAGCGATATGGCAAGCCGAAAACGATCCTCGCGGACAACGGGTCGGAGTTCATGAGCTACGACTTCAATAATCGAGGAAGACGAAAGACGAAAGAGGAAAACCTCTTTGCACCGGCGCAGACAATCCTCGGACGGCTCGGTATCGAGCTGAAGATCGCCAAGGTTAAAAATGCCAAGGCAAAGCCGGTGGAACGATTCTTCCTCGATTTCAAGAATCATATCTCCCGCCTGCTGCCGACCTACACGGGCGGCAACATCCTCGAGCGGCCGGAGAGTCTCAAAAAGCAGATCCGAAACGGGAACATCCCCACAGACAGCAAGCTGCGAGAGCTGCTTTCGGACCTGATCGTATTGGAAAATGAGCGCCCCTACGGTGGCGCAGAGAAGAAGAAATATAGTGGATACACAAAGATGGATGTATGGAACGAAAGCATTCAGAAGACGACGCAGATCCTCATTCCGTCCGAAGACCTCATGCTGTATCTCATGCGGGCAAAGAACCTGCAGAAGGTCAAGCGCAACGGGGTCAGCCTCGAGATCGCCGGAGAGAAACTCTGGTACAACGATCACGACAGCTGGATGCATATTGATAAGAAGGTGCTTCTTCGATACGATCCGACGGATCTCTCTTCGGTAAGGCTCTATGATGAAGAGGATCGATATCTTTTCACTTGGCAGCTGGAAACGAAACTGATGCTGGACTTTCTCGAAGCGGATCCGGAGAAATTGGCAGAAGCGAACGAAAAGCTGGCGCATCAGAAGAAGGCAGTCAAGGAATATGCGAAAGGAATGCTGGCGCAGATGCCGTCTCATCGCAAGATTGACATGCTGGATCTGATGATCCAAAAGGCGCATCTGGCAAGAGAGGGTCAGGTCATTGAGCGGGGACAGACGGTGCAGATCCAAAGGATTCAGGAAAGCCCGGCGCAGAAGCTTCCAAGGACCGGAACGGACGGAGCCAGTATCATTGATTTTGATATCGCCCGTCTCAATCGAAACGCGGCGAAACGGAAAGGAAAATCGATATGAAATATACAGAAAAACAGCAGAAACTGTTGGAACAGGTCAGCCAACTCGAGGAAAAACTCGGCAGTCAGAATAAGGTGTGTGAACTGGTGGGAATCACGCCGGGAATCATGACACCACTTCGAAAAGGGACTTATAACGGAAATATCGAAGCACAGTTTGCGAAGCTGGAACAGTATTTTGCAGTGAAGGAAGAAGCCGCAAAAGGATTTCAGGAACAGGACTTCGTTCCGACCTCAGTCAGCACGCGGGTGATGGAGTATATCCGCTCCGCACAGATCAAGGGCGGGCTGCTTCCAATCTCCGGAGATGCCGGCATCGGAAAGACAAGGGCGATCCGGCAGTTCTGCAAGGAGAACCCGACCTCCTGTATCTGGATCACCGCCAATCCTTGTTTGAACACGGTAAAACCAATCTTGAAACGCATTTCAAAAGCCCTCGGCGTCAATGCCAGGACAAACGACGACATGTACATGGAGATCCTCGAAAAGCTCCGGGATGGGATGGTCATCATCTTCGATGAGGCGCAGCATCTATCGCTGAAAGTCATCGAAACGGTGCGAGGGTTCTCGGATTACTTCTCGGATCGGGGGATGACGCTGGGGATCGTCTTCGTGGGAAACTCCAGCACCATCAGCCGCTTTGGCGGCAAAGAGGATGCGGTCTTCGAGCAGATCGCAAACCGCACGATTCAAAAGCCGATCTTCCGGACGACGGACATCCGCCGGGAAGATATCCTGCTCCTCTACCCTGCTCTTACAGGGCATGAGATGGAGACGGATTTCATGCTGGGCGTGGCACAGAGCCGAGAAGGCCTGCGGGGAGCAAACAATCTCTACGGCAATACCCACGACTACACGGACGGCAAGGTCACATACGACGCCTTGATCGAGATGGCCAAGCAAATGAAGCTGACGCTGTAGGAGGACAAAATGGGAAACAGAATCCGCAGAGATCAGGCAAGGGCCTATTTTCAAGGAAAGGCACTTTCCTATGAGAAAATTCAGGAGGGAGATATCGAGTATCTTTGGATGCTCATACAGAGAGAATTTCGGCGGGAAATCATACGCGGTGATGAGATGATTCCCTGCTTGAATCTCCCTCGAAAGAAAAGTATTCGAATGGGAAAAAGCGGACTGAAAGAAGCTTATCTGACCATGCGAGGGAGCTATTTTAGGGATCGTGAGGCACTCAGCTTTAACAAAGATGGGTTTATCGGGTTTGCCGGATGGGCAGATCAGGAAACGGTGCAGCCGATTCTAAAAGGATTCCTGAGATGGTGTGATGACATCGCAGAAGGAGGCGACTATGAAAAGAGACTATGGTATCTTCTCTAAGGAAGACTTTGTGGAGCTGCTGGAGAAATATGAAGCGGATCCTCTCTTTCGACATCGGGCGTATCAGGATCTTCTGCAGATACGTCTTACAAAAATCGATGCACAGATCGAGTCAGTCCTTCGAACAGAGAAAAAACTTTCGCTTCAGCTGAAGCGGGAGAAGAATCTTAAAAATCGGAAGAATATTCACGAGAGTCTTTGCGCAACGCAGGCGCGGTATGAGATTTTGTGTGCGGAACGGCAGATATTTGAGGACTGCGCGATTCATTTATAACGAGGAGGAAGGAACGAATGAAACAGAAATTGAGACTGAGTGTAAAACAACTGCTGCAATATGGTGCATTGATGATGCTAACGGGAAGCCTGACCGGCATCGGTCTGAAAGAAAGTCTGGATGCCCTGCTTCGCCGCAAGGGTCTTCCGGGCGGTGAGATCCTCTTCGTCCCGATGCTCATTCTGGTATTTCTTGCAGGATACCAGGTGAGACAGCTCTTTTCGGAGGAGACGGAAAAGGAGCGTCTCTACCGGAAGGGACTGGCGGAAGGAATGCAGCGAGGGAGTGAGTACGGGCAGATGGTCATGTACGCAAGGCTTAAGCTGGATGAGGAAAAGGAAGCGATGTGGGCGCAGGAGCAGAACGCTATGGAGAGGCAGCTTGTCTGCAGATAGGAGGAGATCATGAAAAAGAAGAACATGAAGAAGAAAAAAGCGCAGGCACCGGCAAGAGTGATGGTGATCGACCGGGCGCAGTATAAGAAGATCAAGGGCATGGATCATCAGCAGATGAGTGCTTTTCTGGAGAGCTATCACAGGCGGGTACATGGAAACAGCACAGAGGAATTTACAACGGTCCTTTTGGAGGCGATCGCGCGGACGAAAGGCATCGGGGAGAAGATCGGCGCGAAGCTGCAGGAGAATTTCATGAAGATCCTCGAAGAACGCAGTCATCTGGAGGGGATGAAGGCGTGAAAATCAAGATGGATGTGCTCATCGAGCGGGAGGCGCTGGATGAAGCGATGCGGGTCCGAGGACTTTCCGTCCACGCAGAGAGTCGCAAACGGTTTCTGCGGCTTCTTCGCAATTTGACGCTGACGCTGCCGGAGGACTTCTTTGATCAGGTCACGAAGAATCCGGAAGTTCTTGCTTCCTACGGCCTGCAGGCGGAGGGGGAAGAGTCCCCTCCCCTTCCGGTCAAGGCAGCGGAAAAACGGCAGGTCGCCCCTCTTGTTTTCCTCAGCGAGAAAGAGATCAGCAAGCTGAAGGAGCAATACGGAGAAGAAGTCTTTCTCTGGATGGTACAAAAGCTTCATCAGTACAAAGAGAGCAAGGGAAGACAGTACGACTCGGACTATCAAGCAATCCAACGATGGGTCGTGCGAGCCTATGAGGAGGAACGGAAAAAAGGGAGTTTTCGGGCATCTTCCCCTCCCCCGTCACTCGCAGAGGAGGATCTGGAACGGCGGCTGATTCAAAAGCGGGAGACGATCAATCGACAGGCGGAGCAAAGGAGGATGTCATGATCTACACCTTTGAACACCCACGAATCCGAAAGTGTGAAAACTGCCCGATATTTCAAAGATATACCTGCATCGATGGAGAATGCAGGGCAAGCGGACTGTTTGTGAGCGGCATCGACATCACGAAGGAAAGACCTTTCTGGTGTCCGCTGATCGAAGAAAAAACGATGAGAACCATCAAGAAGAAGGGAGCAAAGCGAGCATGAAAGTGGAAGTGACATTGGACATCGATCTTCGCGGTGCGGGGATCACGGAGGAGGAATTTGAAGAGAATGCGGTGACAATCCTCGCAGATATGCTAAATGGAAACATCGAGGAGATCGGGGCGAAGATCCTGCGGATCGCCGAAGCAGAGGAGGAGGCATGGTGAAAAAACTGGTCATTGGCAGACGGTATCATCTGACGCGTCTGGAAGAAAAGGCGAAACAATATCAGGAGAAGACGGCAACGCTCGAATACCTCGGGTCTTGCGGAAGTCTTTATCTCTTCTGGCATCCGAAAGGGTATAAGGAAGCGTTTCATCAAAAGGGTCTCGGCATCGCCTACAGACTGACGCCGATCCGAAAGGCAGGGTGAGGGGGATGGGATTTGAAGTACCTTCCTTTCGCGGGATGCGTCTTGAGATGGCTGCGGAGATCCCGCTGATCGTCGTGTATGCGCATCCGGAGGATTTCCCGGAGTACTAGCAAGACTCTTTGATCTGCGGAAGCCGACGCATTTTTTCTGCAAAAGGGAAACGCTGCAGGAGCTGCGGGAGTGCATTCCGGAGAGGATGTATTTTGTCAGGCGGGAGCTGGCTGACGATCCTGTCGTTGTTGGAAGCTATATATAGTCAAAAGAAGGAGGAGGAACAAATGAACATGGAAAAAAGACTGGGAAAAGGCGGAGGCATGACGATTCCTTCGATCATTCGAAGAGAGCTGGGGATCCAAGGCGGCGAACGGTTCAAGGTGGAGGTGCGCGAAGGCGGTGAGATTCGCCTTGTGCGTATCGACGGGCGATGCATCATCTGCAAGGAAAGTGAGAATCTCAAAAAGGTCGACAAGGTCTTTGTCTGCGAAGGCTGCTATGGAAGAATGAAGGAGGTGTTTGAGGATGCTCGATAAGGTCACAGCGGAAACCCTCATGCAGCGGGCGCGGGAAATCGACCTTGCGATGAAAAGTCTCAAGAAAGAGAGCGACAGTATCAAAGCGCAGTTTGAAGCAGAGGGTCAGGAGATCCTCGAAAACAAGAATATCGCCTATTATCGCTTTGAGACGGAGTTCGGGATGTGCAATATCTCGCGAAAGAACAAGCTGACAGTGGACAATGCGCAAGTGCTGAAAGAGGTTCTCGGCAGCATTGTCGAGGAAAAGATGAGCGTTACTTTAGAGCCGAAATACGACTTCAAAGACAGCAAGTTTAAGCAGGCTTTAGTCGCTCTTTATAAGGGGGACTATGAACCGGGGGATCCGGCGCTGATCCTTTCGGGACTGGGAATTCACGGCAAGGAACAGCAGGCGGTGCTCAAAAAGCTGAAAGGTGATTACTGGAAGGACAAGGCACTGCTGGAGCAGTACAATGCAGCGGATGATGATCTGGAGGAGGAACTGGACGCGATCCGGCGCTTCCTGAACTACGACCTGATCCTGCGCTATGTGGATCTTGCAAAGATTGATCCGGAGGCGCTTCGCAGAGCGATCTTTGTGGAAGAGACCGCAGGCATCGGGTTTGATTTTGTAGAGTAGTGATCATTTTGTTGACTGTAACAAAATGATCCGGAGGATGGAGGGGAGCACCGGCTCCCCTTTTGTGAAGGAGGAAAGATATGGCAGCGATTACAAAGGGACAAATTCAAAAACTCTACGCGCTGGCAGCAAGAGTCGGCATTTTGGAGAGTGGAAATAAAGAGGATCCTTTTCATGATCTCGTGTATGCCCTCACGAAGAAGACTTCTGTGAGATCACTGACGGATCGGGAATATGTCCGCGTGCAAAATGAGCTGCAGAGGAGACTGCATGTGACCTACTCCGTGCAGAAAAAAACCGAAAAGAAAGAGACTTCTCCCCGTCCTGCCGGAATGATGAGCCAGCAGCAGATCGGAAAGGCCTGGCATCTTCTGTATGAGCTGATTCATCTTTCCCCTTCGAGGAAGGAAACGGCAGGCGAGCGGATGGTGGGTGCGGTGAAAGTACTCTGTAAGGTGGACGCGGAAGCTTCTGATCCCTTCCGCTGGGTAACGGCGGAAAAAGGACATCAGCTGATCGAAGGACTCAAGCGGTATATCCGGAGCGAGCAGCGGAAGCAGCAACGGAAAAATGCCTGATGAGGTGGTGAATGATAGTGAAGGGAACAGAAAAACTGGAGATTACATTGGAAGACATTGCCTCAGAGGAGCAGCGGCGTCTTGCAGCACTCGTCGGAGTAGAAATATATATAAAGATAGTCCGGGAATATGGAGGAACAGCGATCTATATTCCAAAGATGCAGCAGCTTTTCCGAAAGGTACGAGATCGAGAGATCAAGATGAAATTCGACGGGAGTAACTATAAGCAGTTGGCAAGGGAATATGACCTGACGGAAAGTATGGTACGAGTTATCGTAGCCGATGCCCTTCGACTTCCTGGGCAGATCAGTTTTTTGGAAGAAGATGAAAAATGACAAATATCATTTTCTGTGATACAATAAAATTGAAAAAAGAGATGTCTAAGCATTATAAAAACTTGATTTGAAAGACATTAAAAAATATTTAAGAAAGACGCTTCAATCAACAATAATTTTCAAGGGGTTTCTTTGAGCGTCTGCCCATAAACGGCTATACTTCTGTTATAGACAGAGAAATAGCCGTTTTTTTGTTGGGGGTGAGACTATGAATGAGATCAGCATGAGAGCACTGATGACCCTTGCGGGTCTTGGAATCGGAATCATCGGATATTTCCTCAAGCGGACGATGAACCGGGTGGACGGATATGAGGAACGCATCGCCTGTATTGAGAGAAATTACTGTACGATAGAGCAGGTGGAAGAGATGAAAAAGGAGATCAGGCATGATTCGGAAAAATTTCAAGATACGGTGCTTCGCAGTCTGGATTCTCTTCGGGAAGAGATCAAGGATGTACAGCTGAAGTATGTGAGCAAAGAAGACTTCTTTAAGGAGACAACAAAAATGACATCGTCTCTGGACAAGATTTATGATTTGATACTGGAAGACAGGAGGAGAGCATAGTGGAGCAGCATGAGCTGGAGCTGAAACGGCGGCTGGAGGTCGGGGATTTTGCCCGCAATAACGGCAGAATCCTGCGGGCGATCAATATCCTTCGGGGGAAGTGGATCAATCTGGATACGGTACAGGCGGCGCTGATGCAGGAGATGAACGAAGCGGAGTTTGAGACCTGTATCCTCTATCTCGAAAAGGCAGGATATATCCTCGTGCGGGAGATTGCAAGCAAAAAGATCGTGGAGGCGGCATCCTGCAACTACCCGCTCACGGAAGTTACTTTGAGCAAGGACGGGATGGATATTGCCTTGTATTTCAAGAAAGACGATGCGGTGATCGTATGACGAAAAACCGCAAACACAGTATCATCGATTCCCTTCCGGGAAATCTCAGAGAAGCTGTCGAACAGATGATGCAAAACGACTTCACCTATCAGGAGATTGCGGATTTCATCAAGGAAAACGGCTTTGACATCTCCATCACTTCTGTGTGGAGGCACGCGAAAAACCTCAACGCCACGCTGCAGACGCTGAAGATGGCGCAGGAGAATTTCCGCACGATCATGGAAGAGATCGGGAAGTATCCGCAGATGGATACGAGCGAGGGAATTATTCGCCTACTATCTCATCATTTGCTTGAGCGGATTCAGGGGATGGGGCAGGAGGAACTGGCCCTGATGGACCCTGTTGATCTGATGCGGCAGACGACGGCTCTCGTGCGTGCGGCCACTTACAAGTCGCAGGTGGACCTCAAAAACAAAGAGATCCTCGACAGCGGCTACGAAGCTATCAAGAAGATGGTCTTCGAAGCGATGGGAAAGGAGCGTCCGGATCTGTACGAAGAAGTCCGCGCTTTCCTCGACTCGAAAAAGGAGGAGAGCTGATGTATGTGCTGCAGGTGATGAGCAACGAAGAAAAGAGCGTACTGCGGCATCTGGCAAGGAAGAATCTGCTGGGCTATGTGCCGCGGGAGATGCGAAGAGAGCGGCGCGGAGGAAAAGAGCATCTGCGGGAAAAGATCCTGATGCCGGGGTATGTCTTCCTCGACAAAGATTCTCTTTCACCGGAAACCTACTACGCGGCGAAAAACATCCCCCAGGTCATCTGCTTCCTTGGGGGAAGTAAGAATCCCGCAAAGCTCACAGAGGCGGAAGAAGAGCATATCCTCCTTCTGGCCAATGCCGGACTGCCCCTGCAGGCAGGAAAAGTCCTGCTGAAAGAAGACGGCGGGGTGAAGATCCTTGAAGGAGCGCTCCGCGGATATGAGGGCAAGGTGCTCTCGGTCAACCGCAGAGATCGAAGAATCATTATGAGCGTGGACTTTGCCGGAGAGCAGAGAAGGATTTCCCTGACGGCAGAGATCCTCGAAGAACGCAAAGACGAACACAAAATCCAAACCGGGGCAGGAGTCGATTCGCTCCTTCTGTCGCGCAAGGAGGTCAGAATCTAAGAGGCGGAGAAGATCCGTGTGGCGAAGCACGCCTTTTTTCAGGATCACGAAAAAGCATCCTGCGATGGGCGAAAATTTTTCGCACGATTGCCTCACGATTCACGCACGATTTGGGCATTTTTTCCCTGCGAATGAAAAATCGGCATTCAAGGAAAAAAAGAAATGCGTTCAAATGCGTTCAAACACCGTTCAAATTTTATTTTGGGAGCGGGGGTAATAGATAGAATCCTCTGCAAAAATAAAATCGCCTTAAAAACGATTATAGAGCGTTTTTGGAAAGGAGGGTCGTTGTGACCGAAAACAAGATTCGAAAAAAGAGCACAAGGACCCTGCAAAAAGACATCTTAGGGAAGAGTATAGCGCTTTCTCCGAATGAGCAGCTTCGGGAGGAGGCGCTTTTGCTTGGCCGAGAAGACTTTTGGTCCTACTGCAAACTGGTGGATCCGAAGTTTTTTAGGGAAGAGCGAAGCTATCAGAAAAAGATCGCGCAGACGCTGCAGGCGCTCTATGAGAAGAGGCTGCTGCATCCGAAGACCGGAAAACCCTGCCGCTTTCTCATCATCAACCTGCCGCCGGGTGCGGGAAAATCCTACACCGTGGCGATGTTTGTTACTTGGCTGTACGGAAGAGACCTCACAAACAAAGTGGTCTCCATCACCTATAACCAGCTCCTCTCCGGACGATTTTCCAAGTCGGTACGCGGAAAGATCGAGGCGGAGTCCGAACCGGGAAACCTCAAAGACTTCTGTGTCCGGGACTTCTTCCCGAAGGTGAAGATCAAATACGGAGATGCGGCAAACAATGTCTGGGCACTGGAAGGCTCGGATATGTCCTATCTGGCCTCCTCTTTCGGCGGTTCTCTCACCGGGATGCGGGGAAATATCGGGATCATCGACGACCCGATCAAGAACAAGGAAGAAGCTGTCAATGAGAGGGTCAAGGCGGATATCTGGGATTTCTACAAAAATACTTTCAAGTCCAGGATGCTGGACGGCGCGATTGAGATCATCATCCAGACGCGGTGGGCCAGTGACGACCTTGCGGGGATGCTGCTGAGTGAAAAAGGCGATCAGTGCTATGAGCTTCGCATTCAAGCACTCAGCGAAGAGGAAGAAAGCTTCTGCGAGGATCTGTACTCCAAAGAAGACCTCCTCGAAAAGAAAGCGACGCTGGATGAGGAAATCTGGCTGGCGAACTATATGCAGCAGCCCATCGACCGCATCGGCGGACTTTACGGCGCCTTCAAGACTTATGATGTCTACGACAAGGATAAAGTCGAGCGGCAGATTGCCTATGTGGATACCGCGGATATGGGAAAAGACTATCTTTGCTGTATCTGTGCCGATGTCATCGGCAAATACGCCTATATCACCAGTGTCTATTATACCGACGAGAGTATGGAGATTACAGAAGGCGAAACCGCAAGGCGGCTGCATGAGCAGGATACGCGGGAATGCGCCATCGAAAGCAACAACGGCGGCCGCGGATTTGCAAGGAATGTGGAGGCGGAGCTGAAGAAACTCGGCAATAAAAAATGCAATATCCACTGGCTGCATCAGAGTAAGAACAAGCGGGTGCGTATCCTTGTCAACGCTTCCAATGTCATGGAACAGGTGATTTTCCCGGAGGGATGGGAGCGCAAGTGGCCCCAATTTTATAGGGACATTCTGAAATATCAGCGCAAAGGAAGCAATGAGCACGACGATGCGCCGGATACCTTGACCGGGATCGTGGAGATCTTGAGCGGCGATGTAAAGATCGGCGGGAAGCTTCGCCTGCTGGATCGAAGGCTCTTTGGGTTTTAGGAGGAAATCGCACACTTTTGCGACCGACATTCATGTCGCGCACAAAATGGGAGGAGCGTATGATTCGTATGGAGGGGGAGATCACCCCGGAACTGATCAAAAAATGCATCGAACGCTATGAGAAAGAGACGAAGGACAAGCATCGGAAATTTCAAAGCTATTACGAGAATGACAGCCGGATCCTGAAACGAACCATGATGGGCGGGAATGATGTCAACAACAAGCTGGCACATAACTATGCGGGATACATCACGGACATGTCCACCGGATATTTTATCGGACGCCCGGTGAGCTATACCGGGGAGGAATCCTTACTGGAGAAAATTCAGGACATTTATAACTATAACGACGAGCAGGATGAAAATAATGAGATTGCCAAGCAGACTTCGATCAAGGGACGCTCCTATGAGGTAGTGTACTTGGACGAAGAAGACCTGGATGAGGAAGAAAAACCAAGGATTCGCTTCAATAAGGTCAACGCAGAGAACATGGTGGCGGTATATGACTACAACATCAGTCCGGAGATGCGTTTTGCCATAAGGTGGTATGAAGCAGAAGATGAGAATGCCAAGAAAACGCGGAAGATAGAGGTCTATACCCGGCAGGAGATCATTTATTATGACGAAAAATATGGCTCTTTGGAGGAGAAAAAGCGTGTTCTCCATTTCTTCAAAATCGTTCCGGTCATCGAATACCTCAATAATGAGGAAGCGCAAGGGGACTTTGAGAAAGTGCTCACGCTGATCGATGCGTACGACAAGGCGCAGTCGGATGCTCTGAATAATCTGGAATATTTTGCCAACTGCTATATGTATCTGGTGAATATGAAAGACACCCGTGAAGAAGAGATCCGGCGGATGAAAGAGATGAGGGTCCTGCTGATGGATGAAAAAGGAGAGGCCGGCTTTCTGACTAAGGAAGAAAACAGCGAAGGAAGCGAAAACATGGCCAATCGTCTCAAAAGCGACATCCACAAATTCGCTTTGGTGCCGGACCTTTCGGATGAGCAATTTTCAAATAATGCTTCCGGAATTGCGATGCTGTATAAGCTTCTTGGTCTGGAGCAGCTGGCGGTCAAGAAAGAGCGCAAGATGAAAAAAGGTCTGCAAAGAAGGATTGAGATCATCGTAAACTATTTGAATCTGCGAGGTCACCATTTTGACTACCGAAGCATTCAGATGAAGTTTGTGCGCAATATTCCGGTCAATGAGAAAGAAAATGTGGAGATCGTTCAGCTCCTGCAGGGGATTCTCTCGAAGAAGACCGCCCTGTCCTATCTCAAGATGGTGGACGATGTCAATCAGGAGCTGCAGAACATTGAGGAGGAAAAGCAGGCCTATGCGGATCTGGACACACTCATGATCGGTGAGAACCATGCATAAAGATTTTGAAAAACTGCAGCAGGCCGTCGAGGAGCTGCTGAAGATCTCCGAAGGCAAGATTCTTTTCGAATATGCCGCGGCGCTGGAGCACTTGCGGACGATGGTTCGTAGGATCTACGACAAGCACGAAACCGGCGGCAAGGTTTCCTTGATTGAGATGGGAAAATACGACCGCCTGCATAAGATGGAACAAGAGATCGAAAAAAACCTCAAGCAGCTCTATAAGAAAAATGGGCGCTTGATGGACGAGACCTTGAAAAACATCTTTGTACTCACAAGAGATACCACCCTGCAGAGTGTTGCAAAAGGCGTGCCGGAAAAGAAAGATACTCTGCTTGCCATCTCGAAGAAACTGGATATCGACGCGACGGTCAACGAAAAAATGGCCGGTCTGCACTGGGCAGAGCGGATGGGAAAACACCGCAGCGATGTCATCTACGGGGTCAACAAGACCCTGAAAGAAGGACTGGCACAAGGAAGCACCTACAAAGAACTGTCCGATCGGCTCAAAAAAGAGCTGGAGGGCAATGTGGTGCAGCCGATGCGGATCATCCGCACCGAGAGCGGCCGGGTTTATGCGAAGACCCAGCAGGAAAGCCTCGACCGGGTCGCAGACGCCGGGATCCAGATGGTGAAGACCTGGAAAAGCTCCAAAGATGAGAGGGTACGCAGCCAGCACCAAGAGATGGAAGGCGTGACGATCCCCTATGAGGAAGAGTTCACCCTTCCGGACGGCACAAAAACCAAAGCTCCCCGCCTCTCCGGAGCGCCGCAGCACGATATTCACTGTCGCTGCTTTATCACGATTGACCTTGCAGACCGTGCAGGAAGCTCACCGCTCCCAGATCATAGAGATGAGCAGGAAGAGGATGAGGATGAAAAGAAAGAGGCAAAGATGGGAGTTTTCGGGCTTAGAAGACGAGAACTGCTGGAGGAATTTGACGAAAGACTGAAATCTACAGCAAACCATCGTGTGGAGAAACTGCTGAGAGACTCTCTCGAAAGAGCGAAGATCAAAGTCAGCCTGAAAAAGAGATCCTTTCATCGAGGAGGAAATGTGTATCTGTCAAAAAATGCAAATTCATCTGTATTAGCTCATGAACTCTTTCATGAGATCGACCGGAATTACGGGATTCGAGGAAGAAAAGATTTTGCAGAGGCAATACAGTCCGATATGCTTCAATTAGCAGAGCGTATGCGTGTGCAGCAGCAAGATATCGAGGTATTTCTATTCACAAGATATCCGGAGGCTTTTCGAATGCCTAAAAATAGGATAAGATTTAGAGAGGAATATGCAGGCATTTCAGATATTCTCAATGGAATGAGTAAAGGGGAAATTAAGCTCGGCTTTGGTCATAGCCCCGAGTACTGGGGCAAATCACAAAAGCTGGAAGCGGAAACGTGGGCACAGTACGGAAAAATGCTGTTTGAAAACAGGCAGGAAGTGCTGGACACGGCTGCAGATCTCTTTCCTAATACGAGCAACTGCGTCGTAAAAATCATAAAGGAGCTGGTGGACGATGTATCACGGTAAGATGACAAAAGAATTGGATGTATTGTACGATCAATATTACGATCGCTTCGGCGTAGACCCTGATTTTCACATGGAGCTGGACTACTCCGACCGGACAGAAGAAGATTATACGGAGTATGTGAATGATATCAAACTGGCGCTCTCCGAAGGGAAATCCCTTCCTGAGCTGCACCCGGAAGAAGGAGATGACGACTTCGAGGAAGAATAAGCAATAAGAGATCCAATAAAAGGACCTTTTCAGAGAAAGGGTTCTTTTTTCATACAAAAAATTTCAAAATCGAAAGGAGAACGATCATGAAAAAAGGCATTATGGAAGACTTTCGAATCGACCTGCAGCTGTTTGCGGAAGGAGAAGGTGAAAGTGCAGCGCAAGAACCCGACACCAAAGAAGCGGAAGCTTCCAAGGATCAGCCCCCTGCCAAGACCTACACCGAAGA
>JAUMYL010000006.1 GCA_030528675.1 Peptostreptococcaceae bacterium
AACACTCCGAGTCCGATCCCCCCGGCTCCACAGCCTCCCATCGTGGAAAAGAGCCTGATCGAAACGGATATCAATATCAAAAATACAAAAATCGCCGACTTAGGCTATGTTTCCTATCTGGTGATCCACTTCACCAAAGCGGATCTCAATAATTACGAAGTCTATGTCGATGGTCAGCCGATCACGCTCTCCAAGGTCAACGACGGAGGCAAGATCGCTAAATGGGAGATCCGAAGGCTCGACCACAAAGAACTCAAGATCGTCCGCAAATCCGACGGAAAGATCGGTATCTATGATTTGAAAGAAAAAACCATCGTGAAATAGGAGGAAGTCTCTTGAATTACAAAAAGAATCAAAAATGGAGAAGATCCATACAGATCACGGCACTCTCTCTGGTGACCGCCACCCTTTTTTCCAATACCGTCTCTGCGGCCCCGCAGGAGATCCTGACCTTTCAGAGGATCCCCGTCTGGGAGAAGCACCTGACCATCAAAGACCGAGAGGGAAATATCCTTTACGCGCCGTCAAAGACGACCTTTGCGACAGAGGAGGATCCTGCTCCGCAGACGCCGGGCTATATCCCCAAAATGATCTCCAAACCTGCCGATATCTATCATCCGATCTTCATTGAGTGCAAACTGGAAAATCCCGATCAGCAGGCTTGGTTTCATTCCATTTCTTCGATCAAAGGATATACGACGGACGTCTACCGTGAATACACCCTCAATTATGAGCTTCAAAGCTCAGGCGTCATCAAGATCCATTCGACAAGAGATCTCGAATATAGCCGCGTGCATCATCTAAGGATCGAGTCTCCGTCCCATGCGCCCGTATTCACGACGATCCAGGTCGTCGAGCGGGATACGCCGAAACTTCTCCTGCACAACCCGACTACGCCCAAACTCGGGGAAGACGTCAAGTTCGAGGTCAAAAACTTCCACTACGGACTGACAAATCCGATCACCAAAGTCGAACTGATCCGCTATGATGAAGAAGGACAGCAGGCGGAAAAGCGTTCCCTCGTCTCCGTTAAAGATGTGGATAAAGACTTTGAATACGGACTGGTCGGAAATATCTTCAACGTTTACGGCATTGCGTTCAAAGAACCCGCCGTCTACAAGATCATCGTCTTCGCCGAAGGTTTCAAACCCTTTACGACCATGTTCGAAGTCCTCGAAAATCCGGCTTCGCCAAGACGAGGCGCTCTTGCAGGCGCTGTTGAAACAAATCCTGTCGATATCGTCAGCCATGCGACCTCCGGCGGCGGTGGCGGCGGCGGTGGTGGCGGAGGCGGCGGCGGAAGCCATCTCACCCAAGGTCATGTCCTCTTTAACAACGATCTGCTCGTCAATGCCCTTCTTCTTGAAGAGATCGGCAAGTCGACGAAAGAAAGCCAGAAGGTCGTCAGCCGATGGAGGTATGATATCACTTCAGCGGATGCGGCTGCGGATGAAGGTTTCCGCAAGGTCGTGAGCTTCCGCGAGTATCGTGACGCCGTAAGACAGGCCAAACTTGACAGAGACAACCCCCGCTATCTGAGCTTTGAGGAGTATATCGCCTCTTCGGAGGCCGAAGCCTACAAAGGCAAACCTCCTACAGTCCAGAGAGTCCTCGAAGACGGACGCCTCGGTACCGCCTTCAACTTCCGGGATACCCAAGGAGAAGAGCTTCCCAAGATCCGCTTCATCCAGAAGGAATTTGGAAAGGATCTCATCCTCGAATTCCCGGAGGGAAGCGATTTTCTGGATAAGATACGCTCTCTGACCCTGCAGCAGCAGCCGGTCCTCATCTCAAAATACAAGCGAGAAGGCAATCGCCTGACCATCGACGCCAAAGCCTTCCAACGCGGCAAAAATAACCTCCGAATCCAAGCCGAAGGCTACCGTCTTCTCCTGCTGGAAATCGACCTCCAGCCACAGATGAGCGAGATCCGACTGAGCGTCGAAGACAATCTTACGGCGGGCAAATCCGTTTTCATCAACGGACTGACCGAAGATTTTGCAAAGAACCTGCAGAGTGTAACCGTAAACGGCAGTCCTATCCTCAGCAGAGAAGTCCAGGGAAATCTCACGGAGGAAAAAGACAGATTCTATGAGATCCGCGGCAATCGACTCTTGCTCTCCGCCGCGATCTTCGAGAAAGAAGGAAACTACTCCGCGACCCTGCAGGCGAAGCATTACACGCCGCAGACGATCTCCTTCCGGCTCTCCGCCGCTCCCCCGTCCGAACATCCGGGCAAAAAAGCCCTGCGGGAAATGATCATCAAAGCGGAAAACGCCCTGAATGCCCGCGAGTATATACCGGGCACCGAGAAAAAACTCGAAGAAGAGCTTCCCAAGGCTCGGCAACTCCAGCCGGATTCCGCTTCCGATGCGGCCATCCAGCAGGCGACCGAAGCGCTTGAAGCCGCTTTGAAACAGCTGCTGATCCTGCAGATCGAAGAGGACGGAGTCGATATCCTCATACAGCCGAGAGTGAACTCCACTCTTACCGGTGATTATTTCCGTTCGATCACCAAGGTCATCCTCAACGGAAAAGAGCTGCGTCTCGGATTTACGGGAGAAGCCTCTGTCCATTCCGCTTCCGTTCGAATTCCAAAACTCTCTCTTGAGAAGATCGAGAGTCTGAAGATCGCGGCAAATGGATACGGAGACTTCATCATCGGAACACAGATCGCCGACAAGACCGCTCTTCGCGAGGCGATCAAGGCGGCGAAGGCAGTGACGGATCTTGAAAAATACACCGATGACAGCGTAAAAGCTTTCCAGGATGCTCTGAAAAAAGCGGAAGAAACGGAAAAAGACGATAAAATTTCGCAAAGAGATGCGGAACTTGCAGAAAAAGCGCTCAGAGAGGCCCAGAACAAACTGACGCCGAAAGCGGATACAAACGGCAAAACTTTACCGAATATCACCGTTTCTCAGCGTGGAATCAATGTCCTCGTGACCACCATCCCTTCCAGAGAAAAATCGGATGAGGCATATATCCGAAGCATCCGCTCCGTTTTCGTCAACGGAACGCCGCAGAGAGAGTGGGCTTACGGTCAGGACACCTATAAAAGGCACACCTACAGCATCGAGCTTCATAACCGAAGAGTCGAAAGTATACAATCCATCCGATTGGTGGCCGAAGGCTATGAAGATTTCATCTATCCCAAGGGAGCGCAAGAAGCGGATAAAAAAGAGCTGAACGCCGCCATCAAAGAGGCGGAAGCTCTCCTGCCGCAGCTTGCAGATTATACGCCAGCGAGTGCGGAGGCCTTTACAAAAGCCCTCGACAAGGCGAAGGAAACACAAAAAGACAGCCGAGCTTCTCAGGAAAAGGTCAACCTTGCCCTGCAGGAGCTGAAAGATGCAAAAGAAAAACTGCAGCCGAAATCCCCAGAAGGTAAGGAAGTCCCGGAGATCGAGATCCGGCAGGACGGACGAGATATCCTGCTCATTGCGAAAGACGCTTCTCTCTCTCCCTATATCGAAAAAGCGAGGGCGATTGAGATCGACGGCAGAGAGCTTCCAATTCCTCCGTACGGAAACAGCGAAATCGGAAGAGGTCTTTCTTCCATCACGATCAAAAACCGCGATTTGGAAAAGATCCAGCGCATTCGTCTAAGCGCGGAAGGCTATAAAGACTTCCTCTACGCAAAAGTAGACAAGCGAGAACTTGAAGCTGCCATCGCAGAGGCGGAAGCTCTCCTGCCGACCCTTTCCGAGTACAGCGAAAAGATGGAAGCGGATCTCAGAGCCGCCTTTGCAGCGGCGCAGACAGCCAAAGAGGATCCTGCCATTTCGCAGACCGGCGTCGACGAAGCGGCCCGAAAGCTGAGAGAAGCCAAAGAGGCCCTCAAAAAAGTCGATAAGAGCACGCTGAAAGAAGCCATCGAACAAGCGGAAGAGAAGGAAAGAGAACTCGACAGCTACTCTCCGGAGACGGTTCGCCCCTTCGAAGAATCTCTTGCAAAGGCCAGATCCGAGTTTGAAGATCGAAATGCGACAGAAGAAAGCGTACAGGCGGCAGCGGCGGCGCTGAAGGAAGCCACAGGCAAACTGGCTCCGAAAGCTCCTCCGGTGCCCAGTCTCCCGGTCACCATCCAGCTCATGGATGATTGGAGCGATACCCGAATCTCCATCGACGGTCCCTACAATGAACGGACAAAGTATCTCGACGCCGTGCGCGAAGTGCATATCAATGGTAAGGTCTATGGAATCAGTACCCTACTCGGTAAAGTTTCCAAGAGCAGCCTTGGACTTCGCATCTCAGGCACAAGACTGCAGGAGATCCGAAGCCTGAAAATCGTCGCTGACGGATACGAGGACTATATCTATTCCAACTGATCCGCACCTGCTGAGGCAGCGCGGATACACAAAAAACCAAGAGTGTTCTTTCGATCCATCATCGAAAAACCTCTTGGTTTTTCTTTATTTTGAAGTATGTTACGGTCGGTGACAAGAATGTTTCTTTATGGATACGGCTTTTTTTCGGTTTTGATATTACAATCATTCTATACCGAACAAAGAGAGGAAGATCCTGATGACAATCGCTGAGAAAATTAAAGCCCTGAGAAAAAAAGAAAACCTGTCTCATACTAAAACCTCATTGAAGTGCCACCGCAAACATTATATTAAAACGACAAATCAGGCGTTTTTTCAGATGACAATTCAGATAGGTAATAGTATCTCAGAAGGAGTTTGCTGAAAGATTATATGTTTCTCGTTCCACCGTCGCAAAATGGGAGTCGAACAACGGAACTGCGGAAATCGGCAATCTCCGCAGACCAATTCCAAAGAAAAATTCATATTTTCCTCATTTTGATAGTTCATTTTGATAATGGGGTATCATCATACGAGATTACAGAAAAACGGGAGGACGATCATGACCGATAGTAAGAAGGGAATTTTGCTGGAAACCGGTACGGGAGAGCTGGAGATACTGGAATTTGTGGTCGGAAAAGTACATTATGCGATCAACGTCATCAAGATCAAAGAGATCCTCGATATCGACTATACGACGAAGATCCCCAGAGCCGATCCGGCGATCATCGGGCTGACGATGATCCGCGGCGATGTGCTGCCTCTGATTGATATGAGCTATGTGCTCGACAAGCGGCAGCAGACCTCCGAATCGAAATACAAGACTCTGCTCTGCGAATTCAACCAGCTGCGGGTCGCTTTTGCGGTAGACCGCGTCCTCGGCATCCACCGCATCGGCTGGAACGCGATCAAGAAACCGGATATGGTCGTTGAGAGCGCCGACACACTGATCATCGGCAATATCACGCTCAATGATCGAATCCTCATGCTCCTGGATTTTGAAAAAGTCGTCACGGATATCTCCCCTTCGACAGGAATCAACGATGAACGCATCGAGCGGATACAAAACAAGGACCGCAGCAATATCAAACTGGTGCTCTCGGATGATTCGCCTCTGATCCGCAAACTTCTGCTGGATGTGCTGACGAAGGCGGGCTTTTCTCAGATGCGTTTCTTCAATGACGGTCTCGAAGCCTGGAGTTTCTTTTCGGAGCTGGTGCATGAAAAGGGGGAGGCTTTCCGAGAAGAGGTCGATATCCTGATCACCGACATCGAGATGCCCCAGATGGACGGTCACAGTCTGGTTCGCAGGATGAAAGAACATCCGATCCTGCGCTCTCTCCCGGTCATCATCTTCTCTTCCCTGATCACCGACGAGCTCAAGCACAAGGGAGACTCAGTTCAGGCGGATGCACAGATGAGCAAACCGGAAGTCGACAACCTCGTTGACATCATCGACGAATTCGCCGAAAAAGGGAGACTGAAATAAGACATTCCGCACCAATAGAAAACAGCCGGCTGAGCCGGCTGTTTGTTTATTTTGCGTAATCGACCGCCCGGGTTTCCCGAATGATACTGACTTTGATCTGTCCCGGATACTCCATCTCGCTTTCGATTTTTTTCGTGACCTCTCTGGCCAGCAGCGGCAGGTATTCATCGGTGACGCCTTCCGGTTTCACCATGATGCGCACCTCGCGGCCTGCCTGGATCGCATAGGATTTTTCGACCCCTTCATAGGAGTTTGCAATCTCTTCGAGTTTCTGCAGACGCTTGATATAGGTCTCCAGAGTCTCTCTTCTTGCGCCCGGCCTCGCCGCGGAGATCGCATCCGCTGCCGTGACGATGACCGCTTCCACCGTCTGAGGCTCATAGTCGCCATGATGCGTCGACATCGCATGGATCACTTCTTTGGACTCTTTATACCTGCGCAGCAGATCCATTCCGATTTCCACATGGGTACCCTCGATCTCATGATCCACCGCTTTTCCGATATCGTGGAGGAGTCCCGCTCTCTTGGCAAGCTTGACATCGGCGCCGATCTCGGCAGCTATGATACCGCAAAGATGAGCGATCTCAATCGAATGTTTGAGAACATTCTGTCCGTAGCTCGTCCTGTAGCGCAGTCTTCCGAGCAGCTTGACAAGCTCCGGATGCAATCCGTAGACGCCGGTCTCAAACAGCGCTTTCTCTCCCTCTTCTTTGATGATCGTCTCCACTTCTTTTTTCGCTTTTTCAACCATCTCTTCGATTCTTGCCGGGTGGATCCTTCCGTCGGCGATCAGTTTTTCAAGAGTGATTCTTGCAATCTCCCGCCTTATCGGATCAAAGGCCGAGAGCACGACCGCTTCCGGCGTATCGTCGATGATCAGATCGACTCCGGTCAAAGTCTCCAGCGCGCGGATATTTCTTCCTTCACGCCCGATGATGCGTCCTTTCATCTCGTCATTAGGCAGGGAAACGACGCTGACGGTCGTCTCTGCGACGTGATCCGCCGCACATTTCTGGATCGCATAGGAAAGGATCTCTCTTGCCTTTCTGTCGCTTTCCTCTCTTGCTGCGGTCTCAAGCTCCTTGATTTTGACGGCCAGCTCATATCGAACTTCTTTTTCGGCTTTTTGCAGGATCTGCGTACGAGCCTCTTCCGTCGTCAGATTGGATATGCCCTCGAGCTTTTCCATCTGCATTTCCTTCAATTTTTCCACTTCATTTTCTTTTTCGCTGATCTTTCTGAGTTTTTCCGTCAGCTTGCCGTCCTTATCGTCCAGCTGGCTGATCTTTTTGTCCATGACTTCTTCTTTTTGCAGCAGTCTCTTTTCAAACTTCTGCAGTTCATTTCTTCTCTCTTTGTTCTCTCTTTCGACTTCATTGCGGAGCTTATGCACTTCTTCCTTCGCTTCCAGAAGCTTTTCTTTTTTTACAGTTTCCGCATCTTTTTCCGCTTTGTTTACAATTTCCTTTGCTATCGTCTCAGCTTCATTTAGTTTGCCCTCTGCTATTTTTTTCCTACCCATATATCCTATGAATGCTGATAAAATCGCAGTAACAACTATGATAAGCAACACCTGTACTAATGGAATCTTGGCCACCTCCTTTTTTTGAATTATCATTTCTCTTTTCACATGTGCCAATCCATCTTTTATTGTAATATTTACCGTGGGTTCTGTCAAGAAAACCCTTTCATTTCGCAGGACAAACGCATGAAAAACTTCCCCAAAACATCGCTTATATTCATCACGAAACAACCGATGCAAAGGAGAAAAATCTCAGAAATCGTCGTAAAAAATCAGTATTGGAAACTTATTTATTCACACTCTCCTGTGAAACTGTATGATTGGCATATGTAGCCCAAGTCGGTTCATAGTTAGGAGACGCTTGATTTCCCCACATATCCCACCCTTCTCTTACTCCGCGTGCAAACAGCTCGATTCTGGGACTTTGACTGCATGATTCTATAATTGGAATAATCTCATCAGGTTTTCTACTATGTTCTCTTTTTGCCGCTCGAATAATATTTACCTGTGACCTTGCCGGCTGCAAAGTTCGATTCGGTGAACTTTTTTTCTTGATCCCAAAGAGTAAAAGTTCAGTTACATTTCTAAAATAGAAACCAACACCTCGGCCGTCAGGAGCGCCATCTTTACGTATTTTTTCCCAAACTATATTCGTTTTATACTCAAACCCCCATGCTTCCATAACCTCTAAGCCCTGTGGAAGCAAAGCGTTCGGAACCCATAAATAAAGTTGAGCTTTATCTGCGGCAATATCAGCGACAGGTAATGCTTTGATTTCATCTAATGACATCGTTTCATATCTGGATAAACGTTTATGCTCTGGAGCAACTTTACCCGTTCTATTCTGAAATTGCCAAGGAGGATCTGCATAAATTGTATTGTAAGTCTTTCCCTCAGTAAAAAGCATCAAATTTTCTATTGTACTTTTTAGTGCGTCCATTATAATTTCACACATTCCTTTCCTATACCGACTGCCAAAATTGGACATCCTCCATTTCGTCTCGAATCCAAACGGTATATAAGTTTTCCCATCCAAGTTGTACTGGCTCCATATTTTTTCATCAGCGACTGACCTTTCCCATCTCTTACTTTCTTAAAGACTTCATTCAATGATTCGGCTCTCGTAACAATAATACCTACATCAATCAAACCACAGTCGAAGTATGTTCTCATCGCTAACAAATCTCGATCAAATGTCTGATCTTTGCTGTTCCATTCTAAATCAAACGCCACTTTATTTTTTAGAAAATCAATATTGTGACCATCAATATATCCGGAAATTGTTTCTGTTTCAAATGGATTGTCAGAAAACCTACTCCTTTGCGCAGCTCTTCTAAGATATTTCTTTACAGTAAGGTCGCCGCTAATACGAATTTCTTTCCAACCATAAGGATATAAAACATCATCAAATTTTTTCGGAACAGGAGACTCGTTTCCGCCCTCTTTTTTTATATCATCAAGAGATAAAGTTAGTCTTCGCAAGCTCTCTTGCACCTCTTTCCATTCGATTGGGAAAGCATGGTGAAGAATTTCTATCGCATGACCATAACTGTAAAACTCAAATCTATCCAAGAGATCTTGATCAATATATTTCAAATTATCCACTGAAGACGCCTCCATGTTTATAGTTTCTATTTATTTCAGTCATATTGTCAAACTTAAATCAGCGGTTCGAAGATTGGCTTTATCAGATATCTCATAGTGTGAAATTAAATAATACACTTCGAAAGTAATAATATCTATATATACCGACAATAATGTCATCACATTTCCCCTTGAAAAACAACAAATTATCTCCTATTTATATAAGTATAACACATACATACCAAGCCTTTCAATAATCTCTCCCACTTATACAAAACAGATTTCATTCTGAAGTATATAAATAAACTATCAGACTGCAGACAAACAGATCCTCAATAGTCAGAGTAGAGAAAGTCGATTTGTCTGCAGTCTATAACAGATATTCTCGCTTAATCTTTTATAATTTAATTATATCGTTTGAGAAATTATGCTAAAGCCTTATTGAAGCGCCACCATCGGAAAGCATATCCATGTTAAAGCGACAAATCAAACGCTTTGTCCGATGACAATTCAGATAGATCATAGTATTATTCATCGCAAAAGAAAGAAAGTCCCGCCGAAAAGACGAGACCTCCCTTTTGCTGCTGCATTTTTTAACTTGATTTTATCTTGATCCGCCCTATCTCTATCGGACCAGTCCTTTCGCCTGCTTCCAGGCATAAAGACCGAGACTGAGACCGATGACGCCGTAGGCGACGAAGGTACGGAAGTATTCTCCGATCTGGGCGTCCCCGAACAGCTCTTTTCCCGCATAGGGTGAAACCAGAAAGAGGATGTGGAAGAGGATGACGCCGAGGAAAGCCTGTCCGACGGTCGCCTTGTTGACGGATGCTCCTCCGACCAGCAGGGCAGCGACGGAAAAGAGTCCGATCTGCATATGAGAGCCGAAGGTATTGAGTACGCCGACATTCTGCAGGAGGATGATCTGTCCCCAGGCTGCAAGGATCGTCGAGATCGTGATTGCGGTCACTCTGGTCTTGTCGACATGGATACCGGAGACCGCCGCGATATGCTGACTCTGACCGACGGAGCGGAAGTCCTGTCCCAGCTTGGTCTTCGTGATCCACACATTGAAGATCGCCACCGCCATAATCAGGAGGATCGTGACGAAGGGCACCTTGATCCCCTTGAGGATGCGGATGCTGTTCGGCATGATCTTCGTGTAGTGAGCAAGAGCCGCAAAGGCAAAGATCACAAGGAAGATCGAAAGCCAGGTGATGAATTTTTTCCTGTCGAAAAGCGGGGTGTTTCTCTCCTGACGGAATTTGATCAGCTGCAGAGCGATCAAAAATGCGGCAACGATCATAATCGTGATGAAAAACGGCGTCTTGACGAGGTTATCGAACGCATAGCTGAGACCGTTTTCAAGATCGACGGTGTTGCGCACGCCGATGCCGCTGCGGAGCAGCAGCTCTTTCTTCCTCATGGGAATGAATTTGCCGACGACAAAGAGGTAGAGGAACTGATAGAGTCCGTTGGCAAAAAATCCTACGATCATCGAGGCGATCATTTCCTGTCCTCTGGTCTTGTTGAGGAGCTTTCCGATCATCCATCCGAAGAGCCAAGAGAGGGGAACGGAGATCGCCATGGCAATCAGTATCCCCGGAATACCCCCGATACCCCAGTCCGTCACCATGATAATCGCCATCTGGCCCGCCATCGCACCGATGGTGATACTGAAATTGAGTCCGAGTCCCGCAAGTACCGGGATGATCAGTGCCATGACAATGAAGCTGTTCCTTGCGATACGCTGCACCATCTCATTGACGATAAAAAGGATCGGCTGATTCGCCACGGCGATTCCAAGGGCCGAGATCAGGACGAAGATAATCGTCACTATATTGTCTATGATGAAATTTTTAATTTTTGCGCCGCTCATTACTCACGCCCCCCTATCTTTGTCAGGGCATAGAGTATTACCCCGTTTTGTATGATCATACGAAGCACTTCGGAAAGGTTCCCTTCCGGCAGCAACTGGTTCGCCACCGGGAGTGAGATCGTCAGTATCCCGTTGAACAGGAAGGTCCCGATCAGCACATGGGAGATCTCCGCTTTCTGGGCGGAGGCTCCTCCGATCAGGATCGCAGCCACCGCGGGAAAGGCCATCATCAGCGGACCCGTATAGAGCTGGATATAACCGAAGCTCTGGGAGTAGATGATGATGCCGACGGCGCCGAGTACCGTGGACAGCGTCGTGCCGATCAGACGCTGACGGTCGACATGGATACCGGAAGCCCTTGCGAATTTCGGGTTGTCTCCCACCGCTCGCATGGCGACGCCGACTTTGGAGTTGACGAAGAGGTAGACGAGGAAACAGCAGAGGAGGAAAAACAGGATCAGCCCCGTCGGAAAATGAAAGAGCACCTGATACTCTTTTCCATAGGTCGTCTGCAGGTAGGCGGTGGACTGATTGAAGATATGAAGGATCTGATCGCCCCCGACTTTGACGACCCTCCAGGAGAGGAGGTTGTTGAGCAATTCTCCAAAGCTGTTTTCCATCGTCACGACATTTTTCAGTCCCGGACCGAGGGGCCATTTGAGATTGTCGCTCTTAAAAGGAAGCACGAGCCAAGCGATGCACATCAATGAGACGATGGAAAATCCCGTATAGGTGGAAACGACCATCTCAGAACCTTTGATGCGGTTGAGCATCGCGCCGAAAAGCAGACCGAAGAGGACGGCGATTGGAATCGAGACGGCGATGGCAACGATAAAGCCGTTCGCCCCGCTCAGCTGCATCTCCATGCTGATCAGGGTTCCGAGAAGCCCTGCAATGATCCCGATGGGCAAACCGAAGTTCGGCCCGATACCGCACTGGATCGCCGGCACCATCGCCAGCACCAGAATCCCGTTCATCCCGTAGCGGATCAGTATATCCGACATGATGACCGTGAAAGGCATCTTGAGCGCCAGAGCGACGATGCAGAGGAAGATGAAAAACAAACTGATGATCATACGCGGGAGATTGCTTCCCGAAGCAAGTTTTTTAATTTGTTCCATCGGTCTTTTCCCCCTTTAGTTTATGATAAGTCCCCGACATCATGAGGCCGAAGTCCGCATCGGAGTCGGAGGGAAGCAAGATCCCTTCGATCTTGCCGGCATTGACGATGACGATGCGGTCGCAGATGGAACGAAGCTCCGCAAGCTCGCTGGAGGTCATCACAATCGTCATGCCCTGTTCTTTGTTGAGCAGAAGCAGATTGTCGAGCACGAGTTTTTTCGCCCCGATATCGATCCCGCGGGTCGGTTCGGAAACGAAAAGCATCTTCGGCTCCATCGTGATCGCCCGCGCCAGGCAGACCTTCTGCTGATTTCCTCCGGAGAGCCTTCCCGTGAACTGCAGAGGGCCCGTGCATCGGATATCGTATTTTTCGATCATCTTATCCGCATAGCTGCGTATCTGTTTTTTGTCTTTGAGACGGAACATCTTATAATTTTTGAGAAATTTATTCTTGACCTGCATCGCAGTGACGACGATATTGTCTTCTATCGAAGAGTCCAGCAGCAGCCCGATCCCTTTTCGGTCTTCCGACACGAAGGAGAGACCTTCACTCAGCGCATTTTTCGTATTATTGAGCGGCAGATCTTTTCCGTCAAAAGTCACTTTCCCGCTCGAAGGATAAAGTCCCATGATTCCGTTTGCAATACCGATCTTTCCCTGTCCGGCAAGTCCGCCGATTCCGAGGATCTCTCCTCTTTTGATCTCAAGATTCACATTTTTGACCGTCTCTCCCGGCATATCCACCGTCAGGTTTTCGATGGACATGATGACGCCCCTGTCTTCCTGAGCTTCCTGTTCCTTCGCCTTGATCTCCACCTTCCTGCCCACCATCAGCTCCGCCAGCTCGACGACGTTCGTATCGACCTTTCTCTTGGAGGTGACATATTCCCCGTCCCGGAGGATCGTCACCTGATCAGCGCAGTGGATCACTTCATCGAGGCGATGGGTGATAAACAGGATTCCGATACCGCTGTCTGCAAGTTTTTTCATCGCCGTCATCAGGTTCATCGCCTCACTCTCCGTAAGCACGGCGGTGGGCTCGTCAAAGACGAGGATCTTGATATTCTCCTTGTCGATCTCTCTGGCGATCTCGATAAACTGCATATGCCCTACCGGAAGACCGGAGACCTTCGTGAACTCCTCAATGCCCATATCCAGTCGATCCAGCGCCTTTCTCGAGTCGAAGGACATCTTTTTCATATCGACGCTCTTCATCTTTTCATTGCGTGAGATCGCGCTGACGGCGTTGTCCTTTAAGATCTCCCGATTGAGTTTGATGTTCTCGGTGATCGTGAAGCCCGGGATCAGCATGAACTCCTGATGCACCATGCCGATGCCCTTTTCCATCGCCTTCTTCGGCGAGTCGATTCCGGCAGGCGCACCGTCGATGAAGACTTCTCCTTCGAATCCGCCCGTATTGTGAATGACCGGCATCCCGAAGAGAATGTTCATCAGAGTGGACTTGCCGGCGCCGTTTTCCCCAAGCAGCGCGTGGATCTCTCCCGCCTGCACCGAAAGATTGACGCCTTTTAAGACGCGGTTTCCAAAATAGTCTTTCGCAATATTTTTCATTTCCAAAACCGGCACTAACTTTTCCCCCTTACAAAATATAAGGTCGCCCGAAGGCAACCTTATATGGATTTTTTGGTCGTCGCTTAGAAGTTCAAGAAATCTACCAGCACCATGAAGTAGTTGTCATAGCTCTTACCGCCTTCTTCCAAAGTAGCGATCTGCACTTCGTTCTTTGCATCTTCTTCCATATACTTTTTCAGGGCCTCCGCATCCAGCTTGCTCTTGAGTTCTCCTTTTGCATAGGCGATGCCGTACTCGGCTCCCGCTCGTACAAACATCATGTTTGCCGGTACCGGCCAGGTGGAAAGTCTTCCCTCCATGCCTTTTTCTTTGAGGATCGTGCTTACCTGCTCTACCATGTAAGGAATATCTCCTTTTTTGTCATCCGGGATCGGAACGTCCAGCGCGGACGGGAATCCGTGGAAAGGAGACGGGCAGCAAGGCTGAGGATACAGCGCTCCGGTCTCTACGACGGATTTGATCAGCGGGATCTGCATCGAGCAGTTTGTCGAGAAGAACGCCGTGTCTTTTCCATATTTTGCAACCATTTTCGGCACGTCTTCAAGGATGAACTGCTGCGCTCCCGTTACGCCGGCGTCTCCCGTCGGATCCGGAGCAGTCGCATCGACAAATTCGATTTCCATTTTTTCCGCATTTTCTCTAAGTAAATCTCTTCTTGCCGCAAGAAGGGCATAGGACATATGTCTCGGGAAGGAATAGTGAACGAATACCTTCGCTCCCATCTTCTTCGCCTGCTCCATAACGGTTCTTCCCATCGAAAGCTCGTCCACCGCCATTACGACGTCGGCGGCCTCGGAAATCATCGGCGGATCCTCTCCCGGAGTCGCTCCGATAAAGAGAATATCGTCTCTGACTTCTTTCGCCTTCTTGATTCCGGCGCTGACGCCCGGCACGGCCTGACAGATCACAATCGCCTTGATATCGGGATCGGAAGCCAGCGCCATGATATTGGCAATCGTCGTGTCCTGCTCATCCATGAACTTGTCCGGATAGGTCATGACGGTCACCTTGTCTTCTCCGTATTTCTTCTGTACTTCTTCCGCTGCGCGGTACTCTTCTTCGTTCTGTGACACGGTTCCGGTCATGATGCCGATCTTGAAATCTCCTCCGGCATTCCCTGTCTCGGTGGTCTCCGTACCTCCTGCCGGCGCTTCTCCGCCGCTTTCAGCCGGCTTGTCTCCTCCGCAGGCTGCAAGACTCAGTACGAGCATCAGTGTCATCAGTAGTGCTAAAAACCTTTTCATGATAATCCCCCTTCATCGTGATTTCCCGTTTTCCCTTTGTCCGGGCGCAAGGCCGCCTCTTGGAAAAATCGGGTTCGGTCTGAAACCTCTAACCCATTTTAGCATATTTGTAACAGTTAGGGAATGTGTTTTCTTCCTCTCCCTGCTTGACTTCCGGGGATTTATACATACAAATTTTCAAGGATATAAAAATATTTTTTTCTATTTCTTCGAACTCCTCCTCTCTCTTTCCGATTTTTTTCTCCGCCTTTCTTCTCTAAGAACCGTCTCCAAAAAGAAAAACCGCCATATCTTATATGGATACGGGCGGTCTCTCTTTTCTCTCGTTCAGCGCTTCTTTTCGTTTGCATCGGATCTTCTGGAAGGAAGCGTCTTTTTTCGTCTGTCAAAATTTTATATAAAAACTTTATTTTTTCTTATCATTTTCACTTATTTCCTTCCATTTATTTCATCTCACTGATGCGCAGTCTCGCCCGCTCTTCCCGGCTCCGGTCATAATACTCCTTCGGCGAAAGAGCAAGAGCTCGTTTGATCTTGTCCATCTGCTTCTGATCTTTATCCGTCATCAGTGTGATCGCCGTCCCCTTTTCTCCGGCCCTGCCCGTACGTCCGACCCGGTGGACGAAATACTCGACTTCCTGAGGCAGATCATAGTTGAACACATGAGTGACGCCCTCGATATCCATGCCCCTTGCCGAGATATCCGTCGTGACGAGATAAGGAAACTTCATCTGCCGGAATTTCTTCATGATCGTCTCCCGCTTCTTCTGGGAAAACTCTCCGTGCAGCAGCTCCGCATCGAGGCGCTCGCCGATCAGACTCTCATGGAGCTTATCCGCCTGATCTCTCGATTTGCAAAAGATGATCGCCATAAAGGGATCGATCTCCCGCAGCAGCATGACGAGGCTGTCCGTCTTCCTCTCCTGCGTCGTGCGGAGGACGATCTGACGAATATCCTCCAGCAGGAGCTTCTTCGGACTCAGGTCGATATCGGCGGCGTTTTTCATGATCCGCCTCGCCATCTTGCGAATGCGATCCGGTATCGTCGCGGAAAAGATCAGGATATTTTTCTTCTCCGGCAGCTTGCTGAGGATCAGCTCGATATCTTCCAAAAAGCCGAAAGCCATCATCTGATCCGCCTCGTCGATCACAAGTCTCTTCAAATGCTTGAAATTCGTATTTCCCTCCCGCAGATGCTCCAGAATGCGCCCCGGCGTGCCGACGACGATCTGAGAACCGGTTTTGAGCCTGCCTGCCTGGGCCTCGGAATGACGGCCTCCGTAAGCCGGAACCACCGACATCGAAGTTCCTTCAAGCAGAAATTCAAATTCCTCGACAAGCTGCAGGGCGAGCTCCCTCGTCGGCGAAAGCACGAGAGCCTGCGTCGTCGGGATCTTCGGGTCAAGGCTCTGCACGATCGGCAGCGCGAAGGCGAGGGTCTTGCCCGTCCCGGTCTGCGCCTTGCCGATGAGATCCCTGTTTTTGAGGATCAGCGGGATCGCCTCCTCCTGAATCGGCGTCGGCTCGGAAATATATCTCTCCTTGAGTTTTTTCACGAGCTCTTCCCCGACGCCTAATTGCTGAAATCTATCCTTCATCCCATCACTTCCTTCTCTGTATGATCACCACTGCAGCTCCCCGGAGAGCTCCAGACTTCCGTCTTTTCTCTTTGTCAGGCGGCGGTAGCCTCCGCCGTTGCCCTCATAGATCCGCAGGCTCCCGTCTTTCTCATAATGGATGCCCGCATCCCCTTCAAAATAGCCTTCGGATCCCCTTCTCATCGTATAGATCAATCCGCTCTCCCCCTTTTTTCTCTGCAAACCGAAGAAAAAAGGCAGGATGCGAAACTCCTCCTCATCCCCTGTAATCACCAGCAGATCCTGCTCCCCGTCGGCGCCCAGATCGAAGATGACCGCTTCAAGATAGCCGTCCTCCAGATCCTCATAGAGCTCCTCCGGAATCTGTCCGTCGATCTGAATATGGCCCCCGGTGTGCAGACGAAAGAGGTACTGTGGCTTCCCGGCGGAAACCTCCTTTCGAAGCTCGATATACTCCTGCCCGTCTCCGCTGAGAAAAGCGCCTCCGGTCCTCATGCGCAGACCTTTTTGGAGCGCCGGATTCCTCATGGCCACCGCCATGGAAAGAAAAGCTCCGGATTTTGCTTCCGAGACGGCTTCCGGCACTGCCGGCGCATTGTACTCATACTCCAGATAGTCTTCGACGACCGGCTTGATATAGTTTTTTCCGATGATGACATTGCGGTTTTCCTTATCGTAGCTGACGGAGCGAGAGAAGCCCGAAGCGACAAATTTCAAAGGCACATAGGTTCTCCCTTCGCGCAGGGCCGCCGCCGCGTCCATCCTCATCGGCTCTTTGTTCTTGTAGGCCGTCGTCTTTCCGATCGTGAGCTCAACGCGGTTGTTTTTTCCGTCCTTCAGCGTCACCGTCGATGTGGACGCGTTCCAGTCCGTCTCCAGATCGAGGGCATTTGCGATCATCCGCAGCGGCACCATCGTCCGCCCGTTTTCGACAAAAGCCGCCGCCTCCGACTTGATTAGCGCCCCGTCCACATAGATATCCGGTCCTTCCTCCCCATAGGCCGCTCCCCCCTGCATCAGCAGCGCGGCAAGGAGCGCCGATACCGTCTTAAAGATCCGTTTTTCCTTTTTCCTTTTCATGACTTCCCTCCTCTTCTCACAGTAATCATCCGTAGAATATACAACCGGTATCCTCTCTCTGCTTTCCGACTCTCCGGCAGGTTTGCCGATTGGCAGAGTCCCCAGCTTTCTTTAATCTATTATAAAGGATTTCCTGCCTGCTGTCCAATGGATGCGTATCCTCTAATTCGACGGCATCATCGGCGTTCCCTCAGCCATGAGAGCCATACTGCACTGTCCACATTTCTTTATTCAAATTTTATCTACACCAAGAGCTTTATATAGAGGATTTAACTGATCTTTTACTGAGTTTGCAATCTTTTCGATATTAAGGCGTCCTATCATGCTGTTACTTTTCATTCCCTTATAGTAAACCTTATTGGCCTGTTTATACAAACGTTGAAGCTTATCATATCCACTTTTTCCGGATACTTTTGTATTTTTGGACAGTCTCAAAAAGCCTAAAATTCCTTCAAGATCATATAAAAACCAATCTTCGATAGATTGTTTCGCCTGCACATGTATCGTTTCAGATGCTCCATGATCTTTGAGTTCTTTCTTTACTTCATCCCATTTTATCGGCGGTTTAGCAGCAAAATCAAATACGTCGGTATCACTGCACAGTACAATTGTAAATTCACAGTCCTTCTCATATTTAGGTTTAATTTCGTTTATAAACTTCCTGAGAGCAATACTTTTGAAACCACCTATACCTCTGACATTTTTATATTCAATACTGGTATCAAATTTTCCGACAGGGTGTAGTTTTCTGGCATCAGCAACTACCTGCTTGTAAAATTCCATCTCCGAATCACCTTCCACGAAAAGTACAAGGCATTTACTCATCGGCATCACACTCCAAATAATCGTTTATATTGCTCTCCGGGTCAGCAAGCATTGAAAACAGATAGTCTCCCGTACTTATATTCAAACTGCCCGCATCATTTTCCAATTGTTTGCGGCCCGATTTCTTAAATGTAAAGAACTCAGCTACTCCTGGTGTTCTATTCATACCCACATGAATCCAAGAAGGATTCAAATAGCTTATAATATACGGAGAGTGACTTGTAATAATTACCTTACAATCGTCTAACAGCTGGCTGATAATCTGTATATATGCCTGAAACAGTCCCGGATGTACAGAGTTCTCGGGTTCTTCAACAGCTATTAAAGAGATATTGCCGATACTGGATACAATTATCTTGGTCAGTATCATAAATACTCTCTTTGCTCCGTCTGACATCATTGAAAAGTCGACCGGATTCACCAAATTCTTATCTTTAACAAACAACACATAGAAAGAATTCGTGATTATAAACGGTACATCATCAGGAAGCGGATTCCCTTCTACAGAATCAATTTTAAAATCCTTTACAATTATCTCTTCAATATCCGGGAACAGCTGAAAATATACATCTTCCAACAGAGCAAACTTATCCGGATTCTGTTTTTTTAAATTAAAAATAACACGCGGCAGATTATCCACATTGATCATCTCATTTTCAAAGCCTTTACGGATAATCGGATCCGGTTTATAAAAATGTTTTGCATCCAAGTTGTTCTCCATATATATTCTCATACTGTTCAGCTTCCTGATGATCTGCGCATAGTAAAGCTCATCATATGCTCTAAGCTTATTTATAACAAGTTCCAATGGATCAACCTTAATATTGGATGAACATCTTCCCGTCTCAGAACTCTTATACAGAGACGCTTCTTTTGTTCTATTAATAAGCTGAGTATACTTATGTCCCTTCTCATCCAATTTAATTCTTAAATACTCCTTAACAATCTCGGGTGCTTTGTCTTCATCACACTGCCATGAAAACTCATATCCATACTGCACACGATACTTTTGCCTGGCATCTTCTGTCGACACTTCTACTTCAAACTTGTAATTTCTTCCGTACATGCTCCGATGAATCGGAATAAGATTAGAGTTTGCCATCATCCTCATTTTGTCATCAATAGATGCTTTAATAAAAGTCAATCCAAAGTCAATTCCAGAGAGCACATTGGATTTACCGAAATTATTAAGTGCTACTAAAGTTGTAATATTATCAAAAGTGATTCTTACATTTGATAAATTCTTAAAACCATCTATCAATGCAGCTTGTATTTTCATAATGTCACTCTCCTCCTTCTCTTTTATATAATATCATGACACTTTATAAAACGCAAAAAAAAATTCCTTATTTCACTTTTTTATATATAATTTTCCATTTTTTTGTTCTTTCGCGATAAATTTTATTTCTTTTTCATATATATTTCAAAAAATTAACCACTCTCTGGAAATTGACAGCGGAGATCCTTTAGATTTTTCCAAGGAAATTTTCCGCGACTTTCTTCTCCAAAACCCCGAATTCATCCATAAAATATTGACGAATCCAACAGACGGGTCGCTTGCTCCGCCGCCAGATCATACCAATAGTCCTCCGAATTTTCGCCGTTCAAAAAAGGTTTCATGAACTCCATAAATCCATGGTACGACACGAATTTTCCCTCCTCATCCGCCTATGCCGGGCTTTGCATCTATTCTTCCAATCAGACAGCCCGTTGTGAGCCCTATACAGAATATCAAAATGAATTTTTCGAGCTCCTCCCTATCATCGTCAAAAAACGAACACCCTGTACCCACTGAATATCTGAACTATTCTGAGATACAAGGTGTTTTCATCTGCGGAAACTGCTGCGGATCTCAGCGGACTTTTTTGAGCACCATCGAGGTCTTCGAAGGGATCCGCACTTCAAGGCGGCCCGCCTCCGCCTCCAGATGCAGTCGGAGCAGCATCGCGCGGTAAATTTTGCCCCGCACTTCGAAGACTGCGTTCACCGGCTCTTCGGAGCGGTTGACGGCAACGATGATCTCGTCGTTCTCATCATAGCGGAGATAGCCGAAGATATCGGGATGGGGCGCCAGATACTCAATCTCTCCTTTTCGGATCACCGCTTCTTCTTTGCGGATCTGGATGAGTTTGCGGTAGTGGTCGAGGATCTCCCGGTTTTTTCTCGGGTTGCCTTCCGGATGTTCGTAGGCTCTGCCTAAGTAATTTCCCCGATCCCAGGGGTAAGTCGCGCGATTTTCGGGATCCGCTCCTCCCATGAGACCGACTTCATCTCCGTAATAGATATGGACGGCCCCCGCAAAGAGCAGCTGCAGGGTGACGGCCATCTTGACTTTTTCGTCGCTGCCAAGCTCGGTGCGTATCCTCGGCACATCGTGGCTGCCGAGCATCTTGAGGGAGGATTTGTAGTATTCGGCGGGGTAATTGTCTTCCATGCTCATGAAGAGGTTGTAGATCTCTTTGGCATGGAGCTCTCCCCGCAGGAATTCGATCAGATATTTGCGGAAGGGATAGGAGGTGACGGAGTCGAGGGATTCGCCCAGCAGATACTCCCGCCTTCTGCCGTAGGAAACTTTGTTGGAAGCGTCTTCCCAGACCTCGCCGAGCAGGACGGACTCTTCGTCGACGCTTCGGATCTTCTTATTGAGCAACTTGATGAATTCTTCCGGCAGTTCGTCGGCGACGTCGAGACGAAAGCCCTTGATGCCGAGCTTCATCCATTTTTCGGCAACACCGTCCTCACCTGTGATAAAGTCGAGGTAGGAAGGCTCCAGCTCGTTGACATTAGGCAGGTCTCCGATGCCCCACCAGGCGTCGTACTCCTGCGGAAAATCTTTGAAGCGGTACCAGGAGTAGTAGGGCGACTGCTGCGACTGAAAGGCGCCGAGGCTGTCATAGCTGCCGAATCGGTTGAAGTACACACTGTCTGCGCCCGTATGACTGAATACGCCGTCCAGCATCAAATAGATGCCTCTTTTCTTTGCCTCTTCGACAAGCCGGATGAAATCTTCTTCATCACCGAGCATCGGGTCAATTTTTTTGTAGTCGCCGGTGTCATAGCGATGACAGCTTCGCGCCTCAAAGACCGGGTTGAGGTAGATGACGCTGACCCCGAGATCTTCAAGGTAATCCAGATGCTTTATGATGCCTTCGAGATTGCCTCCGAAAAAGTCCCAGCGCAGGATTTCTCCTTGAGGACCTTTGACATAGCAGGGCTCGTCTTCCCAGCCGGAGTAGAGAAAGGAGCCCGGTTTGATGCAAAGGGGCATCCCGTCTTCCGTCCCGCCGGCGAAACGATCCGGAAAGATTTGATAGATAATGCCTTCGCTGTAAAATTCGGGCACCGGACGGATCTCTCCGTGGACGGTCAGCTGATAGTAAGCCGCTCCCTCGCCTTCGAAAAGGGCCGCAATGCCGCCGCTGCCGGCGTAATCGGAACCGAGATAGTAGCGTTTCGCGTCATAATAGACGGCGAAGCGATAGAAATAAACGCCTCTCTGCGGGAAGACATAGTCCAAGGTGAAATATTCTTCTCCTTTTTCCATCTCGACAAAACTTTTATTGCCCTCGCAAAGGATCTCCATGTCGATGCGGCTGATTCTGTCCTTATGGGTGAAATCGCAGGAGATTTGAAAATGAACGGCGGTCTTCTCCGGTACCGCTCCAAAAGGTGCTTTGAAGTTTTCATCCCAGGAGTCGAAGTACAGACCGATGACGGATGCGCTTTGCATGACGTCCTCCTTTTCTAAAAATGCTCTCCGATCCGCGCGGACCAGATGCCGTTTGCGTACTGGCTGATGGTCTTGTCGCTGGTGAACTGACCGGAGGATGCGATATTGGCGATGGCCATCTTCGCCCACTTTTCACGGTCACGGTACAGGCTCTCGATCTTTTCCTGCGCCCGCAGATATTCGTCAAAATCCCGCAGCACGAAATAATGGTCGTTATAGGTGATCAGATGCCGGTAAATTTCCATTCCGTCATCGTAGTCGAAATTCGGGATGCTTCCGTTGACGAGAGCGTCGATGACCTTCTTGATGCGGTGATCCCTGTGATAGAGGTCGATGGACTGATAGCCGCCGTTTTTATAATAATTGAGCACTTCGTTGGAACGCAGGCCGAAGATGACGATATTTTCTTCCCCGAGCTCGTTGTACATCTCGACATTTGCTCCGTCCATGGTCGCCAGCGTGATCGCTCCGTTCATCATGAACTTCATATTCCCGGTACCGGAGGCCTCTTTGGAAGCCGTCGATATCTGCTCGCTGACATCCGCCGCCGGAATGATGGTCTCCGCCAGCGTCACGGAGTAGTTCTCCATGAAGACGACTTTGATCCGGTCTTTGACCCGCGGATCCTCGTTGATCATATCTCCAATCGAATTGATGAATTTGATGATCTTTTTCGCCAGATAGTAGCCGGGTGCGGCCTTAGCTCCAAAGATAAAGGTACGGGACACCATATCGAAATCCGGCTCTTCAAGGATACGGTGGTAGAGATGCAGGATGTGCAGAGCATTGAGCAGCTGTCTTTTATAGGCATGCAGACGCTTGACCTGCACATCGAAGATCGAATCGGGATCGACTTTGATCTTTCTCTTCTCGAAGATCAGCCTAGCCAGACGCTCTTTGTTGCATTTCTTGATCTGCATGATCTTCTCTCGGAACTCGGCGCTGTCTCGGTGCTCGTTCAGGTTAATCAGATCCGTCGGCACTCTCTTCCAGATCTCTCCGATCCTCTCGGAGATCAGGGAAGACAGTCTCGGGTTGGAAATCATCAGCCAGCGCCTGTGGGTGATGCCGTTGGTCTTGTTGTTGAATTTTTCGGGATAGAGTTCATAAAAATCTCTGAGTTCCTGCTCTTTGAGGATATCGGTGTGGAGCTTCGCCACGCCGTTGACGCTGTGGCTTCCGACAATCGCAAGATTCGCCATGCGCACCTGCCCGTCGGCGATGATGGCCATCTTGCGGATCTTTTCGTCCTGTCCCGGGTACAGACGCAGCAGGGTATCGCAGAATCTGCGGTTGATCTCGTCGATGATCATATAGACCCTCGGCAGCAGAACGCTCATCATATGGGCGGGCCAGCGCTCCAGCGCCTCGCTGAGTATCGTGTGATTGGTATAGGACATCGTCGCCCTCGTAATATCCCAAGCCCGATTCCAGCCGATGCCTTCTTCATCGATCAGGATGCGCATCAGCTCGGGGATACAAAGGGCGGGATGGGTATCGTTGATATGGATGGCGATCTTGTCCGCAAAGTCGATCAGCGGCAGCTTCATCTTCTTGTAGCGCCTCATGATCGTCTGCAGTCCCGCCGACACCATGAAATACTCCTGCTTGAGCCGCAGGATCTTTCCCTCTTCGTTGGAGTCGTCGGGATAGAGCACCTGAGAAATCGACTCGACGGAATATTTGTACTCCATCATCTTCTTATAGTCTCCGGCGCTGAGCTTTTCCAGCTCAAGCTCTTCAAGGGCCGGCATCTCGGCGCTGAAGAGACGCAGGTTGTTGACGGTGTTGTTGTGATAGCCGAGGATCGGCGTATCATAGGGGACGGCGAGAACAGGCATATAGTCCTTGTGCTGGACGACGATGGTTCCGAGGATATCCTGGATCTCCAGTCTTCCGTTAAACTTGACGACGATGGCTTTTTCCGGTTTTTTCACTTCCCAGACATTGCCGTTTTTCAGCCACATCTCAGGGGTCTCCACCTGATTTCCGTTGACGAATTTCTGGTGGAAAAGACCGTATTTATAGCGGATCCCGCAGCCGTGCCCCGCAATCCCCAGCGAGGCCATGGAATCCAAAAAACAGGCGGCAAGCCTGCCGAGACCGCCGTTTCCCAGTCCCGGCTCAGGCTCCGCCTTTGCGATATCATCCAAATGAAACCCCATCTCTTCCAGCGCCTCGGAGCAGGTATCCAGTATCCCCATATTCAGAAGATTGGACTTTAAGAGTTTGCCCAGAAGAAACTCGATGGAGAAGTAGTAGACCTGCTTTTCGTGAAATTTGGTGTAGGATCTGTTTGTCTCTATCCATTTTTTTGCCGCATATTCCCGAATCAGCGTTCCAATCGTGATGAACATCTGGTCGGGCGTCGCCTCCGTCACTTCGACGGCAAAAAGGCTCAGCAGCTTTTCTTCGACGTCTTTTTTGATCTGTTCTTTTGTAAAATCCATACATGAATCTCCCTGTTTATTTGTTCATTTCCATCAGCTCTCGATATCGTTTCAGATATTCTTTCGCGGATTTGTTCCAGCTGAAATCGCGGTTCATCGCCTGAAGCATCAGATTTTTCCAGACCCCTTTATCTTCGTATACGGAGAGAGCGTATTCGATGACATGGAGCATATCATGGGCGTTATAATTGGTGAAGGAGAAGCCGTTTCCTTCCCCGGTCGCCTGATTGTAAGGGATGACGGTATCCCTGAGTCCGCCGGTCTCCCGGACAATCGGCAGCGTCCCGTATTTGAGGGCGATCAGCTGTCCGATCCCGCAGGGTTCGAACTGCGACGGCATCAGGAACAGATCGGCGCCCGCGTAGATCCGCTGAGCAAGGGTCGCGTCAAACTGAATCCTCACGGCGCATTTCTCCGGATAGGTCATCCCGTAGTAGTTCATCGAGGCGTGATATTTCTCATCGCCGGTGCCGATGATGACGAACTGCACCTTGTGGGCCAACACTTCGCCGAGCACTCGCTCCACCAGATCGATCCCCTTCTGAGAGACAAGTCTTGTGACCATTCCGATGATCGGAATGTCCTTATCTTCGGGCAGACCGAGCATCTGTTGGAGTTTGAGCTTGTTCTCCGCCTTTTTTTCGAGGGAATTTTCGTCGTAGTTCGCAAAGAGCGCCGGATCCGTCTTCGGATCGTAAAGCTCGTAATCGACCCCGTTCAATATCCCGTGCAGCACCTCTTCTCTCTTACGCAGCAGACCGTCCAGGTTCTCACCGTAATAAGGCATTCGTATCTCCTGCGCATAGCTCGGGCTGACGGTCGTCACCATATCGGAGTAGTTTATGGCGCCTTTCATGAAATTGACGTCTCCGAAAAATTCCAGCCCCTCGTCGCTCATCATCTCGTGAGGAAGCCCCGTGATGTCATAGAAGACCTCGGGAGCAAACCTTCCCTGATACTGCAGGTTGTGGATCGTGAACATCGTGCGCAGCGCCGACACATCGACAGGTTCCATATCTTCGGACTTCAGATAGGCGGGCACAAGAGCCGTATGCCAGTCGTTGAGATGGATGACGTCGGGAACGAAGATGCGGCGCTTGATAAACTCGATGACAGCTCGGGAGAAGAAGGCAAAACGCTCCGCATCGTCAAAGTATCCGTAAGCGTTCTCTCTTTTGAAATAGTATTCATTGTCGACAAAATAGTATTCGACGCCCTCGCTGACATATCGCTCGATCCCGCAGTACTGGTTTCTCCAGCCTACGGGTACGGTAAACTCGTCCAGAGGTTCCATCTGCTGTTTGATGAACTCGACGATCTGCAGATATTTCGGCATGACGACCCGGACGTCGGCGCCGAGTTTTTTGAGTGCTTTGGGCAGCGAACAGGCGACATCTCCCAGTCCCCCGGTCTTGATGAAAGGATAGCTTTCCGATGTTACAAACAGTACTTTCATTTGGCACCCCTCCTAAATCACTTTCCTTTTATCGATGACAAGCGGGATCCTCTTATCTCCCTTGAGTACCTTGCCCTCGGTGATCACGACTCCTTTATCCATGATGAGGCTGTCAACGCTCGCTCCCTGTTTGATGACGCCGTTCTGCATGATGATGCAGTTTCTGACGACGGCGCCTTTTTCAATATGCACCCTTCGGAAGATGATGGAGTTATGAACCTCCCCCTCGATGATGCATCCGTTTGCAATGAAAGAATTGTAGGCCCTGGCCTCTTTGCCGTAGAAAGTCGGCGACTCGTCCTTGATTTTCGTGAATATCCTGCGGCCCGAGTGAAAGATCTCCTTGGCGGTCGCGGGATTGAGCATGTCCATATTGGCGTCATAGTAGTTTTCGATGCTGTTGACGCATTTGAGATAGCCCTTGTGCTCAAATCCGATCACTTTGAGATCCTGGATCGAATCATTGATCGCGTCGTTCATATAGAAGGTCTTACCCTTGGATATCGCATCCATGATGATATCCATGAAGATTTCCTTGTGCATGATGTACATTTCCATCGAGATATTCGCCGACTGGCGGTGTCCCATGTTGACGCCGGCGGAAAGCACTCTGCCGGTACGACCGATATCCAAGACATAGCATTTGTGAAAGTCCTGATGTGCGTTGCCTATCTTCTTGTAGCAGACCGTAATGTCGGCTCCGTCCCGCACATGGCGCTCGTAGAGTCCTGTAAAGTCCACATTGGCGATCATATAGCTGCAGGAAAGGAGGACATACTCCTGTTTGCTCTCGCGAATATAGCCGATATTCGAGTAGAAATGGTGCATATCTCCTCTTGGCACGCTGGTGGTCGCCGGATTGTAATTGGGAGGAAAGATGAACATGCCGTCGATCTTTCTGTCCAGATCCCAGGGCTTTCCGTTGCTCGTGTGATCCATGAGGGAGCGGAAGTTGTAGTCGGTGAAGATGCCGACATTGGAGATGCCGGAATTGACCATATTGGAGAGCACGAAGTCGATGACCCGGTATCTTCCCGCAATCGGAATCGAAGCGATCGAGCGATTGCTCGTCAGTTTGGAAATATTGTATTCATTCTCGCTGAGGTTGATGATTCCCTGGCAATTTTTAGGCATCTGCTTCACTTCCTTTCTTTGCCGCAGCTTTTTTCTCCGCCGCCCTGCCCGTTTTTATCTCCGTCTCCGCTTTTGTCCCTTCCCGTTTTTTTGCCAGATAGCTCTCGTCGACGACCGCATCCTGCTCCACGAGGAAGATTCCGCCGTTTTCATCCTTCAAATGCATATTTTTTCGTATGACGGCCCCGTCTCCGATGATCGCTTTCTCAATGACCGCTCCTTCTTCGACGATGACATTGGACATGATGACGGAGTCAGAAACCTCGGCGCCCTTATGAACCTCCGCTCCGAAGAAGAGCACGCTTTGATTGACCTTGCCGTAGATACTGCAGCCCTCCGTGATCAGGGAGTAATCCACCTTCGCCTCGCTTCCCACATAATGGGGCGGCATCCCCGGGTTGACGGAGTAGATCCTCCAGTGCTTGTCGTGCAGATCGAGAGGGTTTTCCGGATCGATGAGATCCATATTCGCCTCCCATAGGCTCTCGACGGTCCCCACATCTTTCCAGTAACCCTTGAAACGGTAGGCAAACATATCTACGCTGTCCTCCAGCATCTTCGGAATGATGTTCTTTCCGAAATCATCGGCGCTCCTGTCCTTCTCTCCGTCGACGAGGTATTCTTTCAGCACCTTCCAGTCGAAGATATACACGCCCATCGAGGCGAGATTGGACTTGGGCTGCTTCGGCTTCTCCTCAAACTCATAGATCCGGTCGTCCGAAGTCGTGTTCATGATGCCGAAACGCTTCGCCTCCTCATGGCTGACCTCAAGTACGGCGATGGTCGCTTTGGAGTTCCTTGCCTTGTGATAATCGAGCATTTTGTTGTAATTCATCTTGTAGATATGATCTCCGGAGAGGATCAGCACATACTGCGGATCATACTGTTCGATAAAGTGAATGTTCTGATAGATCGCATGTGCGGTGCCGCGGTACCAGCTCCCTTCTTTTTCTCTCATATAAGGCGCCAGTATCGAGACTCCGCCGGTCTTTCTGTCGAGATCCCAGGGACTCCCGATCCCGATATGCGCGTTGAGGATCAGGGGCCTGTACTGAGTCAGCACGCCGACCGTATCAATTCCCGAGTTGGAGCAGTTGCTGAGAACAAAATCAATGATGCGGTACTTTCCTCCAAAGGGCACGGCGGGCTTCGCCAGAGTCTTCGTGAAGATGCCGAGCCTGCTCCCCTGACCTCCTGCCAGGATCATTGCTATCATTTCTTTTCTAAACATCCACTATCACGCTCCCACATTTTTTAATTTCGGCGATATCGGTTCTTATTTTATATATACCAAAAATCATCCCTGCTAATTACACAAATGGAATATATTTTTCCGCCGATTTCACTCTTCCCGGATCCGGCCTTCGATCCGCGCATCCATTTGCTGATGTACCGAAAAATATTCTTCGACCGTATCGTACACGCCGGTGCTGAGCAGCTTTGCAGACTGCCCGCTCTCCATAAGAGTGAGATCGACCCCTGCGGTGTTTCTGCTGTTGACATAGTGATACTCCTGCATCCCGACCGTGTAGATCTTCTCTCCGTCGAGCCTCTCTCCTCGAAACAGCAGCTTCCTGACCTGCTTGGTCTCTGCGTCATAGATCAGTTCGATCCCGCTGCTGTACTGGTAAAACTCTCTCGTCTCTCCCCGGTGAAAACGCTCAAAGGACGAGCGGATAAAATTTCCCAGCTTCTCTCCGCTGACAGGGAAGCAGTAGATCGGATCGTTGAAGGGGAGGACTTCCTTCAGAGTCCTCTTCGTCACCACCGCGTCAAGATGCTCCTTGCGCACCGAGCCCGATCCGACAATAAAGAGATCCAGATGAAAGCTCTCCGCAAGGATATCGGCGAAGAGATTGCCCAGCTCGGTCTCTCTTTCCCTGCTCGGATGGCTCAGTCTCCTCTTCATTCTCGTCAGCACCAGACTGTATTTTTCATCTACTTTGTCACGATAGAGTTCCAGCATCTCGTCGATCTGCTTATCTTTGCCTCCTTTGCCGTCAATCGTCACGCAGTCCCAACTGTACTCGGCAATACAGTTGCGCTCCATATCGACGAGGATGTCGAAGCGTCCGATCTGGTCGCTCCCGTGACCGGCGTGAGCGATCAGGATATCGTTGACCCGTATCGGCTGCTGCATGAAACTGTGGGAATGACCTCCGATGATCAGGTCGATGCCGAGAGCCGGGTTGATGCGCTCCGCCAGACGGACGTCCTCCTCAAGCCCCACATGCGTCAGGACGACTGTAAAATCAATATCGACCGCTCGATACGCGTTGCAGATGCGCTCGATCTCCTCCTCCGCAGGGGTCACGCTCACGAAATTGGCAAGGAGAGGATCGGAGGGACAAAGCGCGATGATATCCTCCGTGATCACTCCGATGATCAGGACTTTGATCCCGTCCTTTTCGATGATCTGATAGGGTCGAAACAGGCGGTTTTCTGTCGGCTTGACATAGAGGTTCGCATTGACGATGGGAAATTTCGCACAGCGCTCCAGAAACAGCAGGTGAGCGAGCCCATAATCCATTTCGTGATTTCCCACCGTCGCAATATCAGGAGCAAGCATATTCATAAGGTCGATGGTAGACAGTCCCCGGTATTCCTGGTCGATGACCGAGCCCTGAAGCATATCGCCGGCAACGAGGTAGAGCACCTGTTCTTCCTCTTCCCTGACGGACTGGACATAGGCCGAAAGAGAGGAGATCCCGCCTGTGTATTTTCCCTTGTTTTCCTCTTCAAAGAAATCTCCGTGAATATCGTTTGAATGAAGCAGGGTCAGCTTACGATAACGCCTCTGCCGCTCGGCTTGTCTTCCGTTCATCCTTTCCCCTCCCTCTAAAACGCCCAGTTTCCGTCTTTGAAGATCTCGATGCTCTCTCCGCTTTCGGTTCTGCCCGTGATATTCATATCCGGCGAACCGATCATGAAGTCCACATGCACCACCGAGGTATTGACGCCGATCTTTTCCAGCTCCTCGTCAGAGAGATTCTCCGCTCCCCTGACATTGGTAGGGTAAGCCGCCCCGACCGCCAGATGACAGGAAGCATTCTCGTCAAAGAGGGTATCGTAGTAGATCGTCTTTGTATTGGAGATCAGTGAATCCTCCGGCACGAGAGCCACTTCTCCGAGATAGGCGGAACCGCCGTCGGTATCCAGCAGCTTGCGCAGGGTATCATATCCTTTTTCCGCCTTCATGTCGACGACCTTTCCCTCCCTGAAAGTCAGGACAAAATCATCGATGAGCGTACCGGAGTAATTGAGCGGCATCGTCGCCGCCACATGACCGTTGACCTCGTATTTCGAAGGTGCGGTGAAGATCTCTTCCGTCGGCATATTGGCGATGAAATAGACCCCTCCCTTCGTATATTCTCCTCCGCCGGCCCAGATATGGTCCTTGGGAAGCCCGATCCGCAGATCCGTCTTCGCGGACTGAAAATGCAGCTCTTTCAGCTGCCAGCCGTTGAGTTTTTCCATCTTTTGATTCAGCGTCCCCACATGTTCTTTCCACGCCTGCACCGGGTCTTCCTCATAGGTCCTCGTCATACGAAAGATATAATCCCAGAGTTTGGCAAGCGCCTTCTCCTCGGCCAGATCCGGAAACACTTTGGCCGCCCAGCCCGCACTCGGCACGGCCGCCACGCACCAGGCTACCTCCGAGTTCATCAGAATCTTGCGGTAAGCGCTCATCGACTTTCCTCTCGCAAGGTTCGCCTGGGCGATCTTCTCCGGATCCACCTCTTTGAAGATATCCGGATCCTCCCCTGTCAGGCTCAGAAAAGCCGCTCCCTCTTTCGCCATCTGCTCCATGCCGTCCGCAAGCCACTGCGGCGCTTCCTTGAAAGCTTCCATCGGCGCCTTCTGATATTTGATCAGGCTCAGTTCCTCGTCACGATACTCAAGGTGGACATTTTTCGCTCCCGCCTCATAGGCCTCAAAAGCAATCTTTCGCACGAACTCCGCCATCTTGATCGAGGCACGCACGACAAGAGTCTGTCCTTTCTGGATGTTCAGCCCGTTTCTGACAAGCAGGCGCGCATATTTCTCAAGATTCTTTTCAAAATCCTTCATCATCTTTTCTCTTCCTTTCTGTTTTGACTTTCTCTTTTTTAACTGTCGCCTTTTTCCGGCCAAATCATCTATGAGGAACTTCAAGGATGATCGGCTCTCGTTCCCTCATCCCGCCTTATGAAAAGAGCCGCCGGAAAAACTCCGACAGCTCTTCATTTTTAGTGACAACCGCTACAGCTGCTGCAGCCTCCGCCTTCCTGAGCATTTTTCGGCTGCACATAAAGTCCCGTCATGCCGCCCTGCTCCACAAGGACGATGTCAAAGCCTCCAAATTCATCTGCAAGTCCGCTTTCCACGACATAGTTGATCCCTTCAAATTCTGTTGCGATATCTCCATCCTTCTGCTCATCCTGAGCAAGATTAAACGAAGGACCGCCTCAACCCATGCCCGCCAAAAACACGCGGATCGTCGTCGCCTCCATGCTTCTCTCGGACAGGATCTCCTTGAGCTTGTCCGATGCTTTCTTGTCTATGGTTACTCCCATTCCTGTACTCCTTTTTACAATTCAGATTAAAACGATACACATTCCTATTGTACTATGAAACGCCTCTCCAATCAAGATGCTCCGGGAAGAATCTCGAATCCGCCTTCCGATATCCCGATCATTTGCATTTCCACACTCCTGATCCTTGTCGAAATCAAAGATCGGGATCTTCTATTTATCTTTTCAACATCCCGTTCCGGCCGTCTCTCATCCGAATTTGACAGATGATATTCAAGACCGCTTTGACAAGGGGATTTTTCCTCTCAATATCTTCTATACGGTATCTTGAAAACACCGTTGGGTTTCCTCTCTCGAAGATGTAGATACGCCGACAATCCGAGCAGTACCGTTCTTGTTTTATTTTGATGGTCCGTTGTCTCGTTCATAAACGTGCCCGGATTCATTATCATACATCCTCCGCACCGCCTTACACACTCAGCGCATATCCGGTTTTACCCATATGGAAATCAGTTTTCCATGAGAAATGACCGCTATGGTATTTGTCGCAAATTCCACCGCTTCCATCTCCATAGATATATCCTCGTTTCCAATACACACCCATCCCGTCTTTGGGTCAAAAAAAGTTTTCCATGTCTTGCTTCCCTCGATTCGCTCATCCTCGTCCGGTTCTTCTTCTAATCGAAGCACGCCCTGTGGGGCTTCAGGAACCGTCAAATCTTTTTTTATCCATCCCAAATAAGGATTGTATCCGGAAATCTGTCTGGCCTTTGAATAAAAAAACGAGATATGAACATCTCCCACCAGAATCGACACGGATGCTGCAAGACGAGGCTCAAAATTAAAACTGTATTCTTCTTTTGTATAATAGGGACAGCCGATATTCTTACATTCCTCTTCTGTTATTAAAAATTTCATTTTGCACCTCTTCTTTAATTTTTTCAAGGTAAACGAAACGGCAATTCCCCTGCGGTAAATATACCATACAGATTAAAGACAAAGCAGACAAGCTCCGAAAGTCATGAGACAAAGGTGATGAACTTTCGTGAAAAAATCGAGAGGAGTAAGCCGCCGAAATTTCGGAAAAATCAGTAGAATGCTTTCTATAATTTCTTTATCCGGGCATTGATATCTCGTTTGAAAGAGAATCGTCTTTTTCGGGGACTCCTCAATCAGCTGCCATAAAATCTCTTTGATCTTCTCGATATAGGGCTCTTTCAGGAACAAGGGGGTCAGCTGGTAACTGAAATCTTCATCCGAGATCCAATGCGGGATCGCCCGCGCCGGTCACACGCCTCCGGAGAGCTCTCCACCGACTTCTCTATCGGGCTGTTTTCAGGATCTCGGAGATCGCCTCCACCGCATGGTCCATCTCCTGCCTTATCGTAAAATGTGAAAGACTCAGCCGCAGGGTGCCCTGCGGATAGGTGCCGTAGGTCTGATGGGCCCTTGGAGCGCAGTGCAGGCCGCAGCGATTGTCGATCCGATAGTCTCTGCTCAGCAGGTGAGAGACCTGCGCATTGTCGAGAGTCTTAAAATCCAGCGAAAAGACCGGCGGCTTGTTTCCATAGTCTTTGGAGCCGATGATATCAATTTCCTCAAATTTCGAGAGCCTTTCGAAAAAATATTTTCCGGCTTCTTTTTCTTTGGCGAAGATCCGCTCTCTCCCGTAGCTTCGGATATACTGCAGGGCCGCGTGCAGACCCGTCAGCCCGACGATATTCGGAGTCCCCGCCTCGAATTTGTCCGGCATCATCTGCGGGTGGATCTCATGATCGGAGCGGCTGCCCGTGCCGCCCATGATGAAAGACGGAAGATAGCGGGCCAGCTCGGACGTCAGGATCATCCCTCCGGTGCCGGTCGGTCCGAGCAGGGACTTATGCCCCGTAAAACAGAGGGCGTCGATCGCCGTCTCCTTCATGGTGATCGGAAGGACGCCTGCACTCTGGGCGCTGTCGAGGATAAAAGGGACGCCCTTCTCCCGGCAGAGAGAGGCGAGAGCGTCCACCGGCAGCACATCTCCGGAAACATTGCTGACATGGGTGCAGATCACAGCCTTGGAAGAAGGAATCTGCGCCTGCGCGAAATCCATATCCAAAACGCCCTCCTTCGAGACGGGAATCGCCGTAATCCGGGCACCGGCTCCTTTGAGCGGACGCATGACCGCATTGTGCTCCACCGAACTGACGAGTACCCGATCTCCCTTTTCGATCAAGCCTGCGATCACGATATTGAGCGCTTCGGTCACATTTTTTGTAAAGACGACATTTCTCGAATCCTCCGCTCCGAAAAACTCCGCCAACTCTTCCCGGAGCTCGACGAGGAGATCCCCGACCGCCAGAGCTTCCGCAGAGCTGCTCCTTGAAACGCTGGCGCCGCTGCTGCGCATATACTCGGTCATCGCCGTGATGACCGCTTCCGGTTTCGGAAATGAAGTTGCTGCATTATCCATATAGACCCTCATAAATACCTCCTCATCCTTTTCTTCGGCTTTCTCAAACATTCCAATCCGCATCCTGCCGCTCAGATCTGCAAAATTTGTGAACAGCAGGCTGCACATCCCCTTCTTCCATTATATCGGATAAGAGATCGGAAACCGATAAAAAAAATCTATACCTCCCATAAGAAACTTTGATAGGCTCTCCCCCTTAAATTCATCGGCGTATCGAGTTATAATACAAGAAGGATCTCCAGCGGATCCTCAGAAAAATACAAGGAGGTTTTTTATGAACGACAAAAAACAGATGGCGCAGCTCGTCATCGCGGGAGCCCTGATCGGCGTCTTGGCGGTGCTCTCCGTCATCAAAGGCAACCCGGGCAACATGGGTATCTGCATCGCCTGCTTTATCCGCGATATCGCAGGGGGACTCGGGCTTCACCGGGCGGAAGTCGTCCAGTACATACGACCGGAAATTTTGGGAATTATTTTGGGAGCCTTCGGAGTTTCCCTTTTCCGCAAAGAGTTTGCGCCGCGGGTCGGTTCTTCTCCGATGCTTCGCTTTGTCATCGCTTTCTTCATGATGATCGGCGCTCTCGTCTTCCTCGGCTGTCCGACGAGGATGATCCTCCGCCTCGCAAACGGCGACCTCAATGCGCTCTTCGGCCTTGCAGGCTTCGCCTGCGGAGTCGGCGTCGGTATCTTCTTTCTCAACAAAGGCTACAGCCTCAAACGCGCCTACAAATCATCCGCTGCGGAAGGCTCTCTGATCTCGCTGATCCAGCTCGTCCTTCTCTTCCTTCTCCTCAGCGGAAGCGGGCTTTTGATCTTCAGTGCGGAAGGACCGGGCTCGATGCACACGCCGATCTTCTGGGCGCTGGGCGTCGGCCTCGCCGTCGGAGTCTGCGCTCAGATCACAAGGATGTGTACGGCGGGAAGCATTCGGGACATCATTATGTTCAGGGATTTTACCCTTTTTTCCGGAATCTTTGCAACCTTTGTCGCCGCGCTGATCCTAAACCTCGTCCTCGGAAAATTCAATCTCGGCTTTGAAGGTCAGCCGGTCGCACATACGGACGGACTGTGGAACTTCCTCGGCATGACCCTCGTCGGCTTCGGTGCGATCCTGCTGGGCGGCTGTCCCCTCAGACAGCTGATTCTTGCAGGCGAAGGCAATATCGACTCGGCTCTCACTGTGATCGGTCTTGCTCTGGGAGCGGCTTTTGCGCACAATTTCAAGCTTGCCTCCTCTCCGAAGGGACCGACTCCGGGAGGGCAGGCCGCTGTAATCATCGGACTGATTCTCTTTGCATTCATCGCCTTTATGCACTGCCGCAAGGAAAGCGGATTTATCAAGAAATAAGTCTCATCTGCAAAATAATCGGAATCGAAGGAGGTATATCACCATGATCGAAGTTGATGCAAGAGGGCTCTCCTGCCCCGAACCCGTCATACTGACGAAGAAAGGTGTCCAGGATAAACCCAGGGAGATCAGGGTCTATGTCGACAACAATGTCTCCAGGGAAAATGTCAGTAAATTCCTGCGCAGGGAAGGATACAGCCTGCAGGTCACGGAAGAAAACGAGGCTATGATCATCCATGGAAAAAAATAGATATCTGGTTCTCTTTTTCACCCAATACGGAGCGATCCACTACGCCCGCCTGCTCAAAAAAGAGAATCTGCACTGTGAGACAAAGCCGGTCCCAAGATCCCTGAGCTCCAGCTGCGGCGTCTGCGTGGAGACTGAGACCGAAAAGAACGTCCTCGATTTCATCACCGAAGATGTGGAGTTCATCTATCGCATACGAGAAGACGGCTCCTTCGAACTGCTCTATGAACAGAAGGAAGAGTAGATTCTAAACCTCGACGGACCCTTTGGCATAATGCTAATACCGAATCAAAATGCCGTCCGATACAATGTACTGCTGATCTGTCATCCGAAATTTCATTGAAAACAGATCGAAATATCGGATGGTATCTCAAACAGAGTTTGGTATAAAAAGTAAAAGGGCTGACGAAATATAGTTTCGCCGGCCCTTTTCTCCTTCTTGTTTCGAATGTTCTCAGATTTTTTTATACATAATATGCAGATTTCCTTCTTCATCTCTGACGACCTTGGCATGAACGCCATAAAGCGCGGCGATATTTTCTTCGGTCAGCACTTCCCGCGGCGTTCCGCAGGCAAGAAGCGCCCCGTCTTTCAGCGCGTAGATCTTATCGCAGTAAAGAGAGGCGATATTCAGGTCATGAATCGCCGAAACCACAGTGATGCCCAGCTCTCTTGCTATACTCATAAACTGCAGCTGATATCGTATGTCCAAATGGTTGGTCGGTTCGTCCAGAATCAGACAGTCCGTCTCCTGTACCAACGCCCTCGCAAGGATGATCCTCTGCTTCTCTCCGCCGGAAAGACTGTTGAGACTCCTTGATTTGAACTCGCTCATCCCGACTTTGGAAAGAGCCTCCTCCGCCAGAAGATAGTCTCTTTCGTTGTCTCTCTCCATGAATTTTTTATGCGGAGAGCGTCCGAGCAGCACCATCTCCAGCACCGTAAAATCAAACTGGGTCTCGTTGTGCTGAGCGACGACCGCCATCATTTTCGCGGTTTCTCTGAGTGTAAAAGTCTGAATCTGCCTGTCTTCTAAAGAGATGATCCCCTGATCGGGCTTCAGCGTCCGATAAATACATTTGAGCAGGGTGCTCTTTCCGCTTCCGTTGGGTCCGATGAGGCCGACAAACTCTTTTTTCTTTATATTCAAACAGATATTTTCCAGTATTTTTTGATCCCCGAAGGAAAAATCGAGATCCTGAACCGATATATTCATCCCCGTCCACCTCCGAATCCGTACTCTTTGCTGACGAGCAGATAGACGAAGGTCGGAGCTCCGATCAGCGAGATCACGATGCCGACAGGTATCTCCGTGCCCGCGATCAGGCTGCGGGCGATCACATCGCTCCAGATCAGGATCATCGCACCGATCACGGCGGAGACAGGAATGATCTTCCTGTGATCCGTACCGAAGAAAAGCCGGGCGACATGAGGAATGATGAGACCCACGAAGCCTATGATCCCGGAATTATAGACGATGAATCCGATCACGGCGGAGACTGCAAGCAGATAGATCTGACGATAGCGATGCAGATCCTTTCCCAGAGTGATGGATATATCATCGCCCAGCAGCATGAGGTTGAGCGTCCGGTACTGCGTCATGAAGAACAGGAGAGCAAAGAGCACGACGACGCTGATCACCGTCATATTCTCCCATTTTGCTCCCGAAAGTCCTCCCATAAGCCAAAAACTGACGGTCTTCATCCCCTCCCGATTGCTCGAAGTGTAGATGATAAAACTCGAAAAAGCGGAAAACATACTGCTGACAGCCACACCCGACATGATCAGCTTCATCGGATTTGCTCTTCCTCGAAGATTGGCAATGCTCATCACCAAAAGAGACGAAAGAAAAGCGGCGGCGCAGGCGGCGACGCCAACATAGTCGGAACCGAGAAAACTGCCGACGCCCAGCATGATCGCAAGAGTCGCCCCAAGCGAAGCCCCTGAGGAGACTCCTAAAATATAGGGATCCGCAAGGGAATTTTTCACAACGGCCTGCATGACGACGCCGGACGTCGAAAGTCCCATGCCGACCATCAAAGCCAGAATGATCCGAGGAAGACGGATATTCCAGACGATATCGACCGTCGATTTTGCAAGATCCGCAGCTCCCTCTGTGCGAAACGCTTCGCTGAAGATGATGCGCAGGATCTTCTCCGCAGAGATGTCGACGGAGCCGAAACCCACCGCCAGAATCATGGAGAGGAGCATCAGCGCAAATAAGAGGAGGAAGACACCGCCAAAAACAGGCGCCTTCATCGAATGAAGCCTTTTCCTTGACATTAGGCGATCCTCTTATTTCAGCTCAGGATAGATTCCCGCTATGATCGTCCTGATGCCGTCCATCGTACGCACTCCGCTGGCATATACCTCGCTGAGCACGATCGGATGCACTCTCCCTTTCTCAACAGCGGAGATACTTTCGAGGGCCTTGTCCTTTACGATACTGTCCACCGCCTGATCTCGAACGATTGAGTCTCCGTAATACACCGAGAAAATCACATCGGGATTCAATTCTACCAGTTCTTCCTTTCCAATCGTCGCATTCTCTTTTGCGATCAAATCCGCTCCCACCTGAGAGGCAATATCCCCTCCGATGCTGTCGAGGCCGTATATTCTGTACTGTCCTTCTTTCTCTACTTCCAGGATGACCGTTCTGACCTTCTCTTTTCCTTCCACATATTTTTTTGCCTTCTCAATCTCCTCTTTCATATTGTCCACAATGGCAATCGCCTTCTCTTCGACGTCAAAGATCTTTCCGATGTTCAGGATGTCCTGATATTCATTTTCCAAAGTGTTGGGCTTTTTCAGTCCCGCATTTTGCCAAATGTAGGTATTCGTGCCTCTTTCATTCCAAAAGCCGATATCTCCGTAGTTTTTCTCAGAAAAAAGCGAGCTCCAGCTCAGCAGGAAATCCGGCTCCATGGCGAGCACTTCTTCTTTCGAAGGACGATTTTCAAAATAAGTGATTTTTTCAAAAGCCGCCTTATATTCGTCTTTTACGGGATCGTCCAGCATGACCGCCGCGACGACCCGGTCTTCCAGCCCGAGAGCAAGCATCGTCTCGATGGGACTCTGATAGATTGCAACGACCTTTTCAGGCGCTTTTTCAAAAGTCAGCTCGACAGGTTCTTTTGCGAAATTATAGGTCGTGATCTTCACCGGATAATGGGATTTTCCTTCTTCGCTCTCCTTCGACTCCGCCGTCACTTCCTCCGCTGCCGGCGCAGGCTCTTCCTGCCTGACCTCTTCACTCTTCGGCCCGCATCCCATCAGCAGAAAAGCCGTCATCAACACCGCAATTCCGCTCTTGCATTTCTGTTTCCATACTCTTTTCTTCATCTTTCCTCTCTCCTTCCATAAAAATAAAAAAGCCCGCAGTCAGACGCGGGCAAAAAAACAAACCCCATCGCTCGTAAAGTTCATCTCTCATGGATCGACAGGCGGTATTCTGACTTGAGCCTCGTCACTTTTTCACCTTCCCGATCTCTCAGTGGTTTTTTGAAAAAGCTCTTCTCTTACAGCGGCGTGACCGTGCGGGAATTTCACCCGGCTTCCACTTTCGTCCGAAATCATTCGGACGCCTGCGACGCTCCTTTGATTCTGTTTTCCGGCGGAAAGCCGCTCCTTCTGCAGGCCGGTCTCTCTCTTTGCGCTTTGGAGACGCTCCCGCTACGCCTCTTCATTCTATATCAAGTTTTCAGGGATGTCAATTCCATTTAGAGAGCGTCTATAAGGTTGGACAACATATTGCCATGACCTTTCGGAACAGGAAATATATCGTGTACGACTGATAAGGCAACAAGAAAGTTTTCAATATATCCTTGCATATATTGTCGTTAAAGTACTATAAAAGTACTATAATAGAAATTATACAGACTGAAAGCAAATTTGAAGTTTGACAGCCTGTCTGTAAGGAGATATTGAAAGAGGAGGTTGGATGATGGACAATAAGTTTAAGTTCCTCCTGGCAATACTGCAAATAACCGTTGGGGCGCTTGCGGCTGCGGTTTTTGTCAAAAACATTATCTACGGAGGAAAAATAGAAATGACGATAATATCATTGATCGCGATGATATTGGGGTTTGCCAATGGCATTCGAAGTATTCGTAATGTCAATAGAAATCAATGACAGGGGGGCGGAATATTCGGTCGAATATTCCGCCCCCCTGTCATTGTAGAATACACCGCAAGCAGTTCCAAAAACGAAACCCTCCGTGATCGTCGGCTCAAATCAAACTAAGCGTCGCTGCCGGCGAACCACAGTAGTCGGAGCGATATCTCCCGATTGATACATCATTTGGCAGACCCTCTCTAATATTCGTTGACTTTTTTATAGTCTCCGCTGTTCTTGATCATCGAATACTTTCCCTTGCCTCCCCATAGTGCGGAGTCAAAGGTCGTGTCGACCACGACCCACTGCCCGTCGATCAGCACCTCATTCCAGGCATGGTAGCCCTCAACGCCGCTGGCATAGCCCTTGACGAGCTTGGTGGGCAGACCCTGACTGCGCTGCATCGCAGCCAGAAGGGCGGAGTAATCATAGCAGATGCCTTTTTTTTCCCGGTAGGTCGCCTCGACGTCCGGACTGTACTCCGGCGTGAGCCTTGGGATCTTGTCGTAATCGTATTTATATCCCTTGACCATATGGTCATAGAGGATCCGAAGCTTTTTCCCGAAATTTTTCTCCGCTTCGCTGAGCTTTTTTCCGTTTTTGATCGAGGCGTAGCCGCTGTCCCAGCGAACATTCTGCACGGAGTTCAAATAGACGATGTTCGGGTCGGCAAGATTCAACTGGATTTTCTGCGTATCGACAAAACTGTATTTGCTGCCGGACACATTTTCAAGAACGCTGATCTTATATTCTCCATTGCCCATCTGCAGAGGAAAATATTCGGTCTTGCCGCTCGGATCCAGATTGTAGGTATATTTGGAAGATCCTCGCTCGATCATGACTTTCACCCGCTTTCCTCCGGAAGCGTAGGCAACGCCTACGACGCCTTTTCCTGTCGAATTCGTATCGAAGGAGACTTCGGCGAAGGAAAGGACGGCGGAGGCAAGGAAAATCATGAAGGGCAGGAGGATCAGAGTTATTCTCTTGTACATATGAATCCACTCCCAACCGGGCGCTTAAACCTTGAAATATTTTGCTATGACATTCCGATCCGCACAATGGTTCAAGGCCACTTCTTTTGTGATCTTCCCCTCGTTGTACAGCCCGGCGATGCTCATATCCATGCTGATCATTCCGTGGGCCTTGCCGGTCTGTATCGCCGCGTCGATCTGATGGACTTTCGAATCCCGGATCAGATTGCGAATCCCGGAATTTGCGACCATGATCTCGAAGGCCGGAATGCGGTTGCCCTCGACGGAGGGCAGCAGCTGCTGTGAGATGACCGCCTGAAGGGTCGTCGCCAGCTGGATGCGCACCTGATGCTGATGATTCGGGGGAAAGACGTCGATGATACGGTCAATCGTCTTGGCGGCGCTCGTCGTGTGCAGGGTCGAAAGGACGAGATGACCGGTCTCGGCGGCGGTCAAAGCGATGGAGACGGTATCGTGATCTCTCATCTCTCCGATCAGGATGACGTCCGGCGACTGTCTCAGCGCCGAGCGGAGCGCACGGCTGTAACTGACGCTGTCGATCCCGATCTCTCTCTGGTTGACGATGCTCTTATTGTGGCGGTGAAGGTATTCTATCGGATCCTCTAAAGTCAGGATATGACAGCAGCGGCGCCTGTTGATCAGATCAATGATCGCCGAAAGCGTCGTCGACTTTCCGGAGCCGGTCGTACCGGTGACGAGGATCAGCCCTTTGGTATTATTGTGAAATTCGAGGATCTGCTCCGGTATATGAAGCTCGTCAAGATTGAGCGAATCGAAACGCAGGACGCGGATCACCGCCGCCATTGATCCTCTCTGAGTATAAGCGGAAATACGAAATCTTCCGACGCCTTGCAGAGAGATCGAAAAATCCACCTCTCCCTCGCCGATATAGCGTTCCAGATCTTCCTTTTTCATGAAGAGGGACCGCACGAGACTCTCCGCCGCATCGACGCTGAGCTTCTCCTGCGATGCGGCGGTCAGCTCTCCGTTGATCTTGAAGACGGGAGGCGTTCCCACACTGATAAAAATATCCGAGGCTTTCCGCTCTGCGGCCTGCCTGAGCAGAGACTGTACTTCCATCATGGACTCTCCTCCTTCGGTGCTTCGACTTCGATATTCTCAAACTCCATCGCATCTTCATACTTCATCTCTTTCGGCAGCTTCTTCCACCTCAGCGTCCGATACTCCGCCTGACCTTGCCTAGTGAGTTTCCGCTTCGGATACGGCAGCTCCATCTCGAAGGAAAATCGCTCGATTCCGGCAGGATAGCTCTTCTCGATCAGTCCCTGCACCCGGATCCCCTGCTCCTCGTCCCTGACCTGAAAGTCTCGGAGCATCGAGCGGTCGATCTGCAGCAAAGCCTGCTTCAGCCTGTCCCTATAAACCTGATCCCTCTCTTCCTCGACCGCTGCAAGAGCCTCTCTCTCCGCAGAACGTAAAGCGGAGACGATCTCCGCCTTCATCTGATGGGCGACGCCTTCCAGTTCGAAGTTCATCTCAAGATAGGACGCGCTTTTTTCGGAGAGCCGAAAAGAAGAGTAGGCGGAGATGACGCTGAGGACGCCGAAGAGCACGAGGGTGATCACGATCATGACGATCAGTATCGTCGAGCTCCCTTTATGCTTATGACGACTTCTCATCGCGCTTCTCCCTCCCTCGAAAAAAATCGCAGAAAAGATACCCCGTAGATCGGCATGCCGATATCGCGGTTCAGGCTGTAGGGCTTCCTGCGGAACACCTTGACGTCGATGCGGTAAAGCCCTTCTCCGAGAGCTTCCCCCTTCTCTTTGTCGCCCGTTTCGTCCTTTTCTCCGTCCGGTCTCTCCTCCAGAATCTTCATCGACCAGAGATAGTGCGCCTCCTCTTCGGAGAAATCTTCCCCCCGAGCCGCCGCCGGCTCAAATTCGGCGTCGAGATACAGCAGATACTCTCCTTCTCCCTCTCCTTCCCGCATATACTGCAGATAGGGATCCATCTTCCCGCTTTGCTGCAGCGGAAACTGTCCCTGGTCGATGAGGGCCGCCACACTCCTCGTCAGCAGGACGCTCTGATGCAGATCCTGCGCCTTTTCATTGAGATCCTTCGAAGCCAGAAACACTTTCAGAATGCCGACGCTCATGATCGAGAGCAGCCCGACGGCGACGATCATCTCCAGGAGGGTAAACCCCCTCTTCTTTTTTTTCATAGCTCTTTTCACCTGCCTGATTGGATTATGCGAACCGCCTGCACCTCATCTACTGCGACTGGAGGCGGATCAGCATCGTAGAGGATTTCATCCGTCCGTCTTTCAGACGACCGACTTCGATACGGAGAATCCCGTCCTCCTCTTTGAGATCAAAACGATCAATCTGAGCGATCTCAAAACTCATATCCTCCGACGTCTCCGAGCCCTTTTTGAAATAGGCTTCCTTGAGCCTGCCGTCCTTCGCATAGATCCATGTCTCAAACAGTTCCTCCCCGCTCTTTTCCTCAAGGACAATCGCCCGCCCCTCGGCAAAAGGATTCTTCCGCAGAGAGAAGCCGCCCTTTTCGTCGTTCTGGCGGATCTTGTTGTCGATATAACTCATGACGACCCTTCGGTCTGCAAGATTGTCTCTTTCGCTGAGCGTCGCCTCATAGATCCTGCTGCCTCCGGCGACGAGCATGAATGTCGACAGACCGAAGAGGATGAGCAGGATCATCGCAAGAATCAGCTCGATCATTCCCGAACCTTTTCTTTTCCCCATCATCTCGCCCCCTATTTCTTGATGATCTTGATCTGCGGCATGATATTGGACGCCGTCGCCTCGTAAAAGTAAAAATAGTCTTCTTCGTTGACGACGACGCCGTAATGATCTTTGAGATAGGCGACGCTCGGAGGATAGCCTCCCTCGAGTGCATAGCACTGAACCGCCGCCCTGCGCACCGCCTCTTCCATCGAGGCGACGCTCGTCTCCTCCGAAGACTCGATAAACCGTGTCAGAGCTTCCATATTGAGCAGAAGGAAAGCCAGCATGAAACTCAGGGTAAACAGGGCCGAAAAATAAAACAGGTTCTTACCGCTCTTCACACCGCTCACCTCTTATCCGATATTCGAAATGATCGTGATCAAAGGCACCATGACGGTCATCAAGATCAATCCGACGACGACCGACAGTCCGATGACCAGCGCCGGCTCTATCGACGAAGTGATCCGGCTGAAGCTTTTTTCCACTTCCGTCTCATAGATCCCCGCGATCTTCTCCATCGTATTTTCCATCTCTCCGGTTCTGTGTCCGACTTTCATCAGTTTCAGAAAGAGAGGAGGAAAAAGATCGAGACTTTCAAAGACCGCAGCCGGCTCCTCTCCTTCCGTGATCCGAGTCCCCGCAACTCGCAGCTTCTCCCTGACAAAGGGGTTGTCGATTGCGGAAATGATCATTTCCATCGAATCGTCAAAAGAGATCCCGCCTTTCATCAGCATGGACATGCTCTTACTGAATCTGGCGGATATCATCTTTCTCGAGATCCCTCCAACATAGGGCAGGTAGAGCTTCTGACGGCTCCACATCCGGGATCCCGCCTCCGTTCGGAAGTAAAATACCGCAAGGAGAACCAGAAGCGCTGCGGCGCCGGCAACGATCATAAAATACTTCTGCAGGACGACGCCGATTCCGAGGATGAACTTCGTCGACTCCGGCAGGCTTCCGCCGACGGAGCGCAGGATATCATGAAACATCGGAAGTACCCGCAAAATCAGAAACAAGATGACGAGGGTCATCATGATCAGCAGAATCACCGGGTAGGTGACGGCGCTGCGGATGCGCTGGCTCATCTTCTCCGAGTCCTCATAGTATTGAGAGAGCCGCTCCAGTTCCTCCTGGAGATTTCCCGTCTTCTCCGCGATTTCGACCATTCCGAGGAAATATGCCGGAAAACCCGGATGTTTGGAGATCGCCTCGTGAACGCCGCCGCCCTCCTGCAAATCCTCGCTGATCTTTTTGACGACAGGGCTCATGGCCGAATCGGCAGTCTCCGTCTCCATGATTTCCATCGCTTCCACGATGGGAAGCCCCGATTTCAGGATCAGACTGAGCTGATAACAGAACAGAGACAGCTCTGCCTTCTTAAATCCGTTTTTCTTCATGACACATCTCCCGTTTTGTTCAGATTCTTTTTCATCTTCTATTCCAAAGAGATCCCGTATATCTTCTCAAACAGCTCCCGGCTGAAATAGATCCGTTTTTCGTTTTCAAAAGGGGTACTGATACTGTGGGCGTTGATGATCGCGGAGCGCTCGGCAAGATCTGTCAGCCTTCCGTCCCTGCATTTGACCCAGATATTTTCCTTCGTATTGACATAGAGCCTGACGCAGCTCTCTGTCTTAAGGCAAAAATACTCCTCTTCCAACCTCTCTATCCCTGATTTATTCCCTGCCCGCATCGCTTTATTCAGTTTTTTCTTTAAGTTTTCTTCATGCTCGGAGGCAGATCCTCTCCCTTCCAGCTTTTCGAACTTGTTTCTGTCGAGAAAGGCCCTGCACAGGAAACGGAGGATCTCATCCTCCGACTCCTTCCAAAGTCCGATATGATAGACGAAGCTGTTGTCATCAAGCTGCAGATATTCCGCCGTCGAGATGTTCTCTCCCCGCAGGAGCTTTCCGATCACGGGATGGACATAGAGATCCTCTCCCTTCCTGTGGAGCTCCCCTGCCCGCTGAAAGATCTTTTTCAAAATGCCTTCCATCTGTTTTTTGACCGAATGCTGATAGACCTCCTTGTGCATATAGTACCGTGCAAGAAGGTATTCCTCGAGGGTCGCCATGAACTTTTCGTGGATGAAGATCGTAAACCTTCCGCCTTCGCCTTTTTCGACGCCGAGAGAACGGATCAGGCGGTTCAGATCGTAATTGCCGTTGGTCACGGAGGTGAAATAAGAATCCCGCAGCAGATAATCCATCCTGTCCGCATCGACCTGAGAGCTGACAAGAGTCGCTATGACCGAAAAGATGCCGTCTTCCTGCTGAGCCGCATAATCCTTCGAGATCAGCTCCGTCAGCGCCGGAACGAAGTCCCTGCCGAAATTGCGCACGAGGGTGCGGTGCACCTGCGTGTTCTCGTCGGACAGGATATCCACCGTCCACTGCTCATGAGATTTCTGCGGGAAGATATTCTCAAAGGTATGCGAAAAAGGTCCGTGACCGATATCGTGAAGCAGCGCCGCGCAGAGAGCCAGTTCTCTCTCCTCCGGCCTCACTTCATAACCCATCTCCTGCAGCACCTGTGAGAAATGATCGATCAGCTTTTCCATGACAAAATAACAGCCGATGCTGTGGCTTAGCCTCGTATGCGTCGCTCCCGGAAAGACGAGATATTCGCAGCTCAGCTGCTTGATGCGGTTGAGCCTTTGAAACTCCGAACTGTCGACGATCTCAAAATATTTTGCGGGAAACAGGATATCCGAATGAACGACGTCCCGTATGATCCTGCTTGTGTTCATATGCTCCCTCCTCCTTCGTCTTTTGATTCATTCCTCTCTTCCGATATCTAATATCCGCCGGCCCGCCCCCGAGGGAGCTGTGCGCACTCCGCCGCAAAGCCCCGGCCTTTTCCTGCCCTTCAGAAACTCTTTTTGTATTTCCTTGCGTTGTTCATGAAGATCTTCCGCTCATAGAGGGCCTCCGCAAGATATTTTTCCGTCGAAAGTCCCCGGATCGCATCCTCCGATTTTCCACAATGCCCCTCCTTCCCCCTCTTATACTTAAAAAATACAGCCTTTTTTCCAAACTCTCCTGCAGTCTCTTCATTATATCACCGATTGAATTTTCTTTTGAAGACCAAAAAGCTAAAAATTTTTATCAAAACTGTTAACTCCCCCCTCGCTTAGGGTATCTTAATAAACGTCGAAGCGTTTTGCAGACGCGTTAATGAAATCAGTGAAAGATTTAGGAGGAGATCTAATGCAAAAGAAAGTTGTCGTATTCACAAGCCCGACCTGTACCTACTGCCATGTAGCAAAAGACTATCTCAAAGAAAAAGGGATTGAATATACAGAGAGAAATGTAGGAGAGGATGAAAGCGCTCGCGCCTTCCTGCGCGAGAAGAAGATCATGGGCGTTCCCGCGATCTTCATCGAAGACGATGTGGTGATCGGATTTGACAAGGAGCGCATCAACGAACTGCTCGGACTCTAAGGTTTCCGTTCCCGAAGAAACTCTGCAGGAAAGCTCTGTATCTGCGTTTTCCAAAAAGACCCCATAGCCTTTGGCTGTCGGGTCTTTTCTGTTTTTGCTTATCTGTATCGGTACAAAATCGGTTTTTTTGCAATTTTTCGAGATACAGTTGAAATGAACTTCAGATTGTAGTATCCTACATTTGAAAATCCAAGAGAGAAAAAGGAGGTTTTATCATTGAAAAAATTTGTATCTATGCTTCTCGCCCTCTTACTTTTGACGGGGCTGGCGGGCTGCGAAAAAAAAGAGGAACAAAAGTCTCTCGTCATGGGTTTTGTTCCCTTGATCGACGGCGACAAACTCGTGGATTCCGTCGCTCCCCTCTCGGACATCCTTACGGAGTCAATCGGCGTCCAAGTCGACGCCTTCACCGCATCCAACTATCTCGGAGTCGTCGAAGCGATCGGATCGGGGCAGGTGGACTTCGGAATCATCCCTCCTTTCGCCTATGTCCTCGCCAACAAGGAGAGCAATGCGAAGATCCTGCTCTCCGCGATCAACAAAAACGGAAAATCCAGTTACCGCTCGGAATTTGTCGTGCGAAAGGACTCCGGAATCAAGAGCACCGATGATCTCAAAGGTCGGAAGATCGCCTTTGTCGATCTGTCTTCTTCTTCGGGATATATCTATCCGGGCGCGCACCTCGTCAAAAAAGGCTTCGATCTGGAAAAAGACGTGGAGACCGCCTTCAGCGGCGGCCATGACGTCAGCCTCCAGCTGCTGCTCAACAAGGATGTGGACTGCGTAGCCGTCTATGAAGGGGCCAGAGACAAGATCGCCAAGGACTTTCCCGCTCTTCTGGAGGAGACCGAAGTGATCGAGTACACGGAAGATATCCCCTATATCACCGTCACCGTGCGCAGCGGCATGGATCCGGAGATGGAACAAAAGATCAAGGACTCGATCATGAACACGCTCAACGACGGCAAAGGCAAGGAGCTGATCACGGAGCTCTTCGGTCTGCACGGGTTCGTCGAAGCGACGGATGCGGATTATGAGGGCATCCGCGAGACCGCCGAATTGATGAATATTGATTTGAAAAAACAGGAGTAGTCATGCTGCAGCTCCATTCCGTTTCCGTAACTTACAACGAAAAGGTGCAGGCTGTCCGCAATCTGAGCTTTCAGGCCGCACAGGGAGAATTCATCGGCGTCATCGGACCTTCGGGCAGCGGAAAATCCTCCCTGCTCAAGGCGATCAACCTGCTGGTGCGACCCTGCTCCGGACAGATCCTGCTGGACGGCCGGGATGTCACCGGCGCAGGCGGAGGAGAGCTTCGCCGTCTTCGCCGGGATATCGGCTTCATCTTTCAAAACTACAATCTGATCGAAAGACTGACCGTCATTGAAAATGTGCTGCTCGGCAAGCTGGGTGCCAAAAGCTCTTGGGAATCTCTGATCGGAAATTTCAAAGAGGAGGAGTATACTCATGCTCTCAAGGCGCTCTCCCATGTCGGACTCTCGGATAAGGCTTTTGAGCGCGCCTCTCATCTTTCCGGCGGCCAGAAACAGCGAGTCGCCATCGCAAAAGCCCTCTGCCAGCGTCCCCATATCATTCTTGCAGACGAGCCGGTCTCCAGTCTCGACCTTGCGACAAGCCGGGTCGTCATGGAGTATTTCGAAGGGGTCAACCGCAAAAAAAACATGACGATCCTTGTCAATCTGCACGACGTCGCCCTCGCAAAAAAATACTGCCGGCGCATCCTCGCGCTCAAAGAGGGGCGGCTCATTTTCGACGGCGCAACGGAGGCTCTTTCTGATGAAAAACTCGACGAAATCTATCACTAAAATCCTATATCTCAGACGCCTGCCGCTCCTGTTGCCTCTCCTGCTTCTGATCCCTCTGGGCATCGCAGTGGAACTGGATCTGCCGCAGCTTTGGAACGGGCTTCCCGCGATGGGACACCTGATCGGACGAATGCTGACCCCCGACCTGCCTTACGCGAAAGAGGTGCTCACAGCACTTTCGGAGACTGTCGAGATCGCAGTGATCGCCTCTCTGATCGGGACGATCCTCTCCGTGCCCTTCGTTCTTCTGAGCGCCTCGACGACCCGGCCTTTCGCTCTTCTTGCCGAGATCCTCAACAAGATCTTTGCCTTTTTGCGCACCGTGCCGAGTCTGATCTGGGCGGCGCTGCTGGTCAGCGTCTTCGGACTCGGAAAGTTCCCGGGGATTTTGGCGCTGGCGATCATCGCCCTTCTCATCTCTCAGAAACTTCTGCGCGAAGGCGTCGAAGGCATTGAAACAGAGCGTCTTCAGGCCGTCCTTGCAACAGGGGCAAACCGTCTTCAGCTGATGAAATACTGCGTCTTTCCCGAGCTCAAAGAGCTTCTTTTCAGCAGCTTTTTCATCGTTTTGGAGAGCAATATCCGCTCCGCCGCCGTCCTGGGCTTTGTCGGAGCCGGAGGCATCGGTCTGATCATGTGGCGGGACATGAATCATATGCAGTACGACCGTCTCGCCACCATCATCCTGATCCTCTTTTTTACGGTTCTGCTCATCGACCTGATCAGTCTCTTCCTGCGCAAATATCTTTTGAATCTCTCCTTCCCCGCGAAAAATATTTCCGCGCTCAGGCGGAAAAGGAAACTGCAGCTCCTTTTGAACTTTTCTTTTATCGCAGCGGTCTTCTTTCTCTGCCTCCGTTCCGCGCAGGTGACGCAGGAGCGTCTTATGATCGGCCTCTCCCAAGGAGCGCAGATCCTGCGCCTGATGATCGCTGTAAATCCGGACTATCTGCCGAAACTTCTCGTCGGTCTTCGGGAGTCCTTTTTCATCGCGGTCTTCGCGACACTTGCGGGAGGTCTTCTTGCGCTCCTCTTCAGCTATCCCTGCGCCTACACGATCTCGCCTTCCCGCCGTCTCTCTCTGCTGATGAAACTCCTCGTCAACATCATGCGTACCTTTCCCCCGATCATCACCGCCATCATCCTCTTTCGGGGCGTCGGTCCCGGTCCGGCCGCCGGCGCGCTGAGCCTTACGATCTACACGGGAGCGATTCTGACGAAGATGTACTGCGAACATATCGAAGGACTGGATCGGGATGTGGCGGACAGCCTTCGGGCGACGGGAGCAAACAATTTCCAAATCTATCATGCCGCGGTCGTACCTCAGACCCTCTTCGCCTTTTTGGGCTTCATGCTCTACCGCCTCGAATCAAATATACGCAACTCGACGATCCTCGGCGTCATCGGCGCCGGCGGGATCGGGACACTGATCACGATGAATATCAAATGGCGAAACTGGGGAAACGTGGGTCTGCTGATCCTCGGAGCCGCTCTGTTGACCGCCGGGATCGACGCTCTGAGCACCGCTCTTCGAAAAAAACTGAAATGAAAAACACAAAGAAAGACCGAACTTGTGGTATCATAGAGAGAGAATCTCATGAACCAAAGGAGGAATTTGATTGACAAACCCGACGAGAGCTCACTCCACTTCCCATTTGATATCACGCTTTTTTCCATATTTTGTAAAATATCGACTGACGCTTTTCATCGACCTCTTCTGCGCGGCGATGAGCACGCTCTGCGATCTGACGCTGCCTCTGATCATGCGCTATATCACCAACACCGGAATGAAGGATCTCTCTCTGCTAAGCGAAGATCTCATCATCCGGCTGGGGCTGCTCTATCTGGCCCTTCGCCTTGTCGATACCACCGCTCACTACTATATGGCGAACATCGGCCATGTCATGGGAGCGAAGATCGAGACAGATATGCGCCGAGACGTCTTTGACCATCTGCAGAACCTCTCCCATTCTTTTTACAACGAGACCAAGGTGGGACAGATCATGTCCCGCATCACGACGGATCTCTTCGACGTGACGGAGTTCGCCCACCATTGTCCTGAAGAGTTTTTCATCGGCGGACTCAAGATCCTGATCTCTTTTTTGATACTGATTCGGATCAATATCCCGCTGACGCTGATTCTCTTCCTGCTGATCCCGCTGATGATCCTCTCCGTCTCCCAGTTCAACCGAAAGATGCGTGCCGCCTTCAAACTCCAACGAAACCATATCGGAGATCTCAATTCCGGCATTGAAGACACTCTGCTCGGGATCAAGGTCGTCAAATCTTTCGCCAACGAAGATATCGAACGAGAGAAATTCGAACGGGACAATTTGAAATTTCTCGGCTTCAAAAAACTCGCCTACCGCTACCTCGCTTTTTTCCATACGATGAGCCGTATCTTTGACGGTCTGATGTACTCCACCGTCATCATCGTCGGCGGGCTCTTCATGCTGAGGGGCAGGATTACGGCGGGGGACCTCTTCGCCTACACCCTCTATGTCAGCACTCTGCTGAGTACCGTACGCCGCATCGTCGAGTTCATGGAGCAGTTCCAGCGCGGAATGACCGGCATCGAGCGCTTTGTCGAGATCATGGACACCCCCGCCGACATCGTCGATTTCCCGGGAGCCGTGGAACTGAAAGAGGTGCAGGGTGAGATCGTCTTTGACAAAGTCTCTTTCGGGTATCGCGAAGACCATACCGTGGTGCTGCAGGATATCAGCTTCCGCATACAGGCAGGACAGCGGGTCGCTCTCGTCGGACCCTCCGGCGCCGGCAAGACGACGATCTGCAACCTGATCCCCCGTTTTTACGATCTGACGGAAGGCGAGATCCGCATCGACGGACGCAATGTCCACGAATTTACATTAAAGAGCCTGCGCTCCAATATCGGCGTCGTCCAACAGGATGTCTACCTCTTTTCGGGAACCGTCTTCGAAAATATCGAATACGGGCGTCCCGGCGCTTCGATGAAAGAGATCGTCGAAGCCGCAAAACTCGCCGGTGCCTATGAATTCATCATGGATCTTCCCGACGGCTTCGACACCTATGTCGGCGAGCGGGGCGTCAAGCTCTCCGGCGGTCAGAAGCAGCGCATCAGCATCGCCCGCGTCTTCCTGAAAAACCCGCCGATCCTGATTTTGGATGAGGCGACCTCCTCTCTGGACAATCAGAGCGAACGCCTCGTACAGCAGTCTCTGGAAAAACTCTCCAAAGGAAGAACGACTCTGACCATTGCTCACCGTCTCTCGACGATCCGGGGAGCCGACGTCATCTTCGTGCTGACGGAGGAAGGCATTGTCGAAGAAGGAGATCATCAGAGCCTGCTCGAAAACCGGGGCCTGTACTATGAACTGTACACCCAAGGGACAGATATCAAGAGTGCCTGAGCCTGCCTTCCGATGATTCACTGCCCAAATCTGCATCAAAAGAAAAAGGGTTGACCCAAAAGGAAGTTTTCGAGGGAAATCAAAAAATAAAAATGGCTGGATTTCAACATTTTATTTGTTGAGTCCAGCCATTTTTTTACTTCTTCAGGGCTTTCGAGCCCGCCTTCTTTCGGTTGTCAGCAGTTGATACGAAGCACCCTGTCGATAGTTCGCATCGGTCTTGACGGAATGAACGGAAAAGTCCCGATAGACCCCTCTCTTTGGAACCGATCCTCAAATCATCGAAAAGCACTCAGGCAGAGAACCTGTATGCCCTCCTCCTAATGACGGCTGATCTGAAGCTCATATTCAAGGGATTTCCAAGTATAAGAGTAAGTATCATCCCAGATGCCGAGGTAGTAGGTGCCTGCAGGCAGTTGCTTCTCAATCAAGGGGACGATTGCCTCGGAATAAGTAAGTCTATCACCGTCCGTACCCCGCTCTCCGTAAAGGACAATCCGGAAACTCTCACCCTTGACGTCGCTGCCTGTAATCCTGAGATTTGCCGGCTGATCCAGCACGATCTTGTAATAGTCTTCCAGATTTTGTCCTCCCTGATCGTTGAAAAATCCGAGCAGTCCCTGAATCGGACGGTCAAAGGAGACCTCCGGAGCAATCACGTAAGATGAGCTTGCCTGATCTCCGGGCATCTTGGTCGGTGTGAAGCGGTTTTCCAGAATATAGGGAATATCATCAGGGTCCCAAGAAGAATCTTTTCGAACTGCAATATAATAGGTGCCCGGAGAGAGGGGAAGACTATAGTCGATGGTGGTTCCTGTATTCCTATATTTGTAATCTCCGTCAAAGCTTTGATAAAAATAGAGATCTTTTCTTACCTGCGAGGTCAGCGAGAGATAGAGATATCCGTATTCGGGAATCTGGATCTTGTAAAAATCGTAGTCATACTCTCCGGTATTGCTTCCCGAAATGATCTCGTTCAGCTCGAGCCTTGAGGGATTGGCCCGGCTGTCATTCGGTTCGATATCCGCGTTCCGGTGCTCGGAGGCGGTGCGGAAGCTCTTTTTGTAGCGCTTGCCGTTTCGAAGGATGATACGAAGCTCATAATCGTTGCCGCCTGAGAATTTGTCCGCCGGAGTGACCGTGATATGGTTGCCAGTCGTGCCGAGATTGATGCGAACCGGGACGAACTCTCGGCTGCCGGGACGCTGGATCGTGATCGATTCCACATCCTTATCGATGCTGACGGCGCGGGAGAATTTGATCGTCCAGGTCTTTTTGAGGTCGACGCCGCTGACACTGCCCATATCAATGAAATCTGCCGCGCTTTCAAGAGCCGCGCTGCGAAGAGCTGCCGACGGACTGCTGAATCCGTACTCGTCGAAGAGATCGCCTGCCGAAACCTCCCCTTCGGACACAAGGCCGTCCGCAGCCGAGACAAAAGGATTTTCTTCCTCCGCAAAAGAGGGCGCGGCGATCCACATACTGCATAGAAGCACAGCGGATGCAATCAATGAACATGCTTTTTTCTTTCTGTCATTTCTTTTTTGCATAACAAACCTCCTTAAAATAGTTTCATTCGTCTGTATTATATCACAGCCTCAGATTTCCTGGCAAGACTTCCGCCTGCTTGCGCACTCTCTATCCGAAAGGGTTCAAATGAAGCACCGAAAGAATTCTCTCATACTACACTCTGTTCGAAATACCATCCGATCTTCCGACCTGCGTTCAATGAAATTTCCGATGACAGGTCAAGGGTATATTTTATCGGAGGGCATTTTGATTCGGTATTCGTATCAGCCGGGACGCCCCGGACTGCGCAGGCTCTTCAAACGGAGCTTTCACGAAATCAGGACCGCCGGCTAAGCCGGCGGTCCTGATTTCTGTCTGACTTCTTATTTCACTTTTTGGTATTTCTCTTCGATCACTTTCCAGTCCAGTACATTCCACCATGCATCTACATAGTCGGGACGCTTATTCATATATTTCAGATAGTAGGCATGCTCCCAAACATCAATTCCGAACACGACTTTCTTGCCTTCGGAGATCGGATTGTCCTGATTGGGTGTGGAAGTCACCGCCAGTTTGCCGTCCGCTTCCAAAACCAGCCATGCCCAGCCGCTTCCAAATCTCGTCAGAGCGGCTTTCTTGAATTCTTCCTGAAACTTTTCAAAACTTCCGAAAGTTTCGTCGATCTTCTTTGCAAGCTCTCCCACCGGCTTTCTCTCACCGCTTGGAGCCATGATCTCCCAGAACATCGTATGATTGTAATGTCCGCCTCCGTTGTTGCGTACGGCTCCGCGGATCGCTTCCGGCAGTTTGTCAAGAGACTTCAGGATCTCCTCGATACATTTTCCTTCCCATTCCGCCTGTCCTTCTAGGGCTTTGTTGAGATTGTCCACATAGGCCTTGTGATGCTTCGAGTGGTGAGTTTCCATCGTCAGGGTGTCGATATGCGGCTCCAGCGCATCGTATGCGTATTTCAGTTCCGGCAGTGTAAAAGCCATGATCATCTCTCCTTTATATATTAAGGGTTGTTATCTTTCCATCCTTATTGATATCCCAAATTCATTTTGATAATCATTTTCTTCCGCTTATTTTTCTCGATTTCTCGATTGAGAGGAGGAAAGATTACTGTGAAAGAACGAGGAGGCAGTGGATACTTTCATTCCTGTTGGTGCCGTCAGAAAAAGACGGCGGAATGGAGGATTACTATACAAGAAGAGTGTTTATACCTATCCTCCGCTAAACATGGAAAGGATTTTCAAACCGCCTCTTATATTCCGAACCGTCTGACCGGAAAAGGAGGACGCCCTTATTTCATGATCTCGCCGACCGACTGGATGAACTCGCGATTGTCCTCGGTGTTTTTCATGAGGCTGAGGATCTGTTCCATGATCTCAAAGCTCTGAGAGGAGGCAAAGCTGCGGCGCAGCTGATAGGCGCAGGACAGTTCTTCTTCCGAGAGAAGAAGCTCTTCCTTTCTCGTGCCGGACTTATAGACGTCGATAGCGGGAAAGAGTCTTTTTTCCGCAAGTTTTCGATCCAGATGCAGCTCCATATTGCCGGTGCCCTTGAACTCCTCGTAGATGACGTCGTCCATTCGGGAACCGGTATCCACAAGAGCCGTAGCCAGTATCGTCAGCGAGCCTCCTCTGCGCATATTTCTTGCTGCACCGAAGAATTTTTTCGGTCCGTAGAGCGCGCCGGGATCCAGTCCCCCGGAGAGGGTCCTTCCGCTGGGCGTCACCGTAAGGTTGTAGGCGCGCGCCAGTCTCGTGAGACTGTCCATCAGGATGACGACATCCTTTCCGTGCTCGACAAGCCCCTTCGCGCGCATCAGAACCATCTCCGCGACTTTGACATGATGGGAAGGCATTTCGTCAAAAGTCGAAGAGATCACATCCGCTTCTCTGACAGACTCCCGGATATCCGTAACCTCCTCAGGCCGCTCATCGACGAGCAGGATGATCAGTTCGATATCGGGATCGGATTTGAGGATCGCGTTGGCGATGCTCTTGAGCAGGGTCGTCTTACCGGCCTTCGGCGGAGCAACGATCAATCCTCTCTGACCTTTTCCGAGGGGACAGATGAGGTCGATCAGCCGTGATGAGCTGTCTTTCGCCTCTTCCAGACGAAAACGCTCGTCCGGATAGATCGGTACGAGAGAGTCAAAGGACTTCCTGCGCATCGCGATATCGGGGCGAAAACCGTTGATCGTGTTCACATAGAGGATCGCCTTGAACTTCTCTCCGGGTCTGGGAGCTCTCGTGATCCCCTTGACCTTGTCTCCGGTCTTCATATTGAAGCGACGGATCTGCTGTGGAGAGATATAGACGTCGTTTTCCGTCGAAAGATAGTTGGATCCGCGCAAAAAACCATAGCCGTCCGGATGGATCTCCAGCACGCCTTCCGTCGTCTCCTGCTCTCCGTAATCTCGTACAGGAGGAAAGCTCACATACTTCTCTTCCTGTTCCTCCGGTTTTGCAGGCCGGCTTTCTTCCGACACTGCATCTTCTTTGTCCGCAGTCGTCTCCGGCTCCTTCTCTTTCCTCTGATGCTCTCTCTCCTGGGAAAAACGGGATGCGGAAAAGCCGGCAGGATCTGCCTGCTCTCTTTTCAGCGACTGTCTTTTCTCTTCTGCCGATGGAAAGAGCCGCCTGTCTGTTCTTCCCGCCCGCTCTGCGGAAGAGGGGGCGGTCTTTTCTTCCTCTCTCTCTTCCACCTTCTCTTCTCTCTGCTCTTTTTCCATCAACGAGGCGATCTTTGCGATCAATTCTTCCTTCCTGAGCAGAGTGACGGATTTGAGTCCTTTTTCCTTCGCTATTTCCCTCAACTGCATCAATTTCATACTCTTCAGCTCTTCCATAAACCCCTCCGGTCTTCTTCCTAACGAATCTACCCTAATACCTTTTTCTTTTTGGTGAGGTTGTGCCGCGCCTCGACCATCCGGATCGTACCGGTCTCCGCCCGCATGACAACGGAATGAGTGACAACGATATCATCGCTTTTGAACTTCACCCCTCGGAGGAGATTGCTCTCCGAAATCCCGGTCATCGCAAAGTAAACCTCGTCGCTCCTGACGAGATCATCGAGGCGGTAAAGGACATTCGGATCGACGCCCATCTCCTCACAGCGCCTCAGTTCGCCCGGTTCCGTGACGATAAGCTTCCCCTGAAAATCTCCGCCGAGACATTTGATCGCAGCGGCCGCAAGCACCCCTTCCGGCGCTCCTCCGGAGCCGAGCATCAGGTCGATCCCCGTATCTTCAAAGCAGGTGTCGATCGCAGCGGCCACATCTCCGTCCATGACCATCTTGATACGGCAGCCGAGACGCCTGCAGACCTTGACGATCTTGTTGTGCCTGTCTCTGTCCAGCATCGTGATCGTCAGCTCCGTCAGAGGCTTGCCCAACTCTCTTGAAGCGATATGGAGGATCTCTTCGACGGACATGGAGAGATTGACCTTGCCTTTGAGCTTCGGTCCCACCGCGATCTTGTCCATATACATATCCGGAGCGTGAAGCAGGGTCCCGGCCGGCGCCATCGCGACGATTGCAACCGCGTTGTTGAATCCTTTGGCGACAGAAGTCGTCCCGTCTACCGGATCCACGGCGATATCAACCTTGAGATATCCTTCGCCCATCCCTACTCTCTCCCCGATATAGAGCATCGGCGCCTCATCCATCTCCCCCTCTCCGATGACGACGGAGCCGTCCACATCGACACTGGAAAACATTTTTCTCATCGCCGCGACCGCCGCCGCATCCGCTCCGTTCTTATCCCCTTTTCCGAGGTATTTCGCACTTTCGATTGCCGCCATTTCCGTCACTCTCACGAGGTTTATCGCCAGATTCTTATCCATCTTCATCCCTCCGTATCGAAATCCTGATCCTCTTTCCATTCCAGTCCCATCTCGTAGATCTCTCTTTTTTTTCTTCCGAAACGTTGTGCGAGGATCTTGGCGGAATCATTGAGGGAACAGCCCTCCGACAGCATTTTCCTCAGCTCTCGGAGCAGTTCCTCCGCCGGCTCTTCCTGAAATCCGCCTTCTTCCTCTCGCTCCTGCGCTCCTTCCACCAGGACGACCATCTCTCCCTGAAGAGAAGAAAGTCTCTCGTCATCACGCAGCGCAAAGAGGCTTGCGCGAATATACTCTTCGTAACGCTTGGTCAGTTCACGGGCGATAACGGCCTTTCGGTCTCCGAGCACCTGCGCCATATCGGCAATCGCAGCGGCGATTCGGTGCGGCGCTTCATAAAAAATCAACGTATCGGGAAAATCCACCAAGGAAGAGAGCTCTTTTTTTCGCTGCTTCGGAATCCTGCTGAGAAAACCGTAAAAATAAAACCTCTCCGTCTTAAGTCCGCAGCCGACAAGCGCCGTGACGAAGGCGGCGGCTCCCGGAAGCGCTTCCACCGGGATCCCCTCTTCAATCGCTCTTCGGATCAGAATCCCTCCGGGATCGGAAATCCCCGGCGTCCCTGCGTCGGACAGAAGAGCGATATCCTTTCCCTGTCTCAGGAGCCCGATCAGCTCTTGTGATTTTTTTTGCTCATTGTGTTCGTGCAGACTCAGCAGAGGCTTTCGGATCTGCAGATGATTCAACAGGCGCAGGCTGTGCCTTGTATCTTCCGCTGCGATGAGATCCGCTTCCCTCAGCACCCGAATCGTCCGCAGCGTCAGATCTTCGAGGTTGCCAATCGGCGTCGGACAGATATGAAGTTTAGCCATCTTCTTCACCCAGCCTCTCCAAAGAATAAGTATGCAGGACTTCTTCATCATAGCTGCCGTCGCTGCGGTAGACATAAAGCGGATCCAGGAGTTTCAGCTCCGGCTTTGCAGATTTGACGAACTTGACAAGGAGGAGATTCGGCGCCTGCTCCGCCCTCGGATGGACGAAACGGAGCAGTTTCGGCTCAAGTTTATGAAGCCTCCCTGCACAAAAGATATCGCAGAGACGATTGGGTCTATGTACCATGAAAAGCCTTCCTCCGGACCGTAGCAGACGAGACGCCGCCCGCATCAGCTCTTCGAGGCTTCCGCAGACCTCGTGGCGGGAAATCTTTTTTTTCGGATTCTCATTGGTCAGCCCTTTTCCATGCATATACGGCGGGTTGCTCGTGATGAAGTCGAGAGAACCGGGCTTGATCCGCTCCTCCGCCTTTCGAAGATCCAGACAGCAGACCTCCACCCTGTCCTGCAGACCGTTCATCAGAACGGAGCGCGCCGCCATATCCGCAACTTCTTCCTGTATCTCGAAGGCCGTAATATGAGCGACCCCGCTCTTGCCGGCCACGAGAATCGGAATGACGCCGGTTCCCGTTCCGAAGTCCGCTCCCCGTTCCCCCGGTTTGACCGTGACAAAATTGGAGAGCAGAACGGCGTCAATGCCGAAACAAAATCCCCCCTTCTCCTGTATGATTTTTAATCCGTGAATCTGCAGATCGTCGATTCGTTCACGCTCTCTCAACATAACCGGCCTCTCGTCAGTCTTCCAACATCCGAAGCTCTTTTTCGACGGTCTTGCTGTCCGCTTCATTATGTTTGCGCGCTTTTTTGAGAATCTTGATCTCATGAAGCTTGTACCTTCTCACCTCAGCCGTCTCCTTGACCGGAAAGGATACGCTGAGCTCCTCTTTAAGCACAAAGGTCTCCACCACCTTTCCGTTGCCGTCCGGCGTCTGTACGAGGCTGCCGACGTCCGGCATCATTCGCAGGATACCCTCATAGGTCTCATGTTCATATTTCAAACAACAGAACAGCCTGCCGCAGACTCCGGAGATCTTCGTCGGATTCAGAGAAAGACTCTGATCCTTCGCCATCTTGATCGAAACCGGCTGAAAATCCGAGAGCCAGTTTGCGCAACAGAGCGTGCGTCCGCAGCAGCCGATGCCGTTGAGCGTCTTCGCCTCATCTCGAATCCCGATCTGTCTCAGCTCAATGCGGATGCGGAAAACAGAAGCCAGCTCCTTGACCAGCTCTCGAAAATCCACTCTTCCCTCCGCCGTAAAGTAAAAGATCAGCTTGCTCCTGTCAAAAGTATACTCCGCATCGACCAAGTACATCTCCAGACCGCTGTTTTTGATCTTCTGCTCGCAGACGGAAAACGCCTCCTTTGCCGATGCCTTATTGTCCTCATGATGCTGAAGATCCTGCTCCGTCGCGATGCGAACCACCGGCTTGAGCGGAGCGACGATCTCCTCCTCCACAACCTCCCGCACTGCGGTGACGGTGCTCCCCAGCTCCTGTCCTCTCGCCGTCTCGACGATCACCTGCATGCTCTTCTCCACGGGCGTCTCCTGCGGATCGAAATAATAAATCTTACCTGCCTTCTTGAACCGTACTCCGATTACTTTTGGCACCCTAAAACCTCCAATATATCAAACAAAAGCACCTCAAAAACCACCCCGGGTGCGCATCTGCTTCCGATTTTTTTTCTTGCTCCTTCTATTATATCAATAATTTGTAAAAGCTCAAAGCCTGTCAGCATCCTTTTGCAGTTTTCCGCAAGCTCCCCGGAAAATCCTCCGACAAAAAAAACTTCTTTTTCACTCTCCTTTGCACGGATCAGCGCCGAGCAGTTTCGGAGCATCCCCTGCAGCAGATCCTCCGAGCGCTCTTTCGCCGTCTTGAGCTCGTCGATCGCTCTCATGATCTGCAGAGCCTCCTTTCGACTGACCGCGGAGAAAAAATCCGCCACCCTTTTCTCATCCTCAGGGAGCAATTCTTCGAAAATTTCCCGCCCTTCCGCCGGCAGATAATAGTGCAGACAGCGGGAACGCAGCGTCGGCAGCAGAGCTTCCGGATTTGCGCAAAGCAGGAAAAAGATCAGATAAGAAGGAGGCTCTTCGAGGGTTTTGAGCAGCGCGTTCTGCATGGCGGCGCTCATCTGCTCCGCCTCCTCGATCAGATAGATCTTTTTCTTCGAGAAAGGCTCGACAAAACTGTCCGCGATCATCTTTCGCAGGTTTTCCATCCTCATCCCGTTCTTTTCAAGCAAAAAAAAATCACTGCAGATCTGAGGATCCTCTCTTTGAAGCAAAATTTGAGCCAGCTCAAGAACCAACTCCTTCTTACGCGATCCCGGCGGTCCCTCAAAGAGATAGGCGTGAAACATCTCCCCTCGCTCCGCTTCCCGCAGCAGACTTTCCCGAATGCTCTGATATCTGGATGGCATATGATCTTCGATCCCTTCCTGAAAAATGATTTACCGCTCTTCATTATACCACAAGCCGCCCCTTTCATCAAATCAGGCTGCCGGAGCTTCCTCTCTCCCCTTCCGTTACAACACCCCTTCCTTCGAATAATCTATTTTTGTTTTACAGGGACGCTGACTGAACAATGCCCGCACTATCGTATATCAATTCACTTTCACGATATAAAATTCGCAAATCCGGAATAACCATTTCATCAATCACCGATCTCCATTTTTTATTTTTAATCTATTTTTTTATTTTTTCTTGCTTAACATATGTATTTCATGTTATCTTAACATTTGGAAAGGTTCACGAATTGACAAGAGGAGGCAGTCAGTATGAATCTCAAGAAAACGATTGAACTTGTCAAAAAGATTTATCCCCTGATTCAGCCATTTATGAAAAATAATCTCCTGTTCATCCTATTGACGGAGATCGTCGTCCTCTTTCCTGTAGTCGATGAAAAAATTCTTGACGAAACAAGCGGTAAATAGTATGATCAAGTAAACATTAGGTGTCAATACTCCCGCTGTCGTTAAGACCAGGCATGTCCTGATGCGGGAGTTATTTTTATATTGTGGACGGATATTGGGACGATGATGGAGAATCTCCAAAGTGGCGATTGAATATGGAGATAGGGAAAAGAATTAAATATATCACTATTAAATAACTAAGAGCAATTATGGATAAAAATGAAGAGAATATGCCAATTTAAGGGACTTAGTGAAAATGAAAAAAAAGATTTGAGAAGAGCTTATTTCAAAAGAGAATGGAAGAACCTTTTGCTTTCCTACCTTTTTATTATATTATCTTCATCAAAATCGCCTTTATCAATTACCAATGGTGCTATTTATGTATTCATATGGTTTACTTTAAGCATTTGTTGGTCTGTGTTTGCTTATATAAATCAACACGATTACATGTGTAGCAAGAAAAAAGCAGAGAAGTATTCAAAAAAACATAAAAGTGCAAAAGTAGAAAAAGGTTCTACTGCAGATTGCAGACAAACTTCAAAAATCATTCGCCGGCGCGGACTTGCTTTCGGAAAAATCGGACTTGCTTGCCGGAAATTTCGACTGAGCTCAAAACGGCGTCCTGCCGCTTTCGCTCTAAAATCAGCGTCCTGCTGATTTTTCTGAAATTTCAGCGGCTCGCTCCTCTCGATTTTTTCACGAAAGTTCCTCATCTTCGTCTCATGAATTTTGAAGTTTGTCCGTTTTGTCTTCAGTCTGTGATTAGAGATTGTTCTAATCGTTTTTTATTTCTAAAACAAAAAAAGAAAGGAGAAAAAAGTGAGAATCAATAATTCTTTGAACATTTCGGAACATGTCAAGGAATATATTCTGAGAAACAAGATGATTAGAAAACTCGTTCGAGAAACACGCTGCGAGGAGTGCAAGCCACAATATCACCTGATTGCATCTTGTGCAAAAGGGGAACTTGTGGTATATTCTTTCTTATGATTTATAACCGCATTTTCATCAGGTGATGAAGATCGAAGCAAATAGGAGGCAAGATGATGAGTTTGTATGAAGTGTGGTCAAAACAGGCCTATGAGCCGAAGACACAGGAAGAATACAATAGTTTCTGGAACGAATACATCCCGAAAGAGGAGAAAGTCTACAAGAAGCTGCTGAGCGAGCACGACAAGGTTTTCGAAGGAAAGCTCACGGAGCTTGCAGAGAGCTTTTCGATGGATCCGCTGACTTTTGTCGGTTTTATGGACGGCGTCAATACGAGCCTCGTGTCCGAGTATAATATCGAGAATCTGACGGAAGAGACGGATATTCGGCTTGCAATCGACTTTGAAAAACTCTACTTTAATATGCACGACGCCAAGGCGGACTGGCTGTACAACCTCGAGGAATGGGGATCCATCCTCAGCGAAGAGCGCCGACTTGAGATCGCCAGGGAATACCGAAAGAGCAAGACCATCGTCAAGGGAGATCGAATCGGAAGAAACGACCCCTGCAGCTGCGGAAGCGGAAAGAAATACAAAAAATGCTGCGGAAAAGACCTGAAATAAAGTAAACCCGCCTCTATAGAAAGAGGACGGATGCGAAAGCCCTATTGAAGCGCCGCCAACGGAAACCATGTCCCTGTTAATACTGAAACCTTATTGAAGAGCCACCGCTGAAAACGATATTCATGTTAAAACGACAAATCAGGCGCTTTGTCAGATGAGCATTCAGACAGGTAACAATATGAAAAAGGAAAAAACGGCTGAACTCAACAAATAAAATCTTGAGGTTCAGCCGTTTTGATTTTTTGATTTTTCTCCGAAACTTCCTTTCACACTAATACCGGATCAAAATGCCGTCTGATAAAATGTATTCTTGATCTGTCCTCTGAAATTTCATGGAAAACAGGTCGGAATATCCGATGGTATTTCGAACAGCGTTTAGTATAAGGAATGGACAGGAAAGAAGAGTCGTTCTTTTCTGCCTGTGCCATGGAAAGTACGCTGACTATGAATGAAGTATTCCGTGTGATTACCTGACTTTGACGATCCAGCCTTCCGGAGCTTCAATATCGCCGACCTGGATGCCGCAGAGGGTGTCATAGAGCTTGCGCGTCACAGGCCCCACTTCGGTCTCGCTGTAAAAGACATGGAGCTTTCCGTTGTGGGAGATGCCTCCGATCGGAGTGATGACCGCCGCGGTTCCGCAGGCTCCGGCCTCCTTGAACTCGTCGATATTGTCGATCAGACAGTCTCGTTCTTCCGCTTCCATCCCGAGGTAGGCTTTAGCCACATGCAGCAGAGAGTATTTCGTGATGCTCGGCAGGATGGAAGGGGACAGCGGTGTGACGAATTTGTCGTCCTTGGTGATGCCGAAGAAGTTTGCCGCGCCCACCTCTTCGATCTTGGAATGGGTCTTCGGATCGAGGTAGATGCAGTCCGCGAAACCTTTTTCCACGGCGAGTTCATGAGGGAGAAGACTTCCCGCGTAGTTTCCGCCGACTTTTGCCGCTCCCGTACCTGCGGGCGCCGCACGGTCGTAATCCGAGGTGATGAAGTTCACCGGAGCAAGTCCCGCCTTGAAATAAGGTCCCACCGGAGTGACAAAGATGGAGAAAATGTACTCGCTTGCAGGACGGACGCCGACATTGTCTCCTACGCCGATCAGGAAGGGACGCAGATAGAGGCTGGCGCCGCTACCGTAGGGAGGGACGAATCTCTCGTTCGCCGCTACGACTTTGATGCAGGCGTCGACAAAGCGCTCCACCGGAAATTCCGGCATCAGAAGACGGTTGCAGCTTTTGATCATGCGTTTCGCATTCTCGTCAGGTCTGAAAAGCTGGATCTGACCGGATTTGGTGCGGTAGGCTTTCAGCCCTTCAAAGGTCTGCTGGCCGTAGTGCAGAGCGGTGGATCCGTTGCTGATCGTCAGATTGTTGTCTTCGGTCAGCTTGCCTTCGTCCCACTTTCCGTCTTTGTAATGGGATATGTAGTTGAAGTCCGCCTTCGTGTAACTGAAACCTAATTTTCCCCAATCCGTTTCTTTCTCGTTGAACATGGTGCATGACCTCCTTTTATATTTTTTCCTTGTTTTCATTATATCATAATTTCCCTGAAAATAATCAGTATTTTATCTTTGTCAAAAGAGGGTATAATAGATAAGATCATGTCATTCGCATGGAGGACGAGGATGACCGACCGAAGCCGCAGAATCTGTGAAATGCACTGAAAAAGGGCGGGAAGTTGTTTCTTACATGTTTGTTACAGAAAGGACAGCATATATGATGAAAAAATGTTCACATTGCAAGAAGAATATGGCCGTGCTTTTCGCTTCGACCTTTGAAAACGGAAAGCCGGAGATGAAAGGACTCTGTTTGGACTGTGCCAAGGAGCTCAATATTCCCGGGATAGAGAATCTCATCCGTCAGACGGGGATGTCGGAGGAAGACATCAAGCATCTGTCGGAGCAGATGAACAGTTTCGACTTTGGGCTCTCCGATGAGGAACCGGAGGATCTGTTTTTTTCCGATCTCGATGAAGAGAAGGAAGAGGAGAGAATCGGTCCGGGTCGGGAGAAGGACGGGGAGCAGGAGTCTGCAAAGAAAAAAAAGAAAAAACATCTGGAAAGCTTCGGTATCAATCTGACGGACAAGGCGAAGGCGGGAGAAGTCGACCGCATCATCGGCAGAGAAAAAGAGATCGAGAGAGTCATTCAGATACTCAACCGCAGAGGCAAGAACAATCCGGTGCTGATCGGAGAGCCGGGCGTCGGCAAGACCGCGATTGCGGAGGGGCTTGCGGTGAAGATCGCAAGGAAGGAAGTCCCGCACAAGATGCTTCAGACGGAGATCTATCTGCTGGATATGACGGCGATTGTCGCAGGGACGCAGTTCAGAGGGCAGTTTGAAGGCAGGATGAAGTCGATCATCACCGAGGCGCAGGAGCTCGGCAATATCATCCTCGTCATCGACGAGGTTCACAATATCATGGGAGCCGGCGAAGTCCACGGCGGAACGATGAATGCCGCAAACATCCTCAAACCGGCGCTGGCAAGAGGAGAGGTGCAGGTGATCGGGGCGACGACCTTGGCGGAATACCGCAAACATATCGAGAAGGATTCGGCGCTGGAGAGAAGGTTTCAGCCGGTGATCGTTGACGAGCCGGGCGAGGAAGATTCCATCCGGATCCTGCAGGGGATCCGGGATTACTATGAGGACTTTCACAAGGTCAGCATCTCGGACGAAGTGATCGATGCGGCGGTGCGGATGTCCAAGCGCTATATCCCGGATCGCTATCTCCCCGACAAGGCGATTGACGTCATCGACGAGGCGGGTTCCCGGGCGAATCTGGTCAACAGGATCCTTCTTGACATCGAGGATCTGAAAGAAGAGCTGAGGGACGTCGCAAAAAAGGAGGAAGAGGCTTCCCTGCAGGGGGATTTTGAAAAGGCCGCCCTCTATAAGGCACAGCAGCTTCGCCGGCAGGAAAAGCTCGAGGAGCTGACCTCTCATTCGAAGTCCGTCATCACCGTCGAGGATATCGCCGCCGTGATCGAAGGCTGGACGAAGATTCCCCTCAAGGCGATCACGGAAGAAGAGGCGATCCGCCTGCTGGACCTGGAAAACAGGCTGCATAAGAGAGTCATCGGTCAGGAGGAAGCGATCCGCAGCGTCGCAAGGACGATTCGGCGGAATCGATCCGGCTTCAAAAAGAGAAAGAAACCGGCTTCCTTTATCTTCGTCGGACCGACGGGGGTCGGAAAGACCGAGGTCGTCCGGGCTCTTGCGACAGAGCTCTTCGGAAGTGAAGAGGATATGATACGCATCGACATGAGCGAGTATATGGAAAGGCATACGACGAGCAAGCTGATCGGTTCGCCTCCGGGCTATGTCGGCTATGAAGAGGGCGGGCAACTGACGGAAAAAGTGAGAAGACGGCCTTACAGCGTCATCCTCTTCGATGAGATCGAAAAAGCCCATCCGGACGTCTTCAACCTCCTTTTGCAGATCTTGGAGGACGGAAGGCTGACGGATGCGCAGGGACGCACGGTCTATTTCGAGAATACCGTCATCGTGATGACGAGCAATGCGGGAACGGCGCACAAACAGCAGCTGATGGGATTTGCAAACAAAGATGGATCCGAGTATAAGCAAAAGACTAAGGACGCGCTCAAGGAAATCTTTCGGCCCGAGTTTCTCAACCGCGTCGACGATATCGTCGTCTTCAGCAAGCTGACGAAAGAAGAAATCGGACGGATCGTCGATCTGATGATCGAAGAGGTGCAAAGCGAGCTCAAGGAGAAAGATATCCGCATCGCCGTCAGCGAAGAAGTCAAGCAGTTCATCGTGGAAAAAGGCTTTGACGAGGCCTATGGGGCAAGACCGCTGCGCAGAGCGATCCAGCGTTATATCGAAGACGAGATCGCAGAGCTCTACCTTCGAAAAGAGATCGCGGACAAAGATGCGATAAGCCTTGTCATGCTCGATTCCAAGATCAATATCCTACACTCAAAATAAAAGGAGAGAGCCATGAGAATTCTTCATGTCATCGCTCAAAAACCTCACAGTACGGGAAGCGGAGTCTATCTGACCGGTATGGTCGAGGGCTTTGCAGCGATGGGATATCCGCAGGCGCTGATCGCGGGACTGGATTTCGGCGAATCTTTACCGGAAAAAGAAAGATCCATCATTGAGGGGGCGGAGTTTTACCCCCTCTTTTACCGCAGGGAAGAAATGAACTTTCCGGTGCTGGGCATGAGCGACGTCATGCCCTACGAGAGCACGAGATACCGGGATCTCGACCGGGAGAGACTGAAACAGTTTCAAAAAGCTTTTGCGGCTCTTGTTTCTGAAGCGGTCGAACAGTTTCGGCCGGATCTGGTCCTCAGCCATCACCTGTATCTGTCAACCGCTCTGCTCAGAGATCTCATCCCTGAGGGGATCCCTCTGGCAGGCGTCTGCCATGAGACCTGTCTTCGGCAGCTGCAAAGCAATCCGCTGGAAAGAGAGTGGATCCGCAGCCGGATTCGAAGGCTCGATCTGCTGATGGCTCTGCACGAAGAGCAGAAAAAACGCATCGTGGAGATTTTCGGTGCCGATCCGGAAAAGGTGGTCGTCATCGGCTCCGGCTATGACAGCCGAATCTTTTATGACCGGAAACAGCCGAAGTCTGCCGGTGTGACGGAGATCGTCTATACGGGCAAGATGAGCCGCAGCAAGGGGGTGCTCTCCCTGATTTCCGCACTGCAGATGCTCAGCGAGAAGCCACAGGACTTCGGCCTTCAGGAAAAACCATCTCTGCGACTGAGACTGATCGGCGGAGGCAACAACTCCGAGCGTCTTGAGATCGAAGCGAAGGCGAAGACCTGTCTCTTCCCCGTGGAATCTCTCGGAAGGCTTGAGACCCAGGCGGAGATCGCCCGCCTCTATGCGGAGAGCGATATCTTCGTGCTCGCTTCTTTTTTCGAGGGTCTTCCTCTCGTGATCAGCGAGGCGATGGCCTGCGGACTCGAAGTGGTGACGACGGCGATCCCCGGCGTGCAGGAGTGGATAGAATCTCTTCTTGGGAAAGAACATTCGATGGTCTTTGTGCCGCTGCCGAAGATGGAGACCATCGACAAGCCTTTCGAATCGGAACTGGACAGCTTTGAAAGACGGCTGGCGGAGGCGGTCGCTTCAAAGATCCTCCTTTTGGAGAGCGGAGGGAGATCCTCCTGTCCGAAGGTGGAAAGACTCTCCTGGAGAGGGCTTTGTGAGCGAATCCTCGAAATTATCGGTACTCTTTTTCAGCAAGATAGTATATAATAGAAATAAGAAATATCAAAGTCTCTCGGGCAGAGAGACCGAAAAGGGGAGGAAACAGCATGAAAAAAAGACGGAAGAATTTCCTGGCGACGAAGCTGGGAAGAGTGCTGGCAATCTTAGTGGCCGCGGCCATGATCGCCTCGCTCGTCATCCCTGCGTTCGCGGAGGAAAAAAACTCCGAGACGACCTCTGTCTATATGACGGAGCCGTCCCTCGTCGAATTCTCGGCTAAGGTCGGAGAAGAGGCGAAAGCGGAAGATTTTGAATGGTATCTCGGAGATCGAAAAGTATCCGACTGGAAGAAATGGAGCATGAAGACCGGAGACTTCACAGGAGGATCCTATATCACGACGCCCGAAAAGCCGGTGGTCGAAGCGGGGGTGCTCAAAGCGAAATTCAAATTCGATCTGCTTTTCGACACGACGGATCTCAGTCAGAGAAGACCTTTCAATATCCGTCTCGCTTACCCGAAGCAGATCGGCGACTATGATCTGAAGGCAGTGCACAAAGAAAGCGGAGAGAGCTACTCCAAACCGCTGACCATAAGACCCTATCCGAGTTACCGCAGCTATGACGAGATCCGGCAGGAGATCCAAAAGATCAAGGCCGCCGCGGCAAAAGACCGTTATGTGGAGATCGAGCAGTACGGCACCAGCGTCAATGAGCGTCCTCTTTACTTTGCGATCATAGCGGAGAACAAGGAGGAAGTCGAGCGTTATCTCAAGGAGACGACGCCGCTGATGCTGAACGATCCCATGCAGCTGCTCAGCAGAATGCAGGAGAAAAAAGAAAAGCACAAGCAGGTCATCCTGATGAACAACATCCATCCGGACGAACAGCCTGCCGTCGATATGATCGTAAAGCTCTTTGAGACCTTTGCGACCCGAAAACAGGTCAGCTATCAGACGACCTCCGAGGCCGGCGTCCATCAGAACAGAACCCTCAGCATCGACGAACTGCTGAAAGATTATATTCTGATCCTCAGTTTCACGATGAATCCCGACGGACTTGCGGACAATACGAGGGCCAATGCCAACGGCTTCGATCTCAATCGGGACAACGGCTACCAGACACAGCCGGAGACCCGTGCCATCAGCCGGTTGACCGTGAAGTATCACCCGACGATCTTCATTGATTATCACGGATTTGTCAAAGAATTTTTGATCGAACCATGTACCCCGCCCCACGAGCCGAACTACGAAACCGATCTGCTCCTGCCGCTGCTGCTTGAAAATGCACACGCAATGGGGAGAGCGGGCGTCGCTTCCTCGAAATACGAGGACTATATCATCCCGATGCTCGACTACGAGAGCGGATGGGACGATGCGACCTCGGCCTACACGCCGATGTTTGCAATGTTCCACGGAGCCTTGGGCCATACAATTGAAATTCCCGAAATGAATGAGGAATCCTTCAAGCTCGGCGTGGCGACAGGATATGCAACCCTCGATTTTGCAATGCAGCACAAGATGAGACTGTTTGAAAACAAACTCCATTACTATCAGAGGGGACTGAGCAATACGGACGACCGAAAAGCGGACGCTTTCCTCGTCAATACGAAGGGCGAAGCGAAAGGAAGACCGCGAAAAGGACAGGAGAATTTCTTCCCGGAATACTATCTGATTCCGATGGGCGAGCGGCAGAAGAATATCGCCGCGGCCTATGAGATGCTCGAGTACTTCGAGAGAAACGGCGTCAAAGTATCTCAGCTCAAGGAAGACAAGCTGGGCTGGAAAAAGGGCGATGCAGTCGTCGAGATGAGACAGGCGAAGAGAGGGTTCATCAACCATCTGCTCTACAGCGGAGCCGATGAATCCGAATGGCCGGAGATGTACGCCGAAATCGTCATGAATATGCCGCAGATGAGGGGATTTGATGTCAGCGAGATCCGTCAGAAAGACGCTTTCAAAGGCTCTCTGACAGAATACAAGACGGAAAAACCGATCTCATCCCCGTCTGGGGAAGGGGAATTTTATATCGTCGAGAACAATTCCAACGAGGCGGTCAAGGCGGTCAACAAGGCGCTTGCGGAGGGAGAGGAAGTCTTCTTCATTGAAAATCAGGGCTTTGCGATGAAGAAATCCCTGGTGGAAAGCCTGTCCAAAGACTTTCTGCTCCAATCCGCACCGGCGGAGAGAAAACCTTACGGAAAGAAGCTGAAGACGCCGAGGCTCTTTGTAGAAGGAAGCGCCGCTTTCAAACTGGCGATGAAATCCTTGGGATTCGAATCCGTGGAGAAGGCGGAAGACGCCGATATCATAGCGACGGACTCCTCGTCCTTTGATCCGGAGTTTCTTGGAACCAAGTCTCTGATCCTCGTCGGCGGAAGAGCGGCGGCAGCTGTCGAAGAGAGCGGAAAACTTCCGGGCTTTGATGTGGAGACCACCGATTTTTCCCATGAAGGACTGCTGAAGGCGAAGGTGACGAAAACGGGACTGAGCACGGGCTATGGCCGCAGCGATGTGATGTATACCGTCAGCGGAAGCTGGATCGAGAAATATCCGGAGTCCTTCAAAGCGCTCGTGCAGGCGGAAGCGGACGACAGCTTCTTTATCGCCGGCTGGTGGCCGGGACATGGCGCCGCTAAGGGCAAGGTACTTGCGGTCTTTGGAAAAGTCCAGGGACAGCCGACCGTCATCTTCACAGGAAACCTTGCGAACAAACTTCATCCCCAGCATCTCTACCGGTGGATGAGCAACGCGGTGTATTTGGCGGAGTAACACGGCAAAGATGCGGAGAAAGACCGCCGGGAGGAATATTTTTCAGTGAGATCATCGAGCGGAGGTGAGGTTAGTGAATGCGTATTGTCTGGTTTTGGTCATCAACGATATTTCCAAATATGACAGGATCATGAAGAGGCTCTTCGATATGGGTCTTGGAGCGACCTCGATAGACAGTGAAGGCATGGGGAAATTTCTCGTGCAGAAAGACGTCAGGATCCCGTTTTTCGCGACGATCACACAGATGGTCGAGGGAAACCGTCCCTATAACAAGACCGTCCTTTGCATGATCAGAGAGAGGGAAAAACTCACCGAAGCGGTTCAGATGATCGAAGAAGAGCTCAATATCCACGGCAAGGCCGGCATGGGCTTTATGTTCGTCCTGCCGGTGCTCGAGTACTACGGTTTTGACGGCAACAATATCTGATCCTACGAACCGCCTGTTCAAATTGCATACTTTCAGGAATGAACAGGAAAACGGACGGAAGGGCTTCCTGTTCATTCCATGGAGACCTGTGCTGAATCTTGATGAGTATAGGAATACGATCACGAAAAGGCTGCCCCAAAAGTGAGTTTTTGAGAGAAATCAGAAAATTAAAATGGCTGCATTCCAACATTTCATTTGTGGAATGCAGCCATTTTTTTGCTTTTTTGACGCTTGGGTATCATACTATTACCGATCTGAATGCTCATCTGACAAAACGCCTGATTTGTCGTTTTATACCAAACTCTGTTCGAAATACCATCCGATCTTCCGACCTGCTTTCAATGAAATTTCCGATGACAGGTCAAGGGTATATTGTATCGGAGGGCATTTTGATGCGGTATTCGTATCAACAGGGATATGGTTTCCGGTGGCGGCGCTTCAATAAGGTTTTCGTATCAGAGCTTTTGAGTCAGCCCCTTTGTCATTCGACAGCATCATACCTGAGACAGGAGTCTCTTCATGAGATCCGGCAGCTTTCTTCGGGCGTTGGAGACGCCCATCAGTGCTGCAACAACCAAAATCTCATGTCGAACCTCGTCATAGCGGTAGGCGTAAGAATCCCAAACGACCGATCCGACCTTCATCTTTTCGAGAGCCTCCTTCGCCTTCGCATCCGCAAGATTCATCAGCTTATCAATCAGCTCCTCCTCTTCGATATAACGAGGCGCTTCTCTGAGTGCATCCACAGAGATTGCCAGCTTAAAAGCGAGAGCGTCGTCCCGCTTCGTCCGTTTCGTCATATCCTCCCGCAGAGCAAAAGGCGTCCCGCTCTCGATCTTTGCAGCGATTTCCCGACTGTCATAGACCTGATCCTCCAACAACTGATACATATCCATCCTCTCCTTCCAAAAAACGACGGCTGATGAAAAACTATTTCGGTCTGGCAAAGATCATACGGCCCGCCGCCGTCTGGAGCACCGAAGTGACAACGACCCGCAGAGTCTGTCCGATCAATTTCTTTCCGCCTTCCACGACGATCATCGTTCCGTCATCCAGGTAGGCGACACCCTGATTATGTTCTTTTCCCTCTTTGACGATATTGACCGTCATCTCTTCGCCCGGAATGACGAGGGGCTTGATCGCATTGGCGAGCTCATTGATATTGAGAACCTTCACCCCTTGAAACTGAGCGACCTTATTGAGGTTGTAATCATTGGTGATCACAGAGCCTTCCATCATTTGCGCAAGTTTGAGCAGCTTCATGTCGACTTCGGGCGTATCCTCAAAATCCGCTTCGCTGATCTCGACCAGATCCCCCATCTCCTTCTGCATGAGGTTGAGGACGTCAAGCCCCCTGCGTCCCTTGGCACGCTTGAGATCATCGGAAGAATCCGCTATATGCCTCAGTTCCTCCAGTACAAAAGAAGAAACGATCAGCCTTCCCTCCAAAAATCCCGTGCGCAGGATATCGACGATTCTTCCGTCGATAATCACAGAGGTGTCAAGGATCTTCGGAGGCAGAACCGCAGGATTCTTTTTTGCAGCCGGCGGTTTCCCTTTCACTGCCGGCGGACGGATCGTGCGGAAAATCCCCAGCATATCCTCCTTTCGCCTCGTCGCTATCCGCAGTCCCGTATAGCCGAAAAACAGATATACCGCCGCAGACAGGGCGACTCCCGCAATCGGTATCGGCGTCAGCAGTCCGCTGATGAAATAAGCGATGATCAGCCCGACGATCAGCCCCGCCGTCCCGACGAGAATCTCGCTCATCGGCGTCCCGGAAATCTCATTTTCAACAATCGTTGCGATCTTCTTTCCCGCATCCATAAGGAAAGGAAAAACGATATAAAATATAAGTCCGGATAAAAGACCGCAAAGAGCGATTCCTATGATGCGGGCATATAGAGCGAAGGCCTCAAAATACGGCAGCGCCTGCGACAGATAGATCCCTGCCGCCACCCCGAGGATCATTCCGATCAGGGCGATCACAATGCGAAGAATCTTTTGAATCAATATTCTCACCTGCTCTCTTTACAAAATTTTTTTACAACATTCTTTCAGGAAATCCTCTCGAATATCTCGCCGTTGGATTACCCTTTTTTACTATACCCCTATTATACCACAAATTTCAAGCTGAAAACACCGCGGCCAGAGCCTCCCTGATATGTCCGACTCCCGTCAGCCGAATCCCTTCCGGCTTTTTGACGGATTTCAGACAGCTTTTCGGCAGGATCACTTCTTCAAAGCCCGCATTTTTCGCTTCAAGGATCCGATTCTGAGCAAAGCTGACGGAGCGGATCTCTCCTGTCAGTCCCACTTCTCCGAACAGAACCGCCTTCTCCTTGATCTCCTTATTTTTCAGACTGGAAGCCATAGCGCAGAGAATCCCGACGTCCACCGAGGGCTCCGCAATCCGCATCCCGCCTGTCAAATTGACATAGATGTCCTGATTAAGCACCTTGAAATTCGCCCTTCTCTCCAGGACTGCCGTCAACATATGGAGGCGGTTGATATCAATACCTGTCGCCGTACGACGAGGCATCGGAAATCCGGTGGGCGCCGTCAGCGCCTGAATCTCCAGAAGCAGAGGACGAGTTCCCTCCATTGTGCAGACAATCGCCGTCCCGGGAGCTCCGATGCTGTTTTCCGAAAGCAGAAGTTCCGAAGGATTACCGACCTCCCGAAGCCCTCTGTCCGTCATCTCAAAGACGCCCAGCTCGTTCGTCGAGCCGAAGCGGTTCTTGACCGCCCGGATCATTCGGTAGGCATGAAAACGCTCCCCTTCAAAGTACAGCACGGTATCCACGAGATGTTCCAGCACCTTTGGCCCTGCAATCGCTCCTTCCTTCGTCACATGACCGACAATGAAACAAGCCGTTCCCGTCGACTTGGCGATGCGCATCAGTCTCCCTGTCGCCTCTCTCACCTGCCCCACACTTCCGGGCAGAGAAGTCATCTGAGGATTCGATACTGTCTGAATCGAATCAATGATGACAATATCCGGAGCCTGAGCGAGGATCTCTCCCTCGATCCTATCCATCTGTGTCTCCGAGACGAGCAAGATCTTTCTTTCTTCCGAAAACAGTCTTGAGGCTCTCATCTTGATCTGCATCTTAGATTCTTCCCCGGAGATATAAAGTACTTTCTTGTCCCCTGCCATATGATACGCCATCTGGATCAGGAGTGTCGACTTTCCGATGCCCGGATCTCCTCCGATCAAAACCATCGAACCCTTCACGATTCCCCCTCCGAGTACGCGGTCAAGTTCCGAGATCCCCGAGAACATCCTCTCCTGCGTCCTGCCGGCCACTTCTCCGATCGGTACCGCCTTTGAAACAAAAGAGCCGGAAAAAGAGGGGAGCTTTATATCCCCGCCGCTCTGCGCGACCGTCTCTTCAACCATCGTCCCGCCGCTTTTGCACTCCGGACAGATCCCCCACCACTTCAGTGATTCATGCCCGCAGTTCGAGCAAACATATTTCGTCTTTAGTTTCGCCATAAAAAACCTCCATAAAATTTCAAAAAAATGTTTCAACAAATAAAAAAAGGATATAAATGAAATAATTACAATATTGGTTTTGTTACATCTTTCTTTTTTACAGAAAAAACTGTAGCTCCCGATATTTGTCAATCCATACAACCTATAAACGGATTTTTTGACTGACAGATGATCTTCACAGATCAAACTTCTCTCAGGCGAAAACTCTCCGGAATATAGAAATCTATCATTTTATTTGGAGGAGAAAAAATGTCTAAAAAATTAACCGATCACCTGAATGTTCATCTTTCCGATCTGCACCTGTTCTATACGAAGCTTCACAACTACCACTGGAATATTGAAGGAAGCTCCTTCTTCCAGCTTCATGCGACGCTTGAAGGTCTTTATGACAAAGTTGCGGAAGAGCTGGATGAAGTTGCGGAGAGAATCCTTCAGCTGGGAGACAGACCTCTTGCCCGCCTTTCCGATTACCTCAGGCATTCCAAGCTCGAAGAAGCCGAAAGCAAGGGCGTACAGGCAGAAGAAGTCATCTCCGTGCTGCTCAAAGACTATGAGTATTTCATCGAAAGCCTCAAAGCGGGAATCGCGCTTGCAGAGGAAAACGACGACATCATCACCGGCGATCTGCTCACCGGTTCTCTTGCAGAATATGAAAAGACCCTCTGGATGCTGAAAGCTTCTTTGGCATAACCTTCTTATACGAATACCGAATCAAAATGCCCTTCGATAAAATTATACCCTTGACCTGTCATCCGAAATTTCATTGAACGCAGGTCGGAAGATCGGATGGTAGTTCGAACAGGGTTTAGTATTACGATCATATCCGCTTTTTCCCCCGAAGTGAGCAGGAAAAAACAGAGTACTTTCAAAACGAGCCGCCGGAATTATTCCGACGGCTCATTTCGTTTTATTGAGATGAGCAAATCTCTCTTCCGGAGGGCAGATCGTATGAATGATCGCACTTCCCAAACAGGAATTGCCGTCATAAAGAACTGCAATCTGACCGGGAGTCACTCCTTTCACAGGATTGTCATAGACAATTCTTACCCTTCTCTCTCCGATATTCTCAACAGACACCGGAATATCCTGCTGACGATAGCGAAACTTTGCGCTGCATCGCAGCGGCAGCTCCGGTGCTTTGCCTCTTATCCAGAACATCTCCTCTCCAATCAGCGCTTTCGAATAGAGGGCCGGATTTTTTTCTCCCTGCGCGACATAAATAATATTGCTTTCAATATCTTTGCCCGCGACAAACCAAGGCTCTCCGCTCCCCACTCCGCCTATGCCGATACCCTTTCTCTGTCCCAGAGTATAATGAATCAAGCCATGATGACGGCCGACGACCTTTCCGCTGTCCACATCGACCATATCTCCTGCTACAGAAAGCAGATATTTATCCAGAAAAAGATCGAAATCTCGTTCCCCGATAAAGCAGACTCCTGTCGAATCCTTTTTTTTCGCAGTGGCAAGACCCTCTTTTTCCGCGATCTCTCTCACTTCCTCCTTCAGAAGATGACCTATCGGAAACAGAGTTTTCGACAGGGCTTCCTGCGTGATCCTCGAAAGAAAATAGCTTTGATCCTTATTCGCATCCGCCCCTCGCAAAAGCAGGAAGTGCTCGCCTTCTCTTGCGACCTGTGCATAATGCCCCATCGCTATAAAATCCGCTTCCAAGCGCAGCGCATAATCCAAAAATGCATTGAATTTGATCTCCTGATTACAGACCACATCCGGATTCGGCGTCCTTCCTCTCCGGTATTCTTCCAAAAAATAAGAGAAGACCCTCTCCCAATACTGCTTTTCAAAATTGACGGTATAATAGGGAATCCCGATCTTATCCGCGACAAGACGGACGTCTTCATAATCTGCTGTCGCCGTGCAAACGCCGTTTTCATCTTTTTCATCCCAGTTTTTCATAAAGATGCCGATCACATCATAGCCCGCCTTTTTCAAGAGCAGGGCGGCCACAGACGAATCGACCCCTCCGCTCATCCCGAGAACTACTCTCTTTGCCACCTTGTTTCCTCCATCTCTTTCACTAAACAAAGGGCTGCAGAGAAAATTTTCCCGACAGCCCCTTATGAAACTCTATTCTTTTCCTATCAGTGCAATATTCAACTCATCATTTTCGTTATGCCAAGCCGAAATCAAAATATTGTACGGAGAGGTATTCAAAAATACCAATCCTTCAAGATCCGTCAGCTCCTCCGGCAAAAGCTGCGCCGTATTGCCGACTGTGAGATTTTCATCCCAGTAAACCATAGATTCCAAGCGGATTTCCGAGACGGCAGAACGCATCATCTTCGCAAGAAGGCTGCGGAACTGCTTCTGAACAGGCTCAAACTCCTCTCCCTGCAGTTTCGGATTGTCAGAGATCTCTTTGAGGATTCCGTGAAGAGAAAAACGGGCACCTTTTGCGATAGATTTATTCAAAAAGGCGTCGATAATCTCCTCCGTTGCCATGCTGACATTCGGATCATCCTTCGGATTCACCTTTGCGGAAGTATGACCGAGAATCTTCGTATAGGTGGCCAGTTCCCCCATATTCGAACCGTCCGCCCAGATGACGGACGCCGGTATATTGACCGAAGGCTCCGTATTCTGATTGATGACCTGAGTAATCATCTCCATAGCCACAGTCATATCGACAATGATACCGTTCTGTGGAGATCTTTGAATGATCTGCCCGTCTTCGACGGCCAAAAACGAAGGCCTCATCTTTTGATTCATCGCACGAATATTTTGAATCACCCAAGATTTCAACTGTTTTTCATCATAAGTCATCTTGTCCGCAGAAATGACCAGATGCTCTAATCCCTGCTCCGCATGGCTCTCATATCCCGAAAAAGGCTTGAGCATCCTATCGAACTCTCTCCGCTTCAGCTTCGTAAAAAATCTGCGAAATTTGTTCTTGTCAAGAACATATTCAACATCCTTCCAAGCGCTCGGGTCGATATAGGATGCAGATATCTCCTGAAGGTTCAAGACCTTCTGACCGACAGTATTTCCATGTTCATCCACTGCCTTGACCACCACTTGCGGAGGTCTGTGCTGAGCGATCAACTTCGAAATATTGGAGATATCAGATACTTCATATGTTTTTTCCGCAATCTTCAGGATGACTTTTTCATTTTGTGCATTGAGAATATCATATGAAAAGGAAGATATAAACAAAATCAACAACATAATAAACGCTGCGAGGATAAAGCTTCTGATTATTCTCAATACCATATCTCTGCCCGTCATAACAAACCCATCCTTACTCTGCGCTTTTATGTCACTATACTACAAAGAGCAACTCCATCAGCGATGCTTTTCCCATCGCTTCAATCTCATCCAGCATTTCAGGACTGATCTCCGTTCCTTTATAAAGAAATACATTCCCGTCCTCATTCCTGAGATCCTTCTTCACTTTTTTACCGATGAGATTCTGCTTGAAGTACGAGAGAAAGTCTGAAGCGCTTTTTTCAGGAATTGCCTCTGCTTTCACTTCTTTTTTCGCGAAAGAGTTCATCGGAATGATATCTCCGGAAAACTTCTCTTCAAGAACTTCATCCTTCAAAATCACTACCGTCTCTCCGATGTTCATGATATCCTGAGCGATGAATTTCTTTTCTTTTCCGTTTTCTCGAATGCAGGCATATTCTTTGATCATACCGTTCTCTTCGTCAAAATAGAAGTATTCCACAACTCCGACAAGACGCCCCTTGTTCGTCAGTGCACGCTTGGAAGTCAGCCCTACTCTGGAATCCAGAATCTGCTGCATCCTGCTTGGCTGAGGCTCCTGAGGAACAACTTCGACAGAACGCTCACCGTATTTGAGGATATCCTCATAGGAGAGATTTTCCACTCCCGCAACCATCGGAATCTCCGAAGTCACCTTGAGCACATTTCCTCTGCGGATGATCTTCTGCTCACGGATCACTTCTTCCTCCGGTTCATCACTGACTCTCGGATCAATGACGGAATCTTCGCTTCCGATCATCATCGCATAATCTCCGATTCCCTCAACCGCATCAAAAGGAATCGCATACTCCTGCATGAAGTCTTCTTCTTCTTTTGCAAAGACCACATAGGAGACGAGATTCATCTTCGTCTCTACGACCAAATCTTTGACGATTCCGATCTCTTTGCCCTCTCGGATACTGATAATGGGTAAAGATAAAATATCTGCATTTTTTTTCATACTCACTACCTCCTCATGAGAATATATCGAATCATCAGATCACATCTTTCATATATTTTTTGATGATATCTACATAGACGCCATTGATATCCTGATGAGCCAAAAGTAATTTCCTCGTGATTTCAAGCATCTCTTCATCACTGCTGCCAAGCAGATCTTTTAACTTAAAATATGAAGAAATCATAATATTCTCATCTGTAGAATGAACCACCAAATTCGACAATTTTTCAACAGCCTCCAAAACCTGACCTTTTTCCAAGTTTTCCAAAGCCTTCTGATACATAGCCTGAGAGAATACTTTGCTGATCGTCCTCTTATTTCTGATTTCAACATAAGCATCCTCTTCCTGTGTCAGAATCTCATGTTTGATCTCATCCTCATCAAGAGCAAAAGCCTCCGTTTTCTCCTCTTCGGTCTCTACCACAACCACAGGCTCTTCAAGCTCCGCCGCCGGCTCTTCGAGCTCGATATCCGCAACAGCACTTTCTTGCTCGATCTCTTCCGCCGGTTCTTTAATCTCTGCTTCTTCTATGGCAGGTTCTTCAGCAACCGGCTGTTCTTGAGCCGTTTCCAATTCCTCTGTCTCAAGTTCAGCCGCAGATTCCTCTTCGGCCTCTTCAAGTTCTATCTCTGCAATGGCAGCTTCTTCCTCAAGCTCTTCAAGCTCCGCTGCCGGCTCTTCGAGCTCGATATCCGCAACAGCACTTTCTTGCTCGATCTCTTCCGCCGGTTCTTTAATCTCTGCTTCTTCTATGGCAGGTTCTTCAGCAACCGGCTGAACTTGAGCCATTTCCAATTCCTCTGTCTCAAGTTCAGCCGCAGCTTCCTCTTCGACCTCTTCGAGTTTCGCTGCAGACTCTTCAAGTTCTACTTCTGCAATAGCAGCTTCTTCCTTAAGCTCTTCCAACTCCTCTGCCAGCTCTTTGATCTCTGCTTCTGCAGCGGTAGATTCTTCAGTTTCTACAGTAACAGATTGCTCTTGAACCGCTACAGTTTCTTCTATCTCAAGTTCAGCCGCAGGCTCCTCTCCCGCTTCTTCCAGTTCGGCTACAGGTTTCTCTTCGATTTCTTCGAACTCTGATGCAAGCTCTTCGAAGTCTGTTTCTGACACTGCGACTTCTTGCTCGGATTCTGCAATGGAAGACTCTTCAATCTCCTCTGCAAGTTCTGCCATTTCAAGTTCCGGACTGATTTCTTCTACGCTCTCGGTCGAAAGAGCGCTCTCCTCTGCAATCTCATCTTCTTTGACATTAAAAGGCGTTGAGAAGATTGCCGAAGCAGCCTCATCGAGATCCGATTGCTCAAGAAAAGCACCCAATTCCGTTCCCATCGCTATTCCATACCTCGGAGCTTCTTCTATATCCTCAAAAAGCGACATTGAAGAGGTCGTTTCCTCCTGCGCACTGACAGCAGAGGCTTCTCTTCTTTCCTGTACCGATGATATTTCCATGCGATTATCTTGTGAAAGGACTCTTTCCTCGATCTCGACTGCAGTTTGGATCTCTTCCGGCGTCGTCTCGACTTCCACCGAAGGCTTTTCTTCCTCTTCTGCTTTCATTTCCTCTTGAGTCTGATTCGTTTCGTATTCAAGTTTAACACGATCCGATTCGATCTCATCTACGACAGTCTCGGCCTCCGACAACAGCTGAACAGACTCTTCAGCCACCTGAACTTCAACAGATTCCATCTTCCGATCCGGAAGATGAGCCTCAAGGCTCGCTCCAACCATAGCCGCAACCGCTCTGTCAACATCTTCCTGATTCATTCTGTCAGAACTTCCAAACGCGTATACCGGAGTCTGAAACTCCTTCGGAGTCGTAGGCGACGGTGCAACTTCCTTCTTATGTTGTTGCACATATTTCTTGAATTTTTCGGCAAAAGCATCCTGTGGATCCTGAGAGGACGCGTCTCCTTGCGAAATATCCTCTTCAACTGAAGATTCCATCGACTTAGAAACCGCATCCTTCAGTGAAATCTCATCGGACTCTTCAGGAGCAGATCCTTCTCCCTTAGATTCAGCATCCAAGGCCAACTCTTCGAGGATAGAAGGTCTCGGTGGAAGTTGACGATTCTGACTTTCCACATAAAGCTTGAACTTTTCAGTAAAGCCCATTTCATTGAAAGTTTTTTCTGTCTGTGGTTCTTCTGCCGCTTCCGTTTCCTCCACTGACAGAAGCGCCTTCTTTTCCTCCTCTTCAGAAGATGAAACAGAGCTCTCCTGAGATGATTCTCCGGCCAAAAGATCTTCTCCAAACCCGGAAACCGCCTCTAAAGCAGAAGTGCTCGGCTCCTCAATGGAGATTTGATCTTCAGATGTTTCTTCATTGAGACTTTCATCCGAAAGAGAAGGTGTTGTCAAGACGTCGACTGTCCTCTGCTCCGGCGCTTTTTCCATCCGATCGCCGAACACATTTTTCTGCAGAGGAATACTTTCCGCCTCTTTTCCACAATTTGCTCCCGCTTCTTCCATCAGATTCCTGAGAGCTTCCCTCTGTCCGTGAATTATCTCATCACACATATCATCAGCAGATCTCTCCTGATCTGCCGACTGCTCTGCGGTTTGAGCGACATCCATCGGGACTTCGAGCGCGATCTCGCGGAGTTTCGCTCTCAGATCGTCATTTGTATCTTTTCCTGTGATTTCAAAGCGCTTCGTACTGAAGTTCTCCTCTCCGATCATATCATTTTGAAATGAGGATCCGATATCCGCCTGATAAAATTGAACCTCAGATCCGCTTTGAGAATCTTCCTGACTCCCCCAATCAAAATCCATAGGAGAGCCTGCAACAGCAGTCTCTCCTGAATTCCAACCCGATCCCTCCGTCGCAGGGGACAAGGCTCCATAATGCGTTTTGGAAGCAGATCTTTGGAGGTAGTCATCATAACTATTTTCTATTTTATCGGTCTTCTTTTTCGAAATCAGTGTGTGGATTACTGATACCGCCAGCAAAATCAGAGAGTACAGAGCGACGATGTAAGTCCATGCCATCCTTTTAAGCAGACTCGGGATCATCGCAAACAACATAAAACCTATGGCAGATATAAAGATCAGTGTATCTCTTATCTTTCTCTTTTTTGCGAATATGACTGACGACAGCAGAATCAATACGGCACAGGCGATTCCGATTGAAATATAGTAAGTAATGGTGTCTCCTCCTTTCATTGAATTCCGACTCCTGCCTTTGATTTCTTATGGTACTCTGTATCCTGTCGAAATGGAATCAAACAAAAGCATTGATGATATCTTAGGACTATTCTGTCTTCCGATGATCGAAATACCTTTGACAGAAATCGGATATTGCATCTCCGGAATATCGAAGGCCGACAGCGTCTTCCATTCGCTCCAGTCGATCTTTTCACAGAAAGGTATTGTATACTGCTGTCCTTTACTGTCTATGACACTCAGCAGGACAGAATGATCACTTTCTTCATAAGCATACGCAGATAGGGCGAAATAATCCGGTTTATTCTTGATCTCGATCTTTTCATCCGCGAAACTAAGAGCAAGCGGCACACCATACACCGGATCCAGCTGATATGAAAGCGAAAGCACCTTGTGATCCTTCTCAGACAGGTTTACAAAAGCTGCCGTCGCGCTTCCCTGAGGAGTCAGAGCTCCCTCATCAATCATCTTGAGGTTCTCAAAACGGAAAAGTTCAAAGACGTCATAGTTAAAAGCTGCGGTCTCTCCTGAAGTCTCAGTCGAAGTCAGAACCGCATTCGTCCTTGACGGCATCAGCGACACGACAGGCCCCGAGTCACGCACAAGCCCGGTCGCCACCGGAGGGATGCTGTTTGTGATGGATGGGAAATAAGTGACCATGCCGTCTTTCGTCTGTATCGAAGGCTTCACCGGGGAATTCGGATTCGGCGACAAGGGAGAAGGACGCGGTACCGTGCCCACGCCAACACTCGATACGACTTTGAAGGCCCAAGGATAACCGATGACAGGATCCGGTTTACTGCTCTTCGGCACTGCCGGTCCTGCAAGAACGCTCTCTTCTTCCTCTGTGCTGTATTTTGCGATATCCTTAATCTGATAAAAATCTAAAATAATATTCCCCGTAACTGTACTTGTTGCAGTTTTGAGAACATCATCATCTTTCTTTAGATCCAAGCTTGCTGAAATCACTCGTTTCGGATTATCATCCATATTCGCAAGCAGAGATCGAAATTGTCCATAATCCCCTTCAAACTCCGCCTTAGCACTAAGGAGCTTGATATTGGCAAGCGGATTCTCCGCTGTTTCTCCCTCAGGAGAAGGAGCTGACGAGGGAGTTTCCTCAGTTGAATCCTTCTCTCCTTCGGTCGGAGCAGCTCCGTCAGCAGATGTTTCAGTTCCAGGCTGGGTCTGCACCGGAGCAGGCATTTCCAAAGTTGCATCTTCTTCAGCAAAATCCAATTTCTTAAGGGTAAGTTTACTCTTTTCTGCAAACTGGTTCAGCAGAACAATGAATTCCTCTTGATCAACTTCCGTATAATATCTGTCCACAACAGGCTGCATGGATTCCTTCAGTTCCTTTAGTTTAAGCTCCAGATCCCCTCTCGCATGGATTCTGTGCATCTGAGATACTTTTTGATACTCTTTGGTTTCCCAGTCCGCCTTCATTCTATCAAGCTCTGCTTTTTGCGGAACAAAGAAATATTGATAAAACAAAAAACCTACGATCAAAGCAAGGATGATAAAGAGCAAACCCTGTTCTCTTTTACTGATTTTCAACGGCTCCATCCTCCTTCACTTCAAGAGACATACGAAATTCATAACCTTCCGTCTCTTCCTGTTTTTCGATCGCTTCTACCAAAATATTGACAAAATCTCCATTTTTTCTCAAATCATATTCAAATTGGGCAATCCCCATTCGATTAAGAGCAGTTCCTTCTATCTCGACCTTGGTATCTTTAATCACCACAGAAGTCAGATAAAGGTTTTCAACGACTTCATTTGCAACAAAGTCCATAAAGGAACCATTGACCTTGCTCATATTGTCAAACTGTGTGTCAAGAGAGTCGACAAAAAGTTTTTCCGCTTCGATTGTGCGAACTTCATCTTCAAGAATCGCAAGTTCCGCGAGTTCCGCCTGAATAGAAGGATCATTAACTTCCTTCTCAAGTGCTTCTATCTTTTTCTTCAAGCTGTCCGTCTGCCTAACCATATAAACTCCCGCACCCACCGAAAGCACCAGAACAGCGGCAAGAAGCACAATTCCGGTGACAAAGAATACCTCCGGACCTTTTTTATCCTCTTTCTTTACAGAACTGAGATACGGCTTAAAAAAGTTAAATTCTTTCATCCGTACACCTACCTTCTGATCAGCGCGCTGAGCGCATTGACATATTTGAACAGTTCCCTCTGCGCAGCAGAGGGAAAATCCACCCTATCCAAGTGCTCGACGATAACAACAGGAACCCCAAGTCTCTTTTCAAAAAAGAGATCCATGTCTCGAAACCGAGAACAACCACCATAAATCAAGATTTTTTCGATCGGCTGATTCGCTGCTCTGCTTTGATAATAGTTGATAACTTTTTCAATATCGTCCGCCCAAGCCGAAATTTGTGAAAAAATCGTATCAGACTGAGGATTTTGTCCGACTCCACGACTCGTCGATTCCAACATCTCCACAACACTTTCCCTTGAAATCCTTTCTCGAGAAGAAGAATCCAAGAATGACCCTCCAAACCGCAGAATACGATTGAAACGGTAATCCTGACCCTCAACGATCACGATATTCGTCATCTTGTATCCGAGGTCAGCAAAGACAAAAATCTTATCTTCACGGTACAGAGAAGGCATATACTTCTCATTGAAGATCTTTTCAATCGCATTGGAGTGAATATCAAGCGCAAGCGGCCTCAGGCCTGCCTCCTGAAGAGAAAAAAACAAAGTCTCTACAAGATCCTTCGGAAGAGCCGCAACAAGAACCCTCTGCTTTTTTTGTCCGTCTTCACTGAAATGTGCCATCACGCGTGGTTGAAGCACATAATTGTTGACGTCAATCGGAAGATGATCTCCAATCTCATAGACGATCGCCTCTTCCAGATCAACTCCTTCTACATCCGGAAAAACGATCTCCCTCTTAATCAGCTCGGAAGTATCAATCGTCACAACAACATCCTTCACTTTAATACTGTTTTGAGAAAGAGCTGTACCTAAAATATTTTTGAACTCCGCTCTATCCCTAATCCTTCCATTTTCATAAAAACCTTCCGGTAGAACCGCCTCAAAAGCCGAATCGACCTTCAGTCCTGAGGAATCAGCCACACCGACTGCGCCTTTGATGCTGTAGCTGCCGAGATCAAGACAAAGGCATTTTCCTGTTTTTTTTACAGAGCCTCGTTTGGAAGCGCGAGAGCTTCTTGCCTGTTTCGGCTGTTTTTCCCTCTTTTCCCTCTTCGGTCTGCCTTTTTTCTCCTGACTCTCCGGTTTTGAATCTGTCTTCTTTCCTAATTTCAGTGCCAAGTTCACTCACAGCTCCTTCCGTTTGAAAATTACAGTCTCTGCGCTTTACACAGCACTATTTGTCAATTCGGCATATATCGGTTGAGCAGATAAGCTCCTACCTTCTCTGCGAAGGAATCGGAAACCTGCCCCTTGTACATCACGATGTCCGTTATCGCCGCGGCTCCGTCACCGTCAGTCGCCAATTCAAAATCTCCCGCTGCAAGAGAATCTGCTGTTCCTTCCAGATCAATTCTCTCAAAAGGATTCATTGGATCGCTCTTCAGATCAAACTTCTCTGTCTTGACAAGACTTCCTGCCGAAAACTTCAGCAAGAGCACATTATAGCCTTCATAGAGATTGGTCGTGTCCTTAAACACATCAACATAAGAAGAATTGGTCCTACTATCGGTAAGAAGTTCTTTTTTTGTCTCCTCGATCTTATATTTGACTGCTCCGCCCGTTCCAACATCTTCCTTTACTTCTTTAGTATAAAGGAGCAACTGCTTCTTTTCAAGAGCTAATTGGAACATTTTTTTTCCCTTGTCTGCAGGTATCGCTTCAATCTTCGGGCTCTGCAACAGTATAATTTTTTTTCCACTATCGTATTCCAGATCTTTCACACGGATGAACAGGCTGAAGTTCATCTCCTTGATCAAACCTTCCCCGGCTTTTGTGAATTTTGCGTAATCTCCATAGTCATCGTGAACAAGCTCTGCTTTTTTAAGGAAAAGAGGATTGGCAGAGGGCGCCATCCGAATATAACTCCTAACATCATACCACTCGTCCGCTCCTGTATGATCCCTAAAGCGAGTCAGTCCTTCCGCTTCATCTGTCGTGGAGTTATAATTCATGACCAAATCAGTGTTGTAATGGGCATAGATATCATTTGCAGCATCAAGGGGCAGTCCGATAAAGTACTTCAAATTCTCAGAAGTCGACTCAGGGCCGACATATTTATTCAGCCCGAGAGGAACAACCGCATATTTAACTGCTACATCCCGATAGACTGCATCATGAGGATTGACTTCCAATTTTTCTTTTCTTTCGCCAACCTGCCGATAGTCGGAATTGAATCTCGGAGTCCTCGTCACAGGATCATCAACATAGTCCAACTGAGATTTGGACAGATATCTGACGCCGCTTGCTCCCTCCGGAAAACTGAAATGGTTTGAAATATACCATCGATGCTGCTTTGAATAGAGCAAATCATCATTTTCAACAGCTGAATGGTTTCCGTTCAAAGTCAACATCGCAGAACCGTCTTCCAAATACTGAAACCTCGGTACAGTCCGCTCTATATGGGAGGTCGCTATCGCCGGAACCCTCGTATCCTCATGACTCGCTGAGACGAAAGTATAGATCTTGTTTCCCTTTTCCTCCGCCTCTACAAAATATCCTTCTACATTCACGCCGCAGCAGGTATAGCTTCTGTCAGGCCGAGGAAGAGGGGTGCCGAAATTGCCCGAAACCCTATCGATCAGCTCTTTTACATTTTTCTGCGTCGTGGAAGCTGACGGGTTGATCTTCCACTTATTGCCTGCCGGATCCCAATAAGAGTTATATGCACGGACAAGCTCCACTGTGTCGACCCGTCTCTGTTCCATCTTGTTTTTCAAACCGAAAGCCATATCGCTTCTTTTTCTGTCCGCTTTGACACTCTGTACCGAGCGCATGAAACTGGTTCCAAGTATTATAAATGCCAATGTGATTACCACAAATCCGATCAGCACCTCCACCAAAGTAAAACCTTTTTTCACTTTTTTCCTCATCTGTATCGACCCTTTCTCGATAGTGGCATTATGGTCCTTCAAAATACCACATATCCTTCTGTATCGTCTCAACGACTTCCTCAAAGTGCGCTTCCAAAGAGGCTCCGGAATCCGCATCCATATAAGTCGTTTTCTTGGTACCCCCTCCTGCAAGAGAAAAATCTTTGATCTTATCCCTCATCATCGCCTTTTCATGAGGTCTCGCAGAAAATCCCACCAAAAATGTCTGCTCTATGAAATAATCCGATCCCTTCTTTATATTCATACCATAACCAGACGACATGATCGCTTTGATATATCTTTCTGCTCTGTTCTCATTTTCATAAACACTGTGAATCGTAGTAATCTTCGAAGGCACTCCGGGCGTCGGCTTTTCCGGCACCGGAACATATTCCTTTTTTGAGGAATCTTTATAATCGACAACATTCGGCTGACCATCCGAAAGCACCATGACATACTTGAGCTTTCGATTACTCTTTTGAAGAATTCTGTAAGCTTCCCGAATCCCGCCCCCGACATTGGTAGCTCCATAGGGGAACATTCGCTTATCAACATAGTCCTTCGCCTTAAGAGCCTGTGCATTCGTTACTGTAGGATCTGTATTTCCAAGGGAGTAGGGAAGCTGCAACATCTGCAGACAATACTCACTCAAATCCGCAATCGATTGTTTCTTTGCAATCGCTCTTGAATCTTTCACATTCTTTATATCAGGATCTAAAACCGGCATTTTTTTGAGATTTTCCAACTCGCTTCTTGCGCCGTCCACGACGATCCTCGCTTCCTTTTCAATATCGCCATCTCTCCAAGATAAACCTTCATACAGACTGAGAATCTCATCCGCTCCTCGTTTGATCTTCTCTGCATTATTATCAATTGTTTTCGTATCCGTAACCGTTTCCGATCTGCTCCAAGAATAAAGATTGATCATCCTGGAATTATAATCTTTAGAACTCACTGAACCATAGAGATACTGCTCGAAAGGAACAATATAGAGATCCACTGTTCCGACTTTTTCCAATTGGTCAATAAATTTCTTCACGACTTCTTTCAGTATGCTGATCCTTTTCTTCGCTGCATGTCCGGTTGAGTTTGCATTGATATCAAGACTCATCGATCCCGAAATATCGACAACAAAGACGAAAGCAGCGTCCGCTCCACTCTTCTGGATTACCGGATCTTCAAGGGCATCCACCTTATACGCGATTGCCGTGATCGGCTCTGAGGGATTTCGGTCCTTCGAGTCCATAATCTGGTTGAGGTTTTCGGCAAGAATGTCATTCGAGAGATTGTAGCTGGTCTCAGTCCCCTTCACTGTTCCTTTGACCGACATTCGAACAACCTTTCTTGATCGAAGTTCCTTTTCGTCCTTCGGATGCAAAGCCTTGTTGTCCTCATCCCGATAGAAGCCGATCTCATACTCGATTTTTTTATTGTCTTTATCCTGAATGTTCCATTCGCTCGGCGTGATATCGATCTCTTTACGAACCCCTCTTTTATTTTTAACATCCGTCCAGACCCAAATATAGTTGATCAATCTCGTCCTGTCCTTGCTCAATCCAATATAGCTCCATCCATCTGTCATTTTGGAAGGATCATCGGGGTCGAATTTTGCCTGTCCTACTGTAAAGATCGCTGTCGCTTCCTTAATGACATTCCCAATATTATCCATTGAAGAACGTACACCGTTTTGTACGGTATATTCCTTAGACACAAAATGAAAATCATTTGTTGATGAGCGAATGAACATGATTCCAACACTCATTATTGCTGTGAGAATTACCGCCGCAAGCATCAGTTCCATTAGTGTAAAACCTTTCCGACATCTTTTTTTCATCTTTCTTTCCTCCTAATAACCGCTGTATATCTTCACTACGGAAGGATTCTGCATACTCATCTCCGCGGTCATGATCTGTCTTGCCATAGGGTAACGAGATCCAACATTTTCATAGTCTGATGTCTGTCCGATTGCCACAATATGAAATACCCATGTAGCCTGCTGTGCCTTATTCACCCTAAGATTGTCGCGAAGCTTCTTTCGATCTATCTGCTGTGTCACTGCCGGAGAAGAAGGCGTCAGATAATCGAAGCTTATCTGATCAGACTCCCCGTCCTTTCCCGTCAATGAATATATAATGATTTGGACATCTCCAATCTTATTTCCCGCAGAATCCTTGATCTCGATCACATCGCCTCTCGAACCGGAAGACGAAAGATTATCATATCCGTTTTTCAGGTAAAGCGACGGATCCGTCGGCTTTTCCAGCACTTTTTCCACAATGGAGACCTTCTCCGTCGGATGTTTGACCTGCACAGCCGACATCCCGATCTCCAATCCCGATCTTGCAATGTACTCCGCCTGAGATCTCCTAATCTCAGATTGAATCCCCAAGGTGTTGCTGTCTGAAATCCTGAGAATCCCCATCGCCAGTATCGTAATAAAGACGAAGACCGCCATTGCAAAAATCGCAGCAAGCCCCTTCTTTCTCCTTCTTTTTTCCTGCATTGCCTCCCCCTTCTCTCCAAACCCTATGTTAACTCATGTAAGACCTCACATCCTCATTTCCCTACAAGGCATTGTCTTCTTTAAGCAGCAACTTCTTAACATTTTTGTTTTTCAGCTTCGCGTTATACTGCTCACTCGTCTCACTCGGATCTTTATTCGTTCCGCGCAGAAGCTCAAAATCCTTCAATCTCATATCTCCCGGCGAGGCATCCGGATTTTCCGGTTCATAAACCGTATAGATATTGACAACACTTCGGTCTAACTGATTGGTTGTCACCATAACTCCATTTTCAAATTTGACGATACAATCATCGTCCTCTAACAAAAGACGACCGGTCGAAGCATCATAAGCAAAAGAATCGTCAGCCAAATAATCGACCACCGTTCTGCCCTGCGAATTTTTTACCTCAAAATCTCCCGGTCGCTGGTAATTCAGTTTATTGTCCTGTCCCCACGATGAAATAGCAAAGACAAGCATCTTATGTTTTTCTTTAAGAGAGATCGACTGTCCTGTCCTCATAAAATCGGTTATACTCGGAGCCGTAAACATCAAAAATATTCCGATGATCGCAATCACCGTCATCAATTCAATAAAAGTGAAACCTTTTTTGCAGATTTTTTTTTCGTTTTTTCCTACTCTCATACCCTACCCTTCTTTCCTATGACTATCTAAGCTTCGAAATACATGATCCCTCTGATCAAAAATTTTGTCTAATTTCTAAAGAAGACTTCAAGTTACTGCCTTGAAGTCTTCTTTTTTTTGCATAAACGGATACTATTTAATTAGAATCTTGATTAGACAACAGTTGATATCTCCTCACAAAACAGTAGCAGACAAAACCTCTTCTCTCCCTCCATAAAAATAGCATCCGTTTATCCAAAATCACTGTAATGCTTCAGATGAAAAACAGAGGGTATTTGAGACGAGGACGCCGTCTCAAATACCATACTCTTCATATTATCTGAATCATGCAAAAAGAAATTACGGTTTCGGTACAAGAGCACCCAGATCATGATTGGTTGTAGCTGCTAACTCACCTGTTTTAACATTAAATGTTACAACATAGTCGTCAGCTGGCGATTTCGGATCCACTTTCATTTTTCCTGTAAGCGTCTCTCCAGAAAGCTCGTATTTCGCTGTTGCCGGTTTGTTATCAATGCTTCCCTTCGTTGTTCCACTCCCTAACAAATCTTTTACTGCCGGATGGTCAGGAAGCTTATTTATTTTGTCAGGATCCATTCCATTATCAGCATAAGCTGAGTTCAGTGCAGACATCGCTGTCCTAAAGTTTCCTTCAAAAGTTCTTACTCTCGCACCCTTGGTCGCCTCTGACAATCTCGGAACTGCAATCAGGAGCAGTACTGCAATGATCGCAATAACCACCATGAGCTCAACGAGCGTAAAACCTTTTTTTCTTTTCCCCTTCAACATTTTACATTCCTCCTTAAAATCTTAAAATATCTTTTACCCCTATATGCTATCCCTCAGTGCGCCTACCGAGGGGAACAGCCTTATTTAATAAGTTTGACCATATCAAACATCGGCATCAGTATCGAAATGATTGCAAGTCCTATGATTCCACCCATCACTAAAATCATCATCGGTTCCACAAGGGAGACAAGCTTCGTGATCGCCTCATCGAGCTCCTGATCATAATAGTCGGCAGTCTTGCCGAGCATTCCTTCGATGTTTCCCGACTCCTCTCCGATGGAGATCATCGAGGTCATCATCGGCGGAAAGAGTCTGGTCCTTGCCAGTGTCGTGCTGATCAGGTCTCCCTTTTTGATCGTCTCGATGGAATCCTCCATATGATCGATCACCAGCTGATTATTCGTCACTCTTGCGGAGATCGTCAACCCGTCCACGATCGAGATGCCACTGCCGAGCAAGGTGGAAAGCGTTCTCGTGAACCTCGAGGTGAAGATCATCCGGATCGAGTTACCAATTGCCGGGAGTCTCAGCGACATTCTGTTCCAAGATCTCTTTCCTTCCGTCGTGCTGAGTACCCGAGAGATTAAAAAAACAATAACCGTTATAACTATTAGGAAGATATACCAATAATGCTTTATCCCATTACTCAACGCGAGGAAAAATTTAGTAAGAGCCGGAAGATCCGCTCCCGCATCCTGAAACATCCCCACAAACATCGGCATGAGACCGACGAGCACAAAGATGATGACAGCCACCGCGACAACTGCAAGCACGATCGGATAAATCATTGCCGCACGAATCTTCGCGTTGATCTTATTTTCTTTTTCATAATGAACAGCCATCTTTTCAAGCACTTCGTCAAGGTTACCCGTCATCTCTCCCGCTTCGATCATATTGAGCAGGAGGGAAGGAAATTCCTTATGTTTGCGCATCGTCTCGGAAAAAATCATCCCTTTCTGGAGGTCAATCTGCATTTCTGTAAAAATCTGTCTTAAAGTTTTATTCTCAGACTGACTCGCCATGACCGTTATCGCATTGATCAGCGGTAAGCCGGCGCTGAGCATCGTGTGCATCTGCTTGCAGAATACAAAGAGATCCTTTGTGGTTACACGAGCTTTGAACAGCGCAAGATCTCCGATATCTTTACTCTTCTGTTCTCTTTCTACGATCTTGAGAACCTTGTTGCCTCTGCCCTTGATGCTCTGTATCACATCAAAACGATCCTCGGCGACCATCTGTCCCGTCAGGACTTTTCCGTTCTTATCCAGTTCCGTAAATTGGTACGCAGGCATCAGATCACCTCCATAGCGACTTGCTTCGACACGGCGGGCTCATCCATCGCATATCTCAGGAGAATCTCCTTGCTGATATGCCTCTCCCTATATAGGTCGAGCAGAGAATCGTCCATCGTCTGCATCCCGAATTTGCTTCCGGTCTGCACGAGAGTCTGTATCTGATGGGTCTTGCCTTCGCGAATCAGGTTGCGCACCGCCGGCGTCGCGATCATGACCTCAAAAGCGGCGATACGGCCTTTCCCATCCGCCCTCGGCAATATTTGCTGAGAGATGACCGCCTCGACGACGGAAGCGAGCTGAACTCGAACCTGCTGTTGCTGATGCGGCGGAAAGACGTCAATAACACGATCGACGGTCTTCGCGGAACCCAAGGTATGAAGGGTCGACATGACGAGATGTCCCGTCTCCGCCGCCGTGATCGCAGTCGCTATCGTCTCAAGGTCACGCATCTCTCCGACGAGGATCGTATCCGGATCCTGACGGAGAGCCGCTCTTAGAGCGTTGGCAAAACTCTTGGAGTCATTGCCGATCTCTCTTTGGTTGATGACGCTTTTGTTATGACGGTGCATATACTCCACCGGATCCTCTATCGTGATAATATGGTCGTTTCGGTGGGTGTTCATATGATCGACCATCGAAGCGAGGGTTGTCGACTTCCCGCTACCCGTCGGCCCGGTCACGAGGATCAGACCTCTTTTCTTTCCGCAAAGCCCTTCTATCGCCTTCGGAAGCCTCAGTTCCTGCATCGAGGGTATCCTTCCACTGACGACTCGGAGTGCCATCCCGTAGACGCCTCTTTGCTTGTATGCGTTGATACGGAAACGTCCAAGCCCTGCCTGCGAGATCGAAAGATCCACCTCTCCGGCACTTTTGAGCTTCTCCATCTGTTCTTCATTCAAAACATTTTCACAGAGTTTCTGGGTATCTTCCGGGAAGAGCTTAGTGTCTCCGATTCGAATCAAGGCTCCATTCACCCGGAAAATTACGGGAGATCCGACGGTGATATGGATGTCGGAAGCATTCAGTTTTATCGCCTGCTGAAGCAAGTTCAACGTATTCATCATCACACCCGCTTATCCTGATTTTGAGATTTTCAACGATGATCTGCATGACACCATTTGGGAAGATTGGGCTTTCGACCCAAGGTCTGAGCCTTTTCTCCCTGCTTGTTCTATCATTTTATACCCACCGTTCTTTTTTGTAAACAGTTTTTGTGATTTTTTTTAAGTTTTCTATAAGTCAACACTGTAAGTAATCTTGAGCATCTGTTCCATCGTCGTGATCTTGTCCTTGACGAGATCGACACAGGTCTGGTTCAGAGTTTTCATTCCTTTTTCGATTGCCCGTTTCTTTATGAGGTCGGCGCTCTCTCCCCGGTCGACCATCGCGCGAATCTCTCGGTCCATGACGAGAACCTCGTGGATCGCGATCCTTCCTGAGTAGCCGGAATTGGAGCAATAATTGCAGCCTTTGCCATAAGCAATCGTCATCGGCTCGTCGACACCGAGGAGCTGCATCTGCTCCGGCGTCGTTTCGATCTCCGTCTTGCAGCGGGGACAGATCCTGCGAACCAGACGCTGAGCGATGACTCCCACCACTGAAGAAGATACCATATAGGTCTCGACGCCCATGTCGACAAGACGGGAGATCGTTCCGATCGTGTCGTTGGTGTGGAGGGTCGAAAGCACGAGATGGCCTGTGATCGAAGCTCTGACCGCGATCTCCGCCGTCTCCGCGTCCCTGATCTCTCCGACCATGACGATATCCGGGTCCTGACGGAGGATGGAGCGCAGCCCCGAGGCAAAGGTCAGTCCGGCTTTGGCGTTTACCTGTACCTGATTGACGCCGGCGAGACGGTACTCCACCGGATCCTCGACGGTGATGATATTCTTTCGTATGCTGTTGAGTTCTTTCAGTACGGTGTAGAGCGTCGTCGTCTTACCGCTTCCCGTCGGCCCTGTCAGAAGGATGATCCCCTCCGGCGCCTTGATGATCTTGTCGAAAAGCTCCAAGTTGTACTCGGTAAATCCGAGATCCTGTTTGCTGACGACGAGTGCATTTCGGTCAAGAAGACGGATAACGATCTTCTCTCCGTAGACCGTCGGCAGTACCGAGAGACGAAGGTCGAGGATTCGCCCGTCCACATTGATCTCGACACGACCGTCCTGGGGGATCCTCTTCTCCGCGATGTCCATCTTGCCGATGATCTTGATACGGGTGGCAATCGCGGAATGCATCGCCTTGCTGGGATTCATGACTTCCTGAAGTTCTCCGTCGACACGATAGCGGATGCGGACTTCCTTTTCAAAAGGCTCGATATGGATATCGCTGGCCTTCAGTTTCGCCGCCTGGATGATGATCGAATTGACGAGCCTGACGACCGGAGCGTTTGCCACATCCTCGCTCTCTTCCGCCGTGATCTCTTCAGGAACATTATCGACCATCTCTGCAGCAAATTCTTCCGCGGCCTTTTCCGCTTCGCCGGAGCTGTCGTAATAGGTATTGATCGCCTTGCTGATATCCGATTTCGAAGTGATGGCAACTTCGATATCCAGACCTGTGATCAGCTGGATATCATCAATCGCTATGATGTCGAGCGGGTCGGACATGACGACCATCAGCTTCCCTCGGTTCATCGCGATGGGTATCAACTGATACTTCCGGGCGACATTTTCAGGAATCACCTTCGGAATCTTCGGATCGATATAGTATTTGTTGAGATCGGTATAAGGAATCCCGAGCTGGAACTCCAAGACGCCGAGGATCTGATCCTCGGTCAGGATCCCTTCGGAGGTAAAGACCTCCCCTAATTTCATTTTTTTCTGTTTTTGTATCTCAAGTGCTTTTTCCAGCTGGGTCCGATTGATGATCCCGGCTTCCAGCAAAATATCTCCCAGTCTTTTCTTTATCATCCGATGACTCCGTCTTCTACAAAATATACTTTCCCATACAACTTAAAACTCTAAAGATTTTTGCAGTTTAAGAACCTTGGTATAATCCACCGAATATGTTTAACTATCTTTAATAACTCTATCGGCAATATTATAAAAAATCTTTAAGGTTTTTTCAAGGTTTTTCCACAAAAAAACCTAACTTTTTCCAAAATTTTTCTGCAACTGTTCAAATTACTCGTTCTTCAACAATTCTATCGCTCTTTGGATCACCGCCTCCATCCTCCGGTTCTCTTCTCGGAAGAAAAGCGCTCCGATGAGCGCCTCCAGTCCCGTTGCATATCGGTAATCCGCAGGATCGGCGTTCTTCGGCGGATGAACCGCCTGATTCCTCCCTCTCCTGACGATCTCCTGCTCATCTTCCGTCAGAAACCCCTCCGCAATCATGCTTCGGACGGCCTGCGCCTGCGCCGAGGCACAGGCGAAACGGATCGCTCTGCTGTGCAAAGCCCGCACCTTCTCCCTCGGATGCTCTCGAAGGAGGGACTCTCTGACCCGTGTCTCGTAGAGAGAATCTCCCATATAGGCGAGGGCGAGGATATTCATGCTCCTGATCATACTCTCTTCCACTTTGTCCCCTGCCTCGTATCTTCGATCTCGACCCCCATCTCCCTGAGACGGTCTCGTATCTCGTCCGCCTTCACGAAGTCTTTTTCCTTCTTGGCGGCGGTTCTCTGAGCGATCATCTCTTCGATCTCCGCAGCGTCGCTCTCCTCTTCCCGAAGCTTTGCGATCCTCAGCACACCGGTCAGCTCTTCCAGCAGCTCGATATTTTTCCGGATCCACTCCCGGGAAGAGGTCTCTCCTGTATGGGTATTGGCGAATCTCACCAGTTCAAAGATCACGCTGACCGCATCGGCGGTGTTGATATCGTCGTCCATCGCCCTGCAAAAATCCTCTCTGTGCGCCTCCAGTTCCGCCATCATGGATTTCTCTTCCGCGCTGAGTTCTCCCTGCGCATGACTGAGCATGAAGGAAAGCTTTTCCTTCGCATTGCGTATCCTTTCCAGTCCCGCCTGCGCCTGCCCGAGCATCTGCCGGCTGAAGTTGACGGGGTTGCGGTAATGGGCGGACAGCATGAAGAAGCGCACCACTTCTCCCGGGACTTCTTCGAGGATCTCCCGAACTGTGAAGAAGTTGCCGAGAGACTTGCTCATCTTTTGATTGTCGATATTGATATAGCCGTTGTGTATCCAGTAGCGGGCAAACTCTTTGCCGGAACGGCATTCACTCTGGGCGATCTCGTTTTCATGGTGCGGAAAGATCAGATCCTGACCCCCTGCATGGATGTCGATGGTCTCGCCTAAATGCTTGCAGCTCATGACGGAGCACTCGATATGCCAGCCCGGTCTTCCCTCTCCCCAAGGAGAGTTCCAGCCGATCTCCCCTTCTTTTTTCGCTTTCCAGAGAGCAAAGTCCACAGGATTTTTCTTCTGCTCATTGACATTGATGCGGGCACCGAGGTTGAGCTCGCTGATGTTTTGTTTGGACAGTTTTCCGTAGTCTTCGAACTTCTCACTGTCAAAATAGACGTCGCCCTCCATCTCATAGGCATATCCCCGCTCGATCAGGTCGGAAACGAAACGGATGATATCCGCTATATGGTCGGTCACTCGCGGATGGATATCCGCTCTCCCTATGCCGAGGGCGTCCGCGTCCTTGAAATACTCTTCGATATACTTGTCCGCGACCTCAATGGGCGTGATCCCTTCTTCCTGCGCTCTTTTGATGATCTTATCGTCGACATCGGTGAAATTCTGGACATAGGTGACCTGATATCCTCGGTATTTCAGATAGTTGCGGAAGGTCTCAAAGACGATGAAGGGACGGGCGTTGCCGATATGAAAGAAATTGTAGACCGTCGGCCCGCAGACATACATCTTCACCTTTCCCGCTTCTATCGGAATGAATTCTTCTTTCTTCCCCTTGAGGGTGTTGTAGAGCTTCATAGAGGTTTCACTCCCTTAAATAATTCTCATACAATCTTACAGCAGGCTCTCATTCGCGTGAGCAAGGCGCTTCAACAGCTTGTCCTTGCCGATCAGGGTCAGCATCAGCGGCAGGTCCGGCCCATGGTTCTGCCCGGTGAAAAGTACCCTGCTTCCCATAAAGAGGGGTTTTCCCTTGATGCCGGTCTCTTTCTGTATCTCCCTCAGCATGGAGGAGACCGCTTCGGGGGTCAGAGTTTCGACCGCTTTGAGCTTTCCCGCAAGGGCGTCATGCAGCTGCTTCATATGGGGAAGAGCCATAAAATCGAGGGCTTCCTGCTCGTACTCGTAGATATCGTCACTGAGCAGCACCTTGATCTCTTCCGGAAACTGGGCGAGATAGTCGAGCCGTTCCCGGAAGGTCTCCATCGCCATCCGTATCCAGTCTCTCTTTGCCGCCGCCTGGGTCTCGTTCATGAGACCGGACTCGATGACGAAGGGCAGAGCGAGGTCGACGAGTTTGTCGATGTCGTAGCTTTTGATATAATGGTTGTTGAACCAGTTGAGCTTCATGACGTCGAAGACTCCGCCGCTCCTGGATACCCTCTCCAGGGAAAAGGCTTCGATCAACTCCTGCATGCTGAATATCTCCCGATTGTCCTCCGGAGACCAGCCGACAAGCGCCACATAGTTGACGAGTGCCTCCGGAAGATAGCCCTTTTTGCGGAAATCTTCCACCGCCACATCTCCCTGGCGTTTGGACAGTTTTTTCTTGTCCGGATTGAGGATGTTCGGCAGATGGACGAAGGTCGGCACTTCCCAGCCGAAAGCTTCGTACAGAAACACCTGTTTCGGCGTCGAAGGCAACCATTCTTCCCCGCGGATCACATGGGTGATCCCCATGAGGTGGTCGTCGACGACAACGGCAAAATGATAGGTTGGAAAGCCGTCGGATTTCATGAGCACCTGATCATCCATATCATTCGTATTGATGCTGACCCGTCCCCGAACCGCATCATCAAAGACGATGTCCTTGTTCTCAGGCAGCTTCATTCGGATGACATAAGGAATATTTTTCCTGAGGTTTTCCTCGATCTGTTCCTTTGTCAGCTGCCGGCATCTTCCATCATATTTCGGGTCTGCTCCTTCTGTTTTCTGTTTTTCACGAGCTTCATCAAGCTCTTCTTTCGTACAGAAACAGTAATAGGCGCTCCCCTGTTCCAGGAGCTGCCCGATATATTCCTTATAGATCGGCAGACGCTCGGACTGAATGTAGGAACCGCAGTCTCCTCTTGAGATGACTTTTCCCTCCGCATCAACGTCGACGCCCTCATCGTGACGTACTCCGGCCCAATCCATCGCAGACAGCATCCCTTCAATCGCTCCTTCAATGAATCTCTGTCGATCCGTATCTTCCACACGGAGAATATAACTGCCCTTCGTCTTTCTTGCGAGCAAAAAATCATACAGCGCCGTCCTCAGACTTCCGATATGGACAAATCCCGTCGGTGACGGGGCAAAACGCACGCGCACACTCATTATCCTGCCTCCTTTTCATAGAAAACCCGGCCGCTCTCCGCTGCCGGACGCAATCTTCCTGCTTCGAACTCTCCGCCCCGCTTATTGACAGCAGCCTCTTTTCTCGTTTATATCACATGGTTTTTATCCGATATCGTATCAAAAATCAGCTCTCCCGGAGCAGGACGACCGCCTGCGCGGAGATCCCTTCCTCTCTCCCCTCAAAGCCGAGCTTCTCGGTCGTCGTCGCTTTGACGCTGACCTGAGAAAGCTCCAAGCCGAGCACCCGAGCGATCTCCTCTCTCATTCGCCGGATATGCGGAGCAAGCCTCGGCCTCTGGGCGATCAGACTGCTGTCGATATTGAGGATACAAAAACCCTCTTTCCGGATCTTTTCTCCGGTCCTTTCAAGCAGAATCCTGCTGTCGATATCCCTGTACTCTTCACTATGATCGGGAAAAAGCCCTCCGATATCCCCAAGCGCCGCCGCTCCCAGCAGAGCGTCGATGATCGCATGAAGGAGGACGTCCGCATCGGAATGTCCGATCAGACCTTTTTCATGAGGTACTTCCACTCCGCCGAGCATCAGTTTTCTGCCGCGGGTCAGCGCATGAACATCATACCCAATCCCAATCCTCATAACTTCCCTCCTGCATCCTCCGTCTCTTTGCAAGGATCTTTTCCGCAAGATCCAGATCCTCGGAAGTGGTGATCTTGATGTTTTCGTAGCTTCCGATGACGGTTTTCACCTCGTGTCCGGTTTTTTCCATCACCATGGATTCATCTGTGAGGATCAGCCCGGACTTCTCTCCCTCCAGTTTTTCATAAGCCGCCGTCAGTTTTTCCCTTTTGAATCCCTGAGGGGTATGCGCCGCAAAAACACGGCTTCGGATCGGCGTATCAACAATGACGCCGGATTTGTCAAGTATCTTTATCGTATCCTTGACATAGACGCCTGTAATACAGGCGTCGTAGTCTCTCAATCCGTCCAGTACCGCATCGATATCCTCCGCCCTGACAAGAGGCCGCGCGCCGTCATGGATCAGGACATACTCCGTTCTTTGATCGACCAGCTCCAAGCCCTTCCGGACGGAATCCGTCCTCTCGGCGCCTCCCGCTGCGACCCTGACCGGCTTTGCGGGCTCCATATGCCGCTGTACGGCATTCTCGTAGAGTTCCAGCTCTCCCTCTCCGATCAAAACGACGATCTCGTCGATCCTCTTGTGATCCAAAAACGCTTTCATCGCCCAATAGAGCGCGGCTTTTCCGCCGATCTCGAGATATTGTTTGCTTAGGGTCGAATGCATACGGCTTCCTTTGCCCGCCGCCACGATAATCGCACTGTTCATGAGGTTCTCCTTATATCCCTTCTTATCTTCATATCCTCTTGCATACTTTCTTTCAGTCTGCATCGATCAGCTTCACTTTTTTCTATTTTACATTCTCGGGATGGTTTTGTAAAGGAGCGAAAATATCCGCACGAAGGCTGACGCCCTGCGCGGATATTTTGGAAAAACTACTCCAGAAGCTGAGCCGTCCGGCAGATCAGCCGCGCCGCATATTCTCCGCGGACGTACTCTCCGCTTCCGGCTTTTCGCTGCCAGTATGCAGGATCCGTGATGATTCCTTTCTGACTGAGGCGTTCTATCGCCTGTAGTCTCTCCTTTTCTGAAAACTCGAGGATCTCCCCCTGCATCTGCCGCCTCAGCTCTTCAAGAATCTGCTCAAAGGGGAAATACCTTCCGGGACAGGAAGTCGGGCGAAAGTCGCTGTGTTTTCGCAGCTCATGGATCTTCGGATAAAGGGAAAAGGCATTTCGAATCCTTCGGATCAAACTTGCTCTTTGGGCATCCGGCATCGACTTTTCGATTTCGTAATCTCCCTCCGCACAGATGCCGTAGGCGAGGGCGTTTTGATCTTTGCAGTGTGCTCCGATCCGGCCTCCCCTGCCGATGATGACGCTGCCGTCTTTTCGGACATATTCATTGTATCCGAAGCCTCCGAAACCCTTTGCCCGATGCCAGCTGTGGATCTCTTCAGCGGATGCGGTCTTTGCCGCCGCATGATGGAGGATCAGCCGGCAGACTCTGTTTTTGTCCAGCGGAACGAGCGGATACTCATACTGAAAATCCGTACGGAGGATTCCTCCTTCCTCCCCTTGAGAGTCTCGGTGCAGAACGCTCCGCTTCACTGTCCCGCCCATTTGACCACCCCCACGATCGCTCCGAGAATGAGCACGCTGAGACTGACGAGTTTGATCAGTTCCGTGACCATCGTCTGCCAAGCGACGTTCGCCTGAGCCTGTGAGAACTCCTTCTCCCGAAGCAGCTGATTCGAGAGATTCTCAATGCTGAGACGGATCTCCTGGATATCCTCCCGTATCGCGCTCATATAGACTCGGATCTCCGCCACGCTTTTTTCCAATTCCATTACACGGCTCTCCATCGTATTCTCCGCCATGTTATCACCTCCTGAAAAGATAGATGGTGAAATCTCAAAAAAGGGTGGCGAAGAAATCATGACTGCGAACCGAGGATGCCGTCGCGACCGGAAAACAAGGAGTCCGTTCTCTGCGAAAGATACATCACGGAAAAGCGGAAGAAAACCCGCAATAAAAGACCGCCGAAAAACTTCCGGCAGTCTCCTGCATATCTTCGACGGTCTACGCTTCCATATGTTCTATCACAGCACTCTTCACCAGACTCATTCTCTGCTTTCTGCTCAAAAGTTTCTCTTCAGGACCTCCATGTATTTCCGAATGATATTCATTGTTCTTAGTGGGCAGATATTTTACCAAGGCATCGGCCTCAATACAATTTTTGACCTTCAAGGATACAATGCATCCGATAAAAGATTCTCTCATCTTTTGAATCACTGTTTCCTCGGAACGATCATATCCGCGCTCGACTGATAAACCTTTCGGATCCGCAAATGCTGCAGATGAAAGACTTCCGTCTTTCTTCCAGAACAATCCCGGATGAGATGGGGGATAAACGGCTCTATAAAGTTTTTCCTCTTTTCTGAATATATTATCCATAGAATTCTCTTACCACCTTATTTATCGTCTCCGGATCTGCCTGAACGAACCTCTCTTTTTCCGTTCCGTCACTATTTACACAGAAAATCTCCGCTTGCTGATTCTCGCTGACTTCAATCTCCAAATGCCCACCGTCTTCTTTCTCGTACTCCAACTGCAAAGTATCACAAGCTGTCGGAAAAATTTCGGGCTGTCTTTCCAAAAAAGGAATCCATTTTTTTACTCTTGCAATCAAATCTCTCGATATTGATTTGGCCCCATTTCCGTTCCAATTATCCTGCAAGGATGCTATGCTCTCAAGTTTCGCCAAATTAAATATCTTCTCTTCATTGATCTCAATCACTCTTTGAACATCAGACCTGCAAGCAGGATAAACCTCTGCGCGGAGAATGAAAAATTGCAATCCTTTATCTGTATTCATCCGATAAACATCGTTTTTTCTGCCTGCTTCTATAACAATTTGTCTTGATATGAGATGATTTTCCATCCTGAGGGTCCGCTTCCCGACACTTGGAACAAATATCTCAAAGGCCGGCTGTATAAGAGGTCCGAATCTTTTTGTGATACTCCTCTGCGATGATTCAGATACCGACATCATCCTACTCACCTGTCGTCACCTCAATCTTATATTCACCTATCAGTTCTCCGTTAGCAAAAACCCGGGTTGTATGGATACCTTTTTCTCTGAGAACGACATTTCTTAAATCCAAATTGAACTGCATTGCATTCGAACTGCTGTCATCAGCATTTTCTCCTGCCATATAAAATTCAATTTCCCTCGTATCATTTACGGTCTGATTCGTAGGCGAAACAAAAATGATCTGTACCTTATTTTCTTTCGTTATATCGAATCCTGCAATACTGCAGGCGACAGCAAAAGAATAATTGCTTGGCAATGCGACGGGTTTCAAGACCTGCAGGGGAGTTATAATCTGTAATCTCGGCCCTTGCGGAGTCATTTCCGTCTGAATGTTTTCGCAATAGGTAAAGGATGAAACATATGCCATCTTCTTTTCCTCCCCGCTATATCTTTGAGTAATAAAATCATACCACGAATCAAACTGCATTTATACTCCTCATCCAACCGGCATAGTTCCGATAGACGCACTCATCTTCTTACAGACTGAAGAATTTTCTCAGCACCTTGACCATATAGTACTGATCGTCGGAACCGACGAGCTCTCTGAGGGAGTGCATCGCCAGCATCGGGTTTCCCACATCGACGGATTTGATCGAGACATGGCGCGAGGAGATCGGTCCAATCGTCGACCCGCCGACTTGATCTGAGGGATTGACGAAGGTCTGGCAGGGAACGCCCACATCTTCACAGAGGTTGCGGAAGATCGCCGAGGTCAGTCCGTCGGTGGTGTATTTTTTATTGGCGCTGAGTTTGATGACCGGTCCCCCGTTGATCTTCGGGCGGTTGGTCGGGTCATGCTTCTCCGGAGAATTCGGATGGACCGCATGAGCCATATCCGCGGAGATGATGAAGGATTTCTCGAGACTGCAGATCATATCTTCCTCACGAAGATCGAGACTGAAACCGATGCGGTCGATCAGATCTTTCAGCAGGGTCGAATCCGCTCCGCTGCGGCTGAGGCTTCCGACCTCTTCGCTGTCAAAGCCGACGGCGATCTTCACTCCTTTTCCTCCGCTGCTGCCGATCAGTGCATCCAAAGAGGCATGAAGCATCGCAAGATTGTCCAGTCTCGGTGCGGAGATGAAATCTTCACTGAAACCGACAAAGCAGCTCTCTCTCGGATCGTAAAGATACAGCTCATAGTTGAGGATGCCCTGTTTTTCGATTTTGAGATACTCCGCAAGCTTGTGCACGAGATAGTCTTCACTGATGAAGTCCCCGGCGAGGGATACGAGGGGAAGCATATCTTTCTGCCTGTTGAGTTCGACGCCTTTATTGACCTCACGATTGAGGTGAATGGCGAGATTCGGAATGACAGCGACCGGCCTTTCAAAATCGACGAGCACCTCCGTCGGCTCCATGGGATCATCGGAGCGCAGCAGGACACGCCCCGCCATCGAGAGCGGACGGTCGAGCCAGGTATTGAGTATGGGGCCTCCGTAGATCTCGGTATTCAGTTTGACATAGCCGTTGTCCTTGATGACCGCCTTCGGTTTGATCGCAATCGCCGGTGAATCGGTATGGGAGCCGACGATATGAAATCCGCCGTCTTTCGAAGCGATGCGAAAAGCGGCAATCGCCGTTCCGTAATCGGCAAAATATCTTCCTCCGACACGCAGATTCCACTTGCTGCGAAGGTTGAGCGGTGTGAATCCCGCCTCTTTCAGACGGGAAGCCGAGTGGTTCACCGCATGAAAAGGGGTCTTCGAAGCGTCGATAAAATCCATGAGATCTCTTGCCGTTTTCTTTTTTTCCATCCTGTACTTCCTTTCCGATCCTGTAGAGGGATCTTTATACACTATACCTGTTTCAGCTTGATAAACTCGGTGTTGATGATCTTGACGCCCTGCCCGTCGAAGGCAATCGTATAGTTCGTGCCGCTGCGGCTGACAATCGTGCCGACGCCGAATTTCGGATGACGGATCTTGCTGCCGACGGCAAGATTGCTCTGGCCGCTGCCTGCCGGGGTGATGTCGACAGCCCGGCTTTGGATCTGATACTTCTCCCTGTAGCGCTTTACAAGGCTCTGTCTCTCCTGAGACTTCTGTTTTGCCGCCTCTTCGAAAAACTCTTCCCCGATCTCTCCGATGAATCTCGATACCCTTACCGGACTCTTTTTCCCGTAGATCGTCCTCTCGGAAGCATGGCTCATATAGAGAGTTTCCTTGGCGCGGGTGATGCCGACATAGCAGAGACGCCGCTCTTCCTCGATCTCCTTAGGACTGACGAAGGAACGAAGAATCGGAAAGAGCCCTTCTTCCATGCCCGGAAGGAAGACGACCGGAAACTCGAGTCCCTTGGCGCTGTGAAGCGTCATCAGCGTCACATAGTTTTCGGTTTCGCTCAGATTGTCCAGGTCGCTCATCAGAGATACCGAGGACAAAAATCCCTCCAGCGTCTTTTCTTCTTCCTCCTCTTCGGAGGCTTCCCTCTTTTCAAAGTCGAGGATGACACTCTTCAGCTCCTCGATATTCTCTATCCGTCCTCTCGCTTCGAGGGTGTCTTCTCTTTGCAGTTCCTCCAGATAGCCCGTCCTTTCGAGCAGTTCCTCCAAAAGTGCGGTCGTCGTCTTTTCCCGCTTTGCATCGATCAGCTCGTTCATCATCCGCGTGAACTCGAAAACGGAATTTTTGATCCTCGTCGAGAGGTCGAGCTCATGGGCGTCGAGCAGAGCGCTGAACAGGCTCTCTCCGGTTCGCTGTGCATGCGCTTCAAGCACCTCGAGACTCCTTCCGCCGATCCCTCTCTTGGGAACATTGATGATGCGCTTGAGGGCGATATCGTCCAGCGGATTTTGTATCAGTTTGAGGTAGGAGAGGATATCCTTGATCTCCTTCCTGTCATAAAACTTCAGCGAACCGAAGATCTTATAGCTGATCCCCGCTCGGATCAACGCCTCCTCAATCGCGCGGGACTGGGCATTCATACGGTAGAGCACCGCGAAATCCCGAAGCTCTCTATTTTGCTCCTTCCGCCTTTCAGCGATCTGGGAGGCGATATAATCCGCCTCGTTCTTTTCGTCGCAGGCGCGGTAGAGTTTGATCTTTTCTCCGGTCTTATTTTCCGTCCAGAGCTTTTTCAGCCGTCGCTCCGCATTGTTTTTGATCACATTGTTGGCGCTGCCCAGTATCATCGGCGTCGATCGGTAGTTCTGCTCTAATTTGATCACAGTCGTGTTCGGATAGTCTTTCTCGAAGCTCAGGATATTGCTGATATCCGCTCCTCTCCATCCGTAGATCGACTGGTCGTCGTCACCGACAACCGCAAGGTTGCGGTAGTATTCGCTGAGCAGACGGACGAGACGATACTGAGAATGGTTGGTATCCTGATACTCGTCGACCATGATATAACGAAACTTGCGCTGATAAAACTCTCTGGTCTGCCGATCCTCCTCAAGAAGTCTTACGGTCTGAAAGATCAGATCGTCAAAATCCAGCGCGTTGTTCGCTTTTAATTTCTGCTGATAGAGCTTATAGATCGAGGCGATTTTCGACAGACGATAGTCTCCTTCGGTCTGTTTTTCGTATTCTTCCGGTCCTTCCAGCCGATCCTTCGCCTTCGAAATCTCCGAAATGACCGCGGAGGACTTGAAATTGTCTTCATTGAGCCCTGCCAGACGGATGCATTCTTTGATCAGTGTCTGCTGATCCTGGGCGTCATAGATATTGAAGGATCTGCCATAGCCTATCTTTTCGATCTCCCGTCTCAGGATGCGCACACAGAGGGAATGGAAGGTACTGATCCATATCTTTTCCGCCTCATCTCCGATCCGATCGCAGACCCTCTCTTTCATCTCTCTGGCCGCCTTGTTCGTGAAGGTGATCGCCAGGATAGAATAGGGCGAAATCCCAAGATTCTCTATCATATGCGCGATGCGGTATGTGATGACCCGCGTCTTCCCCGATCCTGCTCCCGCAAGGATCAGCAGAGGACCTTCAACCGTCTCCACCGCCTTGTACTGCGCTTCATTCAGTCCGCTCAATTCCATGTATTTCCTCCATATCTATACAATAAGGGACTGCAGACAGGCGTCCTTGCCTGTGCGCAGCCCTCTCCATCTTCCTTTTTTCTTATTGCGCCTTATGCGGAATACACGGCCCGAACCTCATATTCCGCCGGGATATCCTCCGCTTTTTCAGCTCCTTCGCGAATCTCTTCAATCATCAGTCCCTGATCGACGCAGGCCTTTTCAAAATAGAACTTGACGATCCCGAAATCCAGATCAATATCTTCTCCGGCCACCTTCTCCGCACAGGCATAGATCTTATGGGGCGTCAGGAGAAATTTCCAAGGCTGACGATTGCCCCAGGAGGGTGCAAACCGCGTCAGATAGAACACTTCCGCAAAACCTCTGTCCACAAGCTCCTCCCAGCTCGGCTCCTTACCCCATCTTTCAAGAAAAGCGATCTCCGTCGCCGCCTGTCTCGAAGACTTCTGCTGGGTGTCTTTTTTGAAAATGCCGGAGTATCTTTGTCCGACAGCCAGCAGGGTACATAGTGATTTTGTGGATTCTATCCCGAGTACGGCCTTGACTTCCTCCGTGTCCGGCACCGTGATCCAGCAGCTTCCGAGTCCCTCCTCATGAACGACGAAACGCATCATCTCGGTGATATAGGCCGCGTCTTCCTTTGCTCTTCGGCTTGCGTCTCCCGCTACCGCAATATAATGAGGCGCGGCGATGAACTTTCCGTAATAGCCCGCCTTGCCTTCGAGCTGCTTCTGCACCTTTGCTCCGTCTTCAAGAAGGTGGAGCGAAAGCTCGTGATGCTTGAGCGCATTATGTCCGGCATTGACGATCTTCTGCAGGAGATCGGCTCTGACCTCTGTGTTCTTATAGTCCCTCGTGCTTTTGATTTCTTCCATGATCGCTGAATAATTCAATCCAATCCCTCCTATGCAATGTTCCTCTCTCCATTATAATCGTAATACTGTAAAAAGGGAAGAGCGCGGCGGATAATTTGAAAATTTTTGCCCCCGCACTCTTTGAGCTTCTCTAATTTTTGCTGAGGCGATTGTAGATGATGCTGATCAGAAAACAGAGGACACCTCCGGCGACGAAGGCGACAACTCTCGTAAGGGAGTTTTCGCCCCCGAGGTCGACGAGGATGAACTTCGCGACCATCGTCAGCGTCAGCACGAGTCCGAAATGCCTCGTCACCTGTATATTTCTTCGGAAGCCGAAATAGATCGCCGCCACCGCAAGAAGCAGCCCCGATACGCTGTATACGACCGAGTCCGCCGGCAGATCGAGGAAGGCGTGAATCACGCTCCACAGCATCGCGAGATATTTGATGACAAGCCAGATGCCGACCGCCCGGGACACTTCCTTCCCGCCGAAAAGGGAAAGATAGCTCTGGAAAAGTCCCGTCACAAGGGCGCAGAGGGTCAGCAGCGCCTTGACCGGGATCTCTTCGACCTCATTCATCGCAATGAGAGAGAGAAGATAAATCACCGTCGCAAAAGCGTAGATCCCTCCGTACCAGGGAAGCCTCCCGAAAAAGCTGTCCTTCTTGCCCTCGAAAGAATCCTCCTCACGGATATATCGGAGCTTAAAGACCGCAAGGAGCAGAGCCGACGCCAGCAGGAAGGCCAGAGCGGTTCCGATCTCCGGAATTTTGTCCTCCCAGCCCATAAGAGCGGAAATCTTATAGGAGAAGGGAACGCAGGCGATCAGCAGGATCAGCAGGGCGAGGTTCTTGAGCTGCAGAGGCCGAAGATTTTCATACTCCTCACGAAGTTCCAGCAGGATCAGGACGCCGTGGGAAAGAGCAAAGAGCAGGACGAAGATCCCATTATCGCAGACGATGGAAAAGACCGTAAACTTCAAAAGGAGCCAGATTCCTTCCCCGTTTGAGACCAGGCGATGATCGCAGGAGAGCGCCACCTTCATCTGCAGAAGACTCAGAGCCGTCACAATCAGCATCATCAGCCACTTTACGCCGCCTGTTGCCGCGTAAAAATCGTTGAGCTGATCGGCTCCGATGACAAAGAGGAGGACGGAGCCGATCAGAAAGCCCGCATATCTGTACAAGGGGCCTTGGAGCTTTCTTTTTTCATCCTCCGGCTCCTCCCAGACGAAATACCCGATCCTGTACAGGACGATGAGCGAGAAGAGACAGAGCAGATGGGTGATCAGCACCCCATAGTCTTCCCCGTTCTCCAGATTCGGAAACAGATGGATCAGATGCTCGCTGAAACTTCCGCAGTTGATCAGAAGGACAATCAGGCTGAGGTTTTTGAGAAACACCGGTTTTTTCACGGGCCGGGGCTCCGCCTTCGGCAGGAAGAACAGCAGGGCCGTATTCAGGATACAGCTCAGCACCGCAGGACCGTCTTCCCAAAAACCGAAAAGCAAAGAACGCTCGGTCGCGAGAAGCAGACTGTCGATTCCGATCAGAAGAGCGAGAAAATGCAGGGGCAGCTCGGACTTCGAAACAAACTTTCTCAGGAAGAAAATTCCCACAATCACAGGAGCTGCCGCCGGAATCTGAAAACGATCGACGGCGATCAGAACTCCGGTCAAATAGAGCAGGGTTCCGTAGTAGAAACTCAGACCCCTCTCGATCCTTCGATACCGTCCGCCGTTTGCAAAAAACTGGATCCCATGGACGACGAAGATGATCAGCAGCCCCTGCAGAGCCGTCAGATGGAAACGAGCGCTGAAACCGTCGGAAAAGACGATGAGGATCACAAGATAGTACGAAGAGAGAACACTGAGGATGAAATGCAGGTACTTCGTCCCCGAGTTTTCCGATTCTTCGTAAAGGAGATTCTTGAGCAGAATGAAGGCCAAAATACAGCCGATCTGGGCAGGAACCGTCGTCGCCGCACTGTCGAAACGGTGGATGTATTCAAAGAGAGTCAGGTAACTCAGACCCGCCAGAAAGACGCCTGTGCGATACCGCAGACCCCTCTCTCTGCGCAGGGTGAAAAGCATCATTCCGGAAACGGCGGTCACCAGAACGAGCAGGAGCAGATAGCCGGATCCGCCGCCCGCTTTTGCAGCTTCAGGAAGCTGAAAGAGCAGGTTGATATAACTTCCGATATAGGCGATGAAGACCGTAAAAGACAGTCCGGTGAACCGGTAAGAAAACATCAGCGCCAGAGTCCAGACCCCGCAGAGCAGGATTGATACCTGATCCGACACGAGGCGAAACGCCAGCGAAGCTGAAAGTATGCCGATATAGACGAGACCCGATCCGGTCCCCATCAGAATCGACGGAATCACTCCGGGCTTTTTGATGGATATCCTCAGCCCGGCCGCCGTAAGCAGAAGTCCCGCCGTGCAGATGATCGTCAGCTTCATCTGCGGACTGATCTTGTTCCATATGATCGCGACAAAAGAAGCCGCCCCGATAAAAATCAGCAGCGAGGCGAGCGCCCCAATCAGATATTTTCCGACAAGAGACTCTCTGTCCTTCTTCTCCCCATCGGAAACAAGGGCCGGCCGAACCGGTCTCGGAGCGCGCGGAATCGCCGCGTCGGTCTCTTCTTCTTCCTTCTGTGTGAAAGACTCCCGAGCCGCCTCGGAAACTGCACGCGGAGGAAGCTGTCTCACCATCTCCCGCTCATCAAACAGATCTCCCCTCTGACGGCGCAGCGCAACGACACTTTCTCCCGCCGCGGAGACTGCCGTCTTTCGGTCTGAAGTCTCGAAAACCGCCTCCGTCCGCATCGGTTCCTCCGAAGTTTCCTCAGCGATCTTTGAAGACGAAGTCCTCAGAAAATACTGCAGCCTCCTGTTTTCGTCCTGCAAACTCCGTACCTTCGTTTCGAGAGAGTCGATGCGCTCATCCATCTCCCGTATCTTGTCTCTTATCGTTTTCAAGAGTCATCCTCCTACCTGCGAGCAAAATAAAGAACCTTTCCTCCTGATTATAGCATCTTAGCTCTTACTCTGTAAATCATTCATAAAGTCCTTCCCTGAGATTCCCCCTCTTTCCATCCGCCGGTACCTGCCCGTATCCATCCTCCGCGTATAGGAACCACTCTCTGAGCGCGCTTTTTTTCTCCGGCCGAAATCCATCGAAAGCCATTCAGCGGAGCAGATTTTTGGAAAAAATCAAAAAGAACGCATCGCCGAAATTTTTCACAAATAAGGTAAAGAATAAAAGAGCGAAAGACGATAAAATTTTCGAAAGTATGAATTGATTGAATAAAAGTCCTTTTTGTATTATTATAATATTAAAGAAACTCATATTTAAAGACAGAGGAGAGCATTTACCATGAAACGACTGATAACGAGAAGTGATTTTGACGGTCTTGTATGCGCGATGATCCTGAAAGAAATGAAGCTGATCGAGGATATCAAGTTCGTCCATCCGAAAGATATGCAGGACGGGCTGATCGAGGTGACTTCGGAGGATATTTCCACCAACCTTCCCTATGTCGAGGGGATCGGTCTCGCCTTCGATCATCATCTGAGCGAGCTTAGCCGTCTCAGCGGCAGCAGAGAAAACCATATCATCGATCCTTCGGCTCCTTCGGCCGCAAGAGTGGTCTACAACCACTATAAAAAAGGCGACAATCTCAAGCGAATCTCCGAGGAGATCATGACCGCCGTCGATAAGGCGGACTCCGCAAAATATGTGCTGAGCGAGATACTCGATCCGGAAGGCTGGACGCTGATGAACTTCCTGATGGATGCGAGAACGGGACTGGGCCGCTTCCGCGACTTTACGATATCGAATTACCAGCTGATGATGAAACTCGTCGATTTCTGTCTGGAGCATCCAATCGCGGACGTCCTCGAGCTTCCCGACGTCAAAGAGAGAGTGACCCTCTACTTCGAACAGCAGGAACTCTTCAAAAAGCAGATCGAAAAAGTCCATGCAATGCACGGCAAGACCATCGTCCTCCACCTCAAGGACGAAGATCCGATCTATGCGGGCAATCGCTTCATGGTCTATGCGATGTATCCCGAGGCGGAGATCTCCGTCCATGTCATGTGGGGACTCAAAAAGCAAAACACGGTGCTGACAATCGGCAAGTCGATCATCAACAAAAACTCGCAGGTCAATATCGGCGAAATCTGTCTGAAATACGGCGGAGGCGGACACAAAAACGCAGGAACCTGTCAGATCGCAAACGATGCGGTGGATGAGATCCTGCCGAAGATACTCAAAGAGCTCGACGAAAACTCAATATAGAGAATCTGTATTCATTTCTGTTTTTTTCTAAAGTCGGTTTTTCATTGTTTATATATTTTTACTTTTTCTTTTCATGAAAGGAGTAAGATGACTATGAGCAAGATTCCTGAAGGCTTCAACACCGAAAAGACCCCGCTTAAGAAAAGACAGTACGGGGAAGAGCAGCCCTATATCCCGCTGGGGCCCTTCAAGATGAGGATCCCGGTCATCCACCACGAGTGGCAGTGGACGGAGTGCCTTGCCGCAATGTTTCTCGGAGTCGCCTGCCTGGGCGCCGGAGTCGGCGTCACGATGGATGTACTCGGCGTCGAAGATTTTTACATTGCGCTGACCTTCGGCGTACTCAACGGGATTTGCTACTATCTTCCCGCTTTGCTCGGAGATCCGGTCGTGCCCGGATGGATCACGCCGGCTCTCCCGCTCACGATCAATTATCTTTCCGGCTTTGCAGTCGGACCCGACCGCACCCACGCGATGATCGCTCTGCAGATGCTCGTCGCGCTTTTCTTCCTGATCATGGGAACGACGGGGATCGGACGAAAACTTGTCGAGTCCATCCCCTCCTCGATTAAAGCCGGGATCGTCCTCGGCGCCGGTATCTCCGCCGGAATGAATGTGATCAACTCCAGAATACCGGTCGCCCCCTACACCGTAGTCGTGTGCATCGTCATCGCCTACATCTTTCTTTTTTCCAAGTCCTTTCTGTATCTGGCGGAAAAGAGCCGCTTCTGGCGGATACTCCGGAATCAGGGAATCGTACCGGCTCAGCTGTTTGCTATCATCCTTGCGCCGATTATCTTCCGGGAAATTCCGATCCCTCAGATCGAATGGGGCGTCACTCCGATCCATTTTGACTATGTGCTCAGGAACTACACGATCTTCGGAATCGGCTTTCCTGAGATGAAGTTCTTCCTCGCCGCAGTCCCCATGGCTTTGACTACATATATCATCGCTTTTTCGGACTTCGTTCTCGCCAAAGAGATCATTGATGATGCGACTGCAGGAAGGAAAGATGAAAAGGTCGAATTTGACGCCGGACGCTCCAACCTCGTAAGCGCTCTCCGAAATGCGATCATGTCTCTCTTCGCACCCTGGGTACCGATGTGCGGCCCTCTTTGGGCGTCCGGACTTCTGACCATCACGGAGAGATATAAGCGCGGATACAAAACGATGAGAACCTACTGGGGCGGAGTCGGAACTTTTCGAGCTGCGACCGTCATCGCCGTTTTAATGCTTCCGCTCGTCACTCTGATCAAACCGGCTTTCGGAATCTTCTTTGGACTGACGATGGCTGTGCAGGCCTACGCCTGCGGAAATATCGGCATCAAGATGACGGGCAGTCCGACCGGAAGAGGAATCGCGGCCGTCATGGGCATCATCCTCGCAGTCAAAGGACCGACGATCGGCATCCTCTCCGGTGTCGTGCTCTGGTTCATCATCGAGGGAACCGAGCGTTTCCATCCTACCGCTGTCGAAGCTCCCGCCGTACAGCCGGAACCGAAGATCACTCCCGGTGATCGAAAAAGCTGCTGCTGAATCTCAAACTCAAACTGAGAAAAAAAGAGCCTTTCGGCTCTTTCAGACTGAAGACAAAGCGGACAAACTTCAAAATTCATGAGCCGAAGATGAGGAACTTTCGTGAAAAAATCGAGAGGAGCAAGCCGCTGAAATTTCAGAAAAATCAGCAGGACGCTGATTTTAGAGCGAAAGCGGCAGGACGCCGTTTTGAGCTCGGCCTAGATTTCCAACGAGTAAGTCCGATTTTTCCGAAAGAGAGTCCGCGCCGGCGAATGATTTTTGAAGTTTGTCTGCAATCTGAAAAGAGCCTTTCGGCTCTTTTTTTATTTGGCGTCTCTATTCAAGATATGTGTTTTCATACTCTCTGCGGATCTCTTCCGGTACGAGACGGCCTCCCGTCGCCCAGATGATATGATGGGCACGGCTCATCTTATCTTCCAGACCATGTTTCTTCATATAAGCCTGCGCCTCCTCGCTCTCCTCCCAGAGCAGGACTGTCTGAAAAGCCGCGCAGGCGCTCGGCTCGATGAAAATATCTTCCGTCTCGAGCAGATCTCTCATATAGTCGTAAAGCCTTGCGTCTTTGATCGTACAGATGCCGGCAAGCAGGGGACTCATGACTGCTCCGACAAAACCGGAGGCTCTTCCCACCGCAAGACCGTCCGCATGAGTCTTTCCACTGAGCCCGATATCGGAGACCGCAATCGCGGAGTTCTCCCCGCTCGCCATCCCCAGCAGCATACAGGGAGCCTGCGTCGGCTCGATGAAAAAGCAGTGGACATGATCTTTGAAGATCTCTTTGAGTCCGAAGGCGACTCCTCCCGGCGCTCCGCCGACGCCGCAGGGGATATGGACGAAGAGGGGATGATCCGCATCGACCCTGACGCCCAGCTCATCCAGCTGACTCTCCAGTCTTCCCGCTGCGACCGCATAGCCCAAAAACAGATCTTTGGAATTTTCATCGTCGACAAAATAACTTGCCGGATCCGCATCGGACTGCGCCCTTCCGTTTTTGACCGCTTCCCCATAGTCGGAGGCATATTCGATCACTTGGACGCCGTGGCTTCGCAGCAGGTCTTTCTTCCACTGCCTCGCGTCGGCGGACATATGGACGATGACCTCAAAACCGATCGCCGCACTCATGATGCCGATGCTCAGTCCGAGGTTTCCCGTCGATCCCACCTGCACCTTATAACGGCCGAAAAATTCTCTGCACTCCTTGGAAGCGAGTTTTTCATAACTCTCTCCCTCTGCAAGCAGCCCCTCCCGCAGCGCGAGATCTTCGGCGTTCTTGAGCACCTCATAGATGCCGCCTCTCGCCTTGATTGAACCGGCGATGGCAAGATGACTGTCTTTTTTCAGCAGGAGAGCTCCCCTGATCTCACTCTTATATTTTTCATTGAGCCGCTCTCTCATCTTCGGAATCGGCACGAGCTCGGACTCGATGAGCCCTTTTCGGCTCTTTGTCTCCGGAAAACACTTCATGATAAAAGGCGCAAAACGTTGCAGTCTCTCTTCCGCCTCCCGGATATCCTTCGCAGTCAGTCCGCTGACATTTTCCGCTTCCCCCATCTTCCTGCAGAGAGGGTTGAACCAGAACACTTCCTTTTCCGCCTGCAGATCTTTGACGATCTGCATTTCCAAGATCTTTTGCCTATCCATAATACTCCTCCTTATACTTATCTATTTGAAATCAAAACCTTCGAAACCCATATAAATTTTGAAGATCAAGAGGCCGCGCAAACTCTCTTTCGGAAAAACCTGCACCGGTTTTTCTTCTATGATATCATATTTTTCAGCATAAAAAATCCGAAATGGAGACGCCAAAATAAATTTTCCAGAGAACTCAGAAAATCAAAACGGCTGAATTTCAACATTTTTTCTGTTGAATTCAGCCGTTTTTTCACTTCTTTAGAGCTTTTCATACGAAACTCTGTTCGAAATGCCGCCCGATCCTTCGACCTGTTTTTAATGAAATTTCGGATGACAGATCAGGAGTACATTTTATCGAAGGGCGTTTTGATCAGATATTCGTATTACATTTCATCAGACGTCATTTTGAGCGGGTATCCGTATAAGTCGAAAGCGGATGGAGTTCGTCCTTTTATTTTAGGCTTTTGCCAATCTCGCTTTTTTATCTTCGGTATGGAAGCCGTCTCCATAGAGCTGCAAAGAAGCGTGAAGCGGCCAGTAGACGCAGGAACCTTCCTGCTCATGGATGCTTCGGTACTCTTCGCCGGACTTGCCGATCTCACGCAGGAGAGCCTCTTTCGAGATATCCTTGACGCTGTCTTTGGACAGGAGGTTCATGACGCCCGCCATCGCCTCGATATTGCTCATCTCAACCGCCGGCTCCAGTGCCGGATTGACCTTCTGGATGCGTCTTTCCATCGAAGTGACGGTGCCGCTCTTCTCGGCGAAGACGCACGCGGGAAGCAGAACATCGGCTTTTTCTGCCGCTCTGTTCATGACCGCCGTCTGAACGACGAGGAACTCGAGTCCCTCCGGAAGTTCTGCCTCCTCTTCTTCTCCAAGAAGAATCAGGCCGCGGATCTCTTTGTCCGCAAACTGTCTTTTGATCTCTTCCTCATCTTTCGTCAGTCCCGCATCGACGATCCCCTGACTGTTGACATTCTTCTTCAGCTGGACGATACCGTCTCTCGGGCTTCCGATATGACCGGAAAGGACCGCGAGCGCCGCAATCAGACGCTCCGCCTCGATGCTGAGAGAGTCTTTGTCGTAAATGATCATCGCTTTTTTGCTCGATCTATAGGCCTCCGCAATCGCCCGAGCCTCTTCGCTGATCTTCGCTTCTCTAAGACTTCTTACAAAATCTTCGAAGTCTTCGATCTTCTCTTTATGCGGAGAGTCTTCACTGAGGAGTTTTGCGATCTGTCTGAGCAGATCTTCCAAATCCTCTGTGATGTAAGAGGCTTTCGTCCACTCGTCCATCTTGGTCTTTTCCCGGTTGATATGGATCAGCTTCCTGCCGTCATTTACCGCATATTTGAGTTTGAGAGCCGCAATCGTATGGGTCTGAAAGATATCTCCGCCGACGGCTAAGATCAGATCGGTGTTCTCCAGTTCATCGAGGGTATTGGGCGACGCATCGTAGCCGAGGGCTTTTTCCAGTCCGCTCTTTCTGTAGCCGAAGGAGAATATCTTGTCCGTGCCGAAAGCTGCCGCCAGTTTCTTCGCCATATGGATCTCTTCATTGGTATAGCGGTCGGAAACCGAGAGCCCGAGGCTGCCCGCTCCGTGAATCAGCTGTACGCTCTGCGCTTTTCTCGCCGCATGGATCAGCGCCTCCTGATAGGAGACTTCCGTCAGCACGCCGCCTTTTCGCACCATGGGACGCAGGACTCTGTCTCTCGGTACGAAGCCTTCCAGCTCGAACCTTCCTTTTTTGCAAAGCAGACCTTTGCTGACGGAGTCCTCCATCACCGGCCTCATCTTGATCAACAGCTCGCCTCTCGTCTCCGCCGTCGTCCTGCAGCCGACGGAGCAGCCGAAACAGGTCGTGTCCGAAAGCACCGGCTTCAGGGGCACCTGTTTGTGCATCGGCATCTTTTCGATCAGCGCTCCCGTCGGGCAGATGCTGACGCACTGTCCGCAGGAGATACAGTCGGTATCGGCAAGGTGTTTTTCCATCGCCGGCTTGACCGCCGTCTCAAATCCTCTGCCGACAAGACCGAGCGCCGTGTTGTCCATAACCTCGTCACAGATGCGCACGCACATGCCGCAGAGGATGCATTTGTTCGGGTCTCTCTTGATATAGGGATGCTCATCTTTGTAGACGAGAGCGTGTTTCTGTCCTTCGAAGCGCTCAGGTTTGACATCGTATTCGTTGGCGCGGCGATAGAGATCACATTCAAAATAGTCCATACAGCCACATTCGAGACAGCGGTTGGACTCTTCAAAGGTCTCTTCCCGGGTGAAGCCGTGGACGACTTCCGCAAAGCTGTGCCTGCGCTCCTCCGGAGACAGATGGCCCATATGGGCTCTATGGTGCACTTCGATTTCCGGAAAATCTTCTCTCGTCAGATCCTTCCTCGTCACATAATAAGGGACGACGATAGGCCGGATCTCTCCGCAGAGATAGCTGTCGATGACTTTAGCCGCGTTCTTTCCGTCGGCAATGGCCTGAATCGCGATCTTGTTGCCGTTGTCGATCACGTCGCCCCCGGCAAAGACCCCTTCCAGATTGGTCTGGAAGGTCGAGGGCATGGTGGTGATCAGACCTTTGCGGTCTGCCGTCAGTTCTTCCAGTCCTTCCAGATTCGTCGACTGTCCGATGGCGACGACAACAGAGTCCACGGCGATCTCTTCGATCTCTCCCTCGATCGCTTCGATCTTCGTTCGGCCTTTCGGATCGGGGATCGCTCTCATCTTCTGCATACGGATCGAGGAGACTCTGCCCTCCGCTCCCGCAACGACCTCCATGGGACTTAAGAGGAATTTGAATACCACGCCCTCTTCTTCCGCCTCGACGATCTCGATTTCTTCTGCCGGCATATCCGCCTTGGTTCTGCGGTAGAGGACATAGACTTCCTCCGCTCCCAGTCTCACGGAGGTCCTCGCCGCATCCATCGCGGTGTTCCCTCCACCGATCACGGCAACTCTCCTGCCGACCTGCAGAGGACGGTTGGTCACAAAACGGTTCAAAAAGTCGATTCCTCCGTAAACGCCGCCGAGCTCCTCTCCGGGTACGTTCATCTTCGAACTCTCCCAAGCTCCGACCGCAATATAGACCGCGTCGTAGTTTTCTCTCAAATAGGAAAGGGTGATATCTCTTCCGATCTTCATATTCGGGTAGAGGTTCGCTCCCATCCTGCGAATGATATCCACTTCTTTGGCAAGCACATCTTTCGGCAGACGGTACATCGGGATTCCGTAGTGAAGCATGCCGCCGAACTCCGGCATCGCCTCATAGACGTCCGTATGGTGACCGAATCTGCGGCTGAAATAGGCCGCCGTCAATCCGCTGGGGCCGCCGCCGACGATGGCGACCCGCTTGCCGCTGTCCTCTTTGATAAAAGGCATATAGGGCGTCTCTTTCGACAGATCCAGATCCGCCACATACTGCTTGAGCCAGGCGATGCTGACGGAATCGTCGATCAGTCCTCTCCTGCAGGCAGTCTGGCAGGGGTGAGGACAGACTCTTCCGATGCTCGCCGGCAGAGGCAGATCTTCTTTGATCAGGCGAAGCGCCTGCTCATACTGTCTGTTTGCAATCAGGCCCACATAGCCTTGGATGTCCACCTTGTCGGGACAGCCGAGGGTACAGGGCGCCTTGCAGTCGCCGGTATGGTCGGAGAGAAAGAGCTCCAGCGTCGTCTTGCGGGACTCTCGGACTCTCTCCGTATCCGTTTTTATGATCATTCCTTCTTCTATCTGCGTCGAGCAGGAGCGGATCAGCTTCGGATTGCCCTCGACCTCGACGACGCAAATCCCACAGGAACCGTAGTTCTTTATCTTTTCATCATGGCAAAGGGTGGGAATATCTATGCCATTTTCAGCCGCCGCCTCCTTGATGGTCTGACCCTTGTGGGCAAGCAGCTCTCTTCCATTGATACTGACTCTGATCTGAGGCACGATGTTTTCACTTCCTTTCCCTTAGTTTACCGTTATCGCTTCAAACCTGCATTTGAGTACGCACTGGCCGCATTTGATACATTTTTCCTGATCGATGCTGTGCTGATTTTTGACCGAACCGCTGATCGCTTTCGCCGGACAAGCCTTGGAACAGAGGGTACATCCGACGCATTTGTCCGTGATATGAAAGCTGATCAGCGAAGGACAATGCTTCGCCGTACATTTCTTGTGATAGATATGATCTTCATACTCGTTTCTGAAATATTTGAGCGTCGTCAGCACCGGGTTTGGCGCGGTCTGTCCCAGTCCGCAGAGAGAGCCTTCCTTAATCTTGTAGCAGAGCTCTTCCAGCAGCTCGATATCTCCTTCTTCGCCCTTGCCCTCGGTGATGCGCTTTAAGATCTCGAGCATCCTCTTGGTCCCGATACGGCAGTAAGTACATTTTCCGCAGGATTCGTTGCAGGTGAAATCCAGGAAGAATCTCGCCATCTCGACCATGCAGGTCGAGGAGTCCATGACCACCATCCCGCCGGAACCGACGATGGCTCCGGTCTGCGTGATCGACTCATAGTCGACGGTCGTATCCAGCAGCTCCGCAGGGATACAGCCTCCGGAAGGCCCTCCGAGCTGTACCGCCTTAAACTCTTTATTGTCTTTGATCCCGCCTCCGATATCGAAGATGACATCCCTGAGCGGCATACCCATCGGGATCTCGACCAGTCCTCCTTTATTGACTTTTCCGGTCAGCGCGAACACCTTCGTGCCCTTGCTCTTCTCCGTCCCGTAGGCGGCAAAGGCTTCAGCTCCGTTTAAGATGATCCAAGGTACATTGGCGAAAGTCTCCACATTGTTGATATTCGTGGGTTTGTCCCAATATCCTTTCTGCGCGGGAAAAGGCGGTTTGAGTCTGGGCATTCCCCGCTCTCCTTCCAGAGAGGCGATCAGCGCGGTCTCTTCTCCACAGACGAAAGCTCCGGCTCCCGCCTTGATCCGCAGATGGAAGCGGCAGCCCTTGATACCGAAGAGATCCTCTCCGAGATATCCTCTCTCCTTTGCCTGCGCCATCGCCTTTTCCAGCCGCACAATCGCCAGCGGATACTCGGCGCGCACATAGACGACCCCCTCTTCGGCGCCCATCGCATAGGCTCCGATCAGCATCCCTTCGATGAGAGAGTGGGGATCTCCTTCCAGTACGCTTCGGTCCATGAAAGCTCCGGGGTCTCCCTCATCGGCGTTACAGACGATATATTTTTCTTTCCCGGGAGATTTCCTTGCGGCGTCCCATTTGAAAAAGGTGGGAAAACCGGCTCCTCCTCGCCCTCGAAGCCCTGATTTTTTGATCTCTTCGATCACTTCTTCCGGGCTCATCTCTTTGACACATTTCTCAATCGCCCTGTATCCTCCAACCGCTATGTAATCGTCAATATTCTCCGGGTTGATGCTCCCGCAGTTTCGAAGGACAACGCGAGGCTGTTTACTCAAAATCTCCACATCCTCAGGCAAGATATCTCTCTTGTTCTCCTGTGTACAGTTTTCCACGATGGATTTCACATCTTCCGGCTGTACTTTCACGTAGCGGTGCAGCTTTCCCGCATCGTCATAGACATCGACGATGGGCTCCAGATGGCACATGCCGATACAGCCTGTGATCGAATATTCAAAGCCCGGATCTTCGATCTGCGCCAGAGCCTGCAGTACTTTTTCCGCTCCTGCCGCATAACCGCAGCTTCCTGCTCCTACAACGACTCTCATCTTACGCTCCCTCCTTGGCATTCTTTTCCCGGATCTCCCTGAGGATCTTCACTGTGCTCTCCGGCGTCAGCTTCGCGTGGGTATGTCCGTCTATCATCATCACGGGAGCCAGTGAGCAGCAGCCGAGACAGGCGACATTGAAGAGGGTGAAGAGTTTGTCCTTTGTCGTCTCTCCGTTGACGATGCCCAGCTCTTCCTCGATCGCTTTCTCGATGATGCTCGCTCCATTGACATGACAGGCTGTCCCTTGGCAGAGCATGATGAGATGCTTGCCGACCGGAGTCAGACGAAACTGAGTGTAAAAAGTCGCCACTCCATAGAGTTTCGCTTCTTTTTCTCCGGTCGCCTCCGAAATTCTCGTCAGCGCCGCCGACGGAAGATACCCGTAGATCTCCTGCGCCTTCTGCAGGATACTGATCACACTTCCCTTTACGGGTGCATAGTTCTCAAGCACCGGCTCAAGCAAGGTCAGATCGACGACCTCTTCGCTGTGTTTGCTCTTACATTCCGTACAACATGCCATAAAAATCACCTCGTTTTTCCAGTTAGTCAAAACCTTCCACAGTTACCATTATACATCAAAGTTCCGCGAACTTCCACAGACAAGTTGGAAAATCAGGGGTTGAGACTTTTTCTCATTTAATTTTTTCAGTCATCCGATAACACTATGGCGATTTGACTTGTATGGAATCCCCTTTTTTGTTGAATTTGGCCATTTTTTTATTTTTTCAGCAGGCCTTTTCTTTTATCTAATACGAATACCGAATCAAAATGCCCTTCGATAAAATATACCCTTGACCTGTCATCGGAAATTTCATTGAACGCAGGTCGGAAGATCGGAGGGTATTTCGAACAGAGTTCAGTATCAGACGAAAGGGACGCAAAATGCTGTATCCATCGGATCGATTCCCGGGAATCGATCACCGGCTTCTGTGCAGAGTACCGCTGCACCTCAGGGAGTTCATAGAAAAAGTCAATGTCTTCCATAAGATATTTCTATGGATCAATCCATTGAAATATCCGGTTTTTTGACCGATTCCATGGTATAATCTTGCTGTGTTTTGTATATTTTATATCTCAAGGAGGAAAAGAATGAAAACCAAACAGGAAGTCAGTGTGAAAGAGATCAGGCAGCGGGCGGAGGACTATTATCGAAACGGCTATTTCTGCTGCGAGGCAATGATGGCGGCCATGCGGGACGGATTCGAACTGGATGTTCCGGATTCGGTCATAGCGATGTCTTCAGGAATGGCGGTGGGCGCCGGACGCTCCGGATGTATGTGCGGCGCACTCAACGGCGGCATCCTCGCTCTGGGTATGATGTACGGAAGAACGGAGCAAAACGGACCCAAGGATCCGAAAGTCGTCAAATGTATGGAACTGACCAATGAGCTGCATGACTGGTTCAAAGACGCGACAGGAAAAAAATCGGTCTGCTGCAGAGTTTTGACAAGAGAATTCGATATGGGAAAAGGCGAACACAAGGAACAATGTATCCGGTACACCGGACTTTGCGCACAAAAAGTCGCAGAGATCGTCATTCGGGAAAATGGACTTGTCAACCTTGACGAAAAGGAGAAATAGGAAGCCTTATGAAAAAAATCCTGCAAAAAGTGCCGATCCCTCTTCTGGGCGTCAGCCTCGCCTCCGCCGCTCTCGGCAATCTCCTGCAAAGCTATTCGGAAGGCGTCCGCCTGCTGTTTGGAGCCATTTCTCTTTTCTGCCTGCTTCTCGTCCTGCTCAAGATTTTTACCTACCCGGAAAAAATCAGGGAAGATATGCAGAATCCGATCATGGCGAGTGTGGCTCCCACCGGTTCCATGGCGCTCATGCTGCTCGCAGCCTATATCAAGCCTCTGTCTGCATCCGCCGGACAGATCATCTGGTATGCGGGAGTCGGCCTTCATCTTCTGCTGATTCTGTATTTTACGGCAAAGTTTCTCCTTCATTTTGACCTGAAAAAAGTCTTCGCCAGCTATTATATCGTCTATGTCGGGATCGTCGTCGGTTCGGTGACGGCTCCCGCCTTTGGAAAGCAACAGCTGGGAATGCTCTTTTTCCGGTTCGGACTGGTCAGCGCCTTTGTCCTGATCTGTATCGTCAGCCTCCGCTATCTGAAATTGCGGGAACTGCCTCCGCCGGCTCAGCCGGTGATCTGCATCTATGCGGCGCCTTTCAGCCTCCTCGTTGCCGGCTATCTTCAATCCGCCGAGACGAAATCAACGGAGCTTTTGACGCTGATCTACACAATCGCTTCGATCCTGTTCCTGTTCAGCCTGATACAGATGCTTCGGCTCCTGTTTATCCGCAAGCTCCCCTTCTTCCCGAGCTACGCTTCCTTCACCTTCCCCTTTGTCATCACGGCCGTCGCCTCCAAGCAGCTCACGGGATTCCTGACAAAAGCGGAGCTCCCTGTTCCGACCCTGATGAAATTTCTCGTACCTGTTCAGACTTTTATCGCTACGGCTGCTGTGCTCTATGTCCTCTTCGGCTTCATCCGCTTCCTTCTGCAGCCGCCGGTAACCGATCGTCAATAAAAAACACCCTATCCTGATTCAGTACAATGAACGGGAAAGTCTGAAACCATAACTTTCAAAGGTATCCGTAGGACAAATCCTTTGAAGTACAGGCAGCATTGCACCGGAACAAGTATCATACGAATACCTGATCCAAATGCCCTTCGATACAATGTACCCTTGACCTGTCATCGGAAATTTCATTGAACGCAGGTCGGAAGATCGGAGGGTATTTTGAACAGAGTTTAGTGTATTATCAAAAATAAAAAGGACCACCGCGTATATCCGGCAGTCCTTTTGCATTTTCAGGCTTTTCTTTTCGCTTTGTATTTCGCTGCGATCTTCTTCCAGAGATCCGCGTTCCTGACGCCGAGCGCGTCCGGATCATAGATCGGATCCAGTCCCTGCTTCTTCTGAGCCTCATAGTCCGTGAGGGTCTGTACCCCGACCTTGGTCAGCAGGACGATTGCAATCAGGTTGAGCCAAGCCATCAGTCCGACGCCGACGTCACCGAGCGCCCAGGCAAGATCCGCCGTACGGATCGCACCGTAGAAGGTCATGACGAGCATCAGCACTCTCGTAATCGTGAAATAGAGCTTGTAGTTTCCACCTTTTCGGAAGAGATACGCCACACAGGACTCTGCGTAGAAATAGTATGCGAGCAGCGTCGTAAAGGCGAAGAAGAACAGAGCGATGGCGACAAAGGCGGGTCCGATTCCCGAAAAGAGGGTATTGATCGCATTCTGTGTGAATGCCGGACCTTTTTCAACGCCCGGAAGATATTCCACGATGAAGGAACCCTCCGTCGGTCCGTGAACATTGTACTGCTTGGTGATCAGGATCATGAAAGCCGTCGCCGAACATACGAAGAGTGTATCTACATAGACGGAGAATGCCTGCACGAGACCCTGTTTTGCCGGGTGAGATACCTCCGCGGCTGCAGCCGCCATCGGTCCCGTTCCCTGTCCCGCCTCGTTGGAGTAGATCCCGCGCTTCACTCCCCAGGCGATCGTCGATCCGAAGATACCCGCAAAGGCCGCATCCATCTTGAAAGCTCCCGCAAAAATCATCTTAATAATTCCCGGAAGGCTTCCGATATTCATGATGATGACGATGAGAGCGACGATGATGTAGGCGATGGCCATGAAGGGCACGACCATCTCCGCCGTTCGGCTGATACGCTTGGTTCCTCCGAAAATGACGAAAGCTAAAAGCAGAGTGACCGCTCCTCCCGTGATTACCGGAGAGATGCGGAAAGCATTTTCAAAGGCTGCAGTTATACTGTTGGACTGAACGCCCGGAAGAAAGACTCCGACGCCGAGGATCGCCGCAACGGCAAAGAGCACTCCGTACCATTTGATCCCCAGTCCCCGCTCGATGAAGTAAGCCGGTCCTCCGCGGAACTCGCCTTCCACCTCATCCTTGTATACCTGTGCCAGAGCCGCCTCGATATAGGCGGAACCCGCTCCAAGGAAAGCGATTGCCCACATCCAGAAAACCGCTCCCGGTCCGCCCATCGCAATCGCCGTCGCAACTCCGGCGATGTTTCCGGTACCCACCCTTCCTCCAAGAGCCATCGCAAAGCCTTGGAAGGAAGACACTCCGGAGTCGGACTCTTCTCCGTGAAGCATATTATGTACCATGTCCTTCACCAGTCTTATCTGGGGAAATTTGAGAAGAATGGAAAAATAAATCCCTACTCCCAGACAGGTGTACACCAGTGCATTACTCCAAATGATGTCGTTCATCCTGCCAACAATTGCCGTCAAATCCATATTCACGCCTCCTTATGATTTTTATTATCGAAATTCGGCTAAATTTCAATATAGACTGAAAATTCAGCACAATCCGATAATAGAATTATACCTTTTCGACTGTATATCCGTCAACAAAAAAATTATTTTTACGCCGGCAAAAAAATAAACGCCGGCAGGAGTCTGCTCCCACCGGCTCTGAAGTCGTTCTTTTATTCTGCGATCTCTTCTTTCAGCTGTTCAATCGTCGTGTTAAATTTGATGAAAGTCGGATAGGATTTCTGAGCTTTGATATCATCCATTCCCTTGTTGCTGAAACGGATGTGGAAATGAGGCATATCTTCTCCATGCACTTTCGTAAAGAGGAGATATTTATACTTCGGATTCTCATTTGTCGCCTCGAAGTAAGACCAGTTTCCTTTGCCCATCGGCACCTGTCCCATATATTTGTAAGTATCTTCTCCGAGCAGGTCTCCGGCGCCGCCTTCTTTCGTCAGCTTGCCTTCGAAGTATTTAACCTTGTCTTCGCTGATGACCATATTCATCACCGGAGAAGCATAGACCTCTTTTTTTCCGTCTTTGATCTCTACCGCGGTCTTCTTCTCTTTCTTCGCTTTTTCCGCATAAGCCTCGTCGAGAGCCTTATCGTCCAAGTACACGGTAATCGAGTTCCAAGTTCCCTCCCAAGGCTTGAGGGAAGTGATTTCTTCCGCCGGCTTTTCTGCAGGTTTTTCTTCCGGTTTCTGCTCTGCCGGTTTCTGTTCCGCCGGTTTTTCTCCTGCCTGAGCCGCCGGAACGATCTTCACGCTGTTCGTCTCTTTGTCGAACTCCACAAGGAAGTTGAGGTGCATTCCGAGATCGCGCAGGTTGAAATAATTGCTGCCGTCGATATTGAAGGCTTTCACTTCGATCTGCTCTCCGTTTACAAAGACTTTCTGCGGAGACGGAACCGCTTTTACGTCGGCAAAAGCCGCTGTCGACAATCCGGAGGCCAACACAAGGCCCATTGCCATAGATACCGCTTTTTTCATACTTTCTTCTCTCCTTTTCCTATAGGCTAACCATTGTTGCATACCGCTATCATTATATCAATAGTCATTTTCAATGTCAAGTGAGGGAAATCAGCAGTTATCTCTTTCTCTTGGGCAGCACTTCCAGCCAATAATTGTCGGGATCGGCAATGAAATAAATTCCCATCTTCGGATTTTCGAAGACGATACATCCCATCTCTTTATGCATCGCATGAGCCGCTTCATAGTCCTCGGTCTCAAAGGCGAGATGGAACTCATTATCCCCGAGGTTGTACGGTCTGTCCCAATCTCTGAGCCAAGTCAGCTCAAGCTGATGAGCGGACTGTCCGTCCCCGAGATAGACGATGATGAAACTTCCGTCTTCCGCCTCTTTACGACGCTCTTCTTTCAGTCCGAGCGCCTTCTCGTAAAATTTCAGACTTTTTTCCAGATCGAACACATTGATATTGTTATGTATCATTTTGAAATGCATAACAGAACCTCCTTATATCATTTTTTATAACCGGATTCACATTTTGCCGTATCGGCTCTTTTTGATATGCTGCGACTCCGTAGTACCTTCTTGCTCCCAAATCCGAATTTGCTCTTCAGTCACCGATCCTCGCTCCACTAAAAAGCAAATTTTGAATCATCCCTATCCTCCTTCTCGCTGAGAATACGGCAGACGCTCTGTACGGACAGATAAAAGGCGACCATCATCAGGTTCCAGACCATGATGACCAGAAAGGCATAGCCGGCCGGAGGAAGGAGATGACTGAAGAATTGTTCCGCAATCGGCGCCTTGATCAGATAGCAGTAGTTGGAATCCGTCATCCGATTGAAAGCGTAGATCAGCAGGTGATACAGCGTCGTGAAAAACAGCATGAAACGAAGACTCCCCATATCCGCTTCAAACCCGTCGACAAAGAGGATGAAGCAGGCCGCCCAGACGAGAAGCATATGCCCCCCGAAGAATGAAATATTCGTATAGTGAGGAAAGAGAAAGGGATCCAGCGCCGGAGACGCAAGGGCAAGGATTGAGCCGAAGACTCCCCAGTAACAGGCAATCGCCTGAAGCGGCCGCGCTCTTGTCATAAGAGCGAAGGCGGCCATCCAGATCGCAAAGCGGCAGTTGTAAAGAGGCAGTCCTTCCTGAATGCTGAAATATCCGGAAAAACCGTACCAGAAATAGAGGATGATCTGCTGCAAAAGCAGCAAAGCGACGATCAGCTTTCGCAGGATCCGACCTTTCCCTCCCGCGGAAAGACTCCCTCTCTTTTTGACGATCAAAATCGCCACCGCCGCAGTGATGAGGACAATCAAAAGATGAGGCAGGGTAAAATTCTCTATCGGAGGCGTCCCGTCCGCGGTCCCTCTGAAAAAATAGCGCAATCCTTCCATAGTTCACTCCCTTGTTTCGTCAGACTGATCTGCCCATAGTTTTTCGACCGGAATTTTTTATCTTTCCGGCTCGACTCCTCTATTGTACCATCCATTTTTGAAAAAAGGGTAAAAAATATATGACAGTTGGTTTTCAGCAGAAACAAAAAGAGCCTCTCTCCCTTTCCCATGGGAAACAGACTCTTTCTGTCTGGCGATATCCATTTTTTGAGGTTTTACTCATGGAAGATTACTGCACCAATTCGTAATCGAACTGCTTGACTCCCTCCGCATTATACACCTTCGTAAAACCGTTTTTCACGAGGATTTCTCCGGCTTTTCCACTTTTGTTTCCGGTATTGCAGTAGAGTACGATCTGTTTATCTTTATAGCCTTCGATCTCGGAAAGTCTCGACTCAAGTTCATCAACAAAAATATTGGTCGCTCCATCAATATGTCCCGCTTCAAACTCCGAAGCATCGCGTACATCGAGAAGAAGAAGATCCGCCGTTTTGGCGTCATCCTGCAAAAGTGCCGTCAATTCTTCCCCTGCCATCGACTGCACTTCGACCGCCGCCTGCTCGGCAGCAGACTCTTGAGACTGCGGTTTCTCTCCACAGGCTACAAAACCCATACAGATAAATCCGATCATCATTGCCGAAACTAATTTCTTCATTGTTTTTTCCTTTCCTTAAAAATAAACAAGGGCTGCTTTCCTTTCCCATTATACATAAAAAAATACTGAAATCCAAGTACCCTAAACTTAAAATTTCTCTATTGAAATCATAAAAAAATTCTATAGCATGCTGATTCCATCCTCAAAAATCTTTGAAGAGACTTAAATACCTTGGTTCCTGCGACAAAAGGAGAGTCTACCCCTTGTGGAAGAGTCCTCCAATCTATGCTATAATGGTTCGGTATTTCGCTCTCGCAAATACTATTTTTATAAAGAAAGGAGGATTTCATATTGATCTCAGGCCTCATTTTTGGGATTCTGCTCGGATTTTTACTAAAAAGAGGACGCTTCTGCCCCACCGGCATCCTTCGTGATATCTATATGGAAAAGCGCATATACAACCTGCTGCTAATCTTGGCTCTGATATTCACGCAAGCCTTTCTCTATCACCTGATGGTGGATTTCAAACTCTTTCCGAGAGCAGGCTTCATGCGTTTTCCGCTGCTTCAGGTCGCCCTCGGCAGTTTTATGTTCGGCTTTGGGGCTGTAATGGCGAACGGATGCACAACTTCGTCTCTCGTCAAGTCCGGAGACGGCAGAATGATTGGGATATTGTCCGTTTTGACTTTTATCTTTTCCGCTTATCTTGCAATCGAAGGTCCGTTGAGGCCGGCGATGGAATTTTTCGCTTCTCAAAAACACGCTTCCGACCGACTTTTGCAGAAACTACCGATCTCGCCGATCCTTATTTCAGGCATAGCCGCTCTCATCTTGTATATCTTGATGTTCCGGCATTATCAGTCTCACAAGCCGAAGTTTTCGCTTCCGAAAAAATATTCGGGCCTGCGCCATATTTTCTGCGAAAAGATCTGGGCAAAAGAGGTTTCTGTTGTCCTGATCGGCGCATTGGGCGCTGCCGCCTTTTATTTCAGCAATTTGACCGGAAGAAATGCAGGCTTTGCCATTTCCACTCCCCTGCTGTCTTGGCTGAATCTCTTTGTCAAGGTTGATCTCTCGGCGGGAGGCTGAGTCGCCGATGGCCAAGGTCTTGGCTGGGCGAGCATGTTTATACCGGGTATCATCATCGGTTCCTTTATCACCACGATAATCAGCAAAGAATTCACAATCGTAAAGCCGAACAAAAAAGCGCTGCTGCACACTCTGATCGGAAGTGCTCTAATGGGTGTCGGCGCTATTTGGGGGCAAGGCTGCCTTGTGGGAAACGGTCTTGTGGGAACCGCACAGTTTTCAGTGAAGTCCTGGTACTCCCTGATGTTTATTATCATAGGCATCTGGAGCAGCAGTTATATTTTTCTGGTAAGAGATCTACAAAAGCATTGAAGAGAGATTAGGAGGAAAAAATTATGGAAATCATCAAAGTGGATACGAAAGGTCTGGATTGCCCCATTCCGCTGATCGAACTTAAAAAGGCATTAAAAAATGCGCAGGCTGGACAGATGATCGAATTGGAGTTCACCTGCCCGGAGGCAGTTGTCAATCTGCCCAACCACTGTCAGGAAAATGATCACGAGGTCATATCCTTCGATCAGCTCAGCAGCGGAGGCTGGAAAATCGTCGTAAAAAAATAACTCCACGCATTTCAAAAACGCAAAACTGTCGGAACTTTCGTCCCGACAGTTTTTTGTATACTCAGATATCTTGATTCTCCGGCGATTAGTCTAAAATACTTGCTACGACTCCTGCACCAACGGTCCTTCCGCCCTCACGGATCGCAAATCGCAGTCCGTCTTCCATCGCTACCGGGGTGATCAGCTCGACGGTGATCGTGATGTTGTCTCCCGGCATTACCATCTCTACTCCTTCCGGAAGGGTGATGTCTCCTGTTACGTCGGTGGTCCTGAAGTAGAACTGGGGACGGTATCCTTTGAAGAACGGCGTATGTCTTCCGCCTTCTTCTTTTTTCAGTACGTAGATCTCTGCCGTGAATTTTTTCTTCGGCTTGATGGTTCCCACTTTTGCAAGAACCTGTCCTCGCTCGATCTCTTCTCGGGTCACTCCTCGCAGCAGCGCTCCGATGTTGTCTCCCGCCTGGGCCTGATCTAAAAGTTTTCGGAACATCTCTACTCCTGTGACGACGACTTTTCTCATTTCTTCGGTCAGTCCGACGATCTCTACTTCGTCCTGTACTTTCAGCACGCCTCGCTCGACTCTTCCTGTCGCTACGGTTCCTCGTCCTGTGATGGAGAATACGTCTTCTACCGGCATCAAAAACGGCTTGTCTACGTCTCGCTCCGGCGACGGGATGTAGCTGTCGATCTGCTCGAACAGCTCGACGATTTTGTCTCCCCAGCTGGAGGACGGATCTTCCAGCGCTTTGAGCGCGGATCCTCGCACAATCGGGGTGTCGTCTCCCGGAAATTCGTATTCGTTGAGAAGGTCTCTTACTTCCATCTCCACAAGCTCCAGCAGCTCTTCGTCATCTACCATGTCGCATTTGTTCAGGAATACGACGATGTACGGCACGCCGACCTGTCTGGACAGCAGGATGTGCTCTCTGGTCTGGGGCATCGGTCCGTCCGCTGCGGAGCATACCAGGATCGCTCCGTCCATCTGCGCCGCTCCTGTGATCATGTTTTTTACGTAGTCGGCGTGCCCCGGACAGTCTACGTGGGCGTAGTGTCTGTTGGGGGTCTCGTACTCTACGTGGGAGGTGGAGATGGTGATTCCTCTCTCTCTTTCTTCCGGCGCTTTGTCGATATTGTCGAAGTCGACCGCCGCTCCCAGTCCGTATCTGCTGTGCAGGGTCTTGGTGATCGCTGCCGTCAGCGTCGTCTTTCCGTGGTCTACGTGGCCGATGGTTCCGATATTCACATGCGGCTTGGTTCTTTCGAATTTTGCTTTTGCCATTTTCTAACTTCCTCCTCAATGAAAAATTATTTTTTATCGAAAGGAGAAGGCCCCGCCCTCTCCCAATACTCATCCTATCTTCCGGTCTCCATGATCTTCTTGGCAATGGACGCCGGCACTTCTTCATAGTGGTCGAAGATCATCGTGTAAGTCGCACGTCCCTGAGTCATGGAGCGCAGATCCGTCGAATATCCGAACATCTGAGACAGCGGCACGAAAGCGTTGATCGCCTGCGCTCCTCCCTGTCTCGCCTCCATTCCCTCGATGCGTCCTCTTCGGGAGTTGATATCTCCCATGACGTCTCCCATATAGTCTTCCGGCGTTACAACTTCCACCTTGAAATAAGGTTCCAGAAGAATCGCATCCGCTTTTCTCATACCTTCTTTGAAGGCCATTGATCCCGCCATCTTAAACGCCATCTCCGAAGAGTCGACTTCATGGAAGGAGCCGTCATAGAGTTCGACCTTGACGTCCACTACCGGATAGCCCGCAAGGATACCGGCCGCCATCGCCCCCTGAATCCCCGTGTCTACCGGTCCGATATACTCTTTGGGGATCGCTCCTCCGACCACCATATTGACGAACTCATACCCCGCACCCGGCTCCTGGGGAAACATACGGATCTTGACATGACCGTACTGTCCTCGTCCTCCGGACTGCTTGGCGTACTTATGCTCGACGTCGACGGGCTTTTTGATCGTCTCTCTGTAAGCTACCTGAGGCGCTCCGACATTGGCTTCCACCTTAAACTCACGCAGAAGTCTGTCTACGATGATCTCCAGATGCAGCTCTCCCATTCCTCCAATGATCGTCTGTCCGGTCTCTTCGTCGGTGCGGACGCGGAACGTCGGGTCTTCCTCCGCCAGTCTCTGCAGAGCGATTCCCATCTTTTCCTGAGCCGCCTTGGACTTGGGCTCAATCGCAACGTCGATCACCGGCTCCGGAAACTCCATCGACTCCAGGATGATCGGTTTTGCCGGATCGCAGAGCGTGTCTCCGGTCGTCGTATCCTTGAGTCCGACCGCCGCTGCAATGTCTCCCGCGTACACTTCGGTGATCTCTTCCCTGTTGTTCGCGTGCATCTGCAGGATCCTTCCGATACGCTCTTTCTTGCCTTTTGTCGAGTTCACGACATAAGAACCGGAGCTGAGGACTCCCGAATACACTCTGAAGAAAGCGAGCTTTCCTACGAAGGGATCCGCCATGATCTTGAAGGCAAGCGCCGAGAAGGGCTCTTCGTCGGAAGAATGTCTCTCATCTTCTTCTCCGTCCTCCAGCACGCCTTTGATCGCCGGGATGTCCGTCGGCGCAGGCATATAGTCCATGACGCCGTCCAGCAGAAGCTGTACGCCCTTGTTTCGGTAAGCCGTACCGCAGAACACAGGATTGATCTCGCAGGCGATGACGCCTTTTCGCAGAGCCGCCTTGAGCTCTTCGACGCTGATCTCTTCCCCTTCCAGGAACTTCATCGTCAGATCTTCATCCAGCTCGGCGATCGCTTCCACCATCTTCTCACGATACTCCTCCGCAAGCTCTTTCATATCTTCCGGAACATCTTTCACTTCAATTTCCTGACCTTTATCATCCTTGAAGAAATGGGCCTTCATCGTCATGAGGTCGACCATCCCTTCAAACTTGTCTTCCGCTCCGATCGGCAGCTGAACTGCGATTGCATTTGCTCCGAGACGATCTTTCATCATATCAATGACACGGAAGAAGTTCGCTCCCGTGATATCCATTTTGTTGACAAAAGCCATTCTCGGAACCATATAGTTGTTCGCCTGCCTCCATACGTTCTCAGACTGGGGCTCTACCCCGCCCTTCGCGCAGAAAACGGCCACCGCTCCGTCAAGTACACGCAGCGAGCGCTCCACCTCCACGGTGAAGTCCACGTGACCCGGCGTATCGATGATGTTTACTCTGTGACCCTTCCACTCTGCGGTCGTCGCAGCGGAAGTGATCGTGATTCCTCTTTCTTTCTCCTGCTCCATCCAGTCCATCTGGGCGCCGCCTTCATGGGTCTCGCCTACCTTATGGGTCTTTCCGGTATAAAAAAGGATCCTTTCCGTCGTCGTTGTCTTACCGGCGTCGATATGAGCCATGATACCGATATTTCTCGTCTTCTCAAGTGGAAACTTTCTTGGCACTGATTACACTCCTTTCCAGCCATTTTTTCGCTGTTTTACCAACGATAGTGTGCGAAAGCTCTGTTCGCCTCCGCCATCTTATGGGTATCTTCTTTCTTCTTCACGGACGCTCCCGTACTGTTTGCCGCATCCATGATCTCTTTTGCCAGTTTTTCGATCATACCCTTTTCGCCGCGAGCTCTCGTGTATCTTACGAGCCATCTCAGTCCAAGTGTTTCTCTTCTTTCCGCTCTTACTTCGATGGGAACCTGATAGTTCGCTCCCCCGACTCTTCTCGCTTTTACTTCCAGTACCGGCATGATGTTGTTCATCGCTTTCTCAAACACTTCAAGCGGATCCTGTCCTGTTTTTTCCTTGATGATATCGAAGGCTCCATAGACGATCTTCTGTGAAGTTCCCTTCTTTCCATCCAGCATTACCTTATTGATAAGTTTTGTCACGACCTTGCTTGCATACATCGGATCGGGCAAAACTTCCCTTTTCGGAACATTACCTTTTCTTGGCACTGCGCTTCCCTCCTTAATAATCAAATGATTAGATCATCGGTACTCGACATAAGCTTCTATGCCGGGGCGCCATATATATCTATACACGCACCGTACAATTCTCCTGCTTTACAGCAATTATTTCGCAGCTTTCGGTCTCTTTGCACCGTATTTGGATCTTCCCTGTCTTCTCTTTTCCACACCGGATGTATCCAGCGTTCCTCGGATGATGTGATAACGAACCCCCGGAAGGTCTTTCACCCTTCCTCCGCGGATCAGCACGACGCTGTGCTCCTGCAGGTTGTGTCCTTCACCCGGGATGTAAGCGGACACCTCCATCTGGTTGGTCAGTCTCACCCTGGCCACCTTACGAAGGGCCGAGTTCGGTTTTTTCGGGGTCACGGTCTTTACAGATGTACACACTCCTCGTTTCTGCGGGGACTGTGTGTCGATCCCTCTCTTTCTCAGAGAGTTGAACCCTCTTTGCAACGCAGGAGCCGTCGATTTTTTCTCCAGATCCTCTCTGCCCTTTCTTATTAACTGACTGATTGTTGGCATTTGTGCACCTCCTTCTTCAATTTTAATTTCTTACACTGCCAACTGCTGTTTGAGAATTGTGAACCGTCAACATTCACTCTGTCTATGCAACGAAATTAGCAGTCCCGGCAAGTTTTGCCAAGTCTGCTAATTTGCATACCATAGTATTTTACAATAACCGATAAAATCTGTCAAGATGAATATCCGCTTGAAACAGGACAAACGCATGAAAAATCTCCTTGAAAACATCCCCCGTATTCATCATGAAAAAGCGGATATGAGGGAAGGATTTTTCTTCTATTGATTCATTAAAGTCCAAAGATCTCCTCCAAGAACTGCTCCGGCTTACAGGAAACCGCAAAACGCTTCTTTTTGAGAGAGACTTTTTTCCCCACATCGAGTAATTTTAGGATACCCAGGCAAAATTTCCGAAGAATATTCCGATTCATTGCTGCGTTTTTATCTAAAGTCGCATTATGATCTTCTCGAAAGGTGACATCCAAATGCCAATGCATGCTCTCGACACTCCAATGTCCTCGCACCGCTTCGCGGAAAAGAGGAAGATCCACCGGCAAACTGCGGATGTAGTAGCGTTTTTCTGTTGTTGGCTCTTTTCCCTCCTTACAGATTGTGGATATACTCATGCCGATGCTGCATAGTCCGCTCCACTTTTCCTTATCGTGCATCCAAGCAATCGCATTAGTCTGGTAATATTCTCTTTTTTCGATTTGCCCATGGGCTTTTTCCTTGGTGCAATGATAGCATCCCTTGGATTTTAGGGCATTCAAAAACTCAACCTCCTCAAAATAGAGAAACAGTTGCTCATAGAGAGTTTTCTGATTCTTTTTTACTGCCAGCACATACTCGGCTTTTTTCTTGCGAATCTTTTCGGCGATAGCCGTTTGGGTTCCCATGGCATCGATGGTGATGATCTGCCCTTTCGGGCTCAAAGCATCCGGCAACTCGTCCATCGCCGTGATCTCATTGGATTTTTCGCAAACGGCTCGTTGTCCGAAACAAATGCCTCTTTCTTTGCTCCACGCAGAAACAATATGCAGGGCTTTTTGGTTTTTATTCCCGTTACCTCGCATCGTCTTGCCGTCCATGCACAGGATTTTTTTGAGTTTCTCTCCCTCATTGCTCTCTAAAAGCTCTTCCCAAGCGGTTTTGATCTGCTGTATTTGCTTGGGATCGAGGATGGAAAAGACGCGCTGCATCGTATCATGGGAGGGAATTCCATGGGGAAGTTCCAAGTATTTTCGCAGTGTTTTTTCATGCAGGCGTGCAAACATCTCCATTTCCACCCAATCATCCGCATTGCCCAGCATAGCGAACAGCACAATCACAATGATATCTTTGAGAGAATGTTTCACTTTCCAAGCTTGCCTCGGATCTTCGATTTGGGAAAGAACTTCAAATAATTCGTTCATCGGGAACTCCTTCTGTTTTTCTTTACTGTATCATAGATTGAATTATTTGAATAGACTCTTTTAATTTTTTCGTGCGTTTGTCCTGCCGTTTGAAACAGGATTCTTGATGATCTCCTCTTTGCTCCGCAGAGATCCGATCCGCATATTGGGCCGTTTATGCTAAACGTCTTATGGATATATTCAGTTTGTCCTGCACAGGAATGAGCGGAAAAATCTCCTTCGTACTACCCGCAAGAGACGTCTCGGCGGGAACTGTCAATTTTTGATCGAGATGCTTCCCGTGTCTGCGGAGATCTGAAGCTTGGCTCTGCCGTCTCTGTTTTTCGCAGTCAGCGACTTTTCGATCACGCCCGTCTGACGGATCTGATCGAGCTTTGCCGTACAGCTGAGACTTCCCACTTCAACCTCCGCTTGCATGCTGACGTCCGCATCCTGCGGGATCCTTACATCAATGTCTCCGACGTCGCTTTTCAGTTCATAGACCCCCTCTGTCATCCGATCCGTCGCAAAATCAATCGAGCCGACGTCGGACTGGAGATCCGCAGAGCCGAAGCTGCCCGCCGCGCGGAGATCCCCGACGCTCACCTCCGCATCCATCCGTTCGGCGCTGCCCTTTACGTCGATATTTCCCACATCAGAGCGGAGCCTCAGCTTTCGGTAATCACCCTCCAGTTTAAGATCGCCGACGTCCGAGCGGATCTCCAGATCCTTGTCCCAATCTCTCGGACAGCGGATCAGAAGATGGAGTCTCTGAGGACTTCTTCTCTTCGGATGAATCTTCGCCGTGATCTCAATTTGCCCTTCTCTTCGGGAGACCTCGAAAGTGGAATCTTCATAGGCTTCATATTCGATATCGAGACGCTCCCCGTCGTGAGGAAGGACTTTCACATCCGTCACATCGCTGACAACGAGGATGTTCTCTTCTTTCTCAAGAGCAAGGCTCTCCGAAAAGACCTTTCTCTTTCCTCCTTTTCCAAAACCCATCACAAACCCGCCTCCTTCTTCGCCTTCGAACTTTCCGTCCACATAAAAGCCGATCCCTCTTCCGCTTCTTGAATCATCGACGGCCTCCGGAAAGAACATGACGATCAGCCCGATCATCAAGGCGCAGAATGCAACGACGCCGATCAGGATCCCTATCCATTTTTTATTGAAAATCTTTTCCATCGGAAAATCTCCTCCCTCATCTTTACCTCATCTATTTTTCCGCCGCTTTTTTGACGATGCGGATATTCGCCTTGATATAGGCGAGGGTCCCTCTGTACATCAGTTCCATCAGCTTGACTGTCAAAAGCAGCAGCAAAATTCCGGCCGCCGTCACGCCGACTCCGGCCAGAAGAGCCGCGATCCTTCCCCAGAGATTTTCCATGACAAAAGGTGTGGACAACCAAGAGGGGGCGCTCGGAAGAAGGGCACATACCGTGAGAAGAAGCCCGGAACCGAAGACCATGGCCGCCGAAAAAAACATTGCCAGGGCAGAAGCCAGCAGTCCTATATAGATCCCCAGCACAAAAACAAGGTTGAAAAATCCGAGACCGACTCCGGCGAAGATCGCCATCAGTAAATTATGCGGTCTTCGGGACTCCTCGGCTTTTTTCACCGCGAACTCAAAACGGTACTGCGAAGCGATCTGCTCCGGAGCGCCCAGTGATCGGCTGATCTCCTCCTCTGTCTTACCCTTCTCTTTGCCGATCTGAAAATGCTCTTCATAGTCATAGAGGATGTCTGCGGCCACCTCGCTGCCAAGGTCGCTAAGCAACGATCTCAAACGAGTCATAAACTGCTCCTGATTCATTCTTCCTCTCCTCCTTCCAAGGACATCGCAAGGATATAATCCACCTGCCGCGAAAAAACTTCCCATTGCTCGATCAGCATCTTCACCCGCAGACTTCCTTCCTTCGTGATTGAGTAATACTTCCTCGGAGGTCCTTCGCTGGACTCTCTGAGATAGGTATGACAGTAGGCTTCATTGACAAAACGGCGAAGAAGCGGATATATCGTCCCCTCCGATACTTCAAAGCCCCGGGAAATGATTTCGACGATCTCATAACCGTAGCAGTCTTTTTTATCGATCAGCGACAAGACACACATCTCGAGCGCCCCTTTCTTGAATTGCGTGATCATAGATTTTCTCCCCTGTCTGATCCCTCACGGGTTTTTACAGATTCTATTATATAACAAGGTACATTGCATTACAATATAGTTTGAAAAAAAAGAGAGCACGTTTTGCTTCAGACTGCAGACCAACTTCAAAAATCATTTGCCGGCACAAATCCGCCTTATCACATCCTTCCTTTTCAGCTTTCCCGCTCTTCTGCGCTTCCAAGCCGGATCGTCAAAAAGATTGCGCTGAGAACATCCGCGCCCGGAAGAAACTGCAGGATCGAAAAGAGAATCGAAGAGGGCAGAGTGATCTCTCCCGCCGACCGCGCCGACTGCACGGCCGAGAGTCCGATCAATCCCCCGAACGTCATCGAAGATCCCGCGACGAACAAAAAAATCGGGATCAAAATCATCAGGAAGGGATTCATTGCGGCTGCGCTCATAAAAAACAAAATCCCATATGCAGGAAGATGGAGCAGTTTGATCAGCAGCGTATGCAGCAACAGTTTTTTCAGATCCGCGTACTTTCGAAAACTCCGATACATCATCCTCAGAACGATCATAAGGGTGCCGATGAAGAGCAAGGTGTTCAAAAGGATAAAGATGATCGGGACAAAAAACATGAACTCTTGTACCAGAGGGTTTTCGAAATTCATCAGTCCCATCAGGCATAAGACGATCAAGGCAATGGAAAGATAAGGAAACAGAACGATCATGATCAGAGCGGCTTTACTTTTCATCAACATCCTCCTACTTTATCTATAGTATATTCCTCATTTTTATTATACCACCATTTAACGACCATGGTGAAGAAAAATATCATTATAAATTCCTCTCACCGTCCTTCAAATTCATATCCATTTCCCTAAACTAAGACCCCCTTGAACATCATCCATGAGGATGTTCAAGGGGGTCTGTTTTCTCTATTCGATGACCGTCCTGCGTCGGATATCATCGACCTTCATTTTTGCTGTCTTCCATTTCCCGATCTCCCTCTCCATGCTCAGGACAGGACTTCTCTGTTGTCCTCTTCCGCCTCCGGGAAGATCTCTGCTTCCACAGGAGGGATATCCGGAACGGAAATGACTCTCTTCATTCCGGTTCCCGCAGGAATCAGTTTGCCGATGATCACATTCTCCTTAAGTCCGATCAGATTGTCTTTCTTTCCTTTGATGGCGGCTTCGGTCAGCACTCTTGTCGTCTCTTGGAAGGACGCCGCCGAAAGGAAGGAATCCGTCGCCAGCGAGGCCTTGGTGATCCCCATCAGCACACGCTTGATGCTCGCCGGTTCAAGTCCCTGCGCCTCCATCTCTTCATTGATCTTTCGCAGTTCAAGGATGTCGATCAGGGAGCCCGGCAGAAGATCCGTATCTCCCGGCTCTTCGATCTTCACTTTGGACAGCATCTGACGGATGATGATCTCGATATGCTTATCGTTGATATCTACCCCTTGGAGCCTGTATACTCTCTGAACCTCTTTGACGATATAGTCCTGCACTCCGCTGACGCCGTTGACGCGAAGGATGTCGTTGGGATTGATGGATCCTTTGGTCAGCGGCTGTCCCGCCTTTACTTCGTCGCCGGCTCTCACCTGCAGTCTCGATCCGTAAGGGATCAGATAGCGATGTTCTTCCATCTGAGGCGTCATGACGACGACTTCTTTTTTCCTTCCGCTCTCTTCAATCGACACGGTTCCGGCAACTTCCGTGATGATCGCAAGTCCTTTCGGTTTTCGGCCCTCGAAGAGCTCTTCCACCCTCGGAAGACCCTGCGTGATATCGCCTCCCGCGACTCCTCCGGTATGGAAGGTTCTCATCGTCAGCTGGGTTCCCGGCTCTCCAATGGACTGAGCGGCGATGATGCCGACAGCATCTCCGACATTGACGTCTTTTCCCGTCGCCAGGTTTCGACCGTAACATTTCGCGCAGATGCCTTTTTTCGCGGTACAGTTGAGCGGGGTACGGATCTTGAGCGTCTCGACGCCGGCCGCGATGATCCTGCCTGCGATCTCCTCATGAATCATCTCTCCCGCATGCACAATCGGCAACCCGTCTTTCGGATCGACGACGTCTTCCAGTGAATATCTGCCGACGATGCGGTCGAAGAGACCCTCGATCTCTTCATTTCCGTCTCTGAAGGCGGAAACCTCGATCCCTTCTGTCGTCCCGCAGTCCAGCTCCCGGACGATGACGTCCTGAGATACGTCGACGAGCCTCCTCGTCAGATATCCGGAGTCCGCCGTCCTCAAAGCAGTATCTGCAAGTCCTTTTCGCGCTCCATGGGAAGAGGTGAAATACTCGAGGACGGACAGACCTTCACGGAAGTTCGCTTTTACCGGCACCTCCACAGTCTTACCGCTGGCATTGGCCATCAGCCCCCTCATTCCGGCAAGCTGACGGATCTGGTTTTTCGATCCTCTTGCTCCCGAGAGAGCCATGATATTGATGTTGTTGAGAGGTCCGAGTTTTCTCATCAGAGCGTCGGTGACGAGATCCGTCGTCTGCGCCCAGATGTCAATGACGCGCTCATATCGCTCATCATCGGACATGAAGCCCCTTCGATAGCTTTTTTCGTAGCTCTCGACTCTCTGCTCCGCTTCCCGGATCAAGTCGTATTTTTCTTCCGGAATCTCCATATCCGCGATGGAGACGGAGATCGCCGCCCTCGTCGAAAACTTGAATCCCATGTTCTTGATATTGTCGAGGATGAAGGAGGTCGTCGAGTTGCCGTGCTTTTTGAAACAGCGGTCGATCACTTTTCCGATCTGCTTTTTATCTAAAACAAAATCGACTTCGAGAGAGTATTTATCTTTTTCACGGTCGACATAGCCGAGATCCTGAGGGATGTTCTCGTTGAAGATGAATCTTCCTACCGTGCTCTCCACAAGCATTCCGGGATCGTCGTGATATTTTCTCACACGAACCTTCACACGCGCATGCAGACTGACCTGACGATTCTCATAGGCGAGCGTCATCTCCGCGAAGTCCTTGAACACCGATCCCTCTCCCTGAGCGCCCTGCTCTTCAATCGTCAGATAATAGATCCCGAGGACCATGTCCTGCGTCGGCGTCGTAATAGGCGCTCCGTCTTTCGGAGCGAGGATGTTGTTCGGCGAGAGCATGATACCGTTTCCTTCGGCTCGCGCTTCGACGGACAAGGGCACGTGAACCGCCATCTGGTCTCCGTCAAAGTCTGCATTGTAGGCTGTACACACGAGAGGATGCAGCTTGATCGCCTTTCCTTCGACGAGCACCGGCTCAAAAGCCTGAATCCCCAGCCTGTGAAGCGTCGGGGCACGGTTGAGCAGCACCGGGTGTCCCTTGATGATGTCTTCAAGGACGTCCCAGATCTCCGGCTTGATCTTTTCGACCATCCGCTTGGCGGATTTGATATTGTGGGCGTAGCCGAGCTCGACGAGCTTGCTCATCACGAAGGGTTTGAACAGCTCAAGGGCCATCTTCTTCGGCAGTCCGCACTGATTGAATTTCAGTTCCGGTCCCACGACGATAACGGAACGACCGGAGTAGTCGACGCGCTTTCCGAGCAGATTCTGTCGGAAACGTCCCTGCTTTCCTTTAAGCATATCCGAAAGAGATTTCAGCGGACGATTTCCGGGACCTGTGACGGGTCTTCCTCGCCTGCCGTTGTCAATCAGTGCATCGACGGCTTCCTGCAGCATACGCTTCTCGTTTCGGACAATGATGTCGGGAGCGCCGAGATCCAGCAGCCGCTTGAGACGATTGTTCCTGTTGATGACTCTGCGGTAGAGGTCATTGAGGTCGGAGGTGGCAAACCGCCCTCCGTCCAGCTGCACCATAGGACGGATATCCGGCGGTATGACGGGAACGACGTCAAGGATCATCCAGGTTGGAGAATTTCCCGATTTTCTGAAGGCTTCAACGACTTCCAGTCTTCGTATCGTCTTGACCCTCTTTTGTCCCGTTGCATCTTTCAGGCGGGCTTTGAGTTCGGCGGAGAGCTTGTCCAGATCCATCCTCTCAAGGAGTTCCTTGATCGCCTCCGCTCCCATCATGGCGCGGAAGGCCCTGTTTCCATAAGCCTCGACCGCTTCACGATACTCTTTTTCGCTCAGGAGCTGATTTTCCATCAATGTGGTCTCCCCGGCGTCGATGACGATATAGGAGGCGAAATAGAGCACTTTTTCGAGAGCTCTCGGCGAAATATCCATCAAAAGTCCCATCCTCGAGGGAATCCCCTTGAAATACCAGATATGCGAGACCGGCGCCGCCAGCTCGATATGACCCATTCTCTCTCTGCGCACCTTGGCTCTGGTCACTTCGACGCCGCAGCGGTCGCAGACGATCCCCTTGTGTCTGGCCCGGTCTCTCTTGTATTTCCCGCAGTGGCACTCCCAGTCTTTCGTCGGTCCGAAGATCCGCTCGCAGAACAGACCGTCTTTTTCCGGTTTCAGCGTTCTGTAGTTGATCGTCTCGGGTTTTTTGACCTCGCCCTTCGACCACTGCCTGATCTTCTCCGGAGACGCCAGTCCGATTTGTATGGATTCAAAATTGTTTAATTCAAACAAGGAGTTTCGCTCCTTTCCATCAATCTATCAAATATGATTCTCCCAAAGTTAAAAATCAAATTCGTCATCCTCTTCAGCATCTGTCTCAAAGGAGTCAAAATCAACCTCTTCGTCATTTTCAAGATCAAAACTGTCTTCTTCATACTCCGAGAGATCTTCTTCGATCATATCCTCTCTCTCTTCACTGACGTACTCAAATTCATCATTGAGAATACCGTCGTCCACCGATTCTCTGACTTCTATCTCCTCATCGCTCTCCGTCAGCACCTTGACGTCAAGGCAAAGGGACTGAAATTCTTTGATCAGGACTTTGAAAGATTCCGGCAGTCCGGGCTCCGGCACATTCTCCCCCTTGACGATCGCCTCATAGGTCTTGACCCTTCCGACGATATCGTCGGATTTAACCGTCAATATCTCCTGAAGCGTGTGGGCAGCTCCATAGGCCTCAAGCGCCCAGACCTCCATCTCTCCGAAACGCTGTCCGCCAAACTGAGCCTTCCCTCCGAGAGGCTGCTGAGTGACGAGAGAATAAGGTCCCGTCGACCGGGCGTGAATCTTGTCGTCGACGAGGTGATGCAGTTTGAGCATATACATATAACCAACGGTCACCGGATTGTCAAAGGGCTCTCCCGTCCTTCCGTCATGGAGCAGGATCTTTCCGCTCGGGTCTCTTCCCGCCTTCTCGAGGGAGTTGAAAATATCTTCCTCAATCGCTCCGTCAAATACCGGAGTGGCAACATACCAGCCGAGATCCTTCGCCGCAAGCCCCATATGGACTTCGAGTACCTGACCGATATTCATACGGGAAGGCACGCCCAGAGGGTTGAGCACGATTTCTATCGGAGTGCCGTCCGGCATGAAAGGCATATCCTCTTCCGGCAGGATACGGGAGATGACGCCTTTGTTTCCGTGTCTTCCGGCCATCTTGTCCCCGACATTGATCTTTCTTTTTTTGGCAATATAACAGCGCACCAGCTCATTGACGCCCGGAGAGAGTTCATCTCCGTTTTCCCGTTTGAAGATACGGACGTCGACGATGATCCCGGACTCTCCATGAGGCACTCTCAGAGATGTGTCCCGCACTTCCCTCGCCTTCTCTCCGAAGATCGCGCGAAGCAGCCTCTCTTCCGGCGTGATCTCCGTCTCTCCCTTCGGCGTCACCTTGCCGACGAGAATGTCTCCGGATTCGACTTCAGCTCCGACGCGGATGATCCCCCTGTCGTCGAGATCCTTGATCGCATCCTCACCGACATTCGGGATATCTCTGGTGATCTCCTCCGGTCCAAGCTTCGTGTCTCTCGCCTCCGCCTCATACTCTTCAATATGGATCGTCGACAGGCGGTCTTCTTTGACGAGTCTCTCGTTGATCAGGATCGCATCCTCGTAGTTGTACCCCTCCCAAGTCATGAAGGCGACAAGACAGTTCCTTCCCAGAGCGATCTCTCCCAAATCTGTCGCAGGTCCATCGGCGATGACGTCCCCTTTTTCCAGACGGTCTCCCTTGCTGACGAGCGGGGTCTGATTGATGCAGGTTCCCTGATTGGAGCGCTTGAACTTCAGCAGGCGGTACCGGTCTTTCTGTCCGTCCTCCCGCAGTATGACGATCTCATTGGCTGAAACCTTCTCGACAACGCCGGGATTTTTTGCGACGATGACCGCGCCCGAATCCTTTGCGGCGCGATATTCAATCGAGGTTCCGATGATCGGCGCCTCTCTTCTGACGAGGGGCACGGCCTGACGCTGCATGTTCGATCCCATCAGCGCACGGTTTGCGTCATCGTTCTCCAAAAACGGTATCATCGCCGTAGCGACGGAAACGACCTGCTTCGGAGAAACATCCACATAGTCCACCATCTCACTGGGGATCAGCTCCACCGTACCCTGATAGGTTCTCGAAGCAACCTTCGGATTGACGAACCAGCCGTCTTCAATCGGCTCATTCGCCTGCACACGAATATAGAGATCCTCCTCATCCGCCGTCAGATAGTCGATCTCTTTGGTCACAATTCGATTTTTTTTATCTACTTTTCGATAAGGCGACTCGATAAAACCATATTCATTGATACGCGCATAGACCGAAAGCGAATTGATCAGACCGATATTCGGACCCTCCGGGGTCTCTATCGGGCACATCCTTCCGTAGTGGGAATAGTGTACGTCACGGACTTCAAAGCCCGCTCTTTCTCTTGAAAGACCTCCAGGACCGAGCGCGGACAGCCTTCTCTTGTTCGTCAGCTCGGAAAGCGGATTGGTCTGATCCATAAACTGAGAGAGCTGAGAGGAGCCGAAAAACTCTTTGATCGCCGCGGTGACGGGACGGATGTTGATCAGTGAGTTCGGCGTCAGATCAATCGCGTCCTGCACGGTCATCCTTTCCTTAATCACTCTCTCCATGCGGGAAAGACCGATACGGAACTGATTTTGGAGCAGTTCGCCGACGCAACGAACCCTTCGGTTGCCGAGATGGTCGATATCGTCCACATTCCCGACGCCGTAGAAGAGGTTGAACTCATAGCTGACCGAAGCAATGATATCTTCTTCCGTGATATGCTTGGGCACCAGTTCCCTTTTGCGGGCAATGATCTCTCTGCGAATCTCTTCCTCATCCGTGTACTCGTCAAGGATCTCGCGCAGCACCTTGTAGCGTACCTTTTCCTTTATGACGTCTTTCCCCAGTTCAAAGCCCAAATGCTTATCAATATCCACAAAGCAGTTCCCGATCACTTTGATCTCTTTCTCCTCATCGACATAGACATAGACATAGGGCAGACCGATATCGTCCACCATCTTCGCCTCCTGCAGACTCAGCTTATGCCCCTTCGGAAACATCACTTCTCCGGTCTGAATGTCGACGACGTCTCTGGCAAGGATTCTCCCATGGATTCTGCTGGAAAGAGCCAGTTTTTTGTTGAACTTGTAACGACCCACTTTTGCAAGGTCGTAGCGTTTCGGGTCAAAAAACATCGAATTGAACAAAGAGGACGCGCTCTCAAGTGTCGGAGGCTCTCCGGGACGGAGTTTTTTATAAATCTCGATCAGCGCCTCGTCCGAATTCTTTGAGGAGTCCTTGAGAATCGTCGCCTCCAGCCTCTCATCTTCACCGATCAGCTCACGAATTTCCGTATCCGAACCGTATCCGAGCACCCTGAGCAGCATGGTGACGGGCTGCTTTCGATTCCTGTCGATACGTACGGAAACCACATCATTGGAATCCGTCTCATACTCGAGCCAGGCTCCCCGGTTCGGAATGACGGTGGAAGATATCAGTTTCTTTCCGGATTTATCCATTTCCTGCGCAAAGTAAACACCCGGCGAACGAACGAGCTGACTGACGATCACCCTTTCCGCTCCGTTAATGATAAAGGTTCCTTTGTCGGTCATCAGAGGAAAATCGCCCATGAACACCGGTTCTCCGGATTCATTCTTGACGATCTTGGAGCCGTCGTCATCCGGCACCGTCAGACGCACGCGCACTTTCAAAGGCGCGGCATAGGTAACATCTCTCTCTTTCGATTCTTCTACATCATATTTCGGATTGTCCTCAATAAAGTAGTCCAAAAATTCCAGTTTGATATTTCCGGTGTAATCTTCAATCGGGAAAACCTCTTCAAAGACCTCGCGCAGCCCCTCTCTCAAGAACCAATCGTAAGATTCCAGCTGGATCTCGATCAGGTTCGGAAGTTCCGCCACCTCTTCGATCTTTGCAAAACTCATACGGGTACGCTTTCCGATCTGGACAGGATGTGGATGTTGCATTCGGCTCTTCACCTCTCAATAGTAAAAAGTAAGAGTCTGTCTCCTCCAACAGAGTCTCATCGTGAACACTAATTAAAAAAATGGACAAAATCCCCCATTCTTATGCAATATATTATTATACAACTTTTTCTGTCAAGCTGTCAATCCGAAAACTCACGAGAACAGGACAAACACATGAAAAATCTCCGATCCAAATGCAAACCCGTCATCCTATACACGAATAAAACGACGGGTTTGAAGAGATTTTCTTTCCTTTATTTTTCCGCAAAAGCGGATCTTTCATCTTCTCTTACTTCTACACAGAAAAACTTCTTTCCAAATTGCAGACCAACTTCAAAAACCGTTCGGTGCTACAAAGTCTCTTTCACAAAACCGGATTCTCTCACTTCCACATCCTGCCGATAAAATCTCGGTAGTTTTCGCTTTGTATCCTCTGTATTTCTTTCTCAGAAAAACCGACTTTCAAAAGTGCCCGCAGGATATTTTGCGTTTCGGAGGCGTTTGCAAGATCTGCAAGAGCCGAGCTGTAGTTTTCCACATGGATATCCTCAGCGGCAAAGCTTGAAAGCGCGTCCTCCTCGAGAAAATCACAGTAGTCGAAACCGAAAACGAGATGCTCCGGGCCGATCAGCTCCGCAATATGAGCTCCGTGAAGGGCGAGTCCCTCGGCGGTACGCTTGCCGGTCGGCGCATCGACAAATTCATTATAGGCATTGAGTCCGATGACGCCGCCGCTTCTTCCGATCTCCCGGATCTGATCGTCCGTGAGATTTCGAGGATGATCGAAAACGGCTTTGGCATTGGAGTGAGAAGCCATCAGCGGTCTCGTTGCCGCCTTTGCCATATCCCAGAAGGATCTCTCGTTCAGATGAGAGACGTCGACGAGAATTCCGAGACGCTCCAGCTTGTCCAGCGCCTGCAGGCCGAGCTTTGTCAGTCCTCTGTCCTCTTCTCCCCGCACGCCGGTCGCCAGCGCGTTCTGTTCATTCCAAGTCATTGAAGCGTGACGCAGACCCAGCGCATGATACTCATCAATCACTTCCAGACCGGTCTCCTCATCCACATGGCTGAGCCCTTCCATTCCAAGCACTGCATGGATCTTTCCGTCATCGAGGAGAAAGTCCTCCTTTCGGGTGATCAGGCGCAGGATGTCCGAAGCTTCCGCAAGTTCCTCCTGCAGACAGCCGAGGATCTGCCTCACTCTCTTCTTCGGTTCTCTGTCATAAGGAGGATCGATCCAAACGACGAAGATCCCTCCTTTGAGCCCTCCTTTCTGCCATTTAGGCAGATGACGGCGCCGAAACACCTCCTTTTCCCCGGACAGACGCCTTATCGCCACATCCGTCCAGATATCGGTATGTCCGTCGAAAATCATCTCAGTCCTCTCCTTTCCCTCCAAGGCGCTATTGAAGCATGCTGCCCATCAGCAGACCGAAATAATTGCCGACCACATAACCGAGCGTACCGACGAGCATAACAGGGCCGACCAGATCCGTCCAGCCTTTGGATATCGCCATTGCGGCAGCCGTCGTCGGTCCCCCGATATTCGCATTGGAGGCGAGAATGATCTCTTCCAGTTTGAAATTGAGAAGTTTTCCGACGGAAAAACTCACCAGCATATTGATGAAGACGATAATCGTACAGAACACGAGCAGCAGCGGCGACTGCTGGATGATCAGCGGGATCGACGCCGGAACTCCGATCACGACAAAGAAGATATAGATCAGGAAGGTTCCGATCTCCTGCGCTCCCCGAATATTCTCAAAATACACTGAAAAACGGGTCGCGCCGATCATCGTAACGGTGGTGATCAGAAGATATTTGTTGGAAAACAGGGTGTTCAGGACGAAAAGAAAAGGATTTCCCGTAGGGATGACATTTCCGAGCCATTTTCCCAGTTCCGTTGAGACTGCGACGATGAAGAAAGCCGTTCCGATGGAGAACGCGATATCTTTGAGGGAGATCTCTTTTCTCCCCCAGTACTTCGCAGCGAGGGTCTGATCTTCCGAAACTCCGTCTTTTTCCACCTGTTCGATATAGGGATGGGAATAATTTTTTCGGAAGAATCTCATGGTCGTCATTCCGATCAGGACGAAGAAATACAGCGCCATCAGCAGGTTGTCCGCCACAACGGCCGCCGAGCTCATTTCCTTCGGCGGGTTGAAAGCTTCCGCCATCGCTGCAAAGTTCACACTTCCGCCGATATAAGAGCCCGCCATCATCGCGGCGATCTTGTTCAAACTCGGAATATGATCCTTCAAAAGATAAAAGGCAAGGATTCCGCCGAGCATCGTTCCAATCGAACTGATCAAAAAGATGACCAGCATCCTTCCGCTCTCTCTCCAGATCTTCAAAATATCGCATTTGAAGAGCAGAAGAGGGATCGCCAGCGGCACCACATAGCCCCAGACCTGATCATAGGCCGGAGCATCCACCGGAATGATCCTGAAATTCGAGAGCACCATCGCTCCGATCAAAGCGATGATCGCTCCGGACATCTTGGACGCCCAGGCGTACTTCTGCTCCAGATAGATACTGATCGCGGCCCATCCCGTCAGAAACGCCCACAGTGCCCAAGTATTTTCCGGGCTGATATAAGTATTGCTCATAAAAAAACCTCCTCCATGTATAATATATTAAATCCATTTTTAATATACTATATTTTTTGAACATTTTCAACATCTTCCTTATACTGAGCGCCGGATCCCTGTTGAGCATAGGCCGAAGTGAAACGAACAGAAGAACCTCGCGAATCCTCTGCTTCCGAAAACCGCTCCGCTTCCCTGTTCGTCCCTGAAACTTCTCAATTCCCAAAGGGTGATTCCTCTCATTCTAAAAAGAAGGCGGCGTCATCGCCCAGATCGAGATACATTTGCCTTTTCCCGCGTTCTGATAGCGATGGGGCATACTGCTGTCAAAGGCGATGCTGTCGCCTTCTTCCAGGATGAACTCGCATTCTTTGATAATGACGCGCAGCGTCCCCTGAATCACATAGCCGCATTCCTCCCCTTCGTGCCGTACCAGACCGTCGGAAGAAGAACTGTTTTCATCCAGAGTGATTTTCAGGAACTCGATCTTACGGTTGAGATCCGGCGTCAGAAGCTCGTACTCCCGCTTACTTTCGCCGATCAGCAGCTTTTTCGCCTGATTCTTGCGCACGACCGGATTGAAGGGCAGACTGGGACCCTCGTCGAAAAAATATCCGATTCCGACCTCCAGCGCCTGCGTCAGTTTCCACATGATCGCAATCGTCGGAACCACCTTTCCGTTTTCGATCTGACTGATCATTCCGGCGCTGACACCGGAGAGTTCACTGAGAGTTTTGACGCTCAGCCCTCTGCTTCTTCGAAGCTCCCGCATTTTTGAACTGACGTCGATCTCTTTTTCTTTATTAGCGTTTTCCAATTCCTCCACCGCCCTCTCCCATATTCTCTTCTCCGAAACCCCTATCCGTTGAATCTCCCTCCTGCATTTCTTACAGATCACTCATTGCCAACGGAGTTATGTATCGACAAAACCCATGCTGAAAGACACGGAGTATGACTTCTGAGGAAATTGCCAACGGAGCTATGTATCGACAAAACCCGGATGAAACCGTCAAATCGCTCTATTTTTGACAAGCTCGAGCAAATCCTCCTTTTACAGATTCCATACTTTCAAAGTTTTATCAGTATTATTATATAATCCGAATTAAAAACCGTCAAGACTGAGACAAACTCCTCCACCTTCTTTCACAAACTCAAGATTTTGAAAATAGGACGGGTCAAAATCCCTGAAAAAGAAAAAACGGCCGAACACAACAGATACACCGTTGCCATTCAGCCATTTTGATTTTTCTTACCGCTCTCAAAAACTTTCTTTTGGAGCAACCTCTTTTTCTTATCTCTACACTTATACTAAAACCTTACTGAAGCGCCCCTACTGAAAACCATATCCATGCTAAAACAACAAATCAAGCGTTTTTTCAGATGACAATTCAGACAGGTAATAGTATTACTGCGTCAAGGTTCTGAATATCATGCTGACGTTGTTTTTGAGCTTTCTTCCGTCCTCCGTCTTCAGATTGCGGATGTGGAGACGATACGCCCTGCCGTAGGCAAAGCTCTGCATCGGACGGATATGAATGCTCCTTTTATCTTCCGAGAGTTCCAGCTCGGCCTCTATCGCCTTGCCCGGCTCATGGAGGGCTTCGATATAGACATTCTTTTCTTCCAAAGTCTCCGGATCCAGCGGCAGACTCAAACGAATCGCCCACACCTTGTCAATCGGCGTGTTTTCACGAGGCTCCCACTCGACGGTCTCCGGCTCTTCCTGAGGCTTTTCCGGCTCCTTCGGCGGCTGCGGAGAAGGAACATACGGATCCGGGATCGGGATTGGAGGTTCCGGATGCGGAGACGGAGACGGGGGCTGAGGCGGCGGGGTGATCGGATCGGTTGCTCGACGAATCTCAAACTCTGCTTTCGGATTTCTGATCCGATAGTTTTCACTTGCACCACCGATCAATACCGCCTCTGCGGTATATCTTCCGACCTTCGTTGCGAATCCCCGAACCTCGAGCGAAAGCTGAGCTTCATCCCCTTGCAGAATCTGCGCGGAGTCCGCGAAAACCGCTTTCGGCCCATGTTCCTTTCCGTCATAATCAAACTCAAGATCGAACCAGCTCACCTCAAGTTCTCTTGGAGAAATCGTCACCGTTCCCGTCACATTACCTTTTTCGAGGCTATAGAATTGAGCGATATCTCCTCCGTCCAGCACCGGGTCTTCCGAGGGTATGAATCTCCAGTCCGATCCTGCTGAAAAATCCTCCGCATCTCCGTCAACTGCAGCGCTTATTTCGTCTTCATCTTCATCAAGCTCTCCTATCAGCTCCAGCACGACATTTTCAAAGCCTGTCGTCCTGTCATAAATCTTCGAAGAAGAAGGTGAATTTGAGATCACCCGAGCACGCAGCGGAAGCGGATGTAATATAATCTTGACCTTCTCCTCATGCCCCTCAGCGTTATCTGTTCCCTCATATTTTACATAGACGTCGTTTTCACCTTTCTGAAGCTGTTTGTCTTTTGTGTCATGCACCAGTTCTATCTCCTGTCCGAATCCTGCTTCCACCGCTTCGGATATCTGAAGATATTGATCGCCTTCTTTCAGAAAAAGAGCCACCTGATTCGGCTGAAAAAATGGTACTGCCGCTCCCCTTCTCAAAGCGGAGGTCTCGAGAGTGAATTTGACCGTGATCTGATCTCCATAAGTGAAATCTGAGGTCTTTTGTCCTTTATTGAAAGTATGTATGTTTTCGATCCCGTAATGGCTTCTGAAACCCGCTTTCGACTTCTGAATTTCAAAATCTCTGCTGACGAGAGCCGTTCCACCCTCCTTTTTCAATGTCATCGTCGCCGTACCGACATTGACATTATTCCTGTACTCGACTTTGAACCCTCCCGTCTCAGACCAGTCACACCGAAAGGGCTTTCCTATCCCCTCTACTTTTCTGTCTCGGAATGTATACCGAGGCTCTATTCCTTTTCCTGTATAAAAGATAGGACTTTCTTCGATTTCGATATCCTCCGGAGTCAGATCGCTATAGAAGAATCGTCCGCTCCCTTTAACCGACTTCCCTGCTACATCGACTGTTCCATTAAGCGTCATGGTACCATTGACCTCAAGGTTGCCTTCGAGCGTCAGACTGCTTCCCTCAGGAATCATCAGTCTGTCGACCTCTCTAATCCTCAGGGATTTCGCCCTCTGCCTCGTCTCATCCTTCGGAAGTGAAGCGTCTCCTATCGTCCTCCAATGAAGACTCTGTCCTTCTTTTTCTGCGAGCAGAATACCTGAAAAACTATCCTCAGCCACTTTGATCAGGCTGTCCTGTTTTGGATTCCTTTGAAGATATCCCAGCCTTTTCCCTTCAACTCGACCGTGTTCTCCTCCCCCATCCATCTTTTCGGTAATCGACAGTGTCGAAACCTCTTCGACAATTATCCGAGCATCACCTTTCACATCTCCGTTTTTTCCGCCTCCATAGAGATATTTTACCGTTCCCTCTCGAAAAATAATCTGGGTATCGCCCTGAACATCCCCTTTATCTCCGCCTCCATAAATTGCCTTTACAAAACCCTTTTCCACAAAAATGCTCGTACTGCTTACATCCTCCTCCTTGGCTCCTCCATAGATCGTCCATTCACGGAGATTTTTTGTGTCATCCATTTCCGGAGTCTCTGGTTCCAAGTCCAATGCCACATGGTTATTCTCCGACTTTTGATATTCGACTCTTGTTTTATCCCCGCCTCCCCAAGTCAATCTAAGAGGAAAACCCTTTGCATAAATTACCTTGTGTTCGGCGTCGACTATCGGTTTATCCGTCAGAGCCTGACTGCTCAGAGGCAGCAGAGTCAAAAGCATAAACAACACGAAGCCTGCTGCTCTGCAAAAGCCTCTTCTTCTCTTTTCCACAATTTTCCCCTTCATTTGGACTCCTCCTTTTCGGTTTTTCATTGACAATCTGCAGGGAGCTCTTCCGAACTTCCGTTTCTCTCCCAAGGTTGAAATCCTTTTCCTTATATAGTATTATATACGGATTTTCTCTCAAAATTCAAGGATAATCTTTTTTCTTTTTCCTCCTTATATTGATCGCCTTTTGGACTTCACAATTTCGGGAATGAACAGAAAAACAAAACGGTTTCTGAAATTTGAGGAGCTGATTCAAGAAATCTCAAAAAGTTGACAGGAATCTGTATCTGAGCACAGCGAGATTAGACGCGTAGTTTTGACGGCTTGATGATCGGCTCCAAAATGAAGGACTAACGAGGCTTTCCTGTCCATTCCGGATCACCTTTTGAAGTTTCAGCATTTCAGGAAGGAACAGGAAGGCAGAACCATTTCCAAAATTTTTGAACGGAGATTTTTCATGAACGAACGCCTGGCTACGGAAAATATACATCGGCTGCTTTTGAGTCTGACGATTCCTGCGATCTTAGGGATGCTCAGTGCAGCAGTCTTCAATATCGCCGACCGTATTTTCGTCGGACATATCGACCCTCTCGCTCTGACTGCGGTAGGCATTACGATGCCTGTCCAGATCCTGCAGATGGCGGTCGTCTTTTTGGTGGGCGTCGGCTCTTCCACCCTGATCTCGATTCGCCTCGGCGAAGGACAAAAGGAAGAAGCGGAAGATATCCTCTTTCTCTCCTTCAAATATATTCTGCTGTCTATGACGGTCTTTTCCGCAGCGGTTCTGTTGTTTTCAAAGCCTCTGTTCCGGGCGCTCTCCGTCTCGGAGGCCGTCCTCCCCTATGCGAAGCCCTATCTGATCATCATCATTACCGGCGGGATCATCGGCATACCGGGCTACTGCCTAAACAATTCGCTGCGAAGCATCGGCAAAGCGGATGTGACGATGCGCGCGATTTTCTTTTCCTCGATACTCAATATTTTTCTCGATCCGCTGTTCATCTTTGTCTTCCGATGGGGGATCGCAGGCGCAACGATTGCGACCGTCCTTTCTCAGACCGTGCTGACGCTCTATATCACTTCTTATTTCATCAAAGAGCCTTCGCTGATGATCCATCTCAAATTCAAAAAAATAAAAAACGAGGCTCCTCTCCTGCTTTTGATACTCCGGCAGGGCTCACCCTCGTTTTTCATGCAGATACTTGCGACAGTTTTCAACCTCTTCATCAACCGCAGCTTTGTCCGTTACGGCACGGATCTCGATGTCGCTTCCATCACGATCATTCTGAGCATCTTCTCCTTTTACAATATGATCCTCTACGGACTCGTGCAGGGCAGTCAGCCGATCTGCGGATATAACATCGATCTCGAACGCTATGACAGAGTTTTGGAAACGCTCCGCCTCTCACTCACCTATGCTTTCCTGCTCTCCCTCGTACTTTTTTTAGCTGTAAAATTCATTCCATCATCTCTCGTCTTTCCCTTCACTCGCGATCCGGCTCTTCGGGATAGCACTGCAAAAGGAATGAAACTCTATCTGATCATGCTCCCCCTCGTGGGACTTCAGACGATCTCTTCACAGTATTTTCAGGCTGTCGGACGGCCGAAAATCTCGACCTTCCTCTCTCTGCTGCGCTACGGAGTAATCATGATTCCCTGCACTCTGCTCCTCGCACCGAAACTCGGCGTCCTCGGCATCTATCTCGGCAATGCGCTCTCCGATTTCTTCTCCTCCGCTGTCGCGATCTCTTTCATCGCCGCCGAGATCAGAAGACTGCAGAGAAAGCGGGAAGAGGATTCCAACTGATGAGGCTCTCTTCTCCTGTCATCTCAAAGAGGTAACGGTATCTGCAAAGATAGAGGGCGGCTGACAGACCGCAAAATGTCCCTTTGCATACATTTCAGTTTCGGTTTTTTTTACTACAGGTCTTTCCTTGGTATATCTCCCTTGCATTTTACCGTTCCTGTCGTTGCCTGTATCGTCCTGACTCAATCGCTTTCTCTAAATAAAAAGCCGCCGAAGTTTATCTCCGGCGGCTTTTTTCAATACATATCGGTCATTCTTCTTTCTTTTTAATCACTTATGATTTTATTTCTTTTCTCTTTTCTTTCTTCCAACCACGACTCCCAGAAGAATCACTGCCAGTCCTCCAAGATAGAATACCTTACTCTTGTCGGCTCTTCCGGTCTTCGGAAGCGGCACGCCTTTTGCAACCTGTTCATTCAGCACTTCAAGCGTGTTGTCTTTATGAATCTGAGCGACTCCAAGCGGCGTCTTCTCTTCATCAATAAAGGTATAGACCTGATTCGCAGGATCTACCACCGCGTTTCCGAGAGGTACATTTTCCTCATTGATGATCGTGAGTACCGGATTTTCTACCGGAGGCAGATTATCCGTATTGGTGATTACATTCGGTCTGAACGGCACATCAATCGGCGGATTTACATTCGGCACATCATTGATCGGCGGAGTAAATGGCAGGCTCGGATATCTCGGAGGATCTTCCACATCTCTCTCCGGTCTGTCCGGAGAAGGTCCTGCACCCGGTCCCGGCGTTACCGGAGGATCGTTCGGATCTGTCAGCGGCGTCACCCGCGGCGGTGATACCGGATGTTCTGTCGGATTCGGCGGCGGCGTCACCGGCGGCGGTGGTAGCGGAGGAGCA